>CAHJWL010000007.1 GCA_903642235.1 Acidobacteriaceae bacterium | reverse complement strand
CACCCCCGCAACCCCCTGAAAGCCACCCCGGCAATCGACTCGCGACCAGCGTCACAACTCGCAATAGCCGTCATCTCGACCGAAGCCTCACACCCAATAGCCATCATCTCGACCGAAGCGTAGCGAAGTGGAGAGACCTCCGCATTCTGCCCTTCACGCCCCAAACCTGAGGGACACGCCCAACAGCACCGCAGGGACTCCCGCTCACCACCGCAACGGCAGAAAAAGCGGAAGCACCGTCCGGCGTTCCACCCGGCCGTGCATCCGCGGCACTCCCCTGTGCCGCGCCACGATCACGACAGAGTCTGACATTAGTGAACGATCAGCAGCTCCACCCCGTGCCCCGGCACCTTCCATGGCCCCTTGGTCGTATCCCCGGACGACCAGACATTGCGGATCGACCTCACGCTCTTCAGTCCGAGCACCGATGCCGCCGGCAGCGACATGGCCTCCATATCCTCACCGCGGTTGAAGAGCCCCACAGCGACCGAGCCGTTCCGGAGAGGCTTCATCCAGACCTCAAACGGACCCTCTGCGCTGACGCGATCCCCCTGCCTGCCGAGCGGATCCTGATCCACAGCAATGACGTCCTTGTTCGTCAAAATAGCCGTGTCGGCCGGGCTCATCCTGGTCAGATCATTGCCGGCGAGCAGCGGCGCGGCCAGGATCGCCCACAACGTCATGTGCGTCGTGTACTCGTCCGTCGTCATCTTGCCGTTCCCAATCTCAAGCATGTCCGGATCGTTCCAGTGGCCGGGCCCGGCGTACCTCGCCAGACCGGCCTGCGAGAAGCCGATCTCCGCCATCCGGCCGTAGCTGTCCTTGATGTCCCCCGTCGTGCGCCACAGATTGCTGCCGACCGAGGGTCCCCACCTCCAGATCGAGTCCCACCCGGACTGCGAAAGCGAGTAGACGATCGGCCGGCCCGTCGTCCTCAACGCCTCACCCATCTTGGCGAAAGCGGCGCGCATCATGGCGTACGCCCTCTCCTGATCCGTGCCCGCCTCCCTGTCCATGATCTCGCCATACCCGCACAGGTCGTACTTCAGGTAGTCGATGCCCCATGTGGCGTAGGTCTTTGCGTCCTGCTCCTCGTGCTGGTAGCTGCCCTCGTACCCCCCGCATGTCTTCGGTCCAGGCGAGGAATAGATGCCGATCTTCAGCCCCTTGCTATGCACGTACTCCGCCAGCGCCTTCATGTCAGGAAATCTGTCATTCGTCAGGATGTTGCCCTGCGCGTCGCGGCCGGCCTCCCACGTGTCGTCGATGTTCACGTAGACGTAGCCCGCGTCGCGCATGCCGGTCGCCACCATCTGGTCGGCTGCAGCGCGAATGTCCCTGTCGGTCACGCGGCCGGCAAAGTGGTTCCAGCTATTCCACCCCATAGGCGGCGTGGCCGCAACGTCCATCGTCTGCGCCCCTGCTGCGGCAAAAGCGAGAACACCAAAGAGACTCACCGACGCGAGACGACGCATGAAGAAACCTTTCGAGGAAGATGGTTCGCAGTCATGGTATATGCCGTTCGCACAGGCGCCCCGCTTTCCCCTGTAGACACAAGCCCACGCGCTCCGACGGCCACCACCGTAACAGCGTCTTCGATGTCGAGTGAACTCCGTGCTGACTTGACGGCCCCACGCCCGAAGCCCAAGCGGGGCGGTACCCTGAATCATGCCGCTGCCCCGTGTCGCCTTCTTCACCGATTCCTTCCACGAGGTCAACGGCGTCGCCCACACCTCCCGCAACTTCGCCGCCTTCGCCCAGCGCCGCGGCCTGCCCTTCCTCAGCATCCGCGCCGGCGCCAGTCTGCCCACCTCCACCGGCGACTTCCACACCCTCGAGCTCCCGCGCTCCCGCGCCGCTATCGCCCTTGAAAAAGACCTCTTCTTCGATCCTCTCTTCGCCCGCCACACTCGCACCGTCGATCGCGCTCTCCGCCGCTTTCGCCCGGACATCCTCCACATCACCGGCCCGAGCGAGCTCGGCATCCTCGGCGCCTGGTTTGCCTGGCGCCACCGCATCCCGCTCGCCGCCTCCTGGCACACCAACGTCCACGAGTACGCCGGCCGCCGCATGCACTGGCTCACCCGCCATCTCCCCGGGAAGTACGCCGCACGCGTCGAGAAGTCCGTCGAGCATCTCTCACTCGTCGCCACCACCCGCTTCTACCGCCTCGCCCGCGTCCTCTTCGCCCCCAACCTCGAGCTCTGCACCCTCCTCGAGCGCCGCACCCATCGGCCCTGCCATCTCATGCAGCGCGGCGTCGACACCGACCTCTTCACACCCGCCCGGCGTTCGCGCAATATGCCCCCAATCGCTGCAAATCCTGACCAGAACCCGCTTTTTAGGGCCTCGAACGTGTCATTTCCCGACCGGAAAACGCTGCTTCTGGGCTTCGTCGGCCGCCTCTCGATCGAGAAGAACGTCGCTCTCCTGCCGCGCATCCAAGCCTCCCTCCGCGCCTCCGGCATCACCTCCACACGCTTTCTCATCGTCGGCCACGGCAACCTCGAACCTCAACTGCGTCAGCAACTTCCAGACGCAATCTTCGCCGGCGTCCTGCGCGGAGACGATCTCGCCGAGGCCTACAGCAACATGGATCTGCTCGTCTTCCCCTCCCACACCGACACCTTCGGCAACGTCGTCCTCGAAGCCCTCGCCTCCGGCGTCCCAGCCCTCGTCACCCCCGACGGCGGACCCCGCCATATCGTCCGTCCCGAAACCGGCTATGTTGCTGAAGATGAGGACTTTGCAAACACCATCGCCCATCTGCTCGCCGATCCCGTGCGCCACCAGGCCATGCGCGAGGCGGCCCGCGCCTACGCCCTCACCTGCAGCTGGGACGCCGTCTTCGACAAGCTCTACTCTGCCTACAACACCATTCTTTCGAGTGATTTACTGTCCTAGCTGCCCTACCGTCCGAGCTGCCCCACATACACCCCATACCCCGGCAGGCTCACACGCCCCAGCGGCATAGCCCCCATCCCCGTATCGGTCCGCGCCACCGCCCGCAGAAACACGCCACGCAGCTTCAATCGCGCAAAGTCTTCGGCCAGACTCATCGTGCACGGCTCCGCATGCAAGTTCACCACCGCCACCAGCGGCTGCCCACCACGCCCCTGCCACACGGCCACCAGCGCGCCCTTGTCATCCTCGTTCACCATCGTCTGCTCTCCTCCCAGCATCGCCGCACTTCCCCGATGCATCCCGATCATCCGCTGGTACCAGGCAAAGGTAGCGTCCCCCGGCAACTCCAGCGCCGTAGCCGCTGCCGCCTTCCGCGCCGCCGCCGCACGCCGCGCATTCGAGGCCGCCGCCGGGCTCGTCGCCGCCTCAACCGCCCTCTTCTCCGCAGCCTCCCGTTCGGCCGCCTGCATCCGCGCCTGCTCCTCAGGCCCCACACCCACATCCTGCGCCCGCAGCGCCACGCTTCCGCGCACCGTCAGCAGCGCCGTCGCCCGAGCCTTCGCCTCCCCGCCCTTCACCGCCGGCGCCTTCGATTCGATCGCCGCCACACTCACACCCGCGCCCCCGCGCCGCGCCCCCTCGATCGCCGCTCGCACAGCCGCAACATCCGTCGTTTGCGCGCCTGCCCCGAACCCTCGCAGCACTGTAAATACCAGATCCGGGCCATCTCCCCCACGGGCGGCAGCCGACCCATCCGCAGCCTCCGCCGCCAGAACCCGCTCGCCCACATACCCGTGCAGCACTCCCCGCAAGCCATGCACCACATCTGCCGGGCGCCCCGCATCCGCCTGTAAAGAGAGCCCGCTCACCCCGCGGTTCAGCCAGAACCGCGCGTCCGCCAGCAAAGCATCGCCCGTCAGACCCGCCGGCAGCTCCACCATCAGCCGCATCCGTCGCCCGCTCGCCTCTCGCATCAGCTGGTCGAACTCATCCATCGTTCCGTAGTTCTCCGCCAGCTGCGGCTCTGAACCACTCCCGGCAGCCCCTGCGTCCATCCCGCGCAGCAGAATCGCATCCGTTCCCAGCGTCTGCAGATCGCCAAGTTGCAGCCGCGTGCGGCCCAGCACCGTCCCCGCCTCGGCACTCTCAGCAGACACCTCCACGATCACGGAGTTCCTCCACCACTGCGTCACCTTCATGCCCGACCCCGCCCAACCCGGCCGCGCCAGCGTCTGCGCCCTCGCTTCAGTCGAACCCCACAGCAACACCGCGGAGATCGCCAGCACAGAGGCCAGTCGACGGAGCGTCCATCGTGATCGAACAGGGTACCGGCAGGGGATCGTCTTCATGAGGATCAATGCTACCGGACCGAACCACGTCCGCTCTTTTGCACCAGTCGCGAGGCGCTACGGCTACCGGCGCCTTGCTACCCTCGAAGCGACGACCAGATTGCGATCGCCGGGCTTCAACTTGGCGATCACCTGCTCCGCGAACGGTCATTCTCGAAACCAGTCAGCGGTGCGGTCCAGACCTAAGATCAATCCTTCGAAGATTTGCAGCAAAACGTAGGAGGGGTGGGCGTAGATCTCCAACCCGGAGATCGTCCCGCTCGGCTCGCTGGACAGCACAAAGCACGTGGGCCCGGCGACCGATCCGCTACACTCATGCCAATCCTCCTGTCTCTCTGATCACCACGCCACGGCCCCGCATCGCTGTCTCACGAATCCACCCGACCCTCACACGTCGCGAAAGGCACCGACCGCATGCATCCCTCGCTCCGACTCTCTGCCGCCGCCGCTGCTCTCTCCTTGACCCTCGCACCCTGCCTCCTGTCCCAGGCCCCCCACACCCCCCGGACGAAGCCCGTCACCCAGGCCGAGGTCGATCGCGTTACGCGCGAGGCCATTCTTATCGACACACACGACGACGTCACCTCGCTCACCGTGAAGGGCTATGACATCGCATCGCCAAACAAGACTGGACAGACCGATCTGCCACGCATGAAGGACTTCCTTGGCGCGGAGTTCTTCGCCGTCTATGTGGGAGCCGAGTACGTGGCCGGCAACCACTCTGCGAACCGTGCGCTGCAGATGATTGATACCGTGAAGACCGACATCATCGGCGCGCACCCGAATGATTTTGTCTTTGCGACAACGGCAGATCAAATTGTGGAGGCCCACAAGGAAAAGAGGATCGCCGCTCTGATGGGCATCGAGGGTGGACATGCGATAGAGGACTCCCTGCGAGTGCTGCGCGACTTCTACACGCTCGGCGTTCGCTACATGACCCTGACCCACTTCAACACCAACAGCTGGGCCGACTCGCAGGGCGACATCACGGATGAGAAGGTGAAGCACCACAACGGCCTCACTCCCTACGGCAAGGAGGTCGTCCTCGAGATGAACCGCCTGGGCATGATGGTCGACATCTCGCATACAGCGGACAAGACCTTCTTCGACGCGCTTGAGGTCTCGAAAGCACCGATCATTGCCTCCCACTCGAGCTGCCGGGCAATCTCCGACAACACCCGCAACATGACGGACGCGATGATCCGCGCACTGGCAGCAAAGGGCGGCACGATGCAGATTAACTTCGATTGCGCCTACCTTTCGCAGCGCTACCAGAACGACGCAAAGCCGCTCATGGCAGAGCTGCGGCCGCGTCTGGCGGAGGCTCGCAAGATCGAAGACCCCATCGTGCGCAACGAGGCAGTGGAGAAGATCGAGGATGAGATGAACGGTAAGCTGCCGTCTGCGACGCTTGCTGACGTGGTCGCGCAGATCGATCATGCCGTGCAGGTCGGCGGCGTGGATCATGTCGGCATCGGGACGGACTTCGATGGGGTTGGCTGCGTGCCGAAAGAGCTGAGCTCGTACGACAAGTTCCCGGCACTCACGCGGGCTCTGCTCGAGAAGGGCTATAGCGCGGGGGAGATCGAGAAGATCTATGGCGGCAATCTGCTCCGCGTCATGCGCGCGGTCGAGCAAGAGGCTGCACGAGAGCAGAGTGCGGGCGTCAAGCCGCCGAAGGACAACTCTCCGGCAAAGACCGGTTCCTTGTAAGCCAACCTTCTCGGAGCCTGGACCCGCATTGACGGAGGCGCGAGCAGTCCGTAGCCTGAGCGGGTGCGCATCCTCTCCGTTGCATTCGCCGCTGCCGTCGCTCTCGTGCTCTCCCTTCCGGGAGCTGCAGCCGAAGCTGCCCAACATACGGCGGGAGTGGACTCGACGCACTTCCTGGTCGACGGCAAGCCCTTCCAGATCATCTCCGGCGAGATGCACTACCCACGAATTCCGCGTCCTTACTGGAAAGATCGGCTGCAAAAGCTGAAGGCCATGGGCCTGAATAGTGTGACGACCTACATCTTCTGGAATGCGCATGAGGCAACGCCGGGCCGCTATGACTTCACAGGACAAAACGACGTTGCGGAGTTCATCCGCGAGGCGCAGCAGGCAGGGCTCTACGTCATCCTCCGTCCCGGACCCTACGTCTGTGCGGAGTGGGAGCTCGGGGGCTACCCGGCGTGGCTGCTGAAGGATCGATCCATCGTGCTGCGCAGCCGAGATCCCAAGCTCGCAGCCGCAACGGATGCTTGGTTCACGCAGCTTGGCAAGCAATTGCAACCACTTCTGCTACAAAATGGCGGACCCATTCTCGCCACGCAGGTTGAGAACGAATATGGCTCCTTTGGCGATGATCATAAGTACATGGAATCAATCCACACCATGCTCGAAAAGCACGGCCTGGCGGCGCCAATTCTTTACACGGCGGATGGTCCAGCGCTGGTGCCGAAGGGATCGCTGCCGGAGCTGCCCGCGGTGATCAACTTCGGTACGGGCGAGGCTCGATCGTCGTTTGCCGAGTTTGCAACCATCCGGCCTGAGGGACCGCGCATGAGTGGCGAATACTGGGCAGGCTGGTTTGATCACTGGGGCACAAAGCATGAGACACGCGCCGCCGCGACAGAGGCCGATGAGCTCGGCTGGATGCTGCAGCAGGGCTACTCCGTAAACCTGTACATGGCTGACGGCGGCACAAGCTTTGGCTGGATGAACGGCGCAAACAGCGATGGCAAGAACTACGAACCGGACACCACAAGCTACGATTACGACGCGCCGATCAGCGAAAATGGCGATCTGACGCCCAAGTACTTCGCCTTCCGCGACGCGATTGCGAAGACAACCGGAGCGACACTTGTAGCACCGCCCGCGTCAGCGAAGCGCAAGACCTTTGCCGTTGAGGCTGCAATTCAATCGGCCTCACTCTGGGCGAACCTTCCGGAGCCAGTTCTCTCGCCGACACTGCTGACGATGGAGGATCTGGACCAGAGCTACGGCTACGTGCTGTATGCGACCAGGCTGGCGGCGAACGCCGGTGGCGAACTGAAGCTCGACGGCCTGCATGACTATACCCAGGTCTATCTTGATCGCAAGCTCGCAGGCACGCTCGATCGCAGGCTAAACCAGAGCAGCATGACGCTACCTTCCGCAGTGGTCCCGCGAACACTCGAGATATTGGTTGAGAACACAGGCCGTGTGAACTTCAAGCCCGTGATCCGCACAGAGCGGAAAGGACTGACAGGCGAGGTAATGCTCGCGGGGGCGGCTCTTGGTCCATGGCAGATCTACTCGCTTCCGCTCTCTGGGACGACCGATCCTGCCAGCTTCGCCTACAGTACAAGCGGATGTTCTGGCCCCTGCTTTTATCACGCAACCCTTGAAGCGGACGTACCCGCTGATACGTATCTCGACCTGAGCGGTAACAGCAAGGGCTTTGTATGGCTCAACAAGGTCGCACTCGGTCGCTTCTGGAATGTCGGCCCGCAGTACTCGTTGTGGACGCCCGGCGCATGGCTGCGCAGGGGACCGAATGATGTCATCCTGTTTGACCTAGCAGGGCGAAACAGACCACATCTGAGCTCCTCCGCTGAGTGGGTCGCTGCGCCGACCGTCGCCGACGCAGCGAAATAGCATTTATACAACCTCTGCCGGAGCTTCGCTTATCGTGAATTCGACCGCTTGCTCCCCCAGGATGGGATGCTTTGCATGAAGAGTGACGGTGCCTGCCTGCTCTCTGGTCCGAAGCCAGATCGCTCCCGTACCTCCAATGAGTCCGAAAGGATTGTCGCCGATGATGTCCGCGGGGCCTTCTACACGGAACTCGATCGCATCGGCGGCAAACGGCCGAACCCGGCCAAACTCGTCGTTGACACGCAACACCACACGTACGCTGTCCGCCCCATCTGCAAGGAGCTTTGTCTCGTCCGGCAGAAGTACGAAAGCCTGATCGATACCCTTACCGGAGTAGCTCTTCGAGATCACCTGTTTTCCCGCAATAAAGCCGTCAATGCGCAGGTCGCCCCAGGACCTCACCTTGCCCTCAAGCTGAATATCGAACGGAGGATATTTGAGGTGGGCGAAGCGCTGCTTATCAGGATCTCCCTCAGCAACCATCTTCCATTCTTTACCGTCATTCACAAAAAGCTTGAGATGGTCGCAGTTGGAGCTGATGAGCGCGTCAGTGAAGCCGAGAGACTCATCGTTGCGCGCCCAGTGAAAGGAAGGCTCGAGTACGATCTCCTCCGCCGGCTCGCACATGGATTTATAGAAACCAGCGGCGGGCTTGGGTGTGCGAAACATGTCCATAACGCCGTGGTAGCAGATGCGATCGCCGGAGCCAAAGTTGTCATGCGTGTTGTAGTCGAACGCGCACCAGCCGATGCCGCCTGCATACTGCGGATTGGAAGCGAGCTGATCGTGCACGCGTACATGCCGTATGGTGTGCTCCTGCAATCGTTCTTTGCTGTCGATTGTCTTTGTCGGAAAGGTGTGACCGACAAACTCCGTGTTGAGATAGCGTGGGTGATTGGGTGCCTTCATCGGCCAGCCGAAGTCGTTCATTGTGAAGACGTCTTCCAGAAACTCAGACTCCTGAAAGTATCGAATCCCGCCCGTCTGCCGACTCTTGTCAAGCGCATGCGCCAGAGCGTTGGTCCGCGTGTAGAAATCATGGTTGTCACGCGACTCGTTGATGCGAACTCCCCACAGGATGATCGAAGGATGATTCCAGTCACGGCGCACCATGCGGCGAACGTTGTCCACCGCCACATCCTGCCAGGCGACCGGGCCGATATGCTGCCAGCCAGGAATCTCTTCAAGCACTAACAAGCCAATCTCGTCGCACTCGTCCAGGAAATGACGCGATTGCGGGTAGTGCGAGGTACGCACGATATTGCAGCGAAGATCATGCCGGAGAATGCGCGCGTCCTGTCGCTGCGGCCGTGCCGGCATCGCCTGACCAACCCATGGAAAGGTCTGATGACGATCAAGCCCATGCAGCTTGATGACCTTGCCATTCAAAGAGAATCCCTGATCGGTGAACGTCGCCTCTCGAAAGCCGATACGACACGTATCTTCATCGATCACACGACCGTTCTCCAGAAGCTGCACGTTCACGGTATAGAGCTTGGGATGATTGAGGTCCCACAGTTCGATTGCGCCAAGCTTGGTGAGGGCAAACGTGTGGCCGTTTGCATCGATCGGCATGCTGAGCGCGGCGCCTGCAGCCTGTCCATCGTCTGAATTCACCCGCTCAATCGGCTTAGGCGTTGGAACGCGCTCGGTCACCCGCGACAGCACACGATCTCCATCCAGCAGCTCCGCACGGAGATAGAACTTGCCGGAGGACGAGCCTGACGCTCGATCGAGAAAGCAGGTTAGATCAACAGATGGGTTGCTCCCCAGAACATCCTTCGGCTGAGCATGGATCCTTTCGAGGTATGTCTGCGGAACGATGCGCAGGGAGACCTCGCGATAGATTCCACCAAAGGTCAGATAGTCGATCTCATTGCCGAACGGCGGGAGATCAGCGCGCTCGGTCGAATCGACGTCTACGGCAAGCACGTTCTTGCCCGCGGGATCAAGAAGGCCGGTCAACTCGAAGGAGAAAGGGGTGTAGCCGCCCCGATACTCGCCCAGCTTCTTGCCATTGAACCACACGGTCGAGGCAGTCATTACGCCTTCGAAGTCTACGAAGACGCGCTTTCCCTGCGCCTCGGCAGGTACCTTGATCGATCGCCGGTAAAGCGATACAAACTCGTAGCTCTTCTCGTCGAAGCTATGCCACGGCAGGCGAACATTCGTATGTGGAATAACGACCTGGGTGAGGCTTGAATCATCGAAGTCGACTGTGTGGGCGGCCTCTGTAACGTGTGGCGAGTAGCGCCAGCCCCGATTCATCGGCAGAACAAGACGGCTGGTAGAACTTGGCACCGGCTTCTGCGCCAGACTTGATGGTGTAAGCGTCGTAGCCGCAATTGCGGTCCCGGATGTCTTGAGGAAGTTCCTGCGGTCCATGATGCTCCTGCACTCTGAAGAGATTTCGTGCGTTCCCATGTAATCACACTTCGGCAAGCCATGTGACGTGTAGCGCTGATCGCTCTCGCCAGGCTGCGTTCGAAGGCAAACACTCAGTGTTTGCGTTTGTTCTTTATAGATCGCAGCGTCTCCGCCATGGCGGTCTTAGACGAGCCGTTCAGTCGTCTGTCCGGCATAGAACCCTCTTCGTTCGCCTCAATGACAGCAGCCGGCGAGCTCTTTTGCGACACGAAATTTGTCGCTCTCTGCTGTCCTGCTGAGACGGCGGTCGAGATCTCCTGAGCGGTGGTTGGCCGACTTGATGGCGTTTCAGCAACGGGTTCGTTCCACAGCAGGAGAAAGCGATCGACATCGTAGCCCGCCTTCTCTGCAACGGAGCTTGCACGTGCAACGATCGCTTCAACCGCCTGCAGCGAAGACGTCGGTTTCTCTTCAAGGAGCGCCAGGAGAGTCGGCAACGTAAGCCAGCTTAGAAGCTCTCCAAACTGTTCCTTGTTCATGTAACGAATGCCGTTCGAATGATTGATCCCTGCAAGCCAACGCACATCGCCGTCCTGCCAGAAGGCTGCGGACCCCAGTGAGTCTGCAGCGGTACTTCCACCTGGCGCGAGCAGGAGACGAACACGCGCCGCGAACCGCCATGCATCGTCCCCGTGCAGTTCCAGCGAGGAAAGAATCTCCGCGAGCGCGGCGCGGAGCTGCAGGTGATCGAAGAGTTCCGGTGTGACCAGCGTCTCCGATGCATGCAGAACCGCCCATGCAAGCACCGGTGCCCAGATGGCTGCAGTCGTCGCGACAGAGGAGCCCGGAAGCATGCTGCGAACCGAAGGCGGCCACACAGGCGAAAACGTCTGTCCAATCGCTGGGAGCTCCGCAGCAGCCTGTAAGAGGTAATGCAGTGTTGTCACAGACCGGGAAGCGGAGTCGGGCGGTGCTGACGCAAGTGCGCCCTCATCAGCAGCTGCGAACTGCTGCAGTTGCTCGAAGAAGAGTGTTGCGGCGCCCGCTACGACTTTGAGACGGTCTTCAGTGCTCGGCACAGCCTTCCCTGCTGTCGCCTTCAGAGCTTTCTCTTCCTGTTTACCTTCACCGGCAAGAGTTTTTGCCGAGCTGGACGCATGCTCCTGCGCGACCTGCACCAGGATCTGGATTTGCTCACGATTCAGAATCTGTCGCAGCGCTTCGTGCAAAGGTCGAAGTCGCAGCTTCGAGAGTGACTCCTCTAGATTGTGAACACCAGCGCCCTGCAGGGCCTCGCAGAGTTGATCCCAAGGATGCTCCGCGGTTGTCTGCAATTCGCGGAAGTCCTGGAGGACTACGTACTGATATCCCCGCAGCTCCATCGTGAGACCGTGGTGATCGAAATCACGGGAACGGCGTAAAAAGGCAAGTCCACGCGCGGCATCGTGGTACCCGATGATCGTGGAATCATCTGATCGCAGGTTCATCGCCTCGCGAAGCTGGCGCTGCCGCAGTTGGCCAGTGTATTTCTCCATAAATGCGACGGAGGTATGGACCGTTCCGCGTGTGCTGCCGTAAGTGTTGTTATAGAGGATAAGGGCACGATCGCTTCCGGATCGATTCGAATAGGCAAAGACGTTCTCATCCACCGTACCGTGCTCCGTCCAGAAGTCGTACATGACGAAGTTGGCGCTCTCCGCAAAGACATGCCGGCGCTTCAGCAGCGGGGCGATCTCCTGCTGGTGCCGCGCGGCCAGACTTTCATTGGGCCACTCATCCATGCGTGCGCGCTTGTACTCCATGCCGTAACGCTCTGTGTAGCCTTCGATCTGACCATGGCCGAACATAGGCAGCCCGGGCAGGGTCGACATGAGAGTAGCCACGCCGAAACACTTATCGCCTGAACCGAACTGGTCGATCGTTGTGCGCTCGTCTGGGTTCGACATGAAGTTGACATACCGCTTCAAGATGTCAGGGTCGAACTCAATAGTCTTTTTCAGATAGGACCGATATTTTGCGTTCTCTTCATCGCGCAGCATGTTCATAAATGCGCTGTTATAGACGCGGTGCATGCCCAGTGTGCGGACAAAATATCCTTCGAGCATCCAGAAGGCCTCAGCAAGCAGCAACGTCCCCGGCACCTCAACCGCAACGCGATCGACGACCTCGCGCCAGAACTCATGCGGCATCAGAGCGTCGAAGTCCTCCTGTGTCATGGCGGCCTCAGCACGCGATGGGATAGAGCCACCGACGCCTGGCAAAGGAAACCAAAGCCGCTGCACATGCCGTTTTGCAAGTGTCATCGCAGCATCAAAGCGAATGATCGGGAACAAGCGGGCGACGTGAAGGATCGCCTGGATGACATGCTCGCGCACATACGCCTTTGAGTAGTCCAGTTGGGCCGTGTCGTTCCAGGCAAAGGTTGTGCCGTCATTGCCGTGGTAAACAAAGCGGGTGTCGCCGCTGTTCTGCTGACGCAGCCGGAAGACGACTGCCGCATCTGTCTGGTCGAAGTAGTGATCTTCAATCTTGATCTCGACGCGCGAATCACTCGACAGATCGGGTCCCTCGAAGCTGTAGGACGGAAACGGGCTCTCCGGCCTCGAGATGAACCAGTCGGGATGTTCAATGACCCAGTTGGAATCGATGCCCATGTGGTTCGGCACCATGTCGCTGGCGAGCCGGATTCCTGCTGCGGCTGCACGGTCGCGCAAAGTTTCATATGCGCCAGAACCGCCCAGATCTTCGGCAATCTGATAATCCTTTAGTGAGTACGCGGAGGCGACCGAGTCCTCCTGCCCACGCAAGCGCTTGATCGTCCGCGAGGCAATGCTGCGCTCCCAGAGTCCGATCAGCCACAGACCTGTCATCCCGCGTTGTGCCAGCAGCCGTAGCTCTTCATCCGGAATCTGGTCCAAACGATGAATGTGCCGACCATACTTCTTCGACAGCTGCTCGAGCCATACATAGGTACTCTTCGCCATCAGAACGACAGTCGGCATCCATGCCTGATCCTCGCTGAAGGCCTCATACTCGTTCAGCGGCGCCTGATGATCCGTGGCGTACCGCCTGCGACGAGCCTCTGCCTCCGCAAAGCCGATGAACTCATCGCCAACAAAGCCTGCGGCAGCGAAGTCCTGGCCGTCTCGACCACCAGATCTTCCTGGTACCGGCGGGTGAAAGCGCATCCAGATCGCGATATCTTCTTCGCGGAGTACGTCGATGGCAAGCAATGTTCGCCGCAGATTTTCGCCCAGGTACGGGGCCCAGCGTTCACGAATAAAGTCGAGCTGTGCGGAGAGCGACTCAGGCGCTGCGAGCATTGGTGCGCGCAACACATCCAGCAGGGTGCCTGCTTCGGGGCTCCACATCGGTCGCGTTGCGAAATAGTCATTGAGTCGATCCGTGACCTTCCCATACGACGTCTGCGTGGTGAGCGGCCGGTCGTCGAATAGCTCGCGGAAGGGACGAAATGCAGGGTTGATGTTTGCCAGCCAAAGCAGAAGAAGCTCTTCAAAAGCCGCCTCGCGGTGCGTCATGTTGCCAGTCGTCTGCGCGAGCCACTCGTCGACTGTCAGTTCACCGCGAAAGATGGCCACCGTCGGAAACTGCTCTGAAAAGGAGTGCAATATCTTGGCAATCTCAGCGGCCGGCAACTGTGTGCTGAACCAGCGGAGCGCCTCTGTTATGACCGCAGGATCGCGCTCCTCGCGGAAGCGGGCGACCATGGCGTGACTCAACTCGTCAATCAGGCCCATTGCGAACAGAGCGCCTGCGTTTACCACGTCTGCCGTCTGCTTCGCCAGGTCGGGCCCGACAATGTGCGAAGCCTCCCGGACGGCATTCCACTTGGCCGCCAGCCTGCGGCTCGCAGCAACATCGCCAAAGATCACGTTGCCGTCGAACTCGAAGAGAAGATCATCGACTGCAAGCTTCTCTCGAAAGGCGCGGGAGATATGAAATTCCATGCTTGACTATTCCTTCTGTATCTCTGGGGCTGAGTGCTCTCTTAGTGAAACACGAGTGGCAGATTGTGCGCTGAAGGCGTGGAGACGGCACTCGTCGGGAAGCACCTTGCGGGCCGTCGCCACATGCCTTATGGGGAGTTGGATGCGCAGCCTCCTTCCTGCTTTGCACGCTTCCGGCGGAGGCAGCTCTTCGCACGGCAAGAGCCCTGCAGCATGACCATCAAGCGCCTGCCGGAGCAGCTCAGGACCCGATTGCATGAACTGCAGCGCAAGCCTCCTGGACGGCACGGATCGAGCTCTGGATCTGCTCCCTGGTGGTTGTATCTCCAAGTGTGAAGCGTACGGCCGTCTGTGCCACCTCCGGTGCAAACCCCATGGAAAGCAGCACATGCGATGGCTGGTCGCTGCCCGCAGCGCACGCAGATCCGCTTGAGCAAAGAACCCCTCGCTCCTCCAACTGCAACAGCACCGACTCCCCGCTGGTACCGGGGAAACAAAAGGACGCGCTGTTCGGGAGACGATCCTGTACGTCTCCCGTGAGTACAGCGTCCGGAACCCCGTCTAAAACCCCGTGAATCAATTCATCGCGCAACGCCCGCAGGTGACGTGCTCGCTCCTGCTGGGACTTTGTGGCGAGTTCCAATGCCAGCGCAAATCCAACAGCGCCCGCAACATTTTCTGTTCCGGACCGGCGTCCACGCTCCTGGCCGCCACCGTGCAACACGGGCTCCGCCGGCAGACGGCCACGCAGGTAGAGCACGCCCGTGCCCTTGGGCGCACCCAGCTTGTGCCCGGCCAGAGTCATGGCGTCCACGTCCATGAATCGCACATTGAGCGGCAGCGATCCAGCGGCCTGCACAGCATCTGTATGCACCGGCACGTTCCCCGCATGGGCGATCTGCACAATGCGATCGATTGGCTGGATCGTTCCGACCTCATTGTTTGCGAGCATCACGGAGCACAGCGTCGTCTCCGCAGTGAGGGTGGACCCCAACTCCTCGAGATCGATCCTGCCTGCGTGATCCACCGTAATCTGCGACACGCGAAACCCGTGGTGTCGTCGCAGGTAATCGCACGATTCCAGCACGGCCTCATGCTCGATCGGCGTAGTCACGATGTGGCGACCTCGCGGCGTCGCTAAAGCAATGCCCTTGATCGCCAGATTGTCAGCTTCCGTTCCACCTGACGTAAAGATGATCTCACTGGCGCGGGATCCGAGACTCCTCGCCACACTCGCCCTCGCAGCGGCCAGCGTCTCTGCGGCCTGCTCGCCGAGAGAGTGACGGCTGGACGGATTGCCGAAGTTCCCTGTGAGATAGGGCCACATTGCTTCGAGCACCTCGCGTCGAACCGGTGTTGTTGCGGCAGCATCCAGATAGATCATTGAGACGTTCCCATCCGGACATCCAGTCCCAGATCAAGCGACCGAACGCTGTGGGTCAAGGCACCTACCGAGATGACATCGACCCCTGTTTCTGCAATCGCCCGCACCGCTTCCAGACGCACCATTCCGCTTGCTTCCACCAGGGCTCGTCCGGCTATCTGCTGCACCCCCGCGCGCAGATCAGCAAGAGCAAAGTTGTCGAGCATGATGGTATCGACACCGGCTGCAAGCACCGGCTCGATCTGATCCGCGCGATCAACCTCTACCTCGAAGTGAGCAGTGTGCGGCAGCCTGGCGCGCACTGCGAGCAACGCTTCGGTCAGGGTCTTTGTTCCGTCCGCAAGCAGGATCGCAAGATGATTGTCCTTCGCCATCACGGCATCCGAAAGAGAGAACCGATGGTTGTAGCCGCCGCCACAACGCACCGCATAGCGCTCAAAGAGCCGCAACCCCGGTGTCGTCTTGCGGGTATCTACGATGCGAGCGCGTGTGCCCGTAGTCTCCGCGACAAACTTCGCTGTCAACGTGGCAATGCCTGAGAGCCGCTGGATGAAATTCAAGGCGATGCGCTCAGCCTGCAGCACCGAACGTGCGGGGCCTGAGATCCTAGCGAGCGAGGCTCCCTCCTCAAAGGTCTGTCCGTCGGCCACATGGAAGTCAGTTCGAATCGAATCGTCTGTAAGGGACATGGCAGCGATGAAGACCGCCGACCCACTCTGCACACCGGCTTCACGTGCGACCAGATGCGCTGTCATCATGGCAGTCTCGGGGATCAAAGTCTGCGAGGTCAGGTCTCCCCAGGGAGCGTCCTCGAGCAGCGCCATCCCAACGACACGGTCGATGCTGTCGGCGCTCATGGGCGCTGGAAATGAAGGTGAACTCAGCATGGAACCGAGACTGCCTGCGAACAGATCGAGGCGTGCTGGAAGGCAGACGAAAGCTCCGGAAAGTCCACACGGAAGTGAGCTCCACGCGATTCTTCGCGAGCCAGCGCAGATGCGACGACAGCACGGGCAATCTCAAGCAGGTTTGCCGTTTCGAGCGAAGTTGCACTCATACTCTCGCCAGACCATCGAGCCAGCTGTGTCGCTGCCGCGCGAAGGTCTCCGCCACTTCGCTGGATCCCGGCAGCGTTCCACATCAACTGCTGCAAAGCCGTGCGATCCACTTTCTCTCCTGCAACAATCCCTCCCATGTCTTCAACAGACACATTCTTTCCTGGCACGTTCGGTACTGGCCAGTCCGCACCAACCGGCCATGCGGATCGGGTTAGAAGGTGTGCCGCGCGCCATGCAAAGACGAGGCTCTCGAGAAGCGAGTTCGATGCGAGCCGATTGGCTCCGTGCACACCGGTGCAGGCCACCTCACCCGCTGCAAACAAACCGGGGAGTGAGCTGCGCCCCCATGTATCCGTCCGCACGCCACCCATCCAGTAATGCGCAGCCGGCGTGACCGGAATCGGCACCTCTGACCAGTCGAGCCCGTTACGCCGGCAGGCCGCATCAATGGTGGGAAAGCGTTCTGTCAGGAACTTCGAACCGAGTGCCGTGGCATCGAGGAGTACCGGTTGGCCGCTCTGCTTTGCCATCTGCGCCGCAATGCCGCGCGCGACTACGTCCCGCGGCGCCAGTTCTGCGCCGGCATGCACCGCCAGCATGAAGCGATTGCCGTCGAGGTCTCGCAGGACCGCGCCATCGCCACGTACGGCCTCAGAGATAAGGAAGTTTCCAGGCAGGGCAAGCGCGGTGGGGTGGAACTGGTAGAACTCCAGATTCGCGACCTCCGCTCCAGCGCGCAACGCGAGAGCGACTCCATCGCCGGTTGCGACACTCGGGTTTGTCGTATGGCGATAGAGCTGTCCAGCACCGCCGCTCGCCAGGATCACGGCATCTGCGGCAAGGACCTGCCGGAGACCGCTCTCATCAAGAATCTCAAGTCCTGCGACACGCTCCTCCCCGAGCACAAGATCACACGCAAAGGTGTGCTCCAACACGGTGATCGTTCCCTCGGCTTGCGCTGTTCGCACCGCGCGGACAAGTGCCATCTCAATGGCGAGGCCAGTAGCATCCCCGCCGGCGTGGAGCACCCGTGCACGGGAGTGCGCTGCCTCAAGCGCTCGCGCCAGCTCACCATTGCGTTGATCGAAGACAACCCCGAGATCAATCAGGTCCCTTACGCGCTGCGGTCCTTCAGAGCAGAGCACCTCGACTGCACCGAGATCGCACAGTCCGGCCCCCGCGCGCAGCGTGTCGGCAACATGCTCTTCGACGCTGTCGTCGTGGAACAGAGCTGCCGCGATGCCACCCTGCGCGTATCGCGTGTTACTCTCGGCAAGCTGCGCCTTGGTCACGAGCGTCAAACGATGAGCACGGCTCGTCTCCAGAGCCGCTACCAGACCCGCTATGCCACTGCCGACAACGATCACGTGCTTCATCGCGCACCTGCTGCGGAGGTCGCCGGCTTGAGGCTCAGCATGCGCTCAAGCGCCACCCGCGCGAGGCTCGCTGTTGACTCATCGACTGTGATCTGATTCAGCACCTCGCCCCGCTCCAGCGCCTCGAGCACCCACGCGAGGTATCCCGGATGAATGCGGTACATCGTCGAGCAGGGACAGATAACAGGGTCCAGGCAAAAGATGGTGTGCTCCGGGTGTTCATTTGCGAGCCGCTGCACCATATTGATCTCCGTGCCGAGTGCAAACACGCTGCCTGGCACCGCTGCCTCGACCGCCTTCTTGATGTAATCCGTCGAACCTGACTCGTCCGCCGCGTCGACGACCTCCATCGGGCACTCCGGATGCACAATCACGCGCACGCCCGGGCACTTCGCACGTGCCTTCGCGATCTGTTCGACAGAAAAGCGCTTATGGACCGAGCAGAAGCCATGCCACAACAGCACGCGCGCGCTCTTCAGAGTCTCGGCCGAACTTCCACCAAGCGGCTTACGCGGATCCCAGATTGGCATCTGGGCCAGCGGCACGCCCATTGCTTTTGCCGTGTTGCGGCCCAGATGCTGATCCGGAAAGAACAGCACGCGCTGCCCCCGCTCGAACGCCCATGCCAGTACCAACTTCGCATTCGATGACGTGCACACAATACCACCATGCCGGCCGCAGAATGCCTTCAGCGCCGCGGATGAGTTCATATACGTGACCGGCACCACCGGAACACGCCCGGCCGCATCTGGCGCCGTTCCGAAGGTCTCTTCCAGCTGCTCCCAGCACTCCTCTACGGAGTCCAGATCCGCCATGTCTGCCATTGAGCAGCCGGCCGCCAGGTTGGGCAGGATGACGGATTGGTGCGGGCCAGAGAGCATGTCCGCCGTCTCCGCCATAAAGTGCACGCCGCAGAAGATAATCGCTTCCGCTGCGGATCGCGACTTTGCCGCTTGCGCGAGTTGGAAGGAGTCTCCGACAAAATCGGCGTATTGCACCACTTCGTCGCGCTGGTAGAAGTGTCCCAGAATCACAGCCCGGTCGCCCAGAGCGTGTCGCGCGGCTCGGATACGCAGATCAAGTTCGGCTGACGTTGCGGTGCGATACTCCTGCGGCAGCCCACCCTGCCGCGGTGCGTTCGCTGGGATCAGGTCCATGAC
Source organism: Acidobacteriaceae bacterium (assembly GCA_903642235.1). GTDB lineage: Bacteria > Acidobacteriota > Terriglobia > Terriglobales > Acidobacteriaceae > Edaphobacter. The sequence continues at coordinate 209,287 of CAHJWL010000007.1, read as the reverse complement.
CGAAGCACCGGGTCCGTAACTCGGCGGAAGCGCGTCAAAGATCCACGGCCCGTCTGCCAAACCGGCATCACACGTTGTAACCGGGGGTGCGACGGCAAGTGTTTGTGCGCCGTCAAGCTGCTGTATGTGAACAAGTTGGATGGTGCTATCGACCGATGCCAAAGCTCTCTCCCGAGGAGGCGTCAGGCTATCTACCAACCCTGAACCCCGTCACGATTCGCCGTGCACGTCCCGCCCGGAAGAACCGCTGCTTAAAGTATGAGGGCTGAGCCGAAAAGTCGCAGGATTCCGCCTGCTCTCTTCGCTTCCCGTAACAAATCCTCTCACGCTGGAACCTTGTCCTGTAAAGGTTTGACTGGCGGCTCTTTCTGGCACCTTTCGATTATGTCCGCAACGCGGTTTCTCGATCCTGCACATACTTCTGCCAGATACTCTCGGCCGGGCTCTCGATCTCTACGTCTTTCGGGGCTCCGCTCGTGGCTGCGGCAATCGCTTCAATGGCCGCCTTCGGTGTGCGATCCGCATACAGGAGACCGTTGGCCTCCTGATACGTATCTGTCAGCTGCGTGTAGCAGAAGCCCGCCAGCGCCGGCAGGTTTCGCACCACACTCAGCAGCGCACGGTACCGCTCGAGCAGCTGCTCCGCTGTCTGCGAGCGCGAGTACCCCCAGGTGGCCTGCTCGCGGCTTAGCGCGATGCCACCGAATTCTGTTAACACAATCGGATGAGCCTGCTGACCATCCCCTCTGCCCAGCAGCAGCAGGCGTCCGCCGGGTCTCTCTCTGCGCAGCAGCTTGGCCTCGATCCCGTCGATTCCGTAGCGCTGGCCGATACGTTCCGGTTCATCGTCGTAATCGTGAATGCCCAGGAGGTCCGTTGCCACACTCTCCCATCCGTCGTTGCCCACTACCGGCCGACTAGGGTCGAGCGTCTTTGTCAGGTGGTAGAGAGCCTGCACGTAGTGCCGCTGTGCCTGGCTTTCCGGCAGGTTCGGCACGCCCCAGCTTTCGTTAAACGGCACCCACGCCACAATGCAGGGGTGACTGCGATCGCGATGCAGGACTTCCTGCCACTCGCGCGTCAGCCGCTGAATCGACCGGATCGTATAGCGGTATGCGCTCGGCATCTCCTCCCACACCAGCAAACCCAGCCGGTCGGCCCAGTAAAGGTAGCGCGCACTCTCAATCTTTTGGTGCTTGCGCACGCCGTTAAAGCCAAGGCGCTTTGATAGCAGGATGTCCGTCGCCAAAGCATCATCGTCAGGAGCCGTCAAGCCGGATTTCGGCCAGTACCCCTGGTCCAAAACCAGTCGCAGCGGAAACGGTCGTCCATTCAGAACGAAGCGGTCGCCCTGCACGGCCACCTCACGCAGTGCCGTGTAGCTTTCCACCCGGTCCAGCAGCTTGCCTGCGTCGTCCCGCAGTTCCATCACCACGTCGATGAGAATCGGCGATGCCGGCGACCACAGCAGGGTGTTGCGGAAGTCATCGATTCCCGGATCCGAAAGTGCAATCATGCGATGGACCTCGTCAGCGATGACCTGGTAGGTGTCGTTCGCAAGCAACTGCCCGGCTACGCTTAGATCAACATTAAGGTAGAGTTTGCCGCTGGATACCTGGTCATGTCGCGGTTCAATGTGCGCCTCGAGTCCGATCTCCCATCGCTCCAGGCTAGCCGTCCATTGCACCGAGCGAATGTGTGTGCACGGAACTGTCTCGAGCCAAACCGTCTGCCAGATGCCGGTCGTGCGCGGGTACCAGATCGAGTGCGGCTCCAGCTGCCAGTCCTGCTTGCCTCGCGGCTTGGCCAGATCCGCCGCATCATCAGCCGCGCGCACCACAATCTCCTGCTCGGCATCCGGCGTGAGGGCATGTGTGATGTCCGCGTGGAACGGTGTATAGCCTCCCGTGTGCGAGCACACAGGCTTCCCGTTCACCCACACCGTCGTCGCAAAATCCACCGCCTCGAAGTGCAGCACGAGCCGGGTATCGTGTGCAAGCGCTGCTTGCTTCCACCTCCGCCGGTACCAGACCGCAGTGTAGAAGCCTGTGTCCGCAATCCCACTTGCTTCTGTCTCCGGGCTGAACGGCACCTCGATCGTGCTGTCCCACGTCACCTGCTCCGGATGCTCACAGACCGCCTCACGACCATTCGAGAACTCCCAAGTTCCGTTCAGGGATCTCCACTCTTCACGGCGCAGTTGCGGCCGCGGGTAAACGTCTCTTTCCGGCGAAGTGGATCTCGGTACGGCTACAGTCATCGACAGGCCCTCTCATCGCGTGGAAGCGATGCTCTATCGTAGCGGCATACATCCCTACCGCGTCCCTTGTTGGAGACTTCACCTGCGTGTACCGGGTCAATCAGCCTCTAAAAGGGTGGTCAAGAGAGCCAAAGACCCGGGCTGCCCACAGCTTCCAGCCAAAGCAATCTCGTCCGCTTGCGCAGCGTTGCTCTCGACACTCTGCATCTCAGCGTCTGTAACGGGATTCATTTAGAAAGTATCCCTCCCGAAGTGCTTCCGCTCCGCGCACAACCGCTTACCAAGAGGTCCCTTTGCCTGACTCCACCGATCTGCCTGCTGCCGATCCCATTGCCCTTGCTCAGCGCTTCGCTGACATGCTCTCCGCTCGTTCCCGCATGGAGCCCGGTGTCGCTCCTGCCGAACAACTCCAGCAACTCGGTGATCTCGGCCTCCTTGTCGCTCCTCTGCCTCGCGCCCATGGCGGCCTGGGTCTTGGTACAGAGCCTGGCGGTCATCTTGCCCTGCTCCGCGTCCTCGCATTGGTCGGCGGTGCGGACCTCGCCCTTGGCCGCCTCTATGAAGGCCACGTGAACGCTCTCATCCTGATCGCCGCCTTCGGCACGTCTGCCCAGATCAAGCGCGCAGCAAATGATGCGCAGGCAGGGCTTGTCTTTGGCGTCTGGAAGACCGGCAACCCCGCAGTTCTAAGACTTGATCCCAGCGGCGAGCAGCTTCGCCTCACCGGGCACACGACCTTCGACACTGGTGCCGGACTTGTTCAACGACCCATCATCAACGCGGAGCTGACCGGATCGGGTTCGCAGATGAGTATGCCTCGCATGGAAAGGTTCCCGGTCGCGAACGCGGGGAGTCTCGACCGTGAGAATGGGCGTCTTTCTGGTATGGAATCGTCAGAGAGCGACGGCACCAACCTTATCGATGCCCTTATCGATCCCGACGAGCTTCTGGGCGCACCGGGCGACTTCGAGCGCGACCCGCTCTTCCGCGGTGGCGCCATCCGCTTTGCTGCCGTCCAGGCTGGCGCGATCCTCCGCCTCTATCATCTGTTTGCCGACTGGCTAAAATCTAAAGACCTGACCGAAGATCCGTATCAGATCGCCCAGCTCGGAGAGCTTGCTCTCGGTGCCCAGGAGGCAGCGCTCTGGATCGAGCGAGCCGGGACCCTTGCGGAATCCGGCCTCTTCCCGGCCGCTGACCCGCTCTCCGCTGAGCGTGTGGTCGAGTGCGCCAACATGACCTGTGTTGCCATGGAACGCATCGCCACGCCTTTCATACAGAATATCAATGCCGGTGTAAAAGATCAGGGCCTGCTGCAATCCCAACCCCTTGAACGCGTCCTTCGCGATCTCACGATGTCTCTTCAGCAATCCGCATCCGACCGGACCCTTGCCGCTCTCGGTCGTGCGGCACTTCGCGAGAGGTCCTTTGGCAGCACCGAGAGCGGTCTGTGGAGCGAGGCGGATCGCGGCGGATCACTTCCACCCTCTTATTTCGACACCGTCTACGCCGCCTCGGCTGACCCGTGGAACTTCGAGACCAGCGAGTACGAAGCCGGCAAGTATCAGGACACTCTCGCTCATCTGCCGCGTCCGCGCTATCAGAACGCTCTTGAGATTGGCTGCTCCATTGGCGTTCTCACCGAGCTCCTTGCAGCACGCTGCGAAAACCTCCTCAGCGTAGACGTGTCCGCCCGTGCTCTCGCCACCGCTCGCGCCCGCTGTGCCGATCATGCCAACGTTCACTTTGCGCAGATGCAGGTTCCCGCCGAAATGCCGGAGGGTTGTTTTGATCTCATCGTTCTCTCGGAGGTCGGCTACTACTGGCAGCGAAACGACCTGTTGAAAGCCGCTACACTGCTTGCCGCGCGCCAGCCACCCGGCGCTCATCTCATTCTGGTGCACTTCACTCCCTTCGTTTCTGACTACCCACTCACCGGAGACCAGGTTCACACTCTCTGGCTCCAACGCCCCGAGTGGCGCTCCATCGATCGCTCACGCGCCGAGCGGTACCGCCTCGACCTGCTCGAGCGCCGGGCAGATACGACGAAAGACTCTCAGGTCACCGGTCGAGTATAGATGCCGTTCCGACTGCCTGCTGCGCCGACTGTGCACCCCGCCGGGGCCGGTTTGAGGATCTCAGCATGGGGGCTGACACTCTCGCCCGCTCGTGCCTGATCGCTTTGAAGATGGCCGCATTAACAGCTCTGATTGGCGCCTCACGCAAGCCATGAAAGGTCTCGTCGACGAGACGATCGCAATCCACCTCCGTCAGAAACTCTCCCACCCCACCTGCCCGTCTTCGTGCCTCAGCAGCGACTTGTCTCCATGACAACGACCAGCTTGATACATTCTCGACATCGCCCGTAATAAAGAAGTCGCGCAATCGCCGCAGCGTTCTGAAGCGGTGGTGCAGGTAGGCAGCAGACAGCACCCGATGCTCCTCTTTGCAATCGTGCATCAACTGCCAACAGCGCAACTGCCCAGCTAACCCTGTTGCTGTTCGGCCATCTAGTCGCGCTGATGTATACACAACCACACCGGGCTCGTGCCGGAGACGCGCATCCACGCGCCGCAGCCTATCCACAAACGCGACATCTTCCAACTCGGAGACAGCCGGCATACCACCACAGCGTGCGTATACCTCCGGTGTACACCCCAGTGACGCCCCAAAATGCTCCAGATGTCGCGGCCACGGATCACCCGTCTGCGGATCCCAGAGATCTTCCATCTCTGCCACCAGCAGCTGGTAGCGACGATCATCACCGTAAGCTTCACGCACTGGCAGTGGAAGTGATTGATGATCCGCCGCGATCAGCCGAAGCTCCCCACCGACGGCATCCGCGCCACGGCTGATGCTCCGCAGATTCTGTGCGATCCAGTCCGGCGCCGCGTAGCTGTCGGAATCTGTGGACAAGATCACACTCTGCTCCCGTCTCTCCGAGAGCCGCATCCAGGCCGTATCCATCAGCAACTTCCGCACTGTCCCGATGTGCGCCGTCTGTTTCGGCAACTCCCTCTCGCAGCAGTGCAGCAGGAGTTCCGGATGCGCCCGCTTCCACTCCTGCGCAACGGCAGCGGAGCCATCCGTGCAGTTGTTTAGAAGCAACAGGACTTCAAACGTAGCCGCCGCAAGTGGAGTTCCCAGCAGATCCACCTGTCCATTCAGGGCGTCCAGCGTTGCCGCCAGAGACGCCTCCTCGTTTCGCGCCGGTAAGGTGACGATGGCTCTGCATCGCGGATCTGCTCTTCCTTCGACGAGAATATTCGCCGGCTCTACAATCATGGCACTTCATGGCCTACAACCAGTTCTGATGCACACCAGGCCGCATTGCCCCATATTCGTTCACGCCCTTCATATCGATGACAGAATGTTGCAATCTGCGTTGCCACATCATCCGCAATTTGCGAATCGTAGCAAAGTGCCAAACGCCGTTTCCTCTGCTCTGCCGCCTCGACCTGGACAGACGTTGTTACAAAAAGAGATCGCAAGTTGCCCTCGATCAAGCTTGCTTCTCTCTCCAGACTCTGGGTCGCCTCCGGTCGCGCTGCATACGGAAGATCCTCATATAATGCCATCGGCATATCTGATGGCAGATCAGTTGCCAGTATTGCCGCGCGCACAGTGAGGTGATCCACATGGCTTCCCAGCGCTAAGGGAATCACGAGAGCATCCGCCCCAAGCGCCGCGACGGCTTTAGGCACCTTCACTAACGCTTTGTCGTTCGGATCAATCGGCAAAGCACATACCTGATCGGTCCGGACGTGCAAACGCAGCGGGGCATCCTTCAGGTTCAGATCGTGCAAGCCGGGCTTTCGGCCGCCATACATCTTCTGCCAGGTGAGATCCTCGCGGTGCCGCAGAGCAGTCACGCGCGTTAATCGGTCATTGGAGTGGATAGATTCAAAGTCGGCATGCGGAGCATAGGTGGTGCGCGTGAAGCAGTTCACTACCTCGACTTCATGCCCGGCCTCGAGCCAAACGCCAATACTCAGGCCTAGAGAAAAGGCTGCATCGTCCCGGTGCGGCGACAGCACGGCAATCTTCACTTTCAACTCCGCAGAGTACACAATCCAGATACGCAAGACAGCTCAAAAGAGTGTCTTGGAGGGCTGAGGTTAATTGCCAAAGACGTTTTCAGTGGTCAACCTGCTCCGTCGCTAGGTCACCTTACGTTCCAGCTTGATGCCATGCATCTTCTCAAGGCACGTCGCTGCCAGTGCTGTCCATCCGGTCTGGTGACTCGCTCCCAAACCTCTCCCCGTATCTCCATCGAAGTATTCACTGAAGAGCACCAGATCTCGCCAGTGTGGATCATCGATGTATCGCCGTTCGTTTCCGTGGGCTGCGCGCCGACCTGTCTCATCGCGCAAGAACAGACCCACCAAGCGCCGTGAGATCTCCTCTGCTGCCTCCAGCATCGTCAGCATCATACCGCTTCCTGTCGGGCACTCCACCTTCAGGTCTGTGCCATAGACAGCGTCATACCGCTCCAGCGCGTTTAGCAGCAGGATGTTCATGGGAAACCAGACCGGCCCACGCCAGTTGCTATTGCCACCGAACATCCCACTGTCCCCCTCTGCTGGCACATACTTAACTGTCATCATCTTTCCCGCTAACTCCACCTGATATGGCTGATCCTGATGAATGCGCGACAGTGCGCGCACGCCGTGGTCAGACAGAAACTCCGTTTCGTCGAAGATCCGACGCAGGATTCGCAGGAGTCTCTCCTTCGGGACCAAAGCGACAAACTGCGAACCTGCAAACTCGGGATCAGATGTCTCTACCCCTGTAACGTAGTGAGCCAGATCCGGCTTGTTGCTCAGAAACCATCTCAGCCGCTTGAGGAATCCAGGAAGCTTCTCGATCTCTTTCTTGTGAAGAAGGCCGACAGCGAATACAGGTACGATTCCAACGATCGAGTGCACGTTCAGGGATCGCTGTGAGCCATTATCAAAGGTCAGTTGATCGAAATAAAAGCCTTCCTCCTCATCCCACAATCCAGTTCCACCCAGTTTGTTAATCGCGTCAATGATGGAGACGAAATGTTCAAAGAACTTGCTCGCCACATCTTCGTAGGCAGGTCGCGTCTGTGCGAGTTCTATGGCAATCGTCAGCATCACCGAGCAGTACAGTCCCATCCATGCTGTCCCGTCTGCCTGGTTCAACTGCGTTCCGTTCGGCAGATGCGTGGAGCGGTCGAAGACACCGATGTTGTCCAATCCTAGAAAGCCGCCACCGAAGAGGTTATGTCCATTCTCATCATTGCGGTTAACCCACCATGTGAAGTTCAGCAGTAGTTTCTGGAAAGCGCGTTCGAGAAAATCGCTATCCTTCACACCACCTTCCCGCTTTGCCGATATCTCGTACACATGGAGGACAGCCCACGCATGCACGGGCGGGTTCACATCGCCGAACGCAAACTCATAGGCCGGCATCTGTCCATTCGGGTGCATGTACCACTCCCGTAGGAGAAGCAGCAATTGATCCTTTGCATAGCGCGGATCGATCTGGGCCATCGGGATCATGTGGAAAGCCGTGTCCCATGCTGCAAACCACGGGTACTCCCACTTGTCCGGCATCGAGAGCACATCCCGGCAGAAGAGGTGCCGCCATTCCCTGTTCTCTACCGTCTTGCGCGATGCCGGTGGTGGCGGCTGCGCCGGATCGCCCTCAAGCCATCGCTCTGAAATGTAGTAGTAGAACTGCTTGGTCCACAGCAGTCCCGCGTACGCTTGTCGCGACATATTCCGCTCGTCCTCATTCAGAGCGCGGGACATCCGCTCCTCATAGAACTCATCCGCCTCTCGTTTACGCAGATCGAAACACGCATCGAAGGCCGGCGCGTCTACCGATTGCGGGCTCTCCTTGTCAACGCGAACCAATCGGAGTCGCAGAGTCGCCGACATCCCCGGCTCCAGGCGCAGACGATACACGTAAGCGGACTTTGTTCCGACGTTCTCTGCGTTTATGGCACCATCTTCTCCACGCACCAGGTATCGATCAAACCCGTCTTTTGAAAAGCGGGTGCCTCCCTGGTAGCTCGGATCCAGACGATGAAGGTTTGTGTCGTTTTCGGTAAAGATCACCTCTTCCGGCCGCGATTCATCTGTGCCCTCTACAGAGACAAATTGAAACTGACCGAGCGTCGCATGGCTTGCCATAACCCTGCCCTGGTCTAACCACATTCCCGGTCTTGTCTGCCTGCCCTCCTCAAGGTTCCGCCAGGACCAGTTATTTCGAAGCGTTAACGTCGGTGCCACCGTCAGATCCTGCACTTCGGGCCCCCGATTGGAAAGGGTAAGCCGGATGAGCGTGTCCTCAGGACTGCTTTTGGCGTACTCAATCTGCACGTCGAAGTAGCGCCCTTCATCGAAGATGCCTGTATCCAGCAGTTCATACTCCGGCTCGTCATAGCCGCGCTCGCGGTTCACTCGCACTAGATCGTCATACGGAAAGGCCCGCTGCGGGTACTTGTACAGCGCTTTCGCGTAACTATGCGTCGGAGTCGCATCCAGGTAGTAGTACTGCTCCTTGACATCCTCTCCGTGGTTGCCCTCCATGTTCCCCAGGCCGAACAACCGCTCTTTCAGGATGGCATCCGTGCCGTTCCAGAGTGAAGTGGAGTAGCACAGCCGGCATTCCCGGTCGGTCCACCCGAGCAACCCGTCTTCGCCCCATCGGTAAGCCCGGAAGCGGGCCATTTCATGCGTAAACGCCCAGGCGTTTCCATCTGCCGAGTAGTCTTCGCGAACCGTACCCCACTGCCGCTCTGGCAGGTAAGTACCCCATCGCTGCCAGTTCTCCTCGCGCGCTGCACTCTTCCGAAGGCGCTTATCCTCTGTTGTTTGGACTGGAAGACCATCGCTTGTGACGGGTGTTTTCTGGTCAAGCGGCTCGGGCATATGTGCTGAGCTTTCGTCCTGCAAAGATTCGTACCTTACCTTCCCTGTTGTCGTATGCCGCCGCCTATAACGGCTAGGATGCGGGTTTAGATGAAAATTCCATCAAGGCGAATTACGTCTCGCCTCGGCCAACGTCTTCGTGACGCTTACTCTCGATAGTGAGCGCTTCGCCCGCACCTCTCACAACGGCGCGAGAAGAGATCGGAGCAGCGGTGTCGCAGGATGTGCGTGTAACCCGGCCCACGAGTCGCGCTGGATACTCCGTCCAGCCTCTATCGCGAGCACGTCCTCGGGGCAAAGTCGTTGAAGCACTTCTGCTTGATGATCAACAGCAATCATGCTATATCCAAGTGTCTTCTGCCAGAAGCTGAGATGGTCGATTAACTCGCGGACGGTCTGCCGGTCCAGACCGGCAAAAGGCTCATCCAGAAGAACCAGCTTGGGCCGGCGAGCCAGCATGCGCGCCAGCGCCACACGACGAGCCTGACCACCAGAGATCGCCGTCGCAGGAGCGTTCCAGATAGCGTGCAGCCGGAGACGCTCCTGAAGCTGTTGAACCCATGCAGTGTGCTCTGGGCCGCGTCTCGCCTCGAAGGGAACGCCAAACATCACATTCTCCTTCACCCGGAGGTGAGGAAACAATCCGGGCTCCTGTGTGAGGTACCCGATCGATCGCTTGTACGTGGGCAGCAGCGGAGGATAGAGCGTCACATCGTCGAATGCCACATAACCGCTCTCCGGCGTTTCAAGACCAGCGAGACACGCCAGAATCGTACTTTTACCAGCGCCCGAGGCACCGAACAGCGCAAGCGATGCACCCGTCTTGAGATCCATCGACACATCGACGCGCATCTCCCGCCTGGTCTTAATCACGTGTGCTCTAAGCATCAGATCTGCGCTGCGCCAGCAGATGGACCAGCCACGGCAGCGGCAGCGCAATGGCGAGAAAAAGAAGCAGCAACGGCATCACCGCGGTCAGACCGAAACTCTGTAAGTTGATCCATAACTGCACGGGCATTCCGGAGGGGTAATAGGCCGTTACCATCACCGCGCCGAACTCACTAACCGTGCGAATCCAGGTTATTGTTACCGCGACTGCCAGCCCCAGTCGCGCCAGGGGGAGTGTGACTCTCCAAAACGTCTGCCAGGGCGTGAGACCAAGCAGCGCTGCCTGCTGCTGCAGCGCAAAGGGCACACTTCCCATCGCAGCAACTGCTCCCAAGACAAAATATCCGATACCGACATAGACCTGCGTGCCGATGTAGGCCGTTGCACTGTTCGTAACTACGATGCCAAAGTGATGCAACCACCTTCCGACGGCCCCTTGCGTACCGAAGGCCAGCGACAGCAGAACGCCTTGAGCCAGGGGCGGAAGCAAGACAGGGAGCAGCAGCACTGCTTGCCAGATCAGCCGCTCGCGCGCTCCACAACGGACGATGTAAAGTGCCATGGGCGTACCGATCACGACGATAACCAGCATGGCCCAGCCAGTCAGCACCAGCGATACACGAACAGCCTCCAGAGCCGGCTGCCGTACGTCGTCACTCCAGTTCCAAGGCCCGATGAACGTAAAGAAAGCTGTAAAGGGGTAAAGGAGAGCACCTGCAAAGAGCAGGGCGCCCACTCGCGCAAGCCATGGAGAAGGGGATGTCATACCCGCAATACGGAGGTGCTGCCGGGCGGATCGTACGCCCCCTGACGGAGGAGAGCCTGCGCCTCAGATCCTTTGAGCCAAGCACAAAATGCTGCCGCACCAGACGGATTACGAGCAGCGGTAAGTGCCGTCGCATAGTAGATCAGAGGCTCCGGAAGGTAGTTCGTTCCACCAATCGCGAGGTAAATCTCAGGATTTTCAGAGTGAACCTTCTCGCCGCTTAGATTTACCGCCGCTGGCAGCGCGATATAAGGAAGACCGAAGGAACCGGGTTGCACTTTGTAGGCAGCGGCAGCATCGAACGCGCCGCTTTGCAGACGCGATTGCAGACCGGCCTCCATGCTGATCTGCTGCCGGTTCATCGTCGGCCCTAGTATCTTCTCCACCAGGTCCGGCTGTGCATACATCTTGGCCGCCAGCATCATGGCAAAGATGATGTTCCGGCCTTGCGGATCCGCTCCAGGATCAGTTCGACCGAAGCGGAAACCAGGCTCCTGCAGTACTTTCCACCAGGGTTCCCGGCCTTTGGCCGCAGCGTCCAATCGCCCTGCAAATCGGCTTTTCGGATCATATGCAATGACCATCTCAGTTCTGGCGATCGGCTCCGCGACGATGGCCTTCCCCGCTTGAAGTACTGTCCGCATGGGACCCGGTGTGATCGAAATGAAAACGTCAGGCGAGATGCTGCCGCTTGCAATCAACTGTGCAAGTGCGTTGGCGCCCTGACCAAGGCCGTGCACCTCCAGCTTCAAACTTGTCGCGGCGGCCCTCTTGAAAGGGCCCTCCATCAGCGACCCCATAGAGCCCGCATAGGCCAGATCGAGGGTTGGCAGCGACGCAGCCAGTAGAGGCAGGCAAGTTCCGGCACCTACTGCGCCAACAGCCAGGCCGCTACGAACCAGGAAATGGCGTCGGCTTGGTCGAAGCGAGTCACAGAGCGATCGCGTCAGCGGGGTTCGCATACGCGGATTATAAGTTGATTCGGGCTCGTCCCTTCGATCTCCGCCGATGAGCGAGTCGGTCAGCACAGACTGCTCTTCCGTATACAACATCTGTCTAGGCCAGTGCTCGAGGAATCGCTTCCTCCCATCGCCCCTGAGCCTTCAGAATGAGTTCAATGACCTCGCGGGCCGATCCACGCCCACCGCCGCGCTTGGTCACATACTGGCAGACCGCCTTCAGCTCCGGCACGCCATCTGACACACACACTCCTAGACCGGCGCGTTGTGCGAGAGGAATATCCGGCAGATCATCTCCCATGTAGGCGACCTCCTCTTCCGTCACGCCGGCCCGCGTCATGCAATCCTCAAACGCCTGCGTTTTTGTTGCCTGCCCAAGACACACAAAACTCACCTTGAGTTCCTTCGCACGTTGCGCTACGGCAGGCGATTTTCGGCCCGTAATGAAGCCTGTCTGAATGCCCATGGTGTGAGCTAACGACAGGCCCTGACCATCCTGCGCATTAAACATTTTCATCTCTGACAGAACCTGGACTGCATCGTTCGCCGACAGAGCAGAGACAAGACAAACGCTTCCGTCTGTAATCGTTCCATCGACATCCATCAGAAAGAGCTTGATCTTGCGGGCACGACTCAAGACATCTGGAGAGACTGAAAGAGCAAGAGAGAGATCTGTCATGCGTTGATCCTATCCAGGGTCGGATGCTGCGTTCGACTTACCGTAATCTTCAACAGCTCTCCACCGTGATCAGACCCGTATGCCTCACAGGTGAGCGGACTGGACAGCTTGCTGCTCGTTGCGACACTCCAGGCAGGAATCTTTATGCCGCTTCAGGTCGGTCTCAAGCTTCAGTATTTTCTCCTGCCTCTGATGAATTCGGTTTCGCTTCCCTGCCTCCGTTAGACCCAGCAGCAGAGCAGGAGATCCCTCGGCGAGCGCCGAGTGCAGAAATCGTTCCAATTCAGTACATGTGCGACATGACATATTGCGCCCCTCTTCCTCCTAGCATAGGCCTCTTCAAGAGGATTCGTGACTGGAGCGGCTGAACAATAGCTGCCATTTCTAACAAATATTCCAACGTTCTGTCGCGTGTGCGAAGAATGAGGAGAAGCCCAGATCCACTGCCCTTCAGCCGCGGGCAGGTCCGCTGCGCGGCCATGTCCAATCGCGAATGTCCTCTCGGTCGATCCCGTTCTCGTGCGCAAAGTTGACACTGTTGATGATCTGATCCTGCAGCCATCCTTTGGTATGCGCGGCCGAAGCCTGCAGCATCGGCACGCGGTCAATGACATCCATTGCCAGCGTAAACCGATCGACTCCATTCAGAATAGCCAGCTCGAGCGGCGTGTTGATGTTCCCTTTCTCCTTATAGCCATGAACGTGGAAGTTCGCGTGGTTTGCACGTCGGTACGTCAGTTTGTGAATCAAGGACGAGTACGCGTGGAAATTAAAGATCACCGGCTTTTCTCTTGTAAAGAGCCCGTCAAACTCGCGGTCGGTCAAGCCGTGCGGGTGCTCGCGGTCTGACATCAGCCGAAAAAGGTCTACGACATTAATGAAGCGAATCTTGACGTTGGCGCAGCGTTCCCGGAGGATGGCGACCGCCGCAAGGGACTCGGACGTCGGGATATCTCCAGCACACGCCATAACGACATCGGGCTCATGTCCGGCGTCATTTGATGCAAAGTCCCAGATACCTATACCCTTCGTGCAATGCCGAATCGCGGCATCCATGTCGAGGTACTGCAGATGCGATGCCTTGTCCGCGACGATAACGTTGACGTAGTCGGTGCTGCGCAGACAATGGTCCGCGACTGAGAGAAGACAATTTGCATCCGGCGGCAGATAAATACGCGTAATCTCCGGACTCTTATTTGTGACGATGTCAAGAAAGCCCGGATCCTGATGTGTGAAACCATTATGATCCTGCCGCCAAACTAGCGAGCTGATCAAGAGATTGATCGACGAGATCGGCGAACGCCATCGTAGTTCGAGCTTGCTCTTTTCCAGCCATTTTGCATGCTGATTGAACATCGAATCGATGATATGCACGAACGCTTCATAGCTGTTTAGAAGACCGTGCCGTCCGGTTAGAACGTATCCTTCGAACCAGCCTTCAAGGGTATGCTCGCTCAGCATCTCCATCACGCGACCGCTGGGCGAAAGGTGGCCGCCGTCCTCGTCGAGAGCTAGCCGCTCCTCCATCCAGGTCTTCCCGCTCGCCTCGTACATCAATTGCAGCTTGTTGGAGGCTGTCTCGTCCGGTCCGAAGACACGAAAGCTTGTCATGTTTCGGCGGATGATGTCCCGCAGGAATCCGCCCAAAGTCTCAGTCGAGGAGACTATGACCTGACCGGGCTGATCCAACTTAATTGCGTAGTCTCGAAAGTCCGGCAGATCTAACGGCTTCCGTAGTGACCCGCCGTTTGCGTGCGGATTTGCGCTGATTCGCCGACTGCCGGAAGGCGGAAGCGCCCGCAGTTCCGGGAGGAGCGCTCCGGCCTCATCAAACAACTCCTCCGGCCTGTAACTCCGCAGCCACGTTTCCAGATGACGCAACTGATCGGGTTTTGTCACCGGATCGGCAATCGGGATCTGGTGTGCGCGCCACGATCCCTCTACCCGGTGGCCTGCAACCATCTTTGGTCCGGTCCAGCCCTTCGGCGAGCGCAGGATGATCATTGGCCAGTGTGGACGTTGTGGTATGGCATCCGCTGGAGCACTTCGCGCGCGCTGCTGGATCTCACGGATTTCCTGTACGCACTGATTCATCGTCTCCGCCATAAGCTGGTGCATCCCTGCAGGATCATCGCCTTCCACAACAAACGGCTTCCAGCCCAGGCCGTGGAACAGGCTGAGGAGTTCCTCGGGCGAAATACGCGCAAGCACTGTAGGGTTCGCGATTTTGTAACCATTCAGGTGAAGGATAGGAAGGACAGCGCCATCGTGTACCGGATTCAGGAACTTATTCGAATGCCATGAGGTGGCCAGTGGGCCTGTCTCGGACTCTCCATCGCCCACCATCACCGCCACGATCAGCTGCGGATTGTCAAACGCTGCACCGAAGCCATGGGACAGACTGTAACCAAGCTCGCCGCCCTCATGGATTGATCCCGGCGTCTCCGGTGTGCAATGGCTGCCGATACCGCCCGGGAAAGAGAACTGCTTCAGGAACTTCTGAAGACCCGCGAGATCCTGGCTCTTATCCGGATAAACCTCGGAGTAGACGCCCTCGAGGTAGCTGTTCGAGAGCGTTGCCGGCGCCCCGTGCCCCGGCCCAGAGATGTACATCAAATCGAGATCATATTTCTTGATCATGCGATTCAGGTGAACCCACGTAAACGTCTGCCCCGGGTCTGACCCCCAATGGCCGAGCAGACGGCTTTTGATGTGCTCCGGCTTCAGAGGCTCTCGCAGGAGTGGGTTTGCACGTAAGTACAACATTCCCGCACAGAGGTAGTTGCAAGCGCGCCAGTAGGCATCCGTAAGCCTTAACTCTTCGGCGGAGAGCGCGGCGGTCAGAGAAGGCGTCGGTTCCGTGCTGATAGGCGGACTGCTCATGGAGAAACCTCGTTTAAGCCGCACGCGCGGCCGATTGACTCGTGGAGACTACGTGGCGGCATTGACCATACGCGCAACGTGCATGGCGATCATGAGTTCTTCCTGCGCTGGAACGATGAGGATAGCCGTCTTTCCATCAGATGCTTCGACACCGCGCATCTCGTTGCTTTTGTCGGCGTTGCGTTCAGCATCAACTCGAATGTTGAAAGAGACCAGACCAGCCAGGCTCTCGCTGCGGGTGGCCTCGTCATGCTCGCCGATACCGCCGGTAAAGACGATCGCATCAAGCCCGCCCAGCAGCCAGGCATAGCCGCCAATTGTCTTCTTGATACAGCGCGTGAACACCTTCAGGGCGAGGACCGCGTCCGCATTGCCCTCTGCGGCTGCCTGCCGCACCGTTATCATGTTGTTCTCGAGGCCGGAGAGCGCAACCATTCCGGAGCTGTGATTCAGTAGAGCTTCCACAGCAGCGGATGCGGCATCGCTGCTCGCACCTGTCTGCTGTCGCATCAGGTAAAGAACAAGGCCAGGGTCGAGGTCGCCCGGCCGCGTTCCCATGACCAGTCCCCCATCCGGTGTCAGGCCCATGGAGGTATCGACTGAGCGCCCATCGCGCACCGCCGTTACACTGCAGCCGCTGCCGAGATGTGCAATGACCATCCGGCGCGGCAACTCTGCTGCGCGCCTGCGCAACTGATGCAGCACCGATTCGCAACTCAGGCCATGGAAGCCATAGCGTCGCACGCCAGCATCTCGAACGGTCTGCGGAATCGCATAGATCGAAGCTTCTTCGGGCATAGTGCGGTGAAACTCCGTGTCAAAACAGGTATAATGCTTGAGCCGCGGAAAGCGCTCCATGGCTGCGCGCATCACGCCGATCACGACCGGATCATGCAGCGGAGCAAAGTGAATGGCCTGTTCAAGCTCCTGAAGGACTTCCGGTGTCACCCGCTGATGTCCGATCAGCTTTGCGCCCGGATGGACGACGCGGTAGCCGATCGCATCGATCGTCGGCATGTCGGGGCTGGTCGTGAGATCAAGGATGTATCGGGCTGCATCTGCCGGCGTTCTCACGTGCGGCAGCGAGCTCTGGTCCGAACCGCGCGCAACAGCACTGCCCTTCACTCGAAGCGCAACATGCTCGCCGCCGATCCCGCTTAGCTCGCCTTCGAGAAGCGATGTCGGCTCCACACCCGGTGAGGAGGAAGCCGCTTCATAGATAGAGAACTTCAAAGAAGAGGAGCCGCTATTGATGACCAGAATACGCATGGAGTTCTGACGGTATACCGGCTTTGATGCGGATATGTGAAATCACCGCCAAGAAGAACGGCTGGCCCTTACGGAATGGAAATGATCGCGTGTGATGGGCGGATGACAGCCTTCTGCGTGTCACAGCATCGTAGGTGACATGCCCATTGCACCGGCCGCTTCCTCCACGACCAATGTCCTCACCCTTCGGCTTGATCCGGAGTCGCAGGCAGAGTTCGACCAACTTCGCCAACAGTACTTCCCACCGGAGCGCAATCGCATCGCCGCTCACGTCACTCTCTTCCACACCTTGCCGGACGAGTCCTGGATTGACGAGAGGCTTGCTTCGATTGCCGCTGATCGCCGAACGTTTTCTGTTGCTGTGACAGGCGTTCGATCCCTCGGCAAAGGTGTGGCTTACCGGCTCGCGGCGCCGGAGCTGCAAACGCTGCATGCTGAGCTCGCGCATGCCTTTGCCGAAGAGTTGACCGCGCAGGACAGGCAACGCTTTCAGCCGCACGTTGTCGTGCAAAACAAGGTGACGCCGGTGGCTGCTCGCGAGCTTTTGACGACACTTGAGGGACAGTTCGCACCCTGGCGCGTTCAGGCCGTGGGCATTGATCTGTGGCACTACCGTGGCGGTCCATGGCAGCACGCCCGCACCTTTCTCTTCGCCTAGATCTCCGCCGAGAGCAGTTTTGTCGCGAGCCTGCGTGCCTCGCGTATCAGATCCGGCAGGCCGACTCCACGCAGCCCGTTGCCAAGCACATGCAGGCCGGGGATCCCTGCTACGCGGTGGTCGAGCGCGGTGGTTCGCTCCAGATGCTTGACTGCGTACTGCGGCAGACTCAACGGCCAGCGACGCACCTCAGCCAGGGCCGGTTGAGGCAGCCTGCCCCCGTTTTGCGGCCCGAGGATACTGTTCAGCTCGCGCAGTGCAAGCTGGATGACCGACTCGTCTGAATCCTCTGCATCGAGCAAGGCGCGCGCCGAGTCTCCGCCAAAGAAGACGCGCAGCAGATGGCCACCTGCAGGAACACGGTCCACAAACTTCTGACCGACAAAGGTCGTCGCCAAAAGTTGTGACCCGGCGGGCTGGCCCGTGCGGGACGGAGGCACCAGAAAGCCAAAGCCCTGCGGCAGGTTCATCGTTGTCTTCGTCCATGCCAGCGCCACAAGAATGGCTGAACTCGCCGCAACCGGCAACAAACGCGAGAGGTCCCGATCGACAGGTTCCAGCAACTCCGCCATTGCCTGAGACGGCGTAGCAAGAACGACCTCATCGAAGCACTCGTCCAGCGCCGGTGAATGTGGCTTGCGGACTTGAGACCCCGCGCTGCTGCTGCTTACGATCCAACCCGGGTGCCCGGCGGCATCGGATCGATGGAGGCTGAGGACGCGCTGTCCCAGCTGCAGGACTCCCGGCGGAAGTTGCTCCGCCAGCGTATCCGTGAGCAGACCGAGGCCGGAGCGCAGGGTGGTGAAGATCGCCTGTACCGGTTGTCCCGCGGCATGGCGTAGTCCCTCGCGCTCCTCGAGAGCCGCGATGAGCGATCCTCGTTCGCGCTCCATCGCGACAAAGGGCGCCATCACAGCCCGCACGCTCAGAGCTGCAACATCTCCGCCAAAGACGCCCGAGAGCAGCGGTGCTGCCAGCCGATCCAGAACTTCGCGTCCGAAGTGTCGTTCTGTGAAGCTTGCGATGGATTCATCCTCTACGGGCGAGGTCCGCTTCAGCTCCGGTGCACGCACCCTTTCCTCATGGAAGGCCTGGAGCATCGCGGCCGTCAGCAGCGGTGACACTTCCATCGCTGCCAGGGCCGCGCTCGATGTGGGCACCATCATGCGCAGGCCGTCAGGCATCGTCTCGAGTGTGCCATTCAGCAGAAGATGGGTCTTGCGCGTGCTGTCGTTCGACGCGATCAGCTCCTGCGCCAAGCCGAGCTCCTGCACGAGTTCGCGCGCAGTGAGTTTTTCAGTGACCCAGGAGTCCGGCCCCATGTCGATGACGAAACCATCTCGCCTTACGGTCTCGATGATACCGCCCGCTCGTCCACTTGCTTCAAAGAGCGTCACCTCGACGGGCACGCCGGACGGTCGAGTCAGCTGCCACGCTGCCGTCAACCCACTGATTCCCGCGCCGACTATGGCGATGCGCTTCATGGGGCGATCAGGCGGGGACGCTGGCGGGCTGCGCCTCGGGTACCCCGGGCGTGGGCTCTGCACTGTGCGCGGGTGTCGCCGTTCGCGGCGGCTCCGGCAGCTCGTCGATATCAGCGGCGAACTGGCCGGTTGCCACATCCACCAGCGCACGAATCAACGTTGCTGAGTCGTTCAGGCTCTCGGCGCGCCACAGCTCCAGACCGAGCTCGCGGGCGGTCTCCTTGAAAGCGATATCGATGTCGTAGAGGATCTCAACGTGATCGCAGAGGAAGCCGACCGGCTGCAGGATGACGCCTGTATGACCCTCGGCGGCAAGGGCCTTGAGCGTGTCTTCTACCGAGGGACCGATCCAGGGAGCGCCGGCGACTCCCTGGCTCTGGAAGGCGAAGTACCAGTCCTGCTCGGTCATGCCCAGCGGCTTCAGCCTTCCTGCAATGGCGGCTGCGGTGTTCTTGCACTCGACCGGGTAGGGATCGGGCTCGATGCGGGCGTCATAGGCCTGGATACCATCGGCCGGGGCAGGCGCATCCCTGCGTACCGGGGCGTTGGCGGTGCCTGCAAGGATGGTGCGGCACGGAACTGAGTGTGCCGTGAACAGCACTGGCACGCGCCGCTGCTGGATTGCGCAGGCTTCGGCCCAGACCGGCCACAGGCGCTCGGCAAAGGCAAGCGCGAGCAGTGGATTTGCGGCCCATCCGGCGACAAACTCCACCTCAATCGCCGCGTCGGTCTCGGTCGCGGCAGCGGCTGCCAGCACCGCTCGCCGGTACAGGCCGACCGAGGTACGGGAGTTCTGCGGTGCCAGGCAGATCGCCTTCAGGCGCGTGATGCCGTCCTGGCGCATCTCGGAGACAACGTCAGCGATGAAGGGGTGCCAGTTGCGCATGCCGACATAAACCCGCGGCGGCGGACCATCCTCGGGCGCATAGCGCGGGTAGGATGCTTCCAGCATGCTGGCCTGGAGGACCGTCCAGCGCGTCAGCGGCGGAGGCTCCTCGCCCGGTGTTTCGGCGAGACCGATCTCGGCATAGCGGTGCTGCAGCTCTTCAACGACGCTTTGAGGCAGTGCGCGGCCGCTGGTAACGTACTTCAGATACTCGGCCATCTCGCCCAGAACGTCGGGTGTGCCGTGAGCAAGAAGAAGGATGGCGGTTTGCTGGATCACGACGGCCCCCTGGGGTCTATTTCTACTCTAAAATCTTCAATCCAGGCCGCTTAGATCTGGATCTGAGGCATGGATAGCCCCAGGTGACTGGTCACCGCTGTCGTTCCTTATTGTAGGCTCGCACGCGAGAGCGATGCGCCGTGGCGACACAAACCGGTTCAGGCTTTGACCATGCTCAAGCGCGGAACTCGCGGACAATGCGGGCGACTTCAATGACATTCTCGACCGGGGTTCCGGGAACGATGCCGTGGCCGAGATTGAAGATGTGGCCGGGCCTGCCGGCTGCAGCCCGAAGGATCTCTTCCGTGCGCGTGCGCAGCAGATCCTGTGACGCAAAGAGCGCGATAGGGTCAAGGTTGCCCTGTACCGCAACGGCGTAGTCCAACCCTCGCCAGGCCTGGGCAAGATCGACTCGCCAGTCCAATCCAAGCACATCGGCCCCGGTCCGGCGCATGGTCGGCAGCAGCGACGCGGTATCCACGCCGAAGTAGATAACCGGCACGCCGAGCGCCTGTACGCGGCGGACCAGCTCGGTAGTTGCAGGGAGGCAGAATTGCGTGTAGTCCGGAATCGAGAGCGCACCTGCCCAGGAATCGAAGATCTGGATCACATCCGCGCCGGCTTCCACCTGCTGAGAGGCGTAGGCGACCAGGACGGTGAGCAGCTTTTCCTGCAGGAGCGGCCAGGCAGCGGAGTCCGGGTGACCCGGCTCGGCGCTCGCATACATCAGGCGCTTGCTCTCCACGTAGTTGCGCGAGGACCCGCCCTCGATCATGTACGAGGCGAGCGTGAACGGTGCGCCGATGAAGCCGATGATTCCAAGTTGATCGCCGTCCGCACGGGGCGGGCTGAAGTGCGCCGTCACCTGTTCGATCGCACGC
Source organism: Acidobacteriaceae bacterium (assembly GCA_903642235.1). GTDB lineage: Bacteria > Acidobacteriota > Terriglobia > Terriglobales > Acidobacteriaceae > Edaphobacter. The sequence continues at coordinate 188,490 of CAHJWL010000007.1, read as the reverse complement.
GCCACGTAGGAGAGCTCCTCCGCCCGGTCGGTCCGGAGCGCCTGCACCTGCACGAGCGACCGGATGGGCTGATGCACCACTGGTCCCTCCCCGGCAACAAACTCGAAGTCCAGACCCATCGGGGTAAATGGCAGGAGGAGATCGGCAAAGATGATGGCTGCATCCACCTCGAGCCGCTCGGCCGCGGTGATTGTCACCTCGGCTGCGATCTCCGGCGTTCGACAGATATCGAGCAGGGTGTGATGTTTGCGGACCGCCATGTACTCCGGCATGTAGCGCCCGGCCTGCCGCAGAAACCAGACGGGCGTGCGATCCACCGGCCGACGCAGGCAGGCCCGCACAAAGCGGCTGCCTTGGGGATCCTGAGCGTTGCCAGATGTCATGCTGGCAGGCGAGCTGGCGGTCTGATTCAACGGGGACACTCTCCGTCTCTGAGCCTACACCGCGCATCTTTAGTACTGAGCTCCGAGAGCGAAGAGGTTTGCCCACGTAGAGCATAGAGGACGGCTTTTCAGGGCTCGAGCCGGATGCTGTACTCTTCGATGACGGGGTTCGTCAGAACCTCTCGCGCGATGCGGTCGACCTCTGCCTGCGCCTCCTCTTCGGTAAGCGAAGGCGCGAGTGTGAGCACAAAATATTTGCCCTGGCGGACGTCCTCTACACCCTTGTAGGCCATGCGGCCGAGCGCCTCGGCGATCGTCTTTCCCTGCGCATCGAGCACGGTGCGCTTTAACGTGACATAGACATGAGCCTTCATCGTGTCTGATTATAGAGGCGTGGGCTGGTTCCTCTCTGCGCCGGGCGATCGGTTTTCTCTGCCTGTCGCGGGAAGGGACTTCGGCATCTTTCCCCTGCTTCCGCGCGGGTGCTTCTCGCGCCGGCGACCGCCAGGCCTCACATACCCTAGTCAAGAGAGACGAGACACCGAACGATGCCGAACTACCTTGAGCTTCCTATCGGGCCAAAATCGCCTGACGTGATCAATGCTGTGATCGAGATTCCGCTCGAAGGAATTAACAAGTATGAGTACGACAAGGAGCTGGGTGTCTTCCGGCTGGATCGCAACCTGTACTCCCCCGTGCACTACCCCGGGGACTATGGCTTCATTCCCAGCACGCTCGGCGAAGATGGCGACCCGCTGGATGTTCTGGTGCTGGTTGACGCCGGAAGTTTTCCCGGGTGTGTGATGGAAGCGCGGCCTATCGGCGTGTTGGACATGCTCGACCAGGGTCTGGGCGATGAAAAGGTGCTCTGCGTAGGCAAGGGCAATCCGCGATACCACGACGTGCATGACTACTCGCAGATCTACCCGCACATGCTCAAGGAGATCACGCACTTCTTTGCTATCTATAAAGACCTTGAAGGCAAGCGGGTCGAAGTCAAAGGCTGGCGTGACGCTACCGTGGCCAAGCAGAAGGTACGAGAGGCGCAGCAGCGCTACCTTGACAAGCTCGCCGGCAAGTCTTCGGCGAAGTAGTCCGGGCGGCACTCTGCATTGAGGGCCGTCCCTTGCGGGGCGGCTCTCCTTCCGTGACTGCGTACAGTTGGCCGTTAGTCCTTGGAGCTCGGCTGTCGGCTTTTGTGTCGCCCGCCCGCGGCCCAGAAGAGCACGGGGCCGGCACATGCCACCAGGGTAGCGAACGCCAATGCCGGCAACCCCGCCACGCGCTCGCCGCGTGCCGCCCATAGAGCGAAGACCACAAGGCCGACCGGGCCGGCAGTGACCAGCCATGCCCCGATCCATCCACCCGGAATGCGAAACGGCCGCACCATGGCCGGCTCTCGCCGGCGCAGCAGCAGCAGAGCCAGAAACTCCAGGAGCAGGGCTCCTCCGTAGAGAACGAGATCGATGGAGATCAGGCGCTCGAAAGAGAACGTCAGCGCCATCGCCCAGGCACTGCTGCACACCAGCAAACTGACCCAGGGAACGCCGTTCGCCAGCCGCCGGGTAAACAGCCGCGGCAGCAGGCCGTCCTCCGCCATGGCAAAGGGCAGCCGGGTGAGCGAGAGCACGAGCGCATTGAAGGTTCCAAGACCATCGAGCGACCCGGCCAGCACCACGGCCAGAGCGAGCACGCCGCCGCCCAGCAGCCCGGCCGCGTCCACCCAGGCACCGGTCGAGAAACGCTCCGCCGGAATGCCGACGCGCCAAACCGCCAGAAGCGGCAGCAGGTACACCGAGCTCACCAGAGCTACGGCCGAGAGCATGGCGCGCGGGTAGTTGCGCTGTGGGTCTTCAACCTCCTGCGCGATCGTCGACGCGTTGTCCCAGCCCATGTAGTTCCACAGCGCAACCAGCAGGGCGCCCGCGAGATCCGGATGAAGGGGCGCGCCGGCAGGAGCTGCCGCCACACCGCGAGCGGCGATCCGCCAGGCCGCCAAGCCAAGCAGAACCACGAAGGGCGACAGCGAGAGGACCATCAGCCGAACCGAACCGCTTCCCACCGACACGGCCCCACGCAGATTCCAGACACACGCGATCGCTATGATGGCAAACTTGACCAGCAGACCGCGGTGTCCCACGGTCAGCATGGGGGCCACACGCGTGAGATAGAGCACGAAGGTTGTGGGATAGATGGCCATGTCAAAGACGCTGGCTGCCAGTGACAGCCAGCCCTCCTGAAAGCCCCAGAACGGTCCCATCGCCCGCCCGACCCAGCGGTAGAACCCACCCTCAGCCGGCATGGTGGTTGCGAGTTCCCCGATCATGAGCGAGACCGGCAGGCTCCAGAAGATCGGCACCAGCAGCAGAAGAGCGATCGCGCGGCCATACCCCGCGGACCCGATGATGTCCTCGAGACCATACGGCCCACCCGACACCATGAAGTACGTTGCGGCAACGAGCGGTACCAGACGCAGCTTGCCGGCTGCCCTCTTTCTTGCGCCTGTCTGCACTGCCCCACCCACCGTGTCCGGAGTCTCTTTTTGTGCTGCTTGTGTACGTGCAAGCACAAATCTACGCGACGCAGCGCACCCGCGCGGGGTCGAGCTATAATCAGCGAAGCTAAAGCAGGACCCGCGTGGAGAGTTGGCCGAGTGGCTGAAGGCGGCGGTTTGCTAAACCGTTATAGGACCAAAAGTTCTATCGGGGGTTCGAATCCCCCACTCTCCGCCATTGAGTCTGGCCACTAGAGACTCTCCGGTGCAAGTGCCGAATCTCGGCTAAATACGCGCCATTTGCGCCCTTTGCGCCTTTTTCTTTGCTCTTCTTCCCTTTGCAGCTCGCCATTTTGCCCTTCGTCCTCCGCCATTCTCCAGAGGCGTGATTTGAGGTCCGCTTTCCTTGAAGTAAGAACCGCGGTCCTGTATTCGTTTCTGGCAGAAGAAGCCCTTTGACGGGTTGGAGTCGACATACCTGCTGTTCACAACGATCCCGAGCTTACTGGGTCTTGCGCTCGGAGCGATTGGCAAGGCTACTCCGCGGTTCGTAGGCTTATGGGCCTCAGCCTTCGCGCTGCTCGCTCTCATGGATGGCATTTCGATCTGACAGGTATGGCTCATGGGCTTTGCGGATCCTCGTGGTCTTCCGGACTGAGCACCAGCCCATGGAGATGAGATCGACAACGCTAACGCGTTTGACGGAAGTTGACACTTGCGATGAACTCGAGAGCGGTTCGGCTCGGATCACTTCCCATATTGCGACTTTCAGTACCTAGCGCCATGCACATCTAACGAACGGATGCCGCGCGCAATGCCGGAATCATTGTGGTTGGACAGAACTAGCTTTCCCCTGGTGCTTCGACACTACGAGCGCTTATATTCATGTCGAAGCAGCAGGGTGGAGAAGCGATATGGAAGAACGATTAGATCTGCCACAGGGCACGCTGGACTTGCTCATTCTGAAAGCGCTGGCGCTGGGGTCGATGCACGGTTGGGCGATTTCAGAGCGGCTACAGCAGATCTCCCATGAAGCCCTGCAAGTACAACAGGGATCGCTCTACCCCGCTCTGCATCGCTTAGAGCGCCGAGGCTGGATTGGCGCAAAGTGGGCTGCGAGCGAGAACAACCGCCGCGCAAAGTATTACAAGCTGACGCCGCGCGGACAGAAGCAATTGGAGGCCGAGATCACTGCATGGCGCAAACTCGCCGCTGCAGTGGGCCTTGTGCTTGACATGACGGCAGGAGAGTCAAATGCTTACTGACATCCTCTACCGGCTCCGGGCTTTATTTCGCGGGCAACAAATGGATTCCGAGGTGGAAGAAGAGTTACGCGGGCACCTTGAGTACGAGGCGGAGAAGTTGCGCCATACAGGACTCCCTCCAGACCAGGCGATGCGTCGCGCCCGTCTGGTGCTTGGTGGCCCTGAGCAGGTGAAACAGCAAGTCCGCGAATCGCGTGGAACCAAATTCCTAGAAGAGCTCCTGCAGGACATACGATTCGCGATCCGATCGTTCGCCAAAACACCAGGAATGACGGCTATGACCTGCTTTCGCTAGCAATCGGCATTGGTGCCAATACCGCTGTTTTCAGCTTCACGACTGCGCTTCTCCTCAATCCGCTGCCGTACCCCAATCCTGATCGGCTCACGATTTTGTGGTTGCGCTCGCCCGGCATTGGCATTCTGCAGGACTGGCCTTCACCCGGCCAGTACCACGATATCGTGACGCAGAATCATGTTTTCGACGACTCTGCCTTGGTGACCGGGTCCAACTTCATCCTTACCGACCGAGCAAAGGCGATCAAGGTTGGGGGCATGGAGGCCACGTCAAACTTGCTGCCCATGTTGGGCGCAAAGCCCATGTTGGGCCGACTCTTCTTACCCGAGGAAGACCGGCCTGGGACGCCACAAACTGTGGTGCTTACCTATGGGTTATGGCAGCAGGCGTTTGCGAGTGACCCACACATCCTAGGACAGAATGTCACACTGAACGGCCATCTCCATACAGTGGTTGGCGTTCTACCTGCGAGCTTCAGGCTGGATCATGAAGTGATCCCAACCGTTGGCAGTATCTCTAAACCTGAATTCTTCATGCCGCCTTCCGACGAGGCTCGGGATGCGACAAACTATGGCTCGGAGAACTTCAACATCTTGGCACGGCTGAAGCCGGGTGTCTCCGTAAAGCAAGCACAGGCCGACGTCGACGTGATTGCCGCGCGCATACGGAAAGACAAGTCTCGCGATCCTTCGTTCACCATCAGCGTTGTCTCCCTCATGGATCAGGTGGTCGGCGACATTCGTACAGCAATGCTGATTCTCTTTGGAGCAGTAGCGTTGGTACTGCTGATAGCTTGCACAAACGTCGCGAATCTGCTGCTTTCACGCGCAACGGCGCGACAACGTGAGATTGCGGTTCGAGCTGCTCTAGGAGCCGGGCGCGCACGTGTGGTGCGACAGTTACTGACAGAGACGGTCCTGTTAAGCTTACTTGGTGGTATCGCAGGAACAGGATTATCTGCTGTATGCATTCTGCTCGCACGCAAGATGCATCCGGCTAACGTTCCAAGGCTCGACGGACTGGGCTTGGACTGGCGTGTTCTTGCCTTCACGTTCGCCGTTTCGCTGGCAACTGGAGTGCTCTTCGGCCTCGCGCCCGCGCTGCGTGCTGCACGTGTCAATCTCACGGCAAGTCTGAAGAGCGGCGGCAAAGGATCGTTGCAGGGAGGCCTGAGCCTGCGCGGGGACCGGCTGCGCGGAACCCTGGTCATTGCGGAGCTAGCCATTTCGCTACCCCTGCTGGTTGCGGCTGGGCTCCTAGTCCGCAGCTTCATGCGGCTCTCCGACGTGCCTCCTGGCTTTAATCCGCAGCACGTGATTTCCATGAACATCAGCGCCTACGGACTCACGCTCAACACGCCCGCTAAGCGGATTCAGTTTCACCAAGAACTTACAGACCGTACGAATCACCTGCCCGGGGTCACCGCTGCCGGCGCGGTCTCTGCACTTCCGCTTACCCCATCGGTTGGCTGGGGTAAGGTGCATGTCGAAGGCTACACCCCGCCTCCCAACGAGCCTGAAGTCCAAGCTGATTTTCGAGTCGCTACGCCAAGCTACTTCCACGCAATGCAGGTACCTCTGATCGGCGGGCGTACCTTCGCAGAAAACGACACGCAAACGATGCCACCAGTTGCGATCATTGATCGGAAGATGGCCGACCGCTTCTGGCCGCACGGCGATGCCATCGGGAAGCATGTTCGCCGTGACGATGATGACCCATGGGCGACGGTGGTGGGAGTAGTGGGAGTGGTCAAGGAATATGGGCTCGATGCCGGGACACGGATGGTGATGTACTTTCCCCACGCTCAACACTCCGCTGGAACGATGTATTTCGTTGCGCGCACTCAGACTGATCCAGACGCCTTTAGCAACCAGATCGCGCGATTGGCGAACTCGATCAATCCCAACGTACCCGTCTCTGACGTCGCCACCATGTCCCAACGCCTGCGGGATTCCCTGGCACGCCAGCGCTTTGCGATGCTCATGCTGAGCGGCTTTGCTGCGTTCGCTCTGATACTCGCCGCCATCGGAGTGTACGGCGTCATCTCATTTCTGATGACGCAGGGTACGGCCGACATTGCCCTTCGTATGGCGCTGGGGGCGCGCCGCCTGAGCATCCTCTCATGGGTCTTCAGGCAAGGCGCGAAGCTGGCAGCTGTCGGACTTGTTGCCGGAGTCATGGGTGCCCTGGCACTCACGCGCATCATGAGCAGTCTGCTATTCGAGGTGAAGGCCTCTGACCCGCTCACGTTCGGTTCGATGTTGTCTGTCCTACTGCTCGTAGCACTGTCTGCCTGCTTGCTTCCGGCAATGAGAGCGATGCGCATCGACCCCGTGACCGCTTTGCGAGCGGAGTAGAGAGTATTGAACGCGGGCCAGTCGCTTGGCTTCTACAGATCAATCCCTTCACGATTAGTAACGAGAAACGCCGTTATGGGAAGTTTGGGGCTGGTTTCGGCTCAGGCCGGCTTTCGGTTCAATCACTTCCGACGATAAGACTTCTTATTCCTAGTCCTGAATCAGGCCCTTCAGACGAAGATCAGCTGCGAATCGCTGCAAGCACCTCGGATTCATTTGAGATGAAAACATAGTGATTGGCATGTGCGATACGAACGACTTCAGCAGAAGGAACGCCCAATTGAAACTGGTCAGCCATCTTGCCGAGTTCCGTGACTTCCTTCGCTTCAAAAGCTTCCCGCGTTGATCTCGGGAGGGTATCGAAATTCGCTCCAAAGGCATGCGGGATCGCAAAAATTGCCAGTGCCGGGACCGGAATACTTGTAAACCGCTCTTCACCTTTATGAATCGCTTCACTGATTGTGCTACCTGTCTTCTGCTTCGTGATGTGCCCGGCAGCATCAGTGTTCAAAGTCGCCTTCAGCTCCGAAATGGGGAACTGTACCCCAAGCATCTTGGCTAGCCATATCTGGAAGGCAGGAAAGCTGGCAGTATCCGCCGAAGTGGGAGCGCTCATCGGAGCAAGTTTGGAAAGTTCAGCCTGCAGAGCCTCAAAGTCAGAGGGATGCTGCGGGTATGCCGGATTCTGGTAAGCGAACGGCAATGCGGCGTCCATGTACACCGCCCCAGCTATTTGAACTGTGGCGTATAGCTATCGAGCTGATTTCCTCACCAGCAAGGGAATGGCCAACAAGAAGCGGTTTGCTAAGGTGCAGAGCATCAAGCACAGCAACCACATCGTCGCCTAGACGGTCGGCTGAATACCCCGTAGCAGGTGCGCTCGAAGCGCCATAGCCACGCCGCGTAATGCCATACACGTGAAACTCATTGGTCAGCTTCGGTGCGAAGTCATCATAGATGTGCGCGGTATCGCCAGAGCCCGCCAACAGAACCAGCCGCGGTCCAGAGCCTCCCCAGTCCACTACCTCGATTCGGACATCCGGCGAGACGGACACGAAACTTACAGCTGGGGCCGGAGTAGCTGAGGCCGTCAGAGTGCCACTGATCAGACAAGCCAAAGCTGCTGCTAGAACTTGCATTTTCCTTGACATGGAATCTCGCTTAGCAACTGCTTCATAGTCGCATAGGTCCCTACAAACGCGGTTGTGAGAAGTTGCCGACGCTTTACCTGCGGGGGCTCCCCCAAGCATGTTTACAGACGAGAATGCGACTTCGGAGAACTTGCCCGCGACACTAGGGCGAACACAACCCTTCGGTGCATGTTCCTGAGCACTACTTCTCTGGTGGCAGTGTGGCGATGAACGCTTCCATCTCACGTAGAAGTTGGGCTTCGTTGGACTGAAATACATAATGCGTCGCACGCGGGATGAGGACGACGTGAGCGGAGGGGACCTGCCGTTTGAAAGCTTCGATCTGTATTTCTTGCCGGCCATCAGTAGCTCTTGCCTCACCTCCTCGGCGTGAGATTTGGGATCATCTCCAGAAATAGGACTGGGATCGGTTGCGAAGATCACGAGTGCAGGTGTTCGGATCGAAGTGAATTCTTCCCGCCCTTCCATGATCGCGAAGAGGTCGGGCGTCATGCGCGGACTCACCCAGGAAGGAGGAAGACCTTTCGTTTCCTGCTGGTGCTGCTCGAGCTCCTTCTCAACCCGCTGCAAATTGGCAATCAGACCGCCGTAGTCCTTGACCGCCTCAAAAGCGTACCCATTGATGAGAGGACGTAACTGCTTGCGAAATTCAATGACGTCGAGATCCAACTGGCCATGACGCTGATCGTAGAGCGCGTAGGGGTAGCCGGCTTCCAGGTAAATAAGGCCGGCCACGCGTTCGGGATGAGTGGAGCCGATACAGCTCAGCTCTTCGCCAGCCAAAGAGTGCCCCGCAAGGACGGGCATCAAAAGATGCAAGTCATTGATGACAGCCAGCACGTCTTCGCCTAACCTGTCAGCGCTGTAGTTCGCATCCGTCGGGACAGGCTTGCTTGAGGCACCGCGCCCACGGCGCATAATGCCGTACACGTGATACTTGGCAGTGAGTTTGGGAGCGAAATCGTTGAAGATGTGTCCGTCGTCGCCCAGGCCTGCGAGCAAAACAAGCGGTCTGCCCGTGCCGCCCCAGTCAAGGACCTCAAGACTGACATCCTTCTCCACTTCGACCATTCGGACCGCAGGTTTCGAGGAAACGGTCGTCTCCTGACCAATCAATCCACCTACGAAGAGGGCCAAAGAAACCAGAACGCACAGCACTCTAAATCTCATGTCGTGGCTCCTAAATGACCAAACCAGATTACAGAGTCCAATCCGTAGGTCCTGCTAAACGCCGTTCTCGGCAGTTGTAAGGTGCCACCGCCTGTAATGGCTGGCAAGTAACTCCCCTGGATTTGCCAATCCGCTGCCCATAAACTTGCACGCTATGGTTAGCGAAAAACGCGGTCCTGCATCCTCACGCCAAATGAGCTTTCACGAGCCGATGGAGTGCCTTCTGGTATCCAGACTCCCAGAAGGGCCAGAGTGGACATACGAGATCAAGCTGGACGGCTATCGCTCACAGGCCCTCTGCGACGGAGAACACACCCAGCTACTCTCTCGCAACGGCAAAGATCTTGGACAGCGGTTTCCGGCACTCCTGCCGGAACTCGCTAAGGCGGTTCCACCTGGTTCCGTACTCGACGGTGAGCTGGTCGCCCTTGATCCATCAGGAAGGCCGAGCTTCAGCCTCATTCAGAACTCCGCAACCAGCGATGCTACCTTCGTTTTTCTTGCCTTCGATCTCCTAAGACTTGATGGAGCGGACCTCACCCAGAGGCCATTGTCGGAGCGCCGCGCGCTCCTGCGAGCGTCTCTTCGTCCCACTGCTACAGTTCAGCTTTCAGAGAGCTTAAACATTCCCGCTGCGCAGATGCTTGAGCTAGTTCGAAGCCATGGCTTGGAGGGTGTTGTCGCTAAACGCCTTTCAAGCACCTACGAACAGGGAAGACGCACCGGCGCTTGGACCAAGATGCGGGTCGAGCTTTCTCAAGAGCTTGTCATCGGCGGCTAGACGCCAGGGACTCACGGCTTCGATGCTGTCCTGGTTGGCTTCTACCGAGGCGACCGTCTCCATTTCTGCGCCAGTGTTCGCGCCGGGTTTGTTCCGACAAGCCGCCGCGCTCTCCACGCGCAGCTCGCCCCGCTGCAGGCCGAGGTCTGCCCGTTCGTCAATCTGCCAGAAGCCAGCGCCGGGGCGCTGGGGCCAGGAACTCACCACTGCAAAAATGAAGAACTGCACTTGGCTTCGCCCAGAGGCCGTCGCGCAGTTCCGCTTCTTGGAATGGACCCCGAACGACCATCTACGCCATGCAAGCTTTGTCGCCCTTCGAGAGGACAAAGACTCCCGAGCCGTTGCCAAGGAAGACGAGACAACAGTTGATCGGAAGGCTCCTCAGGGAGAACGTGTTGACCGGAAGAGTAAACTCATATAGTCCACAAGTCTAATCAGGTCAATAATTATGTCTGATAACGCATCTTATGTACAGTCGCTTTGTAGGCGCTCGTTAGAACTGTCAGGTTCCCGCCCATTAGAACTGTCAGGTTCTAAGGATGGCGTGGACGAGGATGAGCGAGCGCGAAGTTCGGCGTGTTGAAGTTCTGAACGAGGTGCAGTCCGGCAGGCGCACAGTGACCGCTGCGGCTTCCGTGCTGGGCGTGAGCGAGCGGCAAGCGTACAGGCTGCTGGCGCGGTACCAGGAGAACGACGGCTTTGGTCTAGTGCACAAGGCGCAAGGCTGCGCTTCGAACCGGAGCCATAACCCCGGCATCCGGAAGTTCGCTGTTGAGCTGGTCAAGACCCACTATGCCGACTTTGGACCGACGCTGGCCACCGAGACTCTAGCCGAACGTCACGCGATCCACGTAGGCCGCGAGACCTTGCGGCGATGGATGATGGCCGAGGGTGTCCGGCTCTCACGCAAGCAGCGCAAGACCTTTCACCAGCCACGACTCCGGCGCGAGTCGTATGGTGAGCTGGTCCAGATCGACGGCAGCGAACACCGTTGGTTCGAGGATCGTGCAGAGCCCTGCACCTTGCTGGTCTTCGTGGACGACGCCACGAGCAAGCTGATGCAGTTGCGCTTCGTTCCGAGCGAGAGCACGGAGTCGTACTTCCAAGCTCTACGCGGTTACCTGCACGAGCACGGCTGCCCTGTCGCCTTCTACTCCGACAAGCACTCCGTCTTCCGCGTCGTGCGCCAGGACACCAAGGGCGGCCAAGGCATGACGCAGTTCGGCCGTGCGTTCTCCGAACTGAACATCGAGATCCTATGCGCGAACTCCAGCCAGGCGAAGGGCCGCGTCGAACGTGCTAACCGCACGCTGCAGGACCGGCTCGTGAAGGAGCTACGGCTCGCAAGCATCAGCGACATGGCGGCCGGCAACGCTTTCCTGCCTGCGTTCATGGAGCGCTACAACGAGCGCTTCTCCGTGCCGGCAGCCAAGATGCAAGACTTGCATAGGCCACTGCGAACGACCACGCCCCGGCTGAACGACATCCGCTGCCACCGCGAGCAGCGCTACGTGGGCGCTCAGCTCACGTTCCATTACGACCGCAAGCAGATCATCCTGGAGCAGACCGACGTGGCGAAAAGTCTTGAAGGCCAGTACGTCGAGCTGTTCGACTACTGGGATAGGCCGCTCGAAGTGCGTTGGAGAGGACACGTTCTTCCCTATCGTGTCTTCAGCAAGGACCAGCGTGTTAGCCATACCGCCATCGTCGAGAACAAGCGGCTGGGCCATGCGCTCGCTGTCGTGAAGGCCCAGCAGGACCTCCGGCTGGCAACGAAGGTCATGACCAACAGCGAGAAGACCGGCTACAAGAGGCGCGGCCTGAGAGCTAAAGCACCATCAGCAGCTCAGCAAGGTACAGCCAACGCTGCAGACTGCTACGATTCCATCCATGCAGACTCAACTCATTTACGTCCCTTTGCGTGATGAGGGTACCGATGTGTGGAAGCCGGTATGTGCTCAGTTGTTGAGTCCAGCAGTCTTCCGGATCACCGACACCAAGCCCGATGACGAGGCGTGGCTTTTCGAGAGTGGGCAAGCGGTCATGGTCGAGCAGCGTGAGTTCCCCAGCGGCCATAGTGGACTGGTTGCCGTGGCCGCAGCACCGACCATTCGGTTAGAACTGAGTCTTGACGAGTTACGCATCGTTCAAAACGCGCTCAACGAGATTTGTAACGGGCTGGACCTTGAAGGCGAGTTCGAGACCCGCATCGGTTCCGACGTTGGCGCTGCCCGCAAGCTGCTTGATCGTATTGCTCGAAGCTGAATACGCATCGCCACAATCAGCGGGCAAAAATGCGCGCCACCACTGCGGTGGAAATGCCGGTCTGATGGGAAGCGTGGAACGATAAAGCCGTCCCACCCTTCCCTCAGATCTTGGAAATCACTTCGTGATTTCACACACTCCCACCGCACTACGACTACGGACTTATACTGACATTTCTATTGGGCGCAGCACCCTGTCGTTTCTACTGAGCGCAAACACGCTTGGTGGCTGCCAAGTAGGAATGTCCTATTTCTGCAAAGTTGGAATGTCCAAACTACCCTTCCGCCAGACGGCGGAGACGAAGGTCTGGGAGTTCCTGGAGATGAGTGGACGGAATTGCAGCGTACAGCAATCCTTGCGGATGTTCTTTCGAAGAGGCGGAGGGAGCCGTCGAATCCGGCCCATGAAGATTCCACTAGTTGCCCCGCTGCGCGTACTTGCCAAGCACCAGGTCTTTGCTGTGATGGCGAATGAACCGCGACGCAGGATCGGGTGCGACGTAAAGGAGACAGGACTGCCCTTACACAGGAAAGCTGGGAGCGGGTGGTCAAATGTTGAGCCCGGCAGGACGAGATTCAGTGATGTGGTCGCAATGGGATCGAAGTCGAATGCAAGCCGATCATCGTCCGAACCGATGAAAGTGGTCAGGCTCGGTGTCGCAGGTTGGGTATCGACTGGCGCCTGAACGCTGTCGCAGGGTAATGCTGAAACCGGCATCGAAATGTCGATAGGGGTGGCGAGACGATAGGCGTACCGGCAGTTCCCCACAACGCCTTCGGCAGTAAGTGGACAGAGCCCATGATCAGGTGCAGGAAACGCTGGTATTAACGCACGCTCTCGAGTTGCAGGGTTCGTTCCATAGGCCGTAGAGACGAACTGAAGATGAAGATCGACAGGGGTAGTTCGAACTTGATCGAAGACGTTTTTCGGGATTACGACTGTGACGGTCGGGTCATGCGCCGCGTCGGATAAGTCGTCGTTAGTGTTGTTTACAAAGGGAGAACTCCAATGAAACCCGGGAGCGTCGATGGTCGCCGTGACACCGTTAATCTTGAAACGCTCGCCAGTGGACGAAGTGATTTGTTGAACAGGAAGCTTTAGGAACATCAAGCCTCCTACTTCGACCGGTTGGCTGTTGGCGGCCTGCTGCCGGGCGGGGTTGCGATTGATGCTCCACTGCGGTGTTGAGAAGGTAGGGTGGGTGCCCTGGGTCAGGGATCTGGTGGGAGCGACAAGACCGAGGAGAAGAAGCAGCACAGGTAGCGCAAAAAGGCCGCCGCGGACCGTGAGGGTTCGACGTGTGGCGTACTGGAAAACGATGAGGGAGAGAAGAGCCAGGGCGAAGAAGATCAGACCCGCGATGGATAGGCTTTGTGGGAACAAGTGCCCGTCCATGACGTGATTGCCAATCGCAAAAAGGAGGCCGAGGTACAAGAGACCAAGAAGAAGGCTTAGGGTGAGTCGAGCGAAGTTAGAGGTAACTGCTGCGATGGCGAAGAAGGGTATGAAGAAAAGGGCCGAAAGCCTCAGTTGGTAGAGAAGCAGATCCGGAATGCAGGACCTGATGTCGAGACCTGCATGCTGTACCAGGTAAACCTGCATCAGCACGAAAGGTACCGAGAGGAAGAGAAAGACGAAAAGTACCTTCGCTGCCAGCAGAGCGCCCCAACGATAGGGCCTGGTAATCCAGAACTGGCGATCACCAACGAGAGATTCCTCATGCACGAGGCGCGAGATAAGCACGAGCCACGCAACGGGCAAGAGCATGCGAAGGAGAACGGGAACAAGCAACGCGACCCCACCCGTGCTTGCCCAGTTGGGTTTCCACAGCCGAGGGGCGGAGCTGGCAAACGCAATGAGGACTGCAAAGGTGACAACAATCTCCGGATACAGGTGGCGTGCATCTTTGCGAAAGATGTGAAGTATCTGGTTCATGCTTATCTCCGGTTAGCTTTGAGAATGTCCAGCGTTGTCGAGCGAGTGGACTTGGCAAGGGCAACGAAGATCGAACGCAGGCTCATAGGCTCTGTCTCGACGGCTTGGGCGTTCAGGAGAGTGCGGTTGACTTCACTTCGGATAGTCGCCTCATCAGCATGTGGATGGACGAAGCGAAGAACGGATGGCCCAAGCTCGGGCAGAATCCAATCGGCAGGATAAGCAGAGTCCGGATGAGATCCGCGTGGTAGCGATGAAGGTGGTGCGCTGGCAGCAAGCGTCACGGTCACCTGTCGAAAGCGATCCGTGAGCGTTGAGCTTTCTTCAGAGAAGAGGAGACGACCGCGATCAAGGAAGCAAACATGAGTGGCGATCGTCTCGACTTCAGCAAGGTCGTGTGATGAGATCAGGATCGTGGGGGGATACGGTTGAGCGGCACGATCCAGGAGACCCTCGGTGAGCTCATCACGTACGAGTGGATCAAGGCCCGAGAACGGTTCATCAAGGATGATCAGTTTGGGGTTGTAGGGCAGAACGCTTAGGAGAGATGCTTTCATACGCTGACCCCGGGAGAGGTGCTTCAGCTTGCGGGACATGGGAATATTGAGCTGCGTCGCAAGTTGTTGCTCGAGTGCTGTGTCCCACTTCGGATAGAAGGAGCGCAGATGCGCCAGAAGCTGGCTAACCGTCATCCACTCCGGCAGCTCCTGATTTTCGGAAACGTAGGCTATTTCGGTGAACGCTTCGGCAGAGATCGAAGCTGAGGGACGACCGAGAACCGAAGCGGTGCCTGATGTTGGTCGACGGATGTTGAGCAGGAGTTTGATGAAGGTGCTCTTGCCGGCTCCATTCGGACCTACCAAGGCGTAAATGGCCCCGTCCGGAACGATAAGAGAGAGGTCCATCAGGGCAGATTCCCTGCCGAAGCGCATCGAGAGATTATGGGTTTCAATCGGGGTGACGCTGGATGCAAGCGGAGTGGTCATCGGAGTCTGCGGTCTCCATCCTGAGGCGAACGGGTTGAGGGTTTGGGGGACGAGTCGGGCGTGAGTCGCTGCCACTTTGTGGTTACGGATTCAAGGACATCCTCAAGCTCGATCGACAGGCGCTTGGCACCCACAACAAGAGCTTCCACATCACGTCCAAGCAGCGCAGTGCGCTCTTTGCGAGACGAGCTTGGTAGCTCGGCGACGACAGTGCCAATGCCGGGGCGCGTCTCAAGGAGATTCTCAGCGATCAGATGAGTGACAACCTTGTGAGCAGTGTTCGGATTGATCTTGAGATCGCGCGAGAGCGCGCGCACGGAAGGGAAAGGATCGCCAGGCCGCAGCTGGCCTGCAATCATCGCCTTCTTCGCGGCGTAGACGGTCTGCTCGAAGAGGGATCGACCTGGCTCAAAGTGGACGCTGAATGGAATCACATGTGTACTATTACACACAGTACACCGGCTGTCTACTGTTTCCTTCTCCTTAACCCCAACAACCAGAGTTGTCGGGGTGAATGAAAGCCTACCCGGTTTGATCTTGTTGCCAAGATGCTTTGGCTGGATGAGTAAGCGATGGAAGAGCTACTGAATCTGATTGCGGAAGGAGATGAAGAAGAGGATCTTCTCGGTGAAGATCACAGAGACGACTTGGTCAGGGCCGTCGCTCAACTGACAGTCGAAATCTCAGTCGCGGACGGTCCTGATCTAGGCACGTGGCTCATCCGTTGTGAAAACAACTCAAGAGCATACTGAGCAACGAAGGTGGGTTTTCACTGGACCTGCTAAAGGATCATCCCTTGCTCTGGGAGTTCATGTATCCCAGCGCACCGGCGTTCTTCTCCGGCATTCCCGCGAACAGTGCTGCGTGCGTAGGTGCTCTGTACGAAATTCATTCGAAAGCTGTTGGAGCTTGGATCAGTTTCGGCTCGCAGTTCAACAAGAATCTGCCACTTTCAGAGTTGTTGAGTATAGGGAACGGATTGCTGGCCCATGGTCCAGTTCCACTCTTGAGCTTGTATAAAGAGGCACTGCTTGCGCATGGAGTGGAAGTTAACATCGTGAACGAGTACGGGCCCAAGTTCTGGAATGGAACGACTTGAGAGTCATCGGTGAGAGAAGAAGTCAGAGTTCTTCTCTTGGGTGCTTCTTACGTTATTGGAATTGCCTGGACAGGCGAACAGGTGGGCAACTGATTTCATTCCTGTCCCTGTATTTACTGAAACGTGCGTTTGATGCCCTACAGGAAAGATCTCGAGGAGGTCGTAGCGTAGGTTACGCAGTACCAGGCGGCGGCTGGCTGCTACGATCGGTTTGGAAAGAACGGACCGCGATACTGCCCAAGAGGGCGATCACTGCAATCAGCGCTGTCCAGAGCAGAGCCGGATGCTTCTCCGTAAAAGGCCTTACGTCAGGACGCTCTCGATAAAGCGGATTGCGTCGCTCCGAACCTTCGTTGGCTTGGACCGCTTTAAGTTGCCGAGAAAACAACGCGGTGTAGTCGTAAACAGGAGCCGAAAGCGAGGGGTCGCCATAGAACAATGTGTAGTGCGCGTTGCTCGTTGTCTCAAACAGAGGTCGCGTTGAAACATCTCGAGGCGGACGGAGGTCTCTAGCGGAACGTCATCACCGTTCTCGATGTTAATCGTCCACGTGGACGGACCGGCAAAATCCACCGCTGGTGCAGCGATGGTGAGGCGATCTTCGTCGATCTGGTGGCCGTCTTCCTTGCGGTGCACGCGGAGCAGGTTGCCGGTGGCGATGATAGGCGACGGGGGCTCGCTGTCATCACTCCTCGGTATTGAAGGGGTAGGCTGCACCTCCACTTGGACATCTCGACTAAACATCTCGGGGATAGAACCCGGAGTAAACACGAGGCGATCAACGGGCACATGGGCCGGGATGGTAAGCACGAAGACGCTGGTGTGACCCTTCGTTAGGACATCTGAGGAGCTCGCAACGGGCTGATACTTGGGCTGGCTGGCAGGGAGTTTGTCGATGGTCGCGTTCGTTATCTGGTCCGGCGTTAGTGGGCCAGCGATCTCAAAATGCAGATGACGGAAATCTGATTCAGGCAAATGGATGATTGTGCTGCGGCCGAGTTTTTGGCTCGTCAGGTCAAAGATGGTGTAGGAGCCAAGCTTGGTGCCAAGATCACCTGTTGCTGCGTGAGAGCCAAAAACAGTCACAGTCGCGATGAAGTTCTGCGCTGTGGTCCCCAGCGTGAGATCGCTGTACCTCCCCTCTGGCATGGCGGCGTCAAAGGTTACCTGTTTTCCATGGAGGCCCAAGTTCAGAAAGCCAATAGATGAGGCGGCAACTTGGGTAGGCGCGGCAACGTTTATGACGTAGGGCGTTTCGACGTTGTCGCGGTAGAGGCGAAGATCGTTAAGGCGCGGGCTCGCATGGGTGAAGGTGTCGGCATCAAGGGAAAAACAGGACTGGCCGGCCACGGCTGGCGTTGTGTCAACGGTCCGGTCATAAAGAAAAAAGCGTTGATCGGGAGCAACCGTGGCCACCGCGAGGAGCAGAACAGGTGCATACAGCTTCATAGGGTTGGCTCGTTGAAATTGCGCAAGTGGAGCCAATCACGCTGATAGATGAAACTCACCCCGAGGAGCAGCGCGCCCAGGCCCAAAAAGCTCAGGATGCTGTACCCCTGACTGAGTTCGCGGACATCCACGAGGAAGACCTTACCGATGGCGACTGCCACCAGAACCAAGGCTTGCCAGCGGACAAACGGTGATCGTCGCCAGACCCCAATACCCAGCAATATTGCTCCATACGCCATAAACAGAGCCGAGTAGCTGAACTGCGCGAAGATCTTGAACTCATGCATGCGCTGAGACTGTCCTGCCCAGCGTGCGAACCACCAGTAGTTGTGGATCTCCAGGCTGAGCGCGAGCAGAGTCAAGACATTCACTAGGAGTATGGCGCCGGCTGCAATCATAGGCCAGCTGAGTGTGGGGTGTCGCTCTTCCTCGGAGGGGTACAGCCTGGCCAGATACGCGGTACCAGCAAAGACCGCGATGGCAACGCAGTAGGTCGCGAACCGCTCGTTGAACAAGGGCGTGGTTGAGGCAGGCGTGTTAATGAGCAGCAGCGCGGCGAGACCAAGTCCAAGGCAGAGGAGAGCGAGTACTTGCAGTAATTGCGACCGGATGCGGGTTGAAACCCATAACAAGGCGGCTCCCTCAATCAGCCAGCCGACCGTCAGCCAGCGCCCGTGAGCTTTAAGGGGGATCGCGAGAGCGAGAAAAACGACTGCTATCGTCAAATGAAGGTCTGACAAAATGCGTGGACTAGCACGCAACATCCCGCGAGCGGGGAGACGCAGCAGGAGCAGGAAGAAGGCGGTGAAGGTGACGGCGATCCATGGGCCGGCCCACTCGATGCTTGAACGTTCAAACATGCCATAGAAGGCCAGAAAGCCAAAGCCAGCATTTGCCACTGGCATCAGCACCATCGTCAAACGATCCCAGTTTGAATCGCCCTCCACGGGATCATCAATGCGTACGAGCCGGGGTGCGAATGCAAAAATTAGGAAAAAGCAAGTGGTAAAGAACGCAGTGCGGCCGAACTGGGCAGGCGAGTAATACCCGAACCACCATCCAGAAAAGAACAGCACAGTGCCAGTGAATGTGCCAAAAAGGAGCCGCGACCAAGGGCGCAAAACGAAAAGCCACAACACCACAAGATTCAGCATGAGGAGATAGCTGGACAGCGAGACTTCGTGATTTCCTTCAGTCGATACAAGCAAAGGGGTGCTTAGGCCACCTGCAATGGAGTAGACGGCCAGCAGTTCGGCGTCTTCAATCCAAGCCATTAAGCCGTTGAAAGCCGTCACAAGAACCATCGCAGCGAAAGATACACTGGCTGGTACGAGGTGGAAGAGCGAGAACGCAGCCCACAGCGAGAGGTAGAGAATGCCGCTCCCTATCGCTTTAAGGGAGTAGGCGAAAGCCGTGTAGCCCTGACGCTTGAACCGCTCTGACCAGGCAATAAAGCCGACCCCGGCTAGAAGTCCGATCAGTACCCGACCGAGCGGACCAACCCAATGGTTGTCAATGGCCAACTTTAGAAAGAGCCCCATGCCGACAAGCACAGCAAGAATGCCGATCCGATTAAACCATTGCGAACCAATTTGGCTCTCAAGCGATCGCTCACGGGTGGATCTAGTAACGCTCGCAAATTCCGGAAAAGAAGGCGAGACCCTGATCTCTTGCGTTGCTGCTTCCGCAGTGGGCAGGGGTGGCGGTGGGGTTTGATCTTCGGTGGTTGCCGAGGGCTTTAGCCTTTGCTCCGACTGCATGGAGATGCCATGAGTCTCTAAAGCGGTCTCAAGCACGCTTATACGGCTACGCAGCTCATGCACCTGATCTTCAAGGCTGCGTGGGATCTTCGGACTCATCGTGCGAACAATCTATCAGCCCAGAGGCAATCGATGACATCGCACATACAGTCCAGGCTTCCAGGGCTCGGGTGCGGAGCTCGTCATGTACACATAAGGGACGTTATCATATGTATATGTGGAGGCCGTATGGAGCGACACCAAGCGGGCACCATAGTCATAGTCCTGTGCACGATGGCCAGCGCGTATGCCTCGCCGCAACAAACCAAAGACCGCTGGGTGCCCACGCTGGCGGAGGTGCAAGATTTGGAGGGCCATCTCGCCAAACCCGATCCTTCTCAATTGGCAAACTCGACGCGCTACTATTACGGGTACTACGAGAACGGAAGCCGCGTCATCAGGGGCGAAATTCTAGCTGATGGAATTGGACGCGACAACAAGATCCACATCGCGCCGAGCTTTCCAATCATTATGGATGGCGCATGCGGGGTCATCCGCCTCAGCTACGATCCAGCGAAACACCGTGTGATTTCTCTCCGCTGTAACGGACGCGCATAGCCGTGACCTGGCTAGAGCTCGCGCTCCCCTCAGCCACATCAGCCGATAGTCGCCTGCCGGCGCTCTTTCGGGCTGTGCCCGAGAGCGGCCGGCGCTTTTGGGAGTTTTTCACCGTCAACATCCGCAACCCGAACACCCGTCGCGCCTACTTCAAAGCCGTCCAGGGGTTCGCAGCCTGGTGTGAGGAGAAAGGCTTGGGGGATCTAGCCGAGGTGACGCCGATGCACGTGGCGGCCTACGTCGAGCAGCTCGGCCGCACCCTCGCGAAGCCGACCGTCAAACAGCATCTCGCCGCGATCCGGATGCTCTTCGATTGGCTGGTGACCGGGCACATCATGGAGACCAACCCAGCCCATGCGGTACGCGGACCGAAACACAGCGTCCGCAAAGGCAAGACCTCCGTGCTCTCGGCCGAGGAGATGCACGAGTTGCTCGCCGCCATCGACACCACTTCCCTGCTTGGGCTCCGCGATCGTGCCCTCATCGCGCTCATGGGCTACACCTTCGCCCGCGTCGGCGCGGCGACCGGCATGCGGGTCCAGGACTACTACGTCCAGAAGCGCCGCGGTTGGGTACGGCTTCACGAGAAGGGCGGCAAGGTGACCGAGCTTCCCTGCCATCACAACCTCGATCAGTATCTAGAGGAGTGGATCGCCGCCTCCGGGCTCGCCAGCGAGTCCGAGGCACCGCTCTTCCCTGCCCTGCGTTATGGACGGCTGAACGGCCACACCCCCCTGCCCCAGCCCAATGTGCACCTGATGATTCAGAGGCGGGCGCGAGCTGCGGGGCTCAAGACCAAGATCAGCGCCCACAGCTTTCGCGCAACCGGGATCACAACCTACCTGCAGAACGGCGGCAAGCTCGAGATCGCCCAGCAGATGGCCGGCATGAGTCAGCGCGCACTACCGGGCTTTATGACCGGCGCGATGACACCATCGCGCTCGATGAGGTGGAGCGGATTGCCTACTAAGGCGGTCATCTTAGGCAGTTGTTGTTCAGAATAGGACTGAGACGGAGCCGCCTTGATTTAGAGCCGCTGATTGTGATCAGCTGCTCTATTTGTTGGGTAGCTTTCTCGTTATTCCCAAGCTCTGATTCGGTATTCCATTTCACCGAAGCCACGTAATTACCAACGACACCATCAGCAATCGCCGCCTGCATCTGTTCATGAACTGCTTCCTCAACGGTTCGTTTGTATGCGCCTTCTCGGAAGAGTTGGGCTGCTGTGTCGCGTACTAGCTTTTGAACGTGAGGATCCTGCATGATCAGTTTTACCTGCTCGGTCGCTGCTGTTGAGGCTGCTTTATCCGCAACCTGCCTCGCCACTTTCTTCGCTTCCGATGTCGCCACTTCGGTGGCTTTGGCTCGGGCCACTTGTTCAGCAGTGTTTCTTGCGTCGGCTAGTGTTTTCCATCCAAATAGCCCAAGACCTACTGAAATCGCAACTACCAGAACCTCCAAAACTCCAGTTGCTAGCGTGAACCATCGGTCTATGACAGCGCGGCCAGCCTCATTTTGAGCCTGTATAAATTTGCTGAGCTCTATCCATGATGGGTTTGAAGGAGCGGCAGAAGGAGAAGTTGGCGGTAGTGTGCTCATTTCGACACATTCTAGCTGCTAGCCCTCTTCACTGCTTCAAAGTTGGCTAGGTGATCATGTTTGCTTGCCGCCGCGAACGCCTGATTCAATACCGCTCGAGCGCAGTGATAATGTAAGGTGGCGGCTGACACTTAAGAAAGTGAGCCGATCTCTAAAGAGATTACCAATCTTCTACGTCCGTGGAGAGAACGTCTGCTTCCTAGCGAAGGCCAACGGGGCAGAGTCGCCAGATTTGTGAACAGGCAATCGCTGTTCTCAGCTCTTCAAACGCGACCTGCCATGTTCTAGCGAATGGTGCTCAAATAACGGAGTGTGCCGTAACGGCGGCAGCTTTCGTGCAAAGTCGAGGCCAGTTTGTTCATGCGCATCAGGGTGCTGCTCACGCCAGAGCAGGATCAGAAAGGGAGGCCACGACTGCCGCAGAAATCTCGTCCGAGAGACCTTCGCATGACAGGCTAGGCACAGCGTCACCATCCACTTTGGATCGCTGTTGCCCGGCTTACGGTGATGCACCGCGACTGACCGCTTTCCTCGCTTGATGGTGGTGCATCCAGACACGCTGCAACGATACCCATCTCTGGTAAGCACCGCTTCACGGTGGCCTCCGAAGTACTCGTCGTCCTGCCGCCGTAGCGTGTAGCAAACAGAGCACAAGCCAAGCGCAAGAACCTGGTCTCTGCCGCAGGGGCAACACATCGCACGTTGGAGAACGCGGGTCATCTGCTCACATTATCCATGAGGATACCGGCTCTTCAAAGACCACCTCGATCTCTACCAGCCAGCCATGGACCCGGACACACTGCCCATCGTCGCAGCGCACCGTGAACTCCGCCCCAAGATCAAATTGACCGCTCACGCCGTCAAGCAGCTCGCCATCAATGATGTCGCCTTCGATCACGTCTTCTAGCGTTTCTGCAAGAACCCGCATCACTTCCCTCCCCTGATCTCCGGCGCCGTTCGAGCTGCCCGCAGAATGCGATCAATAGTCGCCGGCGATACATTAAAATGCGAAGCGATGTCAGCTCTGGTGTGGTCGCGACTATCCCACATCGTCTTCGCGACCTTCGCCTGCTGCACTGAAAGGATTCTCTTGCGTCCACCCAGTCTTCCTCGCGCTCGGGCCGACGATAACCCGGCCATGGTGCGCTCCCGGATCAGCTCTCGTTCAAATTGTGTCAGAGCCGCAAAAAAGTGAAAGACCAGCCTCCCGGCTGCAGAACTGGTGTCGAACTTCTCTGTCAGAGAGATGAAGTGAGTTCTGCGACGTTCCAGACGATCCATGATCTGGAGCAGATCCCGGATCGAGCGTCCGAGCCGATCCAAGCGCCACACTACGAGGGTGTCGCCCTCTTCAAGCCGCTCCAGACACTTCTCGAGGACAGGACGCTCTAGCGTCCCGCCGCTGACGGTTTCTTCGTAGATGCGCTTGCACCCCGCCTTCTTGATAGCGGGGTGCTGCGCCTCGGTTTCCTGCTGTTCGGTCGAGACACGGGCGTAGCCGATCAACATGGAAGTAAGTTAGCACAAAGGGTTAGTTAAGCTACGTTGATTCTGACTAGAGTAAAGATGCTGTTTTCGGCTCCCATCTTCAACAAAGTTGATAAGCTATAAACATCATCACAAACGGTAGATTGTGATGACAGGCCAGATTACTTCCGCTAATGCGACTTATGAGGACTTGAATACCTCTAACCGCTTATCGAGGAGCTGACAAAGAAGGCTTGCTGCGAACAATAGGATCGCGCAGACGATACCTCTCTGCGCAACCACGTTCACAACTGCATCGATTGGGGTCTGAATGTTCAGGAGCCGTTCGGCAATCCACATGGCGGAGGCAACGCACGCGAATGCTGCCCCGGTGGTGCGGAAAGCAGAGTAAGCTTGCGTGCGGCTCATCAACAGCAACGACGGCAGGACGAGTGCGACCACCATCAGTTGCATCGTTTCAATGCCTAGGTTGAATGACAGAATGCCTGCAACACGATCCCATCGGGCGAGCCCAAGTCGATCCAACGTGGATGCGAACGCCAAGCCGTGGATGAGACCGAAGAAGGCCGCAATCCACGCCTCCCTACCGGGGAAAATCGGACGCAAGGCGTGCACTGCCGAAACCAGGATCGATATGGCGATAAGTACCTCCACCGGCTGCGCGGGGACATGGACGAAGTTCATCGCAGCCAGCGTCAGCGTGAAAGAATGGCCAATGGTAAACGCGGTAACAATGCCGAAGATGTGAAGCAGACTTTGACGAGTACTTGCAGGGGCGGCCCACCGTGGGCCTACCGCCAGCAGCGGCGCTGGAAGCAATAGCACCAGAAGGAAAAGCAGATGGTCTGTGCCCTCTGCGATGTGGCGCATGCCAAGGCGGAACAGGTTGGAAAACTGCAGGCCATTCCACCACGCGCGAATATCCGCCCTCGTGCCGGTCGGAGTTGCCGCAACGGCGGCTTGTACGTAGTCGACCTCGTAGGTTGACTGGCGCGCATTCCTCTTCTGGTCCACGATGCGAAGATCGCGATCCTGCGGCACCTCAACGTTCATGAGGTAAACGGAGGTGTTGTTCAGATGACAATTCGAAACGATCAAGCTTCGTTTGGATGCTGCCGATGGCGGAAGATCCACATGGTACTCCAGGTGAATCTCACCCAGGCCATCGCCTAGTTGCGACGCATCGGGGATGGCCCACGCGTCGAGCTGAGGCTTGGCTGTCTTTCCATCGATCGTGATCGACAGGTCGCGGAGGACCCGTTCTGCATAGGCACGCTTCTCCGGTTCTGAAAAAGATCCGTCGTGATTGGTGTCGATCGTCGCGATGACGGAAGGCGCGACCATGACACCCGGGATCAGGCGCATGGACGCGTGCGCACAATTCGATTTCAGGGAGAGGATTGTAGCTTGCAGATACTCGTCGATTCGATGCGCCCACGCTGGTATGCAGGAAATCAGAAAAACCGATGCGACCAAAGCAGCTGGTTTCGGCTTCATTGTTTCGCTAGAGCGCTTCCGTAGTCGTTGATCGGATCGCGGTACATGGTGTGCACGTGGTTGCCGGGTTCATCGCTCTGAGGAGCGTATTCAATGACCAGGTGCGGCCCCTGGATCCGGTAGTACGCGGTGATGTTGGTGCCGGCCTCTGCCGTAGTTGCGCCGCTCCATGCAAAGTACGTTTCGTCCAGATCGGCTTTCATCTGGCTCAAACGCGCATTGGCGTACGGCTCGGTCAGGATGCCGGACCACTCCGCGATGAGGTCCAGCAGCATGGCCTTTTGCTTCGCGTTCATCTTCGAAGCCTTCAAGCCTTCCGGGCTGATCTTCTTGCCGTCCTGCCCCGGGCCAAGCACAAGGTCAGCAACCTGATAGCCCAGCACTGCCTGCTTCTGCTGCGCTCCATCCAGCGACTTCAGGAGCGCAAGCGCCTTGTCGCTTTCGCGTCCAACGGGCCGGATGGTCTTGCCCTTGAGTTTGAATAGCGCCGGTTGTGCGCCGGTCAGCGTCGGTGTCAGCACGCCTCTGCTACCCGCAATGGTGATGTTCAATGCTAGGTGATGTCCACCAAATTGCAGCATCCACGGTTGTGTTGCGGATGGCGTTCCGAGGAAGGAAATGAAGTAAAGATCGCTGCCGAAGAGGTCACCGCCTCCTGGAGGACGGCCACCGGGGCCGCCTGGCCCGCGCCCGTCAAACTGCGGTGGAAGGCCGCCCGGCGGTGGGCCCTGCGGACGCGGTCTGCCGCTACCCGGGCCGCCGCCACCTGGTCCACGCTTCGATCCGTTGGCCTTGAAGTCATCGTCGGCCTGGCGAATCTCGTTCACCTTTTCAAGCCCCATGGGACTGAGCACCGTGCCCATCAGCTTCATGGCCGCCTGCTGCTGTTCCGCGCTCATCTGCTTCAGGCTGATGCCGCCGCGTGCAACCACTCCGGTTGGGAAGTTTGACTACCGCGCCCGCTGCGTCGCATCGTCAAAGGCATACAACGTTTTCTGCTTCTGCTCCGGGGTGAGCGTTGCAAGGAAGTCATTCGCCGCATGAACAACGGCTTCGGTTGAGCTTGGCTCTTGCGCCTTGATGGACGTTGGTACGCAGAAGACGACCGCAATGGCAAGAGAGAGTATTCGTTTCATCTTGTACCTGTGAGCTTTACGCCATAGTCGTTGGTGGGGTCACGATAGATGGTGTGTACGTGCATGGTCGGATCTCCACCGACGCCCTGCGGTGAAAACTCAATGACCAGTCGCAGCCCCTGGATGCGGTAATAAGAACTGCCGTTCCTGCCCGGAGTGTGGGTCACCGGTCCGCTCCACGCGAAGTAGGTGTCGTTCAGATCAGCCTCAATCTCCGACATGCGAGTCTTCGCATAGGCATCGTTGACAATACCCGCCCACTGCGAGATGACGTTCAGCAGCATGGTGCGCTGCTTCGCGCTCATCTCGGATGCCTTCAATCCTTCCGGCTGAATCTGCTTTCCAGCCTGACCGGGCCCAAGCACCAGGTCGTTCACTTGATAGTTCAGGATGGCTTGCTTCTTTTGCTTCTCATCCAGAGTATCTAGTAGAGCAAAGGCCGTATCGTTCTCCTGCGCGAGCACGCGGACTGTTTTGCCACCGTGCGTGTACACGGATGGCTGAGCGCCGGTAAGTGTCGGGGTCATGGTGCCACCCGGTCCGGCGATCACGATGTTCAAGGCAAGATGATGTCCACCAAACTCCAGCATCCACGGCCTGGTCGTGCTGGGTTCGCCGAAGATGCCGATTGTGTACACGGCCTCGCCCGAAGCGAAGTTGGTCCTGGCATCCGTCAGGGCCTGGTCTGATCCCATGATCTCAAGCATTTTCTGGTAGCCCATGGGGCTGAGGACGGTCTGTAACAGATGCATGGCCGCTGCGCGTTGCGGCGCTGTCAACGTGCCCAGACGAAGTCCTGGCCGCAGCACATCGCTTACCGGATAGTTCGACCACACGGCCTGACCGTATTGCTCTCCAATGAAGCCACCGGGAGGTCCGCTTCCAAACCCGCCCGGTCCTCCGGGGCCGCCCGGGCCTCGCCCTTGCCCGATCGGGCCGCCGGGTCCGCGTCCGGGGCCACCGGCACCAGCTTGCTGACCACCTGCTGGTGCTCCCGGTGCTACGCCACCGTCCGTAGTTCTATGAAAGGGAGCGTTGGCGCCAAGCTTCTGTGGTGTGAAAGCAAACTGAACCTTGTGCCGTTGATCCGCGGTCAGCGAGGCAAGAAACGCAGACGTCGCGTCGACCACCGCGAGGGTCTGGCGATCAGGGGACGTTCGCTCGATCATCTTTGCCCCGACCCGCGCAAGGCTTACATAACCCGAAGCCACCGTAAGCGCAACGGCACCGGCCAGGACCATCCTTTTTCCCATAGCTCTCCCACGCACCCGGCAACATTCATCCCGGATCGCGCTGCACTCTAGTAAGGATACTGACGATACCTTTTAGGACGGGTTTCACACAAAGGAGACTCGGCCCTGGCTGATTCGATCACTCGCCCACGCTCCGTTCGGAATGATTACTCCTCATAAGCACGGCAGGCGTCAGCAATCCTCGCTGGCTCATGCTTGTCGCACGGTCTGGAGGCCGTGCGATGACGAAGAGAGCTAAAAAGCGTAATCCCAAGACGGTCCTGAAGCTGCCGGACCTGGAGCACTCCAAGAACGCCGTTCTGAACAGCCTCAGCTCGGTTAGTTCACGGCGGTCCTATGATCACGCCATCCGAGACTTCATCGACTGGTACTGCTCTGAGCCACGGCTGTCATTCAACAGAACGGTCGTGACACGGTACCGGATAGCCTTGGAACAACGGCGGTACGCTCCGGCGACCATCAATCTTCGCCTGGCTGCCGTTCGCCGGCTGGCATTCGAGGCGTCTGACTCCGGCCTCCTTAGCCCCGACTTGGCCGCCGGCATTCGCCGGGTAAAAGGAGCCAAGCGACTCGGCGTCAGGGTGGGCAACTGGCTCTCCGCCGAGCAAGGCAGAAAGCTTGTCGCTTCTCCGTCTGGCCCAGAGCTCCGGGCGACGCGTAACCGAGCAGTCCTGGCCATGCTGATCGGCTGTGGTCTGCGCCGGGCTGAGGTTGTCACCATCTCCGTGGAGGATTTCGAGCTTCGAGAGGATCACTGGGTGTTGGCAGACCTCATCGGCAAGGGTGGTCACATGCGTACCGTACCGGTGCCGGGATGGGTCAAGTTCGCCGTGGATGCCTGGACGAGCTCTGCGAACCTGCAGAGCGGGGTGCTATTCCGTCCGGTTGGCAAGACCGGTAAAGTTCGAAGTAGCGGCTTCACCTCTAAAGTCATCTGGTCCATCGTTCGCAAGGCGGCGACCGACTGCGGCTTCGGTACTGTGGCTCCTCACGATCTCCGTCGAACCTGCGCCCGATTATGCCATCAAGCGGGAGGCGAGCTCGAACAAATCCAGTTCCTCCTTGGGCACGTCTCCGTCCAGACCACGGAGCGTTACCTGGGGTGCAAGCAACGGCTCCGGAACGCCGTCAACGACAGGATCGGGCTGGAACCGGACCCTCCCTGACCGGCGTCACTCCACACTATGCGACCTCTCGTTACTAATGCTAGGGCCCCGAATTGACATGTCAAAACCGATTTGCCAAAAATATAAGACCGATTTAGTCTGAGTTCACCACTACTACGACCGAATCAGTCTGATATTGCCCCTGCGAATCAGGGTGGCGATGGATCGCCAGTCTGGTCGCCTGCGAGTTTTTTGTGAGACTTCACGTTTGGAGAGAAATGAGCGCTACAAAAAGAAGCACACTGTCAGGTTTTAGCTATTCGTTATGGGGCAAACTTAGCATTTTGATCCTGATATCGCTGTCTGGAATCGCTGCAAAGGCCGCCACATCATCGCTTCATGGGAAGATCGTCGATTCTTCCGACGCGGCGATTCCCAACGCGAAGCTGACCGCGCAGTGTGGCCCATACCTCAGAGAGACTACATCTACGGCCGATGGCTCCTTCGAGGTCGAAGCTGCTCAGAGCACCTGCACCGTCAAGGTCCAAGCTTCAGGGTTCACTCCTTACGCCCAGGTACTTACCCTTCCTGTAGGGGCAGATGGCCGTACGATCCTCGTCAAACTTCAAATCGCCGACGTAACCACATCGGTCACAGTCCAGGCACGGCAGGATGCCGTTCAAGTCGTCAAGCTGGATGCAGACCCGATGGTCGTGCCGCTTGCCATTCAGAGTGTGCCTGTCACTCTCGCCCAAGATCAGGGCTTTACGCGAATCCTTGATGTCGTCCGCAACGTGAGCGGAGTCACGAGCAAGGAAGCCTACTTCGGCGTTACAGACGACTTCAATATCCGTGGCTTTGACGCCTCAACGAGTCTCTACAACGGCTTCCGTCGTGATTTCTACGGCACCGTCAACGACATCTCCGAGGTGGAACGAGTTGAGGTCATCAAGGGTCCATCGTCGGTGACCGAAGGTTTCCTTGAGCCCGGCGGCGTTATCAACGTAGTCACCAAACGTCCATTAGCGAGTCCCGTGTCCGAGGTCTTTCTCACCACCGGCACATACGGAACCTTCCGGGGCCAGTATGATCTCGGAACTCCAATCACAAATACCCTTCGCATTCGTTCGACTGGCGCTTCCGAGCATACGGGCAGCTTCCGCGACTTCATCTACGGCGACCGCTTCACGACCGGGGTCAGCCTCGATTGGAACGCCACGCCGAATACCCTCGTTCAGGCATCCGCCAATGTCTTCTACCTGAATGGCTCTGCCGACCGGGGTCTGCCGATCCTCAGCGATAACCCCAGCCTGCCTTTCCAGCTTCCGATCTCGCGCAACCTCGGAGAACCCGACGACAATTACAAACAGCGCAACAACAATTACTCCGGCATGGTGCAGCACGGACTCGGGAAGAGCTGGTCGGCCCGGGCCGGCGCGAACCTCTTCCAGCTAAGCGACTATCGCAACAACGTTGAGGTCGACGGAACCGATCCAAACAGTCCCGCGCTCCTGGCGCGTGAGTTGACTATCGTCTACGGCGAAAGTTCGTTCCTCAACGGCCTCGGCGAGGTCGCGGGCGATGCGGACACCTTCCACCTGCATCACCATTTGGTAGTTGGAGTGGACTACCAGCGCATCTACAGCTTCTATAACTTCACCGAAAACAGCACCAGCCTTGGCATCGGGACGCTCGACGTGCCGGATATCGACCCGTTTCACCCCGCGTATGGCGGCTTTCAACGTATACAGGGCCCATCCACGGGACTCTTCCACGGCTATACCTACGACACGGGAAGCTACGCGCAAGATCTGATCTCCATTGGCTCACGCATTCACGTTCTTGCGGGCGTGAGGCAGGACCAGTTCAACTATCACGACGGCGATGTCGTCGCGGATTACACGACGCGGCTCAATCAGGGTGCCTTCTCTCCCCGCGTCGGCGTGGTCTATCAACCTGCCCCGGTCTTGTCGCTCTATGCCAACTACGCCAGCAGCTTCAATCCGCAGCAGGGGACGGTCCTCTTCAACGGAGAAACCCCCAAGCCATCGCGAGGCCGTCAGGAAGAAGTCGGGGTAAAGTACAGCTCGAACGATCGGCGCTGGACTGCCTCAGCGGACCTTTTCCGCATCACCAAGACCAACAACGCCGAAGGCGATCCAAACCACCCCGACTACTCGATCCTCACAGGCGCTGAAGAGTCTGCCGGTGCGGAAGCAGACGCGACCGTACAGCTACGGCATGGTGTCCTGCTTCGGGCCAACATCGCCGATATGCGGGCCGTGGTGACAGCGGACAACACGATTCCCGTCGGTTCGCGGCTGCTGAACGTACCACGCCTTCAGGGTGCCATGTGGGCGGAGGCCCATGTACCGCACAGTCGAGTCGACGTGAACTTCGGCTGGTTCGCCGTGGGCCAGCGCGAAGCGCAACTTCCCAACACAATTATGATTCCGAAATACAACCGGTTCGACGCAGCCGTGCATTGGCATCTTCGCCCCTCTATCGAGCTCTCCGCCAACGTCCAGAACATCAGCAACGTCGTCTACTACACGTCGCAGAACTATGAGCTGTATCCTGGCACCCCGACTAACGCGATCTTCAGCCTGAAGATCAACCCATCGCGGCATAACCGCTAGGATCGATGTATGAGTCGGCGTCGCTTCTGGATGCTGGTGCATCGGGTCAACGGCCTGCTGCTGGCAGTATTCCTCTCCGTGGTTGGGCTTACGGGATCGGTGATTGCATGGAATGACGCTCTGGAGCGGGTCTTCGCTCCAAAGCTCTTCGTGTTGCCAGCACATAGTCCCTCGATGGCGATGCTCGATCCCTTTCTATTGCGGGAGATTGTGGCACATGCCCACCCTGAAGCTCAGGTGAACGGAGCCGATCTTCAGCGGCTGCCGGATGCTCCCGTTCAGTTCTCCCTGGAATTGCCTCCCGCAGTAAATGGGAATGGACCTCAGCACTTAGAGAACGACACCGTATTTGTCGATTCGTATACCGGGCGTATCCTCGGCGAACGCATGACCGGCGACATCTTCCAGGGGCGAAAAAACCTGATTCCATTTGTCTATCGTCTGCATGAGGAACTTGCGCTCGGCGAAGTCGGGCAGCTATCCCTTGGAATCGCCGCACTGCTCTGGACCATCGACTGCTTCATCGGAATGTACCTGACGTTTCCGGCAAGAACAAAGGCAACTGGGAAGCCCTTGGCAGCGCGTATCCGACGATGGCCCATGCGCTGGCGTCCCGCGTGGATCATCCGCTGGAGGCAAGGTGCCGCTCGTCGCACCTACGATCTGCACCGCGCCAGCGGCCTGTGGCTCTGGGTCATGCTGCTGATCTTTGCGTGGTCTGGCGTAGCCTTCAACCTGCCCTCTGTGTATGGCCCAGTCATGCATATCTTTGGCGCTTCGGATGAGCGTTACGCGCCCTCCAACTCGTTCTGCAGTGCCGTTCCAGCTCCAGCCTTGGACTGGCAGGACGCCTATCGCAGGGCGCAGGGTTTGATGGATCAGCAGGCGCAACGGCTGCAATTCCGGGTGCGCTCGGAGCGTTTCATCAGCTATGACCCCCAGCGATGCGTCTTCATGTATCGCGTGAAGAGCACACGGGACATCGGGATACTGGGCAACACCCAGATCACCTTTGGGCGGGATGCAGCGGAGGTTCTGACAGTCACCGTACCCACTGGAGAGACATCGGCAAACACCTTTTCTACATGGATCGAGAATCTGCATGAGGCGCAGGTGTTCGGTCTGTGGTTTCGAGTGCTTGTTTGCATCACGGGCCTGGTGATCGTCATGCTGAGTGTGACCGGATTTCTTATCTTCATTAAGAAGATGCGTCGCCCTGTCATACCAAGACAGGCCTCAGAATCGAGGCCTGGGGCATCGAATCTTGCCGTTCCACATCGTTGAGAGCACCGCTTAGGCTTCGGCAATGACCTTAGCCGGGCCGAGCAGTCCGGATGGTTGCAATGTCGAAACTTCGCAGAATCTCGTTTCACTGGCTTTTCTTCGAGGAGCGATATTATGCAGCTTTAGGCATAATCGAACTCCGCTGGCAAGTCGGAGACAGAGATAGCTCCTGATAAACGCGGTTGTGGGAAGTTGGCCGATCTGTCGCGCCTCGACGCCGGTTTGGGCCGGACCGTTTCCGATGATGCGACTCTGCGGTACCGATCCGGCTGAGCCGCCAATGTTGAGGCGGAGATACTAGTCCCTGTTAATCTGCGGTCCTTGGCCGCAACCAGGCGGGAGTGGAATGATGTTCCCGCCCTTTGTGCCGCCTTTTCCATCAGGCACGTACATCGGCATCGAAGTCCCGTCACCGAGGTAGAAGATGGATGCTTTGGTGTCAACCAGTACAGGCTGACCGTCAATGAGACGGGGCTTGTAAGTCCATCGTCGCACGGCAGCCAGTGCGGGTTCTTTCAAATCATCGTAGCCACTTAAGTAGTCGGCACTGCTTACATGCCCATCGCCGTCAACGATGATATGAACGACCGCTAGTGCGCTAGAGCAGCGACTTGCCGAAGCAGGCGTCGAGAAAGCAGGAGTCGCAAACGTCTGCAACCTCGCCGCCATCGTTCTCTCGGGAATGGCTATGGGCTTTCGATCCTGCGCCACGGTGAACATCGCCTGGCTGAAGAGAAAGCACGAAGCGACAAGTGCAAACTTGACCGTCATCGATCACCACGATATCGCAAGGGCAGGTCATTACTCCCCAGAAACGCCGTTGTGGGAAGCTGGCGGCTTTGTCCTGGCCAGACCCGCCGCTGAGGCGCGTTACTGACGACAACGCGACTCGTCGGTATCAATCGGGCGATGGCCAAGTGCCGTTGATTTTCCGAGCGACCTCGGCCACATCAACCGCAGTAACCACCAAAGCTTCGCATAGCGGTACACCGTCGTCCGGTCCACTCCGAACTCTCGCGCTAGGGAGACTTATTTTCTCCTATCTCGAGCCTCCGCCGCAGCTCCGCGGCTCGCTCCTGGCGTAAACATTTGGTTGTCAATAGAACGATTCCCCGACTGCACAACTGGAAGCGCCCACATTTAAGCAGCAATGTGTTTAAATTTGGTTTACGTCGCGTCGGGGTGGCAGGCCGAACATGCGGCCGTATTCACGGCTGAACTGTGAGGGGCTTTCATAACCGACGCGGAACGCTGCATCTTCCACGTTCGCTGCACTGGCGGTCATCAAGCGCCGAGCTTCGAGAAGACGAAGCTGCTTTTGATATTGGAGCGGAGTCATAGCTGTGACAGCTTTGAATTGACGATGAAAGGCTGAAGGGCTGAGTTGAGCGACGGCAGCTAAGTCGCCGATGCGAACCGACTCTGCGAAATGATCGCGGAGGTAGTGAATGGCATCAAGAATGCGATGCTCATGATTGTTGCTTAGCGTCATCTTGACCACGTCCCCGCCATGTGGGCCGGACAGCAGCCAGTAACAGATCTCCCGCATGATGGCTGGATAAAGAATAGGTATGGCGCGGGGGCGATCGAGTAGACGGAGAAGGCGGAGCGTGCAGTCCTCCAGAGGGCCGTCGAAGTCGGTCACAAATACACCATTCCCGATGCTTTCGCTGGGTCTGGGAGGATGTACAAGCTCACTAGCAACGGCTCGCAGGACCGCGAGATCGAGCTCAAGAATTACTCCGAGATAAGGCTTGTCAGCGCTTGCCTCCGTAACAGTCCCGAAACCGGGCATCTCGACGCTCACAAGCAAGGCCTGACCGGCACCGTACCGATGGCTCTGATTACCGAAAGCAGCTGATTTCGATCCCTGCACTGTAATACAGAGGGCAGGCTTGTAGATCAAGGGGTTGGCCCGGCGTTGGTGATCCGATCGCAGGATCGTCAAGCCTTCAATGCAGGTCGGAAAAGGGCTTTGGCCGGGCTGCGCTTCGGTGTACCGCAACACGAGTTCTGCGAGACATTCTTCCATGTGGTCACCCTCGGGCCTAGCAAATGAGTTCGTCACCGAAGCAGGAATAGGCAAGAACGAAGGAAGTTTCGGTCTGGTTTTGTCTGTGCCTGGAACGTAGTCTGACATGAAAACGTGTCATTGGGAGTGAGAATGTCTGAAGTGAAAACAGCACAAAAAGGTCAGAAACTTGCAATCGTAACTGGCGGAAGCCGTGGACTCGGGCGTAATACCGTGTTGAGTCTGGCCCGCCGAGGCGTAGACTCGATCTTCACCTACAACTCCAATCGTACAGAAGCTGACAGCCTTGTCAAAGAGGTGGCCCAGATCGGAGCAAAGGCCATTGCACTGCAGCTCGACGCCGGAAGGATCACCACCTTCGATCCATTCGTACAGAACGTCGTAGTCGCCCTCAAGAAGATGGGAGTGGAGCATTTTGACTATCTGGTCAACAACGCCGGCACTTCGCATCACGCCCCCTTTGACAAGGTGACTGAAGAAGACCTCGACAGCCTTTACAACATTCATTTCAAGGGTGTGTTCTTTCTCACGCAAAAGCTCCTGCCGCTGCTCAATGATGGCGGACGGATTGTCATGATCTCTTCAGGACTGGCACGTTTTGCATTCCCGGGAAGCACCGCGTATGCCTGCATGAAGGGTGCTGTCGAGGTGCTTACAAGATACTTGGCAAAAGAACTGGGGCCACGTGGTATCGCTGTCAACACCGTGGCTCCGGGTGCCATCGCAACTGATTTCAGCGGTGGTATGGTTCGAGACAACCCTGCGGTCAATAAGCAGGTTGCCAGCCTCACGGCGCTGGGACGGGTCGGCCAACCCGACGATATCGGACCGATGATCGCTTCGCTCCTCTCCGAGGAGAACCGTTGGGTGAACGCCCAGCGTATTGAGGTCTCGGGTGGAACTCTGATTTAGCACGTCATGCCCGTTGTGTACTTGGATTCAGGTCACAACGGGTCGTGATGGCCGATCTTTGCCCAGAGCGTGGACATATGTTCCCGATAAAACGTTGTTGTAGGGAATCGAGGACGGGTACGCTGTTACAAACCTTCGTTTGTGACAGCATGGCGGATGAGCGACTCGGCTACTCTTGAGGTTATTCAGGTTCCTTCCCGCTCTTAGCTTGCAAGTGAACTTCTTGCTGTAACGCGTAGGCCGGCGGCCTCGATTAGAAATCCCGGCGCCTGATAATAGTGACCGACACGGCAAACAAGCATGCTGCAGCCGCCAGAAAATAGAGGGCGGGAATCCAGGGCACAGGCCCCGATAGGGCTCCATCACGACGGTTGAAGTATCTAAGGCCAGTCATAAACGCAAACGGACTGTAGGCAACGAGGTCATTCCCGCTGAAGGTGTACGCAAGCAGGATGATGATGCCCAAGCTTGCAGTAGGTGCCGTGTACTCCCCCTCAATCAGTGTAGACAACAGCAGGGTCATCGTCAGAAGGACGCTTCCCCCTCCAAGCAACAGAAGAATGTGTAGACCGGCTTGTGTCAGATATCGCCGAGGTTCCCCGTTATGGCCCGCAAGGATCAACATGGCAACCCATGGGGCCGCTGCTAGACCGATACTCTCGATGGCCCCGACGAGCGTTCTAACGGCCATAAGATGGAAGCGACTCACAGGCAGCGACAAGGTGAAGGATGAAGATCCACCGGCCCTCTCGCTCAGCAATCCTCCCATCATCAACAGGGTGACACCCAACGTCCAGACGAAGACGAGCGCGGAATGGACTCCATGTAGACCCACGAGATCTACACTTCCTGATCCGGACCGGGGAAGAGAGATGATGAGTTCCGAGCAAAGACCCACACAAAGCACCAGAGCTATGCAGAAGCGCATCCGGGTCTCTAACCAGGCTTTGTACCAGAGCAATATTTCGGTCCTCCGGCTTTCTCAAGAAAGATCTCTCTCAAGCCCACTGGGGCCGCCTCAACGGAAATTGCGCCGAGATCGTTTGCTCTTCCCATCACCAAGTCAGCGTTTTCGCGGACCGTGATCCTCATCTGGCGTCCGTCGCACCGGATGTTCTCTACACCAGGCATGAGCATTGCTGAGGGATCGATTGGATGGGAGAAGCCAACGTCGACCTGCCGGTAAGACTCACGCAATTGGTCCATCGGCGAGTCAAGCACCAATGAGCCACGGTGCAGCATGCAAACGTTGTCGGCGACCCGCTCAACTTCGGCGATCTGATGGGAAGAGAAGAAGACAGTCGTTCCTTCGCTGCACTGAGTGACAAGCCTTTGCAGCATCTGCTCGATGCCGATCGGATCGAGACCGTCACTCGGCTCATCAAGCACCAGGAGTTTCGGACGGCGGGCGAATGCAAGAAGCAGTGCGGTCTTCGTTCGCATGCCCTTCGAAAGCGACTTGATCCGGTGGTCGAGAGGCAGCTCGAATGTGTCCAAGAGCTCCTTCTCCAGCCCCGTGTCCCAATCCGAGTAGAAAGGTCTCGTGAAGCGGAGAATTTGGCCTACAGTCATGTAGTCATAGAGCTGCTTACTTTCACTTACGTAGGCTATGTCCCGTCTCAGGCTGACGGAGTCCTTCGCATTGCGGATGCTCGTTCCCAGCACAAAGGCATCTCCGTTGCTGGGTTGAATCATTCCTAGCAGCATCTTGATCGTCGTGGTTTTGCCGGCGCCGTTAACGCCGAGAAACGCCGTCACCTGATTCGGCCTTATGGCGAGGTTCAATCCCGTCACGGCTGCGGCCTGGCCGTAAGCTTTTGTGAGATTGTGCAGCTGTATGACGGGTTCCCAGGTCACTTTTCTTTCAACGCCTCTGCCGATTGAAGTAGTTGTGATTCAAAGATTCTTCGAATCTCCTCATCACTCAGCCCCTTGAAGCGGAGGCTGTCGATCAGTTCAAGAACGTCTCGGCTGGCCTTTTGAAAGCCTTCAGTGCGCATCCTCGGGGAGTCGCCGACGGATATGAACGCGCCCGAACCTTGGCGTAGATCAAGCAATCCCTCGTGTTCGAGTTCGGAATAAGCTTTTGAGACGGTTGTTGGACTGATGACAAGTTCCTGAGCAAGCGAACGAATTCCAGGCAGCTGATCGCCCTCCCGAAGAAGCCCCTTCTCTATGGCATGACGAATCTGCTGCATAAGCTGTAGGTAGAGCGGCTGACCGGCGATTTGCTTTAGTCGAAAAAGCATAAGATGTACTGGTGTATACATACAGCGATTGGGACTGCTAAGTCAAGCAATCCAAGCCAGACCCTCATCACTCGCATGTGTCGCAGGACACACTCGCTCACGTATACCTAACACTCCTGCCCTGTACCCTCAAATCCTGAGAGCAACGATCACTGGATTACGGCAGCTTGGAGGTCGGTCATGCATCTTCAACGATGGGTCCGCGGGAGCTTCTTCTACTCACTGCTTTTCGTCAGCTTCGCCAGTCCCCTATCTGCCGAACGGCCAAGGCCGCTCGGCAGGCTGGTAGATGTCGGCGGGTACCGCGTTCACCTCTATTGCCGTGGAAGTGGTTCGCCAGCGGTCATCATCACAGGCGCGGGATACTCCTTTGACTGGGGACTGGTCCAGCCTGAGATAGCAAAACATACGGAGGTGTGTGCCTACGACCACTCTGATGTCGCTTGGAGTGATCCTGGGCCGGCCGACAGCTGTGCCCTCCGCGTCAAGGAACTGCATGCTGCTTTGGTCGGAGCGAGGGTGTCCGGTCCCTACGTCCTAGTCGGGCACTCCCTCGGCGCTCTCGTCTCGCGGCTCTACGCGCTCACTTACCCGCAACAGGTCGCAGGAGTAGTCTTCGTTGACCACGCCGTGCCGTCCATAGGAACGCACAAACCACTATCAGCTCTGCCAAGCCCCTTGTTTGAAGCTGCAAAGCCACCTTCCGCTACGAGCAGCAGCACGCTTTCGTTCGCACCGCCGCTCTCCCCCGCTACCTCAGCGAAGGACGAGCTTGAATGGCAGAAGCTTCCGTTGGAAGATTTTGCGCTGCACCAATGGGCGGACGCACTGCCAAACCACCAAGCAGTGATGGACCGAAATCGGGAAGTAGGCACAGAGTGTGCTGCTCAAGTCCAAAACGCTGACCATGGACAGGCCCCGGAATTGGGCAACAAGCCCTTAATCGTTCTCAGTAGCCCTGCACTCGCTGCGAACGCTGAATCCCTCGCCAATCTTTCGAGCAAAGGGCTCAGTATTGTGGTTCCCGACACTGGCCACTTCATCATGATTGATCAACCTCAGGCAGTGATCGCCGCAGTCCTGCAGGTGCTGTCTGAAGCACAGGAGCAAGCCAAGAAATAGTTGAATTGCACCTCTACAACAACTGCTCTCTCACCTACGTGACTGGCGGCAGTGTGGCAATGAAGGCGTTCATCTCGCGGAGGACTTCAGCCTCGTTGGACTCAAAGATGTAGTGAGTAGCGTGCGCCAGCCTGATCACATGAACCGCCGGCGCCTGCCGTGCAAAGACGGGATACTGCAGCTCTTTGCGTTGTATCTCAAGCACCTGTCTCGCGGCCTGGGCACGGGACTATGGATCATCTCCTGTAATGGGAACAGGTTTCTCCCCCTCCGTTCCGGCCATAATCACGAGGGCAGGTGCGTGAATGGTCGTGAACTGTTCCTCGCCCTCTATGACGGCGAACAGCTCCGGGGTCATCCTGGGGCTTATCGGAGTAGGAGGAAGGTCTTTGGTCTTCTGCTCGAGTTGCTTGATCTCATCTTTTACACGTTCCAGATTCGCGATCACGCCATCGAAGTCTTTCACAGGCTCCAGGGCGTACCCGTTGGTGAACTGACGCAACTGGTCTCGTAGATGAATGGCATCCAGTTCCAATTCGCCATGAGCTTGATCGTAAAGAGCGTAGTGATAGCCAGCTTCCAGGTAGATGAGTCCAGCTACCTTCTCGGGATGACGCGATCCGATGTAGCTCAGCTCTTCGCCAGCGATGGAATGCCCCGCGATTACGGGTTTGTCAAGATGCAAGGCATCAATGACGGACAATACATCTTCTCCCAATCTGTCAGCGGAATAGTTCCGTCCTTCAGGGTGGGGCGAACTGGAGATGCCCCGGCCACGACGAGTGATGCCGTAAACGTGATACTTCGCCGTAAGCTTCGGAGCGAACTGGTCGAAGATATGAGCGTCATCGGCTAGTCCCGTCAGCAGGACCAATGGCCTTCCGGTACCACCCCAGTCGAGCACCTCGAGACTCACACCCTTTTCTACGGACACCATCCGCACAGTGTGCTTGGTTAAATCAGGTTTCTCCTGAGCACAAAGTGCGATGCCCAGCGAAGGCAAAAGGAGACAGCAAGCCCGGCGTGTTTTACAGAGCCTCATGTTGCAAATCCTACGCCCGATGAGTGCAGAGTACAGGGACTCGCATTTCAGTACTGAGAGCGACTCTTCCCCGAAGCCAGAGATCAGAGTGCAGCTTCGGAGGGACTTCTCGGGCTGTTTCACTTCCAACTATGCGCCTTCCAGAGCCCCGCCACCTGTTCGCGAGCAGGCTATGCTCTAGCTGTGATGAACAAGAACACCACGCATCGAGTGCCAGTGCTCCGCTCAACACTCACCCGCTTGTGCTCAATGGCTATCTGCCTTATCTTTTCGCCTGCGAGTCTTTCTCAGGATGCTCGCCAAAGTTCAGCTCATCCAGGGCAGCGCTTCGTCACAGTCGCTCCTAACGTCAAACTCGAAGTTCTCGACTGGGGCGGATCCGGACGGGATCTTGTCCTGCTCGCTGGTGGAGGGAACACCGCTCATGTGTATGCGAGTCTCGCTCCCAGGCTCGCGAAGCAGTTCCACGTCTACGGAATCACCAGGCGTGGAACTGGTCGATCCTCGGCCCCCTCAAACGGGTATACGGCCAAGCAGTTCGGGGACGATGTTGTAGCGGTTCTTGACGCGCTACATCTGCCCACTCCTGTGTTGGTCGGGCATTCAATTGCGGGTCAAGAGATGAGTTCCGTGTCCAAACACCACCCCGGCCGCGTCTCAGGGCTCATCTACCTCGACGCGGGCGGCCCCTTCGCCGTAGAGGAGTCATGGCAGTTCTACCAACCAACCGAAAAAGCTCCTCGAGATGGATGTGCTTCCTTCTGATCTGATCGATGCTGGATGCGGTCAACGTAAGCAGCATTCCTTCGGCATACGCACGCACACTGTCTATGCTCGTTTCCGAACCGCGGAATCTATTACCCAGTATGGTGTTGCGTTGCTTAGAAATGAGACCATGCAGCTCCCAGAGCTGCGATCACCTTTAGGTCCGGCCCAAATACGTGGAACTGCTGCACGGAGCTTCCCCCTCGAAAACTGAACCGAACAGCCGTTGACAGGACAAGAGCTTTGACCTGATTCGACCCACCTTTGCGGGAGTGACCGCCGGTCACTGGCTTGATCACGCCAAGTGAGATTTTCTTTACAGCCGGCGATGCCTTGAGCATTTGTACGAAGGGCAGAGCGGACTCAATAATCGTCGTGTGACGCATGTTGAACTTGGGGCCACGAAGCAGGCCATGCTTGGCTGTCACCAGTGAATCCCTTCTGTAACGCTCCCTTCGCTATGATACCCGGCACGTGCATGAGGGATTCGATCGGGAATAAAGGCTGACATGGTTCGCCTCGGCTTGTTTCGAAAGAGCTCGCAGATGCCCAAGTAAGCATGAACCTCGAACAGAAGGTGTTCGAACAGCGAACATCTGTCGGCGCGAAGGTGAGGCTGACGATAAGGTGCCGTTCAGGTCGGCTTTGAACTTACGAAGTAATCTCTCCGTCCGGCGAAGGCGTTGGATGGCTGCGATGCTGAGTCATGCCTACCTTCCTGGTAGCTGCCACCTGACTCATTACAGAGAAAGTCATTTCGTCGCAGGTGTTAAAGGAAGGGGATCAAGACAACGCTTGGTGCCTCAACGACTCCCGCCTGCTTCTATGCTTTGCTCGTCGATAGATCTACCGCACCACCCGCGGTGTATTGCGTCGAACTTCCAAAAGCTAGGCGTCGGTTGGCTTCCCTTCGTTTGCTCTTGTTTGCGTTTAGCCTTGGCGTGCCATTCTTACTCTCCGACCTTGTGGGCGCTCGTCCTTCGCCTGGCTCTTTGACGGAACTCCGCCCTGATCTCGTCGGGGTCATCGCAGTCTCGCAGTTCGCGCGCTTCTTCGGCGTTCTTCGGCCTCGCAACTCTTGCTTTGTCGGGATCAAAGACGCGCTTGTCCGGCGCTTCAGCAATGAAAGGTGCAGGATGCGCGGTCGTGTCGAATAGATCGCTCAGATCGTCCGCAAGCGCATCTTCCAAATTCAGGGGTCCCAGCCCTAACAGTTCGTACGCCGTCTTCTGCAGACTTCCCATGCTCCCGTGCCGGTGCGACACTTTTCCCGGACGAATGTAGGGGCTCATTGCCAACATTATGCTTCGATGCGCATCAACGTGGTCCACACCGCCCTGCGCATCATCCTCAATCGCGAACACGGCACTCTCCTTCCACACCGCTGAGTGTGAGATCAGGTCGAGAATCTTCCCAAGCGCCAGGTCATTATCGGCAACATACGACGCGTGATCAGGGTAGCCATCGCGTGCGCGCGGGGATGCCGTGTGATCGCCGGG
Organism: Acidobacteriaceae bacterium; assembly: GCA_903642235.1. GTDB lineage: Bacteria > Acidobacteriota > Terriglobia > Terriglobales > Acidobacteriaceae > Edaphobacter. The sequence goes on along the minus strand of CAHJWL010000007.1, from coordinate 146,880 downwards.
CAGCCGAATGACGATCAAGGACGGCACCCTGCCGCTCGCAAGAACCCTTTCGAAGTCCTTCGCAAACTCGGCGTAGCGCACCTGGTCCGGGATGCCCAAGTTGAAGGTCGGAAAGTTACGATCGGTTGAGGTAAAGACCGGCTGAGGCACCGGCGCATTGAGCACCAGCCGCTGCCCCGTGGGCCCTGCTCCGTCTACTTCTTCGCTCCCCTCGAGCTCAAGGCCTTCTCCATAGTTCCGGATCGACAGCCCCCCATTCGCCACATGCTCCCATAGGGTTCCGAACTCTGGTTCATCTTCGGGCGAAAGACCATCGGAGCCTCCACCCATCGCCCGTCGTCCCGGTGCCGAGCTCGCCACGTCGCCCGTTCGTCGGCCGCCGTAGTTTGTGGTCCACGCCACATGAAACCACGGTGTCTCCGCTGCGGCAAACGCCCACCGGTGGCCGTCTGCCGAGACATCACTGTCCACAAAGAAGCGATCACTCGTCCCAAAGCGCCGCGCCAGAGCGTGCGCGTTCGGCGTGACTGCCACGGTCTTGTCCTCCGGGTTTGCTTCCAGCCAGCCATGCATGCCCCAGCGTGCCAGCTTCGGGTCCCCATCCGCTCCCGGCAGGTCTCCAAGAATCTCATCGAAGGTCCGGTTCTCCCGGATGATCAGGAACACGTGCTTCAGCCGAGGCAACACGTCGTCTGACCCGAGCGCAGCCAGGTTGTTCCCGAGTACCGCCTCGGTTCCCTTGCGAAGCTGCTGGTCTCCCTCCAAGGCGATCACGGACAAGCTGCCGTACTCGAGCTCGCCGATGTAGCTCCCTGCTTTGTCCTCCGGATGAAACGCCTCACCACCGTTCGGTCCCGTCCCGCGGCCCTTGGTGTTCACCACGAAGAGGCGTCGTCCATCCGCCGAAACGGCCGCCGCGCTCGGATACCAGCCCACCGGCAGATGGCCCAAGACCTTGTTTGTCTCAGTATCAAGTACGGCTACAGCATTGATGCCTGCTTCAGTTACAAATAAGCGGCGTCCACGCGTGGCAAGGCCGGCCGGCATCACGCCACGCAATGGCCGGCTCTGCGCATCCTCAAAGCGTGACCCGCGAAACGGTGTTAGCGGGATCTCCGCGATTTGACTCCTTCCATCCGCTGCGATGACGGCCACACTATCCTGGTGTGCAAGCGAGACATAGACCCGGTCCGCAGTCGCGACCACACCGGTCGGCGCCGCACCTCCGATAGCCATCCTTGCGGCGCTGGGCGAGTCTTCACCGATCGTTTCACCCAGACGCAGCTTCGCCACGAGTCGTGCCGTTGCTCCATTTTCCGTCTCATAGGTCCATAGTGAGCTTCCACGTGCGTCGTTCTCTGAACCCAGCCCCGGCACGGCGTGGCCCTCCACCATCGCACCCTCTCGCGCCGCCTTTGAGGGATAGCCAAATGGTGGGAACTGGAGCCCCGTCTTCAACACATCCTTTGCCTCTACCCCGGCAATTGTCTTGTACTCGAAGAGGCCGGAGTTCGTGACGTAGAGCCGTTTCCCATCCGGCGAAAGTGCTGCCGCGAATGGATTTGCGCCCGTTGGCAGCGAGGCAATGCGTTCACGTGTTGTTGTGTCGATCACGACCACTCGCCAGTTTCCCTGATCGACGACGTAGAGCAGGTGCCCGTCTCCACTCAGCACCAGCGAAGCCGCAAAGCTCTGCGCGTACACTTTCCCCGCCGTCATACCGTCGAGGGTCACTCGCGCGACCGGCTTCCAGCTTTCCGTCGCATAGATATCTACAGCCCCCGTGTCGCCGGTTGTGTCGTACAGCAGCTTGCCATCCGGCGAGTACGCCACTCCCGTCATCACCTGCACGTTGGGGTCGTTCTTTCGTCCTGCAGGAAGCTGTCGCACCGGTGTCTTTCGCGAGACACTCCCCCCTGCTTCCGGTGCAGCAATCACACTCAGCGAGAACGGCCAGCCGATCGAGGGCAGCACCACCTCTCCATCGTCGGGCCGCACCGCCAGGGCAAAAGGATACGGAGCCACCTTGATCCATTCCCCCATCGGCGTCACGCGTCGGCCGTTCGGTAGCGTCGCCACTACGGAGTCCGCCTCCACGCCACCTCCGCGCAGAGGTGTAGACCGCAGCGGAAGAGGGGTGGCTGCGGGTCTCGTCGGACGCGGCCGTGGCTGCGCTAGACCATGCGGACTCAGTAGCCACAGGAAAGACGCGGCAACGAAGACGCAGGTTCTACGCAAGGCGACGATACGCCCCGCCGGCGACGCCCAATAGCCCAGTTCCAAGAAGAACCAGGGTGGAAGGTTCAGGAGCAGGTGCGACTGCGGTGATTGTCGTCGTCAAGCTTGCGAAGTTGAGGCGCCCGTCCGGTTGTTCAAGCAGGGCATCGTACGCAGAGCCCTGGGGATTGTAGAGGTTGATCTGCGCTCCATTGCTCAGAATGAAAGCCAACCCGTAGCCGTCCAGGCTGCCGATGCCGTTGGTCACAAAGAGACTATTGTCATTTGCGGGAAAAGTTCCACCGTTCGAGGGCGTGGGAAAGGTGCCAGGAGCCAGAATGGACGTAATGGTTAGGTCCGGGCTATTGGAGGCAGTGGCAGCACTTCCGCTTACGCTCGTTATTGAGTATTGACCCGGGGCTTGCAGAGTGCCTGTACTGAGTGTGCCAGAGCCGCTGAAGAAATCAGAAGAAGTGCCAAAGCTGAAGTTAAAGCTATCGGCACGAGCAGCAAGGCTGCCTGACATGATGGCGATAAAGGCTACAAAACAGCTGATTCGCATGGGAAGTCTCCTTGAGAGAGGTGCTGCCACTTTACAAGCATCCCGTCATACCGATTGTGAAAAGTCTGTGAGGTAAGGAGCGGAGCACACGCCGCTCAAGCTCTCCCTCGCAGCATGGTGCCTGGTCGTGCAGAAGGGAATGTTTTTCTCGCGCGCGAAAGCTTTACAGTCTCGCGAAGAAATCCGAAGAGCACAGGTCACACATGAGTTGTAACAAAGACGGAGTAGAAAGTTGCCATTACAGCATTGTCATTCTGGTCCCGGTTCTCTGTCATTGTGCCCGCGAACTCCTCACGGGTCCCACATGCCTTAGAGCGAGGCCGGCTGCTCTGCTTCGATCGAGGCTCAAATGCGCAACTTTCAAATACTTCTCTCTTCGTCTGTGCTCGCTGCCATCGCCGCGGTGTTTCTTCTCTGCGGAACCCCTCTTTCTGCACAAGTGGATCGAAGCGCCGTGACTGGCACGGTAACGGACTCGGCTGGAAGGCTGCTGGGGCAGGCACACATCACGGCGGTAGAGAACTCGACGCAGCTGCGGCGCGAGAGTGTCTCGGACACGCTTGGAAGGTATGGCATCGCCGGGCTGCCCGTGGGCAGGTACACCATCACTGTTAGTTACCCTGGCTTTGAATCTCTGACGTTTGCCGATGTGGAGCAGGTGGTGGGGCGAACCCGCACGCTGGACGCGAGCTTGGTGGTATCGGGCGGCGAGGAGCACGTGGAAGTAGCCGCAAGCTCGGAGCTGGTCGATCGCAACACAAGCACGGTGACTGGCTTGATCGAGCGAAAACAGGCCGATGAGTTGCCCTTGAACGGGCGCAACTGGGCATCCCTGACGGCTTACATTCCTGGCGCCATCGACACTGGCGGCAGCAACCAGCGCTCGGTCCGCTTCGCCGGCCGTGGCCTGGACGATAGCAATTTCACCTACGACGGCATCGACGAAACGAGCATCATCAACCAGACACAGCGTCCATGGGCGCGGCTCTCCATTCCACTGGATGGAATCTCGCAGTTCCGTGTCGATACGTTGCTGGCCACTGCCGAGCAAGGTGCAACCGGGGGCGCGCAGCTCGCGGTGGTTTCGCCCTCCGGGAGCAATCAGTTTCACGGCCGACTGTTCGAATACTTCCGCAACAACATCTTCGACGCTCCTGAGCCGGCCTGGGCGTCAGGGGGCGAAACGCAGCAGCCGCTTCGCTTGAATCAGTTCGGCGGCGCGTTCGGCGGCCCTCTTGTGCGCGACCGCACCTTCTTCTATCTCGCCTCCGAGGCATACCGCCAGGTGTGGGGCTACCCTGTGAGCGGCGTCGTCCCGAGCGCAGCATTCCGAGCGTCCCTTCAACCGACGTCGCCCCTGTATGCGGTTGTGAACGCCTACCCAGGCCCCGGCCCGAAGACGATCGTAACTCCCTATACCCAGGCGACCGATCCGGGCGACGCCAACTACGCCGACTACGCGCTGCTCACCTGTGCCTGCACCCAGGTTGCAAATGAGAACACCGCGATGCTGCGGGTTGACCAGCACTTTACAGCAAAAGACACGGCCTATTTCCGCTTCAACTACGACCGCTCTGTGGACACGCAGCCCGCCTCCGCCGCGGCCACCGATCTCGTCCAGCGAGTCGCCACACCTATCACCGGCGTCGTCGAATACCTGCGTATCCTCAGCCCTTTCCTGACGAACGAGGCGAAGTTCGGCTTCAACCGGTCTACGGATAACACCTTCAATACCAGCGGCACCGGGGCGGTGTATCAGATCGCCGTCTCCTCCGCGCCCGGACCCGGTTTTGTCACGCAGAACTACACGTACAACAGCATCTATGTCGGGAACTCGTTTTCGGAGATCGATGACCTGACCTGGCTTCACGGCCGCCAGACCATCAAAGCCGGCGTCGAGATCCGCGAGATTCAGCTGAACCAGCACTATGGCCAGCATGGCACTGTCAGCTTCGCCAACCTGCAGGCACTCAAAGCGAACAAAGTTCGGCAGGCGAGTCTGACCGGGGCGCTGCCGGCGAACGATCTGCGCAAGACCTGGTCCGTCGGCTACGCGCAAGATGAGTACAAGGCCGCCCAGAACCTAACGTTGAACCTTGGCGTGCGCTACACCGTCTTCGGTCTCTTCCATGAAGCGCACGGTCTGGCGAACCCGTTTGACTTCTCCACCTGTGGACCTGGCGGCTTCTGTGGCGTGGGCGCCAGCTTCGGTCAGCAGAACTACGGTGATGTCGATCCACGCCTGGGCTTCAGCTACTCGCCTAACAGCAACCGTGCCTTCGTTGTTCGCGGCGGCTTCGGCATGTACCACGAGGACGGTCAGCTTGATGACCAGAACCTCCCCGCAAAGAATGAGGTTCCGTCGTATCGGGTCACCAATGTGACCTACCCGGTCACGCCATACCTGAACAAGAGCAGTCTGTCGCCGAACGCCGAACAGCGCAACCGCAAGGACAGCTACACGGAGCAGTGGGATCTGTCGCTGCAGCAGGAGCTGCCCGCGAACTTCGTTGGCACGCTCTCTTACCTCGGCAGCCACGGCGTCCATCTGCTGCAAACAGGCTATGTCAACCTGACCGACCCCCTCACTGGAACCACGCAGTATCCGGGATTGTCCCCTGCCATCGGCTGGCGCGGATCTGTGGGAGGCAGTTCGTATAACGGGCTGGTCGCATCCCTGCGACGCCCCTTTACGCGTGGGCTTCTTGTTGCCTTCAACTACACCTATTCGCATGAGCTCGACAACGGATCAAACGGCAGCGGCGACGGCGATGAGATCTCTCCGCAGAACCCCACATGCCAGTCCTGCGAGTGGGCCAGCGGCGCATGGGATGCCCGCCATGTCGTGAATGGCAATGCCGTGTACGAGCTGCCTTTCGGCCGGGGGAGACAATATTTAACGCACGGTGTAGGCGGTGCGATCGCCGGCAACTGGCAGCTGACCACAGCCGCCCTGGCCCGCACCGGCTTCCCGGTCAATGTGCTCCTGCCGAGCAGCGCGATCTCTCCCTACGGCAACTCCGGTACGCTGCGGCCCGACCGGGTTCAGGGTGTCTCGGTTGTGCCGGCCACCGGCAGGACCATCGGCCACTGGATCAATCCGGCGGCTTTCAGGATGCCCGCGAAGGACGCCGCCGCGGGATCGACCCTGCCGGGCACCGCAGGACGCAACTCGGTCGTTGGGCCGGGCACCTGGCAGGTGGATACCGGCGTTGCAAGAACATTTCCTGTGGGAGATCGCGCCAACCTCGAGTTTAGGTCGGAGTTCTACAACATCTTCAATCATCCGCAGCTGGGGCAGCCGCAAGCCACCTTCGGAGCCAACGGATTTGGCAGCATCATCAACACCGTCAACCTTAACACGGCCATCGTGAACCCGATCACGCCCGTGGGCTCAGGAACGCCGCGTGAGATCCAGTTCGCGCTGCGACTGGAGTTCTGATGAGTCTGCAGTTGGGAAGAACACAGCACGGCAGGAGCTCCGAGTTATGAGACGGCGGCGCTTTCTAGCTTTGCTCCCACCGCTTCTTCTTGCTCCCGGCGCAGTCTGCCTCCCGCCGCGGCCGGACTTCTCCGGAGTGTGGGAGCAGAGCAACGAGCGATGCGTGCCGAAACGGACCGGCCACGTCACGCGGCGCATCGACATTCACAGTCCTGACCTGGTTGTGGAGACAACGATCCTTCGCAACTCCGGACCGCCACGGCACGCGATGCAGCGCTATCGCATCGATGGCGGCGTGACCGTGTCGACCGGAGCTGACGGCGATGAGTTTCACACGTCCGTCGTCTGGAAAGATCAGAGCCTCGTCTTCTCGATCGAAGAACATGAGGATGGCCGCGTTCTTCCTCTAAGCGAGACCTGGACGCTAAGTGCGAACGGCTCCGAGCTTCAGGTGCAGCGCAATAGTGCCGGCGGAGATGCGGATGCAGCTCGCACCCAGACCATCGTTTACCTTCGCCAGCCTCCTGAGACTGCCGGCCGCTGAGTGCGTCGATCTCACGGCTGAACTGTAGGAGACGAGCTAAGAACTAAAGGGTCATAAACTTTCATCGTCCGTGCACACAGGCTTGATGAGGCCTTCACTAGAGTTGGTAAGAGCGGATGGAGCGGTCCAGGGACCTTTATGAGACTTCTGATCATCGAGGACGAAGCCAAGACAGCCAGGTTCTTGAAGAAGGGGCTCGGCGAAGCAAGTTTCGTTGTCGATGTCGCCTCAAACGGCGTGGATGGCCTGGAGTTCGCCAGGAACGTCGACTTCGACCTCATCATTCTGGACATCATGCTTCCTGGCCTGGATGGGTGGGAGGTCCTTGAAGGCCTGCGCCACGCCGGCAGGACCACGCAGGTTCTCTTCCTGACAGCTCGAGATGCGGTCCACGAAAAGGTACGGGCCTTTGAACTCGGAGCGGATGACTACCTGGTCAAGCCATTTGCCTTCTCGGAGTTGCTTGCGCGCGTTCGTTCCCGCCTGCGCCGCGTGCCGGCCCGGCCGCAGAGCACGGTGTGTACGGCTGACCTTGAGATCGATCTCCTCCGGCACCGGGCCACTCGAGCCGGCCAGCGGCTTGAACTGACGACGAAGGAGTTCCTCCTGCTCTCTCTGCTGGCGCGCCGCGCCGGAGAGGTTCTCTCCCGCACCGTCATCGCCGAGGCCGTCTGGGATATGAACTTCGACTGTGACACAAACGTGGTCGACGTAAGCGTCAGGAGACTTCGCAGCAAGGTGGACGACCCTTTCGGTTCAAAACTGATCCATACCGTTCGCGGTGCGGGCTATGTCCTCGAAGCCGATTAGCGCCCCGTCAAGCCTCGCAAAGATCTGGCGAACACTGGCGTTCCGGCTGACAGCCGCCTACGCCTCCGCGGGTCTGGGCCTGGTCCTGCTCGCCACCTTCAGCCTCTACCTGGTGCTGGTCTCGGAGCTCAACAGGAGCACGGAGCTGTTTCTCAGAGACAAAGTGAACGTCCTGAGCACCATGCTGCGGGAACGTCCGGACGATGCGGACAGCCTGCGCGAGGAGGTCGAACTCGAGTCTGCAGCCAGGCGGTACGAGCAGTTCTATATCTGCCTCAAGGATCAGGAAGGCAAGGTCTTGCTGATGACGCCGGGAATGGCGGACCAGCTAAACCTCTCCATGCTGTCGAGCCTTCTAAACGCTCCCGGCGGAGCGGCGCTCCCGATGACGGGCACACAGGGAAAGTCTTTTCGTGTGATCGCGGCGACAGCCCATGTTGGTGGCACGCAGGGTCGTCCTGTCACGATTCAGGTTGCCGTCGATGTCTCGCAGAAGGACGGTCTGCTGCGGCGCTTCAGGCTGTGGTTCTGGTGCACCTCCGGGATCCTGCTGGTGCTGTTTCCTCTTGTCGGCTACCGCATTGCCAGGCAAGGGATCCGGCCGGTCGAAGAGATCGCAACCACCGCGCGCCGCATTACGTCGAGCCACCTCGGAGAACGCATCGCGGCGGAGGGGTACCCCTATGAGCTTGCGTCCCTGGCCCTGACCTTCAACAACATGCTCGACAGGCTGGAGGACTCCTTCGAGCGCATCTCGCGCTTCTCCGCCGACATCGCGCACGACCTTCGAACACCGGTCAACAACATCCGGGGTGAAGCCGAAGTAGCGCTCGCGCGCGCCCGCACCATTGAGGAGTACCGGGATGCACTGGAGTCGTCCCTCGAAGAGACGGTGCGTCTCTCTGAGCTGATCGGAAACCTCTTGTTTCTGGCGCGCACCGAAAGCCCGTTGACCCATCTGCGGCTCGAAGCAGTCGACCTCGCGGAGCTGCTGGAGCAGGTGCGCGCGTACTACGAGGCGTCCGCCGCGGACGCCGGCGTCACTCTCACCAGCGGAGGGGCAGCTGAGCCGGTCATCGTCGATCTCGACCGCACCTTGATGCAGCGCGCCGTCAGCAATCTGGTCTCAAACGCGGTCGCGCATACTCCGGAGGGCGGTACGGTTGCGATCCTCTCTGAGTCCGAGGCCGAAAACGTTCGCATCGCGGTCGCGGACACCGGTGTCGGCATACCTCCCGATGCACTTCCGCGAGTCTTCGATCGCTTCTTCCGCGTCGATCCGTCGCGGTCCAAGGCCTCCGGCGGCACAGGGCTGGGCCTCTCCATCGTTCAGGGCATCGCCCAGCTGCACCGAGGCAACGTCGAGATCGCAAGCACGCCCGGCGTGGGAACCCGGGTCACGCTGTGCCTGCCCAAGCGACACCCGCGGAACGCCCCCGTAGCCTAGGACGACGCAGACCATCGCCGTCGATCGTCACATGCAAAAAGGCCCTCTCCCCATGATGCGGAAGAGGGCCTGTACCTTTGAGGCTTTCAGTTAGTCGTCCAGGTCCTTCGTGCTCCGTGCAGCCTTCTTGAAGTCGCTTGCGGGACGAACCTTCTTTTCGCCCGGGTAGGGCATGGTGAAGTTTGTCGCCTCATACCAGTTCAGATGATTGACCGTCGCTGGATCCTCGGAGTCCGGAATGTGCTGTTTGCCAGCAAAGACCTGCGCCTTCTTCTTCATCCAGCCCGTCCTCAGAACCTTCACAGCCGGGTTCTCCACCGGTGCGGACGTCGCGCTGAACTTCGACACCGGAATCGGCTGAGCCGGCGTCTGTTTCACTCCCAGATTGAGAGGGATCGCGTTCGCAACATGCGTCCAGGGCTTGAAGTTCTCGGCAGGCGGGTTGTCAATGAAGATCTCGCTCATCGGCGAAGCCGTCAGATCAAATTGGTTCATCGGCTTCAGGCCAAGAATCTGCTCGATCGTACGAGTCATATTCACCTGTGTGTAGAAGGTGCTGTCTTCAGTCACGCCGGCGCCGCTGCCATCGTTCTTCACCTGCTGCTGCACATACGGGCTGATGATGTAGCCCGGGCTGCGATGGCCGTCCACATGATCCACGCCATCCTGCGCGTCATCTTCCTCGACAAAGATGGCCGAGTCTTTCCATATTTCGCTGTGACTGATGGCATCGACAAAGCGCCCCAGAGCCAGGTCGTTATCGGCCTGCATAGCTTGCGCCGTCGGTGGCCCTCCGGTGTGGTCGGAGCTGATCCACATGAACTCCAACTGTGGAACCGAGCCGCTCATCACATCCTTCTTGAACTCCTCGTTCCACACATCGAAGCGGAACTGATCAGGAATACCGAGATCGAACTGCGGATAATTCTGCACCGTGTTGTTGATCAGGTTAGGAAGAGGTGAGTGCGATGCAACTGTATTGAAGTTATAAAGCTGCTTCTCCGCGCCAGATTCAAAGGCTAGAGTGTCGTTATAAAAGTCGATCCATTGCGGCTCATTGGTCGAACCGGTTGGCGTCAGGAATGTGTTGTATTCGATGTATTCGCCAAAGTTCTTGAACGTGACGCCCTGCTTCGCCGCCACATCCCACAGATGACCTACCTTTTGATAGGCAATTGCATCGCCGCCGTTCGACGGGTAGTCGCGCAGCCAGTCTGGCGATTGAATGTCATCAGAGTAGGGTGCCATTGCCTGAACGATCCAATTGTGTCCATCAGCAGATTGCCGGCTCGGGTCGTAGAAGTTGTCGAAAAGCGGGAAGCGCTGCATCAGGGCGTGGGCGTTGGGCGTAACTTTGCCGAAGGTGGAGTTATCCCCAAAGACTGCCAGAGAGGGATCGCCATTGCCGCCGGCAACATCACCCAGGATCTGATCGTAGGTGCGATTCTCTCGGATGATAACGAAGACGTGCTTGATTTTAGATGGAGCGCCGATTCTCTCCGGTATCGCGAGCGGCTTGGCTTCCTTTCTGCCGCCCGAGGCCGCAAAGATGTTCTCCGCAAGGTCCCAGTGGTTGTTCTGAAACACCTGTTGCGTGAGCACTCCCAATACACTAGGCGTCGGTAAGGGAACGATGCTCACTGTGCCAAGGTCTTGGTGCGTGTTGAAGCTGGTAACTCCGTGTGATTTTCCGTAAGAGTTTTCTGCTGTCTTCGTGGGCGGAGGAGCTACCGCGAAGCCCGTAGTTCCAATTCCTTTATCGTTCGCAACCAGCAGCGTACCGTCTGCAACGTCCAGCACGACCGAGCTGGGAGCATAGCCTACAGGGATCATTCCCTCCATCGCGGCTGATCCGCCGTTAAGGTTAACCACCGCAATCGCGTTGGCGTTGTAGAGCGCGACATAAGCTTTATTGTTTCTTTGATCGACAGCAATCGAGTTAGGTCCCGCACCATACGCCGCTCCTTTCTGCCCAGGCACTCTGATCGGCAATCCCAGATCTATTGTCTGAACTACCTGATCGGTTCCCATATTGATCACCGAGATGGTGTCGCTATAGGTGTTCGCGACCAAAAGTTGATTGCCCCAGACGGCCATGCCCGTGGGATGTAGGCCGGTAGAGATACTCTCCTTTACCTTAAAAGAAGCGAGATCGATCACCGATACAGTTCCAGTGGCCGTTGACCCTGTCGGAAAGGCAGCTACAACAGGGGTTCCGTTCGAGTACTGCTGAAAGTCTTTCTCTTTGGCAATGCGTCCAGCCTCGTTGGAAACGTAGGCGGTTTTTCCATTAGGGGAGATCACGACGCTGTGCGGTACGTTGCCTACTCGGATCTCAGGACCCTCGGCCGGAGTCGGTGCCGTGAGGTCTATCTTCGTCAACGTGTCGTTGTTGTCCAGCACTGCGTAGGCGGTCTTGTTGTCGGGCGAGACTGCAATGCCGGTCGGGTATGACGTGTTGACCCCATCTCCGGTGAGCGAAACCGTTTGTCCGCAAGGGATCGCCGCACTCCCGGTCGTTCCCGGAACACTGGTGGGAAAGCAGGTCACAGTGGTCAGGTAACCAGTGGAGTTCACGTCCAGTGGCACGCTCACGTGAGCATGCTCAGAGAGCAGACCGCTGGCGCTGACACTGGCAATGCCAACATAGCTGCCCGAACCGGAACCACCATCCTGGCTGAACAACAGGTATTTGCCGTCTGGTGTGTAGGTGATGCCGGTGCTGCTACCGTCTGCATCCTTGCCCGCGGCCGCGGAGTAAGTCTGCAGCACGGCGCCGGTTCGCGTGTTGAAGATGGTGACGGCCTGTGGCGCGCCCATTTGAAGTACGGCAGCAGTGTGATTCCCTGTCGGGTTCAGAGCGACGGCCTTCGCGCGCGTCGTGATGCCAAGATAGACCTGCGTCCCGGCGGGCGTGATGATCTGGCCGTTACTGACGACCCACGGTGTAGGCAGAGTCGACGGGTAGTTCGGCCCCTTTGACGCATGCTTGTTCTCACCTACTGTGTACCTCGGGAACGGTACAGACTGTGCAGCTGCTGGCGAGCGTAATCCAGCCGCGACGAGCCCTGCGAGTGAAACAACACTGCTGATCGCCGTTGTCGTATTGATCACATTCTGAAAACTTCTATGGAACATGGATGATCCCTCGCGGTCGTTGGTCTTTCAGTGTGTGTGGCATTCCTGATCACTTGCGGAGAAGAGTTACTGATCATCGGGTTGCGGAAAGAGAGGCGAATGCAAAAAGTATGGCAGGAGCTTGCTGACCCGCTTATGACCGCAGGATTACAGATCCGTAATGTTTACGGTGGCTTCACGGCTCACCTCTGCAGCTTGGGATCTATCTATCGTTAGATTGAGGTGATCTTTGTCGCAGGCTCATGGCGTGCAGACTGTCAGCCAGCTATCGGGAGAAGAACGGACACTTGCCGTGCAGCGCTTTCAGTTGCTGGAGCCGCGTTTTGGGCCAGAGAGACCTTCTGACCCCTCTTACAGGCACTGAGGTGTCCGTCCGAACGCTTCAGCGGTGAGTTGCTGACTACAAGCGCGCCGGCCTGGCTGGGCTCGTCAGGAAGATCGGATAGATGAGGGCGAAAGACGCGCGATATCTTCAGGTTGCGCGATGTGATCGATGGGCTCGCTCTCGAGAAGCATGCATTGCCGCTTCCTTCTTTTCACTGCCTAGTGAGAAATCCGCGCAACTGATTGGTGAAGCTGCGCCAGCTACTGTGTTTGCGCGACCTTGCTCTCGTCATCCCGAACGACCTTTGAACCCTGGCTCAACAAGGTGCACGCGGGTCGGTAAACTCTACGAACTGGTGCATCGGCGACAAGCTGCTCGCGACCGCCTCGTCATCGGTCAGGCTTAACCACGAGGAGCCAACAACTACTCTTACAGACCTGCGCCAACGAGCACCTCACGCTGCAGCGTGAGGACCGTCGCGGTTTCAATGAGCACAGACCTGGGCGAACTCATCGCTTGCTTGCGCGTCCTACTTTGTCGGAGTACAGGCATCGCTGAGCGCGTACCCCGGTTCGGCTCGCTTCGATTGCACGTCCTCGATTATTGCTCCGGGGCGAACGACTCGGTCGTCCAGCTATCTCCCCCAGAGCACCGCTCCAGCTTCTGATGAGACGAACCACTCCTTTCAGATTGATCGATTCGTCGTAGTTGAGCTCTTACCCGAGCAAGATCTGCTGTTGTGTCAACATCCAGATGGCCATTCGCCAGCGGTATTGAACGTGCCGAAGAGAGGAGATGCTTCGCGCCTGTATCGCCCTCAAGCGCAAGTAACGAGGCAAACAATTGAAGAGGAAAGTAGGCAGGAACACCGATCTGCTTTTCATATTCCGAACCTGACAGAACTCCTGCTTCGCAGAGTAGGAAGATATGCTCGGATGTAACCAATGGCATGTCACACGTCAGGACAAGCGCACCTATGACTCCTTCGAGCACCCGCACGCCAGCTGCGATGGAAGTGCCTATCCCGCGATACCAATGTTCGTTCCGTACTACGATGCACCCGTCCAGCACGACACCGTCTTGGATTTGTTCTGCGCAGCAACCTAGAACGACAACGATCGGACGGCATCCTCCCCGATACGCCAGACGTATGCAGTGTGCAAGCAATGTTTCGTGATTTATGGTCGCAAGTTGTTTTAATCGACCAAATCGCCGCGACGCACCGGCAGCAAGAATGATTGCAGCGACATGTTGTGGATCCTCCGGTGAGCACATACTATTGACCTCTCCTGATGGCAATTTGTTGTTCGGCTATCGCCATTTTCGATCGCTTTGGTACATGCCGCAGCATTTTTGAAAGATCACTAAACAGCGCAGTAACAGCTCTCTGCGCCGCTCAAGCGGCTTGCTAACCGTCCTTCCAGGCTCCAAGAAGCCGGGAGTTAGCTGATCGGATGGAACGCGCTCTTGGATCGAGCTTGGATCTCCGCAACTATTTCTAGTGCGATTTCCTGCGGACCCTCTGCGCCAAGGTTCAGCCCAACAGGAAAGCTGACACGCTTGTAGCACTCGTCCATCGGTCGACCGATCTGCTCCGAGACCGTGTTTATGATCTGTCGAGATCGATTCTTAGCTCCTAGAAGGCCGACATATCGAGGCTTACAGGACAGCAATGCAGAAAGCCAAGCGAGATCCTGTTCGTAACTGTGCGTCATCAGAACAAAAGCGTCCGCGTCCGTGGTGGTGAGTTCTCGAATGTCACCGGCTCGTATCCAGAGCACTTCTTGAGCTTCCGGAAATCGAATCTTCTGAGCGAGGTTTGCACGGCCATCCACGACTGTGATTCTCCAGCCGAGAAGGCTGGCGATGCTGACGAGCGGTCGAGCATCCTCTCCTGCGCCAATGACGACAAGCCTTGGCGGAGGCCTGAGAAGATCCACAAAAGTTCCTTGCGAAGTTTGCTTCACGGCACTCATCATTTCGTCCGCGGATAGATTTCCACTCCGAAAAATGATCTGCCCAGATGCCGAGAGCACCGCCCGTCGCATCGGCAACTGCACCGTCGGCAGCCAGGTGATGATTTGCGCTGCATGCCCATGCAATGAACGTTCCAGCGCGTTGATTAACGCATCGAACTCTGGAGTTCGAGAGGGTTCAAGCAGCAGATCGACCGTGCCACCGCAGCCTAATCCGAACGGCATGCCTCCGTCATCGTCGGTCTCTGTGGAATACCGCTTGACCACGGCTCCGTTGCGTGTGAACCATGCGGCCTTCTTCATCAGTTCTGCTTCGAGGCAGCCGCCACTGATCATGCCGGTGTGTCCCTCTTGGCTGACTATCAGTTTCGCTCCCGGCCTTCGATAGGAGGAGCCTTGCACCCGTATCAGTGTGGCCAAAACGCTCGGAGCATCAGATCGTTTCGTGAACTCTACAATTTGTCGGTTGTGGGACATAAGCGCTCTCTTGACGAGTCGTTTCATGGGTGGGTGTTCGCAATAGCGATTGCGGACCCTAGCTGCATCAGCGTGACTTCGGTGTTGAAACGCTGCCCAGAGCCTGTAGCGGCTTGAGCGGGTTGATGTACTCGCGAAAGAGCGCGATCTTTCCAGCCTTGAACTCCACCACGGCGATGTACTGCTGGGAGAACGACACATCTTCCTTCAGAAATCGCGGCCTGCCGGTGTATTCGAGGATCATCGAACCGCCATGATCGATGTAGTAGGTGCGGGTCAGCACCACGTGCTCGATGCGAATCGTCCGCTCGACTTTGACAAAAAGCTCGCGGATGGCCTTCCGGCCCTGCACGGAGAAGCCGCCCCCCGGATCGAAGGGGAACTCCATGAGGGCGTCGTCGGTAAACGAATCGAGAAAGAAGCTGCCGTGATCGGCAAGCCTCTTGCCCGCCTCATGCCGGATGATCGCTGCCAGTTCCGGAGGGAAGTCCGCATGCCTGCCGGCTGATTGCGCCGGCGAGTCTGCCTGGGCGGTGGAGGTTGCAGCGATCATGAGTACGGCTCCAGCGAGCGGAAGTGTAAGTGCGATGACACGAGCGGTTTTGCAGCGCGGAAGATAGATCATTGCGCCTCTCCTACCCACGAAGAAAAGGGTGGCAGCACCAAGTTGTCGAGCGACGTAACGTTCTGCAGCGCTGGGTCGCTCGCGAGGAGCGTGCGCGCTTTCTGTGCGCCTGCAGCGAATCCCGTGCCGAGCTGTACCGTGTGCGGCGCGGCGCTAATGTTGACCGCGACGAGGACGGAACCTTTGCCGTCCGGTGCGGTGCGCCGGTAAGCGAAGACGTTGTGGTCGTCCGGGTTCAGCATCGTCATCGAGCCGTCCAGCAGCGCCGGGGTGGAGCGGCGCAGCGCAATCAGGGTGCGATACCAATTCAGCATCGAGCCCGGGTCGGCACTCTCGGTTTGCACATTGAGGGTCCTGTAGTTAGGCGCGACAGGCAGCCAGGTGTTGCTGTTGGTGGAAAAGCCCGCCTGTGGACCGGGCGTCCACTGCATCGGCGTGCGTTCGCCATCGCGGCCCTTCTGCTTCGGCCAGCCCGCGATACCCCACGGGTCGCGCACATCTTCTTTGCGCGTGGGCGTCTGCGTGGTCATACCCAGCGGCGCGCCGTAGTACGTCAGCGGCGTGCCGCGCACGGTGAAGAGCACCGTTGCAATCAGCCGGGCGATCTGCTGATTGTGCACGCCATCGCCGAAGCGGTCGATGGAGCGGTCGATGTCGTGATTGTCGAAGAAGATGAGCGGCTGGCCGCCGTGCGTTCCGGTCTCCGCTTCGCCGATAGTCGTGCGAAAGTGGTCGGCCGAAAAGATGTTGGTACCGACGAAGCCGATCATGAAGTTGATCGGGAGATGTAATTCGTCCTGCGACGC
Organism: Acidobacteriaceae bacterium; assembly: GCA_903642235.1. Classification (GTDB taxonomy): domain Bacteria; phylum Acidobacteriota; class Terriglobia; order Terriglobales; family Acidobacteriaceae; genus Edaphobacter. The sequence continues at coordinate 130,511 of CAHJWL010000007.1, read as the reverse complement.
ACCGCCATACCAATGGTCCAGGTCGGCGACGTTGGCAGTCGAAGTCTCGCCGAGCAGCACCGGGTGATCGGGGTAGCTGTCGACCAGTGCACGAATGCGCCGCACCAGCCCATGCACCTCCGGGAGGTTATCCAGGTAGAGTTTGTCCAGGCGCGGGTCGCCGAGTGCGTCCACGCCGCCCAACTCCTTTGCGCTGCGCAGCCGCTCGTCCTCGTAGATCATCGAGATCGCATCCAGCCGGAAGCCGGAGACGCCTCGGTCGAGCCAGAAGCGCATCGCGGCAAACATGGCTGCTTCCACCTCCGGGTTGCGCCAGTTCAGATCTGGCTGCTGCTTGTAAAAGCGGTGGTAGTAGAACTGCTTGCGGAACGGCGACCACTCCCAGGCCGAACCGCCGAACATGGAGATCCAATTATTCGGCGGCACCTTGCCGTCGTGTTCATACCGCTTCTGGTACGGCGTAACTCCCGGCGCGGTTGCCGGAATGCCATCGTTCCAGATGTACCAGTTGGCTTTGGCGGAGTTGCGCGAGCCAGCCGATCCCCTGAACCACGGGTGCTGGTCGGAGGTATGGTTCAGCACCATGTCCACAACCAGGCGCATGCCGCGTCTCTTTGTCTCGCGGGTGAGACGGTCAAGGTCGGCCAGCGTGCCGAACTGCGGGTCGACATCCTGGTAGTTCGAGATGTCGTACCCGAAGTCGACCTGCGGTGACGGATAGAACGGCGCAATCCAGATAGCCCCGATCCCGAGCTGTTGCAGATAGTCCAGGTGCTCGGTGATGCCGTTCAGGTCGCCGATGCCGTCGCCGTTTGTGTCGCCATAGCTGCGGGGGTAGACCTCATAGAGGACGGCATGCTTCCACCAGGGCGCAGGCTGGGCGGTGGCCGGAGACACCTGCGGAGCGGCGCTTTGAGCACTCAAGGAAAGCGGCAGGAAAAGCAAGAGCAGCGACAGCAGGATTCTGTAGCAAAAGGTCATCGGCAGCTTTCTTTCAGAACGCGTTCGTTACAAGAGTGAATGCCTGCGCACAGCCTGTACTGCCGCAACGATGTTGGGGTAAGCACCGCAACGGCAGATGTTGCCGCCCAGGTACTCCTTGACGTCCATGTCGCTCGGACCGCACGGCTCCTTCAGGAGAGCGACCGCCGACATGATCTGGCCGGAGGTGTAATAGCCGCACTGGTAGCCATCGTGCTCCACAAAGGCCGCCTGCATCGGGTGCAGTCTGCCGGGTTCGCCCAGACCCTCGATCGTGGTGATCTCATCGGCCTGGTGCATGGCGGCGAAGGTCAGGCAGCTGTTCACGCGGCGGCCGTTGATGTGCACCGTGCAGGCGCCGCACTGGCCGTGGTCGCAGCCCTTCTTGGTGCCGGTCAGGTGTATGGTCTCGCGCAGGCAGTCCAGCAGCGTCGTTCTCGGGTCCACACGCACCGCATGCGCCGCCCCGTTGATCCGGAGGTGCAGGTCGAGGAAGTCTTCTGTGCCCGGCGCAACGGGTGGCGCAAGCAGTGAGGCGTCCGATGACGCAGGGGAGGCGGCCTGCGCCGCCGCGATCGCGGGAGCGCCGGCTGCCGCGACACCGGCTGCGCCAAGCTGGCCTAGGAAGGAGCGTCGGGTGAGTCGTTCGCGCGGTGCGGTTGCGGCTTTGTCTTTGTCGTTGGGTGTGTCTGCCATGGCTCCTTCTTCAGTTCGCGTCCGGTCTGGTTTCTCTTGAGCAGGGCTTCAATGCGGATGGGCAGTTCCCGCACGCGGATGCCGGTTGCGTGATAGGCCGCATTGGCGATGGCGCCGGCGACGCCTGCCATGCCGATCTCGCCGATGCCCTTGGCACCGAGTTCGTTGACCTCGAAGTCGGGGCAGTCCAGGAAGATCACGTCGATGTCGGGTGTATCGGCGTGCGTGGTCATGACGTAATCGGCGAGGTTGCTGTTGAGCGCGACACCCTTGCGTGGGTCGTACTCGGTGCCCTCAAACAGCGCCATGCCGACGCCCATCACCACAGCCCCCACGATCTGATTACGGCCGGCTTTGGGGTTGATGATCCGGCCCGAGTCGATCACGGTAACGACGCGGCTCACACGCAGGCGCGCGATCTCAGGCTGCCAGGTCACCTCAGCAAACTGGGCGCTGAAGCAGTGCTTGGAGAGCTTCGGCTTTTCAAGGATCGTGCCGTCGCTCAAACCGGTCCCGGTGAGACTGCGCACGCCCGTCTGCTGCAGGACCTCGCTGAAGCTCAGGGCCGGCCCGGACGGGTTCGCCTTAAGGCCGAGCCGCCCCTTGACGACCTCCAAATCCTCGGGCCTGGCCTTGCTCCATCGCGAATCAGGCAGCAGCGACGCGGCCGTGACGAGCCGTTGCGACGCTTCGTCCAGGGCGCGGGAGATTGCCGGCACCAGCGACGATGTCACCAGAGAGCCGCCGGAAAGCGGTCCCGCAGGCAGGTTGCTGTCGCCGATGGCCACCTCGACCCTGTCCATCGCAATGCCGAGACGCTCACCAACCAGTTGCGCCAACACGGTGTAGGTGCCCGTGCCGATGTCCTGCGTGCCGCAGCTAACCCTGGCGGTGCCGTCGGCTCGCAGGTCCACTGTGGCCGACGAGGCAAAGCGGCCCGCGCCCCACGCCGCCACCGCAACGCCCCAGCCCAGCGTCAGGCCGTCCCGCTTCATGGAGCCGACCTCCGGCGTGCGCTGCGACCAGCCGAAGCGCTCCGCACCCGCGTTGAGCGCCTCCGTCAGATGGCGCGAGGAGAAGGGGATGCCCATGCTCTCATCCAGCGCCGGCTCGTTGCGGTGGCGCAACGCAACGGGGTCCACGCGAAGCTGATACGCCAACTCATCCATCGCCGACTCAAGCGCGAAGGAGCCGGGTACCGCGCCGGGGCCGCGCATGCTGGTGGCCGCGCCGATCGTGCGGCGCGCCAGCGCGGAGCTGCTGCTCATATTGGCCGTGCTGTACAGAAAGGGCGAGGCTTCTGCGCAGTACTCCGTAAAATCTTCCACCATGGCTGTCGTGTTGACATAGTCGTGCTGTAACGAGACGAGCTTGACCTCAGCCGAAGCGCCCAGCTGTACGCGCTGCTGCGTCGCCGGACGGTGACCGGCGGATTCAAAGGCCTGCCTGCGGCTGAGCACCAGCTTCACCGGACGATCGAGGTTGCGCGCCGCCGCGGCCGCCAGGCAGCAGTGCCCCCAGGCGGAGATCTTGCCACCGAAACCCGAGCCAAGATAGCGCGTGATCACGCGCATCTGCTCCCGCTCGATACCCAGCCGCTGCGTCATGACGAGCTGGTGGTTGCCGACGCCCTGCACCGTGTCATACAGCGTGCAGTTGCCACCCTCCCACACCGCCACCGTCGCATGCAGCTCGATGGCGTTGTGCGTCTGCACGGGTGTGCTGTAAACCTCGTCCACCTTCACGGGTGAACCCGCCAAGGCCTTCACCGCGTCGCCGCGATGGTCGCTCTGCTTCAGCTCGGTGCCGCGAAGCAAGTCGAAGTTCATCACCGGCCGCTCGGCGGCGTAACGTGCCTCCACCGCATCGGCGGCCGCCGTGGCCTGCTCGAAGGTCTCCGCCACGGCGACGGCGATGTACTGGCCGAAGTAGTTGATGTCGTTGTCCGCGAGCGGCGGCCGCTTCTCATCGAGCAAAACAAGATCGGCCATCAGAAAGCTGGCGCGGTAGAGCTTGCCGATGTTGCCCCCGTGAAAGACGGCGCGCACACCGGGCATCGCCTCGGCAGCCTTTGTATCGAGCGACAAAAGCTTGCCTCGGGCAATCGTCGCGCCCACAGGGACCGCGTAGAGCATGCCGGAAAAGCTGTAGTCCGACGTGTACCGCGCTTGGCCGCTCACCTTCACCGGGCCGTCGATGCGCGACTGCGGCTTGCCAATGAGCGTGTTGTTCCCAGTGTCAACTGCCATACTGCTCGCCTCCACCCGCAACCGCGGTCGTCAGCGCATGCGTGATGCAGCGCCTGGCGAGCTCCACCTTGAAGCCGTTTTCACTCTGCGGGCGCGCGTGCTGCAACACCGCCTCGGCAGCCCTGCGGAAGATCTCCGGCGAGGGCCCCTTGCCCAGCAGCGCGGCCTCGGCCTCATGCGCCCGCCACGGCACCGTGCCCACGCCGCCCAGTGCGAGCCGCACATGCGTGATCCGTCCTGAAGCCGCGGTCAGCACCACTGCCGCGGAGGCCAGCGCGAACTCGTAGGTCGCGCGATCGCGCAGCTTCAAATAAAGCGAACGGCTGCCCGGTGCCGGTGCGGGCAGGCTCACCGCCGTGATCAACTCACCCGGCCGCAGCACGTTCTCGATGTGCGGTGTGGTGCCCGGCCTGTGAAAGAACTCGTCGATAGCAACAGAGCGCTCACCTTCCTTGCCCTGCAGGTGCACCGTGGCTTCGAGCGCGGTGAGCGCCACGTTCATGTCACTCGGGTTCGTGGCGATGCAGTGTTCGCTTGCGCCCAGGATGGCGAGCATCCGGTTCGCGCCACCGATGGCCGAACAGCCACTGCCCGGCACCCGCTTGTTGCAGGTCCACACCGTATCGCGAAAGTAGGTGCAGCGCGTTCGCTGCAGGAGGTTGCCGCCCGTGGTGGCCATGTTCCGCAACTGTGCGGAGGCACCCGAAAGCAACGCCTGCGAGAGCGCGGGATAGCGCGACTGGAGCAGGGGATGGTGAGCGCAATCGCCGTTGCGCACCAGCGCACCGATGCGCACGCCGCCGTCCGGGGTCGTCTCAATCTTGTCGAGCGGCAGACGATTGATGTCGATCACGACCGACGGCCGTTCCACATTCAGCTTCATCAGGTCAACCAGTGTCGTGCCGCCCGCGATGAAGCGCACCTCGCCCGGCGAGGCACCCGCGTGCGCGTCGCTGAGCAGAAGCGCTTCCTCCTGCCGTGCGACCTGCTTGAACGTGAACGCTCGCATGAGAACCTTTCGCCCTGACCGTATCGCTTGATCGGTTCTAGCGGATCAACTCTTTATCCGCCAGCGATCTTTGGTGAACGACATGTCATGCTGGGCGAACGGCTGTGATGGTGATGCGAACGTACCGCCTGTGTGGAAGACGACTACAAACGACCGTAGAACGTCTACTCTTATGAGCAACCTGTTCGCCCGCTCTGAACAGCACTTCGCCCGTTTGCCATGGCATTTGGCTCTGACTTCCACGATAGTAGTGCTATGAACGGGGAACGCCTCGATCTGCCGCCTGCAGCCACGCCCGGCACCGGAGTGCGCGCGCGAGACGCGTCCCTTGGATACCACCTGTTGCTGGCCCTGTGGCTGACGCTCTGCCTCATCTCCTATGTGCACTACCGTGTGCTTACCGGCGCACATGAAAACACCTTCTTCGGGCTGCTGAAGTTCTCCACCTGCTACTACCTGTGGCTCCCGCTGACGCCGCTGCTCTTTCGCCTGGAGCGCCGATTTCCGGCAACGCGGCCGTTCTCCCCTCAGCATGCCCTGTTGCTTCTGCTCATCGGGCTGCCGCTCTGCTACGGCCTCTCGGTGGCGACGCTCAACACGCTCCCATTGCTCCATGCTGCCCTGCCGCGCTCCGTCGCGCCTGCACCCTTCACGCTGCATGTGCGGGCCACAGAGGGCGAGCTGCAGGCGGTCCTCTATCTTGTGACATTAGGAGTAAGCGCCTTTCTGCGCTACAGAGAGGAGCAACAGCGGCAGGAGCAGCAGGCCGCACGGCTTCTTCTCCAACACGCGGAGCTGGAAAGCGCACTGCGCCAAGCTGAGCTTGAGACGCTGCGCATGCGGCTCAACCCGCACTTCCTTTTCAATTGCCTGCAGAACATCTCATCGCTCACGGCGGATGACCCCAGAGCAGCCAGCACCATGCTCGCCCGCTTGGGCGACCTCCTGCGCGTCGCGCTCAGCAACGACTACCGCAAGGAGATTTCCTTGCGCGACGAGATCGCCCTGCTGCGGTCGTATCTTTCGATCGAGCAGGTCCGTTTCGGCAGCCGCCTCTCCGTCCTCTTCGCTCTTGATCCCGCCGCAGATGCCGTGCCCGTACCGAGCCTCCTGCTGCAGCCGCTCGTTGAGAACGCCCTCAAGCATGGCCTGTACGGATGCAGCCAAGGCCTGATCTCCATCGGCAGCAGTCTAGAGGCGGGGACGCTGATCCTTACCGTGCGCGACAATGGCGTCGGGCTCCATGAGCGCGTCGGCCTGGACCCGGACGCAGATGCACCCACGGGCTTCGGCATCGGCCTCGCCGCAACGCGCGCGCGCCTTCTCTCCCTCTACGGCGATCGCCACACCCTGAAGGTGCACAGCCTTCTCGAGGGTGGCACCGAGGTCAGGATCGTGTTGCCGGCTACAGCCACGGAGCCTGCCCAACATTCTACCCACGCAGCTCACTCCCAAAAGCCGGCGACTGCAACACCCGGTTCTGACCTATGAACGAGGTACCGCCGCTGCGCGTGTGGATTGCAGACGATGAGGACCTGATTCGTAGAAATATTCGACGCATCCTGGCCGCGCGGCGTGACCTTGTGATCGTCGGCGAGAGCGCATCGGGCAGTGAAACGATTTCTTCCCTCGCCGGGCACGCCGTCGACCTCCTGTTGCTCGATGTGCAGATGCCGGAGGGCTCCGGCTTCGAGGTCGTCGCCGCAATAAGCCCCGAGAAGATGCCCGCCGTGATCTTCATTACGGCCTTTGACCAGCACGCCGTTCGCGCCTTTGAAGTACACGCCCTCGATTACCTGCTTAAGCCGTTCGACGAAGACCGGCTGAACCGAAGCATCAATCGCGCACAGGAGCAGCTTGCCGCAAAGCATGATATCGATGCTGCTCAACAGCTTCGCGCTCTGATGGCAGAACGACCGCGGCGCTGGCCTGACAGGCTCGCCGTCCGTTCGGGTGAACGCTTCGACTTCGTCGCAGTGGCATCAATCGACTGGATCGAGTCTGCCGACAACTACGTCGTGCTGCACTGTGGTCCGCGCCAGCACATGCTTACGGAGACTCTAACAGCGCTGACCGCTAGGCTCGACCCCACCCGCTTCGTCCGCGTACAACGCAGTCGCGTGGTGAATCTGGCGAAGGTGGTATCCATCTACTCGCTGATAGGCGGCAGATACGAGCTTCAACTTGAGGGTGGCACCCGCCTCACCTCCGGCCGCTTGTACCGTGACGAGATCGGAAAAATGCTAGGACGGTGAATATGGATTCCACAACGGTGCTTCTGCCCGGCTCTGAAAGCGAAGACGCCCATGAGAAAGATCGCCCTCTTCGCCAGAGATGCGAATCGTCGACCAGGGCTCGCTTGGTTCACAAGCCATGTGCTTTAGTCATCAGTTCATGCAAGTGAACGCCTATAGCTCAACGTGGGGGCCTGGATGCTCCTAAACGATCAGAACGAGAGCTAACCTAGGGTCACCGGTCGGGGAGCCAAGAGCTCTTTGGCTTGCTCGCGGGTGACCCAGTCGTCCAGCCGCGTTCCCTGCTGGCGGACGTTCGGTACGTCGGTGAGATGAGCCGCCTCCTCCACTTTCAACAGGCCGTTGCGCCGGGCTTCCCCGACCAGACTTGCGAGCAAGTGCCTGACCTTGCCTTGTTCTATACAGGGTCGCCGCAGGCTGTATGAGTGAGGTATTCAGTTCGCCCCGGTCAGGTTTCGATGAGACGGCGATGGCGCAACCGGTATTGCGTGGCCGATCGTTTCAGATCGAGTGCCGGGATCGGAGCCGCGCGTCAGCTTTTCTTCAGAAGGCGCAGGGGAAGGGTTCTTCGGCTCATCGTCCTGGCGGCCAATATTCGCGGCGTTGAAAGTAGACGTAGACCTTGCCGGCTTCGTGCACGACGGTGACGAGTCGACGAAAGGTCTGCCCTCCGGGAACTGCGATCGTCATCACATATCCGTCGATGGTGTATGTGCCGTCCAGACGCCTGCTGCTTGAGCTGCCACCGCCGATGCCTGCGCCACCGACCGCAGTCGCGCTTGAGAGGACAGTTCGGATATGGCCGTCGTCCGTGAGAAGGAGGCGGCCGTCGTCGACCGTATTGATGGAGACGCCGGCGCCGCCGGGCATGGTGCCACGGCCGCCGGCGGTGACGCCCACGTACTGGATGCGTGTGCCGGGGCGCTGCGCGGGTTGTTCAAGAGCATCGTTCCACGGCTCTCGATCGCTTACCTGAATCTGCACCTTGCCGCCCGTGCGTCGCCAGCGCGCGCCAGTGCAATCGCGCATGGCTCGAAGGGCGGGCAGAGAGATCTGCAGGGTTGCGGGATCGTGCGCGGAACAGTCGGTCGCGATGCCGTTGGGGTAGAGGTACCAGGCTTCGACGTGGATGGTACTGCCCATGGGGGTGAAGTTGCCGGCTGACTGGGTCGCAGCGCCGATCGGTGCGACGAAGGTACCGGACTGCTCTGCTGCGCTCGGTACCGGTGCAGAACTGCCTGAGGAAAAATCACCTGGTGCAGCTGTAGTCGGAGCAGACGATTGCGTAGACCGCACGTTCGACCAGGTGAGGTAATCGACGACGAAGCTGATTTCGGCGATCTCGGCGAGCTCACGCCGTTTTGCCTCAAGATGGGGACCGCTCTGGTTGCTGAGGGTGTGCGCTGTGTTCTGCCGCTGTTGCAGGATTTCTGAAAGGGACGGAGCGGCCGAGCCGCTTTCGCGAGCCTGCTTCATGAAGTCGCGCGCGGTGATTGCGTCGGCCAGATTCCCGTCGTGCAGACCGAAGGGCGCGGCTGCCTGCTCAAAGAGTGCAGACACGTCTTTCCCCGCGAGTTCCTTCGAGAGCAGGGCCGCAGCACGCGGATTCTGTTGCGCCACTTTGGCAAGGAGCAGCTGCTTCATGCGCTCGGCAGAGACGCGATCAGGCCGGAAGCTGAGACCCGCGGCGGCATCAACGTCCTGGCAGAACGACGGAATCGTCAGAAGACACAGAGACAGCAGCAAAAGCGGGTACTTCAAAGTTCGTCACCTCACCGCAATAGTACAAACGCCGGGTACGTTCTTTCTACGGAAGGATTTCAGACAAGGATTTACGCGTAGTGCGTCCGCCGATCGTGCGTTGCTGACGATACTGCGACTTCCCAGTACGAACTCGGGGAGTGCATTGGCGATGATGCGTCCTTCAGGGTGGTTCCTTTGGCAGTCGGGATCTCCGGAGCGTATGGCCGTATACGGGACCAAGGCGTGCCCAGGAGAAGCTGTATTTATCCAGTTCGCCGCCATTTACATAGCAGAGCTTTGCGCAGGTACGCCTGAGGTCATGAGGGGCGAGGTGGTCGAGCTTTGACGCAGCGCTCAACTCCGAACTACGTACCAGATGACGTTCTCCGAAATGCCGATGACCCAGGGCTTGGCTAGGCGGCGGTGTGACTCACTACCGCTTGACGTTTTCCGCTTAGGACAGCTTCGTCACCGGTTAAGCCGGAGGCGCTTGAGCTACAACACGAACCGCTCCTCGAATCCTAAGACGCATGAAAGCCGCGCTACACCGCAGGATGCGCGGCCTCCAGGTTCACGGGTGCAGGCCTAGGACGCAGTCGTAATAGCCGACCGCCAATTGTCTTAAGCCACTGCGATGTTTGCTCGGTGGCGAACCCAGAATCACCTCGACCAAGAGAACTGGCCGACGCTCACCTCGATTGATCTGCACCAAGGCACAATCGTGGCTGAAGCTTTCATCTCCGAAGCCGATTTTTAAACTAACTTGGGTGAAGCCTCGTCCCGCAGCTGCAAGACCCCCTCGAATGTAGCTGCCGATACCGTTCGCGCCTGTCATGAGATCAATCATTTCAGCACTCGACACAGTATCCACCAGCTCTCTCTTTCCCAGCAGCGCCATCATTCGCGCTACCTGGAACGCCGTGCCTGTGAAGTTCGACTTGGCTCTGCTCTGCAGTTTCGCCCATCTGGCATCCAGTACCTGCCCCGCCACGTTGCCCGGTCCACGTACCCAGTCATTCCCCCCGGTAGTCGCCTGAGATCCATAATCCGCGACCCGTACTGCGATCGAAGAAAGCTCCAGACTGCAGCGCGAAGTTGATCATCGAGTAGCCGAGAGCCTGGATCACCCGGCTCGCCGCTGTGTCGTTTGACCAGCGCAGCATCAGTCGCATCCAGTCGCGAAACTTGCCCGGAGGTGCGCCAAACTCTCCTGCGTGATCCAGCGCCGCGTCCGTCAGCATCGGCGCTTGCTCAACAAAGTTCGCGTCCCCGACGTCTGATATCCAGAACATACTCGACAGCGCAGGAAAGTTCACAGGAAGCCTGGGAAAAGCCGCCTGCAGCTCCGGCTGCAGCGTCTTTTTCAGCTCCGCGAACACCGTCAACTCCCACCCCGTCGTGGCCGTGGACAAGCCTGCGCGGATCATCTCCTTTGCCTTTGTCTCCACCATCCGCCGCAGCCTGAACGCCGCGTACATGGGGTAGATCTTCGCCAGACTAGCCACGTACAGCATCTCGTCCTGCTGATGACCTGCAAATGGCACGCTCGCTGGATTATCCGTGAGATCCAGCACCATACTGCTCAGTTCAGCCACAGCCGGATCACCAGCGGCAGCGTTCGCGCAGACATTCAGGCCAGGGTTCGTGGCGCTCATCGCCAGCGTCTCCCCTTGTGTCTCGGACGCTCCTCTCCACTCCGCGACAGAGGTCGCGAACATCTCCGGTTCGGTTGAGATCCGCGTCTCCAGGCCAACAACCCTGGAAGCAGCAATGCCGCGTTTCTGCTGTTCCAGACGCTCCGCAGCACGCTCGCACATCCGCGAGAGCATCCGCAAATACGCAGGCAAAGGAGCCTCGGCCTCTCCTGAGCGCAGGTCGCTTCCGCGCGCCTCTACCGATGCGAAGGCTTCCAGTGCAGCCGGCATCTCCTGCTCTTCGCCTACAGTCCGCTTCTCTTGCGCAGGATGAGGACAGCCGCAGTTGCGCAGCCTCGGCCCACCTTGCTTCACAAGCAGAGCTGCATCACCGGCGCCCCCGGAATCTCGATCAATCGCCGTCGCTGTGGGCGCCCCGCTCCTCTGCGTCTCGCCCGCAATCTCCGGTACCGCAGAGGACGCCAGCAGAAACGGCCCTGCTTCCCGTTCGAGTGCTTCGCTCCGCTGTTGCAATGCATGAAGAAAGACCGGAGTCTCGCCTGAGCTGAGTGCCATAGACGCTGGGTCCAGCAGCGCCTCTAGCGGATGCTCGTGCTCCGTCCGCAAATCGTACTCCCACAGATCACCTGGCATCTTCAACCTCGCTTGTGACGGGTCCACGCTCGCGTACAGGGCAGCACCGGCAGACACACGCTCGACTGCCACGTCAGAGAAGCGAGCGCTTTATGGCCGTCCGGCCATGCTGGCGTGTCCAGCCGCCGAGCCATCCATTACAGGCGGCGAGGCGTAATGCGGTGGAACTGCTCGCGCCGACGTCATTCCGCGCGGAACCAACCGCACCGTCTGCGACTTTAGATCATGCCCCGTCGCGAGCGAATACTGATCGATCACCGTCTCCGCATTGCGCGCGGGAAAATTGGGTGTTACCTGTGAGTAAAGCAGCTGCGCGCCCGCCATGTCGTTGAACATGCCTGTCTCGATCGATTGCATCAAAATCGAAAAAGGTCCCGCCAGATCAAAGAACGGTTTTGTCTTCGAGTGCGCTGTCATCCCCACACGCTCCGCGATCTTTTGCAGCCGCATTTCCGGACTGGATGCCGTCGCCTTCAGATCCACTACCGCCGGCGAATCGTACAGCACTGCTAAGTTCAAAAACGAAAGAACAGCCACTGCACGAAACTCATCACACGCCAGGTTGCCATTCATCCGCCTCGTCGCCATCATGTCGAAGATCCGCCTTGCCAACGTTGCAATCACCGTCGGGTCAGTGTCATTCGCGCCGCTCGTGTTCCGCGCGTTCATGATGCCGCGCCATACCTCTCGACCGAACGCCTCAAACGTTGGAATAAAATCCCGGTTCGACGCCGCAGGCTTCTGGTACGGATGTTGCCCCACCAGCTCAGGCGCATGTGACAGATCCAGACCGAACATCCAGTAGTACGAGGTCAATCGGTCTGCGACCTCATCCCGTCGTATTCGGCTCGTCGTCCTCCAAAGCATCGACGGCATTGCGTCGCCATAAATGAGAAATTCAACGTTGCGCCAGAAGAGCTGGCTCTGCATGGAAGGCGTCTCCAGCTCCTCCCCAAAGGTGTATTTCTCCAGAACCTTCCGAAAGATCTCATAGATGCGTGTGTTCTCGACGACATACGCATAGATCATGTGGTCCCAATTCGTCGGTTGCGCGTTGATGGGTAAAGTCAGTCCATCCCAGGTGTTCGCTACGCCGGGCTGGTCCTTAGGCTGCGTCATCGCCAGCGATGGCAGCTTCGACGGCGCGCCCCCGACCAGTCATAGCCAGGAAAGAAGTCCGCCGTCAGCAATGAAAAGGCGAACTGCGGTGCTCACGGCACAAACGGTGCGCTGGTCGATGAGTTCGTCGCGTTGGCGCGATTCAGCCACACCGTCTCGATCAGCGCTGAAAGCTGCAGCGGATGATACATAAAGAGACTGTTGATGTTCTGAACCACAGCAGCCGTCGGCGTCGGAGTTGGAGAGCCGGGAGTAACAAGTTGACGAAACATTACAGGCCTCCGAAGTCTTGCGTTTTGTGGTGAACCGGCGGCGGGATCGGCCGGCCATAGCCACCTTTGTCCAAAAGGTTTTCAGGTCCTCGCAAACTCATGTGCAGACGCCCAAGCTCCACCAGCAGCTTCTTCTGTTGCCCGTCAGGCTTCTCAATAAAATCTGCAAAGTCCGCCTGGATCGCACGCTCCGTCGCCGCCAGTTCATCGTCTATTCTGAGGATCTTTTGCTCGGTGGCACCGCTATACTGCTGCGTCACTTCGTTGCCAGTCATGATCGGTTTCCTCTTCTTCTTCACGTTGGGCTTCCTCTAAGTAGCCTTGGCCGTCATCGCTCCCAGCCGAATCATCCACTCTTCCTGCTGCTTCAGGATTTCACTGCCCTTCTCCGGTTCGATCGCATACCGCAGCCCCGTCAGCGCCGTCAAACGCACGCACTCGCTCCAGATCCAGTAGCTCGAAGTGAACGCAGACCCATGCGCCCGGCGATCCAACTCCTTCAGCGCCGACGGCGAGGTATGCTGCGGATCCACCATCTCCGTCAAAGTCCTGTTCTGAAAACAGGCCATCGGCGTCAACAAGGTCGCATCCACAATGCGCGATAGCAGCGGCAGCACGGCACGCACGACTGTCCCCGCAAACATTGGCGCGTCGCTCAGCGGGTAAAGCTGGATCCACGTCTTTGCCAGCTCATCCCATGGCCCCATCCCGTAAAACCGCCGGCACATCTCTACCCCAAGTAACACCCGGACATAACTGATCGGATGAGGATCGCCCGGAACAAACCGGAAAACCTCCGCGCCCTGGCCGGCCACCACATCCGACAGCGCCACCACCGCCGCATAGCCGGAATATGCGAACGCAAAACCATCGGCCGCTATCTCACTCGCCCAGCTGGCAACGATTTCCGCTACTTCCTTCGCACCCTCATGCGACAGCCTGCGCAGCACCCCTGCAAATGCTTCGTTCCAGCCCGTCATCCCCGCAAATTGATGGCCGCATTCGTGAAACAGAGACGTCGTGCGGAAGCGGTTATGATACGTCAGCCGGATCGCTGCAATCGGACTGAGCGAACCATCCCAGAGTCGCGTGCCAATGCGCAAAATCGATGCCCCGATTCCCGTTGTGAAATAGGTCATAATCGGTGGCGTCGTCTTTCCCAACTGCTCCAGAGCACCTCGCACGGTACGGTCCGCCATCACATCGCACGCTCGCAGCTGCAGACTGACCTCCGGGTTGGAGCGCGCACGCACCGCCGCCACATAGAAATCGACCAGCAGCTCAGTCTGCAGATACCGCTTGCGCAACTGGGCTACCTGGCCTGCGAGGCGCTCCAGCTCCGCCTCCGAACGCGTTGCGTTGAACGCCGCACGCACGGCCATCGCTTCGCGCTTCAACTGTTCCCGGGCCTCCTTCAAGCCGCCCCGCAGCGTCACTCCGACATATCTCTCCAGGCTTGCCCACGACGCAGCCGAGGCACTCGCCTCAAAGTCGTCCAGCCGCTCCGCCGCACCCTCCCAGTGATTGATCTGCCGCAGCAGCTGCGAGCGCACACCATGTCCGGCAAGATCCCGCGCCGGCAATCCCAGCGGCACGGGCATGGCGGCAAACCTTGGCATCGGAACTGTCATCGCTTGGGAGCTCATAGGTGACCTAGTTCCTCAGCCGGTGAATCTTGTATCCGGGAAACTGAATCACCTGGAACGACGGACTGCCCTGGGGCCAGCTCATCTGCGCCAGATCCTTCCCGCCCCTGCCCTGCGCCAGCTGTCGCAGGTTCTCCATTCCAGGCACTCGCGTCATCGTGATCCGCAGCGTCACGCCGTCATGGTGCGAGGCGCATACCCGCTTAAACTCCTCCCTACTGTTGCGGACATACTGCGCCAATTGCATTTGGCCCCACTCGGCTACCTTCGCCGCAAGATGCTGGCTCGCCTCCTTCAACCAGCCCGGCGTTATCCCGTGCAGATTCGGGGTGTCCCCGATGACACGAATCCTTTGCGACATATGGCGATGGATCGCCGTCATCCGCAGCGCCTCCGCAGTACGCAGCAGGAGCCGCCGAAGATCCGTGAACGCCGCCACCTGGTTGCCCTTTGCCAGCTCTCCGCACATGCGCTGACATAGGATTTCACTCAGGTACAGCCACAGCCGAATTTCACCGCGCTGCAGATTGATCACCAGCTCGCTATGCACACGGCGGATCGGCACATGTCTGCCCACCGCTGGCTCCAGCCGGTACAGCCGTTGATTCACGTGTAACCGTTCCTGAGTCGCCAGGTATCTGCCCGATGTTTGCCGTGTCCCCAGACTCGCATTCTGTCCCAGCAGCGCGCCCGCGGCATGTGGCGTCAGCGGATGCAGCTGAGACGCAGGAAAGCCTTCTGCCCGCGCAATGGTCGATCCGCGCGTGCCTGGCAACGCCTGGTACAGTGAGATCTTTGCCCGGTACGGTCGTCCATCTTTATGCCCGTATTGATCGCGCACATGATCGTGCAACGTGGCGCCGTCAAACGTCTCGACGGAACGCGCCAGTCGCGCCGGTATGTCCACCTGGACGGTATCGCTGTACTTCGCATATCGCTTGTGTCCTGACCGCGCCGGCATTCGCGCCCACATCCCATGGCGCTCCCCGCTCTCGCGCAGCTCCGGCTTGATCACAGAGTTTGGAAAGTACGCAGCAGCCGCGTTCTCAAATGCTTCATGCACCGCGTCGCTCAGCAGCAGCTCGTTCTCCAGCACATGTGCCGGCAACTCCGCGACGCTGTTCACTGTCTCCTCTACTGCCGCGGCGAGCGCCTCTGCAGCCACCATCCGCGGCTCCGTATTCGCCGTCTCCAGCCCGAAGATCCGCAGCCCGGCATCGGCGATCGCGGGCGCCAGCACACCGGCTGCCTCGGCGCCAATCAGGGGCTTCACCAGACCGGACAACAACCGCCCGATGAACCCCACAAGCTTCGGCCGGCCCAGCAACGTGATCGCCGTCTTCGCAGCCGGCCATATCAGCGCCGGAACAAACTGCTCTATCACCGGCTGCGGATTGTCACCCGGCTGCAGCCGCGACAGGTCCCGCACCAGCTGCTCCCGCGTAGCGTCAAGCCCCACCAGCGGCGAGGTGTAGCGCTCACTCTCGCCATAACTCTCCGTGAGCTGCTCCATCTCGCCCTCGTCTCGCGCCAGCAGCAACTGAGCCGCATGCACGTCGAACTCCGCCTCCAGGTGCGCCGCATCCGCAGCAGCCGGCATTGCCTCTCCCGCGCCCTGCTCCTGCGCCTCGCTCTCATAGGTCTCGCCGAGCGCACGAGACATCTTGTCCGCCAACTTTTGCGCCAGCGGACGCAGCGTCGGTGGCAATTGCCCAAGCGCGAACCGCACCACATGTCGCAGCAGGAACTTGCCTAGCAACTTAAGCGGCGCCAGCAACGGTCCGAGCGCCAGCTTGCCCACCGCCGCTAGACCCTTGCCCGCCAGGCTGATCGCTCCCGTCACCCCCTTCTTCGCAAGCTTCACCGCACCCGAAACCAGGCGGCCCGCCTTCCGCAGAAGGCCGCCCAGAAACTGCTCCGACGCGGGCGAGATCCCGCCGCTGATCGGCATGACCTCCGCCGTGATGCGATCAATCTCCGTGTCCGTCAAAGCCTCCGCTTCGTACCCTTCCAAGCGATTGAAGAAACGATCGAGCAGCGCCTCCGTCTCCATTGATAACGACGCGAAGTGCTCGTTCAACAGCCGCTCCGCCGTAAGATCGCGCATCTCATGATCGCCATACTCCCCTGCAAATTGCGTCTCATGAGCCGCCAGCGCCTCGTCCGCAAGCTGCTCGAGCGACTCGCGAAACAGCGTGTCCTTCAGCTCTCCCGTGAGCTCGCTGAACTCCGCAATCTCTGGAGCCAGACTCTCCGCCTCGCCTCGCTCTTCCATCTCGCTCGGCAGAAACGGTGTCGTAAACTCCCAGCTGCCGCCGAATGATTCGCCGGCCGAGGTCTCCCGAGCCGTATCTTCCCGTGCCTGAGTGCGGGTGTCGAGAAAGGGTGTTTCCGCGAACGCCTCCGCATAGCCGCCTGAGTCCAGTCCATTCGAATAGCTTTTCTCCATCGCCTGTGGCATCACGCACCTTCCTTCTCTGACAGGCAGCCGCCGCCGCCCGATCAATTCTCTCGACAAGTCGAGACCCTGAACCGAACAACTCACCGGACTAGCTCCAGCAATGACCTCAACGCGCGTCAAAACAGCTGAAGCGGATACTTGAATGCTGCACCTGAGGACTGGGCCTGAATAGGAACGGGGTAGAAATCGTCGCGGGCCGAATCAGAGGAGTCGACTAGACGACAGTGAAGCGAAAGGACTACGGGGTAAAATCGCGCCGGGGAGTTGGGGCCGAGAACTGTGGGGTCAGGATCTCACCGCGCCAAACGTTCGAGGCAAGCGGATCAAGCCGCGCCAGAACGAGAAGAGTTTGCACCCTGCGCAGTCATCCGTCAAGAAAATAATTCGCTGAAAAAATAGGAAATCATCACGATCAACCAAGTGCCAGTAGATCCGCTGTTTACACCCGGACCGTCGGTCAAGTCGGTGGAGAGCACCACCAAGGTGTGTCAGTTGCGCCGCTAGAGCGGCGCAACGCTGATGGTCGCGGCAGCCGCCTCCTGCACGCAGATATCCTGCGCAAGCTGGCGATTGACTTGCGCCTCGGGGCGGCAGGCTCATGCAGCGAAGGGTTTGCTGCACCTGCTCGTCGTCCATAATCTTCAGGAACGGAGATGCGAAAGCTTAATGGCCACTCCCTATTGCAGGGTGCCATCGAAGACCGGATCTCCAGTGCCGTGGACTGGACAACGCAGCAGCCTAACCCTGCTGCGCTGCCTGCCTGCTGTGTGGCTCAGTACTTCATCGCCCGGAGATCGGCGAGTAAGCCGGTGCCGGTCGGAGTCCAGCTCAGCCGCTCCCGGGTGAGTTTGCCGGAAGCCGTCAGCTCGCGCCCTGCAAACTTGATCAACCATCCGAAATGGTCCGGTGCTTCCGCTTCAGAGATGCTGACAGAAGGCACGTTCAGGCCATTGGCGATGACCTCGGCGATCTCTCGCATGGCGATCCCCTCTTCGGCTACGGCATGGTACTTCGAGCCGATCTGAGCCTTCTCTAGAGCAAGTCGATACACGTGGACGGCGTCGGAGATATGGGTCGCGCTCCAGCGATTCAATCCGTCTCCAACATATGCGGCGCGACCCTTCAGGCGGGCCAGCTTGATCAAGTCGCTCACGAGTCCCTGCTTGACCGTGTCGTGGATCTGCGGATTCCGCATAATAGAAACGTTCAAACCGCGATCTGCCAGGGCCAATGCTGCTTCATCGGAAGCCGCCCGCGGAAACACCTTGGAGCTGGCCGTGGGATTGTCTTCCGACGGCAGCGTGCCGGGGACCGTGTTCGAGGAGCCGATGGAGGACGTGATCACCATCGGACGGCTTGAGCCTGCAAGCGCTTCTCCCATGGCCGTGATGGCTTTGCGATCTTGTTCGCAGCTCTCCATGAACTTGGAGAAGTCGTGATTGAATGCCGTATGAATGACACCCTCGCTCTGCTCCACTGCTTTCCGCAGGCCTTCCAGATCATTCACATCACCGCGCAACCCTTCGCCGCCGGCCTTTTCGATTGCTTGCAATCCATCGTCGGACCGCGTCAGACCGATGACCTGATGACCGGCTCGCAGAAGTTCGGGAATGAGTGCCGAGCCGATGAAGCCGTTTGCGCCAGTTACTAGAACTCGCATACCGTATCTCCTTCAAATTAGATCTCTGGGAGCCCCCGCCTTGTCCTCTGGATCGCTTCGACCCGTCGGTTGCCGCCCTTGTAGGGATTGGATAAATAAGGATCCCGGAAGCACTACACTGGACATCCGGATGATCGGTCTGATCGTCCAGGAGCTCTATGGACCCGCTCTCGGAAGTGCTCACGCTGATGAAGCCTCGCAGCTATGTCTCGGGAGGGTATGCGATTGCGCCCGGGATGGCCGTCCACTTTCCCAGGCGCGCGGGCGTGAAATGCTATGCCGTCATCTCTGGGCAATGCTGGCTCTCCGTGGAAGGTGTAGACCAAGATTTGCTGCTCAAGGCGGGAGAGTGCTACATCCTGCCGCATGGATTGCCCTTTTGTCTTGCGACGGACCGCTCCGCCACGGCGGTAGATTACGCGACGCTGCAATCTGCTCACAGGTGGGGAAATGAAGTGCCAGGCGACCAGAAAGGCGGCTGCTTCCTTGCAGGTGGCCACTTCGCACTAACCGGTCCGCAGGCAGAACTGTTGCTCCAGCCCCTGCCGCCCGTCATGCATCTCGGAACGGAAACGGACAAGATCGCGATGCGAGCATCGCTCGAGCGCATGCGGGAAGAGGTCAGCGAGTCACGTCCTGGTGGCTCATTGGTGATCCAGCAGCTTGCCTACGCTTTATTGGTTCAGGCACTTCGACGTTACGTTGACGACGAATCAAGCCGTGGTTCAGGCTGGCTTTTCGCACTTGCGGACAAGCAGCTGAGCAAGGCGATGTATTGCATGCATGAAAAGCCGGATCATCCATGGACGCTTCAGGAACTTGCCGGGACTGTGGGAATGTCGCGGTCGACGTTTGCTTTGAGATTCAAAGAGACTGTTGGTACTTCCCCAATGGAATACCTGACCAGGTGGCGCATGCTGCTTGCGAGCAGTCGTTTGGAGACCTCAGGGGACCTGCTCTCGGAGATCGCCCTTTCACTCGGCTATGACTCGGAAAACGCCTTCAGCAAGGCATTTAAACGAGTCATCGGCTGCTCTCCTCGTCACTACAAATCGAAAGGCCTGCCTCAAGTCATAGGATGACGAGAATGTAGCGTTCACGCCAAACAATGTAGAAGTGGAATCTCTCCTCTAGGAAGGCAGAACAGGGAAAGGAACGGAGAGAGCCTCCCATCCTGTGCCGCGCATTCGATGCCAACGACTTGAGACGGACGGCAAGCAGGTTAATCGTCAATAGAGCAGACGCGCGAATCAGACGAGTTTCTCCCAACCTTGTTTCAGACTCGCCACTACCCGGCTACAGGTTGCAGCTTGGTAGCACTTCCGCTGAGATCTGCAAAGAGGCCAGTTAAACTGGAGCGGTATGCCAGCCTCTAGCATCTGATCCTACAAAGTAGCGGAAGCTGTTCAGGAACCTCCAGGCTCCACCAGTCGATCTGTAAACCGCCGTCGCATTCCGGGTGACTCTGCGGGTTGTAGCTAGCGGCGTTGACGGCATACAACTTGCACAAACGATGGGCTCACAACAAGCACTCCTGAACTTGTGAAGTTTGAACAGAGCAGATGTAAGAGGCAGCAGGCACTTACCTGCTGCCTCCCGCTCAGCTCTTCAGGACGACGGCCTTATCCTGAGGAGCACTCCGGATAGTCTTCAAGGGCAGCTTGAGATGTGCTATAGCCATGCTGTTCGGCATACGCGCGATCCACTGGTTAAGGGAAACATCCTGATACTTCGCCGCCTTGAACATCTCAAGAAAGATGACATCCTCGGTACCGGTGTTTTCGATAGTGTGACCAGCAACCGCAGGCACGAAGCCGACGTCGTTCGCATTGAAGTCCATGGTCCGCGCCTTTGCACCTGTCGTGACCACTGTCATACGCCCGCTTCCCTGAATCCAGTACTGCCACTCACTCGCGTCTGGATGCCAATGCATCTCGCGAATGGCACCTGGCTTCAAGGTGACCATTGCTGCTGCGATGTTCTTCGAGACTGGGAAGTTCTCGGAGTCAACAATGCGAATTTCCCCTCCTGGAGTCGTCAACGTTGGCGACATCGCCGTGAGGTGGAAAGTGTACTTGTTCTCTGTTTCCAGGAATTTACCAAGGAACTTTCGATCCTGCTCGAGCGACCCGGGCAAAGGTGCTTCAAAGATATACAGCTCTGTTGCAGGCAATTGGTCAAACGTTTCTCTTGACCAGTTCGTATTCTTTTGCACGATTTCGGGAGGAGTGTGAGCAAGGAACTCCGACAGTAAAAAAGTGTCATCCTCGGAGAAGGCACCATCATTGAAGACCAGCAAGAACTCACAGCCGTCATCTTCCAATCCCTGAATGGAGTGAGGCAGGCCGGCAGGAAAGTACCAGAGATCGCCTTGGCTCACGTCATCTATGAACATCTTGCCGTCAGCCTGCATGACGCTTACGCGTGCCTTGCCTGTCAGCATGATCGCCCATTCATCTGCCGTGTGCCAGTGCAGCTCGCGGAACGATCCCGCAGTGAGACGCATGTTTACGCCAGCTATGTCTTTCGATGTGGGCAGCTCACGCTGCGTTACCTGATGCGTCCAGCCGCCACCCTGCATCCGTTTTGGCGCAAGATCGAACGAAAACCAGATTGGACCAGGATTTCCGTGATCGGTGAAAGGTGGTTGATTTGAATTTGGGTTTCCTTTTAAGAGGGTCTTGTTCTCTGGACCAAGATCTGAAAGGCTTGGCGGTGTCCGTCCAGCTTTCTGTTCAGCGCGGTCCTGCGCCAGAGCAGGCGATGCTGCAAATCCGGCGCTGGCTAAAGCTGCCGCTCCCACAAACATTCTTCGTGACAGATTCGCAGGTGTCTCTGCGCTTCCCGCCAGCCGCTCTAGTATTCTCTCTTCTTTCACTCGCATGGTTCTCTCCTGGCGGGCTCTGGCGAACTTGCCAAAGGCGCTTCTTAGGAATTAGAGAACAAACGACAGAAGGAGTAGTGTTCTTATGTTTCGATCTCAGTGTTCGTGAAAGTCGATGATGGAGGCGCACTCAGCCGCTGTATTCGATCAGTGACGACTCACCTGATGACAGATTTCGATGAAGCGTTTGTGCAGAGGGGTAAACCGGTCGGTAAGAACCGCGACACCGATCTCAGAACGCAACTCTTCCTTCACTAGCGGCGTTACCTTTACCAACGCCCTGCTCTGTTTAGCAATTCCGTATGGGAGTATCGCGACACCAAGCCCAGCCGCGACCAGGACGAGAGCAGTATCCATTTCGGCTGCTTCCTGCTTCACGTTTGGTGTAAATCCAGCGTTGCGACACAGGGAGGTCCAATGCTCATAAAAGCTGGGAGCCCACTTCCGCCCGTACGCGATGAAAGATTCCTCGACCAGGTCGCGCACCAGCACATCTCGACGAGAGGTCAAGAGGTGCATCTTCGGTAAAACAATGGCGAACGGCTCCACATGAATGGATTCCACGCTGAGGCCGTCGCTCTCAAGGGGAAGCCTCACAAAGCCGACGTCAACGCTGCCGTTTTTCAAAGCGTCGACCTGTTGAATTGTTGGTAGGTTCTTTAGTTCGAGGCTGACCTTTGGAAACTTCTTCTTAAATGCAAGAACGATCGCAGGGAGCAACTCCGCCGTGGCTGATGCCACAAACGCGATCCGCAGGTGACCCACATCTCCGGCACCAATACGTGCAGCCCGTAGTTCCGCCTCTGCAACCATTTCCAGTAAGCGCTCACCGTCTGCAAACACAGACTCTCCTGCTGCGGTAAGCCGTACGGTTCTCCTATTGCGTTCTAAGAGCCGCACACCAAGATGCATTTCCAAATTCTGGATCTGCGTCGTGAGGGCCGACCGAGACAGATGGAGCTGTCTCGCCGCTCTACCAAAATTAAGCGTAGTTGCGATCACCAGGAATGAGCGTAGTTGCTTTAGGTCCATGGAATCTTCACATCATTCAGATCGGTATTTCGAACTTCCTATAGGGACCGAAGCTTCACGCCTGCACGGGTAATATATGAAGTTTCTTGCTCATATCGAAGAAAGAAGCAAAGTTCTACTCCTTCAATCAACTTCGATTGAATCACCTGTTCTCGCCGCCAGTCTCCGGCACGCGACGCAGTCCGGCACGGGCTGCTCGTATTCTGTGAGATGCTTCCCCAACGTAACAAGCAGAAACGCCTGTATGCGCCCGATCGCCGCCATAGTTCAGCCACACGAAGCGGGCGCTTGCGCGCAAGCCCTCTGTATCAGCAGTAGGTTTGAGAAACGTGTTTACTAAAACCGACGCTGATCAGCGGTGCTCCCCTTTCAGCCCGCTCGCTCGTAACACGAGATCAATCGTTTTTACTGAGACGTCGAAATGAGTCGCAATATCGTGCCGCATACGAATCGCCGGCGTGCCTTTAGAAGGCAAAAGGATCATGGGCTTTTGGTGGGAAGCAGGAGAAAAAGCCAAGCGGGTCTGATCTAGATTGCCTGCCGGCCTTTTATGCCCGCGATCTTCTCGCGCCGCTGCTGAGGGAGTTCTGCCGGAGGCGCAGCAACCCTACTCCGGAAGTTGGGCACGTAGGTGACCGCCAGCCTGTTTCTAGTCAGCTAAAGGTGCACCTCCCGGTATGCACTTCCTGCAAAACCGCGCCAGCTATGGTCGCAGCCGACACAAACATCAAAACAGCAGAAGCGAAGAGAGATGTTACGACGGCGGAAGTGTAACAAGCTGCCGGGTGCCTTTCTGCAGCCAGAACGAACCTTCTGCCGCCGCCGCCGCTCGCATCGTGCTAGCCTGTAATCCGATGATGTGGACCCCCATAACGCTGTGTTGTTGTTGCGCGACGTCGATGGCAGATCGCACCCTCGCGTAGCGTTAAACGCGATGTTCCGTCCGCGCCTCTTCCTGGATCCACAGAATCATCGTTCCCCGAGCCATCAGCCTCATCGCTGACCCACTCTGGAGCTGCATGCACCTCCCTTCATCTATGACTCCGACCGCAGCCCCGCAGAGCGCCTCCTCGCGCCGCACCCATTGTTGTTGTTGCCTCTGTCGCTAGAGTCATCGCGGCGTATCGCAGCCGCTCGCATCGTCCGTTGCACCCTCCCAGGAGTCTTTTCATGTCATCTCTCCTCGCCCGTCTCTCTGGGCCACGGATCCGTCTCGCTCCATTGCTTGTCGCCTTACTTTCCGCCCCAGCCGCGCTGTCCCAGGTCGTCGGCGGAACAATCAGCGGCACGGTCACCGACAGCGCCGGTGCTACCCTGTCCGGAGCGGCCATCCTCCTTCGCAACGAAGAGACCGGCAACGAGCGCCGCCTAACCTCCGACGCCTCCGGCCAGTTCGCCGCGCCCTCCATCTCCGTCGGTCGCTACAGCGTCCTCGTCTCGCACGAGGGCTTCTCGCCGCGCACCCGCACCGGTGTCGTTGTCACCGTCGGCGAGGCTGTCCACGCCGATGTCTCGCTTGGCGTTGGCGCCGTCGAGCAGGTCGTCATTGTTGAGGACACCCCTGCCTCCGTCGACGTCTCCACTCAGCAGAGCTCCGGCCTCATCAGCGAGCGCCAGATCAAAGAGCTTCCGCTCAACGGCCGCTCCTACGACCAGCTCCTCACCCTCAATCCCGCCACCGTCAACTACACCGCTGAGCGCTCCGGCTCTGTCGGTACATCGAACTCCTCGGTCGGCAGCATGTTTGTCGTCTCCGGCCGCCGCCCGCAGGACAATCTCTTCCTGCTTAACGGTGTCGAATACACCGGCGCCTCGCTCATTAACGTCACCCCCGGCGGCACCAGCGGCCAGCTCCTCGGTGTCGATGCCGTCCGCGAGTTCAACGTTCTCTCCGATACCTACGGCGCCAACTACGGCAAGCGTCAGGGCGCCCAAATCTCCATCGTCACCGCCTCCGGCACCAACGCGCTGCACGGCTCCGCCTACGAATTCCTTCGCAACTCTTTCTTCGACGCCCGCAACTTCTTCGACCAGTTCCACATCCCCAACTTCCAGCGCAACAACTACGGTCTGTCCCTTGGCGGTCCAATCCGCAAGAACAAAGAATTCCTCTTCGGTAACTACGAGGGTTACAGACAGAACCTTGGCCTCTCCGACGTCACCCTCGTTCCCGACGTCCGCGCCCGCGAAGGCTTTCTCCCCAACGGCAAAGGCGGCGAGACCAACGTCGGCGTGGGCCCCGGCGTCGCTGCTCTCCTCGCTCTCTGGCCCACCACAAACGGTCCCGAGCTCACCGACGCGAGCGGCAACCCTACCGGCATTGCCAAGGCCTTCTCGAACCCCGTCCAGCATATCCGTGAAGACTTTGCGACGGCCCGCTTTGACAAAAACATCAACGATCGCGACATGCTCTTTGCCGTCTACACCATCGACGACTCCTCCGCCCACACCCCCACGCAGAACCCCTTCGCCACCATAGACGAGACCATGCGTGCCCAGGTCGCCAGCCTGCAGGAGCAGCACGTCTTCTCCTCCAGCCTGCTTAATACTGCCCGCGTCGGCCTTTCTCGCGCCGAGTTCTACTTCCTCGGCTCCACCACCGTCGCCGCCCCCGGCTTTGTTCTAGGCAAGCCCGTCGGCGCCATCGTCATCGCCGGCTCAACAGCCTCGAACGGCAGCTCGCAGATCACCCAGGCCGGCGCCAACGTCGGCTCAAACAACGCCACCACCCGCAACCTCTACACCCTTGACGATCACATCTTCTACACCCGCGGCAAGCACCAGCTTGAAGTCGGCGGCTGGTTGCAATGGCTTCAATCGAACGACAACCTCGCCCAGAACCAGTTCGGCCAGGCCTCCTTCGCCTCGCTCTCCACCTTCCTTCAAGGAACCGTCAAGACCTTCACCGTCGTCCCGCAACCCACGCGCCTCCACTGGCGCTCCTGGCTCGGCGCCGGCTACATCGAAGACACCTGGAAACCCCTTCCGCGCCTCGAGCTCCGCGCCGGCCTTCGCCTCGAATCCACAAACGGCTGGAACGAATCCCACGGTCGCGCTGGCAGCTATCAGTTCCGGAACGGCATCATCGACACCGACGCCACCGTGGCCTCAAGCGCCCTCATGGACAATCGCGCCCGCGCTCTCCCGCAGCCACGCCTCGGCGTCTCCTACGATCTCCGCGGCGACGGCCGCACCGCCATCCGCGCGAGCGTCGGCCTGCACAACTCGCTGCTCGACAACCTCAACTACCGCCTCGATCAGTCCGCTCCCTTCAACACCACGCTCTCCTACAGCAACGTCCCCATCAGCAGCCCCACCTCCGGCCCCGCTGGTCTCATCTCCCCCTCCACCGTTCAAACCAACATGAGCACGCCCGCCGTCCTCGCCTGGACGGTCCACGTCGAGCAACAGATCGCCCCCGCAACCTCGCTTACCCTCGCGTACGTCGGCTCCCACGGAACCCATCAGATCCTGTCAGCCGATCTCAACCAGCCCGCCTTCACCGTCTGCAGTGCAGCGAGCTGCCCTGCCGGCATCGCCGACGGCACGGTCTATTACCCAACCACCACCAAACTCAATTCTGCCGTCGCCAACACCACCTCCTGGTACTCTGGCGGCTCCAGCTCCTACCACGGCCTTGAGGTTGACCTTCGCCGCAGTCTGCGCAACGGCCTTCAGCTCCGCGCCAACTACACCTTCTCGAAAAACCTCGACAACGGCTCCGCCTGGAACACCAGCGTTTCCGGTAACACACCGGCCTTCGTCTCCGTCCCGCAGCTGCCGCGTCTTGACTTCGGCCCTGCCGCCACCGACGTCCGCCACCTCGTCGCCATCAACGGCGCCTACGATCTTCCCCTCGGTCACGGTCGCGCCTTCGCCTCTAACCTCAACGCCTTCGCCGACCGCGCCCTCTCCGGCTTCACTCTCGGCTCCATCGTGAGCCTGCAGACTGGCTTCCCCTTCTCCCCGCAGCTTGGCTACAACCCCACCGGCTCGGGCGACACCCGCAACCCTGTCCGTCCCAATCGCAACCCGGCCTTCAACGGCGCGCTCTACACTGCCGGGGGCACCTCCGCCCGCGCGAACCAGTTCTTCAACCCCGCTGCCTTTTCCGCACCCGCCTTCGGCACCGTCGGCACTCTTGGCCGCGACACCCTCACCGGTCCCGGGTACGCCGCCTGGGACCTCTCCCTCAACAAGCTCACCATCCTCCACGAAGGCCTCCGTCTCCAGTTCCGCTCGGAGTTCTTCAACGTCCTCAATCACACCAACCTGCAAACCCCCAACGCTGTCGTCTTCTCCTCCGGCCCGACCCAGGGCACTTCCACCGCTCGCAACGCCGCTCCCGTCCTCAGCCCTACCGCCGGTGTCGTCACTGCCGCCGGAACCTCCCGCCAGATCCAACTCGGCTTGAAGCTCCTCTTCTAAGCGAAACAGTCCCATCACCCTCACTTCCTCTTCGTTGTGTCGCCTCTCTTTTTCGTTCTGTCTCTCGCTCTCGTACTTGCCTTTTGCTGTCATCCCGTAGGGATCTGCTTCTCTACCGAACCGTCAGAACTGGCCCGTGAGTTTTGAATCCCGAATTCCTGTTTGCTACTCTAAGAGGGCACCATGACGATCCCTTGCCAGCTGCGTTGTTGTTGCCCTCTCTCCGGAGAGCGGTGTCCTCGCCTGCGCTAAGCGTCTCCTTCGTTCACAGTCTCCACGTGCTCCCATCTCATCCGCTTCTGTGCTCCCGCACTCCTTGAGGCAAGCTCATGGCATTCGCCGTTCTCGATCATCCACTCTCGCCCGTGACGTCTCCAGAGCGCCTCAGTCATCTGCGCCGCCTCGAGGCCGAGAGCATCCACATTCTCCGCGAGGTCGCCGCCGAGTTCGGGCGTCCCGTCATGCTCTACTCCATCGGCAAAGACTCTTCCGTTATGCTGCGGCTCGCGCAGAAAGCCTTCTTTCCCGGCCCCCTTCCGTTCCCGCTCCTGCACATCGATACCGGCTTCAAGTTTGAGGAGATGCTCTCCTTCCGCGACGAAATGGCGCGCTCGGTTGGCGCCGAGCTCCTCGTCTGGCGCAACGAACCCGCCATCGCCGCCGGCACCAACCCCATCGCGCTCGACACCAAGCGTTGCTGCGGCCTGCTGAAGACCACCGCGCTTCTCGACGCCCTCGCCCACTACGGCTTCAACGCAGCCTTCGGCGGCGCCCGTCGCGACGAAGAGAAAGCCCGCGCCAAGGAGCGCATCTACTCCTTCCGCGATCGCGCCGGTCAGTGGGATCCGAAGAACCAGCGCCCCGAGCTCTGGAACCTCTATAATGCCCGGCTGCACCCCGGCGAGAGCATTCGCGTCTTCCCCCTCTCCAATTGGACCGAGATGGATGTCTGGCAGTACATCCACGAAGAAAACATCCCCATCGTTGATCTCTACTTCGCCCGCGATCGTCCCATGTACCTCCGCGGCGACGCCCTCCTTCCCGTCGAACAGGCCTTCGTCGCGCGATCCGGTTCTGACGGAAAACCGGAGCAGCCCACGATGGTTCGCTCCCGCCTCCGCTCGCTCGGCTGCAGCCCTTGCACCGGGGCCATCCGCTCCGACGCCGATACCCTGCCCAAGATCATCGCCGAGCTGCTCTCCTTCCGCACCTCCGAGCGCGCCAACCGCGCCATCGATCACGATCAGGAAGGCTCCATGGAACTCAAGAAGCGCGAGGGCTACTTCTAACCATGGCTCTTACCCATGATAACGATCTGATTCAGTTACAGATTGACCAGCCTCCCGCTGACACGAACAAGACCGCCGCAAACGGTGCCCCCGCGGGCGAACCCGAGACCTGGAATTCCACCGTCCCTGCCTTCAACCCGCTCTTCGACCACACGCCCGAACCCGAGCCGCTCGCTGTCTCTCCCGACCTCGTCGCAGAACTCGCCGATCCCGCCTTCGAGATCGAAGCCTTCCTCGCCGCCGAACGCTCCAAAGACCTGCTTCGCTTCTCGACAGCCGGCTCCGTCGACGACGGCAAGTCCACCCTCATCGGCCGCCTCCTCTACGACACCCGCAGCGTCTACGAAGACCAGGTACGCTCCATCGAAGGCAAGGGAAGCGCCGGAGCCGGCGTGCTCGATCTCGCCCTCCTCACCGACGGCCTCCGCGCCGAGCGGGAGCAGGGCATCACCATCGATGTTGCCTATCGCTACGTCTCGACCGCGCGCCGCAAGTTCATCATCGCCGACACCCCCGGCCACGAGCAGTACACCCGCAATATGGCCACCGGCGCCTCCACCGCCGATGTCGCTATCGTCCTCGTCGATGCCCGCAAAGGCGTCCTGTCGCAGTCCCGCCGTCACGCCTGGATTACCGCCCTGCTCGGTGTGCGCCACGTCCTCATCGCCGTCAATAAGATGGACCTCGTCGGCTTCGACCAGGCCGTCTTCGATCGCATCGTCTCCGACTTCACTGCATTCTTCGGCTCCATCGACTTCGGCGACGAGGTCGGCACCGGCAACACGGAGCTTCGCTTCGTCCCCGTCAGCGCCCTTGCCGGTGACAACGTCGCCCGAGTGTCCGACAACCTGCCCTGGTACAACGGACCCACCCTGCTCGAGCTTCTCGAGACCATCCCCGTCTCCGTCGCCGAGCTGGCGCAGCCCTTCCGCCTCGCCGTGCAGCGTGTCGTCCGTCCCGATCAACACTTCCGCGGCTTCGCCGGCCAGATCGCCTCCGGAACCATCCGCGTCGGCGACCCCGTCCTCGTTCTCCCATCGGGCCGCACCTCCCGCGTGGCCAGCCTCGTCACCTTCGACGGCAATCTCTCCGAAGCCGCCGCGCCGCTCTCCATCACCCTCACCCTCGAAGAGGAGACTGACATCAGCCGCGGCGATCTTCTCTCCTCCGTTGGGGAACCAGCCACGGTTACAAATCAGTTCACCGCCTCGCTCGTCTGGATGGACCAGCAATCGCTCGACCCGAGCCGCCGGTATCTCCTGAAGCACACCGCCCGCACCATCCAGGCCCGCGTCAGCCGCGTGGAGCACGCTCTCGGCATCGATCTCGCAACGCAGGCGACCGACACGCTGGCGCTCAACGGTATTGCCCTTGTCGAGATCGAAACTGTCCTTCCCCTTGCTGTCGATACCTACGCCAGCAACCGGACTACCGGCTCCTTCATCCTCATCGATTCCGAGACCAACGCCACAGCCGCCGCCGGAATGATCCGCAGCTTCTCCGCACTCCCGCGCACTCCTCAGGCGTCAGACGGTCCCGTTACTGCAGCGGAGCGCGCCCATCGCTGGGGCCATCCCGGCGCCATCCTCAATCTCCGCGCGCCGGCAACCCTCATCAACGCCGTCGAACGAGCCCTCTTTGATCGTGGCGTCTTCCTTCTCCGCGCCGATCCATCCATCGCTCCAACTCTGGCGGCACAAGGCGCCGTCGCTCTCACCGCGGAACCCGCCGACAGTCAGGATTTCCACGCCACCATCGCCGATCTCTCCACCGCCGGCACTCTCACCGAAACCTCGCTCAGCGACGCGGCAGCCTCCGTCCTGGCTCTCCTCCGCCAGTTCGAGCAGGCCGCCTCTGAGCAGACGAAAGGCTCAGCTCTATGAGCACCCATACCATCACACCTGAAGTGGCGACAAACTTCTCGCCCGAGCTCGAAAGCAAGCTCGCCCACGTCCGCACCCTCCTCGCTGCCGATCTCTCCCCACTGGCTGAGACCGAAGCCTGCCTCACCTGCTCCTTTCAGGCCGAAGACATTCTTCTGCTCTGGCTCGCTCGTGAGCTTCGCCCGCGCATCCCTGTTCTCTTCCTCGACACCGGCTACCACTTCGCCGAGACCTACGCCTACCGCGATCGTCTCGCCGCCGACTGGCACCTCAATCTCACCAACCTCATCCCCGCTTCCACCGTCGCCGAACAGGAAGCCGAACACGGTCTCCTCCATCAGCTCGGCCCTGATCGCTGCTGCGCCATTCGCAAGGTAGAGCCTCTCTTTCGTGCCGTCGCCGGTTACAAACTTTGGCTCACCGGCCTCCGCCGCGAGCAGGCCCGCAGCCGCACCGCCCTTGAAGAGCGCGCCGACTTCACGCTTCCCGGCGGCGTCACCGTCCTCAAGCTCAGCCCCTTTGCCGACTGGTCTACCCGCGACGTCTGGCAGCTCTGCACCCACTTCAACATCCCGCTCCTGCCGCTCTATGACCTTGGCTACACCTCGATCGGCTGCGAGCCCTGTACCTCGATCCCCACCGACCCTAACGACCCCCGCTCCGGCCGCTGGGCCGGCAAGAAGGTCGAGTGCGGCATCCACATCCAGGCCGCCCCGTCCAGCTAAACGCAGCCCTCCGCGCGCCAACGCACCCGAAACGAGCCCCATGCAGGTCCTCATCGGCTTCATCATCGCGACCTTCATCGCCCTCACCGGAGTCGGTGCCGGTACCATCACCACGCCGCTGCTGATCCTTTTCCTGCATGTCCCCACGCCCATCGCCGTCACCACCGGCCTGCTCTTCTCTGCCGCCGTCAAGCTCGCCCTCGTTCCCACACAGATCTGGCGAAGGCAGGTCTCCTGGCGGGTGCTCGGCATGATGCTCCTCGGCGGCCTCCCGGGCGTCCTGATTGGCGCCGTCTTCCTTCGCCGCCTCGACGCTGCTGGTCTCAAGCAGATCATGAACGGCCTCCTTGGCGGCGTTCTCGTCTTCACCGCCATCTGGCAGATCGCCTTCTCCTTCCGGACTGTTCGGGCTCGCACAGACATCCCCAATCGTCGTTATCTCCTGCCCCTCCTCATGCTCCCGGTCGGCGCCGAAGTCGGCTTCTCCTCGGCCGGAGCCGGTGCTCTCGGCACCGCGGCTCTGCTCTCGCTCAGTGCTCTCTCGCCCGCACAGGTCGTTGGCACGGACATCCTCTTCGGCTTCGTCCTTTCGCTCGCCGGCAGCGGCGCTCACTGGTCGCAGCACCCCGCCCATGCAGACCTGCTTCGCAACCTCATTCTCGGCGGTCTTGGCGGCGTCCTCCTCGGCACATTCGCCAGCAAATATATCCCCAAGCGTCCTCTTCGCTTCGCCCTCTGGACCTGGCTTCTCATCATCGGCATGCAATTCCTCTACACCAATATCACCGCACCGCATGAGCCCACGCGCACCATCGCAGAACGAGCCGCTCCGCCACGCTAGCCTGTCTTCTTCGCGTAGTCTTGACAGGATTCCACTTCAGTCCAGGATCAAGCGTGCAGCCGAAGCTAGGGCTTCCTGAAAGCGACGCCTGCTCAGAGCCACGCCCAATCCTCATCTCACCCACCCCGTGTGCATGCAGATGAAGAGGGGTTCTCTTCTCTGCTACGCCCGCCGCGTGGCTCGCAAGCGCTGTCCGGTTCGAGCGCGGCCGGCACTGCAGCACCCGAGTATTCGCTTCGTTGCCGAAGCTCCTCAATCTTCAAAACCTTCTCGCTTGTGCTGAAAGCGACAGTGGGGAGTCAACTCACCGCTGAGTGATGGCACTGTGCTGCTGCGAGAGCGTTGCTGCATAAAGCGCCTGATCGGCTTTGGCCATCAGATTCTCACAGCTGAGGGTACTCTCATCAACACTCGCAATGCTGATAGTGAGAGTAAGTGGTCTGCCTTCCAGGTCGAGCTGAGATACATGATGGCGGATCCGTTCGGCAAAGATCTTTGCTCCGTCCGCGTCGGTTCCCGGAAGAAGGAAGGCAAACTCCTCTCCGCCCATTCTCGCTGCGAGATCACCTGCTCGGACCTGTCTTGATAGAAGTGACCCTACTAGCCGGAGAGCCTCTTCAGCCGCCTCGCTTCCCGCCTGGTTGGAAAGCTGCTTGAACTTGTCGATGTTCATGAGGAGAACAGAAAGCGGCCGCTTCTGCCGATTGGCCAGAGCAAACTCGACCTCCAGCCGCCTCTCAAACTCTCGGCAGTTCGCAACACCGGTAAGCGAATCGTGAGAGGTGAGTTTCAACACCTGGAGGTTGGCGTCAGAGAGGGCCTTCTCTCGCTGGCGTTCCACGGTGATATCAATTGCCAGACCCGCAAGCATCTTTTCTCCATTGCTCCCGGTGATCGGGAACCGCACCGAACGGAAGGTTCGCATCTCTCCAAAAGCGGTAGCCGCCTCAGCGATGATCTCTATCGGACCCACACTCTCTTTGGCTGCCTGATCGCGCTCCCGCGTAGCCGTTGCCGCGGCCCCTGGCCGTACCTCATCGTCCGTCTTCCCGATCCATTGCTCGAGGTCGATGCCGAAGTGTTCTGCGAATCGTTGGTTGTAGTACAGGTATCTACCATCCGCGTCTTTCAGGTAGGTGTGATTTGGGCTTCGATCCATCAGGGCGATCAGAGCGGCTCGACTCGCCTGCAGACCGTCCGCAAGATCGGTCTTTTCGCGCAGCGCAACCTCCAGAGCAGCTCTTACCTCTAGCTCAGCCGTAATCTCAACCGAGATTCCTGCAAGCATCACCCTTCCATCTGGCTGAGCGAAGGGAAATTTGTACGACTTCCAATGCGCCGCCCGGTCCTGCCGATCTACAGTCCTCTCCACCAACTGGCAGGCTCCGTCTCGAAGCACCTGCAGATCATGCTCGCGATACTCTCTCGCGAGTTCAGCAGAGAACAAATCCGCATCCGACTTGCCCAGCCAATCCGTTTTGCCAATCTCGAAACGTGTTGCGAGCTCAGAGTTGTAGAAGATAAAGCGGCCTTCCGGATCCTTAATGTACGCGAGAGCCGGGCTGTGATCCATAAAGGCTCTGAAGAGAGCGTTGCTCTGCTCAAGCTCCTTCGAGACACGTTCCAGCGCCTTGTGTTTAGCTCTTAAAGCAAACCTTGCCTGAACCTGACGGGCAAGGATAAGAAGAGCTTTTTTTTGACTTGGGGAGAGACTTCGCGGAATCGTGTCGACAACGCAGAGCGTACCAACAGCCATCCCTCCGGCAGCCTGCAGTGGAACTCCAGCGTAAAATCTGAAGCCCGAGTCGCCCTCTACAAGAGGATTGTCAGAAAAGCGGGCATCGACCCTCGCATCTTCAACAACAAACAGATCCGGAGTCGCAAGAGCGTGAGCACAAAAAGAGAAGTCGCGAGGTGTCTCCCGCAGTGTCGTACCGACGGCAGCCTTAAACCACTGCCGGTCACGATCAACAAGCGTGATCAGACTGATCGGTGTCGAACAGATCTCCGAAGCAAGGTGCACCAGCTCGTCGTACTCCTCTTCTGGGGAACTGTCGAGCAGGTCAAGGTCAAAGAGGGTTTGGAGACGCTCTTCTTCGATCATTGGGTGCGCCGCCAAGCAGGAGATGGACGTTTATACCCTAACGAGACGAGAAAGGATATTGCTTTCCCTTTCCGTGTTCACAGAGAAGAACGTCGACCCGATCCTTTCAAGGACGCTCATTCTTTCTGCTGCTTGGGTGACCGCAGACTGGGCAGCCTCCTTAACGACAGATGAGGGTCTGCCGAAGGTGGATAAAACCGATCCTTTGCCGCAGATGGACCGGCAGGCGGCGGAAGCGGTAAGGCTCCGCGCGGCTGCGAGTACCCCAGCGATCGCAGCCTGTGCGCTGGGCCAGGGGCGGCAGGAGATCGAGTACCCGCATTCGCTTCTCGAGCCCGTGCTGCACCGCACCCTCGGCGTGCCGCTCTTCCAGGAACAGCTGCTGCGCATGGCCATGGTCATCGCAAACCTCACCAGCGGCGAGGCCGAGGAAGTGCGACGCGCGCGAGACCAGACTGAAGAGTTCTCAAGAGGCGCGGTGACTCGGATCGGTCGACTTGCCGCTGGAGGCGATGGGATTCCTTTGAGGAGTGCCCGGGCTCATTGCAGAAATGTCTAGTGCAGATCCAGATCGTAGATGTTGCCCGTGAAGACGCGGGTCCGTACCAGCGGCGTGTTGTCACGTGCTAAACCTGCAAAGACGTAGTCAACGACATCACCTGCCTGGGATTCAGCGAGCCGGACAACCTCCTCTACCCTCCCATCCGAAACACTGACGCGATCGATCGGCTGACCCGGGTCAAGCGACGCATGCACGTATAAGAATCGGCTGTCAGAGGACCACACGGGATCGGCTCCCGACCGAACCGGCAGCGTCGTCCAGGATCCTGAGGCGACATTGAGTACGCGTACCGTTCGCTGGTCGAGCGTGAGTGCTGCGATGTAGCGGCCGTCTGGCGACCACCGAGGGCTGAAAAGATTCTCTGATCCGGCGATCGGCATCACTTGGTTCGTTCGCAGATTCAGGAGCGAGAGCGTGCGAGCTCCGGCCTCTTTCCCCATAACATCATTGACGCGGCCGAACGCAAGCGACTGCCCGTCCGGCGACCATGACGGGTCCGCCGCGTTGTGAGCATCGGTCAGCAGCGGCTGGAAGTTCTTTCCATCTGCGCCGACCAGGTACAGCCGCCACGCCTTCCCCGGCTCACGGCCCATCAACGAGAGGCGCGAACCGTCCGGTGACCAACGCGCGAGGAACACGTCGAGGTGATCCGGTGTCAGCTGCAGAACATCCGTCCCGTCCGCCTTTGCGCGCCACAGCACGGCCATATCGTTGGTCCACGCCACCCATTGCCCATCGCGTGAGTATTCAACCCGTGCGGCTGAACTCAGAAAGCCGCGCTCCGGCCTCAATTCTCCGTTTGAGGTGACCCGCTCGAGCTCGGATCGGGCATCAACCCCCAGAAAATACACGCGGTTCCCACTCCGGGCGGCCACTGGCGACTCATACTCCATCGGCCCATCGGTCAGCCGGATCGGCTTCTCCGAGGACGTGCCGCTCAACTTCCAGAGATTCATGCTGCCGCCCTGTGAAGACTGAAAAACATATGCATCCCCGGTCGCTGTCCACGTACCGCAGCACTCCGAGGCAGGCATTGAAAAGCTCGCCAACATACGGTGCGGCACTCGATCCGTTGAAAGCTGTTCCCAGAGTGATGAGGTATGGGCAATAGGGTCGATCATCGTGTATCGCAGCATCGTCCCATTTGGCTCCCATCGCAGCCAGTACGCTCTTGCGGAAAGTCGCGCATACAGCTGCGTGCTATTGCCCGGCAGTTGCGTCAGGTATAGGTCGTTTCCGTTCGCATAGAGAATGCCGTCTCCATCGGGCATCCACGTCGCGTCATGAGCGAGCACGGTACCTACCCGTCGTGCAGACCCGCCGATAGTCGGAAGAACCCAGAGCGGCTGCTCGGCTTCGGCAGAGCGATGCTCCCGCAGCAGGAGTTTCGATCCGTCGGGTGAGATGTCGGCCACCGCGGGATTTGCAATCTCCCGGGGGATATTGAGCGGCACCTCGGCACCATCAGTCA
Source organism: Acidobacteriaceae bacterium (assembly GCA_903642235.1). Taxonomy (GTDB): domain Bacteria; phylum Acidobacteriota; class Terriglobia; order Terriglobales; family Acidobacteriaceae; genus Edaphobacter. Next base: position 94,913 of record CAHJWL010000007.1, on the reverse strand, counting down.
GGGAGATGCCAACGAGTTCCGACCGGCCGTTCTCGAGGACCGGGGCAAACAGGTGCACGCCGTCGCTCGCGATCGCCGCAAGGGACTCCATATTGTTGAGACTAGGCGCAAAGTGACCTTCCTGGGTCACTCGAGCGATGTGGGGCGGTGTCGTAGCTGGATGTCTCACGGCAACAAGATAAACCGCCAGCATGACCATTCCTGCGAGTGCGGCCAGCAGCCAGGGTGGCGGCAGCATCCGCTTCGTGACCAGAGGACTCCTTGCGGGAGAAGGCGGCAACTCCAGGGCCACGACTCGCGAAACCGAGGGGTCCGACGGGACCTGCGCTGTCGACTTTGTCTCGGGAGCTTCGGGCACCATGACGCCCACTGGCACCGCAGGCTTCAACCCGCCATCAGGCACAAACCCGTCCACCGTTGGTTCCGGTACGTAGGTGACTGGCGCGATAAAGCGGTAGCCACGCCGCGCCAGTGTCTCCACAAAGCGGGGGCTCTCTGCAGAATCCCCAAGCGCCTCTCGAATCTTGTTGATCGCAATCCCAATCGAGTGATCGAAGTCGACCGTTGTGTTGTCTCCCCACAGGCGAGCCTGCAGTTCGTCACGGCTCACTACCTGACCAGGGCGTTTCAGCAGCTCCGTCAGTAACTTGAATGGCTGACTCTGAAGCTTCACCCGGTACCCGGCCTTCCAGAGTAGACCAGAGTCAAGGTCCGCCTCAAACAGGCCAAATGCGACGCGCGACTTCGTCTCTTCGACTTTCATTCTGAACACGATAGTACGTCTTTCCTTGTCGTCTTCAACGAAACGACAGGAGACGATACTCCGTAACTACTACGAAAGAATGCCTTTAGCAGGAGAGGTAAAGTTGCCGAAAAGTTAGTGAGAAATAGATTGTGTGGATGCTTTCGTTTCCAGGACGGTGAGCATCGTTCCGACTCCTAAGCGGGATCGGAACTTCGGAGGCACCACCAGATGTCAAAACGGAATCAGCTTCATCTTGAGTTACTACGACCCGTCGCATGCTTCTGTCTCTCCGTAGGCGCAGCTTCCATGGTCTACGCACAGACGGATACAGCCCGCGTTACGGGCACGGTAGAGGACCAGACCGGCGCTACCGTTCCCGGCGCGACCGTGACCATCAGGAACACAAGCACCAATGCCGTCGTTCAGATTACCTCAGACTCCGCCGGTGCCTTCACGGCAAATGCTCTGCCCATCGGTCCCTATAGTGCAGCGGTCAACTTCACCGGCTTTGCGGGTCAGACGCAGAACTTTGTTCTCTCGGTTTCGCAGGTTCAGGCGCTAGACTTCAAGCTGGCACCCGGCGCAGAGACGACTGTGGTTGAGGTCACGGGCGCCGCGCCGCTGGTCGACTCTGACACCTCTTCAATCGGCGAGACAATCGAGGGGCGGCAGGTGACCGAGCTCCCACTCAATGGTCGAAACTTCACCGGTCTTGCCCTGCTCACACCGGGAGTCACCCGCGGCAACTACGGGAACTCGGCCTCTGGCGTGAACGGCGACGCGGAAACCTTCCGCAACAGCTCGTCTGGCGGCGGCTCGCTCTCAACGAACGGTCTCCGCCCACAGGCAAATAACTTCATCCTGGACGGCATCGATAACAACGAGTCGCTGGTCAATACGCTCGAGTTCTTCACCAACCTCGACGGTACGCAGGAGTTCCGCGTGAATACATCGACGGCGCCTGCTGAGTTTGGTCGCGCCGGAGGCTCGGTCGTGCAAACGGCTATCAAATCTGGAACCAACCAGATCCACGGCTCGGCCTTTGAGTTCGGTCGCTCCTCGCTCTTCGACGCCAGTCCCAACTATCGCTTCCAGGGCGCCAGCGCGGCGCCGGTCCTTGCTTTCAAACGCAACACCTTCGGTGGCTCTGCGGGACTGCCGCTGATCAAAGACAAGCTCTTTCTCTTCGGCGACTACCAGGGCGTTCGCGAAAACACACCGCTCAACCCCGAGATCATCAATGTCCCGACTGCGCTGGAGCGCACAGGTAACTTCTCCGAGCTTCTCGGGCAGGGCACGACCGCGTTGCCCAGCCTCGCCATTACCGGCTGTCCCGCGTTCACGCTCAACAGCGGGCGCGTCGTGACCAGCACCGCCCAGCTCAACACCGGCGGCGGAACGACTGTGCTCCCCGACAGTGGCGCCATCTTCGATCCCACCACGTGCCATCAGTTTGCGGGTAACATCATTCCCGCGAGCCGCGCAAACCCGGCCGGTCTCAACTACCTGCAGGCCTATGATCTGCCCAACGTCTCTGGCATCAACAACGGAACGCTGAACAACTTCCGCGCGCAGCGCACGGACATCCGTCACTTCAACACCTTTGATACTCGCCTCGACTACAACGCCTCCGGCAAAGACCGTCTCTTTGCTCGCTTTACCTACGACAACTCGGACTTCAACCGTACCTCGCGACTCACCAACCTGCCGGCTGGCTTCGCCTCGGGCGAGAACCTCGTCCATGGGCGCGGCTATGCTCTCGGCGAGACCCACATCTTCACCGCCAATCTCCTGAACGAGTTCCGCGCCGGCTACAACCGCTACACCTTCACGAACGATCCTGTCTTGTCGGGCGCGCCTGTTTCAGCCAACCTCGGAATTGTTAACGCCAACCGCAATCCCAACCTCGGTGGAGGCGCGCTCATCGGCGGCAACGCCAACCTCGAGTACACGGGCGACTACGGCCGCTACGCCGTGCCCGAGAACACCTACGAGATCAACGACGCCCTCTCCTACACGCGGGGCCATCACAGCTTCAAGTTCGGCGGCAGCGCCATCCGCCGCGATGTCGCCTTCTTCCGGCCCATCTCCGGCAAGGGGTACTTCAATTTCGGTAGCGCTGACTTCACCGGCTACACTCCGGCAGAGGTCCTTGCCGGCTTCAGCGACAACTACTCGATTGGTGCCCAGAGCGGCTTCTTCGGCACCCGCAACTTCGAATACGGTGTCTTCGCCCAGGACGACTGGAAGATCTCGCAACGCCTCACGCTGAACCTCGGCCTGCGGTATGAGATCCTCACCTACCCGACCGAGGAGCATAACCGCCAGGCAGCGCTCGACCCTGCCACTGGCAGCATCGACCTCGCGGGTCAGAACGGTTTCGGCCGCTCCATTATCAACAACAACTTCAACAACTATTCGCCGCGCTTTGGCTTCGCCTATGACGCATACGGCACAGGCCGCACCGTCATCCGCGGCGGCTATGGCATCTTCTACTTCCAGGATCGCGGCGGAATCGACAACCAGCTCGGTCAGCAGGTTCCGTTCGGTGGATCGGTCAGCTACACGGCGGCCGGGGGCTATCGCATCGCGTTCACCGGCCAGTCGCCCACGAACAGTAACGCCAACACGGTCGGTGGTGTCCCCGTGGCAAGCGCGAGCCTGCCGCTGCCGGGCTTCCCGAGCTTTGACCGCACCGCACCGCCTCCTGGATCGAATGTCTTCTCCGTCAACACCACGCAGAAGACCTCCAATGTGCAGCAGTACAGCTTGCAGGTGCAGCAGCAGTTCGGCGCCCGCACGGTCGCGACTGTCGGCTATGTCGGCAATAAGGCCACTCATCTGGCCACCGGTTACAACTTCAACTTCCTCCCGGGCGTTGCAGGCCGCGGCGAGGCACGTTTCCCCGAGCTCACCAGCTCGAGCCAGGTCGTCTACAACTCGAACGATGGCGTGTCGCACTACAACTCGCTCCAGGCACAGCTGAACTATCGCGCTGCCAAGAGCCTCACCCTTACCACGTCTTACACCTGGGCGCACACCATCGACAATACGGACGGCTACCTTGGCTTCTATGCCATCTCGCAGCTTGATGTGTATGACCATTCTCTGAACAAGGGCAACTCCGGTCTTGACCAGCGGAACGTCTTCGTAGGCAGCTTCCTCTATGACCTTCCATTCGGCCGCGGACAGTTCTTCGGCTCGCACCTCAACCGCACAGTCAATGCCATCATCGGCGGCTTCCAGCTCAACTCTGTCGTGCAGGTCGAAAGTGGAAGTCCCTTCTCCGTTATCAACCCGACCTACGGCGGCGTCTTTACCCAGCGCCTGAACTTAACCGGGCTCACAACCACAACGCACGCAATCGCCAGCCCGGGAACCGCGCACTACTTCACCGGCAACTTCAGCGTCCCAACAGCCACGGAGCTGCAGGGTAACACCGGCCGCAACGCCTTCTACGGCCCGGGAATCGCGGAAGGAGACGTGTCGCTCTTCAAGAATGTGGCGCTTACAGAGCGGTACAACATGGAGCTGCGCGGCGAGATTTTCAACGTCACCAACACCCCGCAGTTCACCAACCCGGATGGCAACTTCCAGGATGGCAACTTCGGCCAGGTGACCGCGACACGCCAGGCCTCCGAACGCCAGATGCAGATGGCCGTCCGGTTCACCTTCTAAACACCCTCGATGCCCGTGTGGATCCACTCTCCACACGGGTTTCGTTTTACCACAACTTTTAGCGGCTCGGTCTCGGCTGACTCTTCCCTACTGGCCTCTTGCATCGACTCTGTACAAGGAGCAAGGAATGTTTCCCGCACGCTGCCCTGGTCCGATCCAATGTCGGCTTGCGACCATTCTCCTGGTTCAGTGCACCCTGCTTGCATCAGCTCTGGCGCAATCGCAAAAGCCTTCCATTCTGCAAAAGCCTTCCATTCTGAAGATCGACCCGCCGAACTGGTTCGCTGCCATGCCGGCGCCGATGCTGCTGCTTCAGGGCATGGGCCTGCACGACGCCAGATTCACGGTATCGGATCCGGCGATCCGCGTGACCCGAACTCAGAGCTCGCCCAACGGGCACTGGGCCATGGTGTGGCTCGACACCAGCGCCGTGGCGCCGGAGACGGTGACCATCATCGCCAGCTCTGCCGGCGGCAGCGTCAGCGTCTCCTACACGCTTGCGCCTCGACGCACCCTGGAAGCCGGCCCGCAGGGCTTCTCCTCGCGCGACGTCCTCTACCTGATCATGCCGGATCGCTTCGCAGACGGCGACGCGGCGAACAATCATGTCGCGGGCTCACCGGCGCCGGATCGCACAAAGCCGCTCGCCTTTCACGGTGGCGACCTGCAGGGCATTCTCGACCATCTGGACTACCTTCAGCAGCTTGGCGTGACGGCGCTATGGCTCACGCCCGTTCTCAAGAACGATCCCGCTACCAGCGACTACCACGGCTACGGCGCGACCGAGATGTACGCCGTCGAGCCGCGTCTCGGCACGCTCGACACCTACCGCAGGCTGGCTGACGAGCTGCACCGCCGCCACATGAAGCTGGTCTTTGATGACGTCCCGAACCACGTCGGGCCAGCCATCCTCTGGGTTAAGGATCCGCCAGCGCCGGACTGGTTCCATGGCACCGCAGCCCATCACCTCGACAACAAATACATGTTCGGTCCGATCACAGATCCCCACGCCACCACGGCCGCATCGCTCGACGCCGAGGATGGCTGGTTCGTCAACGTGCTGCCGGACCTCAACCAACAGAACCCGCTCGTCGCGCAGTACCTGACGGAGAACATGATCTGGTGGATCGAGGAGGCCGGCATCGACGGCCTGCGCATCGACACCTTTCCCTATGTGCAACGCGAGTTCTGGCAGCAATATCTTTCGAGCCTCACCGCGCTGTATCCGCGGCTCACCTCAGTCGGTGAGGTGAGCGGATCCGACCCGACCATTAACGCCTACTTCGCCGGTGGACGCACGCTCCACGGTCTCGACACGCATCTCACCACGCCTTTCGATTACCCGATGTACTATTCGCTGGTCGATTCCCTGGTCGGGCGCAAGCCCATATGCCAGATCGAGGAAACGCTGCGCCAGGACTGGCTCTACCCGCATCCCGAGACGCTCGTTCCCTTCTTCGGCAACCACGACCAGATGCGTTTCCTCTCGCAGCCTGGCGCTACCCCCGAATTGCTTCGTCTTGCCTATGGCATCCTCCTCACCCTGCGCGGCATGCCGCAGCTCTATGCCGGCGATGAGATCCTCATGCAGGGCGGCGGCGACCCTGACAACCGGCACGACTTTCCCGGTGGCTTCGCCGGTGACGCGCGGAACGCCTTCACCGCAGCCGGGCGCTCTCCTGAGCAAAATCACATGTACGACTGGGTGGCGGCTCTGGGCCACCTGCGCGGTCAGTCCAGGAGTCTGCAGAGTGGGTCGCAGCAGACCCTCGTTGCCGGCACGAGCAGCTTCGCCTATCTTCGTACGCTTTCAAACAACGGATCTGCCTGCAGCGTTGATGGCTCTCTGCTGATGGTCGTCAATCGGGATGCCGCCGCAGCCACTATCGCAGTACCCGTCGCTGGCACGGCACTCGAAGGATGCAGATCGCTTCTACCCACGTTGGGAGATGCCGGACCTTCAGCACAGGCCATCGCGAATGACGTGGTTTCAGTAAAGCTGCCGCCCTTCGGTTTTGCAATCTTTGCACTCCGCTAGGTGCGCACAAAGTCAGAGACACAGGAGCGAAACAGGAGAGACCAGGCTGCTGGTAGCAGGTCGCACTGCTCCCCGCACGGCTGCCGGACTGCCGCTCCATCTACCCGCGGGTAAGCCGCCTATCGTGCCCGCCTCACAGAACCGTGCCGGCCGTTGAGACAAACCGGTCCCAACCAACAGCCTTACAGGACCCGTCATGCAGAAGCCGAAGCGTAGTTTCTGGCAGATCTGGAACATGAACTTCGGCTTTCTCGGCATCCAGTTTGGCTGGGCGCTGCAGCTTGCCAACATGAGCGCCATTTATGAGTACCTGGGCGCCTCCCCCGATCAGATACCGATCCTCTGGCTCGCCGCACCACTTACCGGTCTGTTGATTCAACCCCTGATCGGTGAGGCGAGCGACCGCACCTGGACCCGCCTTGGGCGGCGACGTCCTTACTTTCTAGCCGGTGCCCTTGTCTCTACAACCATGCTGCTCCTGATGCCGAACGCCCCTTCCATTTGGGTCGCAGCCACCCTGCTCTGGCTGCTGGACGCGAGCAACAACGTCTCCATGGAGCCCTTTCGTGCGTTTGTCACGGACGTTCTTCCTGAAGGACAGCGCACGACCGGATTTGCCATGCAAAGTATCTTCATAGGCCTCGGTTCGGTCGTGGCGTCCCTCATGCCGCTGATCCTCACCCACCTGCTGCACCCGGCCAGCACACCGGATACCCACAGTATCCCTGTCACAGTTCGTTATTCGTTTTATCTTGGAGCCCTCGCCTTTTTGGCCGCCGTGCTCTGGACGGTCTTCACGACGCCGGAGTACCCACCGGAAGATCTCGCCGCGTTCAAAGCCGAGAACGCCGCGCGGCCAAGCATTGCAGGCTCGCTCTCCGAGATTAGAGACGCCGTTCGCAAGATGCCTGCGCCGATGCGCCGTCTCGCACCGGTTCAGCTGTTTACTTGGCTGGGCCTCTTCTGCATGTGGCTGTATCTCTCCATCGCGATTGCGCATAACGTCTTCGGAGCGGACAGGCCCAACACTCCGCTCTACAACGAAGCGATCGTCTGGGCCGGCATCTGTTCGGCCGCATACACCGCTGTCTGCTTCGTCTTCTCCTTCGCGCTGCCGTCGCTCGCCAAGGGTATCGGCCGCACCTACACGCACTCGGCGTGTCTGGTCTGCGGCGCACTCGGGCTTATCTCTGTCCCCTTCATTCATAACAAGTGGTACCTGCTCCTGAGCATGGTCGGTGTCGGTATCGCCTGGGCGTCCACCTTGTCCATGCCGTACGCCATTCTTGCTTCCTCCCTTCCGTCGACCCGCACCGGGGTCTACATGGGAATCTTCAACTTCTTCATCGTCATTCCTGAAATCAGCATGGCGCTGCTCGGTGGTCCTGTCGTTACGCACCTGTTCCACAACAACCGCATTCTGCCAGTAGTTGCCGGCGGTATCTCGATGGGCATCGCTGCAGTACTGATGCAACGAGTCGAAGATCCTCAGACCTTGACGTTACAGGACTGGTAACCTGCCGACCCTGCGCACGTTCATGCTGCTGTTCGCTGGAGCAGCCAACGTCCTTCACGCATTTCTGCTGCCGCACGTGCGCGTCTCCAAGAGAACCGTTGATCACCGCGTCTGTCCGGATCACCGAATGCTACCTGAGCGCAAACAGGTTCTCGGAACGCCGTTAGCGTCCGTATCAGGCTGGAACCAGCCCCTCCCTGACTGCCGATCATTCCACCCTGCGCGACTTCCGGGCACGGGCCGGCCGACAGCAAGGCCGAAGCAGCCAGAGTTGTGCAAGCGGAGGACCGCCTTAAGACGTGGCAGCAATCCCCAAAATCTCCGCGCTAACCCTGTACTGGTGGCATCCAGCCTCCAGGATCGGCTACTCAGGTACGAACGAGTGCGTTTCAATGGAAGGGGCATGTCACTTGGAAGGCTGACGATTTGAATGTTAAAAGTTTCGAAATTGTTTGGGAGATTTCTCCTGCTCAGACACTCGTCCTATGTACAGCCCTAATCTATGCTTTCTTTTTCCTCCAGGCCCGAGTCTCGTCCCACGTTCGAGGATGTCTTCTTCGATCACTATGATCGCTTGTTGGAGTGGGCTATGCAGCTCACGAGCCGTAACCGTTCCGACGCGGAAGACCTCGTTCAGGAGCTGTATGTTCGTTTCGCTGGGACTGGATCCGTAAGTGAGCACATCGAGAATGCGCAAGGTTATCTGTTTTCAGTTCTGCGCAACCTGCAGTACGCACGGATGCGGCGGGCTCAATCCAGTGCTCTCGATGACCTGTCCGTTGTCGACTATGAATCGGCGGAGCGCGGCTTGCGCGCGATCGACCGGAACGGACTCCTGTTCATCCGGGAAGACCTTCACAGGATCTGCGACTATCTTTGCGAGCGTAAAAACACGTCCCGCTCCGCCAGTGTTTTTCTTCTTCGCTACTTCCTCGGGTACTTCCCATCCGAGATCATGCAGGTCGCTCAATCGACCAGATCCGCCATCGACAAGGCGGTTCGAGCAGCACGGACGGAAGCGCGGCTGGACCTGGAACATCCGGGCGTCCTGCGGCAGATAGGAAACGACAGCAACTCCAGAGGCCGCGTGCCGAAAGAAGCGGATGATTCTCAAGGGCTCTTCCTGGCTCTGCGCGCAAAGATTTTCAGGTCCCGGAAGGGAAGCTGCTTTGCTCTTTCTGTGCTTGAAGAGATCTACGCGACGCCAACGCAAGGCTTCACAACGGCAGAGTTCGCTCATCTGGTCAGTTGTCCCGGATGCCTTGACCGGGCAAACCAATTGCTCGGACTTCCACTTCTCGGGGAACGCTCCCCCGATGAGACCATAGGGCGCGATACTCCACAGGATCCTGGTGTTTCTTCCGGGAGCTCTCCGACCCTGGTTTCAAGCCGTTCCAAGCAGAAGGCCAACGATCCTCACCGGCTCCGGAAACGCATGGGCCGTTATCTGCAGGAAGTCAAACAGCATCGCCCTGCGCGTCTGTTGATCTCTGTAGATGGCGACATTCGGGCTTCGCAGAGGGTCACAGCCACGCTGAGCGAGTTGCGTGTCGAGCTTCGTCCCATGGAGAAGCCCGCGTTTATCGAGATCCTTAGCGAACAGGGTATCTGTCTGGCGTTCATTCTGGTTCAGGCGCCGATCCCCGATGGCGGTCTGCAGCAATCCCGCGAAGTCATCCTGAGCGACGACCGATCCATGAGGGTCGCGATCTCGTTTACAGCAGAGTCTCCCACGATCCAGCTCGTGTACGTCGACCCTCTCATCGCGATGGACGGCAACATGGAGGAGGAAGAAGCTGTCGAAGACCTTCCGTCCTCCACTTCGAGGTTCCAGGGCATACCGTCGATGGCAACTCCGTGGAGAGCCAGAGATGCCCACCGGGGACACGACTGCGGCGCTGGCTCACACGCTTTTCTTTCCCCAGAATGAATCCTTTGCTTGCGAGTTCAATATTTTGTGCAATCTGTGCTGTCGTCTGTTTCCTTTTATGGACGCAAAGCGAACCGCAGATTTCGGCACGAACCCTTCTTGTGCGCGCGGAGCAGGCAAAGGGCTCTGTTACCGTCTCCGGTCACCCTGGAGTGATCTACCAGAAGGTGCGGATCAGCAGCCCCGGCCAAGTGATAGAGCGGACTATTTACCGAGATCCCGCAAAAAAGCGTCGGCTCAGGCAGCAGCACCTCAGTGACAACGATCAGCGGACGAAGGATCGGCTTGGATTGGCAGGCGTAAGTTGGGAAGATCCGCTTTCAGCGGCTGACTTCAGCACTTGGCGCGATCACCAGTCCGCGAAGAAGGATGCCGTTACCAGGACCGGTGTTGATCTCCTGACGCTCACCACATCAGTGACACCGGATAACACCATCATTCAAGAGTCCCTCACGGTCCGCGAAAGCGACTGCCACCCCGTGGCCCGCATGATCAAACTTCGGGATCAGGGTACGGTGGAGATCGCCGAACTGAACTACGACGTGATGCCCTGGGGTGCTGTGAATCAGGATTGGTTTGAGCCGTTGACTGGTCAGGCCATGGCGGATTCAAACGGCCTCCACGCCGCTCTGCACATACCCCATGTTCTTTCCGAACTTGAGTTGGACGAAGCGGAACTGGCAGCTCGTGTGGTGCTGAATGAGGTCCACGCCGACACAGGCGAGCAGATTCATCTCACCCGCGGTGACGCCGGTATAAGTGTCAAGGGAGTAGTCGACACTGATACTCGCAAACGTGAACTGATCTCGTGTCTTGCTCTGCTGCCGCATGTACACGTTTCGCTCCTGAGCGTAGAAGAGATTGGAAGTCGCCCTTCAACGCGTTCCTCCTTCGGAAAAGGACAACCATTTGAAACGTATTCAGTAGATGGGCAACCTTCCCCCCCCTCGAGCGGTACCTCCGTGAGAACAAGAAGTCGCTCGATCAACTGAGCATCATCTCGCAAAGCCTGCTCAATGGATCGCTCAGGATTCAACAAGCAAACTTCCATCTTTCGGAGCTGCGGAAGCGCTTCAAGCAACCCAAACAGCTTCCGGCTGATCAGCAAAACCTGCTTACACTCTTGTCTCGCCAGCACATCGATGCGATCCAAGCGGCCCTCGACGAGAACGAGCACACTCTCCTCGCTATCGATTTGGGTAGCTTGGAACAAGCCGAATCCTTCCCCCACGCGAGTTCTGCTCCTGAAGTCTTAGAGCAACGGGTTTCCCGTTACCAGGAACTCTGCCAGCAACTCATCCTTGGCGGAGCCGCCGAATCTGGATCGGCGGACAATATTGCGGCCGAGCTCGGAAGTGTAGATGCGCTCATTCGCTCAGGCCTAAAAGAAATACAGGTGGCGGCCCCAACTCTTCATCACTAACTACCAATCGATACTTCAGGAGCCAAAGACGATGATTCGCCAGCTTCGCGCCCTACTTGTCTCTTTTTCCGCTCTATCCCTTTGCTCTCTTGCATTGGCGCAGAATGCGCAGATTCAAGGTCAAGTTGCTGATTCATCGGGAGCTTTTATTCCAGAGGCACAAGTCCGGGTCACCGATTTGCGCACCGGAAACGAACGGAACGTCAAGACGAACGGGAGTGGAGAATACAGCGTTCCCGGACTTGAACCGGGCCTTTACAAGATCTTCGTTCAGGCTTCGGGATTTAGCACTGTCGCAAGCACTGCGATCGATCTAAGTGTGGCTCAGAATGCTGTCCTTGATTTCAAATTACGGATCGGCGTTGCGACTGAGACCGTAGCCGTCAGCTCCAGTGAGCTCAGCATCAATACCACCGATGGCTCCGTTAGCACGGTGATCAATAGAGATTTTGTTGAGAACATCCCCCTTACTGGACGAAGCTTCCAGGATTTGATCTCAATGACACCTGGAGTAGTAACTCAAAGTCCGCAGGCTGGCTCGAGCCTCGGGAACAATGGCGACTTCAGCGTTAATGGCCAGCGCACAGAAAGCAACTATTACACTGTTGATGGTGTGTCAGCCAACGGCAATCCTGGTAATGGCAATGGCGGTTCAGGACCTGGCTTGTCCGGATCTTTATCCTCCTCAACGGCGCTGGGAACAACACAAAGCTTGACATCGGTTGATTCTCTCCAAGAGTTTCGGGTGCAGGGATCAACCTACTCCGCTGAGTATGGACGAAGCCCTGGCGGCCAGTTTTCACTCGTGACACGCTCAGGAGACAAACAATTTCATGGAACGGTCTATGAGTATTTGCGAAACAATTATTTTGATGCGAACGATTGATTTAACGATTTTTATGGCAAGCCAATAGCTGCATTGCGTCAGAACGACTTTGGCGGAACCCTGGGTGGTCCCGTATGGCTTCCACACACATTCAGTGGGAAGAATCGCACCTTCTTCTTCGCTTCCTATGAAGGACTTCGTCTCGTCCAACCGCAGCCGGCAACCATTCGGTACGTACCAGATGCGACCCTGCAACAAAACGCCTCTGCCGCTCTTCAGCCGATCTTGAATGCCTTTCCTCTACCGAGCGCTGGAGGGATCGACGACGCAAGCGGTTTAGCGCAGTTCATCCAATCGTATTCCCTGCCAAGCAACATCGACTCGACGAGTATCCGCATCGATCACGAACTGAACCCAAGGATCTCCCTCTTTTCGCTATAGTGACACACCAAGCTCCGCTGATTCTCGGTCCCTTTCTTCGGTTACCAAAGCTGAAAACAACAATGCCACTTACACGTTTGGAGCGACGGCCCATCTATCTTATTCACTGAACAATGAATTTCGGTTGGGGTATCTGCAGACCGACACGCGCCAGAACGCGAGTCTCGATTCCTTTGGTGGTGCTCAACCGATTGACCTTGCTCAGGCGCTGGGTGTCGGTGGGTACAGAGATGCAGCACCAGGTGTCCTGCTTTATGCACCATCCGTCGGGCTCACGCTTTTATCTACCAGCCATTCCGCTAATAGGTTGCGGCAGTTTAATCTCGTTGACATCACCATTCTTGCGCTCGGTCATCATCAGATAAAGTTTGGGCTTGACTACCTACGAACTAAAGCTCCTATTACGCCTGCTTCTCCGATTGCATCAGCGGAGTATTCCGATCCGACCTCACTCCTGACACCCCTGCAAAGCAACCAGGCGAGCCTGTTTGTATCGTCGCAAGTGCCAATCACTCCAGTAACGAGTGAGACCGCCACATTCATTCAGGACCAATGGTCGGCGACCTCCAGAGTAAGCATCTCAGCAGGATTGCGTTGAGAGGTCAATCCCGCGCCTACCGGCCCCAAAGGCAATGATGCGTATACCCTCTCAGGCAGTCTCTCTGATCCCGCGCGTCTGGTCCTGGCTCCTCGGGGCACATCTCTGTACAAGACGACATGGTTCAACATCGCGCCTCGTTTCGGAGTCGCTTGGCAGGCTCATCAGGTTCCGGGATGGGAGACAGTTGTGCGCGCAGGTGGCGGAGTCTTCTTTGATACTGACAATCGCTTGGCCACATCAGCATTTGTTGGGCCTGGAACGCAGGCGTCGAGCTTCACGGCAGATGCAGTTCTTCCGGTAGCATCCACTCTGCTGAATGTAACTCCTTCCGCGGCTCCCCCATATACGGACTCTTCCGTCTTCGCATTCCCTACACACCTGCAGTTGCCTTACACCTTGCAATGGAGTGCCGCGATTCAGCAGGCTCTTGGAGAGAAACAAGCGGTTACCGTATCGTATGTCGCCGCAAATGGCCGGCGTCTTCTTGGAGCCCAACAGCTCTACCTCAATCCATACAACTCTGACTTCGGTTACGTTTACTACTACATAGCCAATTTGACGTCAAACTATCAGGCGCTTCAGGTGCAAACCCAGCGGACCGTTTGTCATGGCGTTCAGGCTTTGGCATCGTACACATGGTCGCATTCGATAGATTTTGGATCGTCGGACCCGTCGTTAATCTTTCAGCGAGGTAACTCCGACTTCGATATAAGACATAACTTTCAGGGTGGACTCACGTGGGATCTTCCGTCACTAAGAGAGGACCGCCTTGCGCACTATCTAACTGCCGGATGGGCTTTTGACGGTCGTATCATGGCGCGAACGGGTTTTCCGGTAACTATACACGGCAACCAACTTACCGATCCGACCACAGGGAAAACCTATTACAGCAACGTGATCTATAACCCCGCTAATCCTGTCTATCTCTATGGCTCGCAATACCCGGGAGGTCGCATGATTAACGGCGGTCCAACAGTATCGACCGAATCGGCAGCATTCACATTACCTACAGGAACAGATGTAGGTAACGCTCCGAGAAACTTTGTGCGCGGCTTCGGCGAGACCCAGGTAAACGTCGCAGCTCATCGCGAGTTCCAATTTGAGGGTAGCCTTCGTTTGCAATTCCGTGCCGAGACATTCAATACTCTGAACCACCCGCATTTTGGGAACGTTGACGCTGAGCTTCTTGATGCGACATTCGGGCAAGCCACCATGATGCTTAATCAAAGCCTGGGAACGACAGCTGCTCAGTATCAGCAGGGTGGACCGCGGTCTATGCAATTCGCTCTGAAGCTGATGTTCTAGTCCGGCCTACTCCGGCCTTATCCGTAGTTATCGACATATTTCTCACCATCCAGCACATTTCTGCGTCACAGGAGCCAAAATGAACGTGTTCAAGCGAGTATCAATAGCAGAAATGGTGTTTTGCGGAGCGGTTTTGACCTGCTCTCTCACAGCAAGTCATGCGCAGGACCCTATTCTGAAGTACGAGCGCTTCATTCTCCCAAATGGGCTTACTGTGTTGATCCATGAGGATCACAGAGTACCTATCGTGGCAGTGGACATTTGGTATCACGTCGGATCAGGCAGTGAAGTTGCAGGTAAAACGGGCTTTGCACACTTATTCGAGCACCTGATGTTTGGTGGAAGCGAGCATGTGAAGGGGCCATATATCCCCGCGATGCAGATCGCTGGTGCAACGAGTCTGAATGGCACAACGACAACTGACCGGACAAACTTTTTTGAGGTCGTTCCCGTCGCTTCGTTAGAGTATGCGTTGTTCCTTGAATCGGACCGGATGGGCCACTTCGTTCTGAATCAAGGCACGCTGGACCTGCAACGGGGGGTTGTGCAGAACGAGAAGCGACAGGGTGAAAACCAGCCCTATGCTGTTGCCCAGGAACTTACAGTCAAAAGCACCTATCCAGCTCTACACCCTTATTTGCACACAGTCATCGGGTCCATGGACGATCTAAATGCTGCCTCGCTCGATGACGTTAAGACTTGGTTCGCGACGTACTACGGACCGTCCAATGCAACGCTGACCTTAGCTGGAGACATTACACCGATGGCGGCTCGCAAACTCGTTGAGACGTACTTTGGCAGTATTCCCCTCTGGCCCTCCGATAGCCCACCAGGAAGCCTGGGTGTCAAAGATGACTGGACTGCATCTTCAGGAGGTGCAGGATCGCGTTGCTACGCCGATGATTGAGATGACTTGGAACATACCGCAGTTCGGAACGGCAGACGCTGATTATCTCGATCTCCTAAGCGATGTGCTCGCGTCGGGTAAGAGCTCTCGATTATATAAACAGCTCGTCTACGACATGCAGGTGGCCACTTCCGTTGATGCAGGCGCGGATGAGAATGAAATTGCAGGTCAGTTTAAGATTCAAATCACTGCCAAGCCTGATGCGGACCTTAAAGCGATAGAGTCCACCGTACAGACTGAGCTGCAGTCCATCTTGAGGGATGGACCAACGGTAGACGAGTTGGAGCGAGTCAAGGCCAGGGATGAAACCCGTCAGGTACTGGACCTGGATGCTGTCATGGAGCAGGCTGAAACTCTCGCTCAAGGGCAGGTTTTTACTGGTAATCCAGACGCTTATCTAACCTCGCTCAAACGGGTGCGTGCTGCAACTTCAGCGGATATCAAGAATGCAGCAAATCGATGGCTAGCAGATGGAGAGTACCAATTAGAGATCAAACCATTCTCCAAGACGACTGTAGCTGACAAGGATGTCGACCGGTCCAAGCTGCCCCAGATTGGGCCCGCTCAACCATTTCATCTGCCAGCAGTCGAGCGCATGACGTTATCGAACGGCCTTAAAGTCATACTTGCCGAGCGGCACGAGTTACCTGCGATTAGTCTCTCGATGATCGTAAATGCGGGATTTTCGTCTGATCGCTTGGTCGCGCCAGGAACGGCACACCTGACGTCTTCGCTTCTGTTGGATGGAACCGACAAGTACAGTGCGCTGCAGCTCAGCGACGAGCTTGATCGTTTAGGCCTCGAGGCCCACTCGTCCGCTTCCCTGGATACATCAACAGTGTCAGTAGTTGGCTTGGCAAGCAAGCTAAAGCCTGCGTTAGACCTCCTTGCCGACATTGTGGAGCACCCCAGCTTCACTATCGAGGAGATTGGCCGCCAAAAAAAGATACAGGTTTCCAGGATCGCGCAGGAGAAGACACAGGGGATGGGGACCGCCATTCGCGTTTTTCCTTCACTGCTATTCGGCGAGAAGCACCCTTATGGGATTCCGCTGTCGGGTACTGGAACCGCCCTCTCTGTAGACAAACTGACTCGCGATGACTTGATCCATTTCCACGAGCAGGGCTACAGACCCAATAATGCGACTCTGGTGATCGTTGGTGACACAACACTCGCGACATTGAAGCCACTGCTGGAATCCGCGTTCGACGGATGGAAGAAGGCGCCACTTCCACCGTTGACAACCCCAGAGGTTAAAAGCCCCGTGAGTCCTGGTCTGTATCTTATTGACCGGCCTGGTGCCCAGCAGTCAGACCTTATCGCGGCAACGATCGCACCACCCTATAACTCACCCAATGAAGTGGCTCTGGAGATGTGGAACGACATCCTCAGCGGGTCGTTTACCAGCCGACTCAATATGAATCTGCGTGAGAATAAACACTGGTCGTACGGAGCCCACTCTAGCTTGGTATCGACGTCAGGGCAGCGGCCCTACCTTGTCTTCGCTTCGGTACAAACGGACAAGACGAAAGACTCGCTTGTCGAGATGGAAAAGGAGATTCAGGGCATGGCCGGCAGTCAGCCAGCAAGCGCAGGCGAGTTGCGGGGGGTCGTTGACCAGGCGACCAAGAGCCTTCAAGGTCAGTTCGCAACTTCACAAGCTGTAAGTACATTCATTCAACGTGTACTTTCATACCATCTGCCTGAAGATTTCTTCTCTACGTATGCGGATAAGGCAAATTCGCTTACACCAGCGGATCTGAGTTCTGCGGCAGCAACCTTCTTTCATCCAAAACAGCTGGTGTGGATTGTTGTTGGCGATCGCGCAAAGATTGAGGCTGGACTGAAAGAGCTTGATCTGGGACCGGTACATATGTTGAATGCAGATGGCAAAGTCGCACAATAGATCCTCAGAGTGGCAGAAGCAGCTCAGAGAAGCAGAGAGGGAATGATCCAAGTGGAGGTGCCCGAGACAACGACCATCGGGCACCTCTGTCTTTGGCCGAGGCTTGCTTCTCACTCCTGAATATCTCGAGTGCGTGCCTTTACGGAGAGATCAGTAGGTATGTTGCTCCTATCCGTTCTAAAAAAAGCATTCGGATGGAGGCTAGTGCGCGTCCTGCGCGTTCAGCGTCGCGAGGTCGATGACGTAGCGGAAGCGCACGTCGCCCTTCTCCACTTCTTTGTAGGCGTCGTTGATGTCCTTAATGTCTAGTAATTGAACGTCATGCGCTATCCCGTGCTCTGCACAGAAATTCAACACCTCCTGCGTCTCCGCGATACTGCCGATCAGGGATCCCGCGACACCATTTCGGTGAAAGGCCGTCTGCATGTTGTTGATCGGTTCTAGCGGCCCGAGGTCACCCATGACGACCATTGTTTTGTCGCGCTTCAGCAAAGGTAGATATGGGTTCAGATCATGTTTCTTGGGCACAGTACTCAGGATGAGATCAAAAGTGCGTGTCAGCGGGTTCGTGGGATCGACTTCCTCTGTAAGTTTCTTCTCTAAAACACCTGTTGCGCCAATCCGGACAGCCTCTTCGAGCTTTTCCTCGTCTGTCGTGAACAGCGTCACGGTCGCTCCCATTGCGATCGCCATCTTTGCCGCGATGTCGCCAAGCCCACCAAAACCCACGATGCCTACCTTGTCGCCCGCTTTTACGCCCCAGTGCTTCAAGGGCGAATACGTGGTCACTCCCGCGCACAGCAGCGGCGCTGCAGCTTCCAGCTTCAGCCCCGCGGGGATCTTCAGCACGAAGTCTTCCGGAACGACCAATACATTGCTGTAGCCGCCGAAGGTGTTGTCGCGGTTATAGCGGTTCGCTTCGTTCGGTGCTTTCTTCGCCGGTATCATTGGCCCGTTATACGTTGCCAGCCAGCTGTTTGGACCTTCACAGTAGTTCTGGTCACCCTCACGGCACGGCGCGCACTCCCGACAGCTATCGATCATGCAGCCCACACCCACTAGATCCCCGACCTTATGGAGTGTTACCGTATCGCCGACCGCGCTCACGCGACCGACCACCTCGTGCCCCGGCATGCATGGGTAGACCGTGTTCCCCCACTCATTCTTAGCTTGGTGAATGTCTGAGTGACACACCCCGCAGTACAGAACGTCAATTACTACCTCATTGGGCTTGGCATCATCTCGTTCAAACTTATGCGGCTTCAGACCGGTGAAGGAATGGCTTGTGGCGTACCCAACTGCTTCTATCATGGCAAGTTCTCCTTTTCGCACCGGATTGGACGCCTAAGTCGCACTCCGCGATGCTTGCCGTTGCACCGGTAACTACCTGATGCCGACTCGCAAGGTGACGTCGGCTCGATCATCGTCCTCATCGCCACGGATGCGCCGCTCCTGCCGCATCAGCTCAAACGAATTGCGCGCAGGGGCTGACTTGGAGTTGCACGCACAGGAGCGACGTCCGGCAACAGCTCCGGCGATATCGTTCTCGCCTTCTCGACCGCAAATCCTGCTGCCGACAAGGAGCCTGGTCAAACACCATACGAACGGTTTCGAATGAGAAAATCAGCCTGCTCTTTACTGCTACTGTCGAAGCCACAGAAGAAACCATCGTGAACGCGATGGTGGCGGCGACCACGATGTCCGGTGCTGATCGACATACCTGATTGCTCTTCCACATGATGGTTTGCAGAAAATCTTCAGGACGGAAAAACAATAGTCTGATTCTAACTCGTCGCAATGAGAGACCAGGGACCGGCAGATTACCGGTGCCACTATGTCACAGGCGAATCATTCTGGTTCCAGTCCATGTGTAGTTAACTTCCGCTAGCTGCCTCGCGGTGGTATCAGCCTTTGAACGTACAGGGCAAATACCGAAGATCTCATGGACGTTCTTCCGCCTTGAGATAGAGCGCCAGAAGGGCAAGCTGCCGTTCGTAGGGATCCTGCAGGTGCTCGCGCCCACTCCTTCGAACTGCCGCTCTCCGTTCCGCTCGAATGTGCTCACCCGTACATAGCCGACCTATTGCCCGTTTGCCGAATGACGAGCTTGCTTGTGAGAACAGGCTTCTGCACTTTGGGCAGGAGGTGTAGCTTAACGCAAGAACAGGCCCTGTTGTCACGGCTCGCTCTCAAACTGTCACGTGACACCTGGGTATGCCTGCACGCGACTTGACGGAAGACGACCATGCGGTGAACCAGGCTAAAGCAACAATGGAGAAAAGGATGAAGGCGCACTTGTACAGATGGATACGAGTTGGATTACTTTTCGGAGGCACCGTCTGGGCGCAGGCACAGGATCTGCCCCGAAGCACGCCAGAGGCTGAGGGCATCTCGTCGAGCGCCATCCGGCAGTTTGTGCAAGCTGCGAATAAGAACGTGAACACCTTCGACAGCTTCATGGTCCTGCGGCACGGAAAGGTTATCGCCGAGGGCTGGTGGAAGCCGAACTCCGCTGAAGCTCCTCACATTCTTAACTCTGTCAGCAAGAGCTTTACGTCCACAGCGGTTGGCCTTGCCATCCACGAACATAAATTGAAGCTCAAGGATCGGGTGCTGAAGTTTTTTCCGGCGGACGCTCCGCTGCATCCTTCGGCTAATCTGCAGGCGATGACGTTGCGTGACCTCCTTACGATGTCCGGTGGACATGAGGTAGAGCCGAAGCGGGATGGGGGCCCCACAGTAAAGCAATTTCTCGCACAGCCGGTCGTATTTCAGCCGGGAACCCACTTCCTCTACAACACCATGGGCACGTATGTGCTCTCGTCCATTATCACCAGGGTCACGGGCCAGACGGCGCTTGACTACCTCAAGCCGCGCATCTTCGGTCCGTTGGGCATTGACTCTCCGCGTTGGGACGCAAGCCCAGAAGGTAACTCGCTCGGCGGGTACGGCCTTTACCTCCGCACGGAGGACATTGCGAAGCTCGGACAGCTATACCTGCAGAAAGGCAAATGGAACGGCAAACAACGAGTGCCTCGTAAATGGATTCGGCAGGCTACCTCGAAACAAATCGAGAATGAAAAGGAGAGTCATTCGCAGATCGGTCCTGACTGGATAGAAGGGTACGGCTTTCAGTTCTGGAGATGCCGTCACAATGCCTATCGCGCCGACGGAGCGGGCGGTCAATTCATCGTTGTCTTGCCGGATCAGGATGCCGTGGTCGCCATCACCGCAGATACCGGCAACATGCAAGGAGAACTGAACGCCGTATGGGATACCCTTCTTCCCGCTTTCAAGCCGGGGCCGCTGGCTCCAAATGCAGCAGATCAAGCAAGGTTGAAGGAGGATGTAGCAAGCCTGGTCGCGCATCCGGAAAAGAAGTGAGTTTCGACTGGACTATGTACTTGCAGCCTGTTTTCGAGTACTAAGTTGTGAGGACTCGTCCTTTCGTTCGTGCATGCTTTCCGGGATGTACGGGCCTGTTTCTCTCTGGTCGAAACAGGCTCTTAAGTCTGTCCGTTTTGTCCAGAGCTGCTCCACGCAGTCGTCTCCAGCCTCGGCCGCTCTTCGTTCATGAAGGTGCATGTTTCGCGCGCCCTGTCGCGCGGGGAGAAAGCTCCCGGGCATGCGTCAGCAGCATGGAGCGGAAGGCGCCTACGCTGCCGGTTGGCTCTGGACCGGCTGGATAGGCCATCGCGAAGCGTCGAGCCAGTCTGAGTCCGCTGACGCGGGCAATCTTCAGCGTGCCAAGTTCCAACTGGTTTCGAACCGCCCAGCGTGACACAAATGTGACACCCAGGCCCGCTTCAACTGCACTGAGAAGACCTTCTGTCGAATCAAGTTCCATGCTTATCTCAAGATCCTTCGGCTTCAAACCAACCCGTGCAAGTGCCTGCTCCACGACGCGGCGGGAACCTGAACCGAACTCTCGAGCCAGCAACGGGTGGTCCTTCAACTCCTCAGGTTCAATCTCGTGGTCGGCCCATTCGTGTCCCGTGGGGACGACGAGAACCATATGATCTTCCATGAAGGCTTCGATATGAATGTCTTTGCGTTGTTCGGGACCTTCGATCAGCGCGAGCTGTATCTCGCGTGCAAGCAGAGCCTCAAGCATCTCGTCGGTGTTGCCGCTTCGCGCCGTAACCCGGACCTTCGGCTGCGCTTTGAGAAATCTGGCGGCGAAGTTCGGCAGGAGGTATTGCGCAATTGTTTGAGAGGCACCGAGCGCGAGCTCACCGGCCTGTTGACCATGCGCCCTGGCGACCGCTGAGACGGCCTGCTCGCCAAGAGCTTTCATCTGGTCTGCAAAAGGTAGAAGTGCCTCGCCACCGGAGGTCAGGGAGATCTTGCCTCCTCCCCGATTGAAAAGTGGAATGCCGAACTCCTCTTCGAGTGCCTTGATCTGTTGCGTCACCGCCGGCTGCGTCAGGAGGAGTTCCTCCGCAGCGCGGCTGAAGTTGAGGTGGTGAGCAACAGCGCGAAAAACCCGGATGCGGAAGTTCTCAAGCATCAGCGCACGACGACCTCATCGGTGAATCTGGAACAGATGACGTAGGTTCCAAAGCGCTTATCATGATGCTCCGGTTGCGTGTTGCCTCTGTGTTCAGGGCGCAAGACTTCAGCAGATAACTTCCCTTTTATCTGGCACCGGCCAATGAAAGACCGTGTCACCGCCACAAACCGAACTGCGGCTCATCCAGAAAGCGTACAGGCTGCCAGGTGCTGCCGTCATCCGCAGAGACGTCAACACTTCCTGTGCGTGTCACTGCCCCATGCGGCTCCGAACATGCAGTACGCCGAATCGGACGGGATGAACGCGCGCGTCCGGGCTCCTGCCCTGTCATGTCCTTCTAAAGTGAAGGTCATGCTCGCATCTTCGAGTCAGACATCGGCTAGAAGGAAGGTGGAGATATCGCGCGATGACATACCTTTGGGTCGCCATGGGAAGTGCCCTCGATGGCTTGGCCCGGTACAGCCTCACACGCTGGACTCTGTAGCGCGGGCTGCAAATCGCAGAGACGCGGGAGGAAGAGTACACGGCCTGATTGACCCTTCGGGCCGCGCTTTGTTACGGTAAAGGCAATCTATGGCGATGGGGTTCGCCGTGCCTGCATGCGGAAACGCTGCTGATGACTCCTACATTCTCAGGTAGGAGATCCTTGTGCCCAAATTTCGCTTCCTGGCAAAATCGGAAGTCATCAGCACTCTCCGCTATCTTCTTCGCTGGATCCCTATAGGCGTGCTGGTGGGGAGTATGGGTGGCACTGCATCTGCGTTGCTGCTCTGGTCGCTGGTCGTTGCTACCGACTTTCGCGAAAGCCACACGTGGAGTATTGCGTTGCTGCCATTGGCAGGGCTTCTGGTGGGTGTCATGTACCGATACCTTGGTACATCGGTAGAAGCAGGCAACAACCTCATTCTGGATGAAATTCATGATCCGAAGCGCACCATTCCGGTGCGGATGACGCCGCTCATTCTCATTGGTACCTTCATGACTCACTTGTTTGGTGGATCGGCAGGACGAGAAGGAACAGCCATACAGACCGGTGCTTCTCTCGCCGATCAACTGGCCCGGCCCTTCCGCATGAACGCCGTCGAGCGCAGGATTCTGTTAATGGCGGGTATCAGCGCAGGCTTTGCGTCAGTCTTTGGGACTCCGCTCGCCGGGGCGATCTTCGGGATGGAAGTGCTGGCCTTCGGCACCATCAGCTACGATGCCCTCGCACCCTGCTTCATCGCCGCCTTCCTTGGAGATTTCACCACGGCTGCTTGGGGAGTACACCACACCCTGTACCGCGTCGCGGACGTTCCCGCATTGACTCTCAAAGGCATCCTTCTAGCGTCCACTGCCGGCGCCATCTTTGGTATGGTCGGCATGTCGTTTGCCAACCTGACCCATGCCACAGGCCATCTCTTCAGAAAGCACATCAAGTGGTCTCCCTTCCGACCGTTCATCGGCGGAGTTCTTGTAGCTGCTGCAGTCTTCACTTTCGGAACCACGAAGTACATCGGCCTTGGACTACCGACCATTGTCGCGGCCTTCGGAGGGCGTCAACCTCCGTACGACTTCGCGGCAAAATTGCTGTTCACCGCCGTTACCCTGGGGGCTGGCTTCAAGGGCGGCGAGGTGACCCCGTTGTTCTTCATCGGGGCGACGCTTGGAAATGCGCTTTCATACCTTCTGCCGCTCCCGCCATCACTGCTGGCCGGGATGGGATTCGTTGCGGTCTTCGCCGGTGCCGCGAATACCCCGATCGCGTCCACGTTCATGGCCATTGAACTCTTCGGAGCTGAAGCAGGAGCGTACGCCGCCATTGCGTGCGTAGTCAGCTATCTCTTCTCAGGACATGCCGGCATCTATCACGCCCAGCGAATCGGGAGTAGCAAGCACCAGCACCTTGCAGAGCAGGAGGGTCTCTCCCTGGCGATGGTTGCCAAACTCCGCGATAACCCCTAGCTCGATGCATCCTCAATACATGTTGAATTCAGTTCATCAGAAGAACCTCTATGCCGGATCTGACCATTCTCAGACTTTACTTCTCAGCCCACAGTACTCTAAACACCGCTTCGGCAAAGGGCATGGCAGGAAATGGTCTAACAGGGTGGCCGGCCAAAAGAGAGACGGTGTATCGACCATGCTGTAGCTTTTCGCCATGGTTGGAACCCGACAAGTTGTTCGACATGGAAACTTTGATTGTGCAGCAGTTGGGTCGTCATCCATTCCTGTCGCCGCGGCTCGGTAATCAACGTGAAATCTGAATAGCGAGCAAAGATTGCATGACAAGGAAGAACCTTTCCTTCCTCAAAACCACCTCGCTCGATGTTCTCCATCAGGCGTTCCGATGAGTAATCCGCCGGTCGCCGCCCTGGCGCAAGGTCATACTGCCAGTTGACCATGTACATATACTCATGACTGCGATCGTAGTGAGACAGGACGTTATAAGCAGGAAAATGTGTGACAACGACCGGTGTTGCAGGGAGTGCAGACGCAGTCCTGATGAAAGCCGAAGAAGGATAGACATCCTCTTTCATCGGACGGAAAGCCGCAAAGATCACTGGCGGCATCATGACGCACAGAGAAAGAAGAACCGTCGGAACGGTGGCCAGGGGCTTCAACCAGGATGCCGGCAGACTGCTTTTTAGAAGAAAGACAAGCAGAAGAGTTGTCGCGACAGGTACCGGAAAAAGATAGCGCTCCCGGAAAACGGGAACTCCGATCTGCGATTTCAGGAACAAGGATGTCATTGCACCAAAGGCACAAAGAAGAAAGATCCCGGCACCACGAGGCATGAAAGGTGCACGACCTTGCCGGAAACTCCGAAAGCGACTCATGACCAACAAAGCTAGAAAAAAGGCGAGGATGCCTGTTGCAAATGGGTCCGACAGTGTCGGTCCCGTGATCAGATCATCAAGAGCGGGCGGAGGAACTTCGAAAGGTCGTACCGCAATCGAGGCACTTGCCCGGGCAGCATGCCAAGAGAGCGGAACCAGAATCCAACCGACAGCGGCCGCACTTGCTAAGGACAGCTTTTCACGAGGCCTGCCTACAAGGAACATTCCAAGGATGAGAAAGCCGCTATAGACAACTCCCAGGATGTGACTCCCCACCAGAAGCGTGTGAGCGAGGGCGGTCCAAAGCAGGAGTGAGGGCGTCGCCTTGGTCTCAGCTCCGAGAAGGAAGACAAAGCTGCACAGTGCGGCTGATGCCAGAAACATGCCGTAGAAGCGTCCGTCCGAGGCTTGCCAGAGGAACTCCACAGGAATGAGATACACCACGCTTACGGCAACTGCAACGACGAACGGAGAAGCAAAGCGCCGACCGCAAAGCCAGATGAAGAAGATGGAGATCAACATGCCAAGGGTTGAAAACAACCGCAAGGTCAGCTCACTTAACCCGAACAGCGTTACCCACGCGCGGGCGAAGAGATAGTAGAGAAGACCACCGCCGTCAGCGCCCTCATACCAGCCGCGCAGCATGCCTTTGACAGTAGGAGCTGCAAGAAGCCGATAGCCCAACAACTCATCCGGCCAAAATAGATGTGCGCTTGATCTATAAACACTGACAGCTACAATACCTATGGCCAGAACTACTAAAATAACCTGGTCTGCAGGGGACATGGTTCGCCAACCATGCTTTAACTTTATGTCGCTTTGCGTCTCCTCCATCGAAGACAACATCTCCTCATTCGCTGGGCAGACAAAGCTGACCCTGAATGCTTCATTGGCTTCACGGTCGACTTCTTCAATTTGCCGAGCCGGGAAATGGAAGAACACGTTTGTCCTCCGGCTTGAAGGGCGCGTTAGCCGTGTTGAGTGCTCCCTGTGGAACTGTGACTAAGAAGATGTCGTCGTTGTCATAGCTGGAGACGAACTTACCGAGGTAGTTCATGTTGGCGCCGCTGTCAGCCAACTTGCGAGGGAGCCAGTCCTCGTAGCTGGGATAGGCCGCGACCATATAGAACGTTGGGTGAACAGCTACAAACTCTCGCAGCTTGGCCGTGTTGGAATGCAGTTCTAAAATCTTCCTGATCTTGTCTTCATTGTCGAACAAGGTATAACCGGAGTAACGTTTGGCTGCCTTGAAATCCGTAAGGTAGTAGACCCGCGAGACGATCTCGCCTGGTTCCCTGTCAGACATCTCCATGTACGTCATAGGGCTTGCATCAACAATCGGCAGAGACGGATCTAAGTCCTGGAGATGTTTTGGAATCCTGCCTGCCGTGAAGAGCCCCGCGCTGTACGTGCCGACAACGGTCCACTCGGTTGAGGCCTTGGCGATTACGCTGCCGATCAGTGCGAAGAAGATGAAGACTGACAGAGTCCTCGGGAACCTCGAGCGAGTCGAGATGAGCCATGGCGTAAGCGCGGCAACGCCGATCATGGAGCAAAAGCCGTAGCGCCGCCAGAACTGTATGTGGAAGATCGCCCCGGCTGTTAGCGTGAGAACCGGCAGGAGAGCCAAGGCCCAGAGCATCATAATCTCTTCGTAGCGCAGGAGCTTTTTGTGCATGACCGAGAACTCACGGGCATGCGGCGTGACAGCAACTCCTAAAATACAAATGGAAAGTGCAAAGAAGAAGTCGTGAAAGAGTTCCCCGTACATACTCCATCCCATAAGGAAGGAGGGCATGCTCTGAACCGGAAAAGAATTCGTGCTCAGGTGGTGGAGTTGGTAGAAGAGACCCACGCCAAGCAGAGACGGCGTGAACAAAGCAAGCCACAAGGGCCAATCAGCCTGGCGTCTCCGTGATAGCCGAACAGCCTCCCCGACGGCAAAAGGAACCAGGCAGGCGATCCCGATAAGATGATCGGAGATCATCAGAGTACTCGCACAGAGTACACACAGAACACTTCGCCAGGTGCGATTCGCGGAAAGAGCCTGTTCCCACGCGTAAATCAGAAGCATCAGAGCGCACATAAGAAGCATGTAAGGGCGATTTTCCCAGGCGTAGCGGATAGCCGGACTGACAATGAAGGCTGTCGCCGCCGTCATCCCAAGCGCGTTCCCATAGTGTTTCGCCGCAAAACGGAACAAAACGAGTACGGTGACCAAACCAGCGATCATATTGGGAAGTCTGGATCCGAGCCAACGAGGAAGATCAAGCTTCAGTGACCAACGCTGCAAAAGGTAGTGCAACGGCGGATGCAGGTCTACCTCTCGCGCCATAGCGAGCATGCGGTGGAGTGTAGGAGCTTGGGCAATGTGCCACGTGTAAATCTCATCATTCGTCAATAAATGCGAATGAGCCTCAATAACATCAAGAGGAGTGTAGATAAGAACGAGGACCAGCATGCATTGAAGCGGACTTCGCTCCATCCACTGAGCGACGGCTTCAATGAAGTTGGCGAACAGTGAGCTTGCTCTTTGGATAACTCCGGTAGACGGCTCCCTCCTAAGTTCGTGGGTCTCACGTACGGACATACTCATGCCTTTGGTCCTTTCACTTCGGGCTAAATGGACGCGCATCCTTGCGTCGCTATCTGCCCCAACCGGGTGGTCATAAAGGTAAGAATTGATTGTATAGACATGCACTGCAACGTGTGTCGCGAGTGCGTTCCTTTGAAGAGGTGCCACTCCTCCGCGAACTCTCACAACCACTCGGTTTGAGTGTCATATAGTGGTAACCATGTCTGGCTTCGGACAAGTTTTACTGGCCATTTTTCTGATCGGTAGGGTGTGTCTCGGGCAGGTCAAAAGTGCAGACGCGCGGTGCGAGGCGTGCCACAAAACGATCTATCAGCAGTACCTTACAACGCCGATGGCGAACGCGAGTGGGGCAGCAGCGGAGCACTTACTTACGGGACAGCTCGTGCACAAGCGATCCGGGGTACGGTACGCGATTTCGCAGGACGCAGACGGGGCGAAATTCAGCTTTGAGGACACGCGAGACGGACGCATTCGTGGGACGCGTCCGTTGGCGTATTTCCTGGGATCAGGACGTCTGGGAGTGACGTATCTGTACCGTCAGGAAGGCTACCTGATGGAGACACCGATCGCATGGTATTCGGCTTCAGGCGGATATGACATGAAGCCTGGCTTTGGCGATCTGACGCAGATGCCGGACGCAATCCCAATGGAGGCGACTTGCCTCCGATGTCATATGAGCGGAGTTCAGGCGCCGCAGAGCGGAACGCCGAATCGGTATGTAGGCTTGCCGTTTGAGCAGACAGGGATTACCTGCGAGAGCTGCCACGGAGACACGTCGGCACATGTACGCTCGGAAGGGAAAGCGGCCGTGGTAAATCCCGGTAAGCTCGACGCGGAAACGCGCGATGCGGTGTGCATCAGCTGCCATCTGGAAGGGGACGTAACGGTAAAGCGTGCAGGCCGCTCCGTTCTCCAGTATCGGCCGGGGCAGCGTATTTCAGACTACTTGTCGTACTTCGTCATAGCGAGCAACGATCCACTGCGTCGCGGCGTAAGCGAAGTAGAGCAATTCAGTGTGAGCGGATGCAAGCGGGCGAGTGGAGACCGGATGTCGTGTATGAGCTGCCACGATCCGCATCGATCCCCGGCACCGGCGGAGAAGGTAGTGTTCTATCGAACAAAATGTCTGACATGCCATGCGGAACCGATGTTCACGCGAACGCACCATCCGGAGCAAGCGGACTGCACAACCTGCCACATGCCGAAGGGAACAGCGCAGGATATTCCACACGTCGCGTGGACAGATCACCAGATTCTGCGGAACCCTGTTCAGCCGGCAACGACAGGTGTGCGAGGGGAGCAGGAGACAGCGCTGACGCCAATCTTTTCTCCTCAGGCGAACGAACGGGATGCTGCAATGGCGAAGTATCTCCTGCTCATGTCAGGACGATCGCAGGATCGTGCCGAGGTGCTGGAAGTGCTGCGACGGGCGTATGCAAATGGAGCGCACGATACAGCAATGCTGGAGGCTTTGGGAGTTCTGAATGCGCTCAATGGGCATGCGGCGGAGTCTGAAGCGCGACTGCGAACGCTTCTGAGCGAGGAACCGATGAACCTCACAGCATTGTCAGACTTAGGTTTGTTTCTGGCGCGTGAGGGCCATCTCGAAGCGGCCATTACGTCGCTGAAGGATGCGTTCTCTCGAAATGAGGATGACATACAGTTGGCGCGCACTCTAGCCGTTGTGCAGTGTGCGGCGGATGCCACAGCCGCAGCCCAAAAGACCATGGGGCGAGCGCTGACATTCTCTCCGGGGCGGCGACAAGCGTGGGACTTCAAATGTCCTTCGGACGACTCAGTGTCGCAGACTCGCTAGTCGTCGATGCGTAACGCACCATCCTCTTCACCCTCAACCTCCGGCTGCGACGGAAGCACCACTCCCTTATCTAGTGATTTGCATCTGTTACTTCGGCGGCGTGTCTCTCTTTCGCCGCGTGTTGCCGCTGCTGCAGATCCAGGAAGCGGGCGTTTGCTGACGCGGCTTTACCCGCATCGCCGGTAGCACTGTAAGCCCTTGCGAGCAGCGCCTGCACCGAGGTCTCGTCCGGAGCAATCACTTCAGCGGCTTTGAGATCGGGCAGCGCCTCTGCAGCACGGCCACTGCGGAGGAAGACGCGAGCGCGCTCAACGCGGGCTTCTGGAAGATTTGGGCAGAGTTCAATCGCCAGCTTCGTCTGTGCGAGCACGTCATCATCCGGGGCGGAGAGTTCGTTCAGGGATCTACTCAGCTTCCAGTGAGCGTTGCAATTGCCGGGCACAAGCGACAGATACGTGGTGAGGCTCTCCCGCGCATGCTGCCAGTCGCCGGTGTTCCAGTAGAGATTGCTCAGGTGCTCAAGAGCGGCAACATTCTGAGACGAAGCGGCGAGGGCTTTCTTGTACTCCGTAATGGCACCCGGTGTGTTGTTCATGCTTTCCATGATCTCGCCCTGCATCTGGTGCGCGAGTGGCGAGTTCGGGTTAATCTGCTGCACACGAGCGAGGCTCTGCTGCGAGAGCTGCAGCTCGACCTTGCCGAGGAGATACCAGCTCACTTGGTCCTGGGGGTCGGATTGGGTGAGCGCCTGGAGTTCAGTGGCGGCCTGGGGCAGATCATCAACCTCGAGGAGGGCTCGGGCCAGCATGGTGTGGACGAAGCGGTCGTCGGGCATAGCGCCGGCCGCAGTGTGCAGGTGCGGCAACGAGGCCGCGGCGTTGCCAAGCTGAAGGAGGCTTGCGCCGAGCATTGCTTCCGCCGGGGTCATGGATGGATCGACACGCAGGCCGGCCGTGAGCACATCCGAGGCTTCCTGAAAGCGGTTCAGGTTGTAGAGCAGGCGGCCGAGATTGTTGTAGGCGGCGCCGAGGGTGGGAGCGAGGCGGAGGATCTCGCGATAGTCGGTGACGGCGCGCTCGGGCGCGGAGGCCTGTTCGTCGTGAGCCTGCTGGTAAAGGGTCTGCACGCGTGGCGAGATCGCGGACTGCGACGAAGCACCGCGATCAGGAACTAGAATGGCGGCGCCGAGCAAGGCTGCACGGGAGAGGCAGGGAAAGTGTGCGGAGGAAGGCAGGATGCGCTGCACCTTCATCAATGGCACGTCCCCTCCCCCCTACTTTGACTGTAAAGTCTTCAAATCATGCTATTTCGGTACGGGCGGTACAGGGATACTCCGGCTTGACCGTCCAATGGTCGGCACCCGCCCCTCAAATGCTATGTCTATCGTATCCGATGGACATAGTAGATTACGCAACGAAGGAACAAAGAAAAGAGCCGCGAGAAGAATCTCGCGGCTCGTGTGGAGACGACAGTTGGTTTAGAAGTTGAGGCGCCCGCTGATCTGGCCATTCCGAGAGCCACTAGGCGACCCGGTAAGGCTTTGCTGAGATCGGTTTGTAATCAGCCCGAAGGTCTGATTGCTTATGTTGTTGTCAGGCCCATTGAATCGAACGCGGTTCAGAAGGTTGAAGTAATTCATCTCGAGGATGAAGCTGGCGTGGTCTCCGAGAGCAAACTTCTTCGAGGCCTTGATGGATTCGTTGTAAAAGCCTGGGTTACGCAACTCTGTGTAATTCCGCTTTGCATTCCCCAAAGTGAAATCGTCCGGAGTCGCGGCGAAAGCCTTGGTGTTGAACACCGCACGATTACTGGATCCGCCATTGAAGTTCAGGTTCTTGTAATTGGTGGAACTACGCGAGACGCCTTGCACCTCATTGGGGCGATTGAAGCAGTTTGCGCAAGCGAGTGGGTTTCCGTTTTGCGAGATGCCATAGGGAGTGCCCGTCTCATAATCCAGAATGAAGCCGAGCTGAATGCCTCCCAGGACCTGCCCGACGACATTCTTTGTGTTCAGATATGACTTGCCAGGACCGATCGGCAGCTCATAGGTGCCGCTGACCTTGATGTTGTTAAGTTCATCCGCACCGGTCACGGTGTACTCCGCTTTCTGGTTGTACTTGTTTTCCGGCAGGCTGGCGAAGGTGGTGAAACCGCTATCGACGTTGCCCATGCTTCTAGAAAGCGTGTACGAGGTTAGGAAAGAGAGACCGTCTGAAAAGCGCTTCTCCAAACTGGCCTGCAGCCCGTTGTACTGGGCCCGCCCACTCAGGTCAAAGTTGTTGCGAACTTCGGTGTACTGAGGGTAGGGGCTGAGAGCCTGAGCAAGTGTGGCGGCGCTGCCGAAGTCCGAGACAAAGTTTGCATATGGCACATGGAAACCAGCAGCCGAGAGTTGTGCTGCTTGGACCGGATCGCTGAAGCTCGACCGAAGCAGAGAGCCGTACTTCAGGATTGCAGGATCCTGCTGATTGATGGGGTTGAGCTGACCATTGAGATGCAGAGCCCGGTTGCCGACGTACGCCACCTGAAGAAAGGTGTTCCATGGCAGCTGGCGCTGTACGTTGACATTCCATTGCTGCAGATAGGGCGCGCGACCTGCCCCGACGGGATCGAAGGCGTGGATGGTGGTGCCGACGCCAAGACCCGGGGAGATGGGGGTAGCTGGCGGCGCGGGAAGAGGGTTGGTGTCCCATGAGCCGTAGCCCGGAGTGGTACCGCCAGTTGTGTTGCGCACAAATGAACCCTGCAGCAGGTTGCCGTACTGCGTAGCAATCTTGCTGGTACCGAACTCGAAAGCGCCGCCGTTCAGGTATGCGAGGTTATAGCCGGCCTGAACGACCGTCTTGTCATTAAGGGCGTAGGCGAAGCCGAGGCGTGGACCGAAGTTACGGAAGTGGATGTCAGCTCGGTTGATGCCGCCGTTCGCGTTGCTGAAGCGATTTGCCGCTCCGGGCAGACCGTCCGCAGCGGGGTTTGTCTGGGCGGGGTTGAGGAAGACGATCTGGTTGCCATTCTCTGTAAAGGGCAACATGATGTCCCAACGCAGGCCGGCGTTGATCGTCAACTTGGGCGTGACTTTGATGTCATCCTGGATGTAGGGAGCTATGAGCAGGTTGCGGAGCTTCAACCCATTCGCGAAGACGCGGCTGGCATTGTCGACCTGACCGAGAAGGAAGCTCGCGAAAGAGTTTCCGGTGTTATTTACGTTGGCAGGGTCGGCCGTGGTGCGCTGGCTAAAGTTGAAGACGCCGTTGCAGTTCTGACATTCGTTATCGTCCTGGTACGCGCGTCGGGCCTCTCCGCCGATGTTCAACGTGTGACGGCCTTTGATCCAGAGGAAGTTATTGACAGCGGCTAGACCGAGCTTACGGTTGGTCGACCCGACCTCACCCAGATCGTCGCCTACACCGAATGGATCAGCAGCGTTCTGCCCATCGAATCTGATCTTCGGCAGAAGGCCACGGCTGATGGGACTAGCAACGTAGCCGACGAAGTTCGAGACCGGACTATTCGAAATCTGGTTATTGATCTCTCCCACCCAGGAGACGCCGGCCGTGTAGATCAGATGTGGCGAGATAGTGTTGACGTAATTGAGCAGATAGACCGAGCCGAGATTGTTGCCTGACTTTGTGGTCTGGAGAATGTTGCTCTGCGGGAAGACCGTGTTGCCGTTGAAGCCTGTGTTGCTGTAAGAATTGCGCCATTGAGCGTAGTGCAGCGACTGACTCTGGGTGAGTTTGTGATCCAGGGTAAAGCCGAAAACGTGATTGATCGTGGGAAAGGCGTTCGGCGTCGCCGTGCGATTTCCGATAAGAGTGCCTTGCACGTTAGGATCTGGAATTGCCCCAAGCAGGCTCTTCGAGGCGGCACTAAAGCGTGCGGGATCGATAACATTGAGCCTGCCCTGGTACTGAAACTGTTTTCCGGTAAGAGGGTCGTAAATAGGAATCAGCTTTCCGTCGGTGCCGACGAAATCCGTGAAGTCGCCAGTCTTCTGTTGCACCGTTGGAACCGTGCCGGGGGCGGAGTTCGTGCTGGCGATCTTGCTTAGATCCAACGCAAAGGTGAAGAAGGTCTTGTCCTTGGCATTGTAGAGATGAGGAATACTCGCGGGTCCCCCTATGGTGAAGCCGTAGTTGTTCTGCCGGTCGATTGGGGTTCGCTGCTTGTTAGGGTTGAAGTAGATGTTGGCGTCGAAGAACTCGTTGCGATTGATGTAGAACGCATCGCCGTGGTACTGATTCGTGCCGGAGGCGGTCTGGTAAGTGACAGCACCTTGGGCAAGGCCGTACTGGGCGGAGAAAGTGGAGCGCTCCAGACGGAACTGGTTTACGAGCTCAAAGGGCGGATTAAAGTTGCCGGTGTTGCCGGAGGTCTCTGCCTGCGGAGCAGGTATGCCGTTATAGAGCACTTCCTGCTGGAAGTCGACGCCGCCATTGACGCGGTGGGAAAAGGTATCACCAGAGACGCCGGGCGCGAGGAACTGCAAGCTGTCTATCTGACGACCACGACCACCGCCGATGGCGACTGGAAGGGAGTTGACAACTTGAGGCTCAATCGTTGTGCCGAGTTCAGGCTGTGTCGTGTTCAAAGCAATCAGCGGAGCCGTGACCTCGATGACAGTGTCGCTGCCGGCGCTCAGGCTGAAGTCGATGGTGGCCTGGCTGGCGACTTCGATGTTGACCTGATCCTTCACGCTTTTGCTGAAGCCGGGCGCGAGGACAGTGACGGTGTAGCGACCAGGCGGCAGACCGGTTGAGGAGTAGGTGCCGGCGGAACTGCTGACGGTCTTAATGGTCTGCTGCGTGGCAATGTTGGTGATAGTGACGGCCGCGCCAGAGACGATGGCGCCTGAGGCGTCGGTGACCGTCCCGGTAAGACCGCTTGAGGCCTGCGCCAGCACGACGGCGCTCGATCCGAGCAGGAGAGTCGAGACGAGGGCGGCCCTCGAGAGATCGGACCTGCTTCCGAGCGGCGGAAGAGGGAGAAGCAAGCGAAGCGAACGGACCGCTTTCATACGTGTGACCTCCAAAGGTGATGCAAGTGAGTGCAAGATGATGATCGCCGTCACGCTTCTTCCGGAAGGATCTTCGAATCGGACCCATGGGCAAAGCTTCTGACCTTACTGTCGGGTTACAGTACTGTCCGGTGGAGATCAGTGTCAATCAAAAGGTGGAGACCGCGGTGTCTCGCGGGGTTCTGCTGCCTGCGGGTCAAGAAAACGACCGTGTCTTTGTCTCTATGGTTTGCTGGAAAGCGAGGGTCTCTTCAGTGGCGAAGCCAGGCTGGCCGGGTCGGGATTGGGCATTTCAGCGGCCGAGCGTGTGCTCGCAAGCCGGGAGACGATCGCGAACTCGGCAGCAGCTTCTTCCGTGCGGCCAAGGTGGCGGAGCACCCGTCCCAGAAAGAAGTGGGGCGCGCTGATCTCCGGCGCCAAGGCAGCAGCGCGGCGCAGAGCGGGCAGTGCCTCTTCGTCCCGGCCAAGGCGCTCGAGCGCGAGGCCAAGCTGCTGTTGCGCAGATGGATTTGCAGGTGCGAGCTGGGCGGCACGACTGAGCGGCGGCAGAGCGGCAGAGGCATCGTTCCGCCGGAGCAGCAGGCTGCCGAGGTCAAGATAAGGCTGCGGATCTTCCGCGGCAGCCTGCGCGGCGGCGCCCGCACCGGGGATGTCAGCCGAGGGAATCGCGGAACTCTGCCAGCGAATCGCCTCCTGATAGGCGGCGATGGCTGCTTGAGGCTGCTCAAGACGCTCATAGGCCAGACCAAGGTTGTACTTCGCGCGAACATCGCGCGGCCGCAAGGCCAGACAGCGATCGAAGGCATGCACAGCACCCGCAGCATGATCGCTGGTGTACTCCGTTCTGCCAAGCAGGTACCAGGCGTTGGCGTTGCGAGGCTCCTGCTCGGTGGCGCGGGTCAGCCAGCGTTTGGCTTCAGGCAGGCTCTTGAGCAGGATGTAATCAGAGGCGATCGTGATGAAGTCGTCCGCTGCAGGTGGACGGAGCGCCGCCGCGGCGGTGTAAGCGGCAAGGGACTCGCGAGGCTGATTCTCTCTGAAGAGAACGTAGCCGAGAAGGTAGTGCGCCTCCGGCGTCTCCGGGTCGTCAGCCCGGGGCCCCTTGGCGAGTCGCATCCGCAGAGCACGATCGGCTTCAGCAAAACGCCCAGCACCGATGGCTGCGCGGATCGGTTGCAAACCGGTGGCGCCTACACTTCCTTCGCTCGTGCCTTGCTGTGCCACGGCGATGACACTGCTCAACAGGGCAAGGGAGATCAGATGGCGCAGACGTCCGATAGGGTGAACCTCCGCATGAAGTGAAAACAGTATGGCAGAGGCAGAAAGCCTGAGAACAGCAGGCATCTGACCTGCGGCCGAAAGCGCACCGACTGAGCGTGGGCGAGACCCCGGGCACGTGCCGTCGCCGCAAGAAGCGAGTGCTGTTCCGCTCCAGTTCGAGACTTGCAAATTTAGTCACCTTGCTGTAACAAAGAGACTCAGTCCCGAAAATCTGCTGCACGATCACTACGCATGCCGCGCATGTGTACGCCTCACCCGCTCTCTCTCTGGAGGAACGTTTGATGAGACGCATCTGTGTCGTTCTACCCATGACCGCCAGCCTGGTCATGACTATGTCCGCCCTGGCGCAGAACGCGACCACGTCCCTGCGCGGTATTGTCCGTGATCCCAGCGGAGCCGTCGTTCCGGGCGCGACCATTAAGTTGATCAACAAGGCGGCCGGCCAAACTCTCGAGAGCACCTCAAAAGCCAGCGGCGAGTACCAACTGCAGCAGATCCAACCCGCTACCTACGACATCACTGTCACGATGGCGGGGTTTGGCAGCCAGACCAAGCATGCGGAGCTTCTGGTCAATCAGCCCGCAACCATTGACTTCATCCTGTCCCTTCAGGCCACCGATGTCATCATCAATGTCACCGGAACCGCGGATACGATTAACCGCACAGATGCTTCCATCGGCAACTCGACGAATAACGCCACCATCCAGGCACTCCCGAGTGAAACTCGTAACATCCCTGACCTGCTCTCGCTGAACGCGGGTGTCTTCTTTATCCCCATTCCCGCCGGCACGGATCCTGCTATCCAGGACAGCCGCAGCGGTTCGGTCAACGGCGGCCGCTCCGACCAGAGCAACGTCACCCTCGACGGTGTTGACGACAACGACCAGCTTCGCGGCCTGGCCTTTACCGGTGTTCTCCGTGCCACCCAGGACTCCACGGAAGAGTTCCGCGTCACCACCAGCAATGCAAATGCAGACGCGGGCCGATCGTCCGGCGCCCAGGTAAGTCTTGTAACAAAGTCAGGCACAAACAGCTTTCACGGGGCGCTGTACGAATACCACCGGCCCACCTTCACCGTCGCCAATGACTTCTTTCTGAAGAGCGCGCAGCTCGGCTCCGGTGAGCCAAACCGTCCTCCTAAACTCGTGCGCAACATCTTTGGTGGCGACCTCGGCGGCCCGATCCTCAAGGACAAGCTCTTCTTTTTCGCCAACTATGAGGGCACCCGACAGGCAGAGAGCAGTATCGAGCAACGTACAGCCCCCACCGCTCTGTACCAGCAAGGTGTGCTCCAATACACCGTTCCCGGCGGCAACACTGTCTCCCTGAGTCCCGCTCAGGTCACGGCTCTCGATACCGCCAACGGCTGCTCGGTCTGCGGCAGCGCACAGTATCCGAACGGCCCAGGTCCCAACCCCAACGCCCTTGCGTACCTCCAGTCATTCCCGGCAGCCAATGGAACCCAGCTTGGCGATGGTCTGAATACCGGCTCCTTTACCTTCTCCTCGCCCCATCCCATCACCCTCAACACCACCATCGTCAAGTTCGACTACATCCCTTCAGAGAAGCATCGCCTCTTCGCCCGCGGCAACCTGCAGAAGGACACGACTGGCGGCCCGGAGCAGTTTCCCGGCCAGGGTCCGTCCTACACCATCATCGACAACTCCAAAGGCTTCACCTTTGGCGACACCTGGACCGTCACGCCGAACCTCGTCAACGACGTGCGCTATGGCTTTATTCGCCAGGGCTACGGCCGCAGCGGTGTCGGCAGCGGAGACTATGTTGACTTCCGCTTCCTTGACACGCCAACCGCGGAGACCCGCTCCACCGTCATCAGCGCTCCCGTCAATAACGTCGTCGATAACCTGAACTGGACCAAAGGCGCGCACACCTTTCAGATAGGCGGAAACTGGCGTCTGGTTCATCAGAACCGCTCCTCCGATGCGAACTCCTATAACGGTGGATCGAGCAATCCCTACTGGCTTGGCGGCAACCCGCCGGATCCTTCGCTCCTCGGTCTCAGCGGTGTCGATCCTGGTTTCGCAAACTCCTACACGATCGCGCTCGCTAACCTGCTCGGGACTGTTCCCTCCGTCACCAACGTCTCGAACTACAAGGTCAGCAGCTCTACAACAGGAACGCTGCTCTCGGACGGCGCTCCCATCGATCGGCATTTCAAGGCGAATGAGTTCGAGTACTATCTGCAGGACTCCTGGCGCATCAAGCCGAATCTCACCATGACCTTCGGCATTCGCCACACCCTCCTCCAGACACCCTATGAGACCAGGGGCCAGCAGGTCACCCCCACCATCGACACCCATGCCTGGTTCACCCAGCGCGAAACTGCCGCTCTGGCCGGTCAGATCTCCGAGCCGGATCTCTCCTTTGCCCCCAGCGGCCCGTTCTATGGCAAGCCCGGCTTCTGGGCAAAGTCCAA
The DNA here is from genome assembly GCA_903642235.1 of Acidobacteriaceae bacterium. Taxonomy (GTDB): domain Bacteria; phylum Acidobacteriota; class Terriglobia; order Terriglobales; family Acidobacteriaceae; genus Edaphobacter. Next base: position 57,118 of record CAHJWL010000007.1, on the reverse strand, counting down.
GAACAACATCGCTCCGCGCTTTGCCATCGTCTACGCTCCTGGCAGCAAGACCTCCATCCGCGCCGGCGCCGGACTCTACTACGATCACTTCGGCGAAGGCCTGGTCAACACCTTCGACCAGAACGGTTCCTTCGGTCTCTCCACGTCAGTGACGAACCCTGCCGGACAGACCTCCTATGGCGATTCCGCCCGCTTCACCGATCGCCACACCCTGCCCTTCAGCAATGGCACATCTGCTCCCACGCAGGCCTTTCCCTACCTTGCTCCCGCAGGCAACTTTGCCATCACCTGGGGCCTGGACAGCAAGCTGAAGACCCCCTACACCGAAGCCTTTGACCTCTCGTTCCAGCAGGAGATCGGCGGTGGCTTCACTCTTGAAACCGCCTATGTCGGCCGTCTCGGCCGGCATCTGCTGCAGAGCCTGGACCTTGCCGAGCCAGTCGACTTTGTAGACCCCCAGGGCGGCGGCGATTACTACACGGCGGGCGCGGCACTCTCAAAGCTTGTCGACCAGAACAATGGCGACAGCACCGCCAGCGTCGGCTCGATTCCCTACTTCGAACATGTCTTCCCCTACATGGCCGGTTTCGATCGTCCGGGAGAGAGCGCGACGCAGGCCATCTACAGCAACGAATGGGCACCCTACCGCTCCAATCTCGGTGCCACCACCGCGCTTGCCGACGTAGACTTCTTCTGCTCGTATGGCTGCCCCGCAGGACACCAGCCCCGCTTCTGGCAGGATCAGTTCGCCTCGCTCTACGCTCTCTCTACCATCGGGATGAGCTACTACAACGCACTCCAGGTCACCCTCCGGCACCCCATGAGCCACGGCCTTCAGGCCGACTTCAGCTACACCTACTCCCGCTCGATCGACATGGGCTCCGACGCCGAACGCACCTCCGAGTTCTCGAATGGTGTGGCCTTTGCGCAGAGCGAGATTATCAACACCTGGAAGCCCTATCTCAACCGCGCTGTCTCTGACTTCGACACCACCCATATGGTCACCGTCAACTACGTCTATCAGCTGCCCGTCGGGCGTGGAAAGGCCTTCGCCGGCGGCGCGAACGGTCTCGTTGACGCTCTCATCGGTGGCTGGCAGACCACCGGCATTCTCCGCACGACCAGCGGGCTCCCGTTCAGCCTCTCAGAGCCGGGCTGGTCCACCGACTGGCAGATCACAGGCTTTGGGGTCGTCACCGATAGAAACGCCGCAAAGACACATCGTCACTTCGACGCCAATGGCAATCCCCAGTTCTTTGCCGATCCAAATGCCGTGAACAGCGGCGTCTCCGCCGGCGGCCCGGTCCGGCTGCCCTACCCAGGCGAGGCTGGAGAGCGCAACAACTTCCGTGGGGATGGCTACTTCGGTCTGGACAGCGGCCTCAACAAGACGTGGCGCATCACGGAGCAGGGCAAGCTTCGGTTTGCCTGGGAGGTCTACAACGTGACGAACACCTTCCGCTTTGACCCTCAATCGATCGGCAACAGTCTGACCGCCGGCAGCCTGGGGCTTGCCACGGTCCAGCTTGGCACTCCGCGGCGCATGCAGTTTTCTCTTCGCTACGACTTTTAGCGACCCTCACGGGCCAGAGCGGTCCGCTTCCTGTGGCCGCTCTCTCCCCTAATCCCCCTGACAGCTCGCATCCATTCTGGAATCTGATGAACCTCGATCGCCGCCTCTTCGCCGTTGCGCTTCTGCTCTCTCCTGTTGTCGCCCATGCTCAGGCAAAGCCCATCACCCTCGATGAGTATCTGAACACCACCGAGATCAATGATGCGCGACTTTCGCCGGATGGTTCCGCAGCTGCCATCGCCACAACCAGCCCTGACTGGAAGGCCAATCGCAACAACAAGGATCTCTGGCTCTGGCATCGTGGCGGCAGTGCCATCCCCATCACGCACTCCGGCAACAACTCCGAGCCGCAGTGGTCTCCTGACGGCCGCTACCTTGCTTTTATGTCTGATCGCCCGCTTCCTGGCGAGACACCCACGCCCGGCTCGAAAGAGGACTCCGCGCCCGGCAAGAATGACCGGGTCTGGCTTCTTCCAACCGCCGGCGGCGAAGCCTTCCCGCTCTATCGCGAGCCGCTCGATACGCACGCGTTCGCCTGGTCGCCTGACAGCCTCACCCTCTTCTTCGCCGCCGAGGAAGCTCTTTCAAAGTCTGCCGAAGAGGCACACAGGAAAGACTGGAAAGACGTCGTGCAGTGGCGGGAACACGAGCGCGGCGACCTCCTGCTCGCCCTCCCGCTCGCATCCGCAACCGCCGCGCTGACCGCTGTGCCGGACGCCCATACCGACCCCAAGCCGGCCGAAGATCGTCCCGCCTACCCTGCCGGTTCACGCACTCTGACACACAGCCCCCTTGCCATCAGTGAGCTCGTCGTTTCGCACGCCGGCGACCAGATCGCCTTTGAAACCGGCCCCGTCGCGCATCGCCTGGAGAACCCGTCGGATACCGAGTGTTTTGTCGTTCCCACAGCCGGCGGTGCCGCTCGCCAACTCACGCAGAATGAGGGACTCGAAGGCCGCCTTGCCTGGGATCCGGCCGGCCGGAGTCTCTATGTGCTCGTGCGCGCCTCGGGCGGCTCGATCGAAGGGCCGTACCGCGACGTTCAGGGCCGCATCTACTCGATCGATCTCGCCACCGGCAAGCCAACCGGCCTCGGCAGCAGGTTCGAGGGCTCGTGGGAAGACCTCACCGTCTCTCGCGATGGCAAGGTCTTCGCCGTTGGTCTCCGCGGCCTGAATCAGTCCCTCTATCGCGTCTCGGGAGAGTCGGCCGACCTCATCGCCGATACGCCCGGCAGCTACGGTCATCTCAGCCCCGCCGAGCATGGGTCCGCTCTCCTCTTCACGCACTCCGCCATCAGCGAGCCTACACAGGTGTTTCTCGCAGCCGATGCCGCCCACCTTAAATCGCCCGAGGTCATCACCGCTTTCAATCCCGTCTTCCATCAAGGGCCTCAGCCGGAGTGGCAGCCTTTCCGCTGGAAGTCCGACGACGGCTCCGATGTTGAAGGCGTGCTCCTCTACCCGCCCGGCAAAAAGGGAGCACAGCACCTGCGCATGCTCACCCTTATCCACGGCGGCCCCGCGGACGCCGACAGCAACCGCTTCGGCGCCAACTGGTATGACTGGGCTGGATTCGCCGCCGCAAACGGCTGGCTCGTCTTCCGTCCCAACTATCGCGGTTCGACAGGCTACGGCGACACCTTCATGCTCGGCATCTCGCCCCATCTCGTCTCTGTTCCCAGCCGCGAAATCCTTGCCGGCGTTGATGCTCTGGTGAAGCAGGGCCTTGCCGACCCCGATCATCTCGCGATCGCAGGCTACAGCTACGGCGGCTACATGACGAACTGGCTCATCACCCAGACAACCCGCTTCAAGGCGGCCATGACCGGCGCCGGCGCCGTCGAGCACGCCGCCAACTGGGGCTTCGACGACCTCACCTTCGACGATGCGTGGTACCTCTCGGGCGCTCCCTGGGAGAAGCCAGAGCTCTACGCCAGCGAAGGCGCCCTCTTTCAGATGAACAAAGTCACCACGCCCACTCACATCCTCGGGGGCGATGCCGACAATCGCGTCAGCTTCTTTGAAAACGTCGTCCTCGAGCGCGCCCTCGAGCGCCTGAAGGTTCCTCACGCCCTGCTCGTCTTTCCGGGTGAGAACCATCCACTGGCCAACAATCCCTGGCACGGCTACATCGGCCTGCGTGAAGAGATGAAGTGGCTTGAGACCTACGCCGGCCACTAAAGCAGAACTCGTCGCCGCACGAACCATTGCTTCCAGGTCAGTACTCTAAGAAGTCTGTTTCGTCCGAGACCAACGGGAGCGTGGCACGGACCCGGGGCGAAGGGAACTTCCGTGTTGTGACGCCAGCGAGGCACGGTGGACAACGTCGCCGGGGAGCACACTGTATAGACGTTCTTCTAGAAGCGAGGGGCGACAACACCTCATCGTTCTCAGCTTCCATCCACGGCACATGGAGCGCTTCACGCCGTTAGGAGCCTGCTTGACTGCACCCTCCGCAGTCGCTAGGATTCACCGGTCGCAGATGTAAGCGTTTGCAGAGTAGCGGAATGGGGTGGAGAGCATGCCATTGAGTCCTTCATTGTCTGAGTACGAGATGCGGCCTGATCGCCAGATGAAACCCTCGACGGATCGGCACCGTGACCTTACCCGCACCCTTGCTGGAGGTGGTACGAAGAGGAAAAGCAAGACTCTCTGCACGCTCGCGCTTGTTTGTCTCTTCATTCTCGGGTTTCGTCTCGTCCACGCGCAGACCAACCAGGGCCAGATCGCCGGCAACGTGATCGACAGCTCCGGTGCCACCGTCCCGAATGCCACCATCACCGCGAAGAGCGAGACCAGCGGCTCCGTCTATAACGCTGTTTCCACCTCGGCTGGCTCCTACCGCTTCCCTTCCATACAACTGGGCCGTTACACCATCACGGCGAACGCCGCAGGCTTCAAGACCAGCGAGAGCACCGGCGTCGAAGTTCGCGTCGGCACCGTCTCCTCCCTCGACATCACTCTGAGCGCCGGCGGCAACACCGAGACTGTCACTGTCGCCGCGAACGCCCCGGCCATCGAGACTCAGTCCTCCGAGATCGGCGGAACCGTCAACTCCCGCCAGATCATCGAGCTTCCCCTCGCCCTCGGCGGCGTCGGCGCCATGCGCTCGCCTGAGTCCTTCGTCTTCCTCATCCCCGGCACCGCCGGCCCCGGTACCGGCAACAGCGTCAACGGCGTCTTCGTCTCGAAGGTCGGCGGTGGTCAGAACTTCGGCAATGAAGTTCTGCTCGATGGAGCCTCCCAGACCCGATCAGAGAACGGCTCCTCGTTTGATGAAGAAGCTCCTTCGGTCGAAGCTATCTCCGAGTTCAAGGTCACCACCTCGGTGCCCGCGGCGGAGTTTGGCCGCACCACCGGCGGCATCGAAAACTTCGTCATCAAGTCCGGCACCAACGCCGTCCACGGCACCGCCTTCGGCATCTTTCAGAACGAGTTCCTCAACGCGAACGACTGGTTCAACAACGGTCGAAAAGCGTTCTACCAGTCCATCGGCAACACCGAGGATGCGAATAACAATCGCCGTCCGGCTGGAAAGCAGTATGACTTCGGCATCTCCGCCGGCGGCCCTCTTAGCATCCCTCACATCTACAACGGCCGGGACCGTACCTTCGGCTTCTTCTCCTGGGAGCAGTATCGCCGCACCCAGGGCAACGTCGCCACCAGCTCCGTGCCCACGGCAGCAGAGCGCAACGGAGACTTCTCCGATCGCCTCATCAACGGTGCGAACGGCCAGACCAATCCCTGTGATGGAACACCCATCCTCAACGGTCAGATCTTTGACCCCGCGACAACGCGCACCGTCAACGGCATTCGTTGCCGCACCGCCTTCCCCGCAAACGTCATCCCAACCGCCCGTTTCAGCACTGTCGGCCGCAACATAGCCGCCTTCTATCCCACGCCGACCAACGGAGCTTTGAATAACAACTTCTCCTACTCGTCGTCGTCTCCCATCTTCAACACGACATACTCCATCCGTGTCGATCATTCCATCGGCTCGAGCGACAAGCTGTTTGGCACCTACAGCACGCGTGAGAACACACGCTACAATCCCACAAATCTCCGCCTGCCGGCACCTGTTGATCCAGACGTCCAGACGCAGGACTTCATCACCCACTTCGGTCGCGCCGGCTGGGATCACATCTTCACGCCAAATGTGCTGAACCACCTTAATCTCGGCTTCAACCGGTCGAACTCGATCAACGGCTCCATCGAGGCTGCCTCCGGAACAAACTACAACACACAGCTCGGCACTCCATTCACCGCCGGTTTTCCTCGTGTTGAAGTCAACAGCGGGTATGTCGCTCTCAGCCGCAACCAGCTGGGCACCAACATCGACAACGGCATCCGTGTGAACGACTCGGTCAGCTGGCAGAAGGGCCGCAACAGCTTCAAGTTCGGCGTGGACTACCGGTACCAGCAGTACTCCGCTCTCGCTCAGGACCAGATCAACGGATATCTCCGTTTCGGCACCGACGAGACCAAGGCGACGCAGGTGGGCGGCTTCCAGAACGGAACCGGAAATGGCTTCGCCAGCCTGCTGCTCGGCGCCGGCAACGATGCTGAGTCCCGTGTGCCGTCACACCAGCCGCGCTGGCTCTCAAACTACTGGGCCGGCTTCCTTCAGGACGATCTCAAGGTCTCCAGTAACCTGGTTGTGAACCTCGGGCTGCGGTACGACGTCGATCAGCCACGCCGCGAGGCACAGAACAACACCTCGAACTTCAGCCTTACCGAGACGGATCCCCAGAGCGGCCTGCCTGGCGCCCTCATCTTTGCGACCACTTGCACCAACTGCAATAAACGATGGGCAGACACCTGGTATAAGGACATCGCACCCCGCGTCGGCTTCGCCTACACTCCCGCCGCGCAGCATGGTACGTTCGTCCTCCGTGGCGGCTTCGCAACCCTCTATGGACCGCTTCTCTATAGTGACTTCGGCGGAAGCACCACCAGCGGGTACACGATTCAGAATCAGCAGCTCGGCAATAACTTCGATCCCGCCTTTGCGCTCGATGGCGGCGTTCAGGCCCCCAACCCGGGTTCGGACCTTAACCCTGGCTTCTTTGATAACGGAAATGCCAACGCACCCCGTCCCGTTCAGAACAGCTATATCCAGGGCTCCTACGGGCGGCCGGCGCAGATCAACCAGTGGAACTTCCAGGTCCAGCAGGAGCTCGCAAAGGATCTGATCATGACCCTGGGCTACATCGGCTCCTCGGGGTCGCACCTCCGATCCGGCGTGCAGAACATCAACAACATGCCACTCAGCAACTTCAGCCGCGGCGATGCCCTGCAGAGCTATGACCTCGCCGCAAACGGGCTGTCATCGCCTTATGGCGCCTTCAATGGCCAGGTTCAACAACGTCTGCGTCCCTTCCCGCAGTATGGCTACATCGCGACAGATTGCTGCCTGCAGAACGTCGGTCACAACACGTACGACGCCCTGGTCGCTTCGCTCGAGCGCCGCTTTACCGCCGGTCTCAACCTGCAAGCCTCCTATACCTGGGCCAAGAACATTACGAACGCCGATTCGCTGCTGCCTGGCATTAACGGCGGCGTTACCCAGATTCAGAACCCCTTTGACTCCAAGAGCCAGAAGGCGCTGTCCATCCAGGACATCCCGAATACCTTCGTCATCAGCTATCTCTACGAGCTTCCGTTCGGTAAGGGCAAAACATTCCTCGGCGGCGGCAATCCTGTTGTTCGCTCGCTGCTCAGCGGCTTTGAGGTTGGCGGCGTCCAGCGTTACCAGTCTGGCCAGCCCATCGCCTTTGAATCTGCAACCAGGGTCCCGGGTTGGGATAATTTCATCGCGTACAGCCGCGTCCCGGGCTCCAGCCTCACGAGTCAGGCACGAAAGGGTCATATTGATCCCTTCCGCAATCTGAGGTCAGGCGGTACCGTGACCGGACCGGATCCGAATGTTGACTCCGAGTTCAACGGAATCGCCGTGCCCACCGCTCCGGATGGCAGTCCCAACAACCCGGGCTACGCCGCTCTGCAGACAGCCCCCGCCTTCTCGGATCAGAACAATACTGATAATCGTCGGCTCCGCGCAGTCCGGGCCGGCAACTCGGAGACGGCCGACAATGGCGGCTACCTGTTCGGAAACATTCCTCGCGTTACCGGCGAGGTACGCAACTATCGCTACGTCAACGAGGATCTCACCGTGGTAAAGAAGACGCCGCTGTCTGAAGGAACCACGCTCTTTCTGAAGATCGAAATGCTGAACGCCTTCAACCGCCATATCTTCGGCTCCCCGAATGACAACAACTTCAACCAGCCCGGCAGCACCGGCTTCGGTGTACCCACCGGCGTCATCAATGCATCGCAGGGCGGCTTCTCCCGCGTTATCCAGCTCACCGGCCGTATTCAGTTCTAACGCAGGCTCACCCGCACCGGTTGTTCGCTTTCGCTTCCACGGCGGAGGGACAGAGGATTGTCTCTCAATCGGTCCTCTTTCATGTCCGTCCTCTTCGCTCGCTCACTCGCTGCCGCCACGCTGCCGTTGCTGCTCGCCGTCTGTCTGCCTGCACAGATCGACCACACAGCAGGCAGCACCCTGAACCAGGCCCAGATTCTTCGGGCCAAAGGTCAGCTGAGCGATGCCGCTTCCATCCTGGCGCAGCTCCTCGCTACGGATCCGGACAACCCCACCGCCCTCACCGAACTCGCTCGCGTCAGACTCGCCCAGACCGATCTGCCCGCGGCAGAGACCCTTCTTGCTCACGCCCTCGCTGCCAGTCCGAACTCGCCGGACGTGAACGACGCCTTCGGCTCTCTTCTCCTGAACGAAAAGCACTACCCCGAAGCCATGGACCGCTTCGAGACCACCCTCTCCGTCGCCCCGCGGGACGTCGCAGCCCGCGCCGGCGAACTCGAAGCCGCCACCTCGCTTGCTCTCCAGGCCAGAGCCGCCGGCCATCCGGAAGCCGCCCTGCTCTGCCTCGAGCATGCTGCGGAGCGCCTCCCGAACGATCCCGATCTCCTCACCGATATCGGCCTCGTCGCCGGCGACCTGCACCTCTACCATCGCGCGGAACACGCCTTCGCGTCTGTTCTCGCACTCGACCCCACAAATCCCCGCGCCCTCTACGCCGCAGGTCGCGTGGCGACGGATGCTCAGCACCTGCCCGAAGCGGAGACCTACCTGCGTGCCTACCTCGCCCTCAAACCATCCGATGCCACGGCCCACTTCGGCCTCGGCCATGTCCTCGCCCTGCAGTTGAAGACGGCCGAAGCCCGAGCTCAGTTCGAACGGTCCATTGCCCTTCAGCCCAGCCAGAGCGAATCCTTCTACCAGTTGGGCGTTCTCGCCGCAAATGCGCATGACGAGGCGCACGCCGCCGCTCTCTTTGAGAAGACTCTCGCCCGCAATGCCCTGCACGGCGGCGCGCTCACCGGGCTAGGTCAGATCGCCTATCGTCAGCGCAGGTACTCTGCCGCGCAAACCACTCTTGCGCGAGCCGTACGAGCTGCTCCCGACTACCAGCCTGCCCATTACTACCTCGGCCTTACCCTCGCCCGGCTGGGCCACGCCGCGGCCTCCGCGGACGAGCTCAAAAGGGCGACCGAGCTCAGCCGTCAGCAACAATCCAGGGCCGATCCAGAGCCCGGTGAGTTGCCGCTTAATGACGCCGCGCCGGCCCCGCCGAGGCCCGATCCATAAGGATCCTGCCGGAGATCACGCCAGGTCGTGCGCTCGTGGCATCCCCGGGGAGAAGCTCTGGAGCTTCGGCAAAGCTGGTGCGGAGCGTGCCCATCGATAAACTATGCTGTGGTGAAGTGAGCTTTTCGCCCTAGGCTGTCCCGTGCTCTGTGCGCCGTACCCCGGGCTTACTATCTCTTGTGCCAAGTCGCAGCGCCACCCATGGGACCGAGGGAGCACGACGCACATCCGTTTCTCCGCAGACCGAGCGCCGCGAGCAGCGCTCTTACCGAGCACTCGCTTACCTCAGAAGCACCGGCCACCAATCATGGAGTCACATGCCTGAAGCAGAATCTGTAACCAACGTAGTCCGCACCGGCACCATCACCCGCGACACCACCGAAACCAGGATCGCCCTCACCCTCAACCTCGACGGGCAGGGCACCTACCAGGTTTCCACCGGCATCCGCTTCTTCGATCACATGCTCGAGCTCTTCACCCGCCACGGCGGCTTCGATCTCACCCTCACCTGCAAGGGCGACCTCGACGTCGACCAGCACCACACGGTCGAAGACACCGGCATCGCCCTCGGCGAGGCCGTCCTCCAGGCCCTCGGCGACAAGCGCGGCATCCTCCGCGCCGGCTACTTCGTCATGCCCATGGACGAGACCCTCGCCGTCGCCGCCATCGACCTCTCCGGCCGCACCGCCTACGCCGTCGACGATCAGGTCACCGTCCCCCTCGTCGGCGACCTGCAAACCGAACTGGTTACAGACTTCTTCGAAGGCTTCGCCCGCGGCGCCAAATCGAACGTCCACATCAAGGTCCTCTACGGCCGCTCCAACCACCACAAGATCGAAGCCAGCTTCAAAGCCTTCGCCCGAGCCCTCCGCGGCGCCTGCTCCCGCGACGAGCGCATGGCTGACCTCCTCCCCAGCACCAAAGGTCTTCTCTAACCGTAACCCTTTGGAGATGAATGTGAGTCGACGTGAGCGTCTAGCGCAGGTTAGTGCAGCGGCCTCCATTACCGCTTTCGCTACAGCGCTGTTCGACTACGCGGTACTCGAAGCAAGCTTTCGGACTTGGAGTGTTGGCAAGTACGTGGCTGGAAAGGGGCAGGTTCTTGTAGATGGTTTCATCTCGATGTTTTTACTCGCCTGCCTCACACTGCTGCTCTCAAGTCTCGGGCAGGGTCGATCTCGTGTCTTCGGTGTTATATCCAGCGTACTAACTCTCTGTTTCATCACCTTTGTGTTCCTCACGAGTAAGTGACTTACCGCAGCTCGTCCGAAGCCCATGCATATCCAGACCGAAACGCCCGCTCAGACCGACACCCGCCTCCGCCGCGTCCTTCGCGATTGCGACATCCACGCGCGCCCCGGCGAATGCCACTTCACCGAGTTCGCCCACGCCGACTTCGCCACCAGCCTCCATCCCGAAGCCCTCGCCTTCATCCGCGACGGCGACCGCTGGAGTCAGCTCGTCCCCGGCGACTTTTCCACGGCCGAGCCCCTCACCCTCTGGAGCATTCACTTCGAAACCGGAGTCGATAACAGCGGCTTCGTCGGCTGGCTCGGCACCCTCATTAAGCAGCACACCGGCAGCGGAGTCGCCGTCATCTGCGGCCAAAAACTCCGAACGTAATGGCAACTTCGATTACTGGTGCGCCCCCTCACCTGCGGCTGAGGCGTTGCACGAACTCTTCACCAACCTTTGCTGCACCTAAGACCTGTACCCGATGCGAACTCTTTCAACAGTTCGGTCCATTCTCTTTCGTTTGGCAGTTGCCGCGGGAGTGCTCTCGAGCGCACTCCTCGTCGGAAGCTTTGCTCGCCACGTGCAAGCGACAGACTACTTGGCACAAGGTGCCGAAGGTGTTCCCTGGGTTCAGTGGGGTTTAGGCTCTGCGCTCGTCGCGTTCATCCTGGCTTTTGTCGGCAAGGGTCTGCCAAGACTGGCCATGCTCGCCCTCAGCTTGCCTCTCTTCGTGCTCTGGTATCTGATGGGACTGTCCCTCTTCTGACATGATCGCCATCATCGACTACAAAGCCGGCAACCTCACCAGCGTCGTCAAAACGCTCCGGTACCTCGGCACCGAGAACCTTGTCGTCACCCAAGACCCCGCAGACCTCCGCCGTGCCTCAAAAATCATCCTCCCCGGCGTCGGCCACTTCCGCTCCACCCAGCTCCTCCACGACCTCGAGCTCACACAGGCCACCCGCGACGCCATCAAGCAGGGCACCCCGTTCCTCGGCATCTGCGTCGGCCTGCAGTGGCTCTACGATGGCTCCACTGAGGCCGAAGCCACCGAGGGCCTCTCGCACTTCGGCGGCTCCTGCGAGCACTTCCCCGCCATCTTCAATGACGCCCCGCTCAAATCCCCGCACGTCGGCTGGAACGGGCTCGAAGACATCCGCCCCGACTCCCGCCTGCTCGCCGGTATCTCCTCCGGCAGCTTCGTCTACTACACCCACTCCTGGCGTGCCCCTGTCTCATCTAACACCGCGGCAGTTACAAACTACGGCGGCCCCTTCACTGCCGTCGTCGAGCGCGACAACGTCATGGGCGTCCAGTTCCACCCTGAAAAATCCGCCGAAACCGGCCTCCAGATCCTGCGCAATTTTCTCTATTTCTAGTCCTGCCACGCCGACGGCTGGGTGCACCATCCATAACGGCCTTCTCGTCCTGGGTGGTTTCTTCCGATGGCCCCCAGCGATGCCACTGAAACCCCGAATATGAGAAGCTAGCCTTCCACAAAGAGAGGCCGTCCCGCCCATGCTCAAACACGTCCTTACGGCTCTAGTTCTCCTCGCTGCGAGCAGCATCCTCCCCGCCCAGACCCCACCCGCCCACGAGCCCTTCCGCTGGGGAGCCGCCTCCGCCGCCTACCAGGTCGAAGGCGCCTCAACCGCCGACAACAAGGGTAAGTCCATCTGGGACGTCTACCTCGACGACGATCACCTCGCCGGCCCCGGCATCTCCGGGGCTGTCGCCATCAACTTCTACGACCGCGCGCAGTACCTCAAAGACATCGCACTGCTCAAGGGGATGGGCCTCACCAGCTACCGCTTCTCCATCTCCTGGCCACGCATCCTGCCGGACGGCCTCGGCCCCGTCAACCCGGCCGCCGTCGCGCACTACCGGCAGTTCATCACCGACCTAAAGGCCGCCGGTATCCAGCCCATGCTCACGCTTTATCACTGGGATATGCCGGCCTCGCTCGCCGCCGCCGGCGGCTGGGAGAATCGCGATTCCATCCGATGGTTCACCCGCTATGCGGAGGTCGTCTTCGCAAACTTCGCCGATCAGGTCGACCTCTTCGTTCTGGTCAACGAGCCGGCCATCGAACGCGACCTCAAGACTGTGGCAGAGGAGCGGCTCGCCGGGCAGCCCGGAGATCTGCGCCTCCTGCCTGACGCCGCGCACCTCGCCGTCTCCCTCAAAACCTACAACCACATCCTGCTCGCGTCCGCCTCCGCCAAAGAGAGCTTCAACGCAAAGGGCTACAAGGGCCGCCTCGGCATCGCCCTGCCGCTGCTCCCCGCGCTCACAGCTCCTAACGCCTCGCCCGCCGACCTTGCCGCTGCGAACTTCGGCGATGGCGTCCTCAATCGCTGGTTTCTTGACGCCCTCTACAAAGGCACGTACCCAGCCGACATTCTCGCTCTTGCCAAGCAGAAAGGCATGCAGATCGACGTGCAGCCCGGCGACGCGGCCAAGGTGCACGCTGCCCACTTTGACTATCTCGGCATCAACTACTACGCCCCGGCCTTCTATCGTCAGCCTGCCGGAGCAACCGACGTCTCGGCCGCCGAGTACTACCGACCCGAGGGAGTCGACTCAGCCTTCAACGGACCCGTACGCCCGGATCAATTTAAGGCCCTGCTCGATCGCATCCGCATCGACTACGGCAACCCCACCGTCTTCATCACAGAGAACGGCGCCGGCTTCCCCGGCGATGATCTGCTCGTCCACGGTGCCGTCCGCGATGTTCGCCGCTGCCGCTACATCGTCACGCACGTCAATGCCATGCAGCAGGCCATCGCCGCCGGCTCTGATGTCCGCGGCTACCATCTCTGGTCCAGCCACGACAACCTCGAATGGTTCAGCGGCTATGGCGGCCGGTACGGCCTGATCTACGTCGACTTCGACACGCAGCAGCGCATCCCCAAACTCAGCGCCTCGGTCTACGCGCGCCTCATCCGCGGCGAGCACCTCACCCCCGAGGCCTGCGGCAACTAACACCTCATCTGGATTAGCCACGCCAAAGGCGGGTGCCCCATCCATGGCAGCCTCTCCGTCGGGTGGGCTCTTCCGGTGACTTTCACCGTGGCACAACTCCAGCAGCACCGACATACAATAAGGACCAGGAACCAGCAACGACCAGATCTCAAAGCGATATTCTTACCCGGCGCTTGATCCATACCTAAGTCAAATCAACAGAAGATTTTACAGACAAAGCGCCCGGGGAGGGTGCTGATCCGCTGCCATGCTGACCAAACGCATCATCGCCTGCCTCGACGTCCGCGCCGGTCGCGTCGTCAAAGGCGTCCAGTTCGTCGACATCATCGACGCCGGCGACCCCGCCGAGCTCGCTCACCGCCACGCCGCCGCCGGCGCCGACGAGATCGTCCTGCTCGACATCACCGCCACCCACGAAGGCCGCGGCACTCTGCTCGACACCGTAGAACGTACCGCCGCCCGGCTGTTCATCCCCTTCACCGTCGGCGGCGGCATCCGCTCGGCTGAAGACGCCTCCGCCGTCTTCAACGCCGGCGCCGACAAGGTCTCCATCAACTCCTCCGCCATCGCCCGCCCGGAGCTCATCACCGAGATCGGCTCCTCCTTCGGCGCGCAGGCCGTCATCGTCGCCATCGATGCTCGCAGAGGCGCGGGTCCGCCTCACTCCAGCTACGACCCCGTCGCCGACGCCGAGGTCTTCGTCTCCGGCGGCCGCAAACCCACCGGCCTGCGCCTGCTCGACTGGGCCCAGGAAGCCGAGCAGCGCGGCGCCGGCGAAATCCTTCTCACCAGCATGGACGCCGACGGCACGCGTGCCGGCTTCGACCTCGCCCTCACCCGCGCCGTCTCGGAAGCTGTCTCCATCCCCGTCATCGCCTCCGGCGGCGGCGGCACCGCCCACCACTTCGCCGTGGTCTTCGCCGAAGGCAAAGCCGATGCCGCCCTCGCCGCCAGCATCTTCCACTTCGGCATCACCAGTTCCCGAGCCCTCAAGCAGGAGATCGCCGCCACCGGCATTCCTGTCCGCCTACCCTGCTAGCCTGAAGGAACACCCATGCTCATCCCCTCCATCGACCTCCTCGGCGGCCGCATCGTCCAGCTCGTTCAGGGCGAGAAACTTAAACTGGCCTTCGACGACTTCGAGCCCTGGATCGAGCGCTTCACAAAGTACCCGCTCGTTCAGTTGATCGACCTCGACGCCGCCATGCGCCAGGGCGACAATCGCGCCCTCATCCGCACCTTCACCTCGCGGCTTCCCTGCCAGGTCGGCGGAGGTCTCCGCACGCCTGAAGACGGCCAGGCCCTGCTCGACGCCGGCGCGAAGCGCGTCATCTACGGCAGCTCATTGTTCAACGAAAAAGGCGTCGACAAGACCTTCGCCGCGTCTCTCAAGCAGACCCTCGGCGAAGACGCCCTCGTCTTCTCGGTCGACACCAGGGCCGGCCGCGTCGCCACCAAAGGCTGGAAGGACTCCGTCGACCTCACCCCGGAAGAAGCCATCACCTGGCTCGAGGACTTCTGCGGCGCCTTTCTCTACACCCACGTCGACACCGAAGGCACGATGCAGGGCTTTCCGCTCGACGTCGCCGCCGTCCTTCGCTCCACCACCGCCCGCCAGCTCATCTGCGCCGGCGGCATCCGAGAGCAGTCCGAGATCGACGCCCTAGACGCCATGGGGGTCGACGCTGTCGCCGGCATGGCCGTCTACACTGGTGCCATCACCGCCTGACTGCCATCCGCCCCGTCGCCTTTGTCTTGTCTTTCTGTCTTCGCTTTGCTGATTAGCCTTTTGTTGTCATCCCGCGGGGGTGTGCGGTCCACCACAGCAGCCTAGCCTACTGGTCATTCGGCATCGCATCCGCCAGCGCGTAGTACCCCTTGCGCGCCTGCACCTTATAGCCCTTCTGGCATGTCACCGCAATCGTCCGGAAGCCACCATCCAGCTTCAGGTTCGTTGGCGTATAGCTCGCCAGGTACTGCGTCCGCAGCTCGTCCTGAATCTGGTCAAACGCCTCCTGCAGCCGCTTGCCGTTGTTCCCCACATTGATCACCCGCCCGCCTGTGTCGGTCGCCAGCTTCTCCATGTCGCGGTCGCCCGAGTAGCCGAGGTTGAAGCCGCCGCCGCCGTAAAATCCGCGGTCCGCAATCAGGATCACGTACACGATCGCATTCGACTTCTGCGCCGCCTCCGTCGCCGACTTCAGCGTCTCCTGCGACCCCTGGTCGCCGCCATCCGTCAGCATCACGATGATTTTCCGCCCCGCCTCTGCACGCAGCTTGTCATGTGCCGCCAGGTAGACCGCGTCGTAGAGCAGCGTGCCCCGTGCGGGCCCGTTCCCCGTTACCGAGCCCGACCCCGTCCCGGTATTGATCTTGGCCTTCTCCATCGCCCGCCGCAGCTCGCTCGGCGAGTTCGTGTAGTCCGAGATCAGATCCACATTGATATCGAACGAGATCAGAAACGCCTCGTCCTTCTTTGTCAGCACATCCTTCAGAAATGCCGCACCCGACTCCTGTTCAAGCGGCAGCACGTTCTGCTGTGATCCACTCGTATCCAGCAGGATACCGATCGTCAGCGGCAGGTTTTTCTCCTGCGTAAACCGCTTGGTGACCTGCGGCACCTTGTCCTCGGTGATCGCGCAGTCATCCTTGTGCAGATTGGTGATGAAGCCGTTCTTGTCCCGCACGGAGAAGTAGAGGTTCACCAGGTTAGCCGTCACCTTGAAGGTCTGCGTATCGGCGGAGTCCTGCTGCTCCGGAGCCGCCGTACTGGGCGGCGGCGGACCGCCCGGCGTCGGCGCCTCCTGCCCGAAACTCGAGCAGGCCGAACCCAGCAGCAGACCAGCGCTCAGAAAAGGTGCGATCAGGTTTGACAGAACAGAACCCCGGCAGCACCGGGCGAATAGAGACGAAGCAGAAAAGGACGGCATAGAGCGTTAGACGACGGAACTCCACCGGAAGGCAGCAGGGGCACCGGCAGCAGCCGCCCCCTGCTGAAGCGCAACGTACCCGCCCTCCATCGCGTCAAAGGAAAGAAGCAGCCGCAGCGCGCCGCACGCGAAGCCTAACCCGCGTGCCTCCACTGATAAGCTGTACTTCTGTGACATAGTTGCCTCTCGCCAGAAGGCGGCGCAGCTCGGGGGATCTCACCAGTGGTAAGGCAAAGCGTCATTGCAGGGTTCTTGGCGGTCTCACTCGCAGGATTTGCGCAGCAGCAGGGGAGCACCCTGCCTGACTCGCCGCAGCAATCAGGATCCGTTCCCGATGCACCCCGGCCGCAGACATCTCTTCCGAGTTACGGCACCATTGCACCCGGAACCGGCACGACTCCCGCAACGCCGCAGACCGCAGCGCCGCAGACATCGACTCCGGCCCCGGCACCGGATGACTTCCAGACACAGACTCCCGGCGCCTCGCTTCCCTCCAGCACACCCGCGACTGCCGCCAATCCGGATGACGGCACGCCCCCCGAGTTGCCCGCCGCCGGCCAGGGCCAGGGTGCCATCACCACCTTCAGCACTCGCACCAACTTCGTCGAAATCCCCTTCACGGTCAAGGACTCAAAGAACCAGCTCGTCCCCGGCATCACCTGGCGTGAGGTTCGTGTCTACGAGAATAACCTCCGCCAGCACATGGCGGTTTACACGACAGACGCCGCGCCGCTCTCGGTCGCGCTTGTTATCGATCAGAGCGTCACCTTTGACGAGATGACCAAGATCAACAACTCGCTTGCCGCGCTGCAGGGCGCCTTTACCCCGTACGACGAGATCGCCGTCTTCACCTATAACAACGGGCCCCGCATGCGCACGGACTTCACCGCCGCCCAGAGCGCCCGGCTCTCCGCTGTGCTCGAGCAATCCAAGAGCGTCGGTCGCGAGCCCATGTTCTACGACGCCGGCTCCGCGCTCGGCAGCAACATAAACCTGAACAACAACGCCCAGATGAACACCATGCCGCTCACCAATCCTGGCCATGGCACGACGCAGAGCGGCATCATCAACGTGCCGAGAGACGTCCACACCCTCAACGACGCCATCCTCGAAGCTGCGAAGACCCTCACCCACGCCGGCAAGGGCCGCCGCCGCATCATCTACGTCATTTCGGACGGCAAGGAGTACGGCTCGACCGCCAAGACCAAGGAGGTCATCCGCTACCTCCAAACCAATAAGATCGCCGTCTACGCCACCCTTGTGCACGGCCTGCCCACCATCAAGGGCGAGGGCTTCCTCGACAAGTTGCACCTGCCGCTCCAGATGCGCGACAACCTGCTGCCCGTTTACACCTCTGCGACTGGCGGGCAGACCGACCCCGAGTTCCGCCAGAAAGGAATCGAGGCCAGCTTCGCCAAGATCGCCGAGCAGGTCCGCAATCAGTACACCATCGGCTACTACTCGCACGAGCCCTTCATCGATGACAAGTTCCGCAAAGTCGAGGTCAAGGTTCTTCGGCCAAATCTGACGGTCATCGCCAAAGACGGCTACTACCCGACAGCGCAAGCCACCTCCCCACGCCCGACCCCTGTCGCGGCCCAGTAGCCCTGCTGCCTTGAACCTCCTCCGTGCCCTGCTGGGGGGCAATGCTGCCCTGGCGCTTACCGCCGCTCTCTGCTGGGGCGGCGGAGACTTTGCCGGCGGCATGAGTGTTAAACGGGCCGGCGGAACCCTGCAGGCCGCGCTCCGAACCGTCCTGCTCAGCCATAGCGCCAGCCTCGCCGCGCTGCTTCTTGCCATCTCACTTCGCCACGACGCCCTTCCCGCCCGGGTGCCGCTTCTCTGGGGACTCTCCGCCGGCCTGCTCGGCGGAACATCCGTTCTCTGCTTCTATATCTGTCTCGCCCGCGGGGCCATGGGGGCCTCCGCGGCGATCAGCGGCCTGCTCGCCGCGGCCATTCCCTCCCTCGTCTCGAGCGTGCTCGAAGGCGCTCCCGCACCGCTGCATCTGGTCGGCTTCGTCATTGCAGCGGGAGCCATCTGGTTGATCGCCAGCGGTCCAAAGCAGGCCCCCACGCCCTCCGGCACGCTGCTTCTCTCGATCGCCGCCGGCCTTGGCTTCGGCCTCTACTTCGTCGCTCTGCGGATGGCTGGATCGGCCGGCGTTCTGTGGCCGCTTGCGCTCAGCCGCTCGGTCAGCATCTCGGTCTGCCTTGCCGGCATGGTCTGGAGCATCACCCGATCGCAAGCCGCGACGGCGGTTGCCGAGCCAGCGGCGAACTGGCTCACCCGCAGTGCCGTGCAGTGGGCCCTCGCCACCGCCCTGCTCGATACCGCCGGCAACCTCTTCTACATCGCGGCAGCGCGTGCCGGCCGGCTGGACGTGGCCGCTGTACTCGCCTCGCTCTATCCCGCCTCCACCATCCTTTTGGCAGGCTGGCTCCTGCACGAGCGTCCCGGACGCCAGCAGGCCCTCGGCATGGCTCTCGCCGCGGTCGCCGTTGTTCTTATTACGATCGAAATGCACCCTGCGTAATCCCGTGCGCCTAACCTGGTCGCCCGGTACCCACCGCCGCCCGCCCTAAGCTATCTCTTATTTGATGTCCCGCCAGTTCTCTCCCACACCCACGTCCGCCACGATCGGCACGGAGAACTCCGCCACATGTTCCATCTCCTGCTTCACCAGCGCCTCCATCTCCCCGCGCTCCTGCGGCACCACATCGAACAGCAATTCATCATGCACCTGCAGCGTCACCACGCTCTTCAGCTTTCGCGCCCGGATCTCCGCGTCGAGCTTGATCATCGCCAGCTTGATCAGATCCGCTGCCGTCCCCTGCAGCGGCGTGTTTACCGCCGTCCGCTCCGCAAACCCCCGCATGTTCGGGTTGCGCGATTGGATGTCCGGAATAGGCCGCACCCGACCAAAGAAGGTCCGCACCGCACCTTCACGCCGCACCGTGTCTAACGTTTCATCAATGAACCCACGCACGCCCTTATACCGCTGAAAATACCGCTCGATATACTCCCGCGCTACCTTCTGGTCGATCCCCAGCTGCACCGCCAGCCCGAAGGGGCTGATCCCGTACACAATGCCGAAGTTCACCGCCTTCGCCCGCGCCCGCGTCTCCTTGTCCATGGTCTCGGCGTCCACCTCGAAGACCTCCGCCGCTGTCAGCGTGTGAATATCCTTGCCCGTCCTGTACGCGTCCAGCAGCAGCGGATCCTGCGAGAAGTGCGCCATCAGTCGCAGCTCAATCTGCGAGTAATCCGCACTCATCAGCAGATTTCCCGGCGCCGCGATAAACGCCTTCCGGATCTCCCGTCCCAGCGCTGTCCGCGTTGGTATGTTCTGCAGATTCGGATTCGTACTGGAGAGCCGCCCGGTTGACGTGCCCACCTGATTGAAGGTCGTATGCACCCGCCCGTCCTTGTCCGCAAGCCCCGGCAGCTGGTCCAGATAGTTGCTCTTCAGCTTCGCCAGCTGCCGATATTCCAGCACCTGCATCGGCACCGGATGCTTCTCGGCCAGCTCCTCCAGCACATCCTGCGCCGTCGAGATCACCTTGCCCTTGCCGTACTTCATCGGCTTTGCCAGGTTCATCTTGTTGAACAGCACATCTCCCAGCTGCTTCGGCGAGTTGATGTTGAACCGATGCCCTGATCCCTCGTAGATCTTCTCGGCCAGAGTGTCCATATCCACGGTCAGCCGCGAGCTCATCTCCCGCAGGAACTCCGGGTCCACGCGGACGCCAACCTGCTCCATCCGCAGGAGCACCGGCACCAGCGGCAGATCCATCGTCTTGTAGACATCCTCCAGCCGCGCCCGCTCGCCTCCGCCCTCGCCCGCCCGCCCGCTTGCTGCGTCCGTCGCGTCCGCCATCTGCTCGCCCAGCGTCCCCACCAGCCGCTCCACTGCGCTCGCCGACTCCGCCAGCAGCGTCTCCGGCGCATGCGTCAGCGCCCGGTTCGAGCTTCGCGCCGCCACATCCGCCAGTGTGTGCGAGCCATGCGTCGGGTTCACCAGGTAGCTCCATAGCATCACATCCGAAACTTCTCCTCCGAGCTCCACACCCTGTGCCGCCAGCGCCCGCGTCACCGCCTTCAGGTCATGCACATGCTTCGGCAGAGCCGCGTCCTCGAGCGCCTCGCGCACCCCGGGCGCATCGATCCCGACCTCAAGCGCCATCTCCGGCTTTGCCGCCAGACCCACCCGGCATACCCGGTCAGCAACCTTCACGTCCGCCACCGGCTCCGCAGGTCCGGTCCCAAACAGACTCATCGTCTCCGGCTCCACCGGCTCCGGCTCTGCCTCGTCCTCACCCTCCGCCGGCTCCGCCCGCATCTCCTCCGCCAGCGTCTGCGCGTCCTCGGCTGTCGCAATCGCCAGCCCGCCACCCGCTTGCGCCTCCTCGAGCACAGCCGCAATCTCCGCATCCGTGGGCCGCGTGTTGAATGTCACCGGCGTGGTGTCAACATCCGGCGCCAGCTCCTTCAGCAGCGTCGTAAACTCCAGCTCCGCAAACAGCACCCGGCAGGCGGACATGTCAATCGGCTGCGTCCGCATGTCGTCGATCGAGTACTCAATCGGCACGCTGTTGTGGATCGTCACCAGCTCCTTCGAGAGCAGAATATTCTCGCGATTATTTTGTAACGACTCCCGATACGTTTTCTTCTTGACCTCTTCCGCCCGGTCGAGCGCCGCCTCGACCGACCCGAACTGCTGAATCAACTCGACTGATCCCTTGTCTCCGATCCCCGGCGCACCCGGTATGTTGTCGATCGCATCCCCGCGCAGCGCCATCACGTCAATCACCCGCTCCGGCGGTACCCCCAGCACTGTCTCCACGCCCGCCGCATCCAGGATGAGGTTGTCCTTCGTCGGGTTCAGAATGCTCACGTCCGCGTTCACCAGCTGCATCATGTCCTTATCGGACGACACCACGAAAACTTTATGCCCCAGCGCAGACAACTTGCAGCTCAACGTCCCGATCACGTCATCCGCCTCAAATCCGGCATAACTCAGAATCGGAATCCGGAACGCATCGAGCGCCCGCCGGATATATGGCTGCTGCAGAATCAGATCCGGCGGGGTCTCTGTGCGATTCGCCTTGTACCCGCCATACTCGACCGTCTCAAACTGCTGCGTCTTGATGTTGAACTTCTTCACGTCCTTCATCTGCGCGGCCATCTCGTTGCGGTGCACCGGCGCGCCCACGTCATACACCGCCGCCATATACTCCGGCGCGAAGTCCTTGCGCAGCTTGTTGATCATGTTCACGAACACATACGTCGCTGCCGTCGGAATCCCCGTCCGCGTCGACATCGGCCGCGATCGCTGCATCGCGTGGTACGCGCGAAAGATAAACGCCATCGAGTCCAGCAGGTAGATGGGCGGCTTCCCGCCATTCGCGCCCGCGCCCGCCGCCGCACTCATCGCCGCCGCCCGAGCCGCCGCCGCTTCCACCACCGTTCCCATGCCCGAGCCAACCGGCTCCCGCTTCGTCGTCTTCTTCGTCGCCATACCCTCTAGGATGACACCATCCCCTCCGGCGCAATGCGGCATGGCGCAACATGCACCGCCTGCTTTGTACTCTGGAACTGGCCTAACGCGGCAGAAGGGACAGCTCCCGCAACTCGTTCGGGATCAGCCTCCATATCGCGGAAGGCTACGGTCCAAGGCTAAGTCAATTGTTTTGAGGATTTTGTCGCAAAAATGCGGGGGAGGGGGGAACGTCCGGCAGAGCGCACCGAAGCTCTACAGCAACAGCATGCAATCGCCATAACTGAAGAAGCGGTACCGCTCCCGAACTGCATGTGTGTACGCCGCCAGCACGTGACCCTTGCCCGCAAACGCGCTGACCAGCATCAGCAGCGTTGACTCCGGCAAATGGAAGTTCGTGAGCAATCCAGTCACAACCCGGAACCGGTACCCCGGCGACAGAAACACACTTGTCTCCCCCGAGTGCTCCGCCAACTCTCCCGTCCCCGCCCGCTCTGCTTCAAGGGCACAATGCTCCAGCGTCCGCGTCACCGTCGTTCCCGCCGCCACCACTCGCCTGCCCTCGCGTCGCGCCCGGTTCACCGCCGACGCGGTCTCCTCGGGCAACGTGTACCGCTCCGCATGCAGCCGGATGTCCTTGAGCGCTGCTACCCGCACCGGCTGGAACGTTCCCAGCCCGACCTGCAGCGTCACCCGCACCACCTCGACCCCGCGCGCTGCAAGCGCCCGCAAGACCTCCGGTGTGAAGTGCAACCCGGCCGTAGGTGCCGCCGCCGACCGGTACTCCTCGCCTCCCTGAGCCTGCGCATACACGGTCTGGTACCGCTCCCGATCCTCTGCCGTATTCAACGCATCTCGCCTCCGTCGAATGTACGGCGGCAACGGCAAAGACCCGATCCGCTCCAGGACCTCAAAGAAGTCCGCCACCGGCTCGAACCGCAGCCGCCGCTCGCCGAACTCCCCCGCGCCGATCACCTCGGCCCGCAGCACCACCACGCCCGCATTGTCCGCAAAGAGCAGCCGTTCTCCCACCGTTAACTTCTTCGCCGGCCGCACCAGCGCCTCCCACTCGTTCTCACCGACTGCCGACGTCAGCAGTACCTCCACGGCGCCAGTCGGCTCCGGCGACCCCTCCTGCGTCCGCAACCCGGCTCGCCGTGCCAGCAATCGCCCGGGCAGCACCCGCGAGTCATTCAGCACCAGCAGATCGCCCGCCCGCAGACGGTCCGGCAGGCTCAGGAACACATCATCCACAAATCCGCCCGTGGCCCGATCCACCACCAGCATCCGGCTCGCCCCCCGCACCGCCGGTGGCGTCTGCGCAATAAGATCTTCCGGTAGATCAAATCCAAACTCCGAAACCAGCACAGTCCTAGTCTAAGGTCCCGGAGAACCTGCCACGGAAGCACCTTGCACGATCGGTCCGCGCCAGCTCAGCCGCGATGCTCTGGCTTCGCAGCCAGCCGCACCGCCTTATCAAGCGCCAGCTGTACCGCCGCCAGCTCTGCCCTCGCATGCACCGGCCAGCTCACGCGCACCCGCGAAAACGGCTTCGGAATGACAAACCGATCCCAGCTTCGCAGCCGCCAGGATCGCTCTGCCATCAGCTCGAACGCCCCCACCCACTCCGCCCCGGCAAGCTGCGCCAGCTGCACCGCTCCGGCCTTCGCCACCTCCGCCGGCCCCTTCGGCCCATCCGCCGTGAACGCGCAGATCCGCCCGGCAGCGTATGCCCGCTCCATCCCCCGCAGTCCCACACTTCCCCCGCGCGAACTCGACCCGCGCACTGCCATGAAACCCAGCCGCTCCACCGTCCGCGCAATGAGCTCCCCATCGAAGCTCCGGCTGATCAGAATAGCGATCCCCAGCCCGCGGAACCGGTAGGCCGCCAGCAGCAGCGATCGATGCCAGAAACAAAACACTGTCGGCCCGGCAATCCGGTCGCCCACCGTCACCCCCGGCGCGCACACCTCCTCAAACCGCAGCGTCGCTCCCAGCAGCCGGATGACCCCACTGACCACTCTCGGCACCACCGCCAGCATCACCCTCTGCTTTGCCGAAAATGCGCGTGCTCGCCCGGCAGCCGCCGCGATCCTTTCGTCCCTCGCGTCCGTTGCGCTCCGTTCTCGCATGCCTAAGCTGCTGCTCCTAGCTGTACTTCAGCCAGCGCAGAACCTCACTCACATTCGGCTTCTTGCCGTACATCAGAATGCCGACCCGGTAAATCCGGCTCGCCACCCAGAGGATCGCCCAGATCGTCGCCACCGTCAGCGTGATCGAGACCCCGATCTCCCACACCGGCGGCATCTTGATCGAGATCCGCATATACATAATCAGCGGCGCGAAGAACGGTGTCATCGACATTACCCGCGCTACCAATCCATCCGAATTCGGAATGACAAAGCCGAGTCCAAACATGCACAGCGCCAGCGGCAGCACCAGAAACATGTTCAGCTGCTGCAGCTCCTGCTCGGAGTTCGTCATCGCCCCCAGCGCCGCCGCAATCGACGAGTACAGCAGGTAGCCCAGCAGGAAATAAATGAGGAAGAACACGATCTGCGTCGCCGAGAGCGCCACGTGCACATCCGCTCCGGTCAAGCGCGAGACCAGCGGCGTCGCCGTGAGAATCACCGCCGTGAGCAGCCAGATTCCCACCTGCGTGAGACCGACCGATCCCACACCGATGACCTTGCCGGCCATCATCTCCTCCGGCCTGATCGTCGCCAGCAGCACCTCAAAGATGCGCGATGTCTTCTCCTCAATGATGGATCGCGCCACATTCATTCCGTACAGCATGATCACAAAGTACATCAGGAAGAACAGCACATATGCTGAATAGAACGCGCCTTCAGAGCTGTCGTTCTTTCCTGCCTGCGAGCTGTCCAGCCGCACCGGCGCCATTAACGCATCCACGTCGGCCGAGCCCATGCCCTTGTGCGCCAGACCCTCGCGCGTCAGCACCGTCGAGAGTGCCTCCACAATCGTTCCGCGCGTCACGATGTCCGCCCGCGACCGCGGTGTATAGGTAAATGTCGGACGCGCCCCCGTCGTTTTCTGCGCCGTAATCCAAAGATACCCATCAAGCTGCCGGTTGCTCAGCTCGCTGTCAAGCACCGTCCGTGTATCCGCCGCCGCCGGCGAGATTACATCCACCAGCATCTTGCTGTTCCGTCCGTGCTCGAGCTCCTTCTGCAGATCCGTCGCCAGATCCAGGTCCGGTGACACCACCGCGATGTGCGAGTTCGACTGCTGCGATCGTCCCGCAATCGCCGTCCCCACAATCCCACCGATCATCAGCAGCGGAATCAGCACTGTCATCACCAGGAACGCCTTCGTGCGGATCCGCTCCAGGTACTCCCGCTTCGCGATCAGCCAGACATTATGCATGCACAGCACCTCGCGTCACAGCCGTGCGCCGGTCTGTTTCCACCTGCTCCAGCCCACCCGAGCCGACCTTCTCGATGAAGATCTCCTCGAGCGTCGGCTCCTTCACCTCAAACCGGAGAATCCGTGTTCCCCGCCCTACCGCCTCGGCGAGCAGCGGCTGCGCATCCGGCTCCACCCCGTCCACTGTCTTCAACCGGATCTCCGCATGCCCTGAGTAGTTCGTCACCTCGGCGATGGACGGATGCCGCAAAAAGCTGTCATCACCCTCAAACAGCACCTCCACCCGGTTCCGCGGGTAAAGGCCCTTCACCTCGCGCATCGCTCCGGAGAGCACCACCTCGCCCCGGCTGATCAGTGCCATGGAGTCGCACAGCTTCTCTGCCTGATCCATGCGGTGCGTTGAGAACACGATTGCCTTGCCTGCCGCGCGCAGCTCTACCAGCGTGTCCTGCAGTAGTTTGCCGTTGACCGGATCGAGCCCGGAAAACGGCTCATCCATAATGATCAGCTCCGGCTCGTGCAGCAGCGATGCGATGAACTGAATCTTCTGCTGCATGCCCTTCGAAAGCTCCTCCGTCTTCTTCGGCATAGCTTCGGTGATCTCCATCCGCTCGCACCAGCCCTGCGCCCGCGTCTCCGCCGTTCTCGCGCTCAACCCGTGCAGCTGCCCTAGAAATACCAGCTGATCCAGCACCTTCATCTTCTTATAAAGTCCGCGTTCTTCCGGCAGATATCCCACTCGCTTCAGCGCCGCCCGCGTAAACGGCTGCCCAAACAGCCGCACCTCACCCGAATCCGGCACTGTGATCCCGATCATCATTCGGATCGAGCTCGTCTTTCCTGACCCGTTTGGCCCGAGCAGCCCGAACATAGTCCCCGGCTCAATCCGCAGGCTCACCCCGCGCACCGCCTTCTTCGTGTCGTAGCTCTTCGACACATCCACAAGCTCAACAATCGGCGCGAATCCAGCAGCCATCGGCACACACCACTCCAGACACTCTCATCTCAAAGTTTAGCAGCGGCCACCTTGCTCCTCCGGGGTTCGGCAGACCCATGTTAGCTGCGTCGTACAGACCCCTCCCTGAGCTGGAATCCCGCCCATCCCATGTGGTACTGTTGCGCCGCTGTCCCTCTGAGTGCCCAGCATGGCAGCCAGACTTCGACCCAGCCCGGAGGAGCTCCATCATGTCGATCATCAGGAAGGTACAGATCACCGCATTCGGCGACGAAAGCAAACTGGCCATCGTCGAAAGCGATCTCCCGGATCCGAAGCCGAGGGAGGTCCAGCTCGCCGTTGATTTGTCGATTGTCTCCGGCTCCGACGTCAACATGCGTCGCGGCACCTATCCCTTTCAGAGGAAAGCCCCACTCACCCCCGGCTACACCGTTCTAGGCCGTGTCCTCCTCAACGGAAAGGGTGCCTCAACCTTTAGGGTTGGCGAGCGTGTCGTCTGCCTCTCCAAGTACGAAGGCCAGGCCGAGCGCATCAATCTGCCGGAGCGTTTCCTAGCTCGCGTGCCGGACGGCATAGACCTTAAAGCGGCGGTCGCTCTGCCGCTTGACTGGGTCACCGCCTACCAGATGCTGCATCGCGCCGCAAAGATCAAATCTGGTCAGACGATCTTTATCCACGGGCTCAGCGGCGGAGTTGGCGGTTCTCTTCTCCAGCTTGCGAAGCTCCAGGGCGCAGAGGTCTTCGGCACCGCCTCACCCAGCAAACACGACGAGCTCAGCCGTCGCGGCGCAACCTCCTTTGACTACAAGTCGAAGGACTGGATCAGCATCATGCAGCAACGGGGCGGCGCCGATGCCGTCTTCGATCCGTTGGGCTACGAAAGCTTCGACCAGTCCTTCTCCATCCTGAGAAAAGGTGGCATTCTCGTCGCCTATGGTATGAACCTGCCCGCAGTCACCAAGACTGCTCGCCGGCCTGCCCTCCCCGTTATTCTCAAGCTCTTGGCCCGAAACCTGTTCTTCTGGACCGGCAAGCGAACCACTTTCTACGGCCTCACCCGCAACTCGAAGCACTTTAAACCTGATCTCGAGCAGCTCTTCGCCCTTCTTCAATCCGGCAGCATCTCCGTCCCCATCAAGGCCACCTTCAAGCTCGATGAGATCCAGCAGGCGCATCGCGAGTACGCCAGCAGCGCCGGCACTGGATCCATCATCCTCGAAATTGGTTCGTAAGCAGAAGTCACGGGCGTCGCTCTCGTCCATAAGCCGGACTCCTCGAACGCGCTACCATCAAGCCTGTGCTTGAGCTCTCCACACCCCTCCGCTACGTCAAGCGCATCGGCGAGCGCGTCGCCGTCGAGCTCGCCCGTCGCGACCTCCACACTGTTGAAGACCTTCTCTATCACCTTCCCTTCCGCTACGAAGACCGCCTCCATCCCCAGCCGATCGCCGATCTCAAAGCCGGCACCATGGCCTCGGTCATCGGCGAGGTCCGCGGCTCCAGCCTCCTCCGCACCACCCGCATGCCTCTCTTTGAGATGACAGTCGGCCAGGGCACCTCCACCATCAAATGCATGTGGTTCAATGGCGCCTATCTGAAAGACCGTTTCCCCCTCGGCGCCATGGTTGCCCTCTATGGCCAGCTTGAAGCCTCCCGGTCTACCGCCGGCCGCCTCAAGATGATCCAGCCGCAGTTCAAGCTCCTCCCCGCCCCCGGCTCTCCTGATGAAAAATATGTAACGCTCGAAGTCGACCGCATCGTCCCCGTCTACGAAACGCTCGGCGGCACCACCGCCTGGGGAGCCCGCCTCACCTCCCGATGGCTCCGCCGCGTCCTGTGGCACATCTTCGAAGACCTCACCCCACGCCAGATCTCAAAGAGCCAGGCCGAAAATGGGCCCCGGAGCTCGAACAGCCAGGCCGAAGACGGGTGCCCCATTCATGACAGTTCCATCGTCATGAGTGGGCCCTCGCGCGCCAGCGCGACCGTGCCCTCACCCACGTCCGAAACTCTCCCCCAAGCCCTCCTCACCCGCCTCAACCTCCCCCCTCGCCTCACCGCCCTCCGCCAGGTCCACTTCCCCGAGCCCGGCACCCCTATGCTCGATCTCATCGCCTCCACGACCCCCGCCCATCGCCGCCTTGTCTTTGAAGAGTTCTTCTTCCTCGAGCTCGGCCTCGAGCTCAAGCGGCGCCGCCTCCGCGAGCGACAAGGCACCACCTTCATTACAAATGAATCCGTCCGCCGCGCCCTCAAACAGGTCCTTCCTTTCCATCCCACCGCCGCCCAGAAACGCGTCCTCGGTGAGATCGCCGCCGACATGCGCCGCCCCCAGCCCATGCGCCGGTTGCTCCAGGGCGACGTCGGGTCGGGAAAGACGATCGTCGCCATCCAGTCCGCCCTCATCGCCATTGAGAACGGCTTCCAGGTCGCCCTTATGACCCCCACCGAGATCCTCGCCACGCAGCACTATCTCGCCGCCAGGAAGCTCCTCGCCGAAGCCATCAGCCCCCGCACCGGCAAACCCTACCGTGTCACGCTGCTCACCGGCTCGCTCGACACCGCCACCAAGCGTGAGGCTCGCGGCCGCATCGCGCGCGGCATTGCGCACCTCGCCATCGGCACCCACGCCCTCATCGAAGACAAGGTCGAGTTCGACAATCTCGGCCTGGTCATCATCGACGAGCAGCACCGCTTCGGCGTCCAGCAGCGCTTCCGCCTGATGCGCAAACCCGATACCGCCGCCGGTGAAAAGGCGGCCACCCCCGGCGAGCCTGACACTCTCGTCATGACCGCCACCCCCATCCCCCGCACCCTCGCGCTCACGATGTACGGCGACCTCGACGCCTCCGTCATCGATGAGCTCCCGCCCGGCCGCACCCCCATCACCACCCGCCGCACCTCGCACGGGCGCATGAACGACGTCTGGACCTTTCTTCGCAAACAGGTCACCGCCGGCCGCCAGGCCTACATCGTCTACCCGATCATCGAAGGCGCCAACGAAGATCAGGCCGAGCTCGACTTCGCCCACGACGAAGAAGCCGACACGTCCGCCACCAGCCTTCCCGCCGCCGCCCGCAAAGCGGGTACCCCATCCATGACAGCTTCGTCGTCACGGGTGGGCTCCCCCGGTGACCTTCCAGGACAGCCACGCCAAAGGCCGGGTGCCCCATCCACGACGGCCTCATCGTCAAGGGTGGGTTCGTCCGGTAAAGCCTCCGCCAGCCACCCCGCCCCAGATCCCATAGCCACCCGCCTCATCGCCGAAGCAAAGGGTCGCAGCTCTAAACCCACGACGAAGCGGGCAAGAGAAGTTACAAATAAGAAAGCCGCCAAAGCCGCCCCGCTCTTCCCCAAACAAAAGCTTCGCGCCGCCGCCGACATGTACGACGAGCTCCGCACGGGCGCCCTCGCCGGCCTCCGCCTGGGCCTTCTTCACGGCCGGCTCACTCCGTCGGAGAAAGAGATCACCATGCGCCACTTCGCCCGCGGCGATCTCGACGTCCTCGTCGCCACCACCGTCATCGAGGTTGGGGTCGACGTCCCCAACGCAACCCTCATGGTCATCGATCACGCCGAGCGCTTCGGCCTCTCGCAGCTCCATCAGTTGCGCGGCCGCGTCGGCCGCGGCGCCAACAAAAGCTACTGCCTCCTCGTCACCGGCGATCGCGTCTCCGAGGCCGCCGAAGCCCGCCTCGATGCCCTCGTCTCCACCACCGACGGCTTTGCGCTTGCAGAGTTCGACCTCCAGCAGCGAGGCCCCGGCGAGTTCTTCGGCACCCGCCAGGCCGGCACCCCGGAGCTCCGCGTCGCCAACCTCCTCCGCGACCGCGCCCTTCTCGAACTCGCCCGCACCGAGGCCCAAACCTTCGCCGCCGCGCCCAACCCTGCAATTTCGCAGACAGAACAGGAAGCCGTCTGGTCCCGCCTCCGCGAGCAATGGCAGCGCCGCTACGGCCTCGTAGAAGCCTAACCGTGTGATCTCGCCCATTCCTGCCCTGTCATCCCGAACGAGCAACGCGAGTGGAGGGACCTGCTCCTCCCGCCACCGCACCGAATCCCGCATCTTTTGTTGTCATCCCGTAGGGATCTGCTTCTCTGCCGATATCGCCTACCGCACCAAGAAATCACGTCCAGTACAGGATCCGCGCTCCGGCCAGCACCTCATCAATCGTCTCCTCAAACCACGCCCGCATCTCCCCCATCGAGTCCTTCGGGTACACATACTTGAACCCGCCAAACTTGTTCCGCTTCTCCGTCCGCGCCTCCTCCCGCAGATCGAGCGTCGTCTTCGGGTACCAGCCGAGCAGCACCTCCTTCGACCCCGGCGTAAACCGGTGCGTGATCAACTCCACTGTTAGATCCAGCCCTGCCACATCTGTAACAACATCGCGCACATTTTCGAAGAGACTGCGATACTGCTCCCGCCATCCCTCGACGGGCATGATCGGCGCGACCGTGAGACCGACGGGATAACCCGCGCGCGCCATCGTCCCCAGCGCGCGCAATCGCTGTGCCACACTCGCGGTTCCTCCCTCAAAGTCCCGCGACACCGCCGCCGCATTCACGCTGAAGCGCACCCGCGTGCGACCGTTGTGCGGCAGCTTTGCTAAACCGCCTACTGCGTCGAACTTTGTTGTCCACCGCAGCTGTACCGGCGCGTCCCACTCCCCGAAGAACCGTATCGCCTCCTCCAGAGCGCCCGTCAGATGCTCGATCCCGAGCGGATCCGTGTAGCACGAAGACTCAAATGTCGTTCCCTCCTGAGCCCGGTCGCGCGACTTTGACGTCACCTGCCCCGATCCCGCATAGCTCCGCAAGCCCTCCAGAATCTCCGGCAGGTTTGCGTATGCCCGTGTCACCGGCGCTCCGCTCAGCGATCCCGCCAGATAGCAGTACTGGCAATGCGCCGGGCATCCCTGCGCTACATGGAACTGCCAGTCCGCAGACGGCGGGATCGGCTGCAGCTTGCGCGCGCCCGGCGGCGACACCACGATCGCAAACGTCGACTTCGCCAGCGCATAGCTCTTGCCTGGCGTCTCCGCGTTAAAGCTCGTCAGCCGGTTCGCGGACAACCGCACTACCGAAGCTCCAAACCCCTCGGCCCGCTCCAGCATCCGGCGCCCATGCGGCAGAGCGTACGCGTCCGGCGTAATCAGCACCCGCCGCGGGCGCCACAACTTCCCTGCTACCAGTTCTCCGGGCAACGTCTGCGGATGCACCGCCGCTTCCGCCACCAACTCGCCTTCGAACCGATCCGACATCTCCGCCAGCATTGCATTCGACATACTTCCTTGGAGCCTTGCCTTTACTGCAGCGATGCCCGGTCACGACATCTCACGTGCATCCTGCACTCGCAAACCGCGAAGTATTCGGTCGCTACTCTGGGCAGAGCAGAATCTTGTCCCTGCCTCCCTCCAACGAGCGCAGTGAAACGGGGCTCCGCTTGTCCTCTGGACCTCAGCCCTGCCGGTCAGCTTGCTACGGCGACGCGCACCATGGCGCTCACTGCTCCGAGCGTGCCCTGCTTCTTTGGCCCGCGCTTTCGTGCCACCAGCACCCGGATCCGTTCGATCATCTCCGCCGGCGAGCACGCGCCCTTCGGCAAAAAGACGTCGGCATTCCCCGCCCGGTCAAACGAGTTCACCGTTCCTGAGACGATCATCGCCGGCAGCCCGGGATGCAGTCCCTTCGCCCGCCGCACAAGCTCGTTGCCGTCCATTCCCGGCATCAGCAGATCGCACAGCAGCAGATCAATCGTACCCGGCAACGCACCCTCGATGGTCTCAAGCGCCTCCCGCGCTGTGCGTATTGCAAGCACCCTGTAGCCCCGTGTTTCTAACAGAAAAGTTCGTACCGACAACACCTGTTCGTTGTCGTCCACACACAAAATCGTCTTCTTGGGCCGCATGCAGTCTCACTTCTCCCACGGGCAAGCCGTTGCGGCTTGCCGTGGGCGATGGACCTCCTGCGACCCGCCGCGGGTAAGCGACGGGCCATGGAGGTACGTGACGAGCTTTCTCCACGGCCGGACGCTCGGAAACGAGCGAGCGGGGGCGACTGCCAGGAAGCGCCCTATTGGAGAAGCGCGAAGCTCTCCTCAGGCCTGTCAGGGACAGGTCCACCGCGCCAGCCAGAACGGCCGGACCGTGGGTGCGAGAGAGTCCGCCTGCCGAAGCAGGTTGCCAGGCAGCCCTCACAGGTGCTCGCGGCGCCGTCAGTGTCCCGTCAGATGTTGCCCTTCGAAAATAGAAAGGTTTCATCCGTCGAGAGCAGTCTCGGTGCCGAGTCCATGAGCGGCTCGCCGTCTGCAGCGCAGAGCGGTGTCTCTCAGCTCAAATTGTGGTAAATCAGGCGAAAGATCCAGAGTCTCCGAAGTGCGGCATTGCGCCGCACCTCAGCAACTTGAAGCTCAGCCTACGAACGTCCACCCACCGATGCAACAGCGAAGTTAAGGCGAAGCTAATGTCAGATTGCTCTTGCCGAACAGGCTCTCCGTCGCAACTTCACGGTCTGTCAGAGCTTGTCCTCGTTCGCGCTGTGAAAATCGCAGTGCATTACGGCAGGAAAAGGCGTCCGGTTGCAACGGGAATGGTGCGTCCGGCCACAAACACCTCCGTCACACCACTTGCCGTATGGGTTGCACGCACAGTGAGCCGGCTTGGCCGAAGCATCTCCAGCCCCTGCTCCAGAACGACCGGCTTCCCGCTCTCAGCGAGACCATGCTGCACCAGCCATGCCGCCACGCATCCCGCCGCCGATCCGGTCGCCGGATCTTCTCCGTTACGGAACTGCATCCGCCCATGCCACGCAGCACTTACAGCCTTCTCTCCATCGCCTTCAACCCGGGCGAGGCAATAAAAGAACTTCGCACCTATCTGTGCCAGCAATGGCTTTGCCGTCGCCTGCAGCACTGCCAGCCGCCCTATCGCTTCCATCGACCGCAGCGGCACCACGCAGAACGCGCTGCCGGTCGACACGACCTGTACCGGAGCCTCTTCCGCGTCCGCGAAGCCTATGTCACCCTCCGTCAGCCCCAGCGCCTCGGCAAACTCCTGCTGCGTCGGCCACCCCTGCCCGCCCACCGCGCGAAAGACGGGATCGTTCTGCCGCATCGTGCCGAACATCCCCGGCCGCTCGTCCTCCTCGGCAAAACGCACCGGAATCGGCCCCACATTCTCCTCGAGCACAATCGTTTCGTTCCCCTGGAACTCTGGATGCGTCAGCCGGACCCATGTCGCCGTTCCCAGAGTCGGGTGCCCGGCAAACGGCAGCTCCTCTTCGGTCGTAAAGATCCGCACC
The DNA here is from genome assembly GCA_903642235.1 of Acidobacteriaceae bacterium. GTDB lineage: Bacteria > Acidobacteriota > Terriglobia > Terriglobales > Acidobacteriaceae > Edaphobacter. The sequence continues at coordinate 23,576 of CAHJWL010000007.1, read as the reverse complement.
CGCACGCCACGCTCCCGCTCGACTGCTACCGGCCGCGGCAGCACAAACACCGTCTCTGACAGGTTCATCTCCCGCGCAAGGGTCTGCATCTGCCCGTCCGTCAACCCCGTCCCGTCCGCAAACACCGCCAGCTGGTTGCCCTCAAACTCCCGCTCCGCAAACACATCCAACACCGCATACGCCAGCTCACGCATCGCCGCCTCCCCTTCCATTCTGCCGCGTCCCGCCGGCCTCAAGGCGGGCTCCCCGTCTTTGCAGGCCACCACCCTTTCGTGTGGCGACCATGCCCCTCCCGTTGGCATCGCGGAGATCTGTTTTACGCCTGAGATCCTGCCCCACCCCTGCAACGTTTGACACACACTGCCCGCAGTCGTATCGTTTCATTAGACCGCAATGGGCCAAACGGGTTCAGCCAGCGCCGCTGGCAGCGGCACACTTCAGCAATGACTTTCACCACCTCCATCTCGACCTGCTGTCGCTGTCTCCGCCCCGGGTTGGGTGTCTGAGTCGGTCGAAGCCGTTCGCATCGTCCGCAGCATCCAAACCCACCGAGGCCCGAGTCCGGTGGGTTTTCTCTTGCTCCGAAACCGATGCTCTCCGCTCCACATTGAAATGAACTGAACCGTAAACGAGGCTGATTCGACCATGTCCCTCCGCATCAACGACACAGCACCTGACTTTACCGCTGAAACCACCCAGGGCACCCTTCACTTTCACGACTGGATCGGCGACAGCTGGGCGGTTCTCTTCTCGCACCCCAAGGACTTTACCCCCGTCTGCACCACCGAACTCGGTGCGGTCGCCAATCTCGAAGGCGAGTTCGCCAAACGCGGAGCCAAAGTCATTGGCCTCTCGGTCGATCCCGTCAGCAGCCACAGCAAGTGGGCTGCCGACATCGAAGACGTCGGCGGCGCCAAGGTCAACTACCCCATGATCGGCGACCCGGAACTCAAGATCGCAAAGCTCTACGACATGCTCGCCGCCGACGCCGGCGAGACCTCGGAAGGTCGAACCCCTGCCAACAATGCCCCCGTCCGCACTGTCTTCGTCATCGGCCCGGACAAGAAGATCAAGCTTCATCTGGCGTATCCCATGACCACGGGCCGCAACTTCGACGAGGTTCTCCGCGTGCTTGACTCCATGCAGCTGACAGCGAAGCATAAGGTTGCCACCCCCGCCGATTGGAAGCAGGGTGACGACGTCATCATCACCGCCGCTGTTTCTAACGAAGAAGCCGACAAGATCTTCCCCGGATACAAGACCCTCAAGCCCTACCTTCGCACCACCACGCAACCGAAGGACACTGCTACTTCCTGATCTCTTCCGTTTTGGCCTCTCTGCTGTCCTCTTGTTGTCACCCCGCAGGGATCTGCTGGCCGTCTCCCGCAAACCTATTTCCGTCCGCCGCACCCCCTCCGCAGCGGACGCAGGCACCGATGGCGAAGTGGCTAACGCGCTGGTCTGCAAAACCAGTATTCATGGGTTCAAATCCCATTCGGTGCTCCACCTCTCGTACCTCTCGCTCCAGGACCAAGTCGTGCCGGCACCAGGCCCCGTGCAAACAGAACGTCTCCGCCGCCATCTCATGAGCTCAACGCGATCCTGGTTGGAGGCGAGCGCACCTACGGTATGACTGGTTCAAGGCTCGACGGCACTACGATCCGATCTCTCCGCAGCACCGGGCAATTTGAGGCTCTCGCCTCTGCACTGCTCGATCTCTGGACGAGCGATCCGCACGCAACTCCCTTCCAGCATCCAGCATGGCTCATCCCCTGGTGGCATCATTTCGGCCAGCCCGATCTGCGCCTCGTGACCATCTGCGAGAGCGAAACTCTCCTGGCTGTTCTTCCCCTCTATATCTACAAAGACCCGGCATCCGGCGAGCGGCAGCTTCTGCTTGTAGGAGCCGGCACGTCGGACTACCTTGACGGCCTCGTCTCGCCGCGCTGCACCGTCCCACAGATTGTGGCTGCTCTCGATAGCCTCCATGAGGACCCGGCCTGGGACGTGGCGCACTTTACCCAGCTTCGTCCGCTCTCCCTGCTCTGGCAGGCGCTCGAGCGGCTCGCTGCCGGCCCGGAGCCGCATGGCAGCATCACGCCGTACCCTGGCGAGCCCTGCTCGTATTGCCCTGCGGTCTCAATCGCCGATCTTCCACGCAAGGTCCGCTCCGACGTGCGTTACTTTCGCAACTCCGCCATCGGCCAGGGCGCACTGGAGCTCACGCTTGCCACCGCCGACGATGCCCAACAGGTCTTTAACAACCTCGTCCGCTTCCACACCGATCGCTGGCAGCAGGCGGGCGAGGCGGGCGTGCTGGCCGATCCTGCCGTTCTTGCCTGGCACCGCGAAGCTCTTCCCTTGCTTGCGGCGCAGGGTCTTCTCCGCCTCGCTACGCTGCGCCTGGCGGGAGAGAGCATCGCCGTGCTCTACTCGCTCATCGATCCGCCCTCGCGCGCGCACCGCCGTCAATACTTCTACCTGATGGGCTTCTCCACCGAGCACGCCGCTCTGCATCCCGGAACGCTCCTCACCGCGCTGGCCATCGAACACGCCGCGGCCGAAGGTGTCGAGACGATTGACATGCTACGCGGCGGCGAGACGTACAAGCAGTTCTGGCATGTCAACCCTGCTCCAACCTTTGGCTTTGCGGTGCGCCGTGCCTGACATGCCACCGAACGCCCTGCTCACCCGCATGGTTGACCCTGCGGCCGACCGGCACACTTCCTTTCCCCGTCTGCTGGTGGTTCTTGCCCATCCGGATGACGAGATCCTCGCGCTTGGCGGCCGGCTCGATCAACTCCACGGCTCACACCTTCTTTGCACCACGAACGGCGCTCCCGCGAACGGTGTGGACGCACACGCCCACGGCTTTCCGACCCTCCAGGCCTACGCCGACGCTCGCCGAGACGAGCTCCATGCCGCCCTCCGCCTTGCCGGTCTCCCCTGTGACACCGCGCACCAGCTCTATCTGCCTCAGGCCGAGCCGGAACTGGCAGCCGATCATACCCTTCCCGATCAGGCGAGCGTCTTCTATCTCGTGTCTCTCACCCGGCAGATCGCCCGCGAGATCGCCGACTTCCGACCGGAAGCCGTCCTTACCCACCCCTACGAAGGCGGCCACCCCGATCACGACAGCTGCGCCTTTGCCGTCCACATGGCTATGCAGCTGCTGAAGCGGACAACTGCACCACCTATCCTCGAAGCCGCCTTCTACCACGCGCGACACCTCCGAGATCCCGGCCAGTCCGGCTTTCAGACTGGCTTTTTTGTGCCCCCAGAGACGACCTCGCAGCCCTCGGCCGGGCACGGCGTCGTTGCCGAGCTCACCCCTGATCAGAGCCGACGCAAACGCGACCTGCTTGCCTGCTTTCGCACCCAGGCGGAGACGCTTACGCAGTTCGGCAACGATCGCGAGCTCTTCCGCTACGCGCCGCCATACGACTTCACCCAGCCGCCTCACACCGGCCAGCTTCTCTATGAGGAGTTCGGTTGGGGCGTGACCGGCGTTCGCTTTCGCGAGCTCGCAGCCGCCGCTCTCGAGTCCCTGCGACTTCCTCAACAGTCATCCGGCTTCGCTCCCGACGCATGAATCCCACTATCCTCAGCGTCGGCTACCCCTTCGCGCGTGTCGGACCCGCAGCCGTCGGCGGCGCGGAGCAGATCCTCACCTCCCTCGAAGCCGAGCTTCCCACCCGCGGCTTCCGTTCCGTCGTTCTCGCCCGCGAAGGCTCCTGCGCCGCTGGAATCCTCCTCGAGACGCACGTTCCTGACGGTACCCTCACCCCCGAGCTCCGCCAGACCGTCACCCACGCCCACGCCGAGAACCTCCGCCGCGCCCTCCGCACGTACCCCGTCGACCTCATCCACATGCACGGCATCGACTTCACCGAGTATCCCGTTCCTGCTTCGGTCCCGGTCCTTGTCACGCTCCATCTGCCGCCCTCCTGGTACCCCGAAGCCATCTGGCGCCTGCCCCCGAACTACCATCTGCAGTGCGTCTCCGAGACCCAGCGGCTCGCCTGCCCACCGTACCTGCGCGACCGCCTGCCCGTCATTCCCAATGGCGTTCCAATCTCCGACCGCCGGAGCATCCTGACCAAACGTCGCTTTGCCCTGATGCTTGCGCGTATCTGCCCGGAGAAGAACCTGCACGCCGGCCTTGACGCCGCCCGCCTCGCCGGCATGCCGGTGCTGCTCGGCGGTGAGGTCTTCCCCTACGAAGACCACCTGCGCTACTTGCGCGAGCAGATCGAGCCCCGCCTTCACCACACTGGCGTTCGCTGGCCCGGAGCCCTGAACGGCCGCCGCAAGCAGCGCCTGCTCGAAGCGGCGCAGTGTCTGCTTCTGCCCAGCCTTGCACCCGAAACCAGCTCCCTTGTCGCTATGGAGGCCATCGCTGCCGGAACCCCGGTCATTGCCTTCCCCTCCGGAGCCGTCCCGGAGATCGTCGACCACGGCCGGACCGGCTTTCTCGTGAACAGCACGGAGGAGATGGCCGCCGCTCTCTCTGAAATCAGCCGCCTCAATCCTGAAACCTGCCGCACGACCGCCCGCGAGCGCTTTCCCCTCAGCCGCATGGTCGACCGTTATGCCGCTCTCTACCGGCAGCTCCTCCCTGGCTAAGAACGGCCGCCCTCCGACAGAAGCACAGCTCTGCCCCACACTGCCGTCCTCCCACCACCCGACCAACGGAGCGGAGACCCCTGTGTTCGCTCCCGCCCAAGAGACTCCGGCAACAGCCAATCGCAAGCACGCCAGTAAAGCGGCCGCCTCCCCCCGCGTCTAAGTCAACATCGCATGAGTACCTTCGCCCTTTTAAGCACCATCGTCACACTGGCCGCGCTGTTCGGCCTTATCAGCCACCGTGTTCTGCGGCTTCCCACCTCTATCGGGACCACGATCCTCTCGCTTGGCGTGGCGCTTACCCTCCTGCTTGTCGGACACTTCGTTCCCGGGCTCTCGGTCGCCGCCCAGGGTCTCGTCGCCAGCATCGACTTCAATCGCGTCGTGCTTCACGGTCTGCTTGCCTTTCTGCTCTTTGCCGGCGCCCTGCAGCTCAACCTCGAAGAGCTCTCCCGCGAAAAGCTCTCTGTCGTCAGTCTTTCCATCGTTGCCACCGTACTCTCGACGCTCTTCATCGCCGCAGCTTTCAGGGTCACACTTCTCCTGATCGGCATCCATCTCAGCTCCATGGCCGCGCTGCTCTTTGGCGCGCTCATCTCCCCGACCGATCCCATCGCCGTGCTTGAAATGCTGCGGCGCGTTGGCGCGCCACCGGCTCTCGAAGCCCAGCTTGCCGGCGAGTCGCTCTTCAACGATGGCGTCGGTGCGGTCCTCTTTCTCGCGCTGGTCGACGCCTCGGCCAGCGGCTCCCTCCCCTCTGCCGGCCACTTCGCCTCGCTGCTCCTGCTGGAGGCCGGCGGCGGCATCGCCATCGGTCTGGCTCTCGGTTACCTCACCTACCGGCTGATCTGCTTGGTAGACAGCTATAAGGTTGAGATCCTGCTTACCCTGGCTCTCGCCATGGGCGGCTACGCTCTCGCGGATATCCTGCACGTCTCGGCGCCGCTTGAGGCCGTTACCGCCGGTCTGCTGGTCAGCGGCCGCGCCCGCGCCTTTGCCATGTCCGCCCGCACGCTGGAGAATATGGACACCTTCTGGGAGCTGCTCGACGACGTGCTCAACGTCGTCCTCTTCCTTCTGCTCGGCCTCGAGCTCCTTGTTCTCCCGCTCAGAGGCCGCTATGTCATCGCCGGCCTGCTTGCGATTCCCCTCGCCCTGCTCGGCCGGCTCTCGAGCGTGGCCCTTACCATCGGCGCTCTCACCGCCGTCCGCACCAGAACTCCCGGAAGCATCCGTATCCTCACCTGGGGCGGACTTCGCGGTGGTCTCGCTGTCGCCCTCGCGCTCGCTCTGCCCTCTGTGCCCGGCGTCAACCGCAGCCTTCTGCTGGTCACGACCTACGTCGTCGTCGTTTTCTCGATCGTCGTCCAGGGCCTCACCATCGCTCCCCTCATCCGCCGCCTGGATTCAGCACCTGCAGGGAGCCTCGCCCCCTTACCAGCCACCAAGAGCTGAGCCACGCAGCACAGAGCACCGCATCTCTGGCAAGCCGATCAAGCAAACGACTCGATCTCCGCTCCCCTCGCCCTCCTGACTTTGTCATCCTGAGCAAAGCAAGGGACCCGCTTCTCGCCTTGTACCAGCTGTCGAGCACCCGCGCCTGGCTCGATCCTCGTTATGGGGCCAGCCGGTACAGTAGATCCATGCCTCTACCCGCCGCCCCGATCGAAGACACCACCCTCTACACCGACACACATCTCTACGACACCATGACCTGGGGCGGGTGCGAGCCGATCTACCTCGATGCCGCCCTTCGCTCCGGCGGCCCCGTGCTCGAGCTCGGCTGCGGAACCGGTCGCATGCTTGTGCCCATGGCCCAGCGCGGACTGTCTGTCACGGGCATAGACCAGTCCGCCGAGATGCTGGCCACCGCGCGGCAGCGTCTCACGTCGGTTGCTGCCTCCGCCACTGTCGTTGAGGGCGACATGAGCCGCTTCACCTTCCCGGAGAGCTTCGCCTTCATCTTCTGTGCCATCAACAGCCTGCTGCATCTGCTCGAAACAGACAATCTGCGCTCCTGCTTCGCCTCGGTGCGGCGCGCTCTGCGTCCAGACGGGCAATTTATGTTCGACATCGTCAATTTCCAGCCGGCCTATCTCGCCATCGGACCCGGCGAGAGGCACACGGTCGGCGAGTACGAGAGCGATCTCCACGGCCGCTACCGTATTGAAGAGACTCTGCGCTATGACGCGGCCACCCAGATCGCCCACAAAACCTTCTTCTACTCCGCCGCCGGTGCGCCCGATTTTCGCCTGGTCCACTTCCCTTTGCGCGTCATCTTCCCGCAGGAGCTCGAGGCGCTGCTTGCCCTCGAAGGTCTCCGCCTGGAGACACGACTTGGCGACCGCAGCGGCGAGCCCTTCCACTCAGGGAGTCCCAGCCAGCTCTGCATCGTCCGTCACGCCTAAGCACAAGCTGGAAGGAAGCATTCTTCGTCAGCAATGGAGTGCGCTGTCACTCCGGCCCGCACTCCTGTTGTCATTCCTGGCGATCTGCCCTCACTGTGCTGCTCGCTAACGCAGCGAGCTCGCCTTCCAGCCCAGACAGCCCACGGCCGCCGCTCCACAGCTCTGCTTCCTAACCACTGCTTTTCCCTCCGCATGCAAAATGGTGCGGAGAACACGAGCCACGCAGCGCTGAGCGCAGCCTAATCCGGTCGACACATTTGGCAACGCATGTGCATATACGACATGGACAGAGACTTGGATTGCCAGAAACTTACAAATAAGAACAAGGGTCATTTCCCTCCAGCGATCTCTGCACGGGCCAGATTCCTTTGCTGTACCTATCTCACACACTGCATTGGAGCTCTATGCGTCTCACGCCACTTCTCGCCCTCACTCTCGTTGCCGTCACTCTGCCGACGGTCGCCTCAGCCACCACCTTCTACAGCAGTGCGTCTACCACCCTCTACGCAGGCTATGACGTGAACCTGCCTCTGTATCCGCCCGATGGCGCAACCACTGCCACCTACAACATCGGTACCGGCGGCGTGTGGACCAACCCAATCGCCGGTACGAGCTATGTCTCCTTCAATCCCGGAACAGCACCCGGCGGCCCCGTCATCGCTCCGAACGGCTACTACGATTACAAAATTGACTTCCTCAGCGACGGAAACCCCATTGCCCTTACAGTGTTAGCCGACGATACTGTCGCGGTATACCTCAATGGCATTCGACAGCTGATACCCGAAGCCGCGGGCCCCTTCCCCAAGTGCTCCGTCAACCTGCCGGACTGCATTACTCCGTATACCTTCACCTTCGCCACGCTCGGCCCCGGCTATTCCTACCTTGACTTTGAAGTTCACCAGGCAAATCTGAGTGCCACCGGTCTTGATTTTTACGGAACCACCGTCACTCCGGAACCCAGCTCCCTCATGATGCTGGGCACGGGTCTGGTCGGCAGCGCCGGCGCGATGCTGCGTCGGTTCCGTCGCTCCTGACCGCACGCTAACCTTGGTGCCGTTCCCCCTCGGCGGGCTCACTGTTTGCCTGCTCCGATGAGGAACGGCGCCTTGCTTCCTTGTGCACGACGCTTCCCCGCCGGCACTCTCCCCTCTCAGCCGATCTGCGCAGACCTTACCACTGCAAGAGAACCAGCTCCGAGCAGAACGCCGGTCCCATGGCCGCCAGCATGCTGTGCGACCCAGGATCGCCTGGCCGGTTCATCAGATAGTCTTCCATGACCGAAAGCACGGAGACCGATGACATATTGCCCATGTCCCGCAGGTTCTCCCAAGAGGCTGCCAAGGCATTCTCGGGCAGGCCAAGGCTGTTTTCCATGGCCTCCAGCACCTTTGGTCCGCCGCTATGGAAGATAAACGAGCAGATCTCCTGTACGGACAGGTCATTGTCGCCCAGGAACTCATCCACATTGGCTCGCAGGTACTTATTCACCAGCTCCGGGATCTCCGCCGACAGCACCACGTTGAAGCCGTTATCCTTGAACTTCCAGCCCACCAGATGCTCGGTATCCGGGTACAGCGTTGATCGCGTATCGAGGACGCGCGGGCACGGATCGTCCAGACTTCTTGGCCGTTGCGCGTGCGGCGTCTCATCGCCCGCGAGAATGACGGCCGCGGCGCCATCTCCGAACAGACCCGTCGCTACCAGATTGCCCAGAGATTCGTCATCTTCCTGCCAGGTCAGCGAGCACAGCTCAACCGAAAGCAGAAGTGCATACTGCTTTGGATAGGCGCGCACATAATCCGCCGTTCGCGCGATCCCCGCGGCCCCGGCAACACAGCCCAGGCCGAAGATCGGGGTGCGCTTTGTGTTGCTGGGGAAGTTCATCTGGTTGACCAGCCGCGCATCAATGCTGGGCGTTGCGATGCCGGTCGTCGACGCAAAGAAGATCGCCGAGATGTCCGAGACGGTCAGACCCGCGCGATCGAGTGCCTTTGTGATCGCCTCCTGACCCAGCGCAAGCGCGCCTTCAATCCAGGCATCATTGCTTTCGCCGAAGCCCGAGAACATCCCGAAGTTGTCGATCGGAAACATCAGATGGCGGAACTCAACGCCACAGTTCGAATGCAGCTTGTCACGGAGACGGCACTCCCCCGGATTGTCGCGGCGACGGCTTTGCAAAGCTTCGGTTATCAGGGCCTGAGGATAGCGAAAAGGAGGGTAAGCAGTGGCAACGGATGCGATGCGCATGACGAGAAAGCCTCTCTTGGAAGTGTGTTGAGCACGGAGCTGACAGGAAGGCATCAGCCGGGACATTTCGCAGGAGTGTCACAAGCCTGTGGTGGGGTGCTGGCGGAGACGATCAATCCAGCGCATCAGGCGGAAGCCGGGTGGGGCGATGCACTCAGTATAGGGGTAGAAGGTTAACCCGCGCTACACCGCTCTTCCTCTCTCGCTACAGACTAGACAGCTCCATGTGAAGGCATGAAAAGCAGGAACTCCTGCAGGAACCGTATGCCGACTCTTTTTGCCTCGAAGACCGATCTTAAGAGTGACCCGAGAGCTAGTTCCTCCCACCTCCCCCAAATCAGAGAGAGCTTTCTCCCGCAGCCCGGATCGGATGTTATTGTCCGTCGAGCGTCTTGAATCAGAAAAGGGTATGTACCTTCCACTACTCTGCATGATTTTGCATACGTCTGTTGTCCACTTCTTTTTGATCCTGCCGTAACTTGTTCTTTAGATGTTACTAAGCAGGACCTTAGATCCGCCTAAGGGATGGCCCATGATCTGCATAGTGTCATAGCGAGGAAACCCTCACATTCTTACCCGTTTCTGGAGACTCCCATGTTCAAGCAACTCGTTGCCCTTTCTGCCTTAGTGCTCAGCGGTGCCGCAGCTTACGCCGACCCCATCAGCGGATACTTCTCCGCGAATGGCACAGACACTTTCACCAACTCCACTATCAGCTTTGGCAACACCTCGACCGTTGCTGGCGGCATCGGCGGTACCTTCGCCTCCTATCTGACGGACGGAGACATCATCAGCTTCCTGCCGGGCGTGCTGCCGTACAAGAATGGTGTCAACACACCGCCAAACCCTCCGTACGCCAACGGCCTTGTGCCCATCTTCTCCGTGACGGGTGACGGTGCCACCTTCACCTTCAACATGTCCGAGTACGACGCCGGCTACATCGCCACGGGCGACGGCAGCCAGGGCTGCACCAAGGGCAGCACCTGCCTGAACATCACCGGCGAAGGCTTCTTCTCCTCCACTGGTTCCTACGTCGGAAACTCTGGTCCCGGAACCTTCACCTTCTCCTCGCAGTATGTTGCCGGTCAGCCAACGGCGACCATCACCACCTTCGCCGCATCGACCGCGGCTGCTGCACCGTCCGCCGTACCGGAGCCCTCGTCGCTCGCTCTGCTTGGCACCGGTCTGATCGGTGCGGTCAGCGTGGCACGTCGCAAGCTGAAGGCGTAACCTGCTGCAGCAAACCAGGCGCGGGAGCCATCACTGGCTCCCGCGCTTTCTTGTCTCTCCCACCTGCCCAGAGCATCATCTTGGCTTGCAGGGTACAACGTGTGGTTTCCTGTGCCGATCCACTCCAGAGTTTGCAGGAGTGATCGCATCGGCCGTGCTCCTTTTCCGGAAACAAGCTCCGCAAGCGTCAGAGCGTGCCCGCGTGTAACAGGGAGGGTCGCACCGAAACATATTTCTGAAACATGCGTCTATGTCAGGACTGACGCTTTTGCTTCCCTCTGCCTTCTTGGGTCTAAATCTTCGCAGCACCGACCGTATGACCTTGCGACTTCGCAAAACCCGCCAGAAAGACGCTATCCGCTCCGCTTTCGAGCGTGCCGCCCGTCCCCTCTCGCCGGATGAGGCTCTCTCTGCCGCGCAGGGCATTGTGAAAGGTGTGAGCGTCGCCACTGTTTATCGCAACATCAACTCGCTCGTTGCCGAGCGCTGGCTTTCGATCGTCGAGGTTCCGGGCGAGCCTTCGCGCTACGAGATCGCTGGCAAGGGCCATCATCACCACTTCCACTGCCGACACTGCGGCCGCATCTACGACCTTCCCGGCTGTGTCCTGCCCGCTGTTGTTCCAACCATCCCTCAGGGGTTCGAACTCACAGGCCACGAGCTTTTCCTCTACGGTCTCTGCGCGCCCTGCACAAGTTTAACGCCCTAAGCCGCTGGATTTTTGGCTCTGTCCGCGTCATCAGGAAGCCGCACTTGGCAACACGCGCCAAGGCGGCCTCTGAAGAACCTTCGATCTGAAAGCTGATCAGGCGCTTGGAAGACCTATTTCTCCACGCCAAAGCTGAACACCGTCTCGCTCTTTCGCGTCTCGCCGGGTTTCAACAGGGTTGATGGAAACTTTGGTTGATTTGGGCTGTCAGGAAAATGTTGCGTCTCAAGGCACAGCGCACCGCGCAAGGCGTACGCCTTTCCGCTCGGCCCCGTGTGCGTTCCGTCCAGGAAATTGCCGGTATAGAACTGCACGCCGGGCTCCGTCGTCGTCACGGTCAGCGTTCGCCCTGACTTCGGGTCCGATACCTTCGCTGCCACTTTCATCTGTCCATTCGGCCCATTCAGCACCCAGTTATGGTCGTACCCGCCTGCAATCTTCAACTGTTCGTCCGGGTCATTGATCCGCGAGCCGATCACCGTTGGTTTGCGGAAATCAAAGGGCGTTCCCGCTACCGGCTTGATCTCCCCGGTCGGAATCAGGTTCACGTTGACGGGCGTAAACGCGTCGGCATTCAGCGTTAGTGTTTCATCCAGAATCGTGCCGCTGCCCTCACCGGCGAGATTGAAGTAGGAATGGTTCGTCAGGTTCACCACCGTCGGCTTGTCGGTCGAGGAGCTGTACTGTATCCGCAGCGCCGAGTTCTTCAAGGTGTAGGTCACATGCGCCGTCAGTGTGCCGGGAAAGCCCATGTCTCCGTCCTTGCTGACGAGCGTCATCTCTACGCCATCCGGCACCTCGCGCCCGGTCCACACCAGCGCGTCGAACCCGACCGTGCCGCCGTGCAGCATCTCTTTGCCGTTCTCATTCTTCGGCGCCTGATAGCTGTGTCCGTCTATCGTGAACTTTCCAGCACTGATCCTGTTACCGTACCGGCCCACAATCGAGCCGAAGTGTGCGTCCTTGCCCTTGAAGTAGTCCTCTACGGTCGCTCCGCCGAGCACGATGTCCTCTACCTTGCCGGTCCGGTCCGCAGTCTTGATGGACACCACGCGGGCACCGTACGTCATGATTCGGGCCTCAACGGCTCCACTCTTCAACGTGTAGATCTCGATCGCCTTTCCATCCGGTGTCTTCCCAAAGGGGGCCTTGCTCACGGCCCCATGTGCAGCGAGTGTGGTCATCATAGTCAGCAGAATTCCCTTCAGTAAGCCTGTTGTCATCCCGTTCCTCATCCCGGCAAAGTTGCGGAAGCCGTCCTGGGACGGTTCCTCACACACAGCACGGCCACTATACGTGAACCTTTATGGAGCGGGCGAGTCTGCCCTTGCCTCCGGAGCCAAATGGCGGGCTATGATCATGTTCTGAGGGCTGTATGCCTCCTCAAAGGATCGAAATGTCTGCTTTTCGCCAAAGTCTGACGACCGTTCTCGCCGCTTTCGTCTTCGTGCTGCCGGCCGCCGCCAGGCAGCCTGTGCTACCGGATCACTGGGTCGGTACATGGGCGGCTGCACCTGTCGCTCTCGAAAAGCAGGAGGGTTTCGGCAAGCAGGAGATGACCCTGCGCGAGATCGTGCATGTCTCGATCGGCGGTCCGCTCACTCGCATTGTGCTCACCAATGAGTTCGGCACGGAGCCTCTGAAGATCGGCAGTGTTCACGTCGCGAAAACCACGAAGGGTGATGCAGTCAGTCTTCTGTCGGCCAATGCGCTTACCTTTGGCGGCCGCCCGTTCGTCACCATCCCTGCCGGAGCGCTCGCGGTTAGCGATCCCGTGGCGCTCTCACTTGAGCCGCTCTCAAACATTACAGTCACGCTCTCTCTTCCCGCTCAGACGATCTCGCGAGTGAGCGGCCACGCCTCTGCCGACCAGACGAACTATGTCGTCATGGGCAATGCGGTCGGCAGAAGCAGCCTCTCCGGCGCGACTGCGATTCATTCCTGGCCGTTCCTCAAAGGCGTCGAGACCAAGGTGTCCGGCCTGCATGCCGCTATCGTCTGCTTTGGCGACAGCATCACGGAGGGCACAGGGAGCACTGAGAACGCAAACGCTCGTTGGCCTGACGTTCTAGCCGCTCGCCTTCATGCCGGCGGCAGGACCGCCAAGCTTGGCGTGCTGAACGAGGGTATCGGCGCCAATCGCATGCTCCGTGAGGGTTCCAGTCCGGCAGCGCTTGCCCGTTTCGACCGCGACGTTCTCTCGCTTGCAGGCGTGAAGTTTGTCATTCTGCTGGAAGGCATTAACGACATCGGGAACGCCTTCAACCCGAACGGTCCTGGCTACCCGCTCTCTGCCGAGGATCTGATTGCCGGCTTCGAACAGATGACCGTGCGCGCCCATACTCACGGCATCAAGGTTATCGGAGCGACGCTGACGCCGTTTGGCGGCGCCGGCTACGCGTCGGCGCAGGGCGAATCCATCCGAACGGCCCTGAACGAGTGGATCCGCACCAGCAAAGATCTGGACGGTGTGATCGACTTCGAGAAGGCCACGCGCGACCATGCGAATCCAAGTGTCTTCGCCGCGGAAGCTGACTCAGGCGATCATCTTCACCCGAAAGACGCCGGCTACAAACGAATGGCCGACGCGATCGATCTCTCCCTCTTTACAAACAAGAAGTAGAGCTCTCCGTCAGAAACGAAGCCGCCCAATGGAAGGCGGCTCCCTTATCAAGCTGACCATGCTTACTTGAGTTCTACCCCGGCGAAGAAGTAGCCGATCTCGAACGCAGCCGTATCCTCAGCATCAGAGCCGTGGATGGCGTTCTCCTCAATCGAACTGGCAAACTGCTTGCGGATCGTGCCCTCTTCCGCGTTTGCCGGATTGGTAGCGCCCATCAACTTGCGCAGATCAGCAATGGCATTCTCTTTTTCGAGCACCATAGGAAAGATTGGGCCGTTCGACATGAAGTCTGTCAGCGAACCAAAAAACGGTCGTGCGGCATGCACATGGTAAAAGCCTTCTGCCTGTGCCTTCGAGAGAGAGAACTTCTTGATGCTCACGATCTTGAAGCCGGCTTTCTCGATCTCGGCCAGAATAGCCCCGGTGTATCCTTTGCGGACCGCGTCCGGCTTGATGATGCTGAATGTACGCTGTGACATGATGGGTTAGCTTTCCACTCCTCTTTGCTCTGATCTAACTTTGCTCTGATCTAAAGCCATTGTATGGGAGCCCCTCGGAGTGCGGGCATTGCTGCATCCCATAGAGCATGCTGCCGGTAAAGGCTGCAGGAGGCTTGGATGACAGACGTACATCACGAAGAAGGAAAGAGTGCTGCCATTGTCTCGCATGAAAGCGGCCGGTCTCCGGACGGGCTGTCTGGCCAGTTTGGCGTGTCGGACAAACGCCGCGCGGAGCTGGCAAAGATGGAACAGGATGCTGGACAGTCGCAGGACGCAGGAATGGGAAAAGACAGCTCACCAGGGAATAGCCAAGAGTCGAAGATCGAGACGAACCCGATCTCGGCGGAGTCGGTCGGCAACGAGACCGAACCCGAAAATACAGACCGGAATCAGTACTAGCGGCCCAGTGCCCGCCCGCGTGGCGGCGGCACGTGTGCGTCTAGCTTCGCCCGAGCACTCGTGCCATTGTCTCCCCCATCTCAGCCGGCGATGTCACAACGTGAATACCCGCCGCCCGCATTGCTTCCATCTTTGACGCGGCCGTACCTTCACCACCCGAGATGATTGCACCGGCATGGCCCATACGGCGTCCTGGAGGTGCGGTCTGTCCGGCGATGAAGCCTACGACAGGCTTACGCACATGCTCCTTGACATACGCGGCAGCGGCTTCCTCGGCGGTGCCGCCAATCTCGCCGATCATGATAATGGCCTCGGTCTCGGGATCCTCGTTGAGCAGCTTGAGCGCGTCAATGTGAGTCGTGCCGATGATGGGGTCGCCACCGATGCCGATCGCTGTGGACTGGCCTATGCCGCGCGTGGTCAGTTGATAGACTGCCTCGTATGTCAGCGTGCCTGACTTTGAGACGATGCCGACCGAGCCCTCCTTGTGGATACGCCCCGGCATGATGCCGACCTTTGCCTTTCCCGGCGAGATGACGCCCGGGCAGTTTGGACCAATGAGCCGCGAGCCTGACTGCCGTACACTCTCCCACGCCCGCACCATGTTGAGCGTTGGGATGCCTTCGGTGATACAGATGACGAGTGGCAGTTGAGCGGCAATCGCCTCTAAGATGCCATCGGCAGCAAACGGCGGTGGTACAAAGAGTACCGAGACGTTGGCACCCGTCTCCCTCACGGCTTCGTCGACGGTGTTGAAGACCGGCCAGCCCTCATGCAGCGTGCCGCCCTTACCGGGCGTGACTCCACCGACGACGTTGGTGCCATACTCAGCACAGCCCCTGGCGTGAAAGGTGCCTTCGCGGCCGGTGATGCCTTGCACGATAAGGCGCGTGTTTCTGTCGACCAGAACTGCCATGGTTACTTTCCACCTTTCGCTGCGGCGACCGCTAGGTCGGCTGCATCTTTCATCGTCTCGCCCACCTGAAAGTTAAGGTCGGACTGCTTGAGGATCTTCCGGCCTTCCTCCACGTTCGTCCCTTCAAGGCGCAGGATGATCGGCAGCGTGACATTGAGACTTCGTGCCGCGTTCACGACGCCCTGCGCGAGCACATCGACGCGCAGAATGCCGCCAAAGATATTGATGAAGATCGCCTTTACGTTCGGATCGGAAAGCAGAATGCCGAAGGCCTGCTCGATCTGCTGCTGGTTAGCGCCGCCGCCGACATCGAGGAAGTTTGCCGCCGATCCGCCGGCGTACTCGATGATGTCCATAGTGGCCATGGCAAGGCCCGCGCCGTTGACCATGCAGGCGATCGAGCCATCGAGCTTGATGTAGTTCAGCGCATATTTGCTGGCCTCGACCTCGAGGGCATCTTCTTCCGCCAGATCGCGCAGCTCTTTCAGGTCTTTGTGGCGGAACATCGCGTTGTCGTCGAAGTTGATCTTGCAGTCGAGCGCGAGCAGCTTGTCGTCTTTCGTCGTGATGAAAGGGTTGATCTCCATCAGGGTTGAATCGGTGTCGACGAAGGCTTTGTACAGACCCTGCATGAAGGCGACGGCCTGGTTGATCTGGGTTGGCTTCAGACCGAGCTGGAATGCCAGCTTGCGCGCCTGGTAGGGCTGGAAACCAATCGCTGGATTGATTGTTTCCTTGTAGATCGCGTCAGGATCCTTGGCGGCGACCTCTTCGATCTCCATGCCGCCGGCCTGCGAGGCCATGAAGACGTATTTGGCCGCTGCACGATCGAGCACCAGCCCCAGGTACAGCTCCCGATCGATCTGGCTTGCCTCCTCGATCAGCAGGCGCTGCACCTTCTGGCCCTCGGGGCCGGTCTGGTGCGTGATCAATTGCATGCCGAGGATCGTCTTGGAGGCGGAATGCGCATCCTCAAGCGATCGCGCAACCTTGACGCCCCCGCCCTTACCGCGACCGCCCGCATGGATCTGCGCCTTCACAACAACGGCGGCGTTCCCTGCGGAAAACAGGCTTTTGGACGCACTGTCGGCCTCCTCAAGCGTCGTCACCATCTTGCCGTTCGGCACCGGCACGTTGTAGCGGCGCAGGATCTCTTTCGCCTGATACTCATGAATCTTCATCTCTTCGGAACCTTTTCCGCACGCACCAGGCACAGCTTTCGAAAACAGGGCGTTGCGCCAGAAGTGTAGCGGACCGTTTAGACGATCGCCAAACGATCCGTAGAAATCTCGATTTAACTCTCCACTTCATGCGCCAGACCAGCGTCCCACCGCCCTGCTAGGCTTCTGGCTATGGCCCTTGAAGCTCAACTGAAGCGTCTGATGCAGGCACATGAGCCGCTTGACCGTTCCGAGGCTCGCTCGGCCATGCAGCAGATCCTGACGGGCGCTGTCTCCGAGGTTGAGATTGCTGCCCTGCTCGGAGCCCTTGCCGCCCGCGGAGAGACGGCCGCTGAGATCGCCGGTTTCGCGGACGTCATGCGACGCGAAGCCCTTACACTTCCACTGACCTCGGCAGAACGCGCCTCTCTCGTCGACACCTGCGGCACGGGTGGCGATGCAAGCGGCACGTTTAACATCTCCACCGCTGCTGCTCTGGTCGCAGCCGCCGCTGGAGCTACTGTTGCCAAGCATGGCAATCGCGCTGTCACCTCAAAATCCGGGTCGGCTGACGTTCTGGAGGCTCTTGGCGTGCCGATCAATCTCGCGCCAGACGCGGCGGCAGCTGCTCTTCGCTCTCATCGCTTCGCTTTTCTGCACGCACCCGCGCTTCATCCCGCCATGCGCGCCGTCATGCCCGTTCGTCGCGCCCTCAGGGTCCGCACGATCTTCAATGTTCTCGGCCCGCTTACAAATCCGGCAGGCGCGTCGCGGCAGGTCGTGGGCGTCTTCGCGCGACACCGTGTTCCTGTCGTCGCCGGAGCCCTCGCCCTGCTCGGAACGCGCCGCGCACTGGTCGTCTATGGGGAGGTCTCCGCGGGCGAAGGCGTGATTGGCGTTGAAGCTCTGGGCACCGATCCGCACCGAATCGCTCTGGGCCTCGACGAGCTTTCGATCAGCGGCCCCAGCCACATCGCCGAGGTTCGCGACGGCACAGTCACGCACTGGACGATCACCCCTGAAGAGCTCGGGCTACGCCGCGCGCCGCTCGACGATCTTCGGGGCGGCTCTGCGGAAGAGAGTGCGGCGATCGTGCGCGCCATCTTCTCAGGCCAGCCCGGGGCCGGCCGCGACATCGTCCTGCTCAACGCCGCCGCCGTTCTCCTGGTCGCCGAGATCGTTCCCGACCTTTCCTCCGGCCTGCGTCGAGCGGCGAACGCGGTTGACTCCGGCGATGTTTCCCGTCTCATCCAAGACCTTTCGCGCTAGAGCTCAAGAATTTCAGTACGCCGGGGTCGCATTGAACTGCCCAGGCTACGGTTTCGTATAGGTGAGTATGGGCGTCCTTCACATCGCGCTTCCAGCTGCTCTGCCGCTCCCCGCAGCATCTCTCCCTCCTGCCAGCCGCGTACCGTCCTCCGTTCGCCGGCCTTCGCCGGTGCGGCCTGCTCCAGCAAGCGTCGTGGCACGGCAGAGCATCGGTTCGTCGTCCGAGCAGCCGTCTGCAAATAGCCCTCGCGGTACACTGCATCCGCCGCAACATCTCTTTGAGGGACAGTTGGAGAAGACGCCCGAACAGATTGCCGAGCAGGAAGCGCTCGGCCGCCAGGTTGCCCGATGCATGGCTGGCGACGCCGACGCCTGGCAGCACCTGGTCCTTTCGCAGCACCGCCGCGTGTACGGCATCTGCTATCGCTTTACCAATTCCGCTCCGGATGCAGAAGATCTTACGCAGGAGGTCTTCCTCAAGCTCTACCGCAACCTCGGCAGCTTCGACGTGCAGCGCGGCAGCTTCACCACCTGGATCACGACGCTGACGCGCAACCTGCTCGTCGATCACTTCCGCCGTACCCGCATGGATCGCGCCACGGACTCCCTGAACGCCAGCTTCGATGGCGACCCGGAATCGCCGACCGTGGCCGATCAGCTTGCCGATCACCGACCCGGCCAGGAGCAGCATGTAGCCGGCCAGCAGCTTAAACTTCGTGTGCAAGCGGCCCTCAAGGAGCTCTCCCCGGAGCTGCGCGAGGCGGTCATCCTCCGGGATCTCGAGGATATGGATTACAAGGAGATCGCGCAGGTTCTGCGCATTCCGGAGGGGACTGTGAAGAGCCGCATCAGCCGCGGCCGCGGTGAACTGGCAAGGCTTCTGCAACGTACTGAAGGACAGGTGGTTTAGGTGGCAAAGTTCAATCAATTCGGCAGCGCAGCCCCGGGCCTGAGCGGTGGTGACCGTGACTGCCTGCGCTACGAAGCCATGCTCGCCGATGTGCTTGACGGTGTGCTCTCGCGCGAGGAGCAGGCAGCTTTTGACCGGCACCGCGAGACCTGCGACAGCTGCTCAGAGATGCTCAAGGATGCGCAGCGCGGTGCAGCCTGGCTGGCTCTGCTCAAGCCCGAGCGGCCTGAGCCCTCGTCGACCCTTGTCACTCGCATCCTTGCAGAGACCAGCGTCCGCGCCGCTGCGGAGGCTGAGGCTGTTCGCGCCACGCAGCGCGCCGTCGCCGAGGCAGCCTCGCTGCTCGGTTCTTCAAAGGCTGTCCGCGGTCCGGCATCGGTGTCCATGCTTCGCCCGGTGCCTGCGACACAGAGCAGCAGGCTCCTCGCCTTTCGGACCCGCCTGCCGGGGCCGTTTCAACAGGCGCTGAATACGACGCTGCAGCCCCGCTTCGCTATGACAGCTGCAATGGCATTTTTCTCCATCGCACTCACGTTGAATCTGACGGGGATCCGTGTACGTGATCTGCATGCGCATGACCTGCGGCCCGCCAGCCTTCGCCGCGGCTTCTATGAGGCCAACGCCCACATTGTTCGTTATTATGAGAATCTCCGCGTGGTCTATGAGCTTGAATCCCGTGTTCGCGATCTGCAGCACACGTCCGATGCCGATCCGGCATCGGCGGTGCAGCGTCCCAGCGATGATCCCGTAGGTCCGGACGACAGGCCAGATGACCGGCCAGATAGCAAGACTCCGCCCTCCGCGGCACCGACACAGACCAGACCCGCAGGTAAGCCCCATAGTGGTCTCTCGAGAGACTCCGAAGGTCATGGCCGGACCGCGGCTACACAGCTTCGGCAAAATGAAATCGGAGTGCAGTCGCGGAGTAGCGATCGAGACGATGCGGACCATGTACGGCGGCACGCCACCTCTGTTGTGCCCACAGGGGCAATCTTTCCTGTTTCGCTGTCCCGCCTTTCGCCGCATTGGCAGAAAAGAGGTCTGGCATGAACTGCGCAAATCATCCCAGCCGTGAACGAAAGGCCTTTTGCCAGAACTGCGGCAAACCCCTCTGCGTAGAGTGTGCCCGAACCGTGGGCCAGGCTATCTTTTGCGAGCCCTGCCTGGAGATCCGGCTTGCCGCCGCTAACGCTGCGGCGACGGGTACGTCACAGTCCTTCGGTGCCGGCGCAACGGCTGGCTCTGCCAGTTATCAGAGCGTTCCGGAAGGCGGTACCGCTTCCACATACACCGGAACTGCGGAAGGCACACCGTACTCTGTACGCAATCTCACTCCGCCACCAGGAACTCCTAACCCGGCAATTGCCTTCCTGCTCGGCTTTATTCCCGGTGTCGGTGCCATGTATAACGGCCAGTACGGCAAAGGCGCGGTTCATCTTATCGTCTTTGCCGTTCTCGTCTCACTTGCTGATCAGAATGGTATCTTCGGCATCTTCGTTGCAGCCTGGCTCTTCTATCAGGCGTTCGAGGCTCATCACACGGCACGCGCCCGCCGCGATGGCACCACTCTGCCCAACCCTTTCGGGCTGAATGACATCGGCGAGCGCTTCGGCTTTGGACGAGCGTGGCCCCCGACCAGCGGGCCGACATCAGCTCCGGGCCATAGTCCTTTTGCTACACCCTCGGCTGCCGTGCCCCCACCCCCAGCCTACCCGCCACCAGCGGCCACAGCAGCAGGTACCTCGACTAACCCCACAGCACCACCCTTCTTTGGGCAGGTACCTCCCGCTTCCGAGTCAACTCCCTGGAGTACTCCTGCGGGTGTTCCCACCGCAGCTTCCGCATCCCTCCCTGCTGCGGGCCGCTTTCCGGTCGGAGCGCTCGTCCTTATCGGTCTCGGCATTCTGTTCCTAGCCGGCAGCACGCAGATGTTTGTCGGACTGCCGGTCCGTTACCTTCTTCCCTTCCTTCTCATCGGTTTCGGCGTCTACCTGTTCGTTCGGCGTATGACGGCCACCGGCATTAGCCTGGTGGATGATGGCAGCGCGGATTATCGTTTACGCCTGGTGCGAGCCTTGCAGGGCTCCGTCTGGGTTGTTCTGGTTGGTGTTCTCTTTCTGCTGGACACCTTGAACATTCTCTCTTGGGGCAGGAGCTGGCCTCTGTTCATCATCGTTGGCGGCATTATGGCGTTTGTTCAACGCGGCGCTTACACGGTTGCCGCCCAGCAGGTGCCGTTCCCGGGCTACAACGCAGCGACTTCTGCACCAACAGCTCCGCCCCCAGGCTCCTCCGTGAGTTCGGCACCCGCTCCTGGTGACGCTGGCAGCCGTGCCGGATCGCGCGACCGGGAGGGACTCTAGGCATGGCCAGCTATCCTCCACCCCTCCCGAACGATCCGCGTACGCAGCGGCAGATTCTCCGCGATCAGGCTCGCCTTCAGCGTCTGCATCTTCGGGCCATGCGCCGCACTTCCGTAGTCGGTCCACTTGCTCTGATCGCTGTTGGCGTGCTGTTCCTGATGGTGCAGATTGGGCGTCTGCCGGCTGCCTCTCTGTGGCTGTGGTTTGCCCGCTGGTGGCCGTTACTCCTGATTCTCGTCGGCTTCGTCCGGCTCTTCGAGTGGCTACTGGATCGACGGGCCCAGGCATCTGCAAATGGCACGCCCGCTCCACAACGCACTCTGGGCCTCGGGGTTGTTCTCCTCATCGCCGCGCTTGTGATCGCCGGGGGTATCAGCAGCATCCTCCGGAATAAGACCGGCCACCGGCTTAGCCCGAACTTTGAAATAAACCAGGACAATCTGGAACAGTTTCTGGGAGAGAAGCATGAGAGTACACAAAGCCTAATGGCGGTCTGCCCGAGTGGCACTGAACTCGTCTTTGACAATCCTCATGGCAATGTGTCGGTCTCAGGCACCAGCGATGACGATCAGGTACACATCACTTTGAATAATCAGATCTTCGCGCGGTCGGACTCCGAAGCCGCCAGAAAAGAGAAACAGATTGGCGCAAGACTTGATCGCAGTGGCCATCAACTGCGCCTCAGTGTGCCTTCGGTTGAAGGTGGCCGCGCGGACGTGACGATTAGCCTGCCCGCAACAGCCTCGATCACGGGAACTGTCAATCGAGGTGACGTTCAGGTCCATTCACTCCGTGGGCCCGTCACACTTACTGCGAACCATGGCGATGTCGATCTCAGCGCCATAACCGGCAGAGTTACCGCGCGCATCAACAACGGCGATTCCTCCCTGTCTGCTCATAGCGTCACCGGTGACGTCACGGTAGAAGGACGAAGCCTCGATCTCACTCTTTCTGATGTGACGGGGTCAGTTTCGCTCAACGGCGACTTTTTCGGAACCACTCATCTAGAGCGAACCTCGGGTGCAGTTCGCTTCCATACGAGTAGGACCGACCTGCAGTTCGCACGTCTGGATGGCGATCTGGAGATCTCCCAGAGTGCCGACCTAAGCGCCACACAAGTCGTCGGTCCGGTGATCCTGAACACGCGCAATCGCAATATCAGCCTGGAGCGAGTCTCAGGCCCGGTAAGCGTCACGAACCGCAATGGCTCGGTGACCCTGGCGATTGCGCAACCGATCAGCCCGGTCATGATCGAAAACCGGAATGGCGACATCGAACTTACACTTCCAACCGATGCCCAATTCAGCGTCCAGGCGGAGACCAGCAACGCTGACCTCGAGAATGACTTCGGCTTGTCTCTTACGCAGGAAGGGGATCATCCGCGCCTCAGCGGTATTATCGGAGCGGGCGGTCCTCTCATTCAGATCAGCACAAGCCAGGCCGATATCTCTCTGCATAAAGGCTCTGTCGCTCCTCTCCCCCCTCGGCCTCCTATACCGCAGCAGCTTTCAGTTGAACCGGCGGATGCCGCTCGAGACAGGCCCGAGCCGCCACGAGGATTGCGGCATTCCAAACAGTAGGCACACAATGGGGTCGAGCGACTTGGTATCGGATCCGGAAAATCATCCTGATGCCAAAAGCATTCAGGATGCGAGATTCACTCACATAACCTACCTTTTCCGATGATGCGGTGTCGTGATGGATGGGTGCGGTCTGACTCTGTAATGGCGTATGGGGAGTGGAGCCACTTGCATGCTCTCCGACATACAACGGTGTCAGCCTGCGTGATGATGTACTCGACGCGAGGCGAAGCCCGCTGGCAAGCCCCGGAGCTTGGGCTATAACCCGCATTAACAGAAAAGGTCCACTAAGCAGATGCTTAGTGGACCTTTTCGAAGATATGCCGGCGATTACCTAATCTCCCACACACTTACGCGTGCAGTACCATCGGCCCGACGAGGCTTAACTTCCGTGTTCGGGATGGGAACGGGTGTGACCCTCGCGGTAAACTCACCGGCAAACTTGAGAATATCGCTCATGCGATCTTCCACAACTGAATAGATTGAGTAGACACGATACCTTACGTATATAACTACCAAGCTTGTGTTGAGAATTCTTTGCAGAGCGGACTTGCGCTGCGCAGAGTAAATTCTATGGACAAGCCGAACGGGCGATTAGTACTGGTAAGCTACACGCATTACTGCGCTTCAACATCC
>CAHJWL010000006.1 GCA_903642235.1 Acidobacteriaceae bacterium | reverse complement strand
GGGAGAGCAGAAGCGCGGCGGGGAGCATGGAGTAGAGCAGGGGCAGGGGCGGCGGCGGTCGGTTGACTCGCTTTGCCCGGTCGGAGTGACGGCTTCTGTGGTGGGGATCAGAGGTCGGAGAGTTGGAGGCAGACGCGGCCCACGAGGAAGTCGGCCAGAGAGAAGGGGGCGACGAGAGGGAGGACCTGGATGGGGTGCTCGAGGGAGAGCGGACGGAGGATGAGATTGGCGCCGTCGAGATCCACGAAGCGGAGGAGGAGGGAGTTGCCGGAGCGGACGGCGAAGAGATTGGGCTGGGTGGCGCGGAAGGGGGCGAGCGAGATGTAGTGGCGATCGAGGACGACGACGGTGCCACGGGCGAGAAGGGGGGCCATGGCAGCGGCCTGTTCTGTGTCGACGCGGATGGCGAGGAAGCGCAGCCACTCAGCACGACGGGTGGACGCGCGAGAGGGCCCGCCCTCAAGCCGGGAGAGGGCGAGGTGAAGAGACTCGATGACGGCGGCGGGGGCGATGCGGGGCTGCGCAAGGGCGGTCGCAGGGGAGACGACGGGGACACGGGCGATTGCATCTGCCGCAGCGCTGGCCGCGTGGAGATCAAGCGGCAGAAGCTGGTCGATGGTGAGCTTCTGGGCGGCGAGGACGCGGTCCAGGCCTTCGAGGGAGAGGGCGCGGCGGCCGTTGAGGAAGTTAGAGATATGGGCCTGCTGGAAGCCGGTGAGCTGGGCGAGGCGGGTGCCGGTGAGGACGCCGGCCTCGATGCGGCGTGCGAGTTCCTGACGGAGGAGTTCGTGGAGGTCTGCGAAGTTCATCGAGTGTCAGGGTGGAGCGATCAGATGAGTCTACGATAGAGCGACTGATTAGCGAATATAAAGCGAAGTATTAGCTTGCTGCAGTCTTTACTTCTAGTAAAACGTTTCGAATGAACGTTATTACATCGCAGTTCTTTTACTCATTTGTTTCTATTGACAGGTTCATTGTCGAAAGCTATAACCAGTGAACTTCAGCTCGCACATGCTGATTCGGGAGGGTGGGACTCTTCCGAGACGCACGTTGTGGGGCGTTTGTTTGGCGGTGCAGCCGCATGCTGGTCGGAGCTTCCCAGGCTCTGAGCGCCGCGCTTCTTGAAACTAACGGAGATCTTCTCCGGGCCAGAGCACCGCAAGAGTGCGCGGCGCGGCGGGGTGATCCCCCATAGCAACCTGAGCGAGCCCCTCCGACCGTTGCGACGCCTGAGGCTTGCCAGGGGAGAGATTTGGCAAAGGGGAACAGATGAACTATTTGCGCTTGGATCTGAAGGTATGTGAGGGATGTGGAGCGTTATGGCTCCGATCGGAGACGACGGCTGGGGTGTATTGCCGCAGCTGTGCGGCAAAGCTGGCGGAGTTTCCGGCGCCGCGACGGCGACGAAGTACACGGGTGCGGCGGGCTCGGGTGTTACGGACAGGGTGTGGCGGAGCGCGAACTCCGCTCGAAGGGGGTGCACGATGAGTGCCATGGTGATGGTATTACCGGTAGTGTTTGGGGCGGCTTCGGTGGAGGCTGCCGCGCGGAGGGGTGCAGACGGGGAGGCTGGCACGGCCACGAGGCGGGTGGGCTCCGCAGGAGGGGAGCGGCCGGAGCTGGCGTTCTACAGGAAGTACACGGAGGGGATGCTGCGGCGCTATCTGCGGCTTTCGATGGAGAAGGGGCGGGTGCCGTCGCTGCTGGGTCAGGAGATGTTTCGGGGGCGGGTGACGACGTACAAGATCCGGAGCTTTGAGGACGTCGTGATCTTTGTACATGACGTGGAGATGTGTCTGAAGCGGCTGACGGAGACCGAACAGAACCTTCTGGAGCGGATTGCGATCCAGGAGTACACGCAAGGTGAAGCAGCCGGGCTCCTGGGGATGAGCTTGCGAACGGTGGTGCGGAAGTATGGGGCGGCGGTGGATGTGCTGACGGGACACTTCCTGGATACGGGGCTGTTGGAGCCGCTGATGGCGTGTCAAGACGGGGAGGCGTGAGATGGGTTGCAAGATGTTGATTCTGCTTGCTTTGAAGCTGGTTTGCATGATGGCGTGAGAGCTTTGGCCACCTTGTTATTCTTGGAAGGTCAGAGAGGGCGCGAGCCGCACACCAGACTGGGGGAGGGTAGGCGCAAGAAGCCTGCTCTCCCCCATCGCTGTTGCTCTTTGGCGTGGGGTGATTGTGGCCAAGGGTGAAGTTGGAACGGCTGGAGGGGTGGGAGCTGGAGGGGAGACGAGTCCGGCGAAGCGGCGGCCGCGCGCGCTTCGGCCGGAACTGTGCCGACGCTACGCGCAGAAGGAGCTGGCGCGGGGGCTGCCGGGCATCTTGCAGAGGTTTATCGACGAGGCGCAGAAGGGAAGCATTCCGCATGCAAAAGCGTTGATGAGCCTGGCGGGTCTGGAGAAGGATCACGCAGTCCAGGTGACTCAGACAAAGAGGCCAAAGAGTCTCTCCGAGATGCTGCTACGCGAGTTGCGCGGTCGACCGGGAACGCGGGCGGAGATTGAGACGAAACAAGCGGTGACGATGCGAGATGCGGAGCTGAGGGAGGAGTAAGACATGAAGACAGCGGAGGCAAAAAGCGAGGGCGAGCGGATCCTGGGCCGTCAGAGAGCGCGATCAGAGAAGAAGGAGTTCTGCCGGGCACCCGATGAGATGACGCGGGTGGCTGTGCACGCGATGGCTATGGAGTTGCCGGAGGTACTCGGACACCCGAATCGCCTGCCCTTCGAGGGTGTCCTCACGCTGGTGGATGTACCAAGCGACAAGTCACCAAGCGGCTCGCGGGGACACCGGGTGGTGCTGACGCGAGCGGCGGCACAGGCAGCACTGCCGAGTCTGTTAGGTATGGCAGTTGGGTATAAGGCTGGGTGGGACGGGCATGATGCGCGGCAGAAGTGCGGCATCATCACGGCGGCTGAGCTGGATGGACGCGAGCTGGCAGTGAAGGGCTACCTTTTTGCGCGGGATTTCCCGGAGTTTGGACCCGAAGGGAGTACCGATCTGGGACACCACGGTGCGATGGGAATGAGCTATGAGCTTGCGGATGCGCATGTTGAAGATATGCGAGCGCCCGTGTGGACGCTGACACGGGCGACGTTTACCGGGGCGGCGATACTGCTGCGGGAGAAGGCGGCGTACCGGGCGACGAGTTTCCGGGTGCGGCGGCCGGCGATGGCAGCAGCGGGACGATCGGTGAGGCATCGGCGAGCGGGGTAGGCGAAGGGCCGAGCTCAGTCAACGCGCGATGGAGAACGGCATGGTGCGGTGGGATGAGTCGGTAGAGAAGCAGATCCATACGGGATGACAACAAAGAAGATGTAGCGGCGAGGGATACGAGCAATGGAGATAGCGATGGAGCAGGCAGCAGGGACGACCGATCTGCAGGCGATGATAGAACGGCTGGCGGCAGCGGCAAATCTGCTTGAGCATGCAGTGGAGCAGATGGGGCTGAAGCAGGTTGCGCAGCTTTCGGCGGAGGCCGAGGCGAGCCTTGAACGGATTGTGGCGACGGCGGAGGCGAAGTGGGAGGCGGAGCTTGAGCGGAAGCTGGAGTTTGTGGAGGCACAGCTGGAGACGCTGCGGGTTTCGCGGACTGCAGGAGCCGGTGAGAGCGGACGGCGGACGCTGCCGGCGACTATGGCGACCCTGCTGACGAAGCAGGGTGTGGCGCTCGAGTCGGTGGAGGCTGGAGGTCTGGATGCCGCTGCTGGCGGGGCGCTTGATAAGGCGCTGGCCAGTCTGAGCATCGAGCAGCGGATTGCGGTGAAGGCGCAGCTGCTGCGGAGCGGGGCGATCGGGTAGCCAGGGTCAGTCAGTCTGGCGTTCTGGTTGAACGGCCTGAGTGAGGCAGGATCGGCGTTTCCGGTAGAGAAGCAGATCCCTACGGGATGACAAGCAAGGAGCAGTCCCGGCGGCAAGCGGGGTGGTCGGCTGGGGCGTGGTCTTCCCTCCGCTGGCACTCAGGATGACATACAAAAGATGGTCGCGGAGGCGAGGTCCGCAAGGGCGTCGCTTTTATTTTGTAACTGAATGTGTTTCAGAGGAGATGGCATGAACGTGAAGTTTACGGATATCAATGCGGCTGCGGATTACCTTGGGCCGGGTGCGGTGGAAGTGCCTATGTACCAGAGCGAGATCACGGATCTGGTCCGGCGGCGCGGGGTGTTTGGTCGGCGAATTAAACAGGTGCCGGCTACGGGCCATCCGTCGCGGTACTTTGAGGAGACTTCGATTCCGTCGCCGTCGGCGAGCTCGGGATTTGTGGATCCGCGCAACATCATTGCACCCCTGGTGAGCCCGACGCGGGTGGAGCGGAGTGTGCCGCTGAAGGCTCTGGTTGCGCAGATCAATTACAACCTGTTTGACCTGGAGCTGGGCCAGCAGCAGAGCCAGTTTGCGTATCTGCAGGCGAAGGATCTGGCGGACACCGTTGACGGTGTGCTGCGGACGCACGATGTGGCGTTGTGGAACGGCACGGACACGAGCCTGAGTTCGCCGACGACGGCGCAGTACTTTGGCGCGGCCGGACAGATTGCCGGCGGCGGCAATACCGTGACAATCGGTGCGGCGGCAAGCATTGTGGACGGGTTGAAGTCGACGATTGCGCAGATGGTTTCGAACAGCTCGTTCGGCGTTCGGCCAACAGCGATCTATGCTAATCCGGTTTTGCTGGATCTGATCGATCGCGAGATGAAGAGCGAGTTCAACGTAGTGCTGAACTCGAGGGAGATCGACGCCGGCCTCTCGGTGAAGACGCTGAGCACGCAGGCGGGCGATATTCCGTTGATCCCGGAGTGGACGCTTGGCTATACGGGAACGCCTGGCTCGGGATCGGCCGTGTTGCCGGCGTACATCGTGACGGAGGACATGATTGAGTATCACTGGTTAAGTGATCCGAATCCGCGGATCTTCCAGCTGGGCGTTCCGGGATCGCTGGCCAGCCAGTACGTCGTGGTGAAGTTTGGCGGGCTGGTGGTGAAGGGTGCGAACTATGCGCACTACCAGGTGTTGGTGGATCGCTAGGGGCTAGAGCTTAGGAGTGGGCTGGCCTGTTTGGCGGCCCACCGCTTTGCGCGCCGACGTTTCGCGTCGGTGCACTCCGCGGATGAAGCGAGAAGCCCGTTGCTCGGCTTCGCTCAGAAGAACAACAAGGCAACGTGGGCGGCCGCGGTCAAGACGAGGCGCGGGGATCCTTCGCTGCGCTCAGGCTGATAACCACAAAGGGGGTGCGATGGGGTATCTGGATCCGACGGAGTATGTGGCGTACGGATTGACGGCGGAGACGACAGATGACTGGGTGACGACGGCTTCGGCGCTGATGGAGTCGTACTGCCGGCGGCCGAGTCTGCTGGTGACGACGTATACGGAGCGGGTGCGGCTGGGATGTGGCGGGCAGGTGGCGCGGCTCAGCTACCTGCCGCTGGCGACGGTGGCGCCGGCGACATCTGCGGTGGTGAGTGCGCGGGCGCGGCTGGGGTTTGCGGGACGCGGAGAGATGCTTGATGCGTTTCGGGAGCAGGTACTGCGTACCTTCAGTGCGCCAGGCAGCTGGACGACGCTTGATGTGAGCGGGATGGATGTGGATGTGACAACGGGCGAGGTGAGGCTGCCGGTTAATTTCTTTGGTCTGCGCTATACGGATCTGGAGGCGACGTACACGGCGGGTGTGCTCCCTGTGCCGGCTGCACTGAAGGTGGCGTGTGCGCAGATTGTGCGGAATGCGCAGGCGACGCCGGCGTTGAATGTGAAATCGAGCAAGGTGGACCGGCTGCAGATGCAGTACTTCAGCGGATCGCTGCTGGACGAGCAGGTGAAGGCGCTGCTGCGGCCGTATGTCGCGGAGAGGCTGGGGTGACGGCGTGGCGAACCTGACGAAGCTGGGCGATGGAGCGCAACGGATAGCAGAGACAATGCTGCGCGCAACGGGTGGGCGCAGTGTGCTGATACGGGTGCCACGGCCCGGAGCGATGAACGATGTGACAGAGCAGCTGGGACTGGCGGCGGCGGCGTTTGATGATGTGGAGCTTGCGCCGTGCGCGCTGCGGGTGCTGACGGAGGCTGGAGACCGGGTCGAGCTGCAGGTGGCGGCGCGAGCGGCGGCCACGGCGGCCGGCGGCGACGATCTGTCGCCGGTACTGGCGTGGTTTGCCGGGGCGGTGGGTGTGGTGGTGGATGGAGAGCTGCTGCGGATTCTGAGTGTGACGGCTCGCGATCTGGCTGGGGTGCCGACTGTGTATCGGCTGGAGCTGGCGAGACCGGCGGCGGAACTTTAGGTCTGTGGTGGCGAGTGCGCAGAGACAAGAGCAGCGGCAGATCCCTATGGGATGACGACTCGAGAGGTCAAGGTTCTGCCCACTTGCATCTTGATTTCGTTTGCGTTGGATGAGGAGGGGCATGCAGAGGGCGAAGGATAGTTTCTATGTGACGCTGCGGGACGGCGTGGCGGCAGTGAATCCGCAACGGACGACCGTGGTGCGCGGGGTGCTGCGGCCGGGCGTGCTGGTGGAGGAAAACGAGCTGCCGGTAGCGGTGCCGATGGCCGATGTGTTTCGGCTGCGATGGACGGCGGTGACGATTGACGCGACGGGTACGGTGCCGATGGTGAAGCTGCGCTGCGAGATTGCCTATGAGACGGCCGGGACGGCGACGGTGAACGGGATGGACCGAGGGCGACTGCTGGCGGCAATGGATGCGGAGCTGATGACGGTGTTGACGGGCGAAATGCAGTCTGCGGCGAAGATGGATTTTTCAAGCGGGACGCCGGTGCCGGATGGAACCAGGATCTTCTGGAGTGATCCTGCCTGTGGCGCGACGGTTGTGACGGGCGAGCGGGTGAGCCGGGTGACGGTGGTGGATGTTTGGAGTGTGGAAGGAGCGGGCGAGCCATGAGCGCAGGGTTGGTGGGGACGGGTGTGCTGGCGGCGGGATCTCCAGTGAGCCGGCGGGTGCGGGCCTGGTTTGCGCCGATTGACCGGTCTGGCAATGGGCAAGTGGCGATCTTTGATGCGGCGCAGATGGGCGGTGTGGATCCCGACGCGATGCCGGCGCCGTGGGTCGATCTGGGACGCTGCCGGAGTTTTGTGCGGCGATCAGAGACGAAGGTGGAGGCGATCCGCTCGGGGTCTCCGGTGACAGCGCGGGCGCAGGTTCGGACGCAGGCGGAGGCGACGGTCGAGGTGGCGTTTGAAGACTGGGGCAAGCTGCAGCTTGCGTTGAGCGCGGGGGTACAGCAGATGAATCTGCTGTACCCGGCGCCGGGCGCGGCAGCACGTGGGAGCGGAGGAACGGCGGCGGGAGCAGTGCCGCTGGTGACGACTGATGGAGGGGCTGCAAGTCCGGCTTCGACGGCGACGACTCTCAACGTAGGGACGGCCTCTGCCGGGTCGTTCCCTGTGGGCTCCGTGGTTGCTGTGGATGTGGACTATGCAGGGCAGACGGGCTATGTGGGGAGTGGCGCGAGTGGCGGATACGTCAGCCCGAGTGCGGCGAGTGGGGCTGATGTGGACTACGTGCGGCGGGTGACGCTGAACGTGGGGCTGGTAGCAGCAGTTGCGGGTGGGGTGCTGACGCTGGCTGCGCCGCTGCTTGCAGGCGTGCCAAGGGCGGGGATGCAGGTGAGCCGCGTGGCAGGGTTCGTGGATCGTGAGGGCGGCGGATTCTTCCAGGAATGGACGGGGCTGTTCTGCATGGAGGGTGAGCAGGGAGACCGGGTGTGGTTCTTTTACCCGCGATTGCAGGCAATGGCAGGGGCTGCGGAACAGGCAGAGGTGCTGGCCGGACCGCTAGCGCAGTTGAGGTTACCGGGGGTGTTCCGGGCTTTGGCGACGAAGGACAGCACGGATGGAGGGCAGGTGCTGTGCTACCGGAGCTATGTGCCGGCGGCGATGCGAATGGTTTGAGGAATGGACCTCTGCGCTGAAGATGCAGAGACTAACGCTGCTGCGGGCGGACGGACTACGAGGATCGCTCCGCTGCGACGTCACTGGAGGCGACTTCTGTGGGTGAGGATTGCTGAGAGAGAAGCAGATCCCTACGGGATGACAACAAGAAGATGCTAGAGACAGAGCAGCC
Source organism: Acidobacteriaceae bacterium (assembly GCA_903642235.1). Lineage (GTDB taxonomy): Bacteria > Acidobacteriota > Terriglobia > Terriglobales > Acidobacteriaceae > Edaphobacter. The sequence goes on along the minus strand of CAHJWL010000006.1, from coordinate 276,689 downwards.
GCAGGAGCAAAGGGGAGTGACGGTATGAGAGAGATGCGAGCGAAGGGTGTGTTGCTGGGGTTGCTGCTGTGTTCGGTGGTGGCGCTGGGGCAGGTGGTAACGACGACGCTGACGGACAGAATCTACCATGCGGACGGAACGACGGCGGGTGGGCTGGTGCTGGTGAGTTGGCCAGCGTTTACGACGGCTGCGGGACAGGCGGTGGCGGGCGGGAGCACGTCGGCGACGATTCTGGCGGGTGGTGTGCTGACGGTCGCGCTGGCGCCGAACCAGGGAGCGACGCCGGCGGGAACGTACTATACGGCGGTGTACCACCTGGATGATGGATCCGTCAGCCGGGAGTTCTGGACAGTCCCGGTAAGCACGACGGCGGTGGCGCTGAGTGCGGTGCGGAGTACCGTACTGCCGGCGGCCGTGGCGGCGCAGACGGCCTCAAAGAGCTACGTGGACAGCGCGGTGGTGGCAGCGCTGGCAGGGCATCCGGTGACGGGAGATGTGACATTTCTGAACCGGACGGGTGACGCGATGGTTGGGCCGCTGGGGCTGGCCGGAGATCCGACGACAGGCGTGCAGGCGGCGAACAAGCACTATGTGGACACGGTGGTAGCGGGTGTGGGCACAGCAATTGCGCAGAAGGTCGGCGTCGCACCGACGGGCACACAGGCGGTGACACAGCCAGCAGGAACGGAGCTGCAGGCGAACCGGCTGAACAATGTGGAGTACGCGAGTCAATATGTAAACGCGAGAGGAAATAACGGCCTGGCCAACGCGACGGCCTCCGCAGATTGCGCGGGTGGGTGCCAGGTTGTGGTCGAGAACGAGTATGGCTCGACCGAGCCAACCACGCCGACACAGTGGAGCAGCAGCGGAACGAACGGAACACATGTGGAGGATCTGCGAGGTGGCGGCCGGCACGACAGCTACCTGAACCCGATGAACCAGGGATTCCCGGGGCTCGATGTGGGCGAGGCTCTGGACGTGACTTCGACGCGAAGTGCCTCGAGTGTGCACCAGGTGACAGGATCGCGACAGCCGACGTCGATGGCGATCTCGATCACGCATGAGGGGTTGACGGGTGGATCGAACCAGCTGCCGGCAACGATAGCGGGCAACAATGGACCCTATTTCAAGAGCAACTATGTGGCGATGTCAGTAGCGGGAACGTACAACACGCCGGGGCAGCATGTTCTGGACTCGCATGAGATCAACTGTTATGGCGTAGGTGACTGCCTGATGGGATCGCAGTTCATGCTGGCGTCGGGCGGGTTTCGGGATGAGGCGGATGAGGGCGCGCACCCGATGGATCTGCAGTTTCATGAAGACACGAAAGTATTTACCGGAACGTGCGGCACAGGATGCACGACGGGGTCGACAACGGTGGGCGTGGCTGTAATGGCGGCGGCGGGAACCCAGGGTGAGGGCCGGTATCTGCTGGATCTGAACCCGGCAAAGACGATCAGGGGCGGTGTCTTGACAGGGGGAGCGCGCACGGCGAACGGCGTGATCGGGCCGACGGCGACGTTTGCGGGCACGGCGTTTCCGCCGAGTGTGTTCCTGCAGATGACGCAGGTGGCGCCAGGCTCGGCGACTTCGATGGCTCCGGGAACTGTGACGCTGCCGATTGCGACGACCGGTGTGGCGAGCGTCTTCAGCACGACGACGGTGGCGCTACCGCAGGCGAATGGAGTGGCGTGTGTGACGGATCCTCCCTCGCCCGGTAACCCGACGAACTTCGAGATGGCGAACTACAGCGTGGTGGATGCAACGCATGTGACCTTGACCCTGAACAAGGTGCATGCGGCAGGATCGACGGTGGCGGTAGGCGGTCTGTGCGGGTATGGGCTGGAGCAGACCGTCGACACGGTGAACGGCATCCGGCAAGTGTTTCCCGTGATTGGAGCGGCGTCTCCGACGCTGCTGTTCTATGCGGGGAACGTGACGCCAATCGTGGGCGTGATGGGCTCTACGAGCGCATATGTGAACGTGAGCCTGTCGATTGCCTCGATCACGCGTGCGGGAGGAGTGGTGGCGGTGACGACGACGGCTCCGCTGCCGGCGGATGTGAATGGGTTAGCACTTACTGTCGCGGGGGTTGCGGACGCGAGCTTCAATGGCAGCTTCCCTGTGACGACGACCGGTCCGAACAGTTTGACCTACCCGAGTCCGGGAGCGGACGGAACGAGCAGCGGCGGAAGCATCGGTGCGCTGACGGGCGGCTATGTGCTTTACCCGATGGCGGAGGTGTTGGGCGTTCTGAACCCGACGACGAAGAAGGTGGACGGACAGCTGACGCTGGCGGCGAACACGGTGGCGTGGGCGGCGGGCGATGCCGTGGAAGAGCCGCACTACTTTCAAGAAAATGTGGCGGCGGATACGACGTTTGTGGGGCAGAGCGTACCGCGGCCGGCGGCACAACTGAGCGCCGGGATTCAGTACGAGAACACCGTCGGGCCGGGGCTACGGGGATGGAGCATCGCAAATGCCGCGCCGGCGAGCAGCTACTTCGGCAACGGCGGCACACACAGCGCACCGGATGACGCGTTCCAGGTGCAGGGCGTGTGGAACCGTGTGATGGAGGTGCAGGCGGGCGAGACGGGACTGTTTCAGGTGCATTGCAATTCGCATGGCTGCGGCCGATGGAACTCGGGCTACAAGCTGTTCGAGCTTGACAGCAATGCGAGCTACGACAGCGTGAGCTTCCAACCGCTGACGAGTGCGTTGAACTTCAATTTACGGGGAACGACGTTCGGATTTACACCGCAGGGGTTCACCGCGGGAACCGTGACGGCAGGAGCTGTGACGGCGGCGACGGCGGCGATTGCAGGTGGAACGATTAAGGGGGCCAGCGTGGATGGGGCGGTGATCGGTGGGACGACGCCAGCTGCGGGCACGTTTACTGGAGTAACGGCAAAGTCGCTGACGATCAACTCGGATACCGTGGCTCCGCAGGTGCTGTCCTTTACGGCGCCCAATCTTGGGGCAGGGTCACAGTTCTGCCAGGGTTTCGGGCGAACGATTTCGGCGCATAACTCAACGTTCTATTGCTGGTGGAATACACCGGTGCCGTATGGGTCGCTTGAGACGTATGCGGGTGGAGATCCGCTGCAGGTGAAGGGATCGTCGGTGTGGCTTAATGGCGGACCGGTGGCGATTGGCAATGCAGCCAGTGTGGGCAGTGCTCTTCCGGCGCTGTTGAACGTGGGGTCCAGCGCTCAGTTCCAGGTGGATGCCGGGGGGAATGTGAAGGCTGCGAACTTCGCGGGAGTGCTTGCGGGACAGACGGGAGCGATTGGCGGAAAGGCGCTCGCGGCAGGAACGTGCGCGAGTGGCACGGCCACTGTGGCGGGTGCCGCGATCGGAACGCCCGTGATGGTGAGTGCGAGCGATGGCAGCCTGCCCGGCGGGTTGATGATGCTGAGTGCGGCGGTGACGACGGCGAATACTGTGTCGGTGCAGGTTTGCGCTGTGAGTGCTGGGACGCCGCCGCTGGTGAGCTACAACGTGCGGGTGGTGCAGTAGGCGGGGATATCGCAAGTTAAGAACTTGCGCTTGCAACCTCAGGAAATAAGCCAGGACAACGACGAAATACGGGGATCTCTCCACTACGCGAGACGATACTGCTGTCTCGCTCCGGTCGAGATGACGGCTTTCTTGGGGGGGGGGGGCGGATTCGGTCGAGAGGACAATGATAGACCGGCGCTAGCTACCACGAGAGGGAAAGAATGGACGGGCTGCGGTGGGGAACGGAGGAGTTGCTGGCTTTGGGGGCCATGCTCGACGAGAGGCCTGAGACGCTCGGAGGGGACAGTGTGGCGATGTGGCTGGCGGAGACGCTGCTGCGGGTTCGCGACCGGCATGGTGTGGAGAGGCCGCTGATGGCCAATGCAGTGCAGCGGGCCTTTGAGGCGAGACGCGGGCAGCGGAATGTGATCTTGAAGGCCCGGCAGATGGGCATGACGACGTGGATTGCAGGCCGGTTCTTTCTGAAGACGATAACGCGACCGGGCGTGCTGACTGTACAGACGGCACAGACGCGGGAGGCGGCGGAGGGGATCTTCCGGATGGTGCAACGCTTCTGGCAGGCGCTGCCAAGGGAGTTGCGGGAGGGGCCGCTGCGGCTGAGTCGATTGAACGCAGGACAGATGCGGTTCGAGCGGATCGACAGCGAGTTTCGGGTGCTGAGTGCTGGAGATGAGAATGCCGGGCGCGGCCTGACGATGCAACAGCTGCACTGCAGTGAAGTGAGCCGATGGCAAGGTGACGCGGCGATGACACTTGCCGGTTTGCGCGCGGCGCTGGCTCCTGGAGGCGAGATGGTGATGGAGTCGACGCCTAATGGGGCATACGGGTGCTTCTACGACGAGTGGCTGAGCGCGGGAGAGAAGGGGGTGGTGCAGCACTTTTTCCCTTGGTGGATGGAAGAGGAGTATGTGGGGGCGGCGCCGGCCGTTATGACGGCAGACGAACAGGCGTTAGTGGACGCGCACGGATTGAGCGGCGAGCAGATCGGATTCCGCCGGGTGCTGGAGCGGGAGTACCGCGGTATGAGGGGGCAGGAGTTTGCGGAAGATGCGCAAAGCTGCTTTCGAGCGACGGGCGATTGCTGCTTCGATCTGGATGCGATCGATCGACGGCTGGGTCAGGTGGGGATGCCGGTGGCGATGAGGCATGGTGGAGCGCTTGAGGTCTGGCTGCCGCCGGTGAATGGGCGCGACTACCTGCTGGCGGTCGACACGGCAGGCGGAGGAGCGGATGGCGACTACTCCGTGGTGCAGGTGCTGGAGTGGGAGACGGGGCTGCAATGCGCGGAGCTGCGGCGGCACATGGGGGTGCGGGAGTTGGCAAAGATGGCGGCACAGCTGGGGAGGGAGTACAGCGGTGGAATGATCGTAGTGGAACGCAACAATCATGGTGCAGCGGTGCTGGCGTATTTAGAGAGTGAGGAGAGGTACTCTCGACTGTATGAGCAGGCCGGCATGCCGGGGTGGCTGACGACGGCGGCAAACAAACCAAGGATGATCAGCCGGCTGGGCGGGCTGCTGGCGGAGGAGCCGTGGCTGTTCTCGAGCAAGCGTCTGCTCACGGAGTGCAGGACATTTGTAACACTAGCCGGCGGCCGCATGGGAGCTCCAGCTGGGGCGCATGATGACTGCGTGATGGCGATGGCGATTGGTCAGGCAGTGCGGGCCGAGCTCCAAGAGAAGCGAGATGGGCGGGCGGTGAGGATGGCGGATCTTTCCAGTATTCTCGAGAGGCGAGGTGCGACGGGTGGCCGTTCTGGCGGTGCAGGCGATTGGGCGAATGCGCGGAGGGGCGCAGAGTCAGCTGATGGTGGGGGCCGATAGCCATCTATGGGTGGTGAAGTTCCAGAATAATCCGCAGGGTTTGCGGGTGCTGGCGAATGAATTGATCGCGACAAGGCTGGCGGAGGCGATCGGACTCCCGGTTCCGGTGACGGATGTGGTCGAGGTGACGGAATGGCTGATCGAGAACACGGGCGATTTGTATGTGGAGCGCGCGGTGGGCCGGCGCGAGAGATGCCGCGCGGGTCTGCAGTTTGGATGTCAGTATGTGGGCAACGAGCTGGCGCGGCACGTGGTGGATTACCTGCCGGAACAGGCGCTCCGTGAGGTGAAGAACCTGTCTACCTTCGCGGGCGTACTGGCCCTTGATAAATGGACGGGTAACTGCAATGGACGGCAGGCGGTCTTCAGCCGAAAGGTGCGAGAGCGCGGCTACAGGGCGACGTTCATCGACCAAGGATTCTGTTTCAACGCGGATGCGTGGGACTTTCCGGATGCGGCGAAACGCGGTGTGTATGGCAGGAACCTGGTCTATGACGGAGTAACGGGATGGGAGAGTTTTGAGCCGTGGCTGAGCCGGATTGAGGCGATCAAGGCGGAGACGCTGTGGAGCATTGCGGATGCGGTACCGCCAGAGTGGTATGACGGCCAGACGAGTTCCCTTGAGGGCTTGATGGAGGAGCTGCTGCGACGGCGGGCGGGTGTACGCGAGTTGATTGAGGCTTTCCGGGAGTCGGACCGGCGACCTTTTGGCAGGTGGCGGGACCGGGCTCTGACTGCAGAACCGACAGGCGCGTGGTCTGTCGGGTAGCCGAGGAGAGACGGATGCGAGAGCGCGTAGCATGTGAATTCCGGCTGTTCCGGTATGTGCCGGATGTTGCACGCGAGGAGTTTGTGAATATCGGCGTCGTGCTGCGCGAGGTAGGCGGGGCGGGGACACTGCTGCTTCGCTTCGCGCAAGGATGGAGCCGCGTTCGAAGCCTGGACGGGGATGTTGATGTGCCTATGCTGGAGGCGCTGGAAGGCGAGCTAAGGGAGCGGGTGCGCGAGGGTGCCGGTGATCCGTCGCTGTCGCTTGAGGTACGGCCGCTCATGGAGGTACTGGAGTCGAGTTTTTCCAATCAGGTGCAGATGACGCCATGGCGGGCCAGTCTGGCGGAGACGATGGCGGCAGAGATGGACCGGCTGATGAGCCTCTACGTCAACGCCGCGCCCCGCACGATGAGGGCACGCGAGGGAAGCCGAGCGCTGCTCGTTCTAGCGATGCGGCGCGCGTTTGAAGGATCAGGTGTGTGGGCGCTGCTGCGGAAGGAGATCCGGGCGGCAGAGTATACGAGGGCGGGCGATCCGCTCCGGATTGATTGCGGGTATCGACCGAACGGAAGGATCCTGATGTTCCAGGCAGTTACGCTGCAGGGTGACATGGATGGGGCAAAGGTGCTGGCGTACGCGGCAAGAGACCTGAGTGCGGGTGTGCGCGCGAAGGAGGGTGCGACGCTTGAGTTGACGGCGATCGTGCCACCTCTTCGCCAGGACGGAGAGGAGCAAGAGCGGTATCGATTCGCGGTGGAAACGATGGAGCGTGAGTCGATTCGCGTGATGACGACGAACGACCTTCGACGGATTGCCGAGACGGCGGCGCAGGAGCTGCGCGTGTGAGCCAGGCCGACAGATGAGATTCTCTGTCTAGAGAAACACCCACGATAGGCAGACAGTCCTTACGAGTAGACAAGTAGGTGTTGATGAAGGCGCGGCCCTTGCGGGCGGCGCTTTTGTTTTTATAACAGCTAACGATCGGAGAGAGATGATGGGATTGCATGAGGCAGTGACGGGAGCATGGCGATGGCTGAACGGCTTTTCCCTTGAGGCGCAAGAGGGATCGGCGGGTACTCGCAAGACGAGTAGCCTGCCGCCGATTTTGATGCCGTACAGTCCAACAGCTCGACCGGGGCTGCCTGCGATACCGAGGCCGACGCCCGCCAACTTGCGCCGGTTTGCGGAGACACCGGTGGTACGGCGCGCGATCAATGTAGTCAAGGACCGGATCGCGTGCATGGATTGGCAGATTCGTATCCGTCGCGGTTACGCACCTGCGGAGGTTCGAGATGCGGAGCAGCGGATGAATGCTCTGCGGCTCTGCCTGGAGGAGCCGAATGCGAGCGACAGCTTCCGTCTGCTTTGGGAGCAGGTGCTTGAAGACCTGCTGGTGGGTGGGTTTGGCGCGATCGAGATGGAAGCCACCGGGGATGAGACCAGGCCTTTTCGTCTGTGGGCGGTCGATGGCGCGACGATTCAGATTGATGCGAGCTGGCGAGGCGATCCGGAGAAGGCGCGCTATGCGCAAGCGACGGGGCAGCTGGGGACGGGAGCGGTGGTGGCGCTTCGTGACGACGAGCTGATGTACCTCCGTCTGAATCCGCGAACGCACACACCCTTCGGTCTGGGACGGCTGGAGGTTGCGTTTGAGACGGTGAACCATCTGCTGAGCGCGAGCCGGTATGCCAGCAGACTAGCTTCGAACTCCGTGGTGCAGTATGCGCTATGGCTGGATGAGGCGACGCCGGAGCAGCATGACAGGTTGATTCGCTGGTGGCAGGACGAGATTGAGGGCACGGGACGAGTGCCGATCATCAGCTCGCAGACGAAGCCGGAGGTGCTGCGGTTTGCAGGTGGCACAGATGCCGACCTGCGCCTGCAGTGGCAGGAGTTTCTGCTGCGCCTGATCGCGAATGCCTTTGATCTGCCGCCGATGCTGCTTGGACTACAGCAGGACGTGAACAAGTCAACCGCAAGCGAGATGGCAGATGAGGCCTTTATGACCGCGATCGTGCCGGTGGCGAAGCTGCTTGAAGAGCACATCACGCGCGATCTCTTTGCAAAGAAGCTGGGATGGCGGGAGTTTGAGTTCCGCTTCAACGATCTGAGCTCGCGGAACGAGCTTGAAGAGGTCCAGATTCAGACGGAGCTGCTGCGGGCGGGGGTGCTGAGTGTGGCAGAGGTGCGGACGATTCGCGGGCTTTCACCGCTCGCCGGGACGGTGGCTGGATGAGACTGACAATCGACAATCTTGATGGACTGGGGCCGATTGAGTACAGCGACTACTTGATGGCGGAGGGTCCTGTAACGATCGCGCGCAAGCTGAACGTGCCGCAGACATGCACATGGACGATGCGCGACTGCCTGAAGCGGCCGGTGCGAACGGGACGGGTGGTGGTAACAGGCGATGCGGGGGCCGTCCTGTTTACCGGGTATCTGCCGCTTGAGCCGGAGGCGGTCGCTCTCGGGAGTGGGGCCGGGGGAATAGTTTATCGGCTGGAGCTCAGCGCGCTAAGCGACGAGTGGCTGCTGGACAAGCAGGGCCTGGGAGCCGGTGGAGAGAGCTTTGCCGAGAGCGGTGATACGCTGCTGCGAAGTCTGACGAGCCGGGTGGATGGGAGCCGCTTCACGACGACCTCGACGGGTTTGATCGCGCAGGTGGGCAGCGTGACGACGAGCGCGGCGCGGAGCTGGTCGGAGAATGCCGGCGCCATTGCGGAGGCCGCGGGTGCGAGCTATCGCGTCCTCAGCGGTCAAGTGGTGATGGCTCCGCTCGGAGCGCTTCGGCACACGTTGACGACAGCAGATGACAGTCTGAGCGAAAGTGGTCTGAGGCTAGGGACGGCTCGGGAGCTGGTAAATGATGTGACGATCTCGGGTGAGATCGAGGGCGGGACGTATGTGACGGAGATCTTCGTTGGAGATGGGACGACGAGTGCTTTTACGCTTTCCTCGGCACCCTTTGCGGAAGGATCCGCGGCGAGCCGAACGATTGTGCAAGACGACTTCTCCGCAGGTGTACTCGATCCGCAGCAATGGACGGGAGGGGATCCTGGCTCGCATCTCACCGTGGGTGCCGGCGGATTGATGCTGGGAGGAGGCACTGGGCTTGACGGCCAGACTACGCTGATCGCGGCGAGCGCAGTGGAGCTTGGCGGCGTCGTGGTGCTCGAGGCCAGGAACGTATCGCTGGGGCAAGGAAGCGACGGCGTGCTGCTGGGGCTCTACAGTGGGCCGGTGAGCCGCGCAACCTGTGTGGCGGGCTTTGATGTGCGGCAAGCGAGCGGTGCGACCACTCTGGGCGCGTGGGTGAATGGCGCGAGTGCGGGGACGACGACGACACTGGCGAGCGGACACATGTACACCTTGCGGCTCCATCTGCATTCGACCGAGACGCAGCGAGTGCGGCAGAGCTATGTGGTGACACTTGGCGGGGTCCCACAGCAGTTTGGCGGTGGGGTGGTGCGGGCATCGCCGGACGTGGTGTTTGAGGTGGTGGATCTCGGGCTCTCTTCAAACACGCCCGCGACAGTGCTGTATGACGGCACGCTGGCAAACTCACCGGCAAGCGTCCGCTTTGCGCCGGTAAACAGCGTGCAGCTCGTGGGAACGGTTGGAGGCTTTCTGGCGCAGCGCCTGTCAACCGTATGGGTGCGAGGAATGACAAGCGCGGGTTTGCCGGTAACGCGACTTGGCGGCGTTGCCGGGTCCGGGGCGGACTTCCTGCTGGCGAGCGCGGGCGTGCTGCGGTTCTTTCCCGGTCGCGTGCCAGCTGCGAGCGAGCAGATACGGGTGCAGTACAGGCGCGCGCGGCGGGCTGTGGCGCGGGTACAGGCCGCTGCAAGCGTGGCCGCGGAGGCAAAGGGTGGTTTGCCGGGAAGGGCGATCTGGCATGGAAGCGTCGTTGCGCCAACCGCGTGGAGTTCAGAGGACTGCGCCGCGGCGGCGAGCGCGTTACAGAGTTTGAACACGAACCGGGCGGAGGCGGTGTCAGGAACGTATGAAGATGTAAATCTTCCGGACATCTGGCCTGGAGACTTCCTCAATTTTGTAACGGAAGCTGGAGCAATCCTGGTGATGGTTCGGCGGGCACAGCTGGTGAGCGATCCCGCGTCTCCCGAGCTGGTCACCTGGCGGCTTGAGTTTGCCAACGACTGGGTGACCTGCGCCTCCCTTCGGCTTTCGAAGACACTGGCTGCGGACGCGGGTGATGTCATTGCAGGAGGTGGGTCGTCGACGGTGCCTGGACTGGGTGGATTGCAGGTCGTCAGCATCAGCAAGAGCGCGCTGCAGATTGATGCCGGCTGCAGTCCTCCGAGTGGTGGCGGGTTTGAGGTGCGGCGGACAGACGGCAGCTTCCGAGCGGGGCAGGGTGGAGATCTGGTGCTTCGAAGTGGAGTTCGCGGGTTTACGGTACCGCGCGGCGCGCAGGTGGAGGAGTTCTACGTGCGCATGTATGACGGATCGACGCCACCGGTGTACTCACGGCTTTCAAGCGCAGTACTTACAGATGTTCCGATCGGCTAGCGCCGCCGGAGAAGGAGGAGAGTGCGATGACGGACTTTGAAGCGCAGGTGCTCGCGGATCTGAGCGTCTTGAAGAGCCAGATGCGGCAGGTGATGGGAATTGGTGAACCGGGCCGACTGAACCAGCTGGAGGAGCGGGTTGCGCAGCATGAGCGCGGGATGCAAAGGATGAAAGGCGTTGCGGGAACGGCGGGTGGACTGTTGACGATTGCTCATCTCGCAATGAACTACTTCCGCTGCCATTAGCGTGGTGGACCGAACGGGTCTCGCTATACTCAGGAGATGAACGGGCAGGCCTTGGTAGGCGTGGTGATGGGAAGTCGCAGCGACTACGCAGTTATGCGAGCCGCTGTCGAGATTTTGACGGAGTTCGCGATTCCGCATGAGGCGAGGATCGTGTCGGCGCACAGGACTCCGGATCTCTTGTTTGACTATGCCGCGACTGCGGCGGACCGGGGATTTCGCGTGCTGATCGCGGGCGCCGGTGGGGCGGCGCATCTACCGGGTATGCTGGCGGCAAAGACGGTGCTGCCGGTACTGGGAGTTCCAGTTGCCGCTACGGCGCTGCAGGGGATGGATGCTCTGCTCTCGATGGTGCAGATGCCGAAGGGAGTGCCTGTGGGAACGCTCGCGATCGGCGCGGCAGGTGCGACGAACGCCGGCTTGCTTGCGATCCAGATTCTCGCGACAACGGATCCGGTGTTACGACAACGACTCGTGACCTGGCGCGCCACTCGGACCGCTGAGGTGCTGTCGCAGACGCTCGACGCGGCGGTGACCCTGTGAGCACAGAAGAGCGCAGGGGCGGGGGGGCCATCCTGCCTGGAGCAACAATCGGGATCTTCGGCGGCGGCCAGCTTGGACGGATGACGGCGATGGCAGCGCGCGGCATGGGCTATCGCATTCTGGTGCTCGATCCGGATCCGGCGTGCCCGGCGCGGTTTGTCGTGGACGGCTGTATTGAGGCCGGATGGGAGGATAGCCGCGAGGCTGCAAATCTGGCGCGGGGTTGTGACGTGGTAACGCTAGAGATCGAGCAGATCTCCGAAGGGAGCATGGAAGCGGCCTCCAGCTTTGTTCCAGTGCGGCCTGGGCGTGCCATCGTGACGATGATTCAAAGCCGCGTGGAGCAGAAGAACTGGTTGCGCCGCAACGGCTTTCCGCTGGGAGACTACCGCGCGGTGCGAACGCTGGAAGAGCTGCGATCCGCCGTGACTGAGTTAGGCGGACGCTGCTTTTGCAAGAGCTCGCGGGGAGGCTACGATGGCCGCGGGCAAGGCAAGGTCGGGTTTGCGCCGGACACTGCCTTCGAGGTTGAGATCCGCGGTGCATGGGAGGCTCTGGGCGAGGGCGAAGGAGTGGTCGAACAGGCTATTGAGCTCGAGCGGGAGATCAGCGTTCTTGTGGCGAGAAGCCCGCGCGGCGAAATCAAGGTGTACCCGGCAGCATGGAACCATCACGAGAATCAGATTCTGGCGTGGAGTGTTCTCCCCGCACCACTGGCCGGCGATACGGCGAAAGAGGCAGAGGCGCTCGCACTGGAACTCGCGGAGACTTTGCAGCTTGAGGGGTTGCTCGCAGTCGAGATGTTTGTAACAAAAGCTGGAACACTTCTGATCAATGAGCTGGCTCCGCGGCCACACAACAGCTACCACGCAAGTGAACGGGCCTGCGTGACGAGTCAGTTTGAACAGCTGGTTCGGGCAGTCTGTGATCTGCCGTTGGGGGACGTGCGTGTGATCGAGCCAGCCGCTATTGCAAATCTGCTGGGGGATGTTTGGCTGAACGCAGACGGTTCTCCGAAGTTTGATCAAGCCCTGCAAATTCCGGGAGTGCGCGTGCATCTATATGAGAAGTTGAAGCCGCGCAGAGGCCGCAAGATGGGCCACTTGAGTGCCGTGGGCGGCACGATAGAAGAAGCAGTCTCGCGTGTGCAGAAAGCACTTGCTTGTCTCTAGTGGCAGGCGGATAGATAGGATCGGATTTTGGGAGCGAAGAAGAGCAGCTTTGTCGCCGGCATACGTGACCGGCGGACACCTGGAAGTGGACCACAGCGTCCGATCCTGCTGGCATGTGAGAAGTGCGAGCATCGCCTGGCGAAAGAGGGTCGGTTTCGCTTAATTACGCAGATGCAACACGCTCTGGTCTCTCTCGCTGCTGAGGCCGAGATGAACGATTCCGGGTTGTGCATTCTGCCGGTGCCCTGCCTGGACGTCTGCCCGCGAGGAGCCATGGCCGTAGCTGTAGGTGCACAGCGTGGCCGGGGGCCCGCGGAGATCGTCGTTGTCAGAACTCCAGACGAACTACGCGATGTCTGCGCTGCCATGGTCGAAGACGCGAAAGCTGAACCGCGTGCAAGCCTGGACGGGGCGGGCATGGATAAAAGCAGCGTAGCCGTGCCCTCTGAGTCACACTCACCCGAGATCCTCTGACCAGTTCTCAAGGTAGTTCTTGAAATCTGTCATGAACTTTCCGGCATCCGAGCCATCGATAATGCGATGATCAAACCCTAGAGTGAAGCGTTGAATCGATCGAATCGCAATCGTGTCCTGACCATCCTTATCCGTTAAAACCATAGCCTCTTTATTCAGGCCGCCTATGCCAAGAATAGCTGACTGCGGCTGCGCGATGATCGGCGTGCCGAACTGTTCCCCGAAGATACCGGAGTTGGTAAGAGTAAAGGTGCCGCCGGCAACTTCGTCCGGAGCGAGTTTCTTATTACGGGCGCGATCGGCGACATCGACAATAGCGCGCGCGATGCCGAGAAAGCTCTTTTCTTCTGTCTGCTTAATGACAGGAACGATCAACCCCCACTCGAGCGCCACGGCGATGCCGATATTGATGTTCTTGTTATAGAGAATTGCCTCACCCTGGGTGGCGGCATTGACGATCGCGTGCTTTCGCAGTGCCTGGACCGTGGCCCGTGTGATGAAAGGCATATAGGTAAGCTTCACGCCGTTACGCTGCTCGTACTTGCTCTTTTCCTTCTCGCGCAGACGAACGATGCGCGTCATGTCTACCTTGAAGACAGTGTGCACATGCGCGCTCGTCGCCTTGGACTCCACCATACGTCGCGCGATGATGCCGCGCATCTTGCTCATCGGCACAAGCTCGCCCGGCATTGGTGGTGTTGCGACAGCTGCCTTTGCCGGCGCGGTTGTGGCCTTTGCAGACTCAGCCTGCGTGTAGTTCGGCTGCGTCTGTGTCGTAGCGACGGCCGCCGGCGGTGCTGCGGGCGCAAGTGCTGCGCCGCCCTCCATGTGGCTGAGAAGGTCAGTCTTCGTGATCCGGCCGGACGCACCGCTGCCGGCGATCTGGCTGAGATCAACGTTGTTCTCTTTCGCGATCTTCCGAACAAGGGGCGAAGATCGCTGTGGCTCGCTCTGGCTTGCCTGGGCCGGCGCGGCGGACGGCATTCCATTCTGCTGCGCGGCGGGAGCAGCCTGTGGGACGGACGGCTGTGCGGCTGGCACTTTCGGCGCGGGTGCGGATGTTGCACCCGCACTTCCGATCAGCGCGACAACCGTGTTTACGGTGACCGTCTGGCCCTCGTTCACCTTGATCTCGGCGAGCTTGCCGGCGATCGGTGACGGAATCTCCGCATCTACCTTGTCCGTTGAGATCTCAAAGATCGGCTCGTCGCGCTGGACGGTATCGCCTACCTTCTTCAGCCACTTGGTGATGGTGCCTTCCGTGATGGACTCGCCCATCTGCGGCATCAGCACTTCGGTTGCCGAATCGCCGCTTGCTGCGGGCTCGGGTGTAGTCACCGGCGCACCGGATTCCGTACCCGGAACCGCGGCAGGATTGCCCTGATTGGCAGCAGGTGCATCGATCGCCGCTGCCTCCGTTGTATCGGCAGAGGGTGAACCCGCTGTCTCCTTGCCTGCCGGCGCAGCCGAGGGCGTCGCCGATCCCGAACCGTTCTCACTCAGCGTGCAAACGACCGTATTGATCTCGACCGTTGTCCCCTCCTCGACCTTGATGGCCTCCAGCGTTCCAGCAGAGGGCGAGGGTATCTCCGCATCCACCTTGTCGGTCGAAATTTCAAACAGCGGCTCATCGCGCTCGACACGCTCGCCCGGCTTTTTCAGCCACTTCGTAAGGGTGCCTTCGGTGATGGACTCGCCCATCTGGGGCATAACAACGTCGGTCGGCATGAATCTCCTCGTGAACAGGGCGCGCCTCTGTGGCACACCGCCAGCAAGCTGGATTATACGGCGGCAGCTAGGTCGTTGGCTGCTCGACGGGCACCCTTGCGAAGAGCGCGTCCAGAGACTCCGCAAAGACGATTTGTCGGCCGAACACATAGCCAAAGCTCTTCAGCACGAAGTCAGCCGCGCGTGTCATCGTCGGTTCATGTTCTATCTCGGCCTCCTGCTCCAGAGACGTGACGCCGAGGTCCGCAATGCCGCATGGCACGATCCATTCAAAGTCCCGAAGATCCGTCGTTACATTCAGAGCAAAGCCATGCGATGTGACGCCGCGTGCGACGTGAATGCCCAGAGCCGCAATCTTCCGCTCATTCTGAGCACCCCCGGCAAAGGTCCACACGCCGGTCCGCTTTCGAATCCGCTGCGCTGGAACCCGAAACTCCGAGCAGGTCCGGATCACAACCTCCTCGAGCAGACGCATGAAGTCGACGGGGCCAAGGTGTGGCCCGCGCTTACCCGGTAAATCTCCACGCAGATCGAAGATCGGGTAGCCCACCAACTGCCCCGGACCATGATAAGTCACGTCGCCGCCGCGGTTGATTTCGTGCACAGCAACTCCACGTGCCTGCAGAAAGTCATCCGCTACCAGGATGTTCGACCGTGTCGCGTTCCGCCCAAGCGTCAACACCGGCTCATGCTCCATCAGCAGAACTGTGTCGCCGATCAATCCAGCCTGCCGTGCCGCAACCACACGAGCCTGTGCCGCAAGACCCAGGTCGTACGGGATGCGTCCCAGCGAAACGACCTGGATCACCATGGCTGCGCTAGACGTTGACGGCCATGCCCTCAACGCTTGCAAAGCCGTCGAGCATGCTCTCCGCGAGCGTCGGATGCGCATGGATCGTAAACATCAACTCCTCGATCGTTGCCTCCAGCTCCATCGCGGTCACACTTTCTGCAATCAGCTCCGTTGCATTGGGACCAATGATGTGTACGCCCAGCACCTCGCCATACTTCGCGTCTGCAACGACCTTTACGAAGCCATCATGCGCATCAAGGATAGTCGCCTTTGAATTGCCGACGAATGGAAACTTGCCCACCTTGACCTCGAGGCCCTTCTCCTTTGCCTGCGCCTCCGTGAGACCGACTGACCCAATCTGCGGATCGCAGTATGTGCATCCCGGAATGCGGTCGCGCCGCACCGGACGGGCATACTTGCCTGACAGCTTCGCCGCCACCACCAGACCCGCCATCGCACCCACGTGCGCCAACTGCGGCAGCCCGCCAACAACGTCGCCGATCGCGTAAACACCCGGTTCCGTAGTCTCCATCCACTCGTTTGTCATGATGAAGCCACGATCCAGCTTGATGTTTGTCGTCTCGAGCCCGATATCCGTCGTCCGCGGCGCGCGCCCCACAGCCACCAGCACCTTCTCCGCCGAGAGAACCTCGCTCTTCCCGTCGGACTTCGTGAAGTGAACCGTCGCACCCTCAGCCGTCTTCTCGATCGTGTCTACCTTCGCCGAAACATGCACGTTGATGCCGCGCTTCTTATAAAGCCGCAGCAGCTCCTTCGAAACATCCGCGTCCTCCGCGCTCACAATCCGCGGCAGCGCCTCGATGATCGTCACATCTGTGCCGAAACTCTTGAACACCGACGCAAACTCCACGCCCACTGCGCCCGACCCGATCACGATCATTGACTTCGGAATGCTCTCGATCGTCAGGATCTCCATGTTCGTCATGATGGTCGCGTCCGGCGTGTACCCCGGCAGCATGCGCGCGTCAGAGCCGGTCGCGATGACCACCTTCTTCGCCCGTACCTGCTCCTTCTTGCCGTTCTGGTTCACATCGATCGCGTGCACTCCCTCTTTGGCCGGCCCGGTCAGCCGCCCGTAGCCCTCGAAGGTCGCGATCTTGTTCTTCTTCATCAGGAACTCGAGTCCCTTGGTGTGCTTCGTGATCACATCATCCTTGCGCGCCAGCACGCCGCTCCAGTTCACCTTCTGGTCGGCGACCTCGATGCCATACCGGTCCGCATGCTTCAGGTGATCCCACAACTCGGCTGAGAACAGCATCGACTTCGTCGGGATGCAGCCCCAGTGCAGACACGTGCCGCCCAGCTTGTCCGTCTTCTCGATCAGCGCTACCTTCTGCCCGTACTGTGCCGCTCGAATGGCACAGGTGTACCCCGCGGGCCCGCCGCCCACAATCACCAGATCAAACACTGTCTCTGCCAAGGAAATGCTCCGTTCTGAACTCGCCTCTTCATTCTATTGGATGAACGTGGCGCCTTTTCGGCGCACCGCCTCCGCCATGCCGCCCGTGCCAGAAACTTCTTCCGCCATAAACAGGAACGCGCGATACTACGCTCATGGCCAGCGCGACTCTCATTCCCGTCTCCGAGTACCTCGCCACCACATACCGGCCCGACCGCGACTTCCTCGACGGCGTCCTTCAGGAGCGCAATATGGGCGAGCAGCCCCACGCCCTCATTCAGGGGATACTCTCTCGCATCTTCGGCAATCACCGTCACGACTGGCAGGTCCGTGTGCTTCCCGAGCAGCGCGTGCAGACCTCCGCCACCCACTACCGAATTCCCGATCTCTGCATCCTCCGCTCGTCTGATCCCAAAGACCCGATCGTCCGCTTCGCCCCGCTGCTCTGCATCGAGATCCTCTCGAAGGATGACTCCCTAGGCGACCTCCAGGAGCGTGTTGATGACTATGCCGGCCTCGGTGTCGAGCACATCTGGGCCATCGACCCGTGGAAGCGTCGCGGCTGGCTTGCCTCCACGCAGGGTTTCCTCCAACCCGCCGACGGCCTCTTCCGCATTCCCAACACTTCCATCGAAGTCAGCCTGGCTGCAATCTTCGCCGAACTTGACGAAGAGTAAAGCTCACCCCAGTGTTGTTTACCCGGTACCCAGCCGTGTCCTCCGGGCCCTCCTTTCACCGAGCATTCTCCGCATTCTCACAGCCCGTTGTTGTTTCTCCCTCTACCCTGCAGTCGGTACGGAGGGTTTCCCCCGATGGCAGCAGCCGGACTGCACGCCCGATCTACCGTCACAAGCCTCTGGAATCAGCGCGATCTTCCCGCGGCCTTTTCAAGCGGCGTCTCGCTGCACAGCCACACCAGCCAGTCGCCTGAAACCCTCACCTTTCTTCACAAACTCCTCGCCGCCATCCCCGGTCTGCCACACATGTTCGCGCACTACGAGCGTCAGGCGACCCAGAGGCATGTGCAGCTTGACTTCCAGCGCGGAAACTGGCGGCCGCCCCTGGTTCCACGCATGGCGCATGCGGTTGAGACCGGGCAGATCGCTCAGCTCGGACTCTCCGCCCTCGTTGCCCTGACTGACCACGACACCATCGCCGCCCCGCAGCTTCTACGGTCCGTCCCCAGCGCGCGCGGTATTCCCGTCTCGCTTGAGTGGACGGTGCCGTTCGGCCGTACGGAGATTCATCTCGGCGTTCACAATCTACCCTCGGCCACAGCCTTCGCCTGGACCTCGCGCCTGGAAGCCTATACCGCACATCCACTCGAAGCCGATCTCCGCGCCATCCTCTCCGAGCTCCACGCTCTCCCCGGCGTCCTCGTCATCTTCAATCACCCCCTCTGGGATCTGCACCGCATCGGCCCGGATCTCCATCGCCGGGAGATGCTTCGCTTCCTCGAGCTCGCCGGCCCTGCAATCCACGCGATCGAGCTGAACGGCCTGCGCCACGCCCGCGAAAATCGCGGCGTTGTCGACCTCGCCCGCGAAACCGGCCATCTGCTCATCTCCGGCGGCGACCGCCACGGCATGGAGCCGAGCGCCTGCATCAATCTCTCCCATGCCTCCAGCTTCGGCGAGTTCGTCGACGAGATCCGGCGCGAGCGCCAGAGCCACGTCCTCTTCCTCGACCAGTACCGCCGCCCCTGGGAGCAGCGCATCCTCCAGTCCACCCTCGATGCCGTCTCCGACTTCCCGGAGTTCACCAAAGGCTGGCGCCGCTGGGATGATCGCGTCTTCCACCCCGACCGCGACGGAGTTCTGCGCCCCGCCAGCGAGCTCTGGCCCGACGGCATCGCGCCTCTTCCGCTTCGCCTCGCCATCCAGTGCGTCCGCCTCGGCCGCAACCGCACCCTGCTCCATGCCTTCGGCGCCACCTTCCCAAGCAACGGCACCGCCATCGGCGAGGTCGAACTCCTCTAAGTGCAAAGGCTGTTCCAGGCAGAAGCAGAAGGCAAGAAGCAAGGCAGAGGGCTCAAGGCAGAGGGCTCAAGGCAGAAGCTCTCGATAGACAAGCAAGACAAGCAGAAGCCGTCATCTCGACCGAAGCAAGGCGCAGAGGAGAGATCCCCACATTCCGCCGCCCCGCAACGCCTTCAGAAAGTAGCTCTAGCCCGGCTGCTCCTCCCGGATATCCTGGTGCACCTCAGTGAACGGACGCTTGCGGAACGTCGTCCACATATAGTTCATTCCGTACCGCCATGCCATCCGCAGCAGTCCCTCATGCTTCAGCCGCCGCGCTGACGACAGCATCTTCAGCCGGAATGTAAACCGCACCCGCCCCACCTTATGCAGGCGCCGGGCCAGGTCCGTGTCTTCGCCATAGAAGAGGATGCTGACGTTGCACCCGCCAATCTGCTCCATCGCCGCGCGCGTCACCACGAAGTTCCCGCCCTGCACCATCGATCCCACGCCTAGCAGGTACCGGTTCACCGCATAGCTCACCCACGCCATGGCATAGAACCCCCGCACCAGCAGCCGCTTGCTGCTCGGCAGATCGTAGTAGACCAGCGGCCCCGACAGTGCCACCATCGACCTGTCCGCCGCGAAGCTCCCGAGCACCCTCTGTGTCCATCCGGCGGGCAGCCTCGAGTCCGCATCCACGTTCGCCACCAGATCCCCCGTCGCCGCCAGAAATCCCGCCTGCCGCGCCCGCGAGAGCCCGCGAATCCGCTCCTCCACCACCCGGACACCCGGAAAGCTCAGCGCCACCTCCCGTGTTCCGTCCGTGCTCGCGTTATTCACCACCAGGATCTCGACCGCGTCCTCAAACCCCGCCGTGTCCTGCAGGATTGACCGCAGACAGTCCCCGAGATAAAGCTCTTCGTTGAACGCCGGAACCACAAAGCTGAGCCGCATGCACAAAGCCTAGGCCCGCAGTATTGCCAGATGGTTACAATTTCAAGAAGGCATGCATTGCAGAGTTGTAATGGCCATCCTGACCCTTACTTAGTTTCAGAGCACTAGGCGTAAGCGTCTGCAGCATGGTTCGTGGCTGCTGTTGCTTTTTGTTGTCATCCCGTAGGGATCTGCTTCTCTACCGAAACGCTAGCTACTTCCATACTCACCCCAGCACCCGCGCCGCATCCTTCGCAAAATACGTCACGATGAAATCCGCGCCCGCCCGTCGCAACCCCACCAGCGACTCCATCATCGCCCGCTCCGGCTCGAGCCATCCCCGCTCAAACGCCGCATGCAGCATCGCGTACTCGCCAGACACCTGATACGCTCCCATGGGCACATCGAACCGCGTTCGCGCCTCGCGGATCACATCGAGATACGGCATGCCCGGCTTCATCAGCAGCATGTCCGCGCCCTCCGCCAAGTCCTGTTCGATCTCGCGCATTGCCTCACGCAGGTTCGCTCCATCCATCTGATAACTCCGCCGGTCCCCGAACTGTGGCGCCGAGTCCGCCGCCTCACGAAACGGCCCATAAAACGCGCTCGCAAACTTCGCCGCGTAGCTCAGGATCGGCGTGTCGGGTTTTCCCGCCACATCGAGCGCCGCGCGCATCGCCGCCACGCGCCCGTCCATCATGTCGCTCGGCGCCACAACGTCCGCCCCTGCCGTCGCCAGCGACGCTGCCGTCCTTGCCAGCAGCGGCAGGCTCGCATCGTTCTCCACATGTGCGTGCTCGCCGTCTCTTGCAACAATCCCGCAATGACCATGGCTGGTGTACTCGCACAGACACACATCCGCAATCATCGCGAGGCCGTCGAGCGCCCGATCGCGCTTCATCGCCTGCAGGCCCTGCTGCACGATTCCATCCGCTGCCCACGCGCCCGAGCCCTGCTCGTCCTTCTCCGCCGGCAGCCCAAACAGCAGCAAGCCCCCAAGCCCCAGCGCCGCACACTCCCGCGCCTCCTTCAGCGCCTCGTCGATCGAAAGATTGAACACCCCCGGCATGGAACGGATCGGCTTCCGCACCGCCTCGCCCGGCACCAGAAACAGCGGATAGATCATCTGTCCCGGCCGCAGATGCGTCTCCCGCACCAGCCCCCGCAAAGCCTCTGTCCGACGCATTCGCCGCAGCCGTGTCACTGGAAATTCCATAGCTTCAATTCTACGGCGCGGCCCTGCGCCGCATCGAAACACCATGCTTTTCCGCGCGCTTCTCGCCCTTTCTGTTGCCGCCATCACCGCCCTTCCTCTCGGCGCACAGGCAGGCGGCCCCGTGCCCACGCGCCTTCACACCCTCCTCGTGCTCTCCAAGAAAGCGCACACCCTCGCCATCGTCGATCCCACCTCGCTCCAGGTGCTCGCCACCGTGCCCGTCGGCAACGACCCTCACGAGGTGACCGCCTCGGCCGACGGTTCCACCGCCTTTGTCTCGAACTACGGCTTCGGCGCCTACAACACCCTTGCTGTCGTTGACCTCATCCACCGCGCCGCTCTTCCCGCTATCGATCTCGGCGCCCTCCGTGGCCCGCACGGGCTCACCTTCGTCGACGGCAAGGTCTGGTTCACCGCCGAGCAGGCCAAGAGCATCGCCCGCTACGATCCCGCCACCCACCACGTCGACTGGATCCTCGGCACCGGCCAGAACCGTACCCACATGCTCTTCGTCGCGCCTGACCTCAGCCGCATCGTCACGGCCAACGTCAACTCCGCCACGATCTCGCTCTTCGAGAAGGCCCGCATGCCCATGCCCGGTGCCGGCGGCCCGCCACCCGTTCCCGAAAGCTCCGCCCTCACCGTCGCCCAGGGCTCCACGCCCGAGTCCACCTTCCACGAAACCGCGCCGTCGCCACCCGGTCCGCCGCCCGGCCCACCGCAGGAAGATTGGAGCGCCACCGTGATCCCTGTCGGCCGCGGCTCCGAGGGCTTTGACCTCTCGCCCGACATGAAAGAGATCTGGGTCGCCAACGCCGGTGACCACACCCTGTCCATCATCGACGTCGCAGCGAAGAAAGTCGTCGCCACTCTCGCCGACACCATCGAGCACGCCAACCGCCTCAAGTTCACAATCGACGGCAAACACGTCCTCGTCTCCTCGCTCGGCGGAACCGCCCTCACGGTCTACGACGCCGCCACCCGTCAGCCCATCAAGCGGCTCCATCTCGGCCGCGGAGCCGCCGGCATCCTCATCGAACCCAACGGCCGCCGCGCCTTTATCGCCTGCTCCCCCGACAACTACGTCGCCGTCATCGACCTCTCCACCCTCACCGTCATCGGCCGCATCGAGGCCGGCGGCGAACCCGACGGCCTCGCCTGGGCCACCCGGCCCTAAACGAGGATGATCTCGTTGGGGACGCCACGAGCTCACCCGCTGTTTTGGTTGTCATCCCGCAGGGATCTGCTTCTCTACGGGATGCCTATCGCATCAGGCAGTCGCCTCCGCCACAGCAGAGATCGCCACGCAAGGCCACGTCGCCAACGTAGCCCTGCCATCTTCGGTAACCTCTCGAATTCTCATCACCGGCACCGAAGGCATTTGCATCCGAACGGACAGGAGATCTCTCACATGAGCCTCAAAGAAGTGCTGATCGATGAACTTCGTGACCTGTACAGCGCTGAAAATCAGCTGGTCAAGTCTCTCCCAAAGAGTGCAAAAGCCATCTCCAACCCTGCCATGAAAGCCAGTGTCAAAGAGCATCTCGAGCAGACCAAGGGCCAGGTCCTGCGTCTGCGCGAGGTCTTCAGCCATCTCGGCAAAAAGCCCACCGGCCAGCACTGCAACGGCATGGAAGGCTGCATCAAGGAAGTCACCGAGGCACTCGAGGAAGACTCCGAAGGCGCCCTCAAGGACGCCGGCATCCTCGGTGCCGCGCTCCGTGTCGAGCACTACGAGATCGCCGGCTACACCGCCGCCATCGCCATCGCCAAGGCCCTCAAGGAGAAGGAGATCGTCGCCCTTCTCACCGAGACCCTGAATGAAGAGAAGACCGCGGCCAAGAACGTCCTCAGCGGCGCCCCCGCCATCCTCAAAGATGCTCTCTCGCAGGAAGATGAAGAGGATGACGAAGACGAGGAAGAAGAGAAGAAGGATCCCGAAGAGCAGGAATCCGAAAAGAAGAGTGAAGACGATGAGCAGGAGGCCGCCCCTGAGATCGAGGCCGCTTCGCCGGCAAAGAAAAGGAAGTCGCGCAAATAGCCACTTCGCTGGTTACAAAAAGCAAAGGCCCTTCGAGACGAGGGCCTTTGCTTCGCCCGCTATCGTCGCTCTTCAAGCTGATCTTCCCTCCACCTCAGAGATCGATCCCCATCATGCGCAGGATCGCCAGCGCATTCGAGCTCGGGTTCACGCCCGGCTTCAGCCGGTAGTCAAACGCCAGCGGATCGCCCGCCTCCGGACTCCCCATATGAACGTTCGTCGCATGTAACTCTTCCGCTGCCGCCATCTCGGTCAACGTTAGATCGTGCGTGGAAAGCGCGCCAATAGCTCCATGCGCGATCAGTGTGCGTGTCACCGCCTCCGCCGCGATCCGCCGGTCCAATGAGTTCGTTCCACTGAAAATCTCGTCAATCAGAAACAACACGCATCGGCCGTCATCACCCTGCGCCGCTCCGAGGATGGCATGCAGCCGCTCCACCTCCGCCAGAAACTTGCTGCGGCCCTCGGCCAGCGAATCCGTCAGCGCAATCGACGCACCCAGCACCATCGGCGACATGCGCGCCGCCCTCGCTCGGATCGGCGCGCCGGTATTCGCCAGCACGGCATTCACCCCGATCGCCCGCAGCAGCGTCGACTTCCCCGCCATGTTCGATCCACTGATCAGGTACAGCCGGTTCTGTTCATCCAGACAGAGATCGTTCGCCACCGCGCCCTCAGGCAGCAGCGGATGCGCCATCGCCGTCGCCGTGAACACCGCGGTCCCCGCGGCCAGCATCTCGGGATACACATACTCCGGGTGTTCATACGCGAACGTGGCCAGCGCATGCAGTGCCTCGAACTCCGCCCACGCCTCCAGCCAGCCCTCCATCGCAGCCGCGTACGCCCGCTTCCAGTGCGCGATCGAAAGCGCCGCATGCGTCCCGATACAAAACAGCAGCGACGGCACGAGAAACCACTGCTTCGTCCGCTGCTCCACAATCACCAGCTGGCTCTCAAGCCGGCCCAGCAGCGTCGTCGTGTCGTTCGGCATCGCAGAGATCCGCTGCAGCTCCCGCAGCCTCTCCGCGTTGAAGCTGCCTTCCTGCAATAAGCCCAGCCCCTCCCGAAAGATCGCGACCTGGTTCGAAAGCCTGCTCGAGCCATCCAGCAGGCCCACCACCTGCTTGCGAACACGCAGCGCCAACGCACCCTGCACCACAAACACGCACAGCAGGTTCGGCCGCGCCACCTCCCACGGCAGCACGTGCGCCAGCGCCAGCCCCGTGAGCACCAGCAGCAGCCCGCTCGTCGCCAGCAGACTGCCCCGCAGCCAGCGCGGAAGCTCCGGCGGAACCTCCTTCAGCCATCCATCAAAGAAGTGAGCCGGCACCTGCTGAAGGCTCGAGTCCCCCAGCAGCGCGATCTGTTCACGCAGTGCGTTCTTCGGCGTCAGCTCCTGGATCGCCGCCCGCCGCGCCAGCAGCTCCTCCGCCGTTCGCTCTCGATCCGCCTGCAGCAGCAGCCGCGCCAGCCCGCGCTGTCCCACGCCCGTCCGCACCGTATCAAGCCGCCCAAACAGCGACCCCGGCCCCAGCAGGTTCAGGTCGTGCTCGTACAGATGTTTGCTCTCGCGAAACTCCTCGCCGCCACCTCCCACCTGCACCGCCGTGCCCGCCAGCCGCTCCCTCGCCCGCTCGTAGTGCAGCACCAGCCGCAGCAGGCGATCGCGCACCCGAAGGCTCTGCAGATACAGCAGAAGCAGGGCAACCAGCATCCCCAAAATGACCAGCAGCACCCACCCCGGCACCAGCGCCTCCCAGACCGATCTCCGGATCGCCCCAAGTACCGCCGCCGCTAACCCCGCCAGCAGCCCGGCTGCCCCGTTGCGCAGCCACGCTATCCGTTGAAGAACCTGCTCGTACTCAGCCCTCACCGCCGCCAGTCGTCTCGGATAGAACGCCGCCGCTTCGTCCTCTGACTCCATCATGGTGGACCTATCCTAACCCTCACCCCACGCGAAAACGTCCCTCCCGCCTGCACCCTCACGATCGTCGCGCCTCGCCGCGGCCAGAGAAACCGTATCCTAGATCTGTGCCGTCCGAACTCCTCCCCGATCCTCTCCGCGAACGCAGCGCCGCTTCGCTCGAATGGCCCAAACTCCGCGAGCTCCTTGCCCGCCGCACAACCTCCACCGTCGGCCGCGACCGCATCCTCGCGCTCGAGCCCACCGCCGACCTCTCCTGGATCACCCTCCAGGGGGACCGCATCGACGAGATCCGCGGCCTCATCGCCAGCGGCACCCTCTTCGCCTTCGCCGGCGTCTTCGACCCCGAAGATCTGCTCGCCAAGTCGCGCGTCCCCGGCGCCGCCCTCGAGTCCCTCGATCTGCTCCACCTCCTCACCCTCGCCGAACTCGCCGAGAGCTGGCGCTCCCTCGCCGCCGAGCCGCCGAACGCCGTCGCCCCTCGCTGGTCCGCCATCACCGCACTCTCGCAGCCCATCCTCGACGCCCATTTCGCGCCGCTGCTCCACGCCCTTCAAGGCAAGATCGAAGCCGACGGCTCGCTCGCCGACGACGCCAGCCCCGAGCTTGCCCGCATCCGCCGCGCCCTTGAGCGCCAGCACCGCACCATTCAGGATTCGCTTCGGCGGAGTCTCCGAGCCATAACCGATACGGGCGCAATCCAGGAAGAGCTCATCACCGTCCGCAACGATCGCTTCACCATCCCCGTCAAAACCGAGCAGCGCCGCAAGGTCGCCGGCGTCATTCACGGGTCGTCCTCGACCGGTCAGACGGTCTTCATTGAACCTTTGGAGACCGTCGAGGCCAACAACGAGCTCCTCCGCCTGCTCGACGAGGAGCAGTCCGAGATCCATCGCATCCTCGTCTCCATGACCCGCACCGTCGGCCTCCACGCCGACAGTCTTCTCAGCAGCGCCTCTGTCCTTGCCGAGCTCGACGCCCTCACGGCCCGCGCCCGCTTCGCCGATCAGCTCGATTGCATCCGGCCCACCTTGACCGCCGGTGGCGACGCGATCACCCTGCGCAGCGCCCGCCACCCGCTGCTCGCCATGCGTCTCGCCGAGCAGGGCGTTCCCCTTATTCCGCTCACCCTCATCCTTGAGGGCGGCGCCCGCCAGCTCATCATCTCCGGCCCCAACACCGGCGGCAAAACCGTCGGCCTCAAGACCCTCGGCCTGCTCGCCCTCATGGCCCAGGCCGGTCTGCCCGTCCCGGCCACGGGGGCATCGCTCCCGGTCTTCGACGCCGTCTTCGCTGACATCGGCGACGCCCAGTCGATCGAGCGCAACCTCTCCACCTTCTCCGCCCACATCACCAACGTCGACCGCATCACCCGCGAGGCCGGCCCCGAGTCGCTTATCCTTCTCGACGAACTCGGCTCCGCCACCGATCCCGAAGAGGGCGCCGCGCTTGCTGTCGCCATCGCCGGCCACTTCCTCCGCCGCCGCGCCTGGTCCCTTATCTCCACCCATCTCAATGCGCTCAAGATCTACGCCGCCAACAACACCCCTGGCGTCGTCAACGCCGCCGTAGGCTTCAACCAGGAGACCCTCTCCCCCACCTACGAGCTTCGCCTCGGCGTCCCCGGAGCCTCCGCCGGCCTCAACATCGCCGCGCGTCTCGGCTTGGCTTCAAACATCATTGAAGACGCCCGCGCCAACCTCTCCACTCAGACCGCCGACATCGGCGCCTTCCTCGATCAGCTTCACGCGCAGCTTGCCGCCGCCAACGAAGAGCGCGCCCATCTCCGCCGTCGCGAGCATGAGGTTCGCATGGAGCGCGAGCGTCTCGACGCCGAAGGCCGCTCCGAGATCAAGCAGCGCACCCGCGAGCTTGAAGGAAAGCTCAACGGCCTCATCACCGACTTCGAGTCGCAGCTCAAAGACACCGTCAAAGCCATCGACGACAAGACGCTCGCCGGCAAGATCGCCCGCGACTCCGCCCTCCGCATGGCCCGCCTTCGCCGCGAGTTCTCCGAGCAGTTCACCACCACGGTCTCCGAGCACACCACCACCGGCAAGCCCGCCGCGAATCAAAAGGCAAAGGAAAAGACTCTCAAGCCCGGCGATCTGGTCCGCCTCAAGACCCTCAACCGCGAAGCCCGCATCGCCCGCCTCATCGACGACCGCCACCTCGAAGTCTCCATCGGTCAGCTCAAGATGCGCGTCACCCGCGACGAGATCACCGACCACACCCCCATCGCCAACCCGCTTGCCGCTGCCCGTCGCCGCGGCAACATCACCGTCTCCACCAGCTCCGGCAATGACCCCGACAGCTATCTGCCCATGGAGCTCAACGTCATCGGCCGCACCGCCGACGAAGCGGAAGGCGAAGTCGAGCGCTACATCGACCAGGCCTTTCTCGCCGGCCTGCCGCGCGTCCGCATCGTCCACGGCACCGGCATGGGCATCCTCCGCCGCACCCTTCGCGACTACCTCAAGCGCCACCCGCACGTCACCGCCGTCACCGAGCCCCCTTTCAACGAGGGCGGCCAGGGCGCCACCCTCGTCGAACTCCGCCAGTGATCGCAGATACGAGCCGGTCTCAAGCGTCCGCCGTGGGAAGGGCATCGCACCATTTCGTGGGAAAGATCCCCCACTAACGTAAGCTCCCGTTCCACGAGCTTGGAGCTGTCCGGCTCCGTCTGCCTCAAGAAGTCCTATCGCGCAGATTTTTCCTGCGGCAGCACAGCCTAGCGGAAAAGGGAATCGCTCTCGCGACCCCTCCCTCTCCTGCGAGCGTTCTACTCCTGCACACCATGCGCCTGGGCCAACTGCTTCGCCTTATCGGCGTGCTTGGTATCCATCGCCGCACTGTGCGTCGCCAGCTTCTTCACGGCCGGAACAGAGCTGTCCGCGGCTTCGGATTTCTCATCCTTCTGTATCGCCTCGTTCCCCTTCACCAGCCCCTTGATGTAGGCCTTGTCAAAGGAATCGCCCTTCATGAGCTTCAGCTTTTCAAAGCTCGCCTTGTCCGACAAGCTCATGCTCGTCGCTGACACAGGTGTCACCTTCGCCACGCCATCGGCTGTCTTGATCTGCTGCTTCAGCTGCGTGTGGTCATGGATCAGCATGGTCGCGTATTGCTTGATGTCTGCACTTGCACTCTTCTTTAACGCCAGCTTTGCCGTCTCGATCTCATAGTTGGAATCCTGATCGATCTCTTTCAGAAAGTGTGTGTCCTGATCGGACACCCCAGCCGCGGCCTGGCCCATCGCAACCCCGGCGCCCAGCACCATCGCCGCAACAAGACCCGCTCCCGCTCGTCTACCTATTCCTGTCCACATATCGTTTTCTCCTGTCCGCCATAAGCGTCCACGTCCGGTTTATCTCTGAATAACTGCGCCTCTCGCTGCCTGCCTGGACGATCCACAGACCGCGACTGACACGCTGAAAGAACACCGTACTCGATCCTCGGCTTACTACCTGGCCGTCATCCTCCGCTCGACCAGTCGCTTCAGCAATGCACCCCCAACCAATGTCAGGCCAATGACCGCCACCAGGCTCAACGCAGAGTTCAGCACCTCCCGGGCGGGCGACGTGTACTCCGAACTATCGCCACGGTTCTTCTGTATCCGGCTTTCCATTGATCCTTCTTCCCGTTGTCGTGTCACATGCCCCCTTGGCGGTCCGAAGAGAGAAACAGCATCTCTTCCTATCCGTTAGATGCACTCCCGGCTGCGCTCAACCATCGCACCGCCTCTCTCGGTCGTTGCCGCGGGCGGCCGCGAGAGCGGGAACGCCTCGGAGCCGGCTGCGCTCGATGAGCGGTGTCCGGCTCGGCTGTCACAGGCGGCTTAACACCACATCCTCAGGCTCGGGAAGCGCTCCATTGATGGCTTCGAAACACACCTGCTGAAGTACCTTCGCGGGGTCTCGAATGTACAAATCCCTTGTAAAACTCCGGCGAAAGGAGGTATCGTCCGTTCACATCGGCATATGTTCCGACCGCAGTGCCGTATCTGTTCCGTCTGCTCAGGTACAGGTCCGTCGGCCCAAGAGCATCAATTCCGTTAAATTCTGTCTCTTCATCATGCTTTCCTTTCGAGGCCACACACATGAACTTCAAGTCAGCACGAGTGCCGCACGCCGTAACCATGCTCGCACTCTGTCCCGTTCTGGGCGGCGTCGCCGCATACGCTCAGCAGGATCAGGGTGCCGTAACCGGAACCGTCAAGGATAGCTCCGGAGCGGCCATCTCCGGAGCCGAAGTCACTCTCACCAATACAGATCAGGGCCTCTCCTTCAAGGCCAAGAGCAATGGCAGTGGCACCTACCTGTTTTCGCCGGTCAAGATCGGTGATTACTCTCTCACCATCACGGCTCCCGGATTTGAAAAGACCACGCAGGAGAACCTGCACCTCAACCTGCAGCAGAGGCTCAACGTAGATATCAATCTGCGGCCAGGCTCGGCGGCGGAGACCGTCACCGTTGATACCGCGCCACCCCTCCTGCAGACCGAAGAGGCCTCCGTCGGCGAGGTGCTCTCGGAAAAAGTTCTGAACGAGACCCCTCTCAACGGCCGCAACTGGGTCTTCGCCGCGCAGCTCACCGCCGGTGTCGCCCCTCCCTCGGGCGCGCGCGGTGCCGGAACCGGCGACTTCAGCGCGAACGGCGCCCGCTCCGACCAGAACAACTTCATCCTCGACGGCGTCGATAACAACGTCAACGTGGTCGACTTCCTCAACGGCGCCTCCTTCAACGTGCAGCCACCGCCCGACGCTCTGGCCGAGGTCCGCATTCAGACCAGCAGCTACAGCGCCGAGTTCGGCCACTCCTCCGGAGCCGTCGTCAATGCCAGCATCAAGTCCGGAACCAACAGCTTTCACGGCTCGCTGTGGGAGTACTTCCGCAACGACAAGCTGAACACGAAGCAGTTCTTTGACGGCCCCGCCGACAAGATCCCGGAGTATCGCCAGAACATCTTCGGCGGTACCCTCGGCGGCCCTATCTACAAGAACAAGCTCTTCTTCTTCGGCGATGCACAGGGCAACCGCGTGGTGCACGGCGCCTCACAGTTCCTGAGTGTGCCGTCGGTGCTGGAGCGGCAGGGGGACTTCAGCGAGCTGCTCGACCCCGCGCAGACCGGCGGAACTCCGCAGTATCTCTACCAGCAGCGCTCCGGCGGTGGCCCTAATCCGGTAGCGCCCGGCTCTACTCCCGCGACGGCCAGTGCCTACCAGCAGAGCTGTAATGGCCGGCTGAACGTTCTCTGTCCCACCGCCATCAACCCGATCGCGCAGAGAATCCTCAACCTTTACCCCCTGCCAAACCGCATCAACACCGACGGTTCGGGTCTGCTGTCCCGCAACTACACCTCACCGATCAACAACACGGACATCACCGCGCAGTATGACGCGCGCATCGATTACAACCCGACCGCACGCGATCAGGCCTTTGTCCGCTTCAGCTACCAGCATGAGTATCAGTTCTACCCGCCGCCGCTCGGTCCTATCCTTGATGGCGGAGGCTTCGGCACCGATGGAAACGAAGTCAACATCGGCGAGAACATTGCCCTGAGCGAAACCCACGTCTTTACGCCGAAGCTGCTCAACGAGCTCCGCTTCGGCTACAACTACGGCCACTTCTACTTCACCCAGCCAGGCGCGACAAATGCCGGCCTCGCCGCGTCCGTCGGTCTCAACGGCATCCCGCCGGGAACGCTCAACGGTGGTTTGCCCAATATCTACTTCCACAGTGGCGGCCCCAACATCTCAGGCGCCGGCGCGCCGAACTACTACCCCTCTGACGAGCACGAGAACATCGCACAGATCCTCGACAACGTCACCATCATCCGCGGCAATCACTCCATCCGCACCGGCGTCAACTTCCAGCGCATCCGCTTCAGCACCCTCCAGCCCCCTCGCTCACGCGGAAACTATAACTACAACGGAAGTTTCTCAAGCGCGTACAGCATCCCGAACACCGGCTTCAGTCTGGCTGACTTCCTTTCGGATAACCAGAGTGACGGCGGCCTGTCATCAAGCGGCGTCGTCGACGATGTGCGCTGGGATCGGTCAGTTTACGTCCAGGATGACTGGAAGGTCACGCCGCGGCTGACCTTTAATGTCGGCATTCGTGCTGAAAACCAGACCCCCTACTACGAACGGCACGACAATCAGGCAGCCTTCTATCCAACAGCGGGTACGACCTATGACCCCACCGTAGGCCAGCAGGGCCTCTCGCGCAGCGCCGGCGTCTATGCGCTTCCGGAGAAAGCCCGCAGCACCCCCCTGAGTGCCGGCCTTCTGAGTGCTCTCGCAGCCGACAATATCACCGTGCAGTACACCAAGAACCGCTATCTGATCGACTACCAGAAGATCGGCTGGGGACCGCGCGCTGGTCTCTCCTACAAACTGGATGACCGCACTGTCATCCGGTCCGGCTTCGGTATCTTCTTCGGCGGTCTCGAAAGTATCGGCTTCGCGCCAAATCTGGGACTCAACTACCCCTTTACGGCAAATACCAGTATTACCAGTCCGAACAACGTCGATTGCCTCTACAGCAATGGTTGCCCCACCAACGGCATTACGCTTGCAAACGGGTACACCGACTTCCTCTCAAGCGGCGGTCTGCTGGACGCTCCTGGAACACCGACTCTGAACGGCATCCAAAATCACCTGCCCACCTCCTACACCGAGCAGTTCAATCTCAGCTTCGAGCGCGACATGGGCCACAGCCTAACGGCAAATATCGCCTATGTCGGCTCCCTGAGCCACCACACGCTGGACTTCCCCGGAACCAACAGCTCGCCGGTAATTACCCCGTACTGCAACAGCGATGGTCCCGGCGGCCAGCCTACCAACCTGCCCTGCGGCTCCAGCAACTCGCAGAATCCTTTCAGCCATGTAGGCCTCAACTACCAGGCAAACGACGGCATTGCGGCCTATCACGCACTTCAAACCAAGCTGGATAAACGCTTCAGCAACGATCTCAGCTTCCTTGCCACCTACACCTGGTCGCACCAGATGACCAACGCCGGCACCGCCATCTCGCAGGGCGATAACTACTCCGGTACCGGTGGTACATCCAACTACTACATCTTCGGAACCCGCCAGGGCTTCTCGAACGGTCCGGAAGATGTTCGCCACCGCTTCACCTTCAACAGCCATATCACCCTTCCCGCCGGCCGCGGCCATCGCTTCCTGAACACCGGGATCGCCGGGCAGACTCTCGGCGGCTGGGAGCTGAGCCTCAGTGAACAGATCCAGACCGGTGAACCCTTCACCGTCGGAACTGCCAACTTCAGCGGCGTCACTGGCCTTGGTCAGAACGCGATCCGCATCCGTGATCCCTTTGCGGGAGGCGGTACACCGGACCCAAGCCTCAACTACCCCGCGGGCGCAACCTGCCCTGCGAAGGTCAAAACCCTGGATGCCTGGTTCAACCCTTGCGCCTTCAAGAACCCACTTCCCGGAACCGCTGTTACAGGTGTCATCTCGACTGTGGCCGCCGCAACCCCTTACCTCGGGGATCACAACAACACCGTTGCGGGTCCAGGCTATAACCGTACTGACATCTCCCTCTTCAAAAACTTCGCTCTCTTCCACGAGTCCCAAATGCAGTTCCGCGCTGACGTCTTCAACCTGCTGAACACGCCCGCTTTCATCCTTACCGGTGGAAACGATGGTCCGAACGGCTCAGTCATCGGAGGCGGCAGCTATCGCTTCTTCCAGAACAACACACCTAACTCACGCTTCTTCCAGTTCTCCCTTAAGTACACCTACTAGGCACCCCTCACAGTGCCGCCGCTGCAGACCGCAGCGGCGGCACTCCTTGTTTAATCCCCGTATTCCCCTTGCCCTCACTTGGGAACGACACCTTTCAAGTCACGATGTAAGCTGGCTTGGTCAGAAAGCTGCGTGCTCTGAGAAAGGGACGAGTCATGCTGAAACACCGGTGGCGTAGCCAACCGTCTGGCGAGTTCTCGGACTGAGCGCTGTTCGCTCTCTCGTAGCCCCGAAGAGAACAGAGATGGCGATGGACGCAAGCTCACCTCCTAAAACCCCGAACGTCACGATGAGCATCAGGTCCATGGCGCGATATCGATCGAAGGTGGTGCTCTTTCTCCCCCTCCTGGCAGCTCTGCTGACCCCCCGGTCTCTCCTTGCTTCCGAGTCTCGGGGCCGTGTCACTACGGGTGGCGTCCCCTTGCCTGGTGCCACGATCGTGGCGACGCACGCGGGAAAGACCGTCACGACCTCGAGTGATGGAACAGGCGCGTACGCCTTTCAAGACCTTGAGGATGGAAGCTGGCACATCCGGGTGGAGATGCTTGGTTTCACCTCAAAGGAGGCAGACGTACCTGTCGCGGCAGGTCAGCCCATCGCGCAGTGGGAGCTGACCATGCTCTCCCTGGATCAGGCCCTCGCACTGACCAGGGCTCAGGTTGTTCCCTCAATCGCCCAGACATCCATCACTCCCCCTCCGAATGCCTCCGGCACAGAGCAACCAAAGCCCGCCGAAACGCCACGGCCTCTGCAGGATGACAGCCAGCGGCCGTCCGATGGGCTTCTCGTCAATGGCAGTACAAACAATGCAGCGACTTCCAGGTACTCGCTCGACCAGGCTTTTGGGAACAATCGTTTCGGCACAAAAAATCTGTATACGGGCGGTCTGGCCCTGGTTGCCGACAACTCTGCACTCGATGCCCGGCCCTATTCGCTGAGTGGGCTTGCGTCGCCCAAGAACGCGTACAACCGGATCACCGGTATTGCAACGATCGGCGGTCCGATCAGGATCCCACATCTGCTGCGGCACGGGCCGACCTTCTTTCTAGCCTATGAGTGGGCGAGAGACAGCACCGCCACCGCAGAAGCCGGTCTGGTGCCGACCGCCGCGGAGCGGACCGGCGATCTGTCAGGCCTGGTCGACGCTCTCGGTCGGCCCGTCACTCTTCTCAATCCCGCGACCGGCACCCCTCTTGCCGGAAACCTCGTGCCCGTCAGCGCGCAGGCTCATTCCTTGCTGAACCTCTTCCCACTCCCAAACAGTGCAGGAACCACCGGCTACAACTACCAGATTCCCGTACTCAACAGCAGCCACCAGGACCAGGTGCTATCCCGGGTCGAGAAGTCCGTCAGCCGCAGGGATGAACTGTACGGCCGCTTCAGCGCGAACAGCATACGCACCAGCGCGGCGAACCTCTTTGGGTTCACCGACAAGTCCGACACTCTCGGGCTCAACATCAGCCTTAACGCGTCCCATCGTTTCAGCCAGCATCTTTTTATCAATGGTGGCTATCGCTTCAGCCGGTTCAGCAATCGTGTAACGCCCTTCTTCGCAAGCCGCGCCAACGTCTCCGGCTTGTCTGGCGTGACCGGGAACGATCAAACTCCGGCTTACTGGGGTCCGCCGACGCTGGTGTTTTCAGGCGGCCTCTCCTCCCTGGCCGATGCGCAGGCCTCCTTCAACCGGGCCAGAACCGACGCATTTTCCCTGTCAGCCGCGCTCTACCGTGGCCGGCACAACATCACCACCGGCGGAGACCTGCGGAAGCAGCAGTTCAACGATCTCTTCCAGCAGGACCCCCGTGGAACCTTCGCCTTCACCGGAGCAGCCACACGGGGCACATCCACGAGCACTTCCACCGGCGGCTCCGATCTGGCCGACTTCCTGCTGGGCGTGCCGGATACCAGCTCAATCGCCTTTGGCAATGCCGACAAATACCTTCGGCAGTCGGTCTACGACCTCTTCCTTGCGGATGACTGGCGCGTCCTCCCCATCCTGACCATCAACGTCGGCCTGCGCTGGGAGTATGGTGCCCCGATGACCGAAACGCATGACCGTCTCGTCAATCTGGATGTTTCCCCAGGCTTTGCCGCGGTCGCTCCGGTTCTGGCCGGCAGCCCGACTGGCGCGCTCACTCACTCTCGCTACCCCTCATCGCTCCTCCGACCAGATCGAACAGGCTTTGAGCCGCGCCTCGGAGCATCCTGGCGGCCCATCGCTGGCTCCACCATCGTGGTGCGCGCCGGGTATGGCATCTATCACGACACCTCGGTGTACCAGACCTCCGTGCTGCAGCTTGCGCAGCAGGCTCCTCTCTCCAAGACACTTAGCGTACAGAACAGCGCAGCCTGTCCGCTGTCCTTGGCCGACGGTTTCAGCCCCTGCCCGACGACCACGGCCAACACCTTTGCTGTCGATCCGGACTTCCGCATCGGGTATGCGCAGACCTGGCAGCTCGCGGTGCAGCGTGACCTGCCGGCTGCTCTGCAGCTGACGGCAACCTACCTCGGCGTGAAGGGCACGCGCGGCCTCCAGCAGTCGCTTCCAAACACATATACGCTGGGTGCTGCAAATCCTTGCCCTGCCTGCCCATCCGGCTTTGTCTACGAGACGACCAACGGCGCGTCCACCCGCCAGTCAGGTCAGATCCAGCTGCGCCGTCGCCTGCGCAGCGGGTTCACCGCCGCCATGCTCTACACCATGTCAAAGTCCATTGACGACGACGCCACTCTCGGCGGTCAGGGCCATATGACCGCCGCGGTCACCCAGACCCAGAGCTCCGGCGAGAGCACCACAAGCGGAACCGGCGGAACACCGCAGGCCGCCTCCCCGGTCGTTGCTGCCACCATCGCGCAGAACTGGCTCGATCTGCGCGCCGAGCGCTCCCGCTCCTCCTTTGATCAGCGACATCTGCTGGATCTGCAGGCACAGTACACCAGCGGCCAGGGTCTCGGCGGAGGCGCCCTGCTTGGAGGCTGGAGCGGCAAACTCCTGAAAGAGTGGACGGCAGTCACCTCCATCGTGGCCGGAACGGGGCTTCCCCAGAGCCCGATCTACCTTGCGGCGATTCCGGGCGCAGGGTTCACGGGCACGCTTCGGCCTGATCGCACCGGCGCCTCCCTCTACGCGGCTCCGCGCGGCCTTCATCTCAACGCGGCCGCCTTCACTGCACCCCAGCCCGGACAGTTCGGCCATGCCGGCCGATACTCCATCAACGGGCCCAGCCAGTTCACGCTGAATGCCTCGCTCGCCCGCACCTTCCGGCCCTCAGGCCGTATCTTTCTCGACGCCCGCATCGATGCCACCAACCTGCTCAACCATGCCGTCTTCACCGGCTGGATCACGACCGTAAACAGCACACAGTTCGGTCTTCCGGCTGCCGCCACTCCTATGCGCAGTCTTGAAACCACACTTCGGCTAAGGTTTTGATCATGCGCTCTCTTCCGGCACTGTTGCTCCTGGCCCTCGCGGCAGCGCATACCTTCGCGCAACAGATCGGGCAAAATACGTCCGCCGCGCCGACTGACACCCTCACCCTCTCGGTGAAGTCCCGGCTCGTCGTTGAAAGCGTGACCGCAAAGGAAAAGAACGGCAGGTTTATCCCGGGACTCACCGCGAAAGACTTCGCTCTGACGGAAGACGGCGTACCCCAGACCATCCGGTTCTGCGAGCAAGAAGAGCTTCCCCTCACAGCAGCGCCCCTGGCGCCGTCGACGAGCGAAGAGCTGAAGCTCTACAAGCGCCTTGCCCGGACGCAGATCACGCCGGAACCCTCCGCCGCGAGTGGATCACCCGGCCGCTACAAGAACCATCGCCTGCTCGCGCTGTACTTCGACATGTCCGCCATGCGCCCGGCCGAACAGCTGCGCGCTCTGAGCGCCGCGGAGAAGTTCCTCCGGACCGAGATGACAGCGGTCGATCTGGTCTCCATCCTGCGATACCAGGGCGGCTCTGTGGATGTGCTTCAGGACTTCACGGCCGACCGCAACAAGCTGCTGAGCATCCTGCAGACCCTGGTCATCGGCGAGGGCCAGGGCTCAATCGAAACGATCGACGATGCCAGCAGCGCCGACACCGGTGCGGCCTTTGGACAGGATGACAGCGAGTTCAACGTCTTCAACACCGATCGCCAGCTTTCGGCCCTGCAGACCGCCGCACGCATGCTCGGCCAGTTGAACGAGAAAAAATCGCTGATCTACTTCGCCAGCGGCCTTCGCCTCGACGGCAGTAACAACCAGGCGCAGCTCCATGCTACAGTGGACGCGGCGATCAAGGCCGGGGTCGCCTTCTGGCCGGTCGACGCACGCGGCCTGGTCGCCGAAGCCCCGCTCGGAGACGCAACGCAGGCATCATCGGGCAACGCCGCCATGTACACGGGAGCGGCGGCGCAGGCGACGACCACAGAGTTTCAGCAATCCCAGGACACGCTCTTTGCCCTAGCCGGAGACACCGGCGGAAAGGCGCTGTTCGACTCAAACGATCTGACTCAGGGAATCGTGCAGGCCCAGCGATCCATCACGGACTACTACATCCTTGGCTATTACACAACCAACACAGAGCAAAACGGCAGGTTCCGCCGCATCAAGGTATCTCTCGCCGCTCCGGCAGACGCCAAACTGGCCTATCGCGAGGGCTACTTCGCCGAAAAAGAGTTCAGCCATTTCACCACCGTCGATAAAGAGCGACAACTGGAAGATGCGCTGATGCTGCAAGATCCAATCACGGATCTCTCCATCGCCATGGAGATCGACTACTTTCAGCTCAATCGCGCCGAGTACTTCGTTCCCCTGGTAGTCAAAATCCCGGGCCGCGAACTCGCCCTGGCGAAACGCGGCGGAGCGCAGCACACCCTGATCGATTTCGTCGCGGAGATCAAGGATCTGATCGGCGGAACGACAATTACAAACGTCCGCGACGACGTCAACATCAAGCTCACGGACGCGTCAGCCGCCGATCTGGCCCATCGACCGATCGAGTACGATGCCGGCTTCACATTGCTGCCCGGCAAGTACAGCATCAAGTTCCTGGCTCGTGACGATGAGACCGGAAGAATCGGAACCTACGAAACCGTCTTCACCATCCCGAACCTGAATAAGGAAGAGCAGCGTGTTCCTCTAAGTTCGGTCATCCTCAGCAGCCAGCGTGTCCGTGCCAGCGACCTCCTCTACGACACCGCCAAGGCAAAGGACCGTGCCAAGGAGTCTGCGGTCAACCCTCTCGTCCAGGACGGCAGAAAGCTTGTTCCCAGCGTGACCCGCGTCTTCAGCACAAATCGTGAGCTCTATGTCTTCCTGCAGGCCTATAAGCCCGCAACCCCGCCGGCTCTTCCATCGAGCCAGCCCTTCCTTGCCTTCGTCAGTCTCTACCGCGACGGAAGCAAGGCGCGCGAGTCCGCTCCGATCGCGGTGAGGCCCAGTCCTGCCACGCGTCTTGGTGTCACACCTCTTGGCTTCACTGTGGACCTGAAGGATCTCGCACCTGGCGAGTACGACTGCCAGGTCACCGTGCTCGATCCAGCAACGCACAAGTCAAACTTCTGGCGCGCGCCGGTCCGCCTGGTTCCCTAGGCCACGATGCAACATGAAAGTCTCTTCCTGCGCGGAAGATCTTTTCCCTTGGTCAGGGAAGATCCGGTCTCGGCCAATGAAGTCCTTTAAGCCCCGCTGCCGGCAATATCGGTCGAAGTCGCACCAAATCGTGCGAGATAAGCAGGAAAAGGCTTCAATATGTGCTTTTCGGGAACCAGAAATGACCACGAAAGGCCTCGCACCGCAGAGCTCTGCAACATGAAACAGACCTCTGCGGCGCCGGGCCAAGCAGCAGACTCCCCAGACTGCCGCTCTCCTTTCTCTGTTGCAAGCAGCTTGCCAAAAGGGAGAAGAGCGCTGGCTAACTCCAGCGTAGAGAGAAGCTTCCGGCCGCCTGATGTTCGAGGCCTGCCAGAAGCAACAGGAGCGGAGCTTCAGATGCGCATCGGCATCAGGATGTAGCGGTACTTCACATCCTCGGATCCATCCTCGGGCCGCATCTGGCCGGCAGACTGCGCATCCTTGAACTCCAGCCGCACCTCTCCAGTCGTCCCAATCGCCTTGAGAAAGTCGATCAAGTAGGAGGAATTAAACCCCACCACAAGCGGGTCATAGTTGTACGGCGTTTCAATCGTGTCCTCCGACTCACCCGCGTCTGTTGAGGACGATGACAGCTTCAGCTCATTCTGCTCCAGCCGGATCTTAATCGCACCCGAGCGCTCATCGGCAAACTGCGCCACGCGCTGGATTGATCCCATCAGATCCTCGCTGCGCACGATAACGAATTTGTTGTTATCGCGCGGCAGCACCGCCTCATAGTTCGGGAACTGCCCCGTCAGCTTGCGGCTGGTCAGGACACGGCCGCCAATGCGAAAGAACAGCGTCTGCTCGTCATCGGCAAACTCCAGTGTCTCCGCATCCGTGTTGGACAGCAGACCCTGCAGCTCACTCAGCGCCTTGCGCGGGATCAGTGTCTTCTTCTCGCCTGAGATCCCCTCGAGCGTTTCGCCCGTTTTCTCAATGTGTGCCAGCCGGTGACCGTCGGTTGCCACCATCGCCATGCTCTCGGACTTCAGGACCAGCAGCGCACCATTCAGCGTGTAGCGGCTCTCCTCGTTCGAGATCGCAAAGATCGTCTTTGCAACCATGCTGCGGAGGCTTGCCACTGAAATGCGAAACGCACCTGTCTCGGGGAACTCCGCCACCTGCGGGAAGTTCGCGCGCGCCATGCCGACCATCTTGGTATTCGAGCGGCCCGCGCGGATCTGCACCCAGTGGTTATCCATCAGCTTGATCGAGATATCACCCTCGGGCAGCAGCTTGATGTAGTCGTACAGCTTCCGCGCCGGAACGGTGCATGCGCCTGGCTTTTTGACCCGCGCCGCGCAGCTGGTGCGCAGGCTCTGATCAAGATCGGTTGCCGTAATCGTGAGCTTGCCCGTCCCACCCTCACCCGCCGACGCTTCAAACAGAAAGTTCGACAGGATCGGGATCGTCGTCTTGCGCTCCACCACACTCTGTGCCGCGGTCAACTCACGCAGCAGCTCCACACGCGAGACGGTGATCTCGAGGCTGCCAGTGGAAACGGACGTTGCGGTCATCTCGGGCTCTTCGGTCGTCACGGGCATATCGGTCTCCATGGGGGTGCGGTAGGGAAGGGTCTGGAGCAGACTCTACACCGAAGTGACTCCGCCGGTGTACCACTCTCCGCGTTGCGCCCTGTGTCGATTCTAGGGGGGCAGCCGCATGCGGGCGAGCCTTTTCTTTGTGGAAAGCCGGGCAGAAGCTGTGCGTCCCTCCACCGCATCTGCTGCCGGCTACTTCTGGCTTGCGTGCGAGTGCTTCTAAGAAGAAAGACTTCTAAAAAGAGAAACAACAGAAGGAGCAGTCGTTTGCTGTGGAAACGTGGAGACGTAGCCCAATCGTTTCAAAATAAAGGGCATACAGCCCGTCCCCGATATAGAGAACAGCTCCTGGCAAAACGGAATGCAGCGAAAATTAGGGACGTTTAGCCAGGATCGGTCCAGACTTATCCCCGTCTTCCACATCATGCTCTGTCGAGGCCGAGAAACCCGCACCCGGTACGGTTGATTGTCGTCTGCAAGCTTTTGTTTTGTTGCGATTGGGCGGGCTCACTTATTCACATCCCGGCCAGGAGACCTGTTGGAATCGCGACCTCCATGCGTCAGACGTTCGCAAGCGAAAGGACTGGAGTGAGGGACCTGCTGGAAGCCCGCTTTGTCTGTCTTTCGATGTCGTTATGCCGCATGCCGCGCCGCAGCTGGCCGGGAACGACGACGCCAATCGCTTCTGCCGCGTGCAGAAGGTTCGTCATCAGGTTCACCGAACCCCGGGAACTGTCGTTCTTATCAGAAAGTTAGATTTCTGCCGACCATGCTCGCACACACCTCTCCACGAGGGTCTACGCAGCTCTGCATGCGCGCACGGCTGCCTCCCAACCAGGCACAGCCGTCTTCGCTCCTCTTCACTGCAGGATAAGACTTATGGCTTTGAGGCCAGCACGCAAGAACTGGCCGCATCGTCCAAGTAGCACTGGCAGCCTTATCCCAGGGTTTCCATCAGCTTGCTGACCATGCGGCCCAGATCTTTATCCGTGCGTCGCTGCTCGTCAATCTTTGAGATCGAGTGCATTACCGTCGTATGGTGTTTGCCGCCAAACTGGCGCCCAATCTCCGGAAGGCTCGCCTCTGTGAGCTGCTTGGCCAGGTACATGGCGATCTGGCGCGGCACCACGATCTGCCGCGAGTTGTTCTTCTGCTTCAACTCCGCCACGCGCATGCCGAACTGCTCCGCCACCGCACGCTGAATGGCCTCAATCGAGATCTTGCGAACCTGCGTGTCGATGAACTGCTTCAGGCATTGCTGCGTGACCGGCAGGGTGATCTCAAC
This sequence comes from Acidobacteriaceae bacterium, assembly GCA_903642235.1. Classification (GTDB taxonomy): domain Bacteria; phylum Acidobacteriota; class Terriglobia; order Terriglobales; family Acidobacteriaceae; genus Edaphobacter. The sequence continues at coordinate 235,389 of CAHJWL010000006.1, read as the reverse complement.
GCCGTGCATGGAGCACCACGCGATCAATCGCACCAGGGCGCCCTCAAGCTCCCGCACATTCGTCCGCACATTGCTTGCGATAAAGAGTGCAACGTCGGTCGGCAGCTGCGTTGATTCACTCTCGGCCTTCTTCTGCAGGATAGCCACCTTGGTTTCAAGGTCGGGCGGCTGAATATCTGCGATCAGGCCCCATTCAAAGCGGCTGCGTAGTCGGTCTTCAAAGTCCGCCAGCTCCTTGGGCGGTCGGTCGCTCGCGATGACAATCTGCTTCATCGACTCGTGCAGCGCGTTGAAGGTGTGGAAGAACTCCTCCTGTGTGCGCTCCTTGCCGGCGAGGAACTGGATGTCGTCGATCAGCAGCACGTCAACCGTCCGGAAGCGATCCCGGAAGCTGGTCATCTTGTCGTACCGGACACTGTTGATCATCTCGTTGGTGAACTTTTCGCCGCTTACGTAGCTGATCTGCGCGTGCGGTTGCCGGCGTTTTACGTCGTGCCCGATGGCGTGCATCAGGTGCGTCTTGCCCATGCCCACGCCGCCATACAGGAACAACGGGTTGTAAGCCTTGGAGGGCCGCTCCGCTACGGCCTGCGAGGCTGCCATGGCGAACTGGTTGCCGCTCCCGATCACAAATGCTTCGAACTGGTACTTGGGATTGAGCTGGGAGGCCGTGCTCCAGTCAAAGCGCGACTGCTCGGGCGCGGGTGCCGTCGCAGCTGAGATGCGCTGCGCCGCGCCGCTGCCGCCGTTTGATCGCGGTGCGTTCGGACTGTGGCTCGGCAGCGGTGCGAATCCGCCATCTTCCCGCACCTTGGGCGCTGCAGGATCCTGTGCCGGCGTCTCGTACTTGACCTCATCGATCTCGAGCCCAAGATTGTCGATCGCTTCCTGGATCAGATCGCCATACCGGTCGCCCACATGGGCAAAATCAGCCGACGGAATGCTTACGTACAGAACTCGCCCCTCCACCCGGGAGTGACGTGTTGGCTTCAGCCACGTCGCGTAGGACTGGCGATTGATCTTTTTCTCGAGCGCGGCAAGGATGCGCACCCAGGGGTGGTTCAGGACGGCGGTCGCCGTAGGAACGAAGGACATTGTGCAGCTTCCTCTTTCGACTCGATTCGCTTCGCCAGACAAACCCGAGCACAGCAACTTGGCACGTGATCGCACCGAGGAAAACAGATCTCCGCTCCCGCCTCCGTGGGCGGGTAGGGATGAAGGTCTAACACGTGTCTGGAACACTCCGTTCTATCCACCAACGGAAGGCCGCATGGTCCTGTCGCAACGGCCCGAAGAGCCCTTCGGAACGAGAGAGGAAAACATGCGAAACGGAGTCGATAGTAGCATGATCAACAGGAAGGTTTCGCTCGCTGTCCCGGAAGAAAATGAACTTGCACCAATCCTTGTGAAGATCCAAAACCCCTGCTTCAACACGAGCGCATCCTCTCAAAATCCTGTCCGGCCGCAGACTGCGCAGTCGGTTTCCCCGGCGCAGAGCGTCCCACTCTTTGGGCGACATCTGCCGCTCAGGTATACTCAGAGATCGTTGCAACAAGCTGAAAAGATCGCTCAGGATTCAGCCGTCACGCCTGTGACCGGCAGTCCTTCGAGCAGGAGTTTTGAACCATGCCGAAGCGCACCTTTCAACCGAACCGCCGTCACCGGGCCAAGACCCATGGCTTTCTTACCCGCATGAAGACCAAAGCCGGCCAGGCTGTGCTCAACCGTCGCCGCGCCAAGGGCCGCCACAAGATCGCCGTCTCCGCAGGCTTCCGCGACTAGCTGCCAGGGACATCTCGACGTGCTCAGACGGCCTGATTTCTCCTACTGGAGTGAGAACGCGGCACGGCCTGCCATCGCCTGCGCAAACAAGAGCCACACACCGCCTGCATAGAGCAGCGCACTGGCCACGGTTGCGGCAGCGGAGACCCGAGACGGCAGAGCCGACCGGCCTAGAAGCCAGCCTGCTCCCCAGAGCAGCTGCAATGCATGCAGGGCAAAGAAATGCGCGACACGCAGGTCACCGTGGCCCGTGCTCCAGTTCACGAATGGCAGCCCCGCGCCTCCGTCCGGCGCCCCGACCGTATGTGCCCTGTGAAGAACCAGCCATACGCCTTCCACGCTGCCAAGGAGCAGCAGGAGGAGACCCAGTCGAATGCCCCACACCTCGGCTGCCGGACGCAGCACCGGGGTCACGCAAAAGAGCCACAGCAGTTCAACCAGCAAAGCTGTGTTCCACGCGATGAAGATGCCCATCACTCCGAACAGAACGCCATTGAACAGGCTCGTGTAGTTCATGTGCGAGGGCACGCCGCGTACTGATTGCAGCGCGATCAGCGAGATTTCGACGGCAGCCGCCACCCCGATCCCCCAGCCCATGCGGGCCAGCCGCCGTCGCAACAGCCCGCCTTCCCCAAGGGCAGAGAACAGCAGCGCCAAAGTCAGGCAATAGACGATCAACGAGATCTCAAACTTGATCGGCTTGATCCACGGGTTGAGCCCGAGGATGCTTCGTCGATCAAACGGCAGTGCAGCCAGGCTGCCCGCCAGCAGAACCACGGTCCACCACGTTCCGAACAGCAACCCGCGAGGTCCGCTCTGCCACGTCCAGGCGCGCCACCACGGCTGGGTCGTTGCCGATCTCATGCCGTGGCGCCATCCAGCGCTGCGCCCAGCCGCCGCCGCAACCCCAGCCGCAGCAGCAGGTACAGAGCCAGTCCTACGGGACCGAGAAGAAAAGTCAGCAAGAGGCACGGTGCCACCAGCCATCGCGAGATCCCCAGCCGCACCGCATCACGTGCCTCCCACGCTCCTGTAAACAGATCAAACGCCAGGTAGTGCAGCCATCCTGCAAGGAGCGCCTGCCGCGCATTGAACAGCAGGGCGACCTGCGCAAGCGAATTGAACCCGGCGCCGGCAGGCGCGTGCGCTGTCAGCAGCAGAGCCAGGTAGACGAGAGCAAGCAGCAGCGGAAGCGCAAACGTTGCCAGCCGCTGAGTCCATTGCCAGGCCGGCACAAACAACAGCAGCAGCCAGCAGGGCAGCACCACAGCGCCGCTGAGCGAGAAGAGGCGTTCCAGGGAGTCAGGAGCAAGCGGCCCGAAGGTCATGCGCACGACTATACGTCAGCCGCTGTTCCGGTTCCTGCCGAAGGGGACCTGAAGGTCGTACCATCAAATCAGCCATGCCCACACCGCATCGTCTGCGAAAGCACGCCGACTACCAGCATGCCTACGCCCGCAGCCGCAAGCAGTTCACCAAGCAGATGGCCTACTTCTTTACGCCGCGTCCGGCCGATCGCCGGTCTGATACCCCCGGGCCGCGTGTCGGCCTTACCGTGCCCAAAGCCCTCGGGAAAGCGCATGATCGCAACCGCATCAAGCGCCGTCTGCGGGCCGTGGTTGCTGCCAACCTGCCGCTGCTGACCGCACCGGTCGACATCATCCTGCATCCGCGCCGGTCTGTTCTCACACTGGAGTTCGCCCACCTCCAGCGTGAGATCGCCGCGATCTTTCAAACGGTGCAGGCCGCGCTTGACCGCCGTGCGCGCACCTCGCCGGAGACGCCGGCGACCAGACCGGCCCCTGCTTTGCCCGGCAGGTCTGCGGACATCACTCGATGACCGCCCGCCTCCCCGCCGCGCTCTTTTCTCTCTATCGCCGCACCCTGTCGCCAGTCTTTGCCTCCTCCGGGCTGGGCCGGTGCCGCTATCTGCCCAGCTGCTCGGAGTATGCCTATATCGCCGTCGTGCGGCACGGCTGGCTGCGCGGATCGCTTTTTGCCGTTCGCCGTCTCAGCCGCTGTCACCCCTGGTCGGTCGGCGGCCTTGATCCTGTACCGCCCGCTCCCGAGTCTCACTCGCAGTCTTGTAACCGGAACCATTTACCATAAGAATTAATCTCGCATCACCCCGGCTAGGCCCCACCCGCAATGCCGTTCCAGATAGGAAGCTACCCGCTTGGCAGAGTTCAAAAACCCCAATCAGCAAGGCGCGCAGGGCAGCAACAGCAACCTGCTCGTCCTCATGCTCGTCATGGTCGTCGTCTTCACCGGCCTGCAGTTCTATCGCTCGAAGCACAACCCGCAGACGGCCTCACCGAACCCTGCCAACAGTCAGACCGCGGCGAAGAACACGCCTGCAGCCGGCATTCCACAGCCCTCGGCGGAGCTCCTTCGCAATGCGGGCGAACTTCCGGCTCCCACCGGCGCAGGTGGCCTGCCCACGCTGCAGGCGCCGGCCGAAACGACAACTACGGTCGAGAACGAGCTTTACCGCATCACCTTTTCAAACAAAGGTGCCGAGGTGCGCTCCTGGCTGCTGAAGCAGCAGCGAGACTCTGACGGCAAGCCGCTCGATCTCGTACACGAGCAGGCCGCGGCGAAGTTCGGCTACCCGCTCTCGCTCTTCACCTACGATCCCGCCCTCACTGCCGGCCTGCGCAACGCCATGTTCGTGCCCTCGGCCACCGGCGATCTGCGCGCACCCAACAATCTTTCCTTCGAATTCTCAGATGGCACGACGCACGTCAAGAAGACCTTCACCTTTGACGAGACCTATGTCCTCCACGCCGATGTGGAAGTCACCCGCAACCATGCTCCCCTTCGCGCTCTCATCAGCTGGCCCGGCGGCTTTGGCGATCAGGAGAATGCACAGGCCTACGCCAGCACGCAGCTCGACACCTTCGGCAGCGGCAAGGAAGCTCACGATGCGCCCAAGAAGATCGCCGGCGGAGCCACCCTCAGTGGTCCCTTTGACTGGGCCGGCGTCAGCGACACCTACTTTGCCGCCATCTTCCTTCCGGAGAACGCCGGCACCGCCTCTCTGGTGACCCTGCGTGATGACCTCGCGGTTCCGAAGGACTTCCGCAAGAATGGCCTGGGTCACGGCGTTCCGGCCAAAGATGCCGCCAAGGGTGCGACCATCAACGTGCCCCTGCTCGGCGCTGCCATCGGCGATACCTCCGGCCACGTTCGCACCCGCATTTTTGTTGGACCCAAGCTCGTCAACGTGCTTAAGAATGTCCACGCCGCTGATCCCTCTGTGACGCTCGGCCCGCTGCTTGAATTCGGCTTCTTCGGCGTCATCGGGAAATACCTGTTCCTCGCGCTACAGTTCATCCACGCCCACATCGCGTCGAACTGGGGCTGGTCCATTGTGATCCTGACGATCATCATCAACGGCGTTCTTCTGCCGCTGCGCATCAAGACCATGCAGTCCGGCCTGAAGATGCAGCGGATTCAGCCGGAGATGGACACCATCAAGGCAAGGTACAAGAGCCTCAAGGTCACGGATCCCAAACGCAACGAGATGAACGCCGAGATCATGGAATTGCAGAAGCGCGAGGGCGTCAACATGTTCGGCGGCTGCATTCCCACACTCATTCAGTTGCCGCTGCTCTTCGCCTTCTTCGGCATGCTGCCCAAGGTTGTCGAACTCCGTCACGCCCACTGGGGTTGGATCCCGGACCTCTCGGCAGCCGATCCATGGCACATCCTGCCCATCATCATGGTGGTCTCGCAGTTTCTGGTGCAGTTCTACACACCCTCACCCGGCGTCGACCCGCAGCAGCAGAAGATGATGGCTTTCATGATGCCCGCCGTCTCCGGGTACATGACCTGGAACTACGGCGCTGGTCTCGCGCTCTACTGGTCCGTCGGAAACCTGATCGGTATCGCGCAGCAAGCCGTGATGAACCGGACCTCGCTCGGCCGCGAGATGCGCGAGATCGCCGCACGCCGCGCCCTCCGCAAGGCCGGTACCAGCCCTGCTATGCAGAAATCCTCAGGAAAGGTCATCCAGGGAAAGCGTTAAACTCGATGGCGCCATCGTACCCTCTCCTATGACTCCTCCGGGCCCCGCCAAACCGTCATTGACCAGCTTCCTCGAAACGCTTCGCACCTCCGGCGGCCTGCGTCTGGAGTACAGCATTCAAGTGCGCGAGCCAGATGTCTCCGCGGACCAACCACCGCTGACGGAGGTCACGCTCTCGGGCGCGGATGTTCCTCTTCTGCTGGACCGCAACGGCGAACTCCTGCACGCCATTGAAAGTCTGGGTGCCGCCATTCTTCGGCTCGAGCCCGAGCAGGCGGAGCAGCTCTCTTTTGACGCAGACGGCTTCAAGGCCGCGCGTGTCGCCGCAATCTCCCGTCTGGCAGAGCAGGGCATCGCCACCGTTCGCTCCACGGGAAAACCTTTCCCCTTCGCTCCCATGAACTCGCGCGAGCGCCGCTTGCTTCATCTCGCGCTCGTTCCCTCCGGCCTCGCCACTGCCTCCTCCGGCCTCGGCCCCCGGCGTTTCGTCGTGCTCTACCCGGCCGGCCAGACGCCCGCACCCGAGCGCTTTGACTTGCAGACGAAGCGGCCCGGCTCCTCTCGTCCGCAGGCAGCCTATACACGTCGAAACCCTTCGGCAAATGCGCCCACACGACGGCCTGCCGATGGACCACCAACGCCGGTCACCTCTGCCGAACAGGACCCGGAATCGCATGGCAATCGCGTGGACCCCGGCTCCACACCCCACGAGGACGGTGCACAGACCAGGGATCGTCTTGACTCCATTCGCCGCGCCTTCCGCAAACGATAAGAGACCAACTCGGCCATGCCGCCGGTCTACCAATGACCTCCTTGTACGGTCCGCTTACCGGTGCCGCGCTTCCTCCTTGTGAGCTTTGCCGCTGCAGTCCCCATCCCGCCCGGCCTCACGCTCCTCGCGGCACAACAGTCTGCCCCGGCGGCAGATAATGCGGCCATCCTGACCCCTCTGCAACGGATCGCAGAAACAAACCACGCGCCCGCACCATCCCTCGCATCGCCCGCCGCAGCCTTTGCTCGCGCAGACCGACAAAGAGACCTGGTGCCGCGGCAAAGCGATACTCCTCGTACAGCCACACGCCATCATTCATCGCGGCAAAGTTCTGCTGTCCCTCGCCCCACGCAAAGCGCGGCCCGGTGAAAGATCGCCGCACAAAGGTTCGTGCGCGGAGGTCCGTAATCGTCTCTGCAAACGCGCCCATACTTCGGATCTTGCGCTGTGCTCCCCAGCGCAGCACATCTCCAGGGGCAAGCTGCCGCTGCTCCTCGGCCTCCCGCTCGCTTCGCCAGCCATCCATGGCGTCACGTGCCAGTTCTGCGCTGAGAGCCAGACAGAAGCATCGCTCTACCGGCGCTGCGATCATCAGATTCAATCGAACCGTCTGCACGGCCTCGGTATGCTCCTCTTCACTTGCGCCGACCTGCTCCGTGTGCACATCTGCTTCAATCAGGGCCAGAGCCGCCAAACGGTGCGCGTGCCCGGCTTACCCTGTCGCCAACAGCAGCACCTTGCCAAGTCACCCTTCTCTGCCGCCCGTTGCCCTGCCGCCGCTTCCTTCATCGGCAGCATGCGGTCAACCGGAATGGTGAGTCGCTTCTGCACCACGTCCTCGGCCAACCGCTCGAGTGTCGGCACGTCCGGCTCCGCCCGTACAGGCACGATCCGCACTGTCGGGTGCATGCCTGCATTCGCCGGTGGTCCAAGCACCGATGCGAAGACGCCGCCCTGCTTGACCTTGCCGAGCAACTGCTCAGCCGTCTTGCCGCCGACTGCATCGGCGATTCCATCCAGAAATCCAACCTCCGCGAGCGCCGTCGGATCGTCAAGCGCCACCACGGTATCCGCGCCGAGCGTTCTTGCCTGGTCGAGCTGACTCTTGCGTATGCCGGCAATCACGGTCGCGCCAGCCAGCTTTGCCGCGTACACCGCCGTACGTCCCACGCCGCCGATCGCGCCTGCCACCAGAACCGTCGAGCCCTTGTCGGGCTTCACGCCGCGCGTTATCACCTGCTCGCCGGTCAGAAGCACGAGCGGCAGAGCCGCGGCATCTACGATGTCGAGGTTTTCAGGAACGCGCGCCAACTCACTCGCCTTCACCGCGACCAGCTCCGCATAGGTCTGGTTTGCCAGCGCAAAGACACGATCGCCCTCGGCAAACTCCGTCACATCCTCCCCCACGGCGGCAACCGTCCCTGAAACATCTCGCCCCAGGACTGCCGGGAACTCCACCGGAAAGATCGCCTTTGCCTCACCACTCCGCATCTTGTAGTCCACAGGGTTGATGCTCGCCGCCGCGACCCTTACCAGGACCTCTCCCGGCCCCGCTGTCACGTCCGCCACATCCTCCCACTTCAGTTCGTCAGGTCCGCCATACTTGTGGAGCACCACAGCTTTCATCGCAGCTCACCTCTGCACATCGGATGCGAGAGCCCGGCCCTGCGCCGCAGAGAGTGAGCAGACAGCCTTCTCACTCTGAGCCTTATTCCGGCACGTACTGCCGCCAGTCTTCGCCCTCCGCAATCTGCTTCAGCAGGGCAAACCGCCGCTTCACCAGATGACGCACATGCGGCACCATCACCAGCCGTCCGACGGTAGCTCCAGCCCAGCCTAGCGGCATCGCGAAGCGCACCTCATCCTCAAGCAGCGTCGTCTCACTCCCGGCAGCGTTGCGCTCCACCCTGAACCAGTGATCATGTTGAAATCGCGCAAACCGTCCGCGCCCCATCGTGTCCTGAAAGTGGTTCGGCCGATCAAACGCCGTGATCAGCGTCTCGTGCATCTGCGGCAAACCAAACTTCCATCCGCGCCATACCAGCTGATCCCCGGCCCCAATCAGTCCGCCAGTCTTCCGCGACTCCGCGACACTCGGCCGCATTCCCAAGATCCGCTGTACCAGTTCGATCGAGGTCGACAGCAGGAAACATCGCTTGATCGGCGCATGGATCCGTATCGAATCGCGAACTAAAAAATCTCTCATCGTTTCATCACTTGTACCAAGCCCAGCGTTCCATAGCGGACGAGCGCCTTCGCCCGTGTCACCAGCGTAAGGTCTTCAAGTCATGCTGTCGCCAGAAGCATTCGGTGCGCGGGATCGCGATGAAGCTCTCCGGGCAATCGTGTCGACTCAATCAACACGTCTGGCGACAACGAGCAGCAAACAAAAGGACTACGACGACAGCTCCATCCCATGCCCGCGCGCAAGCCGCACGGCCCGTTCCACAAACTTCGTCAACGCCACAGATCCCTCGTCGCCCTTGCTTCGAACCCGCACACTGACTGCCTCTGCCGCCGCTTCCTTGTCGCCCATGACCAGCACAAACGGCACCTTCTGCAGCGTGAACTCGCGGATTTTTGCGTTCATCTTCTCGTTCCGCGCATCCAGCTCCACGCGCACCCCCGCTGCCTCGAGCTTCGCCTTGACCGCGTACGCATAGTCCAGATGCTTCTCCGAGATCGGTACCAATCCCACCTGCACCGGAGCCAGCCACATCGGAAACGCCCCGGCATAGTGCTCAATCAGCACACCAAAGAATCGTTCCACCGAACCAAATAACGCTCGATGCACCATCACCGGCTGATGCTTCTCGCCATCCTCGCCCGTGTATTCAAGCGCAAACCGCGCCGGCAGGTTGAAGTCAAACTGCACGGTCGAGAGCTGCCACAGCCGCCCCAGCACATCCACCAGCTTCACATCGATCTTCGGCCCATAAAACGCCGCTTCGCCCGCGATTTCCTTATACGGAATACCCTTGCGATCAAGCGCGGACTTTAGCGATCCGATCGCCAGCTCCCAGTTCTCGGGCGACCCCGTGTAGCTCTTCATGTCCTTCGGGTCCCATGTGGAAAGCTCCACCTTGAACTCCGCAAACCCGAACGTCTCGAGCACCGATTGCGCGAACTCGATGCATGCCACCACCTCGTCTTCAATCTGCTCCGGCGTGCAGAAGATATGCGCATCATCCTGCGTAAAGCCGCGCACCCGTAGCAGTCCGTGCATGGTTCCCGAGCGCTCGTAGCGATACACATTGCCCAGCTCCGCATACCGCACCGGCAGGTCGCGATAACTCTTGGGCGTGTTCTTATAAATCAAAATGTGGCCCGGGCAGTTCATCGGCTTCAGCCGGTACTCCGCGTCGTCCAGCTCCATCGGCGGATACATATTCTGCCCATAAAAACCCTCGTGCCCGCTGATCTTCCACAGCTCGCGCCGCATGATATGTGGCGTGTAAACCATATTGTAACCACGCCGGATACATTCATCGCGCATCCAGTCTTCCATCGCCTTGCGGATCAGCCCGCCCTTCGGATGCCAGAAGATCAGCCCCGCCCCCGCGACCTCCTGGATCGAAAACAGGTCCAGCTGCTTGCCCAGCACGCGATGGTCGCGCGCCTTGATCTCCTCCAGCCTTTTGAAGTGCGCGTCCAGATCCTTCGCGTTGAAGAACGCCGTGCCATACACCCGCTGCAGCTGCTGATTCTTCTCATCGCCCAGCCAGTACGCGCCCGCCACGCTCGTCACCTTGAATGCCCTCACCCGTCCCGTCGAGGGCACATGCGGTCCGCGACAGAAATCCGTGAAGTTCCCATTGCGATAGAGCGAGATCTCCTCCCCCGGCTTCGTAAAGCGCTCAATGAAGTGCAGCTTCATGAACTCGCCGGCCTTCTCGTAATCGAGCAGGCCCTTCTCGCGCGGCTCCTCCTCGCGCACAAACGCCTCGTCGCGCGCGACCACCTCGGCCATGCGCGCTTCGATCGCCAGAAGGTCCGCATCCGAGAACGGCTGGGCGCGGTATACGTCGTAAAAGAATCCACTGTCCGTCGCCGGCCCGTGCCCCAGCTTGGTCTCCGGAAACAGCTCCAGGATCGCCGTCGCCATGACGTGCGCCGCCGAGTGCCGAACGACTCTGAGAGAGGCTTCGTCCTGCTCCTTCAGCAGCCAAAGCGCCACATCCTCGTGGAGCGGCATCGAGAGATCCACCAGCCGATCGTCATTTCCACCAGCAGAGGCCGCGTACATCGCCTCCTCGCTCGCGCCAGCCTCCGCCTCAGCAGTGCCTTCGTCCGCCCGCCCAGCCAGCGGCTTGATGCGTGCCACCACCACCACTGCCGCCAGCCGCGGCGAGATGCTCGTCGCCACCTCAAGCGGCGTCGTCCCCCGCGCCACCTCGCGCATGCTGCCGTCCAGCAATTGAATCCGTATCATCGAGGGCTGCACGTCTACCTGATCCACTGATTGTTCGCTCACGCCTCTAAGGATAGCCGCTCCACGCGCATCAGCGCACCGCCGAGCCCGTGCAGCGCCTTTGCGATTGACGTTTTTTCGCCTCTTCCTTACCGTGATCCTCACAGCGGTTCGGCCGACCCAGGCACCTTGCCACACACTCACGCGAGCCCCAAGCCATGAACAAGATCACGCCCTTCCTCTGGTTCAACAGCAACGCCGAAGCCGCAGCAGACTTCTATCTCTCCGTCTTCCCTAACGCCCGCAAGCTCAACGAGCTGCGCTGGCCCGACTCCGGCACCGCACCCGGCACCGGCCCGGCAGGCTCCGTCCTTGCGCTTGATCTCGAGCTTGAGGGCCAGTTCGTCACCTTCCTCAACGGCGGCCCGGCCTTTCAGCTCACCGAGGCCTTCTCCCTCGTCGTCCGCTGTGAAACCCAGGACGAGATCGATCGCTACTGGTCCGCCCTGACCGCCGGCGGCGGCGGCGAAGCTGCCTGCGGCTGGTTGAAAGACAAGTTCGGCGTCAGCTGGCAGATCGTTCCCGTCCACCTCACCCGCCTGCTGCGCCATCCCGCCGCCATGCAGACCATGATGTCGATGAAGAAGCTCGATATCGCCGCCCTCGAGCAGGCGGGCGCACAAGAAAATCCATCAGGTCGTAGCGACGAAGCTTCGACATCGAACTTATAGTGAACCCTCCTCTCGCGCCGCTCATCTACCCACACAGCGCGCTCCCCAGCGTGCCTAAGGAGATCGAATGGCCTCACTTCTCAAGATCGACGTCAGCCCGCGCGGAGATCACTCCGTCTCGCGGAAGCTCGGAAACGAATTTCTCGAGCAGTTCCAGCAGGCAAACCCCGGTTCGACCGTTATCACCCGCAACCTCGCCACCACCAACATGCCCTTCGTCGATCTTCCCTGGATCATGGGCGCCTATAGCCCCGAGGAGGCCCGCACCCCTGAGCACAAGGCCGCCCTCAAGCTGGGCGACGAGTTCATCGCGGAGATCAAGGCAGCCGACCACATCCTCCTCACCACCCCCATGTACAACTTCGCCGTGCCCGCTGTCCTCAAGGCCTGGATCGACCACATCTGCCGCATCGGGCAGACCTTCAAGGTCAACGCCGATGGCTCCTACGCCGGCCTTATCGAGGGCAAGAAGGCCACCATCATCATCGCCAGCTCCGGCAACTACGGCCCCGGAAGCCCCGCCGAGAGCTACAACGCGGAAAAGCCGTATTTGAAGCTCGTCCTCGGCTTTCTTGGCATTAAGGACGTCACCTTTGTCGATGCCGGCGGCACCTATGTGCTCAACTCCGGTCAGACACCGATCGAGCAGTTCACCGCGCCGTTCGCCGATCAGCTCAAGTCAGCTGCCGCCGTATAGCTCGTTCTGCATACCAAGAGAAGCACGAAGAAGCCGCACCCATTTCGGTGCGGCTCTTTCTGTATCACATGCTTAATTTGTCCCGGAGAGATTTCTGAAACTGTCACATGTGACACAGACGGCAGTGCCTCGCCCTGATGTTCGGAGCGAGCTTGGAGGGCTTGGCGCGTCTCGACTTTCGCAACACGCTCGTGAAGGACCACCATATCGATCTTCCGCACTCTTCCAACACTCTTAGTAAGCCGCCGGTTGACCGCCAAAGCTCACGCCCCGTTGCCGGTTCACCGCCACGGTCGACGCCCAGTCCAGCTGCTCGCGGCCCATCACCACTGGCGCTCCGTTCATGGCCGTATAGTGCACCCGCCCGCCGCCATCGAACCAGTAGTTGCTCGCGTACATCCCCATCCCGTTCCGCATGACCAGCAGCGTCGGCTGCTGCGGCACCGGTGCCATGGCGATCGGCACGGGGGGTGCAGGCGGCGTGTCATAGATGTGCTCCACCGTGATCGGCACCGGCTCCGGTGCCGGCTGCTGGTATATCACCGGGGCACGCGGCGTCAGCGCAGGTCCGGTCTCCGCCGCTACATCGCGCACTGGAACCCCGAGATCATCCATGATCTTCAGCGTCAGGCGCGTCTCTGCCTTCAGCACCGGCCGCGGTCCGCGTCGTGGCAGGTTGATCAGGTCGATCGGCCACAGCACCGGGACCATCCACTCGAGCGTATCCCGCACCGGGTGCCCCTTGCCGTGAATCCGTCCTTCCTTGTCCACCGGGTAGTTCGGCACCTGCACCACCTTTGCCGCCAGCGGCACCACCGTTCCCGGCGGCAGCACCATCCGGTCGAACTTCAGCTCCATCCATCCCTTGCCTACCAGGTGACCGGGATCCCTGTAGTCCTCAAACCGCCCCACGAGGTAGCTCCCATACGGAAACGCCGATCGCCCATACATCTCAAAATGGCTTACCCGGCACAGCACCGGATCTCCGATATCCGCCGTCTTCGACGACAGCTTCGGCTCGGAGACCGTGCACTGCAGAATCGATCCGGCCGGGATCAGCTGTTCGGCGGCAAACCCGGATGCGGGTGCGGCAAGGAGGGAAAGAACGAGGGCGTACAGAATGCTTTTCATGCGGGGCCTCCTGCAAAGACAGGCTCAAAGGAGCCGGTTGTCGAGAGTCCCGCCGGATCGTGCCTCGGCGAGCGGCGCGTCCTGCACTCAGAAACGCAGGACAGGGGGCATACGGGTGCAGCCATCATCCCGCCGCAGAGATCATTCGTCAACAGCAAAGAATAGCCGCTTGCGTCAGGCATACAGCGCCGCAAACCTATGACACGCAGGATGATAAAGCTCCTGCAACAACGTTCTCGCCAACCTCCGGGCGCACTCTGCTGACCCTCTCTGGACTCCGCATTCCTGCGCCGATGTACGATGGCTTCCACAGGAGATCCCATGCCTCTCAAAGCCCTGCTGGCCCTCGCCACCGCAGCCGTCGCGCTTGTTGTCGCCCCCGCTCTGCTCGCCCAGCAGCCCCTCTCCGCCATGCCGTACTCGCCGTCGCTCGACCTCACCAGCCTCGATCGCGCCGTCGACCCCTGCACAGACTTCTACAAGTTCACCTGCGGCGGCTGGCAGCGGAACAATCCCATCCCCGCCGACCAGGCCAGCTGGTCCGTCTACGCCAAGCTCGGCAACGACAACCAGCAGTTCCTCTGGGGCATCCTCAAGGAAGACGCCGCCGCGACCAACCGCACGCCCGTCCAGCAAAAGGTCGGCGACTACTTCGCCGCCTGCTTGGACACCTCCGCCATTGACGCTGCCGGCCTGAAACCCCTCGCCCCCGCGCTCGCCCGCATTGACGCCCTTCGCACCCGCCCCGAGCTCATCAGCGCCCTCGCTACCCTCGACCACACCGCCATCGGCAGCTTTTTCTTTGAATCCGGCACCGGTCAGGATGCCGTCGACTCGTCACTTGTCATCGTTGCGCTCGAAGCCGGCGGCCTCGCCCTCCCTGACCGCGACTACTACCTCAACTCCGACGCCAAGAGCGTCACCATTCGCCAGCAGTACACCGCCTACATCGAGCACCTCCTCACCCTCGCCGGCGAGCCCGCCGCGCAGGCCACCACTGACGCCGCCACCATCCTCCGCATCGAAACTGCCCTCGCCAAAGCCTCGCTCTCCCGCGTAGATCGCCGCGATCCGCACAAGACCTACCACCCCATGACCGTCAGCGAGCTCTCCGCCCTCGCCCCCGCTATCGACTGGCCTGTCTACTTCAAGACTCAGGACGCCACGGTTACCGGCAAGCTCAACGTCTCGCAGCCCGACTTCCTCAAAGCCGTCCAGGCCGAACTCACCACCGAGCCCGTCGACGATCTCCGCACCTATCTCCGCTTCCATCTTCTCGACGCCGCCAGCCCCTACCTCGCGCACGGGTTTGAGCAGGCCCACTTCGACTTCTTCGGCCACACCCTCCGCGGCATCCCCGCCATGCTCCCACGCTGGAAGACCTGCACCCGCGGCGCCGATCGCTATCTCGGCGAGGCCCTCGGCCAGGAGTTCGTCCGCCGCACCTTCTCGGCCGACATGAAGTCAAAGACCCAGCGCATGACCGAGCAGATTGAGACCGCCATGCACGCCGAGATCGAAGCCCTTCCCTGGATGACTGCTCCGACAAAGCAGGAGGCCCTCCGCAAGCTCTCCGCCATTCGTAACAAGATCGGTTACCCAAATACGTGGCGCGACTACTCTGCCCTCACCATCGCCCCAAGCGCCTACTTCGATAATGTCCTCCGCGCCACCCTCTTTGAAGACCAGCGCCAGTGGCACAAGCTCGGCAAACCCGTTGATCTTAACGAGTGGGGTATGACCCCGCCCACCGTCAACGCCTACTTTAATCCGCAGATGAACGACATCAACTTCCCCGCCGGCGTCCTGCAGCCGCCTCTCTACGACGTCAAACTCGATGACGCCCCCAACTACGGCAACACCGGCGCCACCATCGGCCACGAGCTCACGCACGCCTTCGACGACGAAGGCCGCCAGTTCGATGACAAGGGCAACCTCCGCGACTGGTGGACACCCGCCGACGCGAAAGGCTTCGAAGACCACATCAACTGCGTTCGCGACCAGTACGCCACCTACATCGTCGTTGACGACATCCACATCAACTCCAAACTCACCAGCGGCGAAGACGTCGCCGACCTCGGCGGCACACTGCTCGCCTACATCGCTTGGCAGAAACAGACCGCAGGCGAGCAGCTACAGAAAGTCGACGGCTTCACTCCCGACCAGCGCTTCTTCATCGGCATGGCCCAGTGGGCGTGCGAAAATGAGCGCCCGGAAAACCAGCGCGTCAGCGCCATCACCGACCCCCACTCTCCCGGCTTCGCCCGCATCAACGGCGTCGTTTCCAATCTGCCGCAGTTCCAACAGGCCTTCGGCTGCAAAGCCGGCCAGCCCATGGTCCATACTCCCACCTGCAAGGTCTGGTGACGCAGGCGGCTTCATGTTTGTTTATCAGCCAAGAGGGATCTGCTGTTTCCTTACGCCTGCAACGGCACAAAGCCAATCCTCGACACTCGACCAAGCACACAGCAAAGGCGGCAACCATGCCTGACCCTGCAAACACCTCCGCGCGCTTCGACCTCCACGCCATCGCTGCCTCGTTCCCGGAGCACGCCGACACCCTCCTGCTCGACCGCTATCTCGTCGACCGCGCCCACGCCAGTGCCCGCGTCTTCCGTGTCTACCGCGGGACACCCGCCCACTTCCACAGCGGCAGCGATGAGTTCCTCTACGTGCTCTCCGGCCGCGGCACCTTCTGGATCGGCGACCCGGCCAGCGGCGGCGACTTCGCTCCTGGCGCCTTTCTCTTCTTTGAGCGAAACACCATCCACGCGCTTCCAGAGATCACGGAAAGCCCCGTCGTCTTTCTCGCACTCGACACGCCCCGTCGCGACCCGCATGACATTCACTTCATCAACGCGACCGACGGCACAGCATCCTCCTTCATCCAGGAAGCGAGGTGACCGGGTGCCGAGCCTCATCTCCTGCTGGCAGGCACGCCCTCACGGAATCGGCTGTGAAACAGCATTGATCCGCGCCTCATCCAGCAGCAGGTTCTTGAACGCTGGGGTGTCTCGCAGGGACGCGAAATGCTGGTCTTCGCGAAGCTTCGACCGATCATGGAATCCGGCATCAATCGCCCGCTGCAGGTAGGTCATCGCCGCCTCCTTTATGCCTGCCTCGGCGCACGTCTCCGCCAGGTAAAAGTTGATCAGCGCCCGCGTCTCGCGTGATCCCTCGGTCGTAATGCGGTTTTCGGCATCGCGCTGAAAGATGTTCGGGTCGAGCGATTGCGCCTGCTGGTACGCCTCCATCCCCTTATGAATCTTGCGCCGCATCAGGTAAAGCGTGCCCAGGTTGTTGTAGATGGACGCATTGCGCGAGTCCAGCTTCAAGGCCCGCTTGTAATGCTGCTCCGCGCGGCGGTAGTCCCCGGTCGCGTAGTAGACGGTGCCGAGATTATTCTCCGGGCCGGAGAGCTTCGGCCCCGCGCTCGCCGCTCTCTCGAAGTTCATCTTCGCGGCGTCGTACAGCCGCATCTTTTCGTAGGCCATCCCGATCTTGTTCAACACCAGGGCGGACGGTTCGTGGATCCCCTCGTAAAGATGGATAGCCTCCATAGAACGCTGCTGCCGCAGAAGCGCGTCAGCACGGGCTTCAAGAACTGCAGTCGATGCGCTCTGCGGAGGTTTGTCGCTCTCGTCTGAGGTATGAACCACACTCCCTTTTCCTTGGTCCGAAGCCGCTTTGTCTGCAGAGTGCACCTCCGAAGACTGCACTCTCGAAGCCGCGTAGGCGACGGTGCAGGCTGCCGAAAGAGCCGAAAACAGCAACAGACCCAGAAGCGCTTTTTGTATGGGTTGAAAGATGCATTCGGAATGGGTACGAGAGAGGACGCGCTGTGCGGTGTGAAAGGGCATAAACCCTCCTGCGATAGGCCGAGCCGAGTGGACGGGAGAAGTCGCCGTGCTCGCTGGCAGAGACACTACTCTGGCCTCATCAACCCTGTAAAGGGCCGGCCCTTTCCGCTCCTGCACGCTGCGAGAACTTACCGGAATAGTATTGGCAGCTGCCCTGTTTCCTCGATAGACATACGGATGTTCCACCCGGGTAGAAGACGAACCCTGTCGCGGCATCCGCCCGTTCAGGCGTGTCTCTCTGGCCCGTGTAACGAGATGAGCCGCGCCACTCTGCGGCGCGGCTCATCTCGCTCTCTCCAGCAGTCCAATAGCCTCTATGCGATTTCGATGACGTTGCCGGTCGTCGAGCGGCGGTGTGCCGTCTCGAAGGCATGTTCACGAGCACGCAGCCAAACATTCGCCCGCCACTTGCCAATAAAAGGTGCCGCCACAATCGATCCCAACGCTACTCCCAAGGCAACATGCATCGTCTCATCTCCCCAGTTCCCCCGGCTGGCCACCACGATGGATCGCCCGCTCGTTTCACCCATCGCCCGCTTATACGCCGCGGTGCTCAGGCTCTTGTGCCTACTATCTCTAGAAGGTATCCGCCTCGACATCCCACCTGCTCCCGCGCATCTGCATCTTCCGTGGGATACCGCACCCGCAGGAATCCCTTCCTGGCAGTGGCGCAACAGTAGGCAGTCTCCATCTCATCCTGGACGCCTGACCGCCGGGCTGGAACGAGCGCCGACGCGACCCGCCTGCCGCGTGGTGGAGTCTCTCTGGGGAGCTGACAGGGAAGCCCATACGTCGCTGTCAGCTGCCCTGCATCGCGTGGCCGGCACAGGATCTGCACCGGCTTCTGTATGGTTTGTCTGCGGGCTCGCCTAAAATATACTCATGCCGCACACCTACGCCGAGGCTCTCGACCACCTCGCCCATCTCGGCCCTGAGCTCGCCGCCTCCGCTCCCGGCGGACCCGCCCGTAAATTTGATCTCGCCCACATGCGTGCCCTCATGGCCGCTCTTGGCAATCCGCACCTCACCTTTCCGGCCGTTCTGATCGCCGGCACCAACGGCAAAGGCTCCACTGCCGCAACACTCGCCAGCATCCTTTCTACAGCCGGCTATCGAACCGCCCTCTACACCTCGCCCCACCTCGTTCGCGTAAACGAGCGGATGCAACTCTCCTCCCCTGTCATCCCCAGTGAATACGCCTCGGCTGACGATCCCGCTACTCTCGGCCCCATCGAGCTTCATCCCATTCCTGACGACGATCTCGCACGCCTCTACTTCCGCGTGGACGACACCGCCACATACCTCGTCGAGCAGACGCTTCTTCCACACCTGCCGAGCTTCTTCGAGCGATTGACGGCCCTCGCCTTCTTGTGGTTTGCCGAGCGCCATGTTGATATAGCCGTTCTTGAAGTTGGCCTTGGCGGCCGGCTGGATGCCACCAACATCGTCACTCCGCTGCTCTCGATCATCACGGACATCGCACTCGACCACCAGGACTATCTCGGCACCACCCTCGCTGCAATTACGCGCGAGAAAGCGGGCATCCTGCGTCCCGACGGCACCCTGATCACCCTTCCGCAGCACGGCGAAGTCAATCAGGCTCTCGGCGAGATCGCCGCCACCATGCCTGACCTCCGCGCCCTCTCCGCTGCCCCGTTCATTCCACCCGCCGTTCGCAACAACAATCTCCCCTTCGCCCCGACAGTGCCGTCGTCCGGTTCAAACCCTGATCGATCATCGGCAGACGACGCTCCAGCAGAGCCGTCTGCCTCTCTGCGGCCAAGGCACGTCGAGCACGCACCGCCTCTCGCCCCTAACCACTACACGATCAACTTCGAAGAGGGGCTCCTCGAAGTTGACTCCCCACTCCCCGGCCACCACCAGCAGCGCAACCTCGCGCTCGCCATCGCGGCCGCTCAGGAATTACGTAACAGCAAAGGTTACAAGATCACGAACGTCAGTATTGAAGCGGGTATTCGAAACACCCACTGGCCCGGCCGCCTTGAAACCATCTCTCTCGACGACCAGCACCAACTCTTGCTGGACGTCGCTCACAATCCCGCCGGTGCCTGGACCCTCCGTGCCGCCATCGCTCAGCTTCCCCCAACTCAGCCCCGCACCCTGATCTTCTCCTGCCTCCGCGACAAGGATCTCGCCGAAATGGCGCAGATCCTCTTTCCTCTCTTTGACTCCTCCTCAACCGACCCTGAGCGCCGCCACGATCACATCGTTCTCGCCCCCATCGAGAACCCACGCGCCGCCCACGTCAACGATCTCCTCGCCCAGGCTCATCGCCTCGAAGTCCCGGCCCATGCGGCGCCTCACGTCCACGCCGCTCTCTCGCAGGCCCGGGCAATCACTCCCGCCGGCGGCCTGATCCTCGTCACCGGCTCCGTCTATCTCGTTGGCGAACTGCGCCGCCTTCTGGTTCCTGAAGCATGAATCCGTCCGCCGGCCTGTCCTCGCAATCAAAGCCTGCCTCAGCAACGCAGCCTGATGGGACTCCGGGGATGCCCGCATCCCGTCCAGACCCGCCGCCCTATCCACCGCGGCCGGGCCTTGCTCTCCGTCTGCTCACCTACCTCGTCTTTGATCCCCTCATAGCTCTCTTCACCACGCTCTTCGGCTGCGCCTCTCTGGTCACCTCCCTGTGGGACCGATCCGGCCGCCAGCAACACGCCATCGCGCGCGCCTGGGCCCGCACCCTCCTGCGTCTCACCTTTTCGCCTGTCACCGTTCTTGGCGCCGATCGTCTTCCCACCGGACCCGCCGTCTTCGCCTCCAACCACCTCTCCTACATGGACACCCCTGTCCTCTTCGCCCATCTGCCGTTCCAGTTCCGCATCCTTGCCAAGCAGTCCCTCTGGAAGATCCCCTTTATCGGCTGGCACCTCCACCGCTCCGGCCAGGTCCCCGTCGATCAGTCCACCGCCCGCTCCTCCGTCGGCTCCCTCGGCCTCGCCGTCGCCGCCCTCAAGGACGGCATGCCCATCGTCCTCTTTCCCGAAGGCGGCCGCGCTGCCACAGGCCAGACCGGCCCCTTTCTCTCCGGAGCCGCCGTCATGGCCATCAAGGCTCAGGTCCCGCTCGTCCCCGTCACCCTTGTCGGCACCTGGGAGCTCCTGCCGATCCACACCTACACCCTCCGTCCCCGCCCTCTTCTCCTTCTTCTCGGCGATCCTCTGCCAACTGCGGGCCTGACCACGCGCGATGCGGACACGCTCACGCAACAGGCCTTTTCGATCATCACCCGTACCTACCTGGACCACAGCGCCTCTTGACGCAGGCCTTTCTACACCGATGACAACCCTGTCCATAAAGCCACGAATCGCAATCCCGACACCCACCACCGCCGACCGGGACTACAATCGCCGGAACCTGCCAGCCTATCTAGCGGCAATCGAGCAAGCCGGCGGCGTTCCCGTCGAGATCTCGCTGACTGCCACCCGCGTCGAGCAGCAAAGCCTGGCGGACACCTGTACCGGCATCCTGCTTCCCGGCTCTCCTGCGGACATTGATCCGAGCCGCTACGGACAGCCCCCGGATCCTGCCTCGGCCGCCCCGGATCTGCCTCGCGAGACTGCCGATATCCTCCTGCTCGAAGACGCACAAACCCACGCAAAAGCCATTCTGGGCATCTGCTTCGGTCTGCAGTCCATCAACGTGTGGCGGGGCGGCACCCTCCATCAGGACCTGTCAGTTCTCCCGGTCAATCATCCGGCTGGACCCTCCGTTGCTGTCGCCCATACAGCCGCTCTTGCGCCGCACTCCCTCATCGCCTCTCTGGCAGACCCCGGCGAAGCGCCACAAGATCCCTCAACGGCACAGCCTCGTCTCCCGATCAACTCCTCCCACCATCAGGCGATCGCGGTTCCAGGCGCAGGACTCCGCATCTCCGCCCGCTGTCCACAGGATGCTGTGATCGAGGCCATCGAGGCCGATCCTTTAAGTCGTCTCTCCCTCGCTGCCGTCCAGTGGCACCCGGAGCGCTCCACTGCAACCAGCCCAACCTCCCGGGCCCTCTTCGCTCATCTCATTGAGCGGGCTTCCCGCATCGCCCTGTCGTAGCTCACCAGAGCCTGCGTCCTGCGCGCCGCGTTGCTTCCATGCCCAAAGCAAAGATCACATGCGCCATCCAGTGCGTGATGTGCGCCGCCGCGGGTTCATCCTTCGGCCATTTGGCGAAGCCCACCGCCGGAAGCGACAGCAGATCGGTGGAGGCCCAGAGAATCGTCCCAAAAGGCACGCCGACTCCCGCGCCGATTCGCGGTTCAATCTCGGCAAGACCCCCGTACGCCATGCCCATAGCCATTCCGAAACCATAGTGCACCAGCGCCCCGCCCTGTTTTCGTTCCTCAAGGCGCAATCGCCGGCTACCAGGAGCATAGGCGGCAAAGGCATCCGCGGCCTGCATCGTGACACTGTCGGGATTGTCTGCTCCGTCGCGCTCCTGCCGGCGCTGCTCCCAGGCACGATCGTCCTCGGACTTCAACGTGTCGAGCAGTGTGCGCCCTATCCCTTTGCTGAAGAGCAGCATCGCCCAGGACCCCAGCAGGCCGCTCACCGCCCCAACCGCAACTCCCTTCCAGATGTTTCCTGTTTCCATCCTCATCACCTCACTTCGGGGTAGATGCAGCCGCTCTCTGCTATCTCCTGCTCCCCGCGCCATGCCTTTCAGCGCATGAAAGCGGTAGTCTGAGGTCGCATGTCTGCCCTCTCGTCTGACCACATCGCGACACTTCTTCAACCCTACCTTGCGGAGCTTCCTGCTCAGCCGTCTTCCAGCCTCTTCGACAGCCTGTCCCTCTATTTGGATCTCCTAGTTAAATGGAATGCGCGGACAAACCTCACGGCCATTCGAGATCCGGAAGCTATCGTGTGTCGCCACTTCGGAGAGAGCCTGTTTCTGGCTGGCCACCTCCCGGAAAGTACCCGCACTGTCCTCGATCTGGGTTCAGGCGCCGGTTTTCCAGGAGTACCCCTCCATCTGCTCCGCCCGGATCTCTCCGTCACCTTAGCGGAGTCGCAGCAGAAGAAAGTGGCATTCCTTCGGGAGACCATCCGCTGTCTCGGTCTTGAGACCCGGGTGCACGCAGGCCGGGCGGAGGAGCTTGCCAACGGGCCCACGTTCGATGCCGTCGTCCTCCGCGCCGTCGACAACATGAAACTGTCAATCGACCTGGCATCGCGCCTGGGCAGGCGTACTCTTGTTCTCACAACGGAAGACGAAGCCGCGCACATCAGCACGCCGTCTGCGAAGGTCAGACTTCCGCAGAGCATCAAAGGCCTCCTTGTTGTCTTCTCGGGAGAAGCATAGAAAGTTCCACGTGGAACACATAGCAAGACACGCTGATCCTGAACATCCTCATGTTCCACGTGGAACCCTTGCCCATCGACCCGCAAAGCACTACCTTCACAGAAGCCATGCCAGCAACAACCCACCGTTTTTCAACTCACCCCGAAAGCCACGTTCTGGCCATCGTCAATCAGAAAGGGGGCGTCGGCAAGACCACCACCGCGATCAATCTTGCCGCCGCTCTCGCTCTTGACGGCCTCCCGACACTCCTAATCGACTGCGACCCGCAAGCCAACACGACAGGAGGACTGGGCCTCAAGCGCGCCGGCGATCGGAAGAATATCTATGACCTCCTACTCGGGCAGGCAACGATCGCCGAATCCACCATCGCGACAGATGTCGAGAACCTCTCTCTCGTACCCGGAAGCAAGAACCTCATCGGCGCCAATCTGGAGCTCGTCGCGCAGGAACGGAGAGAGTTCCGCCTGCGGGATGCACTGGAACCCGTCCGCACCCGCTACCCTTTCATCCTGCTCGACTGTCCTCCTGCCCTCGATCTCCTCACGTTGAATGCTCTCGTCGCCGCGGACGGTCTCCTTGTACCCATGCAATCCGAGTACTTCGCCCTTGAGGGCATCTCGGAGCTTGTCAGCACGCTCGACCGCGTCGCTCAGGCCTTCAATCCTGCGCTCGGTCTCGCCGGCGTCATCCTGACCATGGTCGACGATCGCACCAATCTCTCGCAGCAGGTCGCCACAAACCTCCGCGACTTCTTCAAAGACAAGCTCTTCAACACCGTCATCCCGCGCAATATCCGTCTCGCCGAAGCACCCAGTCACGGGCAGCCAGTCTCTGTCTACGATCCACGATCGCGCGGGGCGGAGGCATATAACGATCTCGCTGCTGAGCTCCTCGAACGCACCCACGTTGTCAGCCCCGGCAGAAAACGCCGCGACGACGACGCCAAACGTCTGGCGGAGGAGACAGCAGGAAAACCGGCTCGCAAAATCCGTCTCTGGCCGTACAGTAAGTGATCTGACCTCGCTCTGGTCCGTCGCAGCTTCTCGCCAGAACCTTTCTGCCAGCAAACAAACGATCGTCAACAAGGACGCCAATGCCCCAGAACTCCGACAAACGTAAAGCTCTCGGCCGCGGCCTTGAAGCGCTCCTGCCTGCGCGGCCCGCGCCCGAGCCTGTTGCTCTCGAAGCATCCCAGGCAGCGCCCGGCGGCCAGCCGCTCGAGATTCCTGTTGGCGACATCGACCGCAACCCCTTCCAGACACGCACACGCTTTGATGAGGCTCTGCTGGCTGAACTGACCGCGTCCGTAGCGGCGAGCGGCGTCATTCAACCCATCGTTGTCCGCCCGCTCCCGGACGGACGATACCAGCTCATCACCGGCGAGCGGCGGCTGCTGGCAAGCCGCAATGCCGGAAAAACCACTATCCCGGCCATCATTCGTCTCGCATCAGACTCCCAGACAATGGAAATGACCATCGTTGAGAACCTCCAGCGAGCGGACCTCAACCCGATGGAGCAGGCCCGCGCCTACCATCGGCTCAGTCAGGAGTTCAAGCTGACCCAGGAGCAGATGGCCCAGCGCACCGGAAAAGAGCGTGCCTCGGTAGCCAACTTTCTCCGCCTGCTCCGCCTTCCCGAGGCTGTCCAGCTCTCAGTGGAGGCCGGCGAGCTTTCGTTTGGCCACGCGCGGACGCTCCTGGCTCTCGAATCGCCTGAACAGATCCTCTCCGCGGCCCAGAAGGTGCGATCTCTTTCCATGTCGGTTCGGCAGACCGAGTCCTACATCCAGGGGCTGCTCCATCCGGAGGAGCGATCGGGCAAGTCTGAGAAGCAGCCTCCTCCACAGGATCCTAATGTTCGCGAGGCCGAGGTCCGTCTGCAGCGCTCGCTGGGCCTTAAGGTCAAAATCGAGGACGTTCGTGGTCGCGGCCGCGTCATCATCGAGTACGCCAGGCTCGAAGACTTTGACCATATCCTCTCCGCGCTGGGTCAGGTCGACGAAGCGCTCAACCAGTGACCCCAAACCGACGTCAAACCAGGTGTGAAACTCCGCGGCGAGGGCAAACGAGCGTTCTGTAAACTGCGGCAGAGATTCGTCATCCGCAGAGAGGTGTAAAAACATGCGAATTAGCGTTCCAGGCGCATCATTTGCCGTATGTACACGGCCATATCGCGGCATATTTTGACAGCTTTTGCGCTCGAATATCGCCTCCGCCATCTGGTGCTCGTCCTCATTCTTGCACTCGGCTTCTTCGCCCCCTGGGAGCGATATACGACTCTCTCCCTGGGCTCGAGCACCTGGTGGCTCTTCCTGGCGGCTCTTCCAGCGCGTGCGCACTGGCTCACCTTTACGGCCAGCTCCCAGGTGTTCCTGGTTTTAGGCTGCCTCGCGGCCACGTTTGGGGCGGCTCTGCGCCTCTGGGGTGCCTCGTTTCTCGGCGCCTCCGTCGTTCATGCGGGCGGCCTTCATGCAAGGCAGATCGTGGCCGCCGGGCCGTTCCGCTATGTCCGCAATCCCGTGTACCTGGGCACCTTCTTCAGCACGCTGGCGCTCTCGCTCACTATGCCGCCCACCGGTGCGATCGTTGCTGTACTCTTGACGTCTGTATTTCTCCTGCGTCTGATCAGTGCTGAAGAGGCCTTTCTTTTGAATAACTTAGGCGAGCCATACCGGCAGTATCTCGGTGTTGTGCCGCGCCTTGTACCGTCCCGGCGCCATTCCCTCACCCTCACTGGAACGTCACCGAGCTACCGCAGCGGTCTCCTCTCGGAGGTCTTCGCGCTGGGGGTCGCCATCAGCTTCATCACGCTCGGCTGGAACTTCAACTCGACCATCCTGCTCAAAGGCATTCTGGTTTCATTCGGCCTTTCCCTCATTGCGCGGGCGTTCATCCCGAAGGTCGCAGATCACACGGACGAAGCTTCAAGCGGGCAAGTCTCTCTCTAGCCGGAGCGGCCTGAAACGCGAACGACCGGCACACTGCGCTCAGAGCAGTTCTGCCGGTCGTGCCTCTTCTTATAAGGGGAGTGATGTCTTTACTTCTTGACGGGCGCGATGGTGTCCTTGGCAACCTTGGCCACGCGGAACTTGACAACCGTCTTCGCCTTGATCTTAATCGTCTCGCCAGTCTGCGGATTGCGTCCAAGCCGGGCTTTGCGCTCTGCCTTTACCAACTTGCCAATACCAGGAATCGTGAATTCGCCGTTCTTCTTCGTTTCCTTAACTGCGGTTTGCGCCAGCAGCTCGAAAAAAGCAGCGGATTGCTTGCTGGTGAGTTCCAGACTCTCGGCCATTGTGCGGACCAGAGCGGTCTTTGTCATTCCCTTTGCCATGTTTTCTCCTTCGTGTCTTGCCCTGAAATAGATGACGATGCCCGCCACACTTGACAACCCTGAACCGTGTCTCGATCAGCCAGGATCGTTTGCCTTGCAGCGAAATCGCCAATGTTCATAGGGGTCCGGAGTACCGTACCGCCCTTCACCTTCAACTCTCCGTACCGCTTTGTCAACGGCAAAAGCCGCGTTTCCACAGCTTTCTCCCGGTTTTACCTGTATTTGTGCGGTTTTTCGCACGTTTATCAGGAAGCGGCGCTGCGGCAGTACTGCCAGAGTTCAGAATCTCAGCGGCAATGGCGCAAAGGAAGAGCTCTTCGAACGTGGAACGAGTGGCTCATTGAGAAGCGTAACCAGTGGGGCCGCGCGTTCAAAACGGCGGCTCACCTCTCGTGAAAACCCGGACGTAAGAGCCATGCTGGTCGGAAAGGTGCCCAGCACGGCCCAGTCTCGCCGCTGCAGCAGATCCATGGCGGCGGCGGGTTCGAGAAAACCTTTAGGAGGTCGCGTCAGCGGGTTGCCGGCTACCGGCAGCAGCCCCGCAGCCTGCAGGCGGCGCGCGTGCAGCTCCGCCCGGAGCCGCGCGTGGTGGACGACAATATGGTTCCGGATGGCCAGCAGCTGCGCTCGTTCCGGAAGGAAGACACCGGCGGCAATCTGCACCTGGTCACTCGAAACCTCCAGGTAAAAGCCGCCGCCTGAGGTCTTCTCAAGGCCGGCCCTGGCCCACCAGGCACTGACGTGTGTCTTATACGGCCGTTTGTCCTTCGAGAACCGGATGTCCCGGTAGATGCGCATCATGGTCTTTGCCGGGGAACGAACGTGCTCCGGGGCAAAGCGAAGCATCGCCTCATTGATCTCGTCGATCAGTGCGAGCAGGGGCTCCTTCAGTTCCTGCTCGTAGGTCATCTTTCTTTCGTTGAACCAGTCGCGATCATTATGTCGCTTCAAGCTGCGAAGAAAGCGAAGACCTGCTTCAGAAAAGTGCGCACCCATACCGCTATGGTAGAACGCGCTGCTTCGGAGGCTGATCGCCACGTCGCCTCTGCTGTATCCTTCAACTAAGGCGTCTACAGGTCGCCCCGCATGGAACTCTCTTCCGCCCTGATCTTTCTCCTCTTCATCCTCGCAGTTGTTTTTCTCGTCACCATTCTGAAGACGCTCTACACAGTGCGGACGGCGACTGCCGGCGTCGTGGAACGCTTTGGCAAATTTGATCGCATCACGCGCCCCGGTCTGCACGTTCTGGTTCCCTTCGCGGAACGCGTGTACTTTGTCGATCTGCAGGTCAAACAGGCCAGCTTTTCCGTCGAGACGAAGACACGCGACAACGTCTTCGTGCAGATCCCAGTAAGCGTGCAGTATCAGGTTCTGGATGAGAAGATCTACGACGCCTTTTACCGTCTCAGCGCACCGCAGAAGCAGATAGAGAGCTTCGTCTTCAACTCCATCCTCGGTCATGTTCCCAAGCTCACGCTCGATGAAACCTTTGAGCAGCAAAGCGGTATCTCCGTCGCCGTCAAGGTAGAGCTGGACTCGATTATGTCCGGCTTCGGGTTCAACATTCTCACCGCCCTTGTCACGGATATTGTGCCCGACATCAAGGTGAAGGCAGCGATGAACGACATCAACGCGGCGCAGCGATCCCAGGTAGCGGCGCAGGCACGCGGAGAGGCCGAGAAGATCCTGAAGGTCAAGCAGGCAGAGGCGGAAGCCGAATCAAAGGCTCTCCAGGGCAAAGGGATCGCTGCTGAACGGCAGGCCATCATCGATGGGCTTCGCGCATCGATTGAACATTTTCGAGAGACTGTGCCCGGGTCTACCGCGGACGATGTCATGGCTCTTGTGCTGCTCACGCAGTACTTCGATACATTGCGCGACATCGGCACACGTGGCGGAACCAACACGATCTTTCTGCCGAACAATCCCGGTGCTGCCAACGACTTTCAGACGCAGATCCTGGCTGGTCTGCGCGGCGGAACCTACACGGGGCAAGAGAAAGAGCCGCTGGCGAGCCGCTAGGGTGTTAGTCGTGACGCGTCGCGCCTGCGCTGCATCATGGAACCAGCCCTCCGCAGACGTCGTATCTTAAAAGCAGCGTGCGTTGCTCGCACGCTCTCTTCTGAGGGGTTTGCAATGACGTTCCTGGCTCTGAGCTTCGTCATCTACTTCCTGCCTGCTCTTCTCGCAAGCGGCCGCTCGCATCCCGGTGCTGTGACGATCTGGGTGCTGAACCTTCTGCTTGGCTGGACCGGCATCGGGTGGGTGGTGTGCCTGCTCTAGACCTTGAGCGTTCCTCGCGCTCCGCTCGTCCCTTCCTCCGCGCCGGTCTTTGCCGGAAACTACCCTGCTGGCTGGAGTGCCGCGGGCACTCATTCGCAGGAGACGATCTGTGCCGTCTGCCACCGGCCCATGGCTCCAGCCGCCAGCTTCTGCTCTCTGTGCGGTGCAAACGGAAACGCGGCTGGATAGCATCACGGCGTCACCTCTCTTTTCGCAACAAGAGCAACACCTTCGAAAGCCACTCCATGACAGCACCAGCACGTCCCGCAACCGCGGAGACAATCGTCGCCATCGCCACACCTCCCGGCCGCAGCGGCATCGGGATCGTTCGCCTTTCGGGTGCGGAGGCGCTCTGCTTGTCGCTGACGTTATTGCGCGGCCGCACAACGCTGGTTCCCGGTAAGGCGACATACGCGCGTATCCATGACCCCGCGACCGGCACCGTGCTCGATGACGCAATCGTTACCTGCTTCCCCGCGCCCCGGTCCTATACCGGCGAGGACGTCGTTGAGATTGCGACCCATGGCGCTCCCGTCGTGCTCGAGGCTGTGGTGCGCGCGTGTGTTGCCGGCGGCGCGCGCCTGGCCGAGCCTGGAGAGTTTACGCAAAGGGCCTTTCTCTCAGGCCGTCTCGACCTCACGCAGGCCGAAGCCGTGCATGACCTGATCAGCGCAACGACGCTTCACCAGGCGCGCGTGGCCGCCAGCCAGATGGGCGGCGCTCTCTCGCGCGTCGTGCAGCCGATCAAGTCCGAACTGATTTCTTTGATCGCGACGCTCGAAGCAGGCATTGATTTTGCTGAAGATGATCTGGAGGTACATCCGGAGACGGCAATTGTAACCACAGTCAGCACACTCTTAGCCGGGCTTGCACGTCTTGAACAGAGCTACCGCTATGGCAATGCCTTGCGGGAAGGGCGAACACTGGCAATCATTGGCCGGCCGAACGCCGGCAAGTCCTCACTCTTCAATGCCCTGCTGGAAAGGGATCGATCGATCGTGACCGCAACTCCGGGAACGACACGCGACGTCATCACAGAACAGACGGCCTTTGCGGGCATTCCTCTTCAGATCACCGACACGGCCGGCATTCGGCAGACGACAGACGAGATCGAGGCGCTTGGCATCGCACGCTCGCGCGAAACGCTTGCCGATGCAGCGCTCGTGCTCTTGGTCGTGGATGCCACACAGGTAATTGATCCGGAGGACGTAGCGTTATTCGACGAACTTGCGGGCCGACCGGCTCTCGTTGCCCTCAACAAGTGTGACCTGGTCTCGCAGGCAGCGTGCGCGGAGCGGGTGCAGCAGCTGACCGGCCTCTCTCGTCAACTCACAGTCACACAGGTCTCGGCACGAACGCGCGAGGGGTTCATGGCGCTGCGTGAGCGCATCCACACCGCCCTTGTGGGTGAGAATGCCTCGTCCGACTCAGTCTTCCTCACCAACGAGCGTCAACACGCCGCAGTCTCCGCTGCGCAGGCGGCACTCGCGGCGGCACTCACGGCCATGCAGCAGAGGGTACCCCATGAGATGGTCCTGCTGGATCTGCACACAGCCCTCGATGCACTTGACCTCCTGACTGGAACAACAACAGCCGATGACATCCTGAACCTCATCTTCTCCACCTTCTGCATCGGCAAGTAGAGAGAGATCCACCTGCCAGGAGCTCTGACGTCCAGACACGAGCCCTTTCTTGCGCCGAACCGTACATCAATTAACCGCGTTATAGTAGGAGGATGCGACAGTTCAGGAAAGAAGGGCGACATTGCGGGTTCGGAGCTCTGCTCCTGATCTCGCTTTGCATTGGCCTGCTCCTGGCTGCCGGAACGCTCTCTGCAACCCACGCTCACTCGGATGGCGCAAGCCATGCCGACTGCGGACTGTGCTCCATCGCGCACGTCGATATGATCGCGGCGGCCTCGGACGTCCTGGTTACACTTCCGCAGGTCTTCGAGAAGATTTCGTTCAACCTTCCGCCCGCGCCGCATTGCGAGCTCGTACGATTCGAACTCTTCACACGCCCTCCACCTGCTAACGCCTCTCGCTCGTAGATCTGCGTTCAACAACAGGTAACTATTCAGGGGGTTAGTGTATGCACTCGTCTATTCGACGTGGAATCGTCGTCGCATCCGTGTCTTTGTTTTCAAGCATCCCAGGCGCTCTGGCGCAATCGGCCGGAAGCGCCGGAACACTGTCAGGGATCATTACGGATCCGACAGGCGCCGTAGTTTCAGGAGCAATCGTCACTCTCATCAATCCGGTGAGTGGTCTGAATCGCAACAGCACGACCGATGCAACCGGTCGTTATTCGTTCACAAATATTCCGCTTAATCCCTACCACCTCACCGTGAATGGTTCGGGCTTCTCCTCCCTGTCGCAGGACGTCCAGATCGGATCAACTGTTCCGGTGGTGCTCAATGAATCACTCAAGGTGGGCACGTCGTCGTCAGTGGTCGACGTCGACGCTGGAGACCTGCTGGAGGGCAGCTCGGTTTTCCACACCGATCTCGATCGAGCTTTATTCGAGAAGCTTCCACTTGAGACTCCGTCGTCCACTCTGAGCTCGCTCGTAACGCTCTCGTCTCCAGGTGTGGCTGCGGATTCGAACGGACTCTTCCACGGTCTTGGCGATCACGCATCGAACTCGTTCTCTCTCGATGGTCAGCCCATCACGGACCAGCAAAGCAAGGTCTTTTCAAACCAGATTCCTTCAAATTCCATTCAGTCGATTGAAGTCATCTCAGGGGCACCGCCGGCGGAGTACGGCGACAAAACGGCTCTGATCATCAACGTCACCACACGCTCCGGGCAGGGTGTGCTGAAGCCCACGGGCAGCCTCACCGCCTCCTACGGAACCTTCGGAACCTCAACCGGTTCGCTGGATATCGCGTACGGCGGTCCCAAGGGCGGCAACTTCTTCGAGATTGACGGTCTCAACACAGGCAGATTTCTTGACCCTGCCGAGTTTTCGGTCTTCCACGCAAAAGGCAACGAGCAGAACGTCTTCGACCGCATCGATCGTCAGTTCTCGGATAAGAACTCAGCTCACCTGAATCTCACCTACAGCCGATCGTGGTTCCAGACCCCGAACACATACGACAACCTCCAGGTGCAGAATGTAACCAGCGGCGGCTCCGGAGCAGCCCCGGTCTTTTCCAATGTGGGCAACACCGATCAGAAGAACAAGATCGAGACATTCAACATCTCGCCTACCTTTACGCGCGTTATCAGCGCAAACTCAGTCTTCAACTTCGCTCCCTATGTCCGACACGATCAGTACAACTACTACCCAAGCAGCAATCTCCTCGCGGATCTCGGACCGGTTGGAACAGAATCCATCGCGCAGCAGCGGCAGCTGACGAATGCTGGAGTTCATACCGACTTCTCGTACGTCACGGGTCGCAACAACATCAAGCTTGGCGCGGTCTACTCTCACACCTTCCTGAGAGAGCACGACCAACTGGGACTGGTTGACTCGACATTCAATGCACCCTGCACGGATGCCGACGGAGCCGCCCAGAGCGGGTTCAACGACCCCTCGCAGTGCGCCGCCGCAGGCCTCGTAGCCAACGACGGTTCCCTGGGCAGTACCGCCTTCAATCCTGACCTGCTGCCCTTCGATCTCACCCGGGATGGCGGACTATACAACTACTTCGGTCACACAGACATTAAAGAACTGGCGCTTTACGTTCAGGATCAGATCACGGCGGGCGCCTGGAACTTCAACGTCGGCATTCGTGGCGATCTCTACAACGGGTTAAGCGTGAGCCGGCAGGCGGAACCCCGTCTTGGCGCTGCGTACAACATCAAGCGGACAGGTACCGTTCTCCGCGTATCGTACGCCCGCACTCTTGAAACACCTTTCAATGAGAACCTTGTCATCTCCAGCCAAGGCTGCGGTAACAACATTCTTAATCCGCTCCTGGCCTGCCAGGGTGGCAACGCCATCGTTGCCCCGGGCTTCAAAAATGAGTTCCACGCCGGGCTGCAGCAGGCCTTCGGTAAAAACCTGGTTATCAGCGGCGATTACATCTGGAAGTACACACACAATGCCTTCGACTTCAGTGTGGTCGGCAACACACCCATAACCTTTCCGATCGACTGGCACAACTCAAAGATTCCTGGCTTTGCTCTGCGAGCTGACGTTCCTAACTTCCACAATGTCACAGCCTTTGTTGTGATGTCCGGCGTTGCCGCTCGCTTTTTTCCGCCACAGAGTGCCGGCGCGGGCGCAACCGTGGGACAGAGTGGCTTTCCGTTCCGCATCGATCACGATGAGCGCTACAACCAGACAACTCACGTCCAGTATCAGGTGCCCTTCAAGCACGGACCGTTTATTGGCTTCAACTGGCGCTTTGATAGCGGACTCACTGCAGGATCGGTGCCATGCTTCAACCCGACTGGCGCGAACAGCCCCTGTGGCGGCGTCGTTATCAATGGCCAGAACTTCATTGACGTAAGCGGACTCACGGCGGATCAACAGTTTCAGGCCGGGCTCACATGCAACGGCGTGAAGGCTACTCCAACGGCTGCCTTGCCTGGTCTCTGCCAAGCTGATCAGCTCACCTCCAAACTCGTGAGCATCCCCGCACCGAACACGGAAGATGACGACAAGAACCCACCTCGCATCGCTCATCGAAACCTGTTCGACGTATCGCTTGGAGAGGACAATCTCTTCAAAGGGGAAGCTCGCCGCGTAAGTCTCCGGCTTACTGCGGTCAACGTCACAAACAAGTACGCCCTGTACAACTTTCTTTCTACCTTCAGCGGCACGCACTATGTCACTCCAAGAGCATTGACGGCCGAACTAGGCTTTCATTTCTAAAAAGCACGGAAGCAGGCTGATGCTCGTCAGCCTGCTCTTCTCTTCCGTATGTATCTACGCCTGCCGATCTTAGAATGCGAAGGAGTAAGAAGGGGCTTTGGCGAGTCGCCCGTCCGGGACTGAACGATGGCAGCTTACCTACCTGACTGTCGCTCGTTGCCATAGCCCATGGTGCCTGGGCCGCTTGCGTCAGCGATTCATCTAGCTCTCGAAAGCCAAAGGGCTCAACACTCTATGTCAATCCGCCCGGCGCTGGAAGTTCCGCTTGTTCTCTTTTCCGTTCCTATCGTGTCGACGCTGGTCGGAGGCATGGTCGCCATCCGCTTTCGCCGATTCCTTCCGTTGCTGATCGCCATCGGTGCGGGCCTTCTTCTGGGTGCGGTCTTTCTTGATCTGTTACCGGACGCCATCGAACTCGGAAGCGCTACGAGGCTCACTTCATCAGACGTACTCGGTTTAACTCTCATCTCCTTCCTCATCTTCTACGCCATTGAGAACGGCCTAGAAGCGCTGAAACATCGTTGGCAGGCTCCAGATTCCGATGCGAACCTGCTTGGTCGCATCGGGGCCGGCATGCTCATCTTCCATAGCTTCCGGGATGGCATGGCGATCGGTGCTGCCTTTGCTGCATCGCACCCCGCCGGATATGCTGTTGCGCTTGGCATCGCCGCCCATGACTTCGGCGACGGAATGAACACCGTTATTCTCACCACGGCCGGCAAGTCCCCAAGGAAGTCTGACTTTCTCTTTCTCGTTGCCGACGCAATCGCGCCGTTTCTCGGCGGCCTCTTTACGCTCTGGTGGGTCCTGTCGTCTCGCGGCTCCGTCATCCTTCTTGTTCTTGCCGCAGGCTTCTTCCTCCAGATGGCGACGGGCGACTTCCTGCCTGAGCTGCGCGACTGCAAAGGGCCGCGTGGCTTTCTTCTCCCCTCTGTTTTGCTCGGCGCGCTGCTGATCTACGGCGCGAATCGTCTCATCGGCGGCGCACGCTGAATGATCTCTGTCGCGCCGCCACCTCCCTGTGTCAGCTACTCCGCAACGAAGGGCCATGCCAACCATGATCGCAACCGAACTCTCGCAGGATAGACGAGCGTCTCTTGCTCGCTATGGCAAGACCCTGGAAGTCCTTACCATTCTCTGGGGTGCCACGGAGGCTGCGGTTGCGCTGTGGAGCGCAGTTGCGACGCATAGCGTGTCCCTGACAGGTTTTGGTCTGGACAGCGTTATCGAGGTCTTCTCCGCCGTTGCAGTCTGGTGGCGCATGTCCCATGAGATGAATCATGAACGCCGCCATCACTCTGAGCGTGTCAGCCTCCGCATCACCGGCATTCTCCTGCTCTGCCTAGCCGCCTGGGTCTTCTTCGATGCGTCGCTTCATCTGGTCCGTCGGGAATCAAACAGCGTCGGCGCTCTCGGCATCGCGGTCACAGCGGCTGCCCTGGTCTGTATGCCTCTTCTTTCACGAGAAAAGCGGCGCATCGGCGCGGCACTTTCCAGCCGAGCCATGCTAACGGATGCAAAACAGACGGATTTCTGCATGTACCAGGCCGCTATTGTTCTGGCTGGATTGCTGCTGCGCGCAGTCTTCCATATTGACTGGACGGATGGCGTGGCTGCCTTGGTTCTTGTGCCATTTCTCGTGCGCGCCGGCGTTCTGGCTCTACAGGGGGAACAGTGCTGTGCGCACCACTAATCGCCGGAACAAACATATCTTCACCTGAACACTTGCACATGTATACAAGTGTTGCTATTATTCAGGTGTGAGTGACGAACGGAAACCCGAAACCTGCGAAGCCCTCGATCACGACGGACCCGCAGCAGACGCCCCCATCGATGAAGCGTCGACAGAGCGTTGCGCCAGGATCTTTCGGGCGCTGGGGGATCTCGGCCGGCTCCGCCTTGTTGCACGCCTCGCGCAACGGCCCTTCTGTGTAGGAGACCTGGCCGCGATCGAGCACGAATCGGTGACCACCATCTCGCAGCGGCTGCGCGTTCTTCGCGCCGATCACGTTGTTCGCCGTAAGCGAGACGGAAAACACATTCTTTACTCCTTGGCCGACCAGCACATGTTTGACCTGATCGCAAATGGTCTCTCGCATGCTTCCGAAGTCCGGACATCGACCACTTCTGAAAACAGCAACACTTAACCCAGGAAGGAACTTCCAAATGCCGACAGAGCACATCGTTCATCAGGATCACCCGCATCTGCACACCCCCAACTGTGGCCACACCGCCATTCAGCACGGCGATCACGTTGACTTCCTCCATGAGGGCCACCTGCACTTTCCGCATGACGGCCACGTGGACGATCACACACTTGACGTCAGCGGGTCCAATCCTGCGGACTGCACGAATGGTCATGACTGCCAGGGTCACGACGCGCAGCATGTCCATGGCGCCAACTGCGGCCACGCTGCAGTCCCCCACGGCGACCACGTCGACTACCTCGTCAATGGCCACCTGCATCATCCGCATGCCGGCCACTGCGATAACCATGGCAACGTGACACTCGCGTAGGGTGTCTTCGCACGTCATAAAACGGGGGCAGCCAGTCGGCTGTCCCCGTTTTCATGCCGTTGCACACGTTAGCGTGGCGCAGCGGACCCGGTCGGAGGCGTTCGATCAAAGCGGACTCGTGTGGCTGCAATCTCCTGGCTCAGGCGCATCCACTCCCCCGGCACCTCCTCCGGAGGAACCTGCCGCTTGCTCCACGATGCCAGGCATCTTCGGCGATAGATGGTGCCACACTGCCGTAGGACAAAGCGCTCGTAGGCGGCGATCCACTCGAGCGCCTCTGCCAGCAGAAGCAGGCTCTGTGCCCGGGGATGCTCCGCCATCTCATGCGCCAGGCAAAACTCCTTGAGGAGCGGCACAGCTCTCGGCACAAATTCGAATCGGTTCAGAAACAAACCGCAGATGCTGGCGCCTCCTTCGCTGCTGCACTCTCGTTCTTCGCCATAAAAGAAGCCCCAGCCCCAGAGTCGCACGATCCTGAGCCTTGCCGTGGCGGGCTGCCGAAATGACTGCGTGTACTGCGTGCACGCGGTCATTCCTTCCGGACTCCGCATGCGCTCGAAGCCATACTCCAGCAGCAGGTTGCCTTCGTCCCGCACCGTATCGCGACCCCACATCCAGCATTGCTGGTTCAGCAGAGTGCGGCCTCGCCGCTGGAGCGCGTGCCCGAGCACCTCGACTCCAGCCAGAGGATGACTACTTGTTTGCGAGTGGCTTTGGGTTTTGTTCATGGGCAGCGATTGCGTCGAGAAGAAAGGAGGGAAGAAGCGTGTACTCCGGCTGCATCGTCACCCGCGAGTGAGGAACAAAGGTGTCGGCCATAAACCGCTGGTAGGCCCTATCGATCGCCAGAGGAGAACTCTCCGTCGTCGCGCCCTGGGCTCCGTGGATCTCCAGCCAGAAGATCGTCGTTGGGTCTCCCACCCGATCGCGAAAGATCCCCTCTGTGTACATCTGTTCGCGCTCGAGTGTGGCTACCGTCTCGGCATGGTGGTCGTGCTCAAACTGAATCCAGCTCTGGAACTCATCGAGCTTGTCTGGACGAAGCTGAAAGCGATGGAGGCGAACGGTCAGTGGTGGTGCGTCCGCATGCGGAACACTGGAAGAATCTGACCCGGTAGAAAGAGCTAGTCTTTGGTGAAGCAGGCCGTAACAGGCGTCTCCGCCAAGGAGGACACCTGCCAGGAAAGAAAGGAGTTTATGCATGAGGGTTGCCTTGCGGAGCTGTGGTGCGGAGAGTGGAGCGAAGTTCAATGGTGTGGCAAGCCGGGCTACGCCTTCGCCTCGCGATAGAGCACGTGCTTTCGTGCCTTTGGGTCGTATTTTCTAAGCTCCAGCTTGCTGGAACTCAGCTTCGGGTTCTTGGTCGTCGTGTAGAAGTGGCCAGTTCCTGCCGTGGACACCAGCTTGATGATGGATCGCATCGTCTATCTCGTCTCCCCGGCGGAACGCTTGCGCAGCGCCGCCTGCAAGCCAAGCTTCTGAATCGTTCTCAGGCCACGCGCGGAGACACGCATCCGCACGAAGCGTCCGGACTCTGCATCCCACACGCGCTTGTTCTGCAGATTCGGCTCCCATCGCCGCCGCACCTTGTTGTTGGCATGCGAGACATTGTTTCCGCTCTGCGGACGCCTTCCAGTAATTGGGCAAACTTTACTCATACGCTCTCCCTTGCACAGTTGGTCTTCCAGCTTGCTCTAAGCGAGGACGGCTTCCCGCTCCTGGAACAACGCCTCAAACGGATTGTCGAGTTGCCTCCACATCGCCGCGCCTTGTTCCATCTCGCCGTCTGTCAGCAGGGCGGCATCGAGCGCTGCCTCCATCTCTGCGCGGTTCATCTCGAGCCCGATCAGAACGATCTCCTGCCGCCGATCGCCGAAGGGTGACTCCCACACCTGGCCGATGTACTCTGCGAGCTCCGGATCTGCCTCACTTGACTGCGTCTCTTCGGCCGCAAGCCATAGCCCCGAAGGCTCAAAGGTCAGGGTGCTTCCGGCTTTGGAAAACAACACGGTTTCATCATGGTTCGACGCAAGCCAGAGAAACCCTTTCGCCCGCAGCACTCCGGGCAGACCCGCATCCGTAAGTGTCTCCAGCCTCGCCGGGTGAAACGGCCGGCGCCTGCGATAGACAAACGAGGAGATACCGTACTCTTCGGTCTCCGGCGTGTGCTGGCCGTTCAGCTCGCGGACCCACCCTGGCGAGCTCTGCGCCGCTTGCATGTCAAATAGGCCAGTATTCAGAATGCTCGTGAGCGGCACCTGCCCTCGATGCGTACGAACAAAGCGCGCCTCGGGGTTCAGGTGACGCAGGATGCTCTCGAGGCGCCCCAACTGCTCCTCACTGACCAGATCCGACTTGTTCAAAACCAGAACGTTCGCAAACTCGACCTGATCGATCAGGAGATCGCCAAGCGTTCGTTCATCGTCCTCGCCCAGAGCCAGTCGGCGATCGTGCAGATCGTCCAGGGAGTTGAAATCTTCCAGAAACTTGGCCGAATCTACGACCGTCACCATCGTATCCAGCCGCGCTACGTCCGACAGACTCTGCCCAGTCTCATCGGTAAAGGTGAAGGTCGCCGCCACCGGAAGCGGCTCGGAGATCCCGGTTGACTCAATCAGGAGATAGTCAAAGCGTCTCTCGCGCGCCAGTCGCGAGACCTCCTTCAGCAGGTCGTCCCGCAGCGTGCAGCAGATACAGCCATTCGTCAGCTCGACCAGCGTCTCTTCCGTGCGGCTTAGCTCCGCGCCACGGTTCGCAACCAGCTGCGCGTCAATATTGACTTCGCTCATGTCATTCACGATCACGGCAACTTTCAAGCCCTCGCGATTGCTGAGAACGTGATTCAGCAGGGTCGTCTTGCCGGAGCCCAGAAATCCGGAGAGAACTGTCGTGGCCAGAGGAATGGTCATATTGATAACTCCTTCTCAACAACATATCCGAGGAGGACGGAGAATGTCTAATCGATAAGGAATGAAAATCCCACGGTCCGGCAAGCATGTGTAGACCTTGTCTCCTTTCAGTGAGACCGTATGCTTATTCAAACCAACAAGAGGGAGCACTACTTTGAGCGTTCAGGGGATCCGAAGGCTGGGGATCAGCTTTTTGCTGTGCATCAGCGCTGGTGCGGGCTCGTGTGAGGACCTCCCGGCGTATGACCTGCTGTTGCAGAAGGGCCACGTTCTCGATGCAAAAAACAAGCGGGATGACGTCATGGATGTTGCCATCAAGGACGGCAGAATCGCTGCTGTCGCGGCTCACATCGAGAGCAGCCTGGCGATCAAATCGGTCGACTGCACAGGGCTCTACGTCACCCCTGGCTTGATTGACCTGCACGTGCATGTCTATGCGAGCACCGGAGAGAAGAACTCCTATGCCGGAGACCTGAGCGTCTGGCCTGACGACTTTACCTTTCGCACCGGCGTCACCACTGTGGTGGATGCCGGCAGCTCCGGGTGGCGTAACTTCCCGGACTTCAAGGAACACATCATCGATCGATCAAAGACCAGAGTGCTCGCTGAACTCAACATCGTAGGAGCGGGCATGCGCGGAACAAACTATGAGGACAATCTCGACGACATGGACGGGAAAGCCACAGGCGAGATGGCCTCGAAGTACCCTGGCGTGATCGTCGGCGTAAAGAGCGCGCACTTCACCGGACCGGAGTGGAAGCCGTACGATCAGGCCGTCCTCGCAGGAAATCTGGCGCACATTCCAGTGATGATCGACTACGGCTCGCGCCGTATTGAGCGGCCTCTTTATGAACTGCTCGCAACGCATCTGCGGCCCGGGGATATCTATACGCACATGTACTCCGGTCTGCGGGGTGAGCTCGACAGCAAAACCAATGAGCCCTCGGCCGCAA
Organism: Acidobacteriaceae bacterium; assembly: GCA_903642235.1. Taxonomy (GTDB): domain Bacteria; phylum Acidobacteriota; class Terriglobia; order Terriglobales; family Acidobacteriaceae; genus Edaphobacter. The sequence goes on along the minus strand of CAHJWL010000006.1, from coordinate 195,839 downwards.
TGCTGATCGGCCGTAAGCGCGGCATCTACTTCGATGTCGGCCATGGCGGTGGCTCGTTCGCGTGGGATGTTGCTGCTCCCCTGATGAAGGCCGGATTCCAGCCGGATTCGATTTCAACCGACCTCCACATCACCAGCATGAATGCAGGCATGAAGGATGAGCTCAACGTCGCAGACAAGATGCTCGCGCTCGGCCAGACTGTTCCGGAGGTTATTGAAGAGATGACCGCCCATCCCGCGCGTGAGATCAAACAGGACGCTCTGGGCAATCTCGCTGTGGGCAATCCCGCCGATGTCGCAGTGCTTCGGCTGGAACATGGTCACTTCGGCTTCGTTGATATGTACAACACACGGCTCGACGGAGCGCAGAAGCTCACCTGCGAGTTGACGGTGCGCGATGGCAAGGTGGTTTACGACCTGAATGGAATGACGACCGATCCCTGGAATGCAGCGCCTACCAGTGATCCTCATCTGTCCAGCCACTGGACGACCTTCATCGAGCGACCATTTGGCGCGTCGCATCACGTTCAGCCACCCCGGCCGGATGCCGCAACCGATCACGATCATCCGTCCCCTGCGAATAACCCTGCGACGAATGCTCCCGGGCAGACAAAATAGAGAGAAGTTTGCGTAAGGGAGCGCCTGCTGTACGAGGTGGCGTCCAAGTGTCAGGAGAGGGATGCATGAAGCACTGCCTGCGAGGTCGTAGAGCCAGAAACTTCAGCCCCAGTCGGCGTGGCGCCCTGTGTAACGGCGCACTCGCCCTGATCTCGCTTGCCTTGGAGCCGCCTGCACTGTGGAGTGCCTCTACAGCGCCGGTGACTGTAGGCTGGTCTACGCTCAAGACGCTGAAGTCCGGCGCACCCGCCACGCAGGCCTCGCCCGCACGCGTGCTGGACGGCAAGCGTGTCAGCATCCCCGGCTTCATGGTGCCGCTCGAAGACGATGCGGAGAGCGTCACCGAGTTCCTCCTGGTGCCGTACGCGGGCGCCTGCATCCACGTACCTCCGCCGCCGCCAAATCAGATCGTGCACGTTCTCCTGACCGATCACGGCAAGGTCAAAATGACCTTCGTGGATCCGATCGTCGTCACGGGTACCCTGAAGATCTCCACCGTCCAGAGTCCCTACGGCGATGTCTCCTACGACCTTGCGGCCGACACCGTGGCCCCTTATCCCGGTAGCTAAGCGTTGGGCGCGCTCGCAGTCTGTCTCCACGACGTTGTGTTTGCGTATGGTCGCGGACGCGCGCGCCAGCGCCCTGTTCTCGACATTCCTTCTCTGGAGATTGCTCCTGGCGAGCGGTTTTTCCTGCATGGTCCCTCGGGCTGCGGCAAGACGACTCTGCTCGGCCTCATCGCCGGAGTTCTGCTGCCGCAGGCTGGCTCGATCGCGATCTTCGGTCAAGCCCTTGGCGCTCTGTCTCCTTCGGCGCGTGATCGCCTGCGCGGAGCGGAGATGGGCTACATCTTTCAGGGTTTCAACCTGATACCTTACCTCTCCGTCCGTCAGAACATCGCGTTGCCGTGTGAGGTGCATGCGGCACGACGGCAGCGGCTCGGCACCACGTCGATCACCGCGGAGGTTGAGCGTCTCGCGGCCGCTCTTGGGTTGCTGCCCCTGCTCGATCAGTCCGTGACAGAGCTCAGTACCGGACAGCAGCAGCGCGTGGCAATCGCCCGTGCAACCATCGGCCGCCCAGGTCTCATCGTCGCCGATGAGCCCACCTCCGCTCTTGATACCGATCGCCGCGAGCAGTTTCTCGCACTGCTCTTTGAGCTTTGTGAGAATGCGGGATCAACGCTGCTCTTCGTCAGCCATGACCGCTCACTCGCAGGACGGTTTTCGCGGGAGCTCGCCCTGCCTGTGATCAACCGTGCCGCTTCCGTCCGGGAGGGCCTTCCCTGAATGCTGGTTCTGCTGCGCCTTGCCGTGCGATCCCTCCGTAGCCGGCTGCTGACGACCTCGTTGACCGTCTTCTCCATCGCTCTCAGCGTTCTTCTGCTGGTCGGCATCGATCGCCTGCGCTCCGGTGCGCAGCAAGGCTTCGCCGGCACCGTCTCCGGTGTCGATCTGGTGGTCGGCGCGCGCTCCGGCCCGCTGCCGTTGCTGCTCTCGTCTGTCTTCCACATCGGGGATGGAGCCAATGACATCTCCTTCGAAACCTATGCGCACTTTCGCGACCACCCCGCCGTCGCCTGGACCATTCCATTCTCCATGGGCGACAGCCACAGGGGTTACCGCGTCGTCGGGACGGATGAAAACTTCTACAAGCACTACAGCTATCGTGGCGGCCACGCCATCCGCTTCACCGCCGGCCGCCAGCCCGGCGCGCTCTTTGACTGCGTTCTCGGCTCGGATGTGGCAGAGCGTCTGCGCTACGGGCTCGGGTCTCGTCTCGTGCTGGCGCATGGTCTCGAGTCCGTCAGTCTCATGAACCACGCCGACAAACCGTTTACCGTCTCCGGCATCCTTGCTCGCACATCGACTCCCGTCGATCGCGCGATCTATATCTCGCTGCTCGGCGTCGAAGCGATGCATGTCGATTGGAGCGACGGAACGCCACCCGCGCTCGGCGAAGCCATACCCGCCGCACACATTGATCCGAAGCAGCTGCACGTCGACCAGATCAGTGCCTTTCTGGTCAGGACCCGCACACGGATCAGCACGCTTCCACTGCAACGGGAGATCAACACCTACGAGCCCGAGCCGCTGACTGCAGCCATCCCCGCATTAACCCTGGCCGAGTTGTGGCACCTGGTTGGCTACGCTGATAGCGCCCTGTCGCTCGTAAGCGCGGCCGCCCTGGTGATCGGTCTTCTCTCCATGGTTGCGATTCTGTACACCACACTCAATGAGCGACGCCGCGAGATCGCTATCCTTCGCGCTCTTGGGTTGAGTGCCCGCCAGGTTCTGCAACTGCTGATCCTGGAGACCACGTTCATCAGCCTTGCCGGCACGCTGCTTGGCTTCGCCGGAGCATACAGCCTGCTCGTCCTTGCTCGCAGTCCGGTAGAGCAGCGGTTTGGGATTCCGCTGCTGCTGGGATCTCCTTCACCCCTGATACTTGGTTTCGGGTGCGGCATCGTCCTGCTTGGCGCGATACTGGGGTCTCTGCCTGCTCTTCAAGCCTATCGAAACAGCCTGGCCGACGGCCTCTCCGTTCGCTGACGCCGAGAACGCACTCAGGAAGACCAGCAAAGACGATCAAGGCAGCCCCGATCCATGGACCAAAGGCTTTTCCTGCAGACTATCCCTTCACCCTTTTCAGAACGACAGCCAAGCCTCCCAGCAGGCCGGTGGAGAGAAACACAAGGGACTGCGGCTCCGGCGTCGTCGCCATCTGCTGAACGATCGTCAGCTTGTAGGGATCCAAAGTGCAGCTGACAGGTGGCCCCTCCGGGTCTGAACCCGGACAGAACACTCCCGACAGGGAGAACTCACCGGTACGGAACGTAGGTGACGAAAGAGGACCCGTGAAGAGCTGAGAACCGCCAAAGGAGAAGTATTCAATGAGGTCGTCGTCAGCCTGCAGTGCAAATCCTCCGCCTACATCGGACACAAAAAAGTCCGCCGGATTCGAAACATACGACACCCCATTTGCAATCACGGCGACCTGATCAAGAAAGAATCCCAAGCTCGGGTCTGAACTCGCGGGTACGGGGCTGGACGGGACGGAAAAGGTTAGATCAAGATCGTTTCCGGTCAGGGAAAACACATCGGTAGTGTCCGCGCGAGCAACAGAACTCAGACTTAGAGTTGCGGCGGCCAGGAGAGTGAGCGAGAAGGGGCGCATGAGGTCCTTTTATCGACAGGGACTCCCTGTCGGGGCAGGGGAAGTGGTGTGGATTGCACTAACGATAGCATCTTCTCAACAAGCCGGCCGGAAAACTCATAGGGTATCTTGCTGCAACAGCATCAGCAGCCGTCTGCCGCTCACTTCAAGAGGACAGGAGAGCCGTTACCACGCACGAGACCACTTCGGGCCGGCTGTGGTCTCGTCGCGCAGCCGGGCGTCGACGCCCGCCGCATGCTCAATCAGGCGGCCAAAGAGCCAGATCAGGTCGGAGAGACGGTTCAGATAGGCGAGAACGTCAGGAGCCACCACCTGCCCGGATTCCTGGAGGCGCACAGCATTTCGTTCGACCCGGCGGCACGTAGTCCGCGCCACCTCGTAGGCGGCGGACTGAACGTGCGCCCCGGGCAGAGACCAGTCGGAGAGGATCCCGTCGACAGCTTCGATGCGGTAGACCAGATCCGTGAGAAAGGCAACATCATCGGCAAGAAGCAGGGGGGGCGCTGTCGCGTCCGGCGGCGTCGCCAGTGCGGAGCCGACGCGGAAGAGTGTGCGCTGGATGGTCTCCGTCCATCCGGAGACCTCCGCATGCGAGCAAAGACTGCGCGCAAAGCCGAGAGCGGAGTTGAGCTCATCGACCGAGCCATACGCCTCAACGCGAAGGTCGGCTTTCGAGATGCGGGTGTCGCCGATCAGTCCGGTCTCGCCGGCATCTCCGCGCTTTGTTGCAATGCTCATAAGAGTGCTCCTTTGGAATCGCGATCAGCTTCGCTTTGCCGCTAGCTGCCCGCTCTCGTCGGCAGCTGCGAAAAGAATGGATGATGGCTCGCTTCGCAGTCGAAGGCACTCTCGAGCAGCGACTGCTCGAGAATGCGGTCAGGCGGTCCATAGAGCGGTGCCGCGGACGGGCGGAGCAGAAGCACCGCGGAGAAGTTCCCGGCAATCAGATGCAAATCATGGAGAGACGCGAGCACCGCAAGCCCGGTACTTCGAAGATGCGCCAGCAGGTCGAGAAGCTCGATCTGCCGGCCGATATCGAGGTTCTGGGTCGGCTCGTCGAGTAGCAGCAGACGTGGCTGCTGCGCGAGACCGAGAGCGATCTTCACACGCTGTCGCTCGCCGCCGCTGAGCTCGTTGAAGACGCGGTGACGAAGTCCCGCGGTACTGGTGAGATCGAGGGCGCGATCCACCTGTTGTCGATCCGCCGCCGTCAGACCGCCCAGACGAGACAGGTAAGGAGTTCGACCCTGCTCCACCACCTCCTGAACGGTGTAGTCGAACGGGATCTCCAGCTGCTGCGGTACCAGGGCAATCTGCTGCGCGGCCTGTCGTGGAGAAAGGCTGGCGAGCGGACGCCCATCGAGATCGATGCTGCCCGACGTTGGTTTCTGGATGCCGGACGCAAGGCGGAGCAGCGTTGTCTTTCCCACGCCATTCGGGCCAATCAGCGCAGTTGCAGTTCCAGATTCGAGGGCCAGGTTGGCATCGAGGAATAGGTCGCGCCTGCCGTAGCGGAAGCCAACGTGATGCAGCGCAAGCAGCGGCTGACTCACAGAGAGATCTCTCGGCGAGGACGGCGAAGCAGATAGAGGAAAAAAGGTCCGCCAACGAGTGCCATCAGAACGCCGACGGGGATCTCCGTCGGCGAAAGAACAGTGCGGGCAAGGGTGTCCGCCAGCACAAGGAAGATGGCCCCCGCGAGTACGGAGACTGGAAGGAGCCGCGTCATGTTGGGGCCGAGCAGAACACGGCTGATATTCGGGATGATGAGACCCGCGAAGCTGATCAGCCCGCCGAGAGCGACCGCAACGGAGGTCAGCAGAGATCCCACAAGGATGATGGCGATGCGGGTGTGCTCTACGTTCAACCCGAGCTGCTGCGCGGTCTCATCCCCTAGAGCGAGAGTGTTCAGGCGGCGTGTAAGCGGAAATGCCAGAAGCACTCCAGCGACAAGAGCGGCGGCGGCAAACACAAGCCCTGTCCAATGCGGAGTCGAGATGACGCCGCGCAGCCACGAGAGAAGGATGCGTGTTCCGCTGCCGGACGCGCTGTCGAGAACCTCGAAGACATAGGTGCAGTTGGCCAGCATCGTGCTGACGGCAAAACCCGCGAGCAGAAGCGTCACCACATTGGTTTGCCCTCTGCTCCGCGCCAGGGAGTAGATCACCACCATGGTCAGAACAGACCCGGCAAAAGCGAGCAGAGCGGTCACGCTCAGACCGAACAAAGAGGTCTCCGCGAACAGAAAGATGCCAAGACTCGCCCCGAGCACCGAACCGCCCGAAGCGCCGATCACGTACGGATCAGCCATCGGGTTGCGGAAGAGGCCCTGGAAGAGCAGACCCGAGACCGAAAGACAGGAGCCGACGATGGCGGACGAGAGGATACGCGGCAGGCGAACCTTGAAGAGGATGATCCGCTCCGTGGCTGTGAGTTCATTCTGCAGGAGAACGGCGCGCAGCAGTGTGGTCGTCCGGATAGGCACAGCTCCAACAGAGAGTGAGAGCAGGATGGCACCGAGCAGCGTGGCGACCAGAAGAGGCAGCAGAAGCGCGCGCGACGAGGAAGAGCGGGAAGCAGGTCTCTGCTTCGTCAAACGTGCGTCAGGCGAAGAGGCGGCGCTTGCCGCGCCGTTAGTGTCTGCTCGACGCTGCTGTCTCCTGCGCTCCACTTCAAGGTCCATGCTCTCTCCGGCGCTCGTGACGTTCTCATGAAGTCGTTCTCTCGAGGACAACTCGTCTGGCTCGGTGCAGCTCTCTCGCATAATCAAATGCGGTCACGTCACGTACACGCTGCGCGGCCTGCACCACACGAACACCTAAGGGTGAAACTGCCGGGCCAGATCTTCAAGTGCATCGATAGCCACCGGGCTTGCGAGCTCGATGCGGTCGTCCGCGTAGAAGGCGCGACGATGCTGAATGGCAGGCACTGCAGCCCAGCCCGGTTTGTCTTTAAGTACGTCGAGCGTGGTCTTCCCGCCACGGGTCAGCAGCAGCGCCTCCGGAGCGCGTGCAATCACGGCCTCCAGGCTGATCTGGGGCCACTCCGGCGTGAGGTCGTCCGTGATCGAGCGCCCGCCGGCAGCCGCGATGATCTCTGTGATGAAGGCGTGTTTGCCGATTGTCATGATGGGGTCATACCAGATCGGCATGAAGACTGTCGGCCGGGGAAGTCCTGCCGTCTGTGCCCGAACCGCCGCGATCCGGTGCTCGAGCGAGGCCACGAGTGCCGCCGCATCGGCCTCGCGATGAAGCGCCGCACCAAGGTTCGAGACAGAGCGAAGAAGGCCGTCGAGGCCGCGTGGATTCACCAGATACACCGGAACGCCCAGACGCTCTATCTGCAGCAGGGACTCGATCGGACTGCTGGTCTGGATTCCGAGAACAAGATCGGGATGGAACGAGAGAAGCACTTCAAGCGATGGCTGAATGGGGTTGCCAATGCTCGGCTTGCTGCGGGCCGCAGCCGGATACTTCGTGTAATCGCTGACAGCGACAATCTCCGCGCCCGCACCCATGGCAAAGACGGCATCGGTGACGCTTGGCACGAGACAGACGATACGATGCGGATGGTCCGGCACGTGTACGCGATGGCCAGCTTCATCCGTGACAATCCGGCTGGCGAGGGCATGCGAGGCCGAAAAACAGAGTGCCAGAAGAGCGAGGAAAGAACTGGTTCTACTTCGGCAAGAGCCCGAGCGAAGCAGGGAAGGTGCCCGGCGGACGGACGCGGCGATTTCTATCGGCTGCATGACTTCTCCACGCGAAGCTTGCTGAACCTGCCTTGTGCGAGGGAACACGAAAAGCACAAAGTTCCCCAGGAGGTCTGCTGAAGGATGCTGCCTTCACCTCTTCACAGACTGGAAGGTGCTGCCTGGGCTGCAAGCCCGGATTTCCACGCCAGCACAGGGCAGACCACCCGCAACTCTGCGTTTAGAGTACCGGAGACCGCGAGGGAGGCGCACCGGAGAAGACGTTCTGCCCCGGAAAGAGCAGGCCGTTGCTGGACAGTGGCAAGGATGACGGACGGCGAAAGGGAGAGCCTGTATGCTGCCGAATCCAGACGCATACCATCCGGAGGGTCGCCTCGCGCGGTGAGCCGACAGCTCTCGCCCTGCCGGACGCTTGACAGCTCATAAGAACGGTTTCTACTATGCACACGTCATCTCGTTGCGGACGAGTACTCCTCCTCCTGCTTGTCACGGTTTCATTCAAAGATCGACGGTCTCTCTCCGTCACTCCAGCCGCTCCATCCGAAGCTCTGGAAGACTTCTTCAAGTGAGGTATCTGTGTTCTGTCTCCGAACGAACGCTCTCTTTGGGGCTGTCGCCCTCGCCTCAGTCGCACACGCCGTTGACGCGCAGACAATGACCGCTCCGGACATTACCAAACAACCGACACTCTATGTGGTTCCGTACGCTCATCTGGACACGCAGTGGCGGTGGGAGTTCCCTCAGGTCATCAGCGAGTACCTGCTCAAGACCATGCGCGTGAACTTCGACTACATGGACAAGTATCCGCACTACGTCTTCAACTGGTCGGGATCGAACCGGTACCGCCTGATGAAGGAGTATTACCCGGCAGACTACGCGCGCCTTAAGGGATATGTCGCCAAAGGCCAGTGGTATCCAGCCGGATCTTCGGTCGAAGAAGGCGATGTCAACCTGCCCAGCGCTGAGTCCATCTTTCGGCAGGTTCTTTATGGCAACACCTTCTATCGCAGCGAGTTCGGCAAGGCAAGTGCCGAATACATGCTGCCCGATTGCTTCGGCTTCCCCGCATCGTTGCCTACCATCCTCGCCGCCTCCGGTGTCAAAGGTTTCTCCACGCAGAAGCTCAGCGCCTCCTGGCAGCCGGCCCCGAAGATCGGCGGCCCAAACTCCCCTGAAAAGACCCCGGAAGGCATTCCCTTCAATGTAGGTGTGTGGACCGGCCCCGACGGCGAAACCGTTCTAGCGGCCCTCAATCCTGGCGGCTATGGCAGCGAGATCAGCTCGGATCTCAGCAAGCCGCCTGCCCCGGTTCCCGATGCGCCTGCCGGATCGCCCGCGCGCCGAAGGCGTGAAGCAGAGGTCAACTGGCCGGCACGCATCGCCATCGACGGAAAGGCTACCGGTGTCTTTGCCGACTACCACTACATCGGCACCGGAGACATCGGCGGCGCCACCAACGAGGAATCGGTAAAGCTCCTTGAAGCCACAGTGACCGGCGGCGAAGCGGTCCTCCCGACCACCGTGACGCGTACTCCCGCCGGCGCTGCCGGAGAGATTGTCACGGCCGGTACTCCTGTTCGCATGGGTAACGGTTCGGTCAAGGTAGTCTCCGCAGCCGCGGACCAGATGTTCCTGGACATCAAACCGGACATGCAGTCCAGGATGCCAACGTACAAAGGCGATCTCGAACTCATCAATCACTCGGCCGGATCGCTGACCTCGCAGGCGTACCACAAACGATGGAACCGCAGGAATGAGTTGCTTGCCGACGCTGCCGAGAGGGCCTCGGTCGCTGCTGCCTGGATGGGCGGCCGACCCTACCCGCAGAAGCAGATCAACGATGCATGGACGTTTATCATGGCTGGCCAGTTCCATGACACCGGTGCAGGGACGGCAACCCCACGCGCCTACGAGTTTGCACAGAATGACGACATCATCGCCTCCAACCAGTTTGCCGACGTCCTCACCAGTGCAACTCAATCCATCGCCTCCTCTCTGGATACGCAGGTGAAGGGCACACCGGTGATCGTCTACAACCCGCTGAACATCGCGCGCGAGGACATGGTGGAGGCAACGGTTCCCGGCAGCCTGTCAAAGGGCGCTGCCGTGTATGACTCCGGGGGCAAGCAGGTTCCCTCGCAGATGAAAGACGGCAAGGTACTCTTCCTCGCGAAGGCTCCCTCGGTCGGCTATGTCGTCTACGACGTCCGCCCGAGTGGAAAGGCAGAGCGCTCCAAGGAACTGAAGGTCACGGAGTCAAGCCTCGAGAACGCCCGTTACAAGGTCACTCTCAACGCCGATGGAGACGTAAGCAGCATCTTTGATAAATCGTTGAAGAAGGAGTTGCTCGCCAGCCCGATGCGCCTTGCGATCAGCAACGACGCGCCCAAACAGTGGCCGGCCTGGAACATGGACTTTGACCAGGAGCAGGCAGCCCCTCGCGCGTACATCACTGGCTCGGCCAAAGCCCGAATCGTCGAAGACGGACCCGCTCGCGTTGCCATCGAGGTTACCCGCGAAGGCGAGGGATCCAAGTTCGCCCAGACCGTTCGCCTCTCCGCGGGCGATGCGGGAAATCGCGTCGAGTTCGGCGAGTCGATAGACTGGCGCTCACTTGCCGCGAACGTCAAGGCTGTCTTCCCACTCGCCTCAGCCAACAAGCTGGCCACCTATAACTGGGAGGTCGGTACCATCCAACGCCCCGCCGCCTTTGACCGGCAGTTCGAGGTAGCGTCGCATCACTGGATCGATCAGACCGATCCGTCCGGCAGCTTTGGCGCGACTATTCTGACTGACGTAAAGAACGGTTCGGACAAGCGCGATGACAGCACACTCCGTCTCACCCTGCTTCGCTCACCAGGGGGCGCCTCCCAGATGCAGGGCGCTTATACGGATGAGCTGAATCAGGACTGGGGACATCATGAGATCCTGTTCGGACTCGCGGGTCATGCCGGGGACTGGCGCCAGGCGCATACAGATTGGCAGGCCTACCGTCTCAGCACGCCCATGATCGCCTTCAACACGGAGAAGCACCCTGGAACCCTGGGTCGCAGCTTCTCGCTGCTCACGGTCGACAACCCGGGAATCCGTGTTCTTGCCCTCAAGAAGTCAGAGTTGAGCGACGAAGTAATCCTTCGCCTTGTTGAACTCGACGGCAAGGCAGCTGAGAAGGTGAGAGTCAAGTTCGCCGGCCCTCTCGACGCAGCTCGTGAAGTCAACGGCCAGGAACTCCCAATGGGTGCAGCTGGCGTAGTTGATGGCGCCCTTGAGACCTCCTTCAAGCCGTATCAACCTCGCACCTTCGCTCTCAAGCTCGGCACGCCCGTGGTGCGCGAAGCCGGCGTTACCTCGCAGCCTGTCAGTCTCAAATACGACCTCGCGGTTGCAAGCAACGACGACACAAAAACTGTCGGCGGCTTTGACAAGCAGGGAGCCGCGATTCCTGCCGAGATGCTCCCGTCCGAGCTGAAGATCGACGGAGTTCGCTTCACGCTTGCTCCGGCAGCGACTGGCGCCGCCAACGCTGTCTCCGGCAAGGGCCAGTCGATTCAACTTCCAGACGGTAACTTCAACAAGCTCTATGTTCTCGCTGCGTCGGCAGATGGCGACCAGCGCGCTACGTTCAAGGTGGGCGCAACACCCGTCGATCTCACCATTCAGGACTGGGGCGGCTTTATCGGCCAGTGGGACACTCGTCTCTGGAAGCCCAGACCGGATTCGGTCAAGGAAGGCGGCGGCCGCAGCGGAACACCGGAGCATCAGGTGCCCCTGCGCAAAGACTTCGCCATCTCCGCCAGTCATCAGTCCTGGGATCTAAAAAACTCCGGCTCCCCGGACTGGTCGCCCAAATACCCAGAGGATTACCTCGGCCTGCGCCCCGGGTACATCAAACCGGCAACCCTGGCCTGGTATGCCTCCCATCAGCACAACGCAGAGGGCCTCAACGAGCCGTACCAATACAGTTACATGTTCGTCTACGCCCTTGATCTACCCGGGAATGCAAAGACGATCACGCTTCCTGAGAACAGCAACATCCGCATTCTCGGCATGTCCGTGGCGACGGAAGAGCCGGCGGTTACTCCTGCTCAGCCCCTCTTCGACACGCTGGGCAGGACCACCCGGAGTGACACATTCGAAGCCGCAAAATAATACTTGCTGCAGCGAGGGAGGAAGACCGCAGGTCGCTAGACGGGCCGATCGTTCAGGGCCGAGTCAACGCAGTTTGAGTACCTGCTCGATAAGGTCCGCGGCGCGACCTGGCCCATCGATCTGCTGAATCGCTCGTTGCAGGACCTCAGCAGCCTCGCGATAGCGAGTCTCGTGCAGGACAAGAAGAACCGCCCGACGGAGCCGGGCCGGATTGAGCCTGTGCCGTGACACCACGACGCAGGCACCACGGGCCTTCAGCCGCGCAGCGACTCCGGGCTGGTCGTTGCCGAGTGGCACCGCGACCAGCGGCACGCCCTCAGACAGCGACTCCAGCACCGTGTTCAGGCCGGCATGCGTAATCACCAGAGCGGCTCGCTTCAAGAGCTCTAATTGGGGCGCAAAGCGCACGACCAGCGGGTCGCCGGCCAGCGTTCCCAGCCTTGCTGGATCAAGACCTCCACCGAGCGAGATCACAACCTGCACGTTCAGGCCGGCACATGCCTGTGTGATTATTCTGAAGACGGCTTCCGAGCCGTTCTGGAGGGTGCCCAACGAGGCGTACACCAGTGGACGTCCATCAAGCCGTTCCCACGGAAACTCAACAGTCGGCCGCTGTCGAGCCCGCAGGAACGGCCCCGTGTAGTGAAGCCCGGCTGGCCTCTTGCCTCGGACCTCGAAATCCAAAGCCTCGGGCATCTGGGTGATCTGGGCAAGAGGCGACAGTCCGTCTTCGGGACGCGTGTAGGGCTTCAGTCCCCACGCACTGCGCTGCCGGTTAACCTCTCTGAAGATGGGGGCCGCAACCCATAAAAGCAGATGAATGGCGAAGCGGTTGCGCAGGCGGCTGAGCCGATCCTGCCCCGCAGCCCAGCCAAGCCAGAAAGGGGGAAAGCGGTCGTCGGACAGAAGCGGAGGGATCAGGGCGAGCGAGATCCAGGGCAGGCCCAGGTACTCTGCCACATTCCCCGCAAACTCTGCCTCATCGACCAGCAGGGCGTCTACATTGGCCGTCCGCACGGCATCGGGACCGTCCCGCAGGATCATCCGAGTGGAGTTTCTTACCCGCTCCAGAGTGAACCGGAAGGCCGCAACTCCCCTTAGCTGCGCGAGCCGTTCGTCCAGCATCCTGAGGGTTCCGGACGGATAGTCTTCGGCCCCGATCTGCTGAAACGGGATACCCGCCGCGCGCACATCAGCCTCGATATCGGCGATCCCAAAGACCACAACCTCATGACCTCTCAGCTCAAGCGAACGAGCCAGCACAGTCATAGGGTTGAGATGACCCGCTCCCGGAAAACAAAATGCTCCAAATCGTGCCATGCGCTCCTTCGGGCTAATCGTGCCTTAGCGCGTTAACCGGAGAGAGCTGCCCCGCGTGCCATGCCGGCAGAGCTCCGGCCACAAGACCGGCGAACATGGCAAGTCCTACAGCCTCGGCCAGAAGCTGCCAGTGAAGAGAGGCCGAAATAAGACTCGCGGTCCGCGGCAGAGACGCCAGCACCCGCAGCGCACACCATCCAAACACGACACCGAGACATCCCCCGCCCAAGCCGAGGGTGACCGCCTCGATCTCGATATGAGCGAGCACCTGCCACCGGTTCCAACCCAGAGCGCGCAGGATTCCGATCTCGCGCGTGCGCTCAAACACTGACATCGCCATGGTGTTGGCGATACCGAGAATACCGATAAGCAGAGCGAGCGACGAGGTGCCCCAGGCCGAAGCATGGGCCAGCTTCACAAATTGATTGTCGCTGGCGCGCTCGGCCGCGGGAACAGCACGCATTCCCGGAAGAGCGGCTTCGATCTCGGCCTGCGCATGCTTCATATGTTGTTCCGCCGTCTCTCCGCGCGGCGCGGCGCGCAGGCGGACATCAATCGTCGATACTTTGCCCTGCAAGCTGTTGAGCTCCTGCAGTTGGTCAAGCGGCATCACCACCGCGGAGGCCTCAAGCGTAGAAGCGCCGTGGTAGATCGCCGTAATGGTGAAGGGTTTGCCCTGTATGGTGAGCACGTCGCCAGGCGCGTTTTTGAGATTCTGCGCGAGCATATCGCCAAGCATCACTTCGGCGCGGCCGTCGCGAAAGCGTCGGCCCTTCAGAATCTCGAGCGAGCTGAACTGAAATGCATCGGCCTTCCAGCCGTAGACCAGAGCATTCACATCCGGTGTCAGATCCATGAGGTTGAAGATCGTGGGGGATGCCTGCGCCACATCGGGCAAGGTAAGCAGCTTGTCCGCAGTCGATTCATCCATCGATGTATTCAGGAAGGTGCCCTGAATCACGGCAATGTCCGTGCCGCTGCTGGAGTAAATACGTAACCATTGCTGTTCGAACGCACTGGAAAAACCGACCAGGCCTACAAACGCGCCCACGGCGGTGCCGATCCCGGCCAGCGTGAGCAGCGTGCGCATACGCCGGCGCAGCAGGTTCTTAAGAACAAATCCGGTAAACGACAATGATTTGGCCATGAGCTTGAGTGCGTTCCTTGGTGCCTTCACGTAGAAGAACGTTGACGTGCTGCCGTCAAAACATCGGATGCGGCTCAGGCGGCAAGCCTTCCTGTTCGCACGGCATCGGAACAAAGTACGTTTTCGAACATCGTATACTGAGCCCCACAGCACACACCGTCGCACAGACTCCGAGCGGCCAGATCCCCGGTCGTCTTTGTACGCGGAGGAAGGACGGTTTCGGTCTGAAAAACAAAGAGCTCATTCTGGTGACAGGCGCGACCGGCTTTCTTGGAGTGCAGCTGGTACGCGAGCTTCTGGAGAGGCACCCGGACACCATGCTGGCGTTGCTTATTCGAGAGCGGCCCGGGCAATCAGCGCAGCAACGCGCCGACGCCTTTCTTCCTGTGGCGGATCAATCGCGCGTTCAGGTCTTCTCCGGAGACGTCAGCCAGCAGAACTGTGGTCTGAATCCCGAGGTCTACGAGCGTCTCTCGGCTGAGACAACCCGAGTCATTCATTCCGCCGCCACAGTGCGCTTTGATCACTCGCTTGATGAGGCCCGCCGCATCAACGTTGAGGGCACGCGGCGTATTCTCGACTTTGCGAGCGGTGCGCCCCGGCTGCAAAGTTTCGCCTACGTCGGCACGGCCTATGTCGCCGGCGAGCGTGTCGGCCTGGTACGCGAAGACGAGCTTGCCGTTGGCCAGAGCTACCGCAACACCTATGAGCAGACCAAGTCGGAGGCAGAGGCGCTGGTACACGCGCGTCTCACGTCGCTTCCCGGCATCATCCTGCGACCCAGCATCATCGTGGGCGACTCCAGAACCGGCGTCACCTCCAGCTTCAAGATGATGTATTGGCCGTTGAAGATCTACGCGCGACGCCTCTGGCGCACGGTTCCCGGCTATCCGGATGCGGTACTCGATATTGTGCCCGTAGACTTTGTTGCCAGTGCGGTCGCACAATTGCTCTTCGACAAAGCCGCCCTGGGCTGTACTGTTCATCTCTGTGCCGGGCCGCGCTCGAGCGCGTCCATCGCGCAGGTTGGCCAGCGCGCCATGGACTACTTTCATGGTCCCAGGCCGCGCTTCATCGATCCCAGGATCTTTTTCGCCATAGTGCGTCCGCTCCTGTTCCTCTCTCTCTGGGGCCGGAAACGTCGTGTGCTGCGCGATGGCCGCGCGTATCGCGACTACTTCACCATGCGCATGCAGTTTGATACCAGCAACGCCGATCGTCTTCTGCAGCCGGCCGGGGTGATTGCTCCACCGGTACTCGACTACCTCGATAGACTTTTTCACTATTGCGTGGCCAGCGACTGGGGCCGCAAACCGATCTCTGCGCAATGAGTCTCGTGCAGCGGTATCGTCTCGCGCGAGACCGCAACATCACAGTCGCCAATCTCGTGGATGAACTGCTTCGCCGAAAAGGGAACTGCGAGGTCGCCGTCGATGAAAAAGGTGCCTTTTCTCTTTCCGATCTGCACGCCGTTGTTGGTTCCCTCGATGCTTTTCTGCGTGGGGTCGTCGCGCTTCGCCCGGGCCAGCCCGTCGCCATCTACCGCAGCAACAATCGGGAGTGCTTCCACTGGTTTCTGGCCATCATCCGTGCGGGAGGCATAGCGGTCCCCCTGAATCCGCAGCTCTCCCTCGTTGAAGTACGACGGATCCTCGCTGAAAGCGGAACAGAGATTCTCATCACGGACACAATGGTCTTTGAACGGGTGATCGGCGCGCGCCAGGCACTCGATGTACGCGTCTGGGTACAAGCCGATGAGGAGCAGAAGACACTCGACGGATTCCTTCGCCTCTCCAGGATGGAGCAGCCGCTGCCGCCAGTCACCATCGATCCGGCCGCAATCATCGCCATCTTTCATACCTCCGGCACCAGCGGGTTCCCCAAGGGTGCGGCCTTGTCGAGCAACGCTCTGCTTGGGGCGCGCGCGTCTACAGTACTCACCGGTCTCTTCCTGGGCCCGCGAGACCTTGCGCTGATTGCGTTGCCCTGGTCCCACATCATGGCCGTAAGTATCGCTTTGTACGGTCTGATGGCGGGAATACGCGGATGCTTTCTCGACCGCTTCGATGTGGAGGCTGCCCTGGCCATGGTCGAACGCTTTCGCGTGACCGCGGTTGTTGGTGTGCCCACCATGTTCGCGCGTCTGGTCAACAGCCATCCCGCACCGGCACGCCTGGCGAGTGTGCGGGTCTGGCTCTCCGCCAGCGACCATCTCCCGGCGGAGGTTCGACTGCGTCTGCGCCAGTTCGGCGCTCTCTCCCGCCTGTTTGGCCGTTGGCGGATTCCACCCGTTCTGCTGAACGGCTATGGGATGGTAGAACTGGGCGGCCTTGCCATGTTGGGCGTTGAGGTATCGTTTCTGCGCGGGAGTGGCGACCTGCACTTTCCCGTTCCGCCGTTTCGCGTGCGCCTGGTCGATGAGAAGGGTCAGCCCGTGCCGCCAGGTGTAACGGGAGAGTGCCAGATTCGCCGACGCGGTCTCGCTCCGCACTACTGGAAGGACAAGGGCAAGGACGAGGTCCTGCTTACCAGCGACGGCTGGCTGCGTACCGGAGATCTGGCCACGCGCAACCGCCTTGGACTGATCCGGCTCGTGGGACGCACAAAAGACGTGATCAAGTCGGGCGGCTATTCTGTATATGTTCGCGAACTGGAAGAAGTGCTGTTGACGCATCCCGCTATAGCTCGTGCGGTCGCCTTCGGCTTGCGTCATCAGGACAAGGGCGAGATCCCCGTGGCGGCGGTCGAACTACAGCCTGGTCTATTCTCTGAAGAAGCGGACCTGCTGAGCTGGTGCCGCAGCAATCTCGCGGCGTACAAGGCCCCGCGGCGCATCTGGATTCTCAACCCCGGCGACCTGCCGCAAAACCACACAGGTAAGTTTCTCCGGCGGGTCCTGCAGGAGCGATTCTCGAACTCCATGGACTAACCTAGATCTCTCCCGTTGCTTCCATCCCTCGCCCTTGGCCGCCGCAACGGAAGCGCTAGGGCCGATCCTCAAATCGGCTGATCTGCTCGGGGCTGAAGTCCTTGAGCGTGAGGTTTGCCTTGGTGCTTCCGCGTTCAAACAGGAGCAGGGTCGACCCGGGACGACCATGGATCTTCACTTCTATCTGCTTGGCTGACCAGACTCCACCTGCCTGGCGCAGACCAAAGGAGGTGAACTCCTTCACGACGGCCGTCTTTTTCACTGTCTTCTCGACGTAAATGGGATAGCCGATCGTGTGGTCGAGCCATGTTTGAACGTCGGCATACTGGGAATGGTCGGAGACTCCCGGCGTGCTCTTAAGCACATCGCACGCATGAGCGCCAACTCTGGCGCTCTTGAGAAACGTCTGGTTCTGCCAGAAGTACTCCGGCTGCAGAAAATCTTCATAGTTGAAATCACTGCCGGCAATGCTCTCATTCCACCTGTTCACAGGCAGTGACGTTGGTGCCGCCTCCTGTGGACGGAACACCTGGATCGTACTCCGGCCCTCGGCCCGCATCTCCAGCAGAAGACTCACGCGCGTATCTGGCGAGGCACTCTGGCCTGCAGTATGAGCCGCTTTTTGAGAGGGAGTAATCTCGAGTAGCACGCGAAGAACCCCTGGGAACCAATGCGCCTTGACGGCAACTGGAGTGCTAACGCGAGTGCCATTTGCGTCCACCTGGACCAGGTGTCCGGTGGCACGGGAATCTTCCATCTCGAGACGCTGGCGCGCTGCAGCAAGAATCGGCTTCACGTCTCCCGCATCCTTCGCATACGCGAGAGCCGTCACAAACAGCACCGCAGTGGCCCCCCTTGCGACGAGTCTCATAGCGCGATCCTTCCATCGTGAATACGGATGTGACGCGGCGCGGAGTTCGCAATTCCGTCCTCATGTGTGATCACAATCAGCGTCATCCCGCGAGCCTTCTGAATGCCGGTGAGGAGCTCCATGATGCGCGCGGCATTGGCGCTGTCCAGATTGCCCGTGGGCTCGTCCGCTAACAGGATAGAGGGACTGTTTGCCAGGGCCCGGGCAATCGCGACACGTTGTCGTTCTCCTCCGGAGAGTTCATTCGGGTGCTGGCGCATGCGGGACTCCAGCCCTACCTCACGCAGCAGCGCCTCGGCACGTTCCGCGCGCGTTCCACTGCTATCCCTTGTCGCAAGCATGGGTGTCTGCACATTTTCGATCGCTCGCAGGGTGGGCAGCAGATAGAACGACTGAAAGATGAAACCGACGTGGTGACATCGGTAGGTATCGAGGCTGATCGAAGAGCCCAGCGCTGAACCCTGAAAAAGAACCTCGCCGCCAGAAGGGGTATCAAGCCCGCCGAGCAGGTGAAGCAGGGTCGATTTACCGCTGCCGCTCTGTCCGCTGATGGCGACGAACTCCCCTGCGTCAATCGCCAGATCGACGCCACGCAGAGCCTCGATCCGTCCCTCGTCGTAGTCTTTGCGCAGGTTGCGCACTTCCAGAATGGGAGTCGTCATGGCGGCCTAGGCCCGCGGTCGGCGTGCGCCGCGCATGTCGGGAAGGGCTGCGGCAGTCTTTCCGACGGAAGAGACAACACGCGGCGCCAGAACGTCAAACATGTGTGAAACGCTCCTCAAACTGACATGTCTGCTGCTCGCCATCTTGATCCCCCACAGACTTTTCATGATGCAGGACAATGCAGTTTAAGATCTTCCACACTCGAGTAGCGTGTGGTCGTACTGGGGTTCGGCTTGCTTCGCAACCAGAAACAAGCTGATGGTATCTCATTGCAACAGGGGCGGAGTTTGCCCTGCTGGTCCCGGCAAAGCGGTCTGTTGAAAGTGTGGATGGTGGAAGACGAGAACCCAGTCTCATCGTTCGGCAGCATCAAACACTGAAAGAATAGCGTTGTTCATAGTCGAGGCTTGATCGAAGCGTGCACGGAAGCCTCAACCTCATCAGCTCCATCTCAAGGAGAGCAGTGCATGATTCGCTTGTTGTGGCTTTTGCTCTTAGTCCCCATCCTCCTGATTCTCGGAGTGCTCTATCAATGGGTTGGGGCGCGATATGACCGCAGGCGTTTCCTTCCGCTGGGCCGCCTGGTGCACATCGGCAAGCGCCGGCAGCTTTTCATGATGGAGATGGGTGATGGCCCCGGACCGTCGGTGATCTTTGAGTCGGGAATCGGGGCGACGAGTCAGAACTGGGCGCGCATTCAGGAGTCGGTAAGCGAGTTCGCACACACGGTTTCCTATGACCGGCTGGGACTCGGTTGGAGTACGCCGGCCGTGTCGGAACGCATTCCTTCAAAGGTGGTCGAGGAGCTGCGGGCGATGCTGCAGGCTGCCGGCATAGCGCCGCCATACCTGCTGGTGGGCCACTCCTTCGGCGGGCTGGTGGTGCGGTACTTCGCAGCCGAGTTTCCCGAGGAAGTGGCAGGTGCGGTGCTGGTGGATGCGATGCGCACCGACGAGTGGCCTCCGGTTGATGAATCGCAGCGCAGGCTGTTAGACCGCGGCGTTCAGCTCCTGCAGTGGGGCGTGCCTATCGCATACTCGGGCCTGGCGCGACTCACAACGATGTCGTTCTTCTGCAGATCGGGCAGAATTACAAAGCTCTTCACACGCGCAACTGGCGGCCACGACGTGCTGGAGCGGCTGACAAGCGAGCTGGATAAGATGCCGACGGCGGTGTGGCCGATCGTCGCCGCGCACTGGTCGAACCCGGCCTACTTTCGCGGGATGACGGCGCATGTTCAGGGAGTGCCGGGAACCGTAACGGAGATGCTGAATGCGACGCCGATCGTGGGTATGCCGGTAGTCCTGCTCACGCCAGGACACTCCAAGGCCATCTCGGATGCAGATTTGCGGAAGATCGGGCCCGATGCACAACAACTCATCGCGGAAAAAAGCGGGCACTGGTTGCATCTGGACGAGCCGGAACTGGTGATCGAACAGATCCGCGGGATGCTGACCCTCTCCCAAAGCGGCCTTTCCTGCGTTGCCATGATGCAGGAGAGCGTCTCGGCCGAGTAGTGTGTGCGGCAACCGATGCTTGTACTCGTAGCGAAACATCGCTCGGACTCTCACATTGGTTGAGCCGCAGTAAATATCTCCGCACGATACACTCCGACTGCACAATGCCGGCAGATACATCTCTCAAACAATCGCCCGCGCCCAGTCTGACCCAGCCCCGGTCATCCAAGACCATGAAGGAGAAGTTTTCATGGCGTACATCTTTGTCACTGGTTCCTCGGATGGTTTAGGCCTCATGGCCGCCCAGCTTCTGATTGAGCAGGGTCACACGGTTGTGGCACATGCCCGCAATGCGCAACGGGCTGAGCACACCCGTCGTGTCATCCCCGGCGCGAAGGCGGTACTCACTGGCGACCTGGGGAGCCTCGAAGAGACATGCGCGCTCGCCGCCAGGGCCAATGAGCTTGGCGCCTTCGACGCTGTCATCCATAACGCCGCTATCGGCTACAAGGAGAAGACCCGCAAACTGACTGCGGACGGTCTGCCCCAGGTCTTGCAGACGAACACGCTCGCGCCTTACATCCTTACCGCACGTATGCATAAGCCGAAGCGCCTGGTGTACGTGAGCTCAGAGCTGCACAGAAAAGGCGAACAGAACCTTGAGGATCTCACCTGGGAACAGCGCCCCTGGAATGGAAGCCGCGCCTACTCTGACACAAAGCTCCACGACATCTTTCTTGCGTTTGCTTTCGCCCGCCTCTGGCCGGACGTGCTCTCAAACGCCATGGAGCCTGGTTGGATGCCCACAAAGATGGGCGGTCCAAACGCGAGCG
Organism: Acidobacteriaceae bacterium; assembly: GCA_903642235.1. Lineage (GTDB taxonomy): Bacteria > Acidobacteriota > Terriglobia > Terriglobales > Acidobacteriaceae > Edaphobacter. The sequence continues at coordinate 174,964 of CAHJWL010000006.1, read as the reverse complement.
GCGATCTTGACCAGGGGCACCGCACACAGACCTGGCTTGCAGTCAGCCGGGATCCGGAAGCCATGGTCAGCAGTGGCTACTTCTATCACCTTCAGCCACGCAAGCCGGCTGGCGCCACACAGGATGTTGCGCTTCAAGATAAGCTCCTCAACGCCTGCGCCAAATTGTCAGGCGTCGCCATTCCCGCAGCCTGACAAACCAGTTTTCTAACTCCAGCGCAGCTGCTCCAAACAGAAGTTGAGTCTTGCAGCTACGGACCTATAGAAGGTCCACTCTTCCGGCCCACCCGAACCCTCTGTGCACGTCCCAGGCAGCACCTGAATCTAACGTACCTGAGCGGCTGAGTTGCTGCCCAGATCACGTGATACAGCGATGAAGTAATCCTCAGTATCCACTGCGAACGTGGAACTACGTCCCGGTACTTGCTTCCAGTTAGTTGTCGTCGGGTAAAGAAGAGTCCAGCGCTGCGGATCTCCTGCCTGAACTGGCATATTGAAATCAGGCTGCGGCGTCTTCCACCGGTAGCTCACGATCCCCGCGGCGTCATTGAACTGCAACTCAAGGAGCGGCGGGTTCTGATACGCAAGATAGGCGCGGAACAGCGGCGTGTAATCCGATCCGAGATGTGCGTTGAAGAAGGAGATAACATCCTCCGTCAGAATCGTCTGGTACTTGAAGTGTTCCGCAAACTCGTGCAACGTCGCGAACCACTTGGCGTCATCATGGACGACAGATCGCAGCGTATTAAGAAAGAGAGCTCCTTTGAAATACTGGTCCACCGGCGGAAATGAATTCGTGTTGCGAGGCTGCAGAATCGACGTCTCATTTTTTACTTTGGATTTCAATCCATTGATATAACGGACTGCATCCGCGTGGCCGTACATGGCTTCGACGTAGATATCTTCCATATACGTCGTAAATGCTTCATGGATCCACATATCTGCCGGATCGGCAGCAGTTACGCTATTGCCGAACCATTCGTGCCCGCTCTCATGAATAATGATGAAATCAAAGCGCGGGCTGATCCCGACGCCCGTCCAGTCACCCTTGCCATAGCTGTTGTGATATCCGTTGCCATAGGCTACGGCACTCTGGTGCTCCATACCGGCATAAGGAACTTCAATCAGCTTGTAGCCGTCGCGTACAAAGGGGTACTCCCCAAAGTACTTCTGGTAGATGGAGAGCATCGGCTTCACTTGTGCAAACTGCATTCGAGCCTTGTCTAGATTCTCGGGAAGCACATAGTAATCCAGTGACAGCTTTCCTAAGTGATCATCAAAATGCGTATAGCTCCCGATATTAAGGGCAACGTCATAGTTATTAATGGGATAGGTGACGTGCCAATCCCAGCGCGTAAACCCGTCATGTAAATCCTTCTTACGGAGCAGTTTTCCATTTGAAATATCCGAGAGTGTGTTCGGGACGGCAACGCTGATGACCATTCCTTGCTGCGGCTCGTCGCGCCACTGATCTTTGTTGGGCCACCAGACACTCGCCCCTTCATCCTCACAGGAAGTTACAATCCACGGCCGGCCTTGCGGATCCTCCTTGAAAACCATCCCACCAAAACGTCCAATCTCCTTCGGCTGCCCGGAGTAAGCCACGTCAATCTCATAGACCTTGCCTCGCCGGAGGCGCTGCGGAAAATCTACGAAGAATGTGGTGCCCTCGCGCGTGAACCGAAGCTCTGTATGCTTCAGGCGCACACTCTGAATCTGCAGAACAGGAGTCAGTTCAAGCTGAATCCGGGTACCATCGGCAAGCATGCGAAAACGAATCCTGTTTGTGCCGCGGATGCTCTTCGTCGCAGGGTCGACTCGTACATTCAGGTGGTAAAACAGGAGGTCGTTATTGGCCCGGTACGGGCCGTTCGCTCCACGCAGTACAGAGGCCGGCGTGGAGCGCTCCTGAGCGTAAGAGATCGTGGGAATGACGGAAAACAGGAAGAGGCAGAGAAGACAGGAATGCAGCCGCATACTCTGATTCTCAAACAGATTTGGTTGCGACGGGAGAACTGGCAGGCCTTTTTGGCAAACCAGCCGTCACCCTCGTCTGTGGCGTGCACGCTGCGCAGCGCCAAGCCACAGTGCGACTGTCTGCTAGTCGACCGGCTGATTCTTCTTCGGCCGACGATTCGCCTGTAACACCTTCTTGCGCATGCGCAACGACTTCGGTGTCACCTCAACCAGTTCATCATCCGCAATAAACTCGATCGACTGCTCCAGCGTCAGCACCTTGAACGGCACCAGGCGCACCGCATCGTCGGAGCCCGATGCACGCATGTTTGTCAGCTTCTTCTCACGCACTGCGTTTACGTCAAGATCGTTATCGCGCGAGTGCTCGCCGACCAGCATGCCCTCATATACCTCAATGCCATCGCCCAGAAACAGCACGCCACGCGCCTGCACGCCATCAAGCGCGTACATCGTCGTCGTGCCCTGCCGATCGCTAATCAACGCGCCTGAGGGCCGCTGCGGAATGTCGCCCTGGTACGGAATATATTCGCCGGCAATCGAGTTCATGATGATCGTTCCGCGTGTCTCGGTCAGCATCTCGTTGCGCAGCCCGATCAGCCCGCGCGACGGCACCTTGAACTCCATCCGCACACGGCCGGAACCATGGTTGGCCATCTTCGCCATCTCGCCTTTTCTCGGCCCCAGACGCTCAATGACTGTGCCCACAAACTCCTCCGGCACATCGATCGACAGCAGCTCCGACGGCTCCAGCAGCTCGCCCTCGACCCGCTTCGTCACAATCGTCGGCCGGCTTACCATCAGCTCAAAGCCCTCCCGCCGCATCATCTCGATCAGTACCGAGAGCTGCAGTTCGCCGCGTCCCAGCACCTTGAACGTCTCCGGGCTGCCCGTATCCTCGACACGGATCGACACGTTCGTCAGCAGCTCACGCTCCAGCCGGTCCTTGATGTTGCGGCTCGTCACGAACTTGCCTTCGCGGCCCGCAAACGGAGAGTTGTTTACAGAGAAGTTGATCGCGATCGTCGGTTCGTCGATCTTGATCAGCGGCAGCGGCTGCGGGTTCTCAACTGACGTGAAGCTCTCGCCGATCGTAATTCCCGGAACGCCCGCGATCGCAACAATATCGCCCGTCGTCGTCTCGGTAATGTCCGTCCGCTTCAGGCCGTCGAAGCTGAACAGCTTCGTAATCTTTACGTTTTGCATGCTGCCGTCGACCTTCGAAACAGCAACCTCCTGCCCGGTCTTTAGCGTGCCATTGAAGACACGCCCGATCGCCAGTCGTCCCAGGTAGTCCGAGTAATCGAGATTCGTCACCAGAATCTGCAACGATCCATCCGGGTCGCCCGTCGCCGGCGCGATCGTATCCTCGATCAGCTTGAACAGCGGCTGCAGATCCGTGCCCGGCGTCGCCAGATCCATCGTCGCCGTGCCCGCCTTTCCGTTCGTGTAGATGATCGGAAACTCAAGCACGCTCTCGTCTGCATCGAGATCGATAAACAGGTCATAGACCTCGTTCACCACCTCCTGCGGTCGCGCATCCGGCCGGTCGATCTTATTGATCACCAGAATGGGCGTCAGCTTCGCCTCGAGTGCCTTACTCAACACATACCGTGTCTGCGGCAGCGGGCCTTCGGACGCGTCCACCAGCAGCACAACGCCGTCCACCATCTTCAGCGCGCGCTCCACCTCGCCGCCAAAGTCTGCGTGGCCCGGTGTATCGACGATATTGATCTTCGAATCCTTGTAGTGAATAGCCGTGTTCTTCGCGAGGATCGTAATGCCGCGCTCTTTTTCGAGATCGTTCGAATCCATCACCCGTTCGGTCAACGCTTCATTCGATCGAAACGTTCCGGACTGGCGCAGCATGGCATCCACCAGCGTGGTCTTGCCGTGGTCGACGTGCGCGATGATGGCGATGTTACGGATGGTCTGGGCAGGCGTTGACTGACTCACTCGGGGTATTCGTCCTATTCTTTTGTACGTTGGATCATGCGCGAAAGACGTTTCATCGCGTCTCTTCAGTCTACCTGACGCACACTCCGGAGCGCAGAAAAGCCCTGCAAACATCTCGCTCGCAGGCGCTATCCGCATTCATGTAGCCTTCATTCAAGAGCTCGGTAGCTGCTCTACGCGCCTCGCTTATCGTGGTGCGCGCCCGCGTGCGGATGCGCCGCGAGCGCCGCCCTGACCTTCGCCACATGCGTGCCGTGCACGCGCACCGCCTCATGCAGAGCCTCGCCACTCACGCCGAACTCCTTGCTCCAGTACGCCACATCCGATGCAACCTTCGGGTTGATCTCGTTCAGGTCGCTAGGCCCCTTCTCTACATTTTCAGCCATGCTGTCATCCTCTCTCTTCCTCAGCAATGGATGACACGCAGTCGGCAGGAGGTGCCCGGCCTTCACATCGTCCAAGCGCCGGACTGGACCCGCCTCTCCGCGTTCCCTCGAGGACCCGTGTTACTACAAACCTTTTGCGCCCCATCGAAATTATGTTTGCAGCGCCCCTTACATCCATTCAACAAATGCCATCAAAAGCATCCAGCCGCGCCGAGCGTTTGCGAGAGCGGTCCACATTCCACGAGGTGATTGCAATGGCACTTTCGAAGACCACGCAGGACCACGACGAGATCCGCACATGGGCCGAGGCCCGCGGCGCCAAGCCCGCAGAGGTCGCCAGCACCGAAAAGAACGGGCAGACCGGCATTCTCCGCATCGAGTTCCCCAAAGCTAAAAACCACAACGACGCCAATCTGAAAGAGATCTCCTGGGATGAGTTCTTCGAGAAGTTCGACGCCAGCGATCTGGCCCTCGTCTATCAGGACGTCACCAAGGAAGGCGCCGAAAGCAACTTCAACCGGCTCATCCACCCGGATCATGACGAGCATCCGAAGTCAACCAAGGCCGCGGCTTCCGTAAAATCAGCTCCCGCAAAGGCAGCCCCAAAGCCCGCTGCCAAAGCTGCATCCACGGCCGGCACAAAGACACCCGCCAAGAAAACTCCCGCGAAGGCAGACGCCAAAGCACCTGCCAAGGCTGCCGCAAAGAAAGCACCCAGCAAGAGCTCGAAGACAGCCAAGAAGTAGCAGAGACGCGACGCAGCAGCCCCTCCAAAGGCGTCGCGCCCCGGCCTCCACAACGGAGATCGCGGCGCGGCGCTTCCTTTTTCACTTCCCATGCAGGTCGTCTCCGCCACCACCCGGCGCCGTGGCAGCCGGCTGCCCCCTTAGCTCGGCCGCGGCTCCCTTCTTCCGGAGGCGGAACGTGCGCGCCACCCTCTCTCCGGAGTGAGCCACACCAGGGTACTGGCGGAGACATGCCAGCAGTGTAGGCGAATAAAAAGCGAATATCAACCCGCTTCTGCACCACTCGCAGAAATCACCTGCGATAGACTCGAGCGACCCCATGCTCCCAGCCTCCCCTCGCCAGTTCGACGGCCAGTTTGACCGAACCGCCCTGTCGCAGTACATGCTGGATCACGCCTACGACGAGATGTTCGAGGCGCGCGACACCCTCCATCCGCACTACCAGCCCCTGCTCGACCACTTCGCCGCGCTCCCGCCCGACGAGCTCCAGCGCCGCAAACAGGCCGCCGATCTCTCCTTCCTCAATCAGGGCATCACCTTCACCGTCTACGGCCGCGACGAAGGTACCGAGCGCATCTTCCCCTACGACCTCCTTCCCCGCATCATTACGTCCGACGAGTGGGCCGTGGTCGAGCGCGGCCTCACCCAGCGCATCGTCGCCCTCAACCTCTTCCTCAAAGACATCTACAACGAGGGCCGCATCCTCGAGGACGGCATCGTCCCCCGCGAGGTCGTCTACTCCTGCAAGCACTACCGCCGCCAGATGGCCGGCCTTCAGGTCCCGCGCAACGTCTACATCGCCGTCTGCGGCACCGATCTCATCCGCCTCGAGTCCGGCGAGTTCGTCGTGCTCGAAGACAATCTCCGCGTCCCCTCCGGCGTCTCCTACATGCTCACCAACCGGCGCGTGATGAAGCGCATCTTCCCCCATCTCTTCCGCACCTACAACGTCCGCCCCATCGAGCAGTACACCCAGCTCCTGCTCGGCAGCCTCCGCTCGCTCGCCCCCGAAGGCCGGCCTGAACCCAACATCGTCCTTCTCTCCCCCGGCGTCTTCAACTCCGCCTACTTCGAGCACGCCTACCTCGCCCGCCAGATGGGCATCGAGCTCGTCGAAGGCCGCGATCTCGTCACCCACGACAACGTCGTCTACATGCGCACCACCTCCGGCCTGCGCCGGGTCGACGTCATCTATCGCCGCGTCGACGACGACTTCATCGACCCCCTCGCCTTCCGCGGCGACTCCATCCTCGGCGTGTCGGGCCTCTTCAACGCGTACCGCGCCGGCAACGTCACCCTCGCCAACGCCTTCGGCACCGGCGTCGCCGACGACAAGGCCCTCTACGCCTACGTCCCCGACATCATCAAGTACTACCTCTCGGAAGAGCCCGTGCTCAAAAACGTCGAGACCTTCCTCATGACGCGCCCCACCGAGCGCCAGCACGTCCTCTCGAAGCTTGAGCAGTTCGTCGTCAAGGCCGTCGGCGAGTCCGGCGGCTACGGCATGCTCATCGGCCCCCAGTCCACCGCCGGGCAGCGTGAAGACTTCGCCCGCCGCATCGAAGCGGACCCCCGCAACTACATCGCCCAGCCCACCATCTCCTTCTCCCGCGCGCCCTGCCTCATCGGCGACGCCCTCGAACCGCGCCACGTCGATCTCCGCCCCTACGTCCTGTACGGCGACCGCGTCACCATCGTCCCCGGCGGCCTAACCCGCGTCGCCCTCAAACGCGGCTCCCTCGTCGTCAACAGCTCCCAGGGCGGCGGCTCCAAAGACACCTGGGTCCTCAGCGAGTAGCTTAGAAAGCTTCTCACCGCAATATCTCAAGTAGCGCTTGTTCCCGACAGAACGATTGCACGTCCGAGTAGCTACAGATTTGTAGTTACAGGTCAGGTATGATCCGCTTTAGCTGGGATGACGAAAAGAACGAAGCAAACCTCAAGAAACACGGGATCGGCTTCGAGCTCGCATCGGTCAACTTTGATGATCCCTTCGCACTGCTGGACGAGTATCAGCAGCACGAGGAAGAACTCCGTGCCGTCACTTTGGGAATTATCGGGGATGTGGTCTTTACGGTGACACATCTGCCCTTTGAGGAATCGGAAGATGATCCAAGTGTCTTACTTGGCAGGCTCATTACCGCAAGAAGAGCGACACGTCGGGAGGCAAAACGGTATGACAAGAATCGTGCAAAGGAAGAGTGGAACTCCTCTGAGCGCTGACGCGCTCGGACAACTCGAAAAACTCAGGCGATCAAAGCGGAAGATTGATCTTTCAGATCAGCCCGAGCTTGACGACCAGTTCTTTTCAAGGGCAGTTCGAAACCCGTATGTAAAGCCCGTTAAAGAACAACTCACGTTGCGGCTCGACGCAGATGTGATTGCCTGGGCGAGGCGCAAAGGGCCTGGCTATCAGACCAGACTGAACTCCGCCTTGCGAGCCCTGATGTTGAAGGATCTTGAGCAAACGTCCAGGCGCACCCGCCAGAAAGCGAGCTAACCCCGCGATCCCGTGTCGCCGACAGCCTCTACTGGATGTCCCGCTATCTCGACCACGCCGAGCACACCAGCCGCATCCTCGACAGCAGTCTTCCCCGCATAGCATCGTGAGCCTGAAAACAATAACCTACAGCTTGGACACCCCGGATAAGCTTAGGCCCTCCTTTCCATCCCGACATCCCTCTCATCCATTCGCTATAGTATGGGCAGGCAAAGTAGGATCTTTGCCGGTCTCTCCGGTACTTAATGAAGGTAAGTGATCGAATGAAGCTCTCTCTTTCTGCCATCCCTGTTCTCTCGTTCGCTGCTGCCTGTCTCCCGGCGCAGACCATCACCGGTCCGGCTGCCTTCGCCGACGTCTCGCAGCAGAAGCCCGGCGTCTCCCGCAGGATCACCGCCGCGGATCTCCCCGCCCCGAACCCGACCGAATCGGTAGATAACGGCGCCCATGTGGTCGCCCGGCCTGAGGGTGCCCTGCCTCTCGCGCCCCCGGGTTTTAAGGTCAGCCTCTACGCCGGCGGTGACGGCGGTCCGACTCCTGCCTCGGACGGCCACTTCTCCGAGCGTCTCGGCAACGCGCCGCCCAAGGGCACCTTCCAGCAGCCCCGGCTCATCCGTACCGCGCCCAACGGCGACGTCTTTCTGTCCGACTCCTTCGCCGGCAGCGTCTTCGTCCTGCGTGGCCTACGCCCCGACGGCCACGCTCAGGTCGTCTCAAAGTACGCCACCGGCCTCAGCCACCCCTTCGGCATCAACTTCTACCCGGCCGACAACCCGAAATGGGTCTACGTCGCCAGCACCTTTACCGTCGTCCGCTATCCATACCATGCCGGAGACCTCGTCGCCTCAGGCACGCCGGAGACAGTCGTCTCTGACCTGCCCGGCTACGCCCAGCTTCGCGGCGGCGGCCACTGGAGCCGCGACGTCGTCTTCACCGGCGACGGCCGGCATATGCTGATCTCGGTCGGCTCCGCCTCAAATGCCGACAACACAGACGATCACCCCATCGAGTTCCACCGCGCTGATGTGCTCGAGTACACGCCTGAAGGCAAGTTCCTCAAGGTCTACGCCTCCGGAATCCGTAACTGTGTCGGCGAAGCCATCAACCCCGTTACCGGCGAGCTCTGGTGCTCCACCAACGAGCGCGACAACCTCGGCAACAACCTTGTTCCGGACTACATAACCTCAGTCAAGGAAGACGGCTTCTACGGCTGGCCCTGGTACTACATCGGAGCGCATCGCGATCCGCGTCTGCCGCTTCCCTGTGGTGACGGCACCGGCCCGAAGAAAGATCTCCAGCAGCCGCTTACGCCGGAGCAGGCCAGTCAGTGCAAGCACGTCGACATCGCGTCCACCGTCATCACACCCGATGTTCTCGTGCAGCCGCACATGGCCTCTCTGCAGATGGCCTTCTACACGCCCGGGCCGGCGGCCACCGCCGCCTTTCCGCCCGACTTCCGCAATGACGCCTTCGCCGCGGAGCACGGCTCCTGGAATCGGTCGCGCCGCGGCGGGTACGAGGTCGTTCGCGTGCCCATGCACGACGGCCACGCCACCGGTGCCTACGAGGATTTCCTGACCGGTTTCGTCATGCCTGACGGCCAGGTCTGGGGTCGTCCCGTGGGTGTCAGCGTCATGAACGATGGCTCTCTTCTGGTAGTCGATGATGGCTCGCGCACCGTCTGGCGTGTCGCGTACATGCCGGACGGCAAACAGGTCGCCTCTGCGCCTGTCAGGTCGAGCCAGGCGCTCTCAAGCAAGCCGTAGCAGCGGTCCCGCAGACAGACCCTAAAACTTAGGCGGAACGTCCGGGCGGGTGGAACGTCCAACCAAAGGGTCATTCGCAAGCCCCGCCCGGCAGGATATCCTGCGGACGAGGCAAAAACCGTCTGTTCCTCCACTCTTCCGCTATGCCGGTCTCACCGCAACATCTCGTACTGTGCGTCGATGACGAACGCGTCGGCCTAAGAGTTCGGCAGATCCTGCTGGAACGGGCCGGCTACCGCGTCCTGACCGCCGAAAGCGGACCCGCCGGTCTCGACCTCTTCTCTCACGAGCCCATTGACGCCGTCATCCTCGACTACTCCATGCCCGGCATGCATGGGGGCGAGGTGGCGCGGCGCATGCGCGACGATAAACCCGCCGTTCCCATCCTCCTTCTCTCCGCGTACGTTGGACTTCCGTCTGAGGTCATGGCATTGGTCGATCTCTCGATGACCAAAGGCGAAGGCGCCGCCAGGCTGCTTGAGAAACTTGGGAGCCTTCTACCCGCTTGAGCCAGCGTTCCCCAACATGTTTCCTGAAGGTGCGCAGCAAGCCAGTCGCGCCTGTGCCATTTTCACTCACGCAATGCGGCCTTCACTGCACTGAAGCAGCGCCGTGGCGGCAGGAGAGATGCTCCAAATCCGTTGACCACCTCTCTCGCAAGGAGATGTCCGCCTCATGAATCTGAACCAGTTCCGCTACATCATGGGACAGGTCTTTGTCGTCCCCATCCTTGCCCTTACCGTGCTCGCCCTTGCCCTTGCCATTCAGATCAAGAGCTCCGCTGATACCGTCCAGCAGATTCAGAGCTCCGATCGGCGAATCGCGCGAGTCACCCTCGTCAGCAAACTCATCGTCGACCAGGAGACCGGCCTTCGCGGCTTCCAGGTCACAGGCGATCCGCGCTTCCTTGAGCCCTATCGCCAGGCCGAACACGATCTCGATCCGGTCCTCAACCGCCTGTATGAGCGCATGCATCAGGGACCAACCGCCAATCCGCAGCAGGCCGTCATCATCGCCGAAGTACGAGACAACTACCACAACTGGAAGAGCGGCTTTGTCGCCGGCATGATGAAGGCTGCCAATGCCAGCACCGAGCTCCGCGATCCCGAACTCAACATGCGCGGAAAGCAGCAGATGGATAGCATCCGGGCCGACCTCGACAGACTCACGGATCAGCTCAATCAGCAGCGTGTCGAGCGCATCGACCGCTGGCAGCGCCAGGTCAAACTCATGCTGCGGGTGCTCTTCGGCCTTGCCCTCGCCGCCGCTCTGCTCATTGGTCTCTTTGTTCGCAGCCGTCTCCACATGGTCTCTGCGGCCTTCCGCGGTTCAATGGAAGAAGCGCAGCGCCGCGCAGCGGAAAGCTTCCGCTCGGAGCAGGAGCTGCGCACCACCCTCTGCTCTATCGGCGACGGCGTCATCCAGTGTGATCTCGAAGGCCGCGTTCAGATGATGAACCCCGTCGCCGAGGACCTGACCCGCTGGCCCCTTGCCGAAGCCGTCGGCTCTCCCATCTCCGCTGTCTTTCCTGTCATCAATGAGCGAACGCGCGCCGCCCTTGAGAGCCCTGTCATGAAGGTGCTGCGCCTTGGCCAGACCATCAAGCTCGCGAACCACGCTCTTCTTCTGCGCCGAGACGGCACCGAGGTCGATATCGCTGACAGCGGCGCGCCCATCCGCGATAAAGACGGCAAACTGCTCGGTGTCGTCATGGTCTTTCGCGACGTCTCACTTGAGCGCCGCTCTCAGGAAGCGCTCATCGCGCACGAAAAGCTGGTCGTCTCCGGCCGCGTCGCCGCCACCATCGCCCACGAGATCCATAACCCCCTGGATGCCGTGCAAAATCTGCTCTACCTCATACGCCAGGGCGGCAGCTCCTCCGAGACCAAGGAGTACCTCCGCTTGGCGGAAAGCGAACTGACGCGCGTGACGGAGATCAGTCGCGCCATGCTCGGCATGCATCGCGAGGCAACCTCAGCCGTCATCATCGACCTGCGCACCAGCCTCTGTGACATGCTCCTGCTGATGGAGCGCCGCTTCGCCAAGCTCGACGTTCACGTCACCTCTGACCTCGCCACCGGCGTCGAGGTCTGCGGCTACCCCGGCGAACTTAAACAGGTCTTCTCCAACCTGCTGGCGAACGCCGCTGAAGCCGCTGGTCAGGGTGGAACCGTCCACGTCGAGCTCCTCCGCGGCGTTCCGCACGTCACAGACACCGGCGAGTCGGTCCCTCCAGGAGCCGTCGTCCGCATCCTCGACAACGGACCAGGCATCGCCCCCGACACGCTCGAAAAGCTCTTTGAGCCCTTCTTCACCACCAAGGGCGAGAGCGGCACAGGTCTTGGCCTGTGGGTCAGCCGCGGTATTGCCGCAAAGCACGGCGGTACCCTTATCCTCTCGAGCCAGCTCACCGGCCCGGACCGCGGCACGATCGCTGAAGTCTACCTGCCGCTCTCCCAAAGCGACTCGCACGTCACCCCGGAGATCGCCCCGGATGCGGCTCCGGACCTCCCCATCACTCCGGACCGGCAAGCCACACGGACCGTCAACGCCTCCCTGGCATCTCCCCCATCCCTCTAGCGCCGTCGTCTTCCCCTACGAGTCGCGCTCAGCCGTGGATGTCTCTTTAGCCACGAAGCCGGCGCTGCCGCTGATACTCTAACGCCAGCGCCCAGCCTCACGTCCCTGCACCAGCCCTCGCTCTAAAGGAGCTGTCCCATGCTTTCCCGCGTCGCCGACAGTCTCTACTGGATGAGCCGCTACCTCGAGCGTGCTGAGCACACCACCCGTATCCTCGACGTCAATCTCAACCTCATGCTCGACGAAGGCCCCGCCTCCGCCGACCGCCGATGGCAGCGCGTCCTCCTCGCCCTGGGCAAGCCCAAACACGTCACCTGGAACGGCAACCCTTACGCCCTCACCCGCTGCCTCACCTTCGATACCGCCAACAAGGCCTCCATCTTAGCCTGCCTCATCAGCGCGCGCGAGAACTCCCGCAACGTCCGCGAGCAGATCTCGTCTGAAATGTGGGCCCGCCTCAACTCCCTCTATCTCCAGATCACCCGGCCCGAAATGCATTCGGACATGCACGCCGAGGCCCTCCTTCCCGAAGCCGAACCCAGCGAGTTCCTCCAGCAGGTCATGGAAGCCGTCCATCAGTTTCAGGGCGTGACTGACTCCACCATGAGCCACGGCGAAGGCTGGCAGTTCATCCAGGTCGGCCGATTTATCGAGCGCGCCTCCGCCACCGCCATGCTGCTCGAGGCCTTCTACCCCGATCTGTTCCACGGTGACTCTCCCGACGACCTCCCCGAACCCAACGAGTACCTCGACTGGATGGGCCTGCTCCGCTCCGCCACCGCCTTTGAGGCCTACTGCAAGGTCTACACCGCCGACCTCACCCCCGAGTGGATCCTCGAGTTCCTCCTCCTCGACGCCGAGTTCCCGCACTCCCTCCGCTTTAGCATCGACAGCCTCCAGCGCGCCCTCGACGCCATCCAGGGTGAGTCGGGCAAACTCCGCGCCGAACCCCTCCGTCGCCGCGCTGGGCGCCTCCAGGCGGCCCTCTCCTACTCCTCGATCGACGACATCCTCTCGGGCGACGTCCTCGCCTACCTTGCCAACATCAAGGTCGAGTGCCGCGCCATCCACGAAACCATCTACGAGCTCTACGTCGACTACTCCATCCAGTCCGCCCTTGCCGGCTAAGCCGGCACCGGCTTCTTCTCACCGCGGTCACAGCACCCCCTTGCGGCGGCATACGTCCCCGCTACCTTCCGACCGGCATCGCTTCACTCGGCAGCTCTCCGCCCGTGTCGCGAACTCTCCAGAAAAGAAGGACCGCAACGAAGATCACGCCACTCAGTAACGTGGAAACGCGAAGGCCGATAGGGACGATCTTGTTCTCCGCAAGCCAGTCGCCGATCGCCGTGCCGGCCGTGCGTGCGACCGCAACCGTCGTCCAGTAAAGCGCGACGACGCTGGCTGCACGTCCACGTCCGGCCAGCAGCACCGCCAGCAGAACCGCCGTCAGCAGCACGGCCGCAAGGCCGTCTCCGATCCTGTGTTCACAAATATCTCCGACGACAGTGCCGAAGACACCGGCAGTCAGCATCGCCAGCCAATACGCGGCATTGGTGTCCGGCAACCCGTGCGAGGCCTCTCGCCCCAGAGATGCGCGTCGATAGGTCCCCCATCCAAAAAGGGCCAGCAACAGGGCGAGCCCTCCGGTAAGAATCAACTCTGGCACTCGCACCCGATAAGCAAGGTAGTCTGCAATATTCGTGGCGCCGGTCCGGATCAGAATGATGACGAGCCAGTAGTACGCCTCGTGCCGGCGTTCCTCAAACCGCTCCGCTACAAACACGATTGCCGTCAGCACGGCCAGGACCGCCAGACCGTTTCCGATGCCAAACCCGCTCTCATGCGCGTAAAGGTCGCCCAGATTAGTCCCGAAGACGCTGGCGAGCGTAGTCGCCGTCCAATAGCGTGCGTTCACCTGTGGCGTGTGCATCCGTTTCATGCCGTGTCTCCTCCTGCTTTGACGATCGCAAGCCGTCACATACCTGACTTTGCCCGCGGCGGTGCCCGAACAGTACCTGTCCAGGCAAGTCAGACGCTTGTTCTCCGCCGTGGTGAGTCTAACAATGGCCGCCGTACGGCCTACACTGAGCAAAGCCGCGAGAGGCCCGGAGTGACGAAGCAGACACAGGTCGCCTTCAGCAAGGTCCCCGAGATCACTTTGATCTTCTGGATCATCAAGATCGCCGCAACCACCTTTGGCGAGACCGGCGGCGACGCGCTCTCGATGTCGCTCCACCTGGGTTATGCCACCAGTACGCTGATCTTCCTTGTTCCTTTTTTCGTGCTGGTGGCCTTGCAGGTACGGGCAAACTCGTTTCATCCTCCCCTGTACTGGGCCGTCGTCGTCGCCACAACACTCGCAGGCACCACGTTGGCCGACTTCGCCGACCGCTCCCTCGGCGTAGGCTATCCGGGTGGAACGACGATCCTCGGTCTTCTTGTTGCGTTCTCTCTTGTGCTCTGGAAGCTGTCCGTCGGCAACGTATCGGTCGACCACATCCTGACGTACAAGGCTGAACTGTTCTACTGGCTTACTATCCTGTTCTCAAACACCTTGGGCACCGCACTCGGCGACTGGACCAGTACGGGCACAGGCTTTAAAGGCGGTGCCTTTCTGTTTCTGGGGCTCATCCTCATCGTGGCACTGCTTTACTGGGTCACGAAGATCAGCCGAACCCTTCTCTTCTGGGCAGCCTTTATCCTGACGCGGCCTTTCGGCGCCAACCTGGGCGACTTCTCGACGAAATCGCATGCGGAACACGGTCTGGAATTGAGCAGGTTCACGGCTTCTGCCGCCATCGCGGTATTCATGATCCTGTGCATCACTTTCCTTCCCCAAAAAAGCAGCCATCGTCCCGGCCCGACCGGCCGCGCCGTTCAGCGCTAAATGCCGACACGGCTGCCAGCCCTGCACCACGCAAGGAGCTGTTGTGGCACCGAGCCTTCGCACGCGACAAGGGAACCTGCACGGCAATCCCGGGTCGGAGAAACAGTGTGCCATCTCGTCTGGGTCGTAGCGCTTCTTCTTGGAGCGTGCGTTCTGCCGGCACGACTGACCTGGGCACAGGGAGGTCCGCCCTTCCGGACGGATGATCCGGATACGCCCGGCAACCGCCACTGGGAGATCAACTTCGGTTTCACCGGCGATCGTAACCCCGGCACGGGCGCGTACCAGCTGCCGGACTTCGACATCAACTACGGCCTTGGCGATCGCATCCAGCTGAAGTACGAGCTGCCCATCGCTCTCAACGAGACGCGCGCGCAGCCCGCAAGACTCGGCTCGCCCTCCGTCGATGCCGCGGTCATCGGCGGTCTGGGAGAGAGCCTGCTCGGCATCAAATGGCGCTTCTACGAACGCCATCCCGGCGACACATCGCTCCGGAAAGGCTTTGGCACAGGCCTGCTCGCCCTCTTCGGTCGCCCGGGCGCGCAGACCCAGCCAGCTGGTATCTCGGGCGACTCCCCCGGCGCGGCCGACACATCTGAAGCAACAGGGGAAGCCCCCGCCAGGTTCAAACTTGGAACCTACCCGCAGCTCTTTCTCAACAATCCAACCGACGCCGTCTCGCGAGGTCTGGTCAGCGCAGGGCCAAACTTCTACCTGCCGATTGAGGTAAGCGGTCGTCTCGGTCCTCTCCGCTACAACGCCGACGCCGGCTATAACTTCGGCAACCGGAACCTTGCTCAAAGCTGGAACCGTGGCCTGATCCTCGGCCATGAGTTCAGCGACAGCACGGAAGCATACCTCGAACTCTATGACCTGCAGGATGCCACTCGCAAACCTCTCGGGCGCGATACCGAAAACTTCGCCGCCAGCGGGGTCAAGCAGCGGGAGACAACCCTGGCACTCGGCGGAAGACAGGCGTTAAACCATGCCAGAACCGTCAACCTGCTGCTGATGGGCGGCCGAACCTTCCAGACGCCCTCAGCTACAACAGGTCAGCCCGGCTGGATCTCTTACGTCGGCCTTCAGGTGCTTCTGGCCCCGCGATCCAAAACCTCCCTGAAATCAGAGCGTGAGCCGCTCGTGCGCAGACCCTGACCACGCCGGCAGTAACATGTAAGCCGGACCGCCTGCTCCTTTTCCTAAGCCTCAAGCAGATGGAAAGCTCATGCCGCTGCCCAGCCTGCCACGCGCTTTCCTCCGGGCGCAGCCTACGATTCGCGGTAGAGTGAGCCATGCACTACTCCATCCGGCACCTCACCAAATTCCTCTACTCGAACGCCGTCAGTGAGTCCATGATGGAGACGCGCATGCACCCGCGCTCCGACGCCCTCCAGCGCTGCCTTACCTTCCATCTTTCTGTCTCCCCCCGCTGCCGCGTCTTCTCCTACCGCGACCACCTCGCCAATCACGTCCACCACTTCGACATTCCCGCCCCCCATAGCCAGCTCGTGATCGTCGCCGAATCCCTTGTCGAGATGCAGCCCGTCCCCGTGGTTCCGTCCTTTCTCGCGCCCGAGGCCTGGGACGATCTCGATCAGCTTGTGCACGAAGGCGACTTTTGGGAGATGCTCTTTCCCTCCGAGTTCGCCACGCCTACGCCCGCCCTCGAAGAGCTCGCCCAGACCTTCGATGTCCGCCGCCGCGACGATCCCCTCATGGTTCTTCACCACCTCTCCCAGCAGATCTACGAGTACTTCGATTACGTTCCCCGCTCGACCGAGGTCGACTCCCCCATTGATGTCGCTCTCGGCAGCCGCAAGGGCGTCTGCCAGGACTTCGCCCACATCATGATCACTCTCGTCCGGTCGAAGCTCCGCATCCCCTGCCGCTACGTCTCCGGCTACCTCTACCACGGCGAGTCCGCCGCCGGCTCCGGCGCTCCGGACCGCTCCGTTGCCTCCGCCACCCATGCCTGGGTCGAGGCCCTCATCCCCCAGCTCGGCTGGGTCGGCTTCGACCCCACCAACTGGCTCGTTGCCAGCGATCGCCACATCCGCACCGCCGTCGGCCGCGACTACGCCGATGTCCCTCCCACTCACGGCATCTTCCGCGGCCGCGCCGACTCCGAACTCACCGTCGCCGTCCGCGTCACTCCCAGTGAAGGCGCCTTTACCCTCGATCAGGAGCTCCCCGTCCCCGAGGACTGGTCCATGCTGGTCGAGAAAGCCACCGCCCTTCCCGACCAGCCGCCCCCACTCACCCGCCAGCAGATGATGGCTCAGCAGCAGCAACAGCAGCATCAGCAGACAAGCAGCACGCTGCCGTAGACCTGCAGCACCCTCCTCTGCCTGTCACGCGCACTCTCAGGCGGGAGAGATGCTCTCGATCACGACCGGTTACAAATTCAACTTCTTGAAAACCCGCTCCGGGATGTGGCGAACAACAAACATGATCGGCGCCCATTGAAAAGGCACATACAGCGTGTCGCGCTTCGCATCCACGGCCTTCACAATCGCAGCCGCCACCTTGCCGACATCCGCGAACTTGTGGCTGCCCGGCATGTTGATCGTCATCGCCGTCTTCACCGGGCCCGGCTTGATGTTCAGCACCGTTACGCCCTCCCGGTCCACACGGTTCCGCAGACCTCCGAGAAACGCACTTAACCCCGCCTTCGAGGCTCCATACAGGTAGTTCGACTTGCGCCCGCGATCGCCTGCCACCGAGCTGATCACCGCCAGCACGCCGGAGCGCCGCTGCGCACAGAAGTTCCCCAGCCATGTCAGCAGCGACACCGCCGAGATCAGATTCGTATGCAGAATCTGCTCCGCCACAGCAAAGTCCTGCTCCGCTGCTGCCTGGTCACCCAGCACACCATGTGCCAGATACGCCACATCGAGCCCCGTAAGCGTATTAACCGCGTGCGCCAGCAGCTCCGGATGCTTTGCCGTATCGTCCAGATCCACCACCGCTGTGTAGACCTCGGCCGCGCCGCGTACCCGCAGGTCCGCTGCAACCACCTCCAGCCGTGCCGCATTGCGTCCGGCCAGAAACAGGCTCGCACCTTGCCCCGCCCAGATCCGGCACGTCGCCTCTGCTATCCCGGAGGTCGCTCCCAGCACCAGCACCTTCTTCGCCGGCCGGCCACCGCGATGCGCCATCTGCACCCTCGATCCACTGACATCCTGCGCGCCGTTCACACCTGAGCCCACCGCCGCCATTAAGCCGCCTCTCCCGATACCCGCTCCCAGAAGCTTGATGTCAGCTTCGGATCGCGATACTGCGCAAACTGCCGCCACTGCGGATAAAACGCCTGGAACTGCGCTGCTGTCATCGCCGCATCCTTTGCCGGATACAGTCGTCCGCCAAACTCTCGCGTCATATCCGCCAGGCGCTCAAAGAGTGGAAAACTCCGATCTGCCTTGATTGGGAAATCAAGCGCCAATGTGATTCCAGGCTTCGGAAAACTCATCAACCCCGGACTCGGCACATCGCCAAACGCCTTGAGCACCGCCAAGAAGCTTGCGAGGCCGCTCTTCGCCACCTCACCCAGGATCGCGATCGTTCCCTCCCGTGCGTAGTCCCACGGGATCACGTATTGGAACTGCAGCAGCCCGCTCTTGCCATACAGCCTGTTCCAATCCAACACCTTGTCCAGCGGATAGAAGAATGGTTCATAGTCCTGCAACGCGACAGCGCGTTTATGGATTTGCTTATGGAAGAATGCCGTATTGAACAGGCTCACCGAGAGCTTATTCAGTGCAAATCCCGGCGCCTCGATCGGAAACACCAGCTTCGGCTCGGACGATGGCTTCAACTCACCCGGGACCTGCGAATGATCGCCCTGCATGAAGATGCCTCGCGCAAAGTTCTTGCCGGTCGATGTGCAATCCACCCAGCTCACCGTGTACTCGATGTGACCGCTCGCATTCGTCAGGTCGAGAAACTCATCCACACCGTGGAACTGGATGCCTTCATAGTCGATCTTGCGCGAGACGATCGGACGTAGCTTCACTTGTGCCCACGTCATCACGCCCGTAAGCCCCATCCCGCCAATCGTGGCCGCATACATCTCCGGGTTATCGGACCGGCTGCAAAGAATATGTGTCCCATCCGACCGCACCAGCTCAAAGGCCGGCACATGCGATCCGAACGTCCCCGCCACATGGTGGTTCTTGCCGTGAATGTCGTTTGCAATCGCGCCGCCCAGCGTCACATACTTCGTTCCCGGCGTCACCGGAAGAAAGAAGCCGCGGGGCACGGAAAAATCGAGAATCTGCGCCAGCGTTATGCCCGCCTCGGCCGTCAGCACACCTGTCTCGGGGTCAAACGCCAGCAGCCGGTTCATCCCCGTCGTCACCAGCAGGTTGCCGCCGTTCAGCAGGCATACGTCTCCGTAGCTCCGGCCCATACCCACAGCCAGGCTGGAGTCGTGCACACCCTGCATCACCGCCGGGTAGTCGCCCTGCCATTGCAGCGGAATCCGCCGCGCATCGTACTTCGGGTATCGGCCCCAGGATTCAAACGCCGACTCCGTCCCTTTACTCTTCTCAGCAACAACGCTCGACTCAGACATATCACTTCGTAGAATACCCGTTCCCATCGGTCGCGCGCGCACATCTATCGAGTCGCGACCACCGGGTACACAAGCCCCAGCTCCTCCGCGATGCGAAGAAAGCCGGCATCGGTACGCAGCGGTAAAAACACCGGTTCCACCATAATCCCCATCAGGCGGCCGTCCCGGTCCCTGGCCAGCTCCGTCAACTCCGCGAGTGCCGCCCGCTCGTGCCCCAGCGCCGCCTCCGCCTGCGCCATCATGTACGTCGGGTGTGCCGTGTTCGGGTTTGCCGCCTGTTCCTCCCGCAGCACCGCCTTCCACATCTCCGTCTCGCCACCGGCCGCAAAGGCCTCCGCCGCCGTCCGCAGTCTCATCGCCGCCTGCGTGTCGCGGCGCATCTCCGTAAACCGCACAGACTCCCGAAGAAACCGGCCCATGTCGCGCGGCGCCACCAGACTCAGGTATCCCAGGTTCCGATGCACCACCGCCGCCTCCTGGCCCGTGCTGTCCATCACCTCCAGCAGCCGCATCCCTTCCTCTTTATGACCGCCAAACCCTAGTGCCAGTGCCTTGCTTGCCACAATCGCGGTCGATGTTGGATTCAGCCGCTGCGCCGTATCCAGCTGCGCGATGGCCTCGGCATAGCGGCCCTGATGCATCAGCATCGATCCGAACCAGTGATGCGCCAGCGCGTTCCGGTCATCCGCCTCCATCGCCAGCCCGAAGTGGCGCTCCGCTTCAGCCGCTCTCCTCAGCCAGAAGAAATCGACGAAACCAAGCACCGCGTGCGCCTCCGGCTGCTTCGGATCAAGCCGAACCGCCTGCTCGGCCGCCTCTTCCGCGCGGCGGTACGCCTCAGCCTCCGGCATCGTGGCGTACTCCCGCAGCAGCAAATACGTCTTTGCTAAGCCGCTGTAACTCGCCGCATGGGCGCCGTCCCGCGCAATCGCCTGCGAAAACAGACGCCTCGCCTCTTCAAGCGAGTCCGGCGACCGCATCTCGCACAGATACATCCCCCGCAGATACAGGTCATCCCGTAACGCATCCGCGCGGTGCGCCATCGCGTCAGGCACCGGCAGCGTCTCCGACGCAAACAGGATTGCCTCGAGCGGCCCCACATGAAAGAACCGGACCGCCGTCGCCGTCAGCAGCAGCGCCAGGCCAAACAGACTTACAAGCAATGACACATGCTCGGATGGCCGAAAGACTGGAGTCACTGGAGCCCTGAATGCATCGTTGTCGGCTGCGTCCAGCGTCGCTTCAGCCTCCTCACCCCCGTCCGATGGAGGGGCTGCCTGCTCGCCTGCTCGCTCCGTGGGAAGCAGATCTTCGCCGGCGTGATCCCTCTCGTCAGCGGCTACGCTGGTGTCCTTGCCAGCGAGCGGATCCGGTCCTGTACCCTCGGCATTTATTGGATTGTTGCCGTGCTGCAGCCAGCGTTCGACCTCGCTGCGCAGCGCATACACAGCTGCCCGGCCCTCGCCCGGAATCCGTCGCACTGGCAGACCGCGCTGCCGCTCCCATCGCTTGGCGGTCCGCTCATCTCGCTCGAGATACGCCGCAATGGCCCGCCAGCCGTAGATCCGATCGCCATCCGACATCGTCACAGAGGAACCCCGCCGATCTGCATCAGTTTTCAGGGAGTCTGTCGATTCTAGCTCCCCCGGTTCGCTCTTCCATAACAATTGCTCGTGAAAGCGGGCGGATCTCTGCTCGGTAAGGCCGTTTAGGCCGCTTTCCAGAGCCAAATCGAACCGGATCTCCTTTCTCCGCGCGCACAGTGCAATCGTCTCTACCGCTCGGTTGCCTGCCAGGATCACCCTCCTGGAGCGCGGATGCCTGTTATCGCAGGGTGAGCTTCGCAAAGAAAAAGGACGCGGAGATCTCCGCGTCCTTCTGTCCCGCTCATGCTGCGACGTTACATCGACGCAGCAGCAGCCGGTGTGCTCTTTGCCGCAGCCAGCGCCGCCTTTGCCTGCTCGGCCAGAGTGGAAAAACCTGCCGCATCATTCGCCGCAATGTCGGCCAGAATCTTGCGATCCAGCCCGTTGCCGGCCTTCTTCAAGCCATCGATGAAAGTTGAATAGCTCATCCCGTTGATCTTCGCCGCCGCGCCGATGCGGACGATCCACAGAGAGCGGAACTGCCGCTTCTTCTGCTTGCGGCCGGTATACGCAAACATCAGACCGCGCTCGACGGCCTCCTGCGCTGCCTGGTAGAGCTTTGATTTCGTGAGAAAGTAGCCGCTCGCTCGCTTCAGAATCTTTTTGCGGCGGTCGCTGCGTTTTGTACTCCGTTTTACACGGGGCATGGCACATACTCCTTTTGCGTACATCGTTTAGCGGTTGGAGGTAAGGGAAGCCTCTTCACTCGCTCTACACCTTTGTGTCTCAGTGGACGGGCAAGCCGTCCAGGGGCCTCTCACGCAACTACGGCCCTTTGCTCCCGCCTGCCCTCAGGCAGGTCTTACAGCGCGGCTCGACACAAAGAAGATTGGAACTCTGCAACCTCTACACTCAGGCGTACGGAATCATCCGTGAAACCTTCGGCGAATCCGCCACGGACACCATGGCCGACCCACCCAGCTTGCGCTTGGTCTTGGTCGCCTTTGAGGTAAGAATGTGGCGCATCTTCGACTGACCGCGCTTAAACTTGCCCGATCCAGTCTTGTGGAAGCGCTTCGCCGCTCCCGAGTGCGTCTTTAGTTTGGGCATTTTGCTGCTCTCTACGTGCATTTTTGACAACCTATCGAGTATACCCGACCACCACTCGCCCGGTCCTGCGAGTCAGCCATCGTTCTTCTAAATGGGAGGAGTCGCTGTCGAGGCCAGGCGCACACGGACGCGTATGCGCCAGCTACCCGTGTCGGGATTCAGTAACTACCGCTCAGAACGGACATCGCGGCCGGCGAAGCGAGTGTGAACCCGTGCTCCGGCAGACTGGATCCTGCACAGAGATCGTAACGCTTCCTGCTACAGTATCGCCCGATCGCGGTGGTATACTTTCGCTATCGAGACCTTGCATAAGACGCTGATTTGATGGGCGTTTCGCGAGCGCGGCGAGCCCGGCATCCCGCTCGGTTCACCTCTCCATGGAGACATAATGGCATCCACTGCCCTGCCCACCGAAGAGACCCTTGCAACAACCACCCCCGGCACCGGCTACTCCGCTGAAAACATTACAGTTCTTGAGGGTCTGGCGGCCGTTCGCAAGCGCCCCGCCATGTACATCGGGTCTACGGGAGAACAAGGGCTTCACCATCTCGTCTACGAGGTCGTCGACAACTCCGTCGATGAGGCCCTCGCCGGCCACGCCTCTCGCATCGACGTCACCATCCACGTCGACAACTCCGTGACCGTCATCGACGATGGCCGCGGCATCCCTGTCGACGACAAGACCATCAATGGCGTGACCATGCCCGCCGTCCAGGTCGTCCTCACCATCCTCCACGCCGGCGGCAAGTTCGATGCCTCGAACTACAAGGTCTCAGGCGGTCTCCACGGCGTCGGCGTCTCCTGCGTCAACGCCCTGTCCGAAGAGTTCGACGTCGAGATCTGGCGCGACGGCTTCGCCTGGGAGCAGGACTATAGCAAGGGCGACCCTATCTCCACGCTGCGTAAGATGGGCGCCTCCACCCGCAAGGGCACAAAGGTCCACTTCCTCCCCGACAAGACCATCTTCTCCGTCACAGAGTACAACTACGACACGCTCGCCAACCGCCTGCGCCAGCTTGCCTTCCTCAACAAGGGCATCGAGATCACCCTCACCGATGAACGCACCTCAGACGCGAAGACGGGCGACTCGAAGGCGCAATCTTTCAAGTACACCGGTGGCATCGCCGAGTTCATCAAGCTCCTTAACAAGGGCAAGCAGGTCCTGCACGAGAAGCCGATCTATATGGAGGCCGAGCGCGACAACATCGCCATGGAGATCGCGCTCCAGTACAACGACGCCTATTCCGAAACCGTCTTCTCCTTCGCCAACAACATCAACACGGTGGATGGCGGCACCCACCTCTCCGGCTTCCGCACCTCGCTGACGCGCACCATCAACTGGGCCGGCCAGCAGATGGGTCTCTTCAAAGACGTCAAGGAGAACCTCTCCGGCGACGACGTCCGCGAAGGTCTCGTCGCCGTCGTCTCGGTCAAGCTCTCTCAGCCGCAGTTCGAAGGCCAGACCAAGGGCAAGCTCAACTCCGACATCGCCGGCACTGTGCAGGCCTTTGTGAACGAGCGCCTGGGCGCTTACCTTGAGCAAAATCCGCAGGTCGCCAAGAAGATCATCAACAAAGCGATCGACGCTGCCCGCGCCCGTGAAGCTGCGCGGAAGGCGCGTGACCTTACCCGCCGCAAGGGTGCTCTCGACGGCGGCGGCCTCCCCGGCAAACTCGCCGACTGCTCCGAGCGTCAGCCCGACCGCTGCGAACTCTACCTGGTTGAGGGTGAGTCCGCCGGCGGCACCGCCAAGCAGGGTCGCGACCGCAAGTTTCAAGCGATCCTTCCGCTCAAGGGAAAGATCCTGAATGTCGAAAAGGCCCGCTACGACAAGATGCTGGGCCACGAAGAAATTCGCGCCATGATTACGGCGCTCGGCACCGGCATCGGCAAGGACGACTTCGACGTCGCGAAGCTGCGGTACGGCAAGCTCATCCTCATGACCGATGCCGACGTCGACGGTTCGCACATCCGCACCCTTCTCCTCACCTTCTTCTTCCGCCACATGACAGAGCTCATCAAGCGCGGCCACGTCTACATCGCGCAGCCGCCGCTCTATCGCATCAAGAAGGGCAAGTTCGAGCAGTACATCAAGGACGATCGCGAGTACGTCTCCGTCATGGTCAAGCGCGCCTCCGACGGTATGGTCATCCGCTACGGCGCCAACAACGGCGTGCTCGAAGGCAAGGAGCTCACGAGGTACATGGCGAGCTTGAACGACTATCTCGGCTTCTTCGGCAAGGTCGTCAAGCGCCTGCGCAACGACGAGGTTGTCACCGCCTTTGCGGATCTCTTCGCCAACGAGGGCAAAGACCCGGCTCGCCGCGCCGACTTCGAAACGCCGGCAAAGCTTGAGCAGATGCGCACGCGTCTGAAGGCAATCGAGCGAAACTTCCAGTTCAAGAACATCACCGAAGTAGAGTTCGACGAGGAACACCGCACCTATTCCGTTACATTTACCGACGCGCAAGGGGTGCCTCGCCACATCGACTGGGCTCTTGCCACGACGGCTGAATCCCGCCAGCTTCTGGCCAAGCACGCACTGCTGCGCGAGCAGCTGGTCGGGCCCTTTCACATCGAATACGCCGCAAAGCAGGCGCCTGCGCCCAACTCGCAGGCGGCGCTCGATGAGGCGGACGAGGTCGAACAGGAAGAAGGCGTCAACGATGTGATCGCTGCCGCTCCGGGTACGGCTGCCGAGGCGAAGCCGGGCAAGCGTTCCGGCAAGGCGGCGCAGGACCCGGTCGAAAAGCAATCGCCGCGTGAGGTCTTCGAGTACGTCATCGACCAGGGCCGCAAAGAGTATCAGGTGCAGCGCTACAAGGGTCTGGGCGAAATGACCGCCCCGCAGCTCTGGGAGACCACCATGGACCCGGATCGGCGCACCCTGCTGCAGGTCAAGCTTGAGGACATCGCGAGCTGCGAGGAGATCTTCACCACGCTGATGGGCGAGGACGTGGAGAGCCGGCGCAAGTTCATCGAGGAGAATGCCCTCGATGTGAAGAACCTCGATATCTAGCCATTTGACCAGTGTAGTCAGATGACTATACTGGTCGGGCGGGGTGAGGCAATGGCAAGCTGGGGAGCGACTGAGGCCAAAGCGAAGTTTAGCGCAATGCTCGACCAGGCGGAGGCAGAGGGACCGCAGTTGGTGCGTCGGCGGAAGCGCGAGTTCTACGTGCTGACCCGGGAGCAGATGGAGGAGCGCAACAAGCCCACGGTAGGAACGGCGAAGCCCTTTGTGAACGCATGGGAGGCGCTGCGCCCACCGAAAGAGTTGCTGAGCGATGAGAAGTTTGCGCGCGTTCCGTGGAAGCTCCGGGAGCCTGATTTGTGAGGACGGTGCTCGATACATCCGTTGTGTCGCAACGCACCAAGTTGACGCCTGACGCGGCTGTCGTGGGGTGGTGGAAGCGACAGCAGACCGACAACCTGTATCTCAGTGCGGTGACGTTTCACGAGCTAAGGTATGGAGTAGAACGCCTGGCCGCAGGAAAGCGACGGCTTGCCTTCGAACGCTGGCTTGAGGAGTCGGTGCTGCCAATGTTTGCGGGGCGCATTCTGCCGGTGGATGCTGCAGTCGCGGATCGCAGCGGGCGGCTGCTGGCCGCTGCGCGAGGTAGTGGTGTGGATGTTGGGGACGCGATAATTGCGGCGACGGCGAAGGTGCATGGGATGTGGGTGGCGACGCTGAACAAGAAGCACTTTGAACGGTTAGAGGTGAAGTTGGTGGAGTGGTGAGGGTGTGCGCCTAGGTCCCAACGTTAAACATGAGTACTCGACAAATCATGTAGCAAAGGCCGCCCTTGCTGGCGGCCTTGCTTGCTGCGACATGCGATGTTTGAAGCCAGATTAATCGCCGGCGACAGTCTCTTCGTCCCTAATGGTATTCACAACTTCGACATTGGCAGCGGTTGTCGGAGCCGCGGGCTTGATGCCACCCGTAGACCCAAGACCAACGATTGCACCGATGGCGACAAAGCCACCCGGAAGATCCGGCTCCTGCAGAATCTCCTTGCGGTAGAGCTTGGCCATGCGGGCGTTTTCAGCGTCCTGCTTCAGCTTCGCATCGCGGGCTCTGATCTTCTCCTCGCGGGCGTTCTTGGCCACACCGGACTTATCGTGTGTATCGTTGGCGGCTGCGTTGACGTGCTCGTCGTTGAGGACGAGATCATACTTCGCTTCCTTCTCGAGACCGACCTTCTTGCCACCGGCAAAGATCTCGTGACGGCCATGCTCCTCGTACCACTTGGTGAGGCTGGAGGTCATGTGCATCTTCTCGATGATGTTGCGCCAGCCGACGCCGGTGTTATACGCGCAGAAGGAGATCTCACCTTCCTGCGTGGCGTACGGGATGATGCACTGCTCGGTGCGGCGGAAGTCGTAGTTGAACAGATCCTGGAACCACATGCCGGCGATGAAGAGGAAGTTCCAACGATCGGCGCGGCGCTTCTCGATGTCAGCCTGTGTGCGGTCGGCAGTGACCTTGCCGTAGTTGCGGCCGGTTGCGCCGAAGCACTTATCAAACTTCGTGAGCAGGTCGACGATCTTGAAGTGTGTGGGTGCTTTGGTCGGATCGTAGTTCCGCAGCAGAGCCAGACCGGCGCCAAGCATGGTCAGATACTTGCCGCGCGCTGCATCGTTCACGCGAGCGATGTCTTTCGCCAGACGATCGGCGTTGAGGAAGGCGGTAACCGGAACAGCTTCCTTCGTCTCCTTGTCGATCATCAGCGCCATGCCGATACCGCAATTTGGGTGGCAGCCGCAGGAGAGCTGGCCCCAGTCGCGATCCGGGCCGTGTACGAGATCGGCCCAGTCAGAAAAGGTTGACATAAACGAGATCGGGAACCAGTCACGCACCGGCTCGCCAAGGCCGGTCTGATTCTTGACGTCATGGGCAAGATGCGAAAGCGTGTAGCGCTGCGCCTTGCGCCGCTCGTCCGAGACCTCTTCGTCACGGCCGGTAAAGCTGACCGGCTGGAAGGAAAGAAAGTTGATCTTCTTCGGATTGTCGAGCGCGAACTCGATGATGCGGCCGACCTGCTCGTTGTTGATGCCGTTGATGATGCAGGTGACTGGAACGATATCGACGCCGGCTTCATGCAGATTATGGATGGCCTGGAGTTTTACATCGAAGGAGTTGCCGACCTTGCGATGCGAATTGGCTGCATTGCCGATACCGTCAAACTGCAGGTAGGCATAGCGAAGACCGGCTTCGGCAGCAGCCTTTGAGAACTCTTTAGACTTGGCAAACTCAATGCCATTGGTCGCGGCCTGGACGGAGGTATAACCAACCTTGCGGGCGTAAGCGACAGCGTCCAGAAAGTAGGGGCTGAGCGTGGGCTCGCCGCCCGAGAACTGGACCGACATCTGACGGCGCGGCTTGATGGTCACCGCGTTGTCGAGCATGGTCTTGATCTCGTCCCACGTCAGCTCGTGCACAAAACCGACCTGATTGGCGTCCATAAAGCAGGGATCGCACATCATGTTGCAGCGGTTGGTGAGATCGATGGTGAGAACGGAGCCGCGTCCGTGAGTGACAGTCGACGTGCCATGGTTGTGCAGCTTCTCATCATTGTGGGCGCGGATATCGCGGCCCGGGAAGACCTCTTCTAAATGCTTGAAGAAGGCGGTGTCGATCGACATCACATCTTCAAAGTGGCCGTGGATCGGGCAATCCTTCACCATCAGGATCTCGCCGTCGCGCTCGATAATCTGCGCCTTGATCTCGCCGACCTTCTCATTGAGCAGGATCTCGTGCGGCAGCTTGCCGTCTACGATCTGCTGACGGATCTCAGGCACGCAGCGCGGGCAAAGAGAGTCTGTCGTGCGCGGCCAGCCGAGAGGCGGCTTCTCCTTCTGGTAGCTCTTAAGCAGCGGCTTCTCCGACCAGCGGGGCGTGAAGGACTTGTTCGGGCTGATGGAGTTGAGCTTGTTGTAAACCGCCCAGCCGCCCTTGGCTGCGTAGGTAAGAGCTTTTTCGGCTAGCTTGGATGCCTTTGCCATATGCGTTTGGATCTCCTGAGTCGTCTTCTACTGGATGCCGATGGATGTCGAAGGGTTCGCTGTAAATCGTACTAACGGATGGACTTTGCGGGGAGTTCCACAGCTGGTTCCCGCTCCTTTGCGATCCTCTCAGGCTAGCGGGCAGGCACCGTTTCGGGAAGAAAGGAGTGCTAAACGGCGATATCCCGCATTGAATGGCTATGTTCGGGCGTTCATCTTTCAACGGCTTTTGGAGACGAGCCCTGGCAGATTATGCACTTGACACAGAAAGCAGGTAAACTATGAAGACCGTGACAGGGCAGCGTACAATTCGCCGTGCGCCTATGAAGTGGATTTCTATAGTCGGTTTTGTCTTTCCTTATGCGGCGCTGGCGAAAGTACCAGCGCCGCAAGGAACGTCCAGTGCTTACGTAGTGGTAGATGCCAGTTCAATGGTGACTATCAACGGGCATCAATGGAAGCAGTTTGAGTTGCGACCCGCGTGGGATTCAAGCCCGAAAGCGGGACAGCATAGCCAGACCCCGGTGACTCAAACTCCCGAACAACCAGCGCGAGTTGCCCCAAGGTCTTCACAACATCGAAACCAGATAGGGCGATACCACTTCCCGTGCCCGCCACAGAAGTGATCTTCTGCAAGTCCTCAGTCCAAATGATCGGAGATTCTGAGACGACGCCTATCGCGCGTCCCGAATCGTCAATGATCGGCGATCCAGAAGCACCGGGCGTGATAGGCATCTGTACCTTTAGAACTTCGTAAGTTGCCGCAATGGCATTTCCGTTGATGACTGCCACGGCGACATTAGGTGGGTGGGGAAAACGTCCGCTTAGAAAGCCTTCATAAAGTATGGGGTTCCCCATATCAATTCCGGGAAATCCGATGCTTATCAGGTGATCCCCCGTGCTCGCGTCTTTTGAGTTTGATAGCGGTATAAAGCACTTCGGATGGATCGAAGTGTGAATGTAGGTTAAGTCTGTGGCCGACTCTGTTTTGTCGATGTCTGTGGCCGCTACGTTGACTTGAACTTTTTTCTGCCCATTTGCTGTGACGAAGATTTGGCTGTCGGGAATCACGTCGAAATCAATTTGATTCGTCGGCAGGGCTTTGAACATTTTTGTGCTCACGACGTGAGCTGCTGTGACGAGATCGCCTTGAGCGTTAACAAAGAAGCCTGTTCCTGAACCGCGTTCGGTCTGAATGAACGCTATCGCACACACGAGATTGTCAAAACGTTCTCGAAGAGCTGTGTGTGGTTGCGAAGCCAATCGAACGTGGGTTTTCTGAGCGTCGAGTGTCGCGCAAGTACACATAAGGAGCAGAAGAAAAGCAGTTTTCATGAATGCCCTCTTTTAATTTTCGCTTGGTTGTCCTACTATTGAGGGAGCGGAGAGGCAGGGAGTCGAACCCGCAGTGCGTCAACACTGCCGTTCAGAGCTTATAAGGCTCCTTCGCTGGCCCCAGCGTAGTACCTCTCCATAGAACGACTTGAGAGCCCCACCAAGGCTCGAATCGCGTCCTGCCAGGGACTTCAGCGATTCGAGCCTTTTTGCTTGTACCCGCCGTCGCGGTGAGTGTGACGGCGACGGGCTATAACCCTCCTTATCATGAGGGGCCTCCATTCCCTTGCAAACCTTTATCTGCCCGCATGAGGCGTTCGAAAGATTCAAACCACTTAGTCTTAAGAACATCTGGCCAGGCGGGATCGAATGTGGGGAACTTCTCCAGCAGACGGTCTTCCCATGCACGGGAAGGAGGAGCTTGTTGATCGCCACCTTCCTCTACGAGTGACTCTCTACGAGGAACTGTAATTCGACGAGCTTTACGTGGCGATCCACTCGACCGTACCTTTTCTGAAAACCGCTTAGATAAGGGAATTCCAAGTTCGCGACATGCTTTGATGAAAAACCGTACAGCTCTCTCCAATGTCGAACCTGTCACTCCTAGGCTGCGAATCGCGTCTTCAAGCTGTCCACTTGAGATCGTCATCAGGTCACGCGTTATCACGGAGCGGTATTTCTCCTCGACAATCTCTCGTAGCAGCGGCTTGCGCTCGTCAGATTTAGCTCTTACTAAAGGCTGCAGTGGTGGAAGAACACGATTCTTTTCATCGATAAGCCCCATGAACCGAAAGGCCACTACGATCTGGCCCTGCATCGCACCAGATTGCGTGTCCCATAACGATTTGTCTAATACACCTGTTCCGGGAATACCATGCGTTTGCAGATTATCGAGGGCAGAGATGAAAGTCGCCCACGGTAGGTACGCTGGCGTCAAAGCTGCGGTGTCACTTGCCATGTCCAAACCTCCACGACATAGATACCGCGTGCCGTAATGTCAAGATAGCATGTCGTACATGTCGTACTCTAGGATTTCTGTGGAAATCCTAGTACATAATCTTGCGGTACGCGTTTGCGGTAGCTACCTTCAATTCGAGGTTAGGAGGTAGAAATGATTGTTGGTGAAAGAGTTAGCGTAAAACTTTACGGAGGCGAAACCGCGTACCGCCGAATACTGGCCATCCGAGAAAAAACGATCGTGGTATGCGCTGAGGAGGAGTACGAGCGCGCACATTTAGTGGGGGAAATGCCATCTGGACTGGGTTTCCCGAAGGAGGACATTCTTGAGTCTGCAAGTTGACAAGGAGCAGTTCGACGCGCTGCTGCATAAGATGATGCAGAGCCGGCCGGAACCTGCGAAGACGATAAAGGGGGAAGGCAAGGCGGGGAAGATAATCCCCGCGCCTACTCCTCCGTCAGATCCGAATAAGGCATAGTCTCTGTCCGCATCATCTCGCCCAGCGTCATGCTAAAGCGATCCGCAGCCTTGCGAGCATTGAAGCGGTACTCAAACTCGCTCAGGTAGCGGTGCAGGTGCTTTATCGAGACACGATGGAAGCTGCCTACGATGCCGCGTTTTAGTAGGCCGAAGTGCGACTCAATACCATTCGTCCAAACGAAGCCGTCAACATACTGACCCTGCGAATGATTGATGGTGTGATGCCGACGGCCGTTAATCCCAGCGTTCATGAATGCCCTGGGATAGGATGGGTGCTCATCCGTCATCACGGCGATGACATCAGGGCTAACGTTCTCCTTGATGACCTTTCCCAGCGTATCTATTTGAGCATTCGGGACGTGTCGTAGGCGAACACGCCCGCCACGCTCCTTGAATCCAACTACAACCTGCTTATCGCGGGTCTTGATCTTGGCTCCGCTTCCGTCTTTGGTGCGAACCTTGCCGCCGATGTACGTCTCATCGATTTCAACGATGCGGGTCATCTTCTCAAACGTCTTTGCTTCCATTGCCTTACGGATACGATGAGCCATGTACCATGCGGTGCGGTACGAACCGATGCCGAGGTGTTCCTTTAGCTGATTCGCCGAAATGCTCTTCTTTGCATCAACAATGATGGCCATTGCCATAAACCAAGTCGTTAGAGGCAGATGGGAGTCGGCGAAGATCGTGCCGGAGGTTGCAGAGAACTGAGCGTTTACCATCACGCCTTTCGAGTTCATGGTGCACTTCTCTAAGCATTGGTAAATGCGGGTGCGAACGCTGTGCGTGCGGGTCTTACCCTCTGCTGCCTTGCGAGAACGGGTGCTGCTCTTACGAGTGATCTTGGAGATATGGGTGCTACCGCAGGTGGGGCACTTGATGCCTTCGGGCCAGCGCATCGTCTCCATATAGGCAAGGCAGTCATCATCAGATTTGAAGGTGCGGGTTACGTCTATCAGGTTCATAACTGCCTCACTGAACCTAACTTTACCGATTTAGCGTTTCTGTGTCAAGTGCATAATCTGCGAGCCCTGCACTCTTTCGCCAGCTGTTCGCTTCAACCAGTTCTGCCGGGCTGTTCTTCCTGACACACACCTGGCCTAGAAGTGAAGCGAGTCTTCAAGGTTGGCGAACGACTGAGCGCAGGTGGGGTCGGTCGCCGTTTCAATCAGCGTGATGACATTCGGCCCGCGGTCAACCAGGATGTACGTCTGCGACATGGGCCCGCCCTGCGCGTCTGTATAGGCACCGGTAAACGCCAGACCATCGCGGCTGGCGACCGTTCGCGGAGCGACGATCGGTGTGGCCTCCGGGTGGCGGCGCTTGAGATCTTTGGCCTCGGCACCGGCGAAGTCGGAGACAGAGAGGTTGGTGCGCTGCTCGAGCAGGCCAAAGGAGCAGCCGCCGCCGCGAACCATGATCTGCGCCGAGGCTGTCGGATAGCGGGACCAGTCCGCCGGGGCGACAAAGGCGATATTCTCTGCGGCATTGCGGAAATAGAGCCCACTGGGCGTCGCCGTCAGAACGCCACCCGTAACTATCGTCTGGCCGCTGTCGCGGGTAAGGCTGCGATAGAGCACAAGGCCGGCGCCGCCGAGCACAACCGCCGCCACGACGACGATGCCGAGGACTAGACCAAGTCGGCTGTGCCCGGGCTTTCGCGGCGTGGCTGCCGGGGTGCGGACGGACCCGGAGGCTGCGGCCGGCGGACGCGGGCTCAGGTCGTTGCGGTCGTCTAGAGGAGCTAACGGAGACAAGGGATCCAAGAAAACCTCTCTGACACACACTATCCGCATTTGCTGCGAAGCAGGC
The DNA here is from genome assembly GCA_903642235.1 of Acidobacteriaceae bacterium. Lineage (GTDB taxonomy): Bacteria > Acidobacteriota > Terriglobia > Terriglobales > Acidobacteriaceae > Edaphobacter. The sequence continues at coordinate 142,307 of CAHJWL010000006.1, read as the reverse complement.
GTGCAGGAGGTTGGATGACAGAGAGCGTCCTCTGGAGTGGAACTTTGCACGGCCTGCGAGCCGTCCAGCTGCTTTCCAGAAGGAGACTATCTGCGCGGGGTTTTACCTGCCGCAGCGCCTTTGGCAGTGGCATGAAAGTTGATTGGGAAATGACAAAGGACGTTCGCGGCGCGGGGCTACGTCGGGGGAGCGCGCGTCATCCCACCCACTGACTCTGCGGCGAAGATGCCGACAGGGATGGAGGACTGATGGCAACCGAGGTTATTCCGACTGATGCATCGAAGTTGAAGAGTGTGGCGCAGATCGCTGAAGGCACCGCATATAAACCTCTACCGCAGAAGGCAGAAGACGGCTACGTGACGGCGCACGCGATCCAGACGATTGCGGCAGATCCGCAGACGCTGTACACGCTGTGGCGCAACGTGGAGGCATTTCCGCGATGGCAGGAGTATGTGGTCTCGGTAAAGGAGCTGGGCGCGGGTAAAAGTCATTGGGTGATGGGCAACCCGGAGGACAAGGACGGCACACGTGTCGAGTTCGATTCGCAGATCGAGCGCGATACCCCGGGCGAGCGTATTGGGTGGAAGTCGGTGACAAAGGGCGTGGAGCAGGAAGGTGTGGTGACGTTTGTGCCCGCCGAGAATGGCCGCGGAACAATCGTCACGCTCATCCAGAAGCAGAGAGTTCCCGGCGGTGCCGTGGGCAACGCGGTCGCCGCAGTGGCGAAGCGCGGACCGAAGCAGATTGTGATTGAGGACCTGCGGCACTTCAAGGAGATGGTAGAGGCGGGCGAGATCCCGAGCGTTGCCGGCCAACCGCATGGGCCGCGTGGCGTCACCGGATCGGTCAAGGAATGGATGCTGGGAGAGACCAATCCAACGCCGCCGGGATCGAGCGAGCAGCGGTAGCGAGCCTTCGTTCGCGAGTGAGCGCGAATTTACCAAAACGGTTACAGATAGCAGGCGCGACGCACTGAGCAGGATAAGGGAGAAGAGTATGAAGGCTGTTTGCTGGATGGGAACGCACTCGATCGAGGTGCATGACGTAAAGGATCCGGAGATCATCAATCCGCAGGACGCGATCATCCGGATTACCAAGACCGCGATCTGCGGCAGCGACATTCACCTCTATGACGGGTACATCCCGACCATGGAGGCTGGCGACATCCTCGGCCATGAGTTCATGGGCATCGTCGAAGAGGTCGGCAGCGAGGTAAAGAAGCTCAAGCGCGGCGATCGCGTCGTTATTCCGTTTACGATCGCATGCGGCAACTGCTTCTTCTGCAAAGACAATCTGTGGAGCCTCTGCGATAACTCGAACCCGAACGCCCATGTCGCGGAGACAATGTACGGCTACTCGGGATCGGCGCTGTTTGGCTATTCCCATATCTATGGCGGCTATGCCGGCGGCCAGGCGCAGTATGCGCGGGTTCCGTTCGCGGATGTGGGGCCGATCAAGATCGAGAACGATCTCTCGGATGAGAGCGTTCTGTTTCTCTCAGACATTTACCCGACCGGCTTCATGGGCGCACAGAACTGCAATATCTCACCTGGAGACAACGTGGCCGTGTGGGGATGTGGTCCGGTCGGGCTGTTCGCGATTGCAAGCGCGTACATGCTGGGCGCAGGCAAGGTCTTCGCGATCGATCGCTTCCCGGAGCGCCTGAAACTGGCGCGCGAGTGCGGTGCCACAACCATCGACTACAGCGATGACGATGTCATCATCGTCGAGGCGCTCCGTGATCTAACGGGCGGCGTTGGCCCCGACTGCTGTATCGACGCCGTCGGGATGGAGGCGCACTCATCCACTCTGGTAGGCGTCTACGACAAGGTGAAGCAGGCGCTGATGCTCGAAACCGACCGGCCGTTTGTCTTGCGCCAGGCTTTTATGGCGATCCGCAAGGGGGGAACGCTGTCGATTCCCGGCGTGTATGGAGGCGTTCTGGATAAGCTCAACTTCGGTGCTGCCTTCGGCAAGGGAATCCATATGGCGATGGGACAGACGCATATGCACAACTATCTGGCGCCGCTGCTGAAGTCGATCGAAGACAAGAAGATCGACCCCACATTCATGATCTCGCACAGGATCGGTATCCAGCAGGCGCCGGAGTTCTACAAGAAGTGGCAGGAGAAAGAAGCCGGCATGACAAAGATTGTGATCGATCCATGGCAGGACACGATCGCAAATCCAGTGGTTCGTGTGATGGAACGGCACAGCGCCTAGCTCGGCGAGGAAGGCAAAGGCCCGCGCTAAGCGGGCCTTTGCTGCGTCCGAAGGCCTTACCGGAAAGTGACACGAAGCCAGGCACCTTGGCAGCAGATGCCCTGCGTGTTCTACCATCATCCTCTATGGCTCAGCCGGAGACGACACGCGTCAAAAAGCAGGTTTCTGGTAGCGAGGCGGAGCGCCTGGTTTCAGCCGGTCGCGTGGAGGAAGATGCTGTCTTCGAGTTGAAGCTGCGGCCGCATCATCTGCGCGAGTTCATCGGGCAGGAGCGGGCCAAGGAGCAGTTGGCAATTGCGCTCGAGGCAGCGAGAGATCGCGGCGAGGCGCTTGATCATGTGTTGCTGTTCGGGCCGCCCGGACTGGGAAAGACGACGCTGGCAACGATCATCGCGAACGAACTCGGCGTCGGCTTTCAGCAGACGAGCGGGCCCGCACTGCAGATCCAGGGTGATCTGACCGCAATTCTGACCAACGTGCGGGAGCGGCAGGTATTGTTTCTCGATGAGATCCACCGCCTGCAGCCGGTGCTCGAAGAGAAGCTCTACACGGCGCTCGAGGACTACAAGCTGGACATCATGATCGGCCAGGGCCCGGCGGCGCGTACACACGTCATGGACATCAAGCCGTTCACCTTTGTGGCGGCAACAACGCGGCCGGGGCTGCTGAGCTCGCCGCTGCGGAGCCGCTTCGGCATTCTTCTGCGGCTGGAGTTCTATACAGACGATGAGCTGCGGTTTGTGGTGGAGCGGTCGGCGGAGGTCATGGGTGTGCCGATCGACCGGGATGGGGCAGCGGAGATCGCGATGCGCAGCCGCGGCACCCCGCGCATCGCCAACCGGCTGCTGCGGCGCGTGCGGGATTACGCGCAGGTACGCGCCGGGGGCATAATCGATCGGCCAACGGCAGAGGCGGCGCTGAAGCTGCTCGAGGTGGATGCGCATGGCTTTGATGAGCTGGATCGGCGGCTGCTGCGCACGATCATCGAGAAATATGACGGCGGCCCGGTCGGACTGAATACGCTGGCGGCGGCCCTGGCCGAGGAGCAGGATGCCCTCGAAGAAGTGTATGAACCCTTTCTGATTCAGATCGGCTTTCTGGATCGGACACCGCGCGGCAGAGTCGCCACACGGCTGGCATATGAGCATCTGGGCATCGAGATGCCGCGAAGGCTCGGGCTCTTTCCATGAAGCGTGTGGCCAGCTAGACTGGATTGCCATGAGAAGTTACACACTCATTGAAGAGGCTCCTGCGTACCCCTTCCGGGATGCTGGACACTATCTGCGGCTAGCTGCGGCCACTGTGCGCCGCTGGGCTGACCTAGTGGGAGGTGTTTCTGATCCCATCCCGGGAGAGCCGGACGTCCGTGCGATCTCATACGTGCAATTGTTGGAATTGCATGTTCTCAAGGCGATGCGTTTGCGGCACGATGTGCCATTGCAACGAATCCGTAGAGCTCTAAGCTACCTACAGGAACATCGTCCGTCTGCGCATCCGCTGCTTGATAATGATTTCGCCACAGATGGGCTGGACTTGTTTCTTGCGTCTGACAGCAACCTTGTTAATGCGAGTCGCGGCGGTCAGGAAGAGATACAAGAACTGGTCAGCTTGTATGTGTCCAGAATAAAATGGGAGCGAAACGGTCATCCCGTTTTCTCTCCTTTCGTTCAGGCAGATCGCCCGGGTGAGCCTGAAAGCATCACCATCCAGCCGACGGTTGCATTCGGACGATCTGTGATCGCTGGAACCGGCGTTGCTACCGAAGTGGTCGCCGGCCGATTTAGTCAGCGTGAGAGTCTTGCAGACTTGGCAGTAGAGTACGACGTAAGTCCCTCGATTATCGAGGAAGCGATCCGCTGGGAGTTTCTCCCATTGCATGCAGCGTGAGTTCACCATCTTCCTTGACGAAAACCAGCATAATAATCAGCGCATCCTAAGTCTCCTGGTCGAGTTAGAGATTCGCGTTGAAAGGCACGGCGCGCATTTTCCCGCGGGCACACCGGACGCTGAATGGCTGCCACTGCTCCAGGATCGTGGCTGGTGCTTACTTACGACTGATCAGAGGATCCGATTTCGGCCTCTTGAACGCGCTGCCGTCAAGAAAGCACGCATCGGCATGTTTTGTTTTACAAGTAACAACATGAGTGGAGCGGAAATGGTGGCGGCCCTAAGGCTTGCTCTCCCACAGATGCGTCGCCATTTCACACGAGAGCAACCGCCCTTCATTGCCACCATTTCGAAAGGTGGTCATGTCTCCATCCGCGAGCGCTTTCAACTTCCATAGTTGTCGGTACTTTTGGTGCTCTCTTGCGAGCATGCTCGCCAACCGTGTGCATCGAACTGAAGAGCAGACCAGCCGCTGCGCGGAACAGTGCAGATCTTCGGCAGCTAGACAAGGAGAAAACGATGGCATTTCTGACGACTGACGATGGAACCGAGCTTTTTTACAACGACTGGGGCACGGGAACGCCGGTGGTCTTGTTGCACGGCTGGCCGGTCCAGTCGGATATGTGGGAGGGACAGGCGCGGTTCCTGGCCGAGAATGGCTGCCGCGTGCTGGCGTATGACCGGCGCGGCTTTGGACGATCGTCGCAGCCCTGGAACGGCTATGACTACAACACGCTGACGGACGATCTGGAGGCGCTGCTCGAAGACGCCAACGTGCAGGGCGCGACGCTGGTCGGCTTTTCAATGGGCGGCGGCGAGGTAGCACGCTACTTTGGCCGGCATGGCAGCACAGGCCGCGCGAAGAAGGCGGTGTTCGTCTCCGCGGTGACGCCTTATCTCTTGAAGAGCGACGAGAATCCAGACGGCGTCGACGCCAAGGTCTTTGAAGAGATCCGGCAGAATCTGATCAAGGATCGGGCGCACTTCATGAAGGACTTCATGCCGAAGTTCTTTGGCGGAACTCTGCTGCACACACCGGTCTCGGACGAGGTCATAGCCTGGTCGGTAGCGATGGCACTGCAAGGCAGCTCGCGGGCAACAATGGCCTGCATGGAGTCGTGGTCAGGAACGGACTTCCGCGAGGATCTGAAGCGGATCACGGTGCCGACGCTGTTCATTCACGGAACCGGCGACAAGACGGTGCCGATTGATGTCTCGGCACGACGCGCCGTGAAGCTGGTTCCCGGTGCGACGCTGACCGAGTACGACGGCGAGCCGCATGGGCTGACGGCGACGGCGGCCGATCGGTTGGCAAAGGATCTGCTGACCTTTGCCGGCGCTTCGGGTGTAAACGCAACCGCACCGATCTCAGAGCCGACACTGGCGTAAAGAGTGTCGCGCTGAACAGAAAAGGGCTTCGGCATGTGTTTGCCGGAGCCTTTTCGCTTTTGGGGCGGTGGTTGAAGCGGCGACGGAATCCAACAGATACGTCAGGAGTTCGTCGCAGATGGCTGAAGTTCCAATACGGATTGTGCTTCGACCCTACGCCAGCTCCATTCCGCTGGCGAGCTTTGCCTTTGCAACGGGCAACGTCCTGTACAGCGCTTACCTGCTGCACTGGATTCCGGCGAGCGAGATGACGGGACTGGCACTGGTGCTGCTGTGTTTTGTGGCGCCACTGGAGCTGGTACCGAGTGCGATGGCGTTTCTGGCGCGGGACACGGGCGGGGCGACGGCCTTTGCGATCTTTGGCGCATCGTGGGTGGCCGTGGGCTTGCAGCTGTTGCTGCACCTGCCGGGGCGCAGCCGGACGGCGGGCATGCTCGACGTGTGTCTGGCGGTGTGCCTGGTCATGCTGGCGATTGTGACGTTTCCGGGCAAGCCACTGCTGGGTGTGGTGCTGGCAGTGGCTGTGGTACGCACAAGCCTGGGCGGCTCGCTCGCTCTTGTCGGCGGGCAGGGACTAGGGAAGGCGACGGGCGTGACCGGTCTCGTGCTGGCCGCGCTGGCGTTCTACTGTGCGCTGGCATTTCTGGAAGAAGATGTCACCTCAGAGATTTCGCCTCTGACGTTCCGCACCGGTGCGGCGAAGGCGGCCATGGAAGGCAAGCTCGAGGATCAGATCGAGGCGATCACGCGTGAGGCGGGTGTGCGCAAGCAACTATAAAGATCAGCTGCGGAGTGCAGCGCGAAGTATGCCGTTTGCGCGTTTCAGGCGGGAGTTCGCGGCGGCAAAAGGCAGGCCGGTCAGCTCCATCAGGATGGCGAGCTTCACGCTGCCGGCCTCGCGCAGCAGCTGTGCGGCGCGGTCGGGCGTGCAGCCGGTAGCAGCGATGAGGATGCGATGGGCGCGGTCGACGAGCTTGGCATTCGTGGGCTTCACGTTGACCATCAAATTGCCGAAGACGGTGCCAGTGCGGACCATGACGCCGGTCGAAAGCATGTTGAGGACAAGCTTGGTCGCGGTGCCGGCCTTCATGCGGGTGGATCCGGTAAGCACCTCGGGACCGGTGACGGGAGCGATGGTGAGCTCGGCGATCGCGGCCATGCGGGAGTCAGGAACGCAGGTGAGGGCAATGGTGAGTCCGCCGCGATCTTGCGCTAGCTGAAGTGCACCAAGAACGTAGGGCGTGCGGCCGCTGGCGGCAATCCCGACCAGCGTGTCACTGGAGTTGAACGCTGGCGTGAGGGCGAGGAGGTCGCGAGCACCCTCTTCGGGCCGGTCTTCAGAGTGTTCGCTCGAGAGGCGCAGCGCAGGATCTCCACCGGCAATCAGACCCTGCACGAGCGTGGCGGCAACGGAGAAAGTGGGCGGGCATTCGCTGGCATCGAGGACGCCCAGGCGGCCGCTGGTACCGGCACCGATATAAAGAAGGCGGCCTCCGCGGGAGAAGCGCTCGGCGATGCGGTCCACGGCTTCCGCGATGACGGGGAGCTGTGTGGCGACGGCCTCGGGAACGGTGCGGTCTTCGTCGTTGATCACGCGGAGCATGTCGAGGGTGGAAAGCTCGTCGATGTGGGCGGAGCGGGGATTACGGGTCTCGGTGGGCAGCGACGCGAGATAGGCGGTGTCGAGTGGATCGGCAGGCATGGCTAGAAGGCTATCGCAGGAGCGGTGGGGACGTGCGGCGTGCCGGAAGCCGGTACGCGTTCGGCTAATCGAGAATGCTGCGGGTACTTCGAAGGAAGGCAAACCAGACTGCGCCAATGACCATGAGGATGGGACCATCGATGATGCCGAATGGCCCATCGCCCACGGGTGTGATAACGCGCAGAACAACCAACGAGCCATGAACAAACGAGGAAGTACCGATGGCGATCAGAACAGAGCTCAGCACGTAAGATGTGCTGCGAATGAAAGTTCTGAGCTGACTCATGCTCGCCATCGTTTCAACGTTGTAGAGGAAATGCAACGAGGAACCCGCGACGGCGGAGGCAAAGGTATGACGGAGTGGCGGCCGCACACTAGAATGAAGACAATCACGATACGGCAGGTGGTACACGCGTGATGGCAACCGGGCTGTCGCGCGCGACATCCGGTCGGCTAACCGGTGGAAGCGTGATCTAGTCCGCCCGAGGCCGTGGCCGGGGCGAGAGACTTGCAAAGGAAAGACGGAGCACACAATGGCGATTTCTATGGCGACACAAGCGGCGCAGATTGAGGCGGCCGCCAGAGCAGCAGGACTGACGGCAACGCAAGGCGAGCCGGGCATCGACTTCTCCGGTCGGCCGACATCGCGCTATACGCTTTCGCTCGCGAACGGGAATGGCTTCGCTCAACTGCTGGAGCTGAGTGCGGAGTTTGATCCGGACGGCCAGCCGGGCCTGTCCGCGCAGGTGGCAATCTATCTTGCTGAAGTGGCAAAGCGGCTGCGCAACCCGCGGCCGGACTGCGCTCTGACACTGGGCGGTCTGCCGCTGAGCTTCGGAAAGTTCGCTTGGCCGTTTCATGGCTCGACCAGCGGTGCGGACACCTTTATCGTGCATGGTGAGATCAGGCTGGAAAACGGCGAGGAAAGTCTGCTGCACGCCAAGCTTTCGGCCGCGATGACGCAGACCTTCAAAGAGGTTGTGGCTGCAATGGAGCAGCCATTTGCGGAAGGCTTCATCTACAACGCCGTGCGAAAGACGATGGATCAGGGGCAGCTGGAGCTGGTGAAGAGCGGGAACCGGCAGCCGGTGCCCGTAACGACGCGCTACTACAGCGCAAAGCAGCAGCGCTTCATTTTTAACGATACGACCGAGACGCAACGCAGTGAGTACCTTGCGGCCAAGGTCTTCTGGATGTCCGGGGTTCTGGGCAAAGGCGCACCGGTATGGCTCTGTGATCCACGCGACGCGCAGTACCTGAATACCTCGACCGAAGCATTGGTGGACACGGCAAAGGGCCTGGCGGGAGAGGGTCTGATCCGGCTGGCTTCGGATGTGGAGTTCGCCACACCGACCGAAGCGCTGATGGGGCATCAGGAGATGTACCAGCGGGAGATGCAGGAGGCGCTGACGTTTATCAAGCCGACCTTCAACGAGGATATGCGCGGCGGTCACACGAATATGTAACTTCCTGCGAAGCACCCCGGTACATGCCGCAACCATCACACAGAAGGTGTGTTCAGCAAGGTGTACGGAGGTACGACGTCATGAAGATCAATAAAGTGCGATTTGCAGGAGCCGGAGCGCTGGCTCTTGTGTTCAGTCTGGGAGCGGCAACGCTGAGTGCGGCACCAATGCAGGGCTATGGTCAGGGTCCGGGCTATGGACAGGGGCCTGGGCCGGGTGGATGGGACCAGCCTCCGGGCAACTACCGCAATGACGTGATGCGACAGGGCTTCCACGATGGAATCGAAGGCGCACGGAAGGACGTGGAAAATCATCGCCGGCCGAACGTCAACAATCGGGACGAGTATCGTCATCCAAACGTTGGTGGTCCGGTCCGGCATGACTATCGGCAGGGTTTCCGCGAAGGCTACCAGGCCGCGATGTCGCACATGGCGGGTGGCGGCGGACCCCGTTCCTACTAGCCTGACCTGTTAAGGCTCCAGATGCTCTGAAGAGAATCAGCCCGCGGTGTTTCATGCCGCGGGCTGATTCTATCTGCGGGAGCGTACGGGCTTGAGAACAGGCGGCACCATTCGTTGGAGGTTGTCGACGGGAGCCGTTTGGCTTCTGTGCGCTGCAGGCTCGGTATGCGGATCGCAGGAAAAGCCGGCCGCTGTTGCTGCTCCTTCGGCACAGGCGCCGCGTACTGAAGCTCCGGTTGATGGCGCGGTGCGGCGCGACTCTGACAGCCTGCTGGTCACTCTTCCGGCAGGTGCTGGCGCCGCCGTCGGAGAGCTTCTGCTGCACGGCTTCACCTTCAACGGCGACCCGGTTCTAACCAATAAGCTGCACCTGAAGCAGCTCGCGCCCGGCGTGCTTGAGATCACCAGTCTGGCGTATTCACTGGGCGACTGGGAGTTTTCGGTCAGAGACCATGCGGATATCTACGGCATGGGCGAGCACTTCGACACGCTGAACCACGCCCATACCGTGGTACGGAATGCGTCGCAGGATAACGGTGGAGCGAAGGGTACGTCGAGCTACAAACCAATGCCGTTTTACATGAGCACGAGCGGCTATGGGCTCTGGGTAGATACGACGGCTGAGGCGAGCTTTGACTTCAATACGACGCGGCTGAACGACATCACGATCACGGTACCGACAGAGCGCTTTCGAGTGGTCGTCTTCACCGAGCGCGCCTTTCCAAAGATTCTTGAGGCATTCACAAGCTTGACGCAGCGGGCCGTGGTTCCGCCGCCCTGGGCGTTCGCACCCTGGATGGGCCGGGACTTCCATCGCAGCGAGGCCGACGTGCGGGAGGATGTGGATCGGACTCGCGCCCTGGGACTCCCGGCAAGCGTAATCCTGATCGATTCGCCATGGGCTACGGCCTACAACAGCTACGAATGGAATACGCAGCAATTCAGTGATCCGGCGGGGATGACGAAGCATCTGCACGAAAGTGGTTACAAATTGGTGCTGTGGCACACACCGTGGATCAATTCAAACTCGTCCGTGCCGGGGGAACAGGGCATGGCGGGAAGGATTGAGGCACACTCGCCAAACTACGACGAGGCTGCGAGCCACGGCTACTTCGTCAAGCGGCCGGATGGCTCACCCTGGGTAGGCCAGTGGTGGAAGGGCGAAGGATCCCTGATCGACTTCACCAACCCGGGCGCCAAGCTCTGGTGGCAGAATCAGCTGCGGCGGGCGATTGCGGCAGGCGCGGACGGCTTCAAGAATGACGACGGCGAGGGCAGCTTCCAGGGTGACGTGCGCTTCGCCGACGGTACACCGCGGGAGATCATGCGAAACCGCTACGGCGTGCTCTATAACACCGCCGTGGAAGAGCTGATCCAGAAGGACCTGAAAGGGAATGGCGTGTTGTTCTCGCGCAGTGTGACCGAAGGCGCGAACGGGCTGGGGATGCTATGGGGTGGCGATAACCTCTCAAGCTTCAGCCCGGAGAACGGGCTGCCGACCGCGGTGATGGCGGGGCTGAACGCGGGCATGAGTGGCTTGCCGCTGTGGACAGCCGACCTGGGTGGGTACTCGAAGACTGCGGGTGCGCCGGATGGGCTGCTGCTGGCACGATGGCTGGAATTTGCGGCGTTTTCTCCAGTAATGGAGCTTCTGTCGCAAACGAATCTCCAGCCCTGGGACTGGGACGCGCATGTGGCGGGCGGAGGTGACGGAACCAGGCTGCTCGACCTCTACAGGCGCTATGCGGTGCTGCACATGAGCCTCTTTCCCTACCGCTACGCGGCGGCGCAGGAATCTGCGAGGACCGGGATGCCGATCCTGCGGGCGCTGCCGCTGGTCTACCAGGAAGATCGAGAGGCACGGTCCGCGAAGGACGAGTACCTGTTCGGGCCGGAGCTGCTGGTCGCGCCCGTGACAGACGCGAATACACGTCGCGTGGTGTACCTGCCCAAAGGGGACTGGATTGATCTCTGGACCGGCTCGTCGATCAGCGGGGCGCAAACGATTGTTGTCGACGCACCAATGGAGACGATTCCAGTCTTTGCGCGTGCGGGTGCGGTGCTCCCGGAGATCCCGGAAGATGTCATGACCCTTGTCCCGGCGGCCGAAAGTGGCAACAAAAACGTGAAGACACTCGATGACCGCCGGATATTTGAAGTGGTGAGTGCAACCGCGGGCGGAAGCGGGACCATGCGGGACTTTGAAGGGCGCGAGCTGAAGCGCGAGGGCGCGACGTTAACCATCGGCGCGCCGGAAAAGACTGGCGCAGCGACAGAGAAGGCGGCATTGCTGCCGGCGCGGGTGACCGTGCGCTGGCGCTTCGGCAAGGTCTCCGCCGCAACGGTGGATGGAAAGCCGGTCCGCGTGGAGATGCAGGGCAGGATGAGCACGATCACCTTCCTGCAGGAGAAGACTGCGATCGTGGTGAGCTGGCGTTGACTGTCTCTGAAAGGAGTGGTGGATCAAGGACCGGATCTGTCGTCTTTCATAGACGTTTCGGCGACCATAAGAGTCGCCATTTACGGGACTTAGCTCGCGGTCTACTGTGAAGAAAGAGTCGTGAACGAGGCAACACACTTCAACCAGTCAGAGTCACAGTAGGAAGAGGGTTTGATCATGCAGACAGTTCAAGAGGGACAGTGCGGACTTTGTAATCACTTCGGCGAGAACCACGCCAAGAGCCAGGTTTTGGTGTCCATTCTGAGCAGCAAGAGCGCGGATGCTGCTGTACTCGACGAATGCGGCCACCCCAAGCTGATGTCCCTGCACCTGAAGGTGACGCCGATCAGTGGGTGTGACGGCTTCGTACCAGCGGCGCAAGCATAACCCTGTATCAGTTTCGTCATAAAAGCCCTCCTTCCCGGAGGGCTTTGTACGTAGGTCTCCTCACGCAACGGGTCACTCGCGAACGCGGTGTTTACGCCCTGCGAACCCGGGCGGCAACCTCGTACGCAAGCTCGTCGTTATAGCGGCGGACACGGCCTGGAAGCAAAAAACATTCAACAAAAGAGACCAGGTGAGGAATGAAGGTCCAGCAGAACAGCAGATAGAGGATGCCCCATCCCGTCTGACCCAGATAGAACCGGTGAGCTCCAAAGCTGCCGAGAAAGAAGGCAAGAAGGATTGCAGAGACATCGCTCTTTCGGCTTGCGGACATCTGGTTCAGAAACAAAAGCCGCTGCTGCTCGTTCAAGGAGCTCATCGCTTCGATCTCACCCATATTCCTTCTCCTTTGCTGTAATCGAAAAGCAAAGGGCCGCACCAGAGATGTGGCCCTCGGAAGCTTCCTGCTCTACATATCCTTTACGCCGTCGACAAATGCCTTCAGCTTGCGGCTGCGGCTTGGATGGCGCAGCTTGCGGAGAGCCTTGGCTTCAATCTGGCGGATGCGCTCGCGGGTGACCTGAAAGCTCTGGCCGACCTCTTCAAGCGTGTGCTCGGAGCCGTCCTCAAGGCCGAAGCGCATCTTGATCACGCGCTCTTCACGCGGCGTCAGCGTGCGGAGAACCTGCGAGGTGTACTCCTTCAAATTCACCGAGATGACAGCGTCCGACGGGCTGACGGCCATGCGATCTTCGATGAAATCGCCGAGATGCGAATCTTCCTCCTCGCCGATCGGTGTCTCAAGCGAGATAGGCTCCTGGGCGATCTTGAGGACCTTGCGGACCTTGGCGACCGGGATATCCATGCGCTTGGCAATCTCTTCAGACGAAGCTTCGCGACCGAGCTCCTGCACCAGCTGACGCGAGGTGCGGATAAGCTTATTAATGGTCTCGATCATATGGACCGGGATCCGGATCGTCCGAGCCTGATCCGCAATAGCGCGGGTAATGGCCTGCCGGATCCACCACGTGGCGTAGGTCGAGAATTTGTAACCGCGGCGGTACTCAAACTTGTCGACCGCCTTCATCAGGCCGATATTGCCCTCCTGAATGAGGTCGAGGAACTGAAGACCGCGATTGGTGTACTTCTTGGCAATTGAAACGACGAGGCGCAGGTTGGCTTCGATGAGCTCGCGCTTGGCCTTCTCGGCGTCCATGTCGCCCTGGATCATCTCGCGCTGAGTGCGCTTAAGGTCCTCGAGCGGGATGCCAGCATCCTGCTCAACGCGTTCAAGATCCGCGCGGCAGTTCCGCTGCTGCCGTCGATACTCCTTCTTGAGCTCTTCAGAGCGTGACGCCTCAAACTTGGCATCAAGCGACCTAATCTGCCGCTCAAGCGTCCGCATGGAGTCAACAGTCTTGTTGACCTTATCGAGCAGCCGCTTCTTCTCGCCGTTGGTGTACTTCAGTTCGCGGACGATGCGGTTGATAAAGACGTGCTCGCGGCCAATAAGCCAGCGCGATTTGCGGACTTCCTTGGTCTTTGCTTTGGCGTCCTTCAGGTCGTTTGCCGCAGTCAGCTTTTCTTCAAGCGTCGCGACCTTCTTCTGGTGCTTGACGATCGTGTCCACGCGAGTCACCGTGGCGCGAACGCGCGCCTGCAGGATCTCCTCGGTGAGCTCCTCTTCATCAAAGGTGACGACCTCCTTGATGTTGCGGACGCCGCGGCGCAGATCTTCTCCCAAACCCACGATCTCGCGAATAACGATCGGCGAGCGGGAGATGGCCTTCATGACGCGGATCTGCCCGCGTTCGATACGCTTGGCAATCTCGACCTCGCCCTCTCGGGTGAGCAGCGGGACGGTACCCATCTCGCGGAGATACATGCGCACAGGGTCGTTGGTCTTCTCGAGAGTGCCGGGCGAGAGGTCGAGTTCGACGTCATCGGACTCTTCGCCGGCCTCAACCTCTCGCTCTTCGCCGCGCTCTCCGCGGCCGCGCCGCTCTTCTCCGGAGAGCACGTCGATCCCCTGCGTGTTGATGGTGGTCAGGAGATCGTCTAGGTCGTCCGGCGTGGTGATATCGCCGGGCAGCAGATCATTGACCTCGCCATAGGTCAGATAGCCCTTTTCCTTGCCGGTATCGATCAGTTTATCGATGTCTTCTTCGTATTTATCGAGTTCTTCAGCCACGGTAGCGTGCGCTCCCTGCGAGATAGTGGTGTTGGGTTTCAACTCGAGCGGGACGCACAGCACAGCGCACCGGGAGGATTCCCTGAGGTTTTACCTGGTTTTCGAGACGTGTTGAGGGCGGTAAAGACCGCCAAGGCCGGCCGCAATCTTGGGCAAGATCGGGGCATCAAGGGCGCACGTTCCCGAAGAGTAGAATAACACTCTTTTAGATGTACCGGGGTGCGGAACGGTTCACGGGGAGCGGAGAGCGATACACCCATATCGATCCTGCGAAAGCGAGTGGTTGTGCGACCCGGCTGGGAGTCGTCGCTCCAGACTGCAGGGCGACTCTCGCCTGGTCTACGTGTGTGCGAAAAAATCGAGCAGGCTCTGGGGCGCGTTGTCGCCGAACAGCACCTCGCGCATCCGGTCTGCCTCTAGAGCCTCGGCCGCACTGCGCGGAAAGAGGTCCTGCTCGTACGCGGTGAGTGCGGCTTCCACATCACTTGGATGGTCAGCTATGGCCTTCCCGAGCGCCGCGCCGTCATACAGTGCCAGATTCGCCCCCTCGCCAGACGGAATCATCAGGTGCGCCGCGTCCCCGAGCAGCGTAACGCCAGGCACGCGGGCCCATCGATGCTCGACCGGGAGCGTGTGAAGGGGGCGCGGCACAGGCGCCGTCTCGCCGTCCGTAATCAACGCTGTCAGCGCCGGAGCCCAGCCGTCAAACTCCCGGGCGACGCGGGCCGCGGCCTGCCTCGGGTCTGAAAAGTCGATGCCGGCAATCCAAGCCTCCGGTTTCTTCAACGCCACATAGCTATGCAGCACGCCCCCGGGCTCGCGATGCGCCATAATGCCCCGTCCAGGAGCCAGGGCAAACAGGGCGCCTCCGCCAACCGCTTCAGCACTCGCCCGGTGGCGGGTGTCACTGTCGTGCAGGTAGGTCTCGACATAGGTGATGCCGGCATACGTCGGTTTCGCCTCGGACAGCAGCGGTCGGACCTTCGACCACGCCCCATCCGTGCCCACCAGCAGCTCCGTCGTCACAACCAGGCCATTTGCGAACGTCAGCACATGCCGGCCGTCGCCAAGTGGAGCCGCCGACGTAAATTTGTGCCCCCATTGGACCGTATAGGCAGGAAGCGATTCGAGCAGCATCCGGCGAAGCTCTCCCCGGGGTACCTCCGGCCGCCCGCCCGTACCATCATCGGGGGCGTCGAGCAGCACGGTACCGTATTTGTCGAGCGCCCGGCTCTGCTGCCCGCCTGGGTGAACGAGAGCGAGAAAGCTCTCAAACAGGCCCGCAGCCTTCAAGGCAAGCTGTCCGTTTCCCTCATGGATGTCGAGCATGCCGCCCTGTGCCCGGGCCGTGGCTGAGGCTTCGGCCTCGTAGATCGTCGCTCGAACTCCGTGAACATGAAGCACGCGCGCCAGCATCAGGCCGCCAAGCCCGGCACCAATGAGTGTGACTGAAGTTGTCATACTGCCTCCTGTGAGCAAACCAGCGATTGGCCGCTGGTCGGAAAGAGTGTTCGTCTGGTTGGCTGTCCTCCCGGCCCGGTTCCGGAGAGAACTACGTCGTTTGCCGCTTGCTGTTGATCCGCACTCACTCCCACGCTCCCTGGCAACTTACTGGAACATCATTCCAATACTCTGGAATGATGTTCCAAGCGTGTCAAGATAAAACATGGCCGAAAGACTTCGCAGCGCCGGACGGCGGGAGCAGTCGCTCTCTCGCGAACGCATCATCGAAGCATCGATCGAACTCTTGGATAGCTGCGGAGAAGACGGTCTGACCTACCGTGCCCTTGCAGAGCGCCTGGCCACCGGTCCCGGTGCTCTCTATTGGCACATCGCCAGCAAAAGCGACCTGCTGACCTCCGCCTGCGACACGATGGTCGCGCAAACCTTGAACGCGCTTGCCGTCACCACGCCCGAGTCAACGATCCGCGCTGTCGCGCTCGGCATATTCGACCTCATTGATGAACACCCGTGGGTGGGCTCGGCCCTCACACGCACTCCAGGGCTGTTGTCTATCGTGCGCATCCTTGAACGTATCGGTCAGCAGATCTGTGCTCTGGGTGTGCCGGACGAGCAACAATGGGCGGCAGTGGGCGCCTTGATGGCCTACATCCTTGGCGTCAGCAGTCAGAACGCGGCCAACAGGCAGCTTGCCCGGACACAAGGCCTCGACAGAGGCAGTTTCCTTGAGGCCGTCTCAACCGCCTGGTCGCAGCTCGATACAAAGCAGTATCCCTTCGCGCGGAGCATGGCCGGACAGATACGAGATCACGACGATCGGGCGGACTTTCTCGCCGGGATTGATCTCATCCTCAAAGGCATACGATCACCGCGGCAGCCCTGACGAACACAGAGGCATCCGCGCCTGAAGACCCGATCGGACCCAGTCCGGGAAAGGCCCCGCTCCCGCAATGGCCCAATCCCGCCTGTCCTCCGCCTAAACTAAGACTTTGACCCCATCGCACGAGATGAAAGAATAGGCGTTGCCAGCCCCCCGTAAACAGCTCCTTAAGTCTCCCGGAGATCCAACCCTAAGTCGTATTGATTGAATATTTTGAAATCAAATAGCAGGGGGGCAGGGTAGAGCGCCTGATACCGGACCCGAAGCCCAGGCAAAGCGACCTCCACCATGCCCGACAACTTCGCCCAACTCGTCAAGCAGCAGGCCGACATCGTCAAGATCATCGGCGACTACGTCCGCCTGCGAAAATCCGGCGCCCAGAACTACACCGGCCTCTGCCCCTTCCACAAAGAAAAGACCGGCTCCTTCTCGGTCAACGCCGCCCACGGCTACTTCTACTGCTTCGGCTGCCACGAAAAAGGCGACGTCTTCACCTTCGTCATGAAGCTTGAGAACATCCCCTTCCCCGAGGCCGTCCGCTCCGTCGCTACCAAGGCCGGCATCCCTCTTCCAAAGCGCGAGTTCTCCTCCCCCGAGGAGGCTCGCGAAGCCGGCATCCGTCGCCAGCTGATCGACATCCACGAGGCCGCCACCCAGTACTTCCAGCAGGCGCTCAACTCCCCCGAAGCCGCCCGCGCCCGTGAGTACCTCACCGGCCGCGGCGTCACCCCCGAGACCATCAAGACCTTTCGCCTCGGCTACGCGCTCGACGACTTCAACGGCATGCGCGACGCCCTCCGCCCCCACTTTCCAGAAGAGGCCATGCGCGCCTCAGGCCTCTTCAGCGCGAAGGAAGGCGCCGACGGCTCGCAGGGCCAGATGTACGCCCGCTTCCGCAAACGCATCACCTTCCCCATCGCGAATGAGGCGGGCAAGGTCATCGCCTTCACCGCCCGCGCCCTCGACGACACCGACGGCAAGGGCCGGCCCATCGCCAAGTACCTCAACTCGCCCGAGACCCCGCTGTTCTCGAAGGGCCATATGCTCTTCAACCTCGACAAGGCCAGGGCCGACATGCGCTCGCATGACTTCGCCCTCCTCGTCGAAGGCCAGATGGACTGCATCTCCGTCTACATGGCCGGCGTCCGCAACGTCCTCGCCACCTCCGGCACCGCCTTTACCGAGCACCAGGTCCGCCTTCTCTCCCGCTTCACCCACCGCGTCGTCGTCAACTTCGACCCCGACCAGGCCGGCGCCACCGCCGCCGAGAAGTCCATCGCGCTGCTCACCGAAGAGGGCTTCGAGGTCAAGGTCGTCGCGCTCGAGGGCGGCCTCGACCCCGACCGCTTCGTCCGCGAGCGCGGCATGGAGGCCTACATGGCAGCCCTCCGCGGTGCCAAACGCCACGCCGACTACCTCATCGACCGCGCCCGCCAGCTCTTCCCCGCCCGCACCCCCGAAGCCAAGGTCAAGGCCATGAACTTCCTCCTCCCTCATATCCGCCGCATGCCCAACGCCCTTCATCGCGACGAGTTCGCCGCCGACGCCGCCCAGAAGCTCTCGATCGAGTCCGCCATCCTTCGCCAGGAGATCCGCCAGGCCGCCGCCGCCAAGGTCGAAAGCATCCGCTCCACCCCCACGCGCGAACCCGCCAGCGAGACCGAACGCGTGCTCCTCCGCGCCCTTGTCCTCCCCGAGTCCGACCCCGCCCGCCAGCTCGCCGCCGCCGAACTCATCAATAACCCCGAGTACATCGACGGCCTCCCCGCCGGCGAGCTCCTCGACATCCTCGCCAACGCTCCCGCCCCCTCCAACCCCCTCGACGCCGCCCCGTCCGACGCCTCGCGCGCCCTGCTCGCCCGCGCCCTCGAAACCGTGTCCGTCGCCTTCGACTCCCCCCACGCCGGCCACCCCACCCCCGAGCTCGTCGCCAACGCCCTCCACACCCTCGAGCGCCGCCGCATGGAGCGCCGCCAGCGCGAGATCCGCCATCTCCTCACCGAGGCCCAGCGCCACAAGAACGACGCCGTCCTCACCTCTCTCATGCAGGAAAAAGTCGCCCTCGACCGCGCCCTCCGCCAGCACACCCCCCGCGAAGCCTCATGACGATAGCAGATCGATCTGCTTCGCCATCAGCCGGTCCAGCACCCGCTTCGGCAGCAGCCGCGGCATCGTCCAGTTCTTGAATCTCTCCGGAACCACCGCATAGCGCACCTTGGGCTTGCGCGCAGTCAGCGCCTCATATACGGTCCTGCCAATCACCTGGGGTGGTAGGCCCTTCCGGCCCTCTCGAACCATGTACGTCGTGAAGCGCTTCAGGCTCGCACCATAGTCGGTGTGATCGTACCTTGTCGCGTCCTCCGCCTCCGCCTTATCCCAGATGGCACTCACCACCGAGCCCGGACCAATCACAATCACGTCAATCCCGTACAGCAGCAGCTCGCGCCGAAGCACCTCGGACATCCCTTCCAGGCCGTGCTTCGCAGCGACATAGGCGCCCAGAAACGGAACGCCCATCTTGCCCCCCACAGAGCTGATGTTCACGATGCGACCAGGTCCGCCCTCCCGCGTTCGATCTTTCCCCAGCAGATCAGCAAAGGCCTGCGTCACCAGCAACGGCGCAATCAGGTTCACCTCCAGCTGCTGCCGGTACTGCTCCATCGTCAGGTGCAGCAGAGGTCCCGTCACGCTGATGCCTGCATTGTTCACCAGCCCCGCCAGGGTCGATCGCCCCAGCGCCGCGCGCACCGTCTCCGCCGCTCGTGCCACCGCCGCCGGATCCGTCACATCCATCAGCAGCGGCGCGAAGGACCGACCCAGCTCCGCCTCCAGTCGATCCCCATCCGCCGCCTTACGAACCGTGCCAAACACCTTGAACCCCTTCGCCACCAGGACCTCACAGATCCCGCGCCCGATCCCCGTCGATGCTCCCGTAACTACCACTGCCTTCGCCATCCTGCATCTCCTCATTCGCAAACATGTACAGCGATCACCTTCAACAGGTACACCGTACACCTTCAGCTCGCGCGGCGCAACAGGTACAGTGATCTGGTATGCCGTATCCCGCCAAAACAGATCGAAAAGCCATCCTCGCGGCTGCCTTGGAGCAGGTCGCTCGCGATGGTCTCGCCGCTCTCTCCCTGCGCAGCGTCGCCGCCACCCTCGGCCTCGCCCCGAACGCCCTATACCGCTACTTCGCCGACCGCGCCGCGCTCGAAGCCGCCCTCGCTGAAGAGAGCCAGCGTCAGCTCTTCGGTGTGCTGCAGACAGCCGTCGGCAGAAAGCCGCCTGAAGCCGCCATCCGCGGCCTCGCCCGCGCCTACGTGCGCTTTGCCCGCGACAAACCACAGCTCTTTGCTCTCACCCTGTTGCCCTCGGTGGCAGAAGCCGGCTCAGAGCCTGCCCACATCGCGATGTGGCGCTTCGTGCAGCAGCAGGTGAGCAACCTCTACGGCGCGCGGCAAACTCCCGAAGCTGCCGTCGCCCTCTGGGCCTTTCTCCACGGCATGACCGCCCTCGAAGCCGCCGGCGTCCTCGGAAGCCAGAAGCCAACCAGCAGCTTCGAGTTTGGCCTTCAGCTGTGGATCGCCGCCGCCCCTCCAGCCATCCACCAACCTTCGACGTCGCGCGGCTGACATCGCCCCCAGCTACAATCCCTACACAAGGACCTCCCCAAGCCCATGGACAGCAAGACCCAGCGCCGGCTCTTCCTCGGCTTCGTCTCCAACTGGATCGGCAAGCTCGCCAGCACCATCATCCAGCTCGTACAGGTTCCCGTCTTCCTGCACTTCTGGTCCGTCCCGCTCTACGGCGAGTGGCTCATCGTCTCCTCCATCCCCTCCACGCTCTCCTTCGCCAACGTCGGCTTCGGCTCCGTCGCCGGCAACGAGATGGCTATGGCCGAGGCCGCTGGCAACCGCGAGGCCGCTCTCCGCTCCTTCCAGTCCTCCTGGTGGCTCATCTGCGGCATCTGCACCGCCACCATCCTGGTCGGCTCCGCCATCCTCTACGTCTTCCCCGTCGGCCGGCACCTCCACCTCAACGCCATCGGCGAAACCGACACCAAGTGGGTCATCTTTTACCTCGGCGTCTCCGTCCTGCTCGGCCAGCTGGAGCAGCTCCTTCAGGCCGCCTACCGGTCTATAGGCAGGTACCCGTTTGGGGGTTTAGTCAAAACCATCATGACCCTCAGCGCCTTCGCCGCTATGCTCATTCCCGTCATCCTTGGCGGCGGCGTCCGCTCCGTCGCCCTGGTCTTCGCCTGCGCCAACGCCCTCGGCACATTGATCCTGTCACTGCTCGTTAAGCGCGACGTCCCCTGGATCGAGTTCGGCTTTCGCCACGCCTCATTGGCCGAGATCCGCCGCATCACCGGCCCCGCCCTCGCCTTCATGGGCTTCCCCATCGGCAACGCCCTCAATCTCCAGGGCACCCTCATGGCCGTCGGCTACGCCCTTGGCCCCACCGCCGTCGTCGTCTTCGGCACCGCCCGCACCGTCTCCCGCGTCGCCCTGCAGATGGTGCAAATGGTCAACGCCACCTTTGAGCCCGAGCTCGCCCTCTCCTTCGGCGCCGGGGACATCCCGCTCGTCCGCTCACTTCACCGCCGCGCCTGCCAGCTCGCCCTCATCGTCGCCGTCGTCATCGTCCTCAGCATGATCACCGTCGGGCCCTGGTTCCTGCATCACTGGACCGCCGGCCATGTCCCGCCCAGCCGCCCGCTGCTCGCCATTCTTCTGCTGGTCGTTATCGCCTACGCCCTCTGGTCTACCTCGTCGGTCCTCATCACCTCGACCAACCAGCACCAGCGCCTCGCCGCCTGGTACATCGCCGGCACCAGCATCACCGTTTGCGTCACCTATCTCGCCGCCAAGCACGCCGGCCTCTACGCCGCCGCCTGGTCCCTGCTCCTCTCAGAAGCCGTCATGAACCTCTACGTTCTCCCCACCTCCCTCCGCCTCGCGCAGGATCACCTCCCCGCCTTTCTCGCCGGCCTAACAGAGTACCCGCACTTCCTCCGCCCCGCCGCCCTCCTCGCCCGCGTTCGGCGCTCCAGACCCGGCCTCGAAAGCTGATGCGCGGATGACAAGGACTCGGCAGCCCTGTTCCTGGCAACCTGCTGCGAAGCTGTAGTTGCCTCACCAGAGAGGGTCGACGTAACAAACGCGGCGTAGTGGCAGCGGCAACCCGAGGTTTGCCGGCAGGCGAGAAACGCGCGAGCGCGAGTGGTATCCTCCGCGGATGATCAGGATGCGTGGTTTGGTGGAGGGCATTGTGCTGCTGGCAGTTCTCAGTGGCAATGTGAGCGCGATGGCCCAGGCTGGCGGCGACAGGACTATGGCGCTGCTGGAGAGGCTGTCGAACGCGCCAGGGCCGTCGGGTGCGGAGGAGGCGGTGCGGGCGATCATGGTGCGCGAGATGACGCCGCTCGCGACGGCGGCGATCCGGTATGACGGCACGGGAAGCGTGGTGGCGCAGCAAGGGACGAGTGGGCCGCGGATCATGATTGACGCGCACATGGACGAGCTGGGCGGGATGGTGCGGCGGGTGACGCCGACGGGGTTTCTCTCCATGCAGATGCTGGGCGGGTGGCTGGACCAGGCGTTGGTGGACCAGCGTTGGATCATCATCGGGTCCAAGGGACCGGTGCGGGCGGTGACGGGGATCCGGGATATTCATGTGCTGCCGGCGGCGGAGCGGAACACTGTCTTTCCGCGGGACGGGATTTATCTGGATGTGGGGGCGAAGACGGCGGATGAGGTGAAGGCAATGGGGGTGGAGCCAGGGGATCCGGTGGTGCCGGATGCGCCGTTTGCGGTGATGAACGGGACGGACAACTACCTGGGCAAGGCGTGGGATGACCGCATTGGCTGCGCAGTGCTGCTCGAGGCGATGCGGCAGACGGCGAAGCTGCCGCACGCGAACCAGCTCTTCTATGTGGCGACGACGCAGGAGGAGGTAGGGCTGCGCGGAGCGAGAGCGGCGACGGCGATGGTGCGGCCGGAGATCGGGGTGGCGCTTGAGGGCGGGATCACGGGCGATGTGCCGGGCGACAGGCCGGAGGAGACGCAGGTGAAGCTGGGCGCGGGGCCGGGGATGTTTCTGTATGACTCGAGCACGATTGCGAACCGGAAGATGGTGGCATTTGTAAGAAGGACGGCGGCGGACAAGGGGCTGCCGCTGCAGAGCGATCTGGTGCAGGGATACGGGGATGACTCGGCGGAGATGCAGACGGGCGGAACGGGCGCGCCGACGGTGAACCTGGTGGTGCCAGTGCGCTACACGCACTCGCACAATGGGATCGTGAACCGGAAGGACTTCGACGAGATGGTGGAGCTGCTCGTCGCCATGCTGGTGCGGATGGATGCACGGACGGTGGAGGAGTTGCGGAGCTTTGCGCCGTCGACCCCGTAGATCCGTTTGTGAGTCTCCCACGAAAGTGGGGCAACTATTGAAAAGGTGTCGTGTCAGTATGGGTGGCTGCTGAGCAGACGAGCTCAGCGAGATGGTGGTGGTGCTGTAAGGGCCACGCCAGCGGAGAACGCCCATGCAATTCTTGACGAAACTTCGATTTTTTCTTCTGGCGGCGGCAACGGTGGTTGCTGCGTCTGTGCCCGCGTTCGGCTCGGTCTTCATTTCGGTCGGTTTTGCGCCGCCGGTGCTGCCGGTATACACGCAGCCAATTTGTCCCGGGGACGGTTACATATGGACTCCGGGGTACTGGGCGTATGCGGATGCGGGCTACTACTGGGTTCCGGGCGTATGGGTTCAGCCGCCGTCAGTGGGAGTTTTGTGGACACCGGGCTACTGGGGATGGGGTGGAAGCGCGTTCCTGTGGCATGCCGGATATTGGGGACCGCACGTGGGCTTTTATGGAGGCGTGAACTACGGGTTCGGCTACGGCGGCGTGGGGTATGGTGGCGGCTACTGGCGCGGCAACTCCTTCAACTACAACCGCACGGTGAATAACATCAACGTAACGAACATTCACAACACGTATAACCAGACGGTGATTGTGAACAACAACGTTACAAATAATCGCGTGAGCTACAACGGCGGCAATGGCGGGCTGCAGGCACGGGCGACGCCACAGGAGATGCAGGCGGGGCGCGAGCAGCACTTCAACCCGACGCAGAACCAAATGCAGCACCAGACCTATGCGAGCCAGGATCGGGGACAGTTTGCGAGTGTGAACCATGGGGCACCGGGGATGGCGGCGCAGGCGCGGGTCGGGGACCGGCAGAACTTTACGCCGGCACGTGGCGTGGCGAACGACCGAAGTGCGAATCAGCAGCAGCGGATTGCGAATGGCACGGCCAGCGGAAGGATGACGGCGGGCGAGACAGCACGGGCAGACCAGCGGCAGGCCAATATTGACCGGCAGGTGCAGGCGGATCGCAATGCGAATGGAGGAGCGATGAACCGGCAGGAACGACAGCAGGTGAATCGTGAGCAGAACGGCGCAAGCCGGCAGATCGAGCGGGAGAACCACAACGGGGCTCGACGTGAGGGTGGCGGCGGCGAACGGCGGTAGGCAGGGAAGGCAACGCGCGGCCGGCGGGAGAGATCCTGCCGGCCGCTTTGTCTGGTGCGGGTGTACGTCGCTGCGCTCCGTGGTTAAATGCGAATGCAGGGGATCCTTCCGCTGCGCTCAGGATGACGACTTGAAGGACGCTTGCGCTCAGGATGGCACCAGGGATCGGGGTGCTCGTCTGCGTGAGAATAGGAGGTGAGTCGAGGGAGGTGCGGGGTTGCTGACGGCGAAGGAGCGGGCGCGCGTAGAGGTGGTGCTGGTGCGGGCGCGGAACCCGAACAACATCGGCGCGGTGGCGCGGGCGATGCATGATTTTGGGTTCGGGCGGCTGGCGGTGGTGAGTGACTATCCGGTGCCGCTTGAGACGGCGCGGGCGGCGATCGATGCGGACGAAGTGGTGGCGCGTGCAGCGACGCCGGGGAGTGTCGCTGAAGCGGTGCGGACGTGCACGCTGGTGCTGGGGACGACGGCCGTAGGAGAGCGGGCGCTCGAGCACCCGTTGTGGACGCTAAAGGACGCGGCGGCGCGGGTGCGGGAGCATATGGTGGACAATGCAGTGCACCGGGTAGGGCTGCTGTTTGGCTCGGAGAAGACGGGGCTGAGCAACGAGGAGCTGAGTCATTGCCATGCGCTCGTGACGATTCCGATGGAGCAGTACGCGGGGGTGCGGCATCCGTCGATGAACCTTGGGCAGGCATTGGCAGTGTGTCTGTATGAGTTGGTGCGGGAGCGGGAGATGGAGCGCGTGATTTCTGCTCCAGCGATGGCGACGAGCGGGGATGTAGACCGGCTGCGGGAGCTGTTTGCCGAGGTGCTGCAGGTGTCCGGGTATGTGCGGCGGCATCCTGCGAAGAGTGACGAGGCGCAGGTGCGGCGATTGCTGCTGCGGGCGGTGCCGACGGCCATGGATGCGCCGGTGTGGATGGGGGTCTTGCGGCAGGTGCTGTGGGGGTTGCGGCGCGAGAAGTGAGGGTGAGCAGGCGGCTGCAATCCGCTCAACCGCTTGACTCGCCGGCGCGGGCGTTGCACGAACAGTAGCGATCTCCGCCGGGGTCTGCGGCGTTTGGAGAAGGAGAAGCGTTGCTTGGCGACTGCGGCTGCTGGCGGGTTGCCGCCGAGGCACAAAGAAGTCGTACCATAACGGTATGGCAGGCTCCGTCTCCAGGACAAAGCGATTCCGCCGTGGCCGCCGTGATCGCGGCCGGTCGTAACGTCACGCCTGCTTCCTCCCTTGCCACATTCCTGCTGCTTGCTTCTTTTGTTAGTCTCTGTTCGTTGCCGAAGCGCGCTTGCGTGCGTGTCTTGGGCTGCGCGTCCCGCTCCGATGAGCGCTTTCCTGGAGATGATCGACATGCCTGTTTCCCCGAACCACCCTGATAGTTTTTACGCCGCGGCTGCGCTTCGCTCTGGTGACACGACCGTTTCCTTCTTCAGCCTGAAGTCTCTGGCGAAGGAGGGTATCGACCTGGCGCGGCTGCCGTTCTCGCTTAAGATTCTGCTTGAAAACCTGCTGCGGCACGAGGACGGGCGGACAGTGACGGCAGAAGATATCCGCTTTCTAGCGACGTGGGATGCGGCGGCTGAACCTTCGCGCGAGATTGCGTACATGCCGGCGCGGGTGCTGATGCAGGACTTCACAGGCGTGCCGGCGATTGTGGATCTGGCGGCGATGCGGGATGCCATGCGCACGCTCGGCGGCGACCCGGAGCGGATCAATCCGCTGCAGCCGGCGGAGCTGGTGATCGATCACTCGGTGCAGGTGGATGAGTTTGGCACGGCGCAGTCGTACGACCTGAACGCGGCGCTCGAGTTTCAACGGAACCGGGAACGTTACGCGTTCCTGAAGTGGGGACAGACGGCGTTCCGGAACTTCTCGGCGGTGCCGCCGGGCATGGGAATCTGCCACCAGGTGAACCTCGAGTATCTGGCGCGGGTGGTGTTTACGACGGAGCCGGATGCGGCGGGCAACATCATGGCGTACCCGGACACGCTGGTGGGGACGGATTCGCACACGACGATGGTGAACGGTCTGGGCGTGCTGGGATGGGGTGTGGGCGGCATTGAGGCCGAGGCCGCGATGCTGGGGCAGCCGGTGAGCATGCTGGTACCGCAGGTCGTGGGCTTCCGGCTGACGGGCAAGCTGCGCGAGGGAACGACGGCGACGGACCTGGTGCTGACGGTGACGGAGAGCCTGCGGAAGTTTGGCGTGGTGGGCAAGTTCGTGGAGTTCTACGGGCCAGGAATCAGCGAGCTGCCGCTGGCGGATCGGGCGACGATTGCAAATATGGCGCCGGAGTATGGGGCGACGTGCGGGATCTTTCCGGTTGATGCGGAGACGCTGACGTATCTGCGGCTGACGGGGAGGACGGAGAAGCATATTGCGCTGACGGAGGCGTACTTTCGCGAGCAAGGGATGTTCTACACGCCGGAGGTCCCGGAGGCGGTGTACACGGCGACGTTGAGTCTGGACTTAGCAACGGTGGAGCCGAGTGTGGCGGGGCCGAAGCGGCCGCAGGATCGCGTGCTGCTGTCAGAGACGCCGTCGAGCTTTGCGCGGCAGCTGCCGATGCTGCAGGGGCCCAACGCGAACCGGCAGGCGGCGCGGCAGATGGTCCGGTGGGAGGGTGAGGGCGGAACCGCGAGCGCGACGGGTGATGTGACGAGCAGCTCTGGCATGGCGGCGCCGGAGGTACCGGAGTTTGTGCAGGTGATTGCGACAACGCATGATGACTCGCCCGCGGTGGTGCAGCAACCGGCGGTGGCGGAGTTGATCACGAGTGTGCAGCAGCGCTTCGGGATCGATCCGGAGCCGTATCTGCGGGACGGTTCGATTGTGATTGCGGCGATTACATCGTGCACAAACACGTCGAATCCTTATGTGATGATGGCGGCGGGATTGCTTGCGAAGAAGGCGGTGGAGGCGGGGCTGCGGACACCGCCGTGGGTGAAAACGTCGCTTGCGCCGGGAAGCCGCGTGGTGACGGACTACTACACGCGGGCCGGGCTGCTGCCGTATCTGGATGCGCTGCGATTTCAGGTGGTGGGGTATGGATGCACGACGTGCATTGGGAACTCCGGGCCGCTGCCGACGGATGTGTCGAAGGCGATCGAAGAGCACGACCTGGTGGCGGTAAGTGTGCTGAGCGGAAATCGGAACTTTGAAGGGCGCATATCGCCTGAGGTGCGGGCGAACTATCTGATGAGTCCGCCGCTGGTGGTCGCGTATGCGCTGGCGGGGCACATCGAGCACGACTTCCAGACGCAGTCATTAGGCAGCGGCAGGAAGGGGCAGCCGGTGTATCTCAAAGACATCTGGCCGACGCAGGCGGAGGTCTCGGAGATGGTGCACACGTGCATCGATCCACAGATGTTTCTGGATCAGTATGGCGGCGTGAGCGAGGGCGACGGCAACTGGCAGCAGTTAAAGTTTCCTTCCGGAAACACGTATGAATGGGAGGCCGATTCGACGTACATCCGCAAGGCCCCGTACTTCGATGGCATGCCGGCGACGCCCGAGGCGGTGGAGGATATTCAGGGCGCGCGTGTGCTGGCCGTGCTGGGCGATTCGGTGACGACGGATCATATTTCACCGGCGGGATCGATCAAGCAGAACGGGCCGGCGGGCAGGTATCTGACCGAGCATGGAGTCAAGCCGAATGAGTTCAACAGCTATGGCTCGCGGCGCGGCAACCATGAGGTGATGGTACGTGGAACGTTTGCGAATGTGCGGCTGAAGAACAGGCTGGCGCCGGGGACGGAGGGCGGTGTGACGCGGCTGCTGCCGGAAGATCTGCCGATGTCGATCTACGACGCGAGCGTGGCATACAGGGAGCGAGGGACGCCGCTGGCAATTCTGGCGGGCAAGGAGTACGGGTCGGGGTCGTCGCGCGACTGGGCGGCGAAGGGACCACGGTTGCTCGGGATCCGGTTTGTCATTGCCGAGAGCTACGAGCGGATTCATCGCTCGAACCTGGTAGGAATGGGCATATTGCCGCTGGAGTTTCTACCGGGACAGACGGTGGATTCGCTGCTGCTGACAGGCGAAGAGGTGTTCTCGCTTGGCGATCAACCAGGTGCGCTGAAGGCGATGCTGGACGGAAAGTTTGCGGATGGTAAGGTGCTGACGGTGATCGCGGAGTCCGACCTGGGCAAGACGAAGGAGTTTAGCGTGCGGGTGCGGATCGATACGCCGCAGGAGATCCTCTACTACCAGCATGGTGGCATCCTGCAGTATGTGTTGCGGCAGCTGGCGGGAAGAGCTTAGGGCGTTGCCGACTGCCATATGGATCGGACCGCAGTGAGGCCCGGGTCCATCTCGCGGCCGCATCCTCGTCGTTGGCGTATCGCCTGGCTTCTTGGTCTGGGCGTGCTGGTCAACTACTTCGACCGGGTCAATCTTTCTGTCTCGCACGCGGCTCTGGTTACAAGCTTCGGTATTTCGAACATTGCCTTTGGCTATCTCTCCGGGGCCTACAACTGGACGTACGCTGTGTGCCAGCTTCCGGTGGGTGTTCTGCTGGATCGCTTTGGTGTGCGGCGGGTCGGACGCGTCAGCACGGCGCTCTGGGCCGTGGCGTCCTTTGCCGCAGCCATCACGCCGAATTTCGGCGGCTTTTTTGCAGCACGGCTTCTGCTTGGCGTTGGTGAAGCGCCGACGTTTCCCGGCAACGCCAAGGCTGTCGGTCTGTGGTTTCCGGGGGAGGAACGAAGCTTCGCGACGGCTCTTTTTGACAGCGCGGCCAAGCTTGCCTCCGCTCTCGGCGTCCCGATCCTCGGTCTCCTTCTGCTGAAGGTTGGCTGGCGATGGAGCTTCGCAGTCACCGGCCTGTTGAGTCTGGGGTATCTGGCCCTGTTCTCCCGCATGTACCGCGATCCAGCAGAGGATCGCGGCCTGACGGACGAAGAACGTTTGCTGATCGAGATGCAGCCAACCGGATCACTGGAGCCCTCCGGCAAAGAGCCGGCGGCACCATCCTTTGGCTATCTGCTTCGCCAGCCGAAGGTGCTCGGCCTGGCTCTCGGCTTCGGCTCCTACAACTACGTCTTCTACCTGCTGCTGACATGGCTGCCGACTTACCTTTCCTCCGCTCTCGGCATCGATCTGCTGCACTCATTTTTGTATACCGGTGTGCCCTGGCTCTTTGCGACGGCAACCGGCCTTTCCGCGGGCTACATCTCTGACGTGCTGCTTCAGCGCGGTTGGGATGCGAGTCGCGTGCGTAAGACCATCCTGGTCGGCGGCACGTCGTTCGGCCTGGGCATTCTCGGAGCGGCGCACGCCCACACAACACCTCGCGCTCTTCTGTGGATCAGTGTGTGCCTCGGCGGACTTGCGGCCGCCGCGCCGATCGGCTGGTCGATTCCGTCGATCATCGCGCCGCGTGGCCGCGTGGGCACGGTAGGCGGAATCGTGAATCTGTCTAACCAGATCTCCGGCATCGCTGCGCCGATTGTGACGGGATACCTGGTGACCGCGACGAAGACTTATGCGTGGGCCTTTGGTGTCGCCGCGATCTACCTGATGGTCGGGATTGCGGCGTACATCGTTTTACTGGGCAGGATTGAACCGCTGCCACCTGAGTGGATGGCAGAGTGATCAGGAAAGCTACCAGGCGCTGGCGTCAGTCAGGCTTTGGAGCTGCTCGGGGGTAAGTTCTAGATCGACGGCAGCGAAGAGGCTGCTGAGCTGGTTTACGGAGGTGGCGCTGGCAATCGGAGCAGTGATGGTGGGCTGGGCGAGAAGCCATGCAATCGCAATCGATGCTTCCTTCGCGCCAGTCTGCTGCGCGATGTCGCCGAGTGCTTTCAGGATCTTTTCGCCGCGGGCATCGAAGTATTTCGCGACCTTGCCGCCTCGAGCTTTGCCCTCCGCATCCGCTTTGGATTTGTACTTGCCGGTGAGAAAGCCGGCGGCAAGCGAGAAGTACGGAATCACGCCGACGCCGTACTTCTCTGCTACCGGGGCGAGGTCCGTCTCGTAGTCCTGCCGGTCGTAGAGGTTATAGTCTGGCTGGAGCGCGGTGTAGTGTGGCAGGCGGAGCCTGCTGGCAGTCTCAAGTGCTTCGGTGAGGCGCGCGCCCTTGTAGTTGGAGGCTCCGATGGCAAGCACCTTGCCGTCCTTGATGAGCTGCTGGTAGGCCTCGAGAGTCTCGTTGAGCGGCGTGGACTCGTCATCTTTGTGCGACTGATACAAATCGATGTAGTCGGTCTGAAGGCGTCTGAGTGAGGCCTCGGCGGCTTCGAGAATGCGCTGCTTCCTGAGGCCCTGCTTACCGTCGCCGAGGTCCATGCCGACCTTGGTGGCAAGAACGACTTTCTTGCGAGAGCCGGTCTGCTGAAACCACTCGCCAAGAATAGTTTCAGATTCGCCGCCCTGGTTGCCGGTGGCCCACCGCGAATAGACATCGGCCGTGTCGATGAAGTTGAAGCCGCGGTCTACGAAGGCATCGAGGATCTCAAAGGACTTCGCTTTGTCGATGGTCCAGCCGAAGACGTTGCCGCCGAGGGTGAGGGGGACTACGGAAAGGCCGCTGCCACCGAGAGATCTCTTTTCCATAGCGGGTTAGATTCGCTGCGGCAGCGGTGGATGCAGACCTTCTTGCGTGCAGGCCGGGGCCATGAGGTCGTGCCGCTTGCAGAGGAGAGCGCATTCCTTAACAAGGATCTGTGAAGCTATGGAGCATCGTACCGGGTGGTGGCCGGATGCTGCGTGCACGATCAGTTCTGGGTGTGAAAGGAGAGCACGCGTTCGTCGTTCGGTTTGAAGCCGGCGTTCGCGGTATCGAGGGCTCCGGGAGGGACGGTGACAAGAAAGATATCGTCATTGTCGTAGGAGGAGACGAACTTGCCCAGATAGTCGCTGTTGACGCCGCTGTCGGCGAGCTTGCGGGGAAGCCAATCGTCGACGGCCGGGTAGGCGGCAATCATGTAGAAGCTGGGATGCAGGGCAACAAAGTCCCGGAGCTTGGCTGTGTGAGAGCGGAGTTCGAGGGTCTTACGAATGTCCTCTTGCTTCTCAAGGAGCGTGAAGCTGGACTCGCTGGAGTAGCCGGAGTAACGAAGGGCCGCGTTGTGATCGGTGAGGTAGTAGAGACGCGAGACGATAGGGGCGGATTCGCGGTCTGACATTTCTATAAAGGTGGCAGCGCTGGCGTCGACAATGGGGAGTGAAGGGTTGAGATCCTGCAGATGGATAGGAACGCGGCCTGTCTGGAAGAGTGCGGCAGCATAGGTGCCCCCGACGGCCCATTCCGTAGAGGCTTTCTGGATGACGCTGGCAACGAGCGTGCAAAAAATGAAGACAGAAAGAGTCCTGGGCGCGCGCGAACGGTTCGCGATCAACCACGGGATGAGGATGGCAATGCCGATGATGGCGCAGAAGCTGAGCGTCACAAGCGGCAGGAGGGAGATGGCGCAGAGCATAGCCAGCGCCTCTGGACGCAGAATGCGCTGGCGGAGTGAGGCAGACTCGCCCAGGTACGACATGAGGGCAAGGAGGAGCACACAGACGGCAGTGGCGAAGAAGAAGTCGTAGAGCAGGTCGCCGTAGATGTTCCAGGACATCACAAGCGAGGGCAGGTATTCGTCAGTAAGGGATTTGGTTTGGAGGAAACGAATCTGGTAGACGATACCGAGCAGGAAGGGGGCGAGGAGGCACAGCCACAGCGGCCAGTCCGCGCGGCGGCCGCGCCTGAAGCGGACCGCCTCTCCAACAGCGAAGGGTAGGAGACAGACAACGCCCGTGCGGTGGTCGGCGACAATGGCGAGGCTGGCGAGCAGGACGCAGACCACACTCCGCCAGGTGCGATCGGGCTCGACCGCCTTGTCCCAGGCGAAGAGGAGCAGAATAAGCGCGCACAGAAGGAGCATGTACGGTTGGTTCTGCCATGCGAGATCGACGGCTGGACCGCAGAGAAACACGGCAGCGGCGGTCATGCCGATGGTGTTGCCGAAGTGCCTTGCGGCGAAGCGGAAGAGAGCCAGAACGGTGATGAGGCCGGCGATCATGCTCGGCAGACGGGAGCCGAGCCAGCGAGGCAGATCGAGCTTGAGCGACCAGCGCTGCAGCAGATAGTGCAGCGGCGGATGAAGATTCATCTCGCGCGTCATGGCAAGCAGGCGATGAAGCGTAGGAGCCTGCGCTATGTGCCAGGTGTAGATCTCATCGCGCGTGATCAGGTGAGAGTGTGCCTCGATTACGGCCAGCGGAACGTACAGCAGTGCAAGCACGAGCATGCACCCGAGTGGATGCGCCTCCATCCAGCGTGAGGTGTCTTCGATAATGCGGGAGACACCGGACTTGGAACGACCCAGGAGCTGACGCCAGGTGGTCTCTGCTCTTTGAACACTCGTGACGAACACGCCCATCAAAAACAATTCCCTTCTGCTTTGTTCGCACGCGAAGAAGCGCTCGTGTGAACGTACCGATCCAGGCAGGTGGCGACGCCAGAAAATCAGTCTTGTGATGCCTCCCGATTG
Source organism: Acidobacteriaceae bacterium (assembly GCA_903642235.1). Lineage (GTDB taxonomy): Bacteria > Acidobacteriota > Terriglobia > Terriglobales > Acidobacteriaceae > Edaphobacter. The sequence continues at coordinate 109,811 of CAHJWL010000006.1, read as the reverse complement.
TATGCGACGCGCTCCGAGTAAGTAGAAGTGTCAGGGTCGCCCAGCACCAGGAGCCTCAGGCGATTGCCACGAGCTGTATGGTTAGTTGTTGGAGACGATGGTCTATGTCGCAGGAGACGGGCGGAGAGAGCAGAAAGACATACGGCGTCATGCAGGGGCGCTTAGGTCCGCCGGAGGAGGGGCGTTTTCAATCGTTCCCTCGAGCTTCCTGGCGGGAGGAGATCGCGAGGGCACGCGAGACGGGCCTCGACTATATCGAGTGGATTCATGATCACTACGATGACGGTGCGAACCCGATCTTTACGGCGGAGGGACGCGAGGAGCTGGCCGCGCTGAAGCAGGAGCATGGGATCGCCACGCCGGCGCTCTGCGGTGACTGGTTCATGGACTTTCCATTCGTGCGCTGCACAGCGACCGAGCGTGCGGAGCGAGAGCGGCATCTGCATGCGGTGATTGCGGTGGCGGCGAAGATCGGCGCGCAGCGAATGGTGCTGCCGTTTGTAGATCAGTCACGATTAACGAACGAGGACGAAAAGCAGGTCGCGCTTGAGGTTCTGAAGGCGGCTCTGCCGCACGCGCAAGAGCATGGCGTGGAGCTGCACTTGGAGGCGGACTTTGGGCCGGCGGAATTCACCGAATTTCTCGCGCGGATCGAAGACCCGTTTCTGAAGGTGAACTGGGATTCGGGGAACTCGTCGGGACTGGGGTATGTGGCGAGCGAGGAGTTTCGGGCCTATGGCGATCGGCTGGGCTCGGTGCACATCAAGGATCGGTACCGGAAGCCGGAGGGTGGAATCGAGACGCGGCCGCTGGGAACGGGGTCGGCGGACTTTAACGATGTCTTTGCTTCGCTAAAGACTCTGGGGTATAGCGGCGGTGTGACGCTGCAGGTGGCCCGTGGTGTTCCGGGCGATGAGGTGGAGTTTTTGCGCGGGCAGCTGGCGTTCGTGAAGGCACGCTGGAAGTGATCGGCGATGAAGAACGAGGACAACAGCAGATCCCTACGGGATGACAACCAAGAGCAGATGCGGCTGCAAACAGTTTGTAACGTAGCACGGCACATAAGCTGAAATCGATTGGAGTGGTATGCCCCTTTCTGCGAAAGATCTTTCTCTCAACAGCCTCTTTTCTCTTGAAGGCAAGACCGCTGTTCTGACGGGTGCCTCCGGATTCCTGGGACGGACGTTTGCCTTGGCATTGCTGGCGAACGGCGCGCGGGTGGTGGCGCTCGGCCGGAGTGAGCGACTGGGGACGGAGGCCAAGAAGTGGGCGGATGAGTTTGGCGCGGATAGAATCGCCGTCAAGCAGATCGATATGTACGACACGGCGGCGCTGAATGATCTGTGTGACGCGATCGCGGCGGACGAGAAGAGCATCGACATCTTGATCAACAACGCGCATGAACTGGGCGCGAGTACGGGTTTCAACGTGCCGGAGGGGTCGCTCGAACAGGCGAGCTTCGAGCACTGGATGAAGAATCTGCAGGGCGGCGTGTACTGGGCGGTGCAGACGACGCAGCGACTGGGCGTGCGGATGAAGGAGGCGAAGCGCGGGTCGATCGTGAACATCGCGACGATGTACGCAACGGTGGCGCCGCGGCCGCAGCTGTACGAGGGAACGAGCTCGCTCAATCCGCCGGGCTACTCGGCGTCGAAGGCGGCGCTGGCGGCGTTTACGCGCTACACGGCGAGCTTCTGGGGGCCATCGGGCGTGCGGGCAAACTGCATCTCGCCGGGCCCGTTCTCCAATACAGAAGATGTGGACGGGCAGAATGCGGTGGCGGAGGACTCGCCCTTTGTGACGAAGCTGAAAGGCTATACGGTGCTGAACCGGATCGGGCGGCCGGTCGAGCTGTGCGGCGCGCTGCTGTTTCTGGCGTCCGATGCGAGCACGTACGTGACGGGGCAGAACCTGATTGTGGATGGTGGATGGACGGCGGTGTAGCGATGAATCTGAAGCTCAAGGATCAGGTGGTGTTTGTGGCGGGTTCCTCGCGCGGAATTGGGCGGGCGATCGCGTCGGCGGTGCTGGCGGAGGGAGCGCGCGTGGTGCTGACAGGCCGCGATGCCGAGTCGCTGGCGCAGGCGCATGAGGAGATGGCAGCGGAGTGCGGAGATCGGACGCGGATCTTTGCGATCTCAGGAAACTTCTCGATTCCAGAGACGATCGAGGACGCGTTCAACCTCGCGGTGGGACACTTTGGCGGAATGGATCATCTGGTGGCGAACCTGGGAACTGGCTCGGGCAAGCCGGGTTGGCAGCAGGAAGAGTCGGAGTGGATCCGGCTGTTTGAGGCGAATTTCTTCTCATCGGTGCGGCTGGCGCAGGCGGCGGTGCCGCACCTGCGAGGGCGGGCATTCGCGTCGATCCTGTTCATCTCGTCGATCGTGGCGATCGAGGCGACGCCGGCGCCGCTGCCGTACTCCGCGGCAAAGGCGGCGCTGACGAACTATGCGAAGAATCTTTCGCGGCTGCTGGCGCCGGAAGGGATTCGCGTGAACACGATCTGCCCGGGAAACATTTATTTTGCGGGAGGTTCGTGGGACCGGCATCTGCAGAACCGGCGTGAGGCGGTCGAGGCCATGCTAAAGACCGAGGTGCCGCAGGAGCGGTTCGGGACGCCAGAGGAGATTGCGTCGCTCGCGGCGTATCTGTGCTCGGCGGCGGCGGGGTTCGCGACTGGAAGTACGTATGTAATGGATGGCGGGCAGACGCGCAGTCTTTAGGCAAAAGACGCGTCGTTGCAGCGAGGGATGTCGTTACGGGAGTGGCATTCTACGCGAGTCCTAGTGCCAGGGAACAATCTGCTTTCGATGGTGTCTAACCAAGGCGAGCGGGAGGGACCAGATGGGATCTCGGCACAAGGTTCTTATTCACCGTATGTGGCTTTCATTTGCGGGGCTCTTGATCGTCATACCTCAGAGCAGTACGTCGGAGGCACCTCCGACGCTTCGGCAGGAGCTCACGCGCCTAGGCATACCTCTTAAGAAGCCTTCGTTGATCCTGGCTCTTCGCAATGCCAAGCCGGAAGTACGTGGGCTGGCTGCGGCAGAGCTCGCGGAGATGAAGGCCGTCGAGACGTTGCCGGAGATCCTGCGCGCGGCGAATGGTGAACGCGTGGAGCTGACACAGGTTAACATCGCTGCTGCGGTTACCTGGTTGGGGTCGTCGGAAGGAGTCAGCCTATTGGTCAGGATGTGCCAGAACCGGAGTCTACAGCCCTATACGCGTCAGAGTGCGGCACGCAATGCGTTCGAAGCGGGCAACCACGATTGCTATGCAAGCATGGCCGCGATGATGTCGCCTTCCGCTACGGCCGCCGAGCGTATAGGGGCGATGTACCTGCTAACTCAGCTACCTGGCCGGACGAGAGAGCAGTCGGAGGATGTGTTGCACTTGATCTTGCCCATGCTTGCCGAACCAGACCTACAGTTACGCCTGGAGGCTTGCCAGGGACTGCGATTTCTTGGGAACCCGGCTGCGATCGCGCCGCTGAGGGAGGCTCTTTTGAAGGAGCCGGAGGAGACGATTCGACAACAGATGCAAGCAACGCTGGATTCCATCGCCAAGAAGAGTTAGGCAGCCGATGCGGCGTCGCAATGTTGGGCGCACGGACGTATGCTGCTCGGATTCCATTCTTTACGGGCGGTCTGAGATACTCAGCTATGTCGACGACCTCCCCGAATCGCGCGCACACTCTTTTTGATCTGACTGACCGGGTTGCTATTGTGACTGGTGGTGCTGGTCTGCTGGGCTACCACCATGGCGCGATTCTGGCGGCGGCTGGCGCGCATGTGGTGCTGCTGGATTTGGCGGCGGCGAACCCGGCGATGCGGGCGGAGCAGCTACAACTGGCGCATGGGCCGGAGTGCCTCGGCCTCGCGGTGAATATCACGAGCGAGGCATCACTTGAAGAGGCGCGGGATACGATCGTGGCGCAGTTCGGGCGCGTGGATATTCTGATCAACAATGCGGCGAACAATCCGAAGGTGGAGGATGCGAAGCCGGAGCAGCAATGGTCGCGGCTGGAGAACTTTCCCCTGCAGGTATGGAACGACGATATCGCCGTCGGACTAACGGGGGCGTTTCTGTGTTCGCGAATCTTTGGTGCGGAGATGGTGAAGCGGAACACGGGTGTGATCCTGAATGTGGCGTCGGACTTGGGAGTGATTGCGCCGGATCAGCGGCTGTACCGCAAGGATGGACTGCCCGAAGAACAGCAGCCGGTGAAGCCGGTGACGTACTCGGTGGTGAAGACGGGGCTGATCGGGCTGACGCGCTATCTCTCGACCTACTGGACGGCCAACAACATTCGCGTGAATGCGATCTCGCCGGGGGGCGTGTTCAACGGGCAGCCAACGGAGTTTACCGACAAGCTCCATGCTCTGATTCCGATGGCGCGGATGGCGCACAAGGACGAGTACCAGGGCGCGGTGCTGTTCCTGTGCTCGGATGCGAGCTCATACATGACGGGGCAGAATCTGATTGTGGATGGCGGGCGGACGGTGCTGTAGGGGTGGTGGCCCAGATACGTAGACCTGCTGCACGCGTCACGGCTCTTTTGCTCCAAACGGTGCAGAGTTTGTGAGAGCGAGGCATCGTGCCGCGTGAAGTTCAGATCGCCTGATCGTGCAGAAATAGTCTGTCGATGTAGCGAAGCCGGCGTTAGAGAAGCGAATCTCTGCGGAATGACGATAAAGTTTGAAGAGACGGGAGTCCCATACGGCGGCTACTTCCAGGTCCTAGTTCATCCAGCCGCCGTCGGGTTTCTGGCTGGAGCCGCGGCCATCCGTACGAGGCGGGTCGTCGGGCTCAATGTACCGGCCCTGGTCGTCAAAGCGGACTTCGCGATTCTGTTTCCGCATGTAGACCTCAAACTTCTTCGCGGCGCGGCGGCGCTTCATGCGAGTGAGGTCGTTCTGCATACTGAACCAGCGCTCCGTCATACCGTAGGCGAGCCCGCGGCGGGGCGCGAAGCGGACATAAAGGAAACCAGAGAGCGCACCCATAAGTTCGAGCAGGGCGTTGAAGGCGTTGCCGGCCTTCAGCAGAGTGGCAAGGGCGAGCAGCAGGTAGATGGCCACCATGTATTTCGCCTTCAGGCGAAGGACAAACCACAGCGTGAACTCCTGGTCTCCGAAGCGCATGGCGATCGCTACGAGGAGGCCGAAGATACCTGCCCAGGCTCCGGCAGCGACGAGATCCGGGCGCAGAGTGAGGACGCGGGTGAAAGCGATGAGCGAGGCGAGCAGCCCGCCGCCGACGACCGAGGTGGAGTAAAGCTCAAAGATCCAGCGGCTGCCGAAGCTGGTCTCAAGCAGGGAGCCTGAGAACCACAGGGTAAGCATGCCAAACAGGATGCCGAGCAGGCTTGGTTCAATGAGGGAGTAGGTGGCGAGCTGCCAGATCTCGCCGCGGGCCACGGCCGCGGGCACAAGCATCATGTGAGCAACGAGGAGGTGGATGAGATTTGGAACGAACCACTGAAGAAGCGCGATGGTGAGAAAAGAGGCGACGTTCAGCAGGACGAGCTGGCGGGTGGCGCCGCCAAAGGGCGGGAGGGCGAGTGTCGTGGCGGACGTGCGCGGCATAGGAGAGGGTGCGGGCCTGCGGTGTACCTGCCCTTCTATTTGACCACGTTGCCGAAGTTGCCGGGTGCTGTTGCAGGCGTGACCGGCGGTGGCGCGGAAGAAGGGCGAGGGAATTGTGGCAGGCAAGTGACAGAAAGGCTCTCAGAAGCATCACAGTGAAGCGTCGGCAACAAGGAAACGAGCGGACAGGCTTCACCACTCGACGACCCTGCCGCCCCGAGGAGAACGACTATGTTGATTCTTTTGATCGTCCTGTTGTTGGTGTTTGGGTTTGGCGGCTTCCGGCTCGGACCGGGGCTTGGCTACTATGGCGGTGGCGGTGTCAGCCTGCTTCTCCTGATTCTCATCATTCTTCTGGTGACGCACGTTATCTGAAGCTCTTCTCTGAAAGTGGAGCGGGTGTTCGGAAGAGGCGAGGTCGCTCTGTAGCTACTGCCGGCAGCGACAGGCGGCCTGCTCTTCCCATAGATGTCGCGATGATAGAGCTTGCACGGATTCACCGGGGGCGATCGAGGCGTTTGGCTTGACGCGACAGAGTCTCCTCGATAGAAAGAACGGGATGGGCAGGGATGGGCAAATTCCCAGACTGACCTGCAAGGGCTGAAAGCGGAGACGACATCATGGCGGTAGTTTGTCCGGAGTGCGATAACCCACTGCATCTTGACGCAGATGAGATAGAAGAGGGTGACACGCTGCAGTGTGACGAGTGTGGAATCGACCTGGAGATAGTTGGGACGGACCCGGTTGAAGTGGCGCCTGTCGATAATAGCGGCTATGACGATGAAGATCAGCCAGTTGTTGCGGACGAAGATGAAGACTGAGGATCGAGGCGGACGATTTGGCCTGTATATACTTGGGGGCATGATGGTACGGACCTCTGTCCTCTCTTCTGCAGGTCGCTCCCGATTCTCCGGTTTTAATAGGGGCTCTGGCCGCGCGAAGTCTCTTCTTCTGATCTCGGCAAGCCTGCTGGGTGGCCTCTTACCGGCCACGTTGCCGATGGCTGCGCAGGCTGTTCAAAGGATTGTGAGCGGGAAGGTCATCACCAAAGACAATCAGCCGGTGAAGAACGCAGTGGTCTATTTGAAGGATGACCACACACTCTCGGTTAAGAGCTTTATCTCGGACGATGCCGGCGGGTATCGGTTTGGGCAGCTCTCACAGGCAACGGATTATGAACTCTGGGCCGAGGTGGATGGCAAGAAAAGCGGCGTAAAGACGATCAGTTCCTTCGAGAACAAGAACGCGATCACGATCAATCTGAAGATGGACAAGTAGAGAACGACCAGGACTTTGTCCTTGACTCGGAGAGCATTCGGCACCGCCGCCTTTCAGTCAACCTTCATGGCGCCATCCGCGTCGAGAATGAGGCTTTGATCCTGAACGAGCAGTGAGTGCAGCTTGAGGCGGTCGAGCGAGAGCGCGTAGCCGGTGGAAGGGCCGGAGCCGTCAAGCAGCTTACGCATAAGATCAGCAGCGTTGACCTTCAGCTTCTGTGGAAGCTTGCCCGCGAGAAAGGGCGCAAGAAGGAAGTTGAGTTCGCGGTTGTCGCTCATCCGTTCGAGGCGCGCATCGCGGAAGCCGATAGACTCGCCTTCTGCCTCCGGTACTAAAGAAACGACAGCATCGGTGGTGAGCGAGACGCCGAGACAGGCGCCACGGAGCGACGTGCCCAGTCTGGCGCGGGTATGAACGCGAACGACAATGCGGTTGTCGCGAAAGGTGATCCGGGGCTGCTCGGCGTAGACGGAGCAGGGCGATCCGGCGTCCCCGCGCATATAGTAACGCCCGTCAGGTGTACTGAAGAGCTGTGCCTTCGCAGTGCGCTCGAGGGCTTTGGCAGAGACTTTGACCTCAATCGCGCGCGCTCGGTGCGGAACGATCAGAAGAAGGATGACAGGGAGCAGCAGGCGAGTCATACATCTTCAGCATACGATTGCGCGACACCGGGGCGTTCCGCAACCCAGAGAGCGACGTACACTGTTGGCGATATGAGTGAGATACCAGACCAGACGATCGACAGTCTTCGAGACGAGTTTGGCATGCCGGGCGTGCTGGAGTTTACCGAGCGCGGCGATCTGGTGTGCCTCTCGGTTACCACGCCGACGGGGAGGGCAGACGTGACCCTGCAAGGAGCGCACCTGCTTGGGTGGCAACCGGCGGGCGAAGTGCCGGTGCTGTTTCTCAGCGAACAGTCGGAGTTTGCGCAGGGCAAGGCGATCCGGGGCGGAGTACCGGTGATCTGGCCGTGGTTCGGTCCGCGGTCGGAGGCGGTGCTGCCTGCCCCTGACGATGCACCGAAGAGCCCGGCACATGGGTTTGCGCGGACGGCGCCGTGGCGGCTGCAGTTTGCGGCGGTGATGGCGGACGCGGTGCACCTTACATTCGCGCTTGCGCCGACAGAGGAGAGCCGCGCGTTCGGCTTCGATGGATTTCGGCTGGTGTACCAGATGATTCTGGGACGGGAGCTCAGGCTTCGGCTGACGGTAGCGAATGTGGGTGAGGCAGAGCTGCGCTTTGAAGAGGCGCTTCATAGTTACTTTGCGGTTGCCGAGATCGGACGGGTCACGCTTTCAGGTACAGAAGACGGTGACTATCTGGACAAGCCGGACGGGATGAAGCGGAAGCGGCAGCCCCAGGCGCCACTTCGGTTTACTGAAGTGACCGATCGCGTGTACCTGGACACCGGGGCGACGTACCGTGTGAAGGATGAAGCAGGGGGGCGAACGCTCCAGATTGCGAAGGAGAACTCGCGCAACACGGTGGTGTGGAATCCGTGGGCAGAGCTGACGGCAGGGCTTAGGGATATGGAGCAGGACGGGTGGCAGGGGATGCTGTGCGTGGAGACGGCGAACGTTGGGGAGGCAGCGATCACGCTGGCGGCAGGAGAGACCCACACCATGGAGGCGCATGTGACGGTGGAGCGAGACGCCGCGGGCGGCGAGAGTATCCCAGCCTAGATGCTTGTGCTTGCCTCTGCTTCACCTCGCCGCCGTGACTTGCTTGCCCAGGCCGGAGTTTCGTTCGTGGTCGACGCGGCCGACGTTCCGGAGACGCCGCTCCCGGGGGAGGACGCGTCGACGTATGTTCTGCGGCTGGCCGAGGCCAAGGCGCAGGCGGTGTGGGCCCGGCGACAGGCTGCGACTGCCGGCTCCCGGGAGGAACTTCCAGACCCGCTGCTTGTGCTGGGTGCGGATACATGCGTGTTGTGCCAGGGTGAGATTCTTGGCAAGCCGGTCGATGTGGCCGATGCGCGGCGCATGCTGGAGCTGCTGATGGGTCGCACCCACCAGGTGATGACGGGTCTCTGCGTGCTGACTGCGCAGGAGAGCTTTGCCGATGTGGAGATCACACAGGTGAGCTTCAACGTGATTGCCGAAGCGGAGATGGTCGAGTACCTGAGCGGGCCTGAGCCGATGGACAAGGCGGGCGCGTACGGCATCCAGGGGTTCGCGGCACGGTGGATTCCGCGGATCGAGGGCGACTACTTCAACGTGGTCGGGCTGCCGATCGCGCGGACGGTGGAGCTGCTGGCGGAGGCGCACGCGGGAGCAATCAGGGCGTAGCGACTGCTATGGGGGTACCCCTCCGTGGTTTATGCCCAAAATCCTCGAAACAAGGCGCTTAAGTCTTGACCGGATGGACGGTTACAGAGTCTTTGATCGAGCGCGCCGGTAGAGAGAAGCAGATCCCTACGGGATGACAACAAAGTATGGGATGACAACAAAGGACGGAGGGGTAGACAAAGTACGGCAGGGTAGACAAAGTACGGAAGGGTAGACCAAGTACGGAAGGGTAGACGCTTCGCGGCTCAAGGCAGAGTGCTGGACTTCTGCGCTTCGCGGTGGGAGATGGCGGTTCGGACGAGAAGCAGATCCCTGCGGGATGACAACAAGAAAGGCAGACTCTGAGACTGTTTCCTCCTGCAAGTGTACAGACCGGCCCAGCGAACTTGCGCCAAGGTGGGCTCAAGGGTGAGAGGCGAGCATGGCGGCGAGGAGAGCGGTGCGGGGAACGAGGTGCTCCATGAGGATTGACTCGTGCGCCGCATGGGCGCCCTCGCCAACGGCGCCCATGCCGTCGAGCGTGGGTACCCCGAGGGCGGCGGTAAAGTTGCCGTCGGAGCCGCCGCCGGTGCCCGCTTCGGCAAGTTCGAAGCCGACGTGTCTGGCGAGGGCGCGGGCCTGTTTGAAGAGAGCGATGGTGCCGGGCTTGCGCTCCATGGGCGGGCGATTGATGCCGCCGGTGAGGGTGAGTCGGCAGGCGGGGTCGCGCGGCTTGAGCTGCCGGAACTGGCGTTCGATGCGGCTGGCGTCAGCGGCACGGGCGATGCGGACGTCGAACTCGGCGCGGGCGTCTGCGGCAACGATGTTCGAGCGGGTACCGCCGGAGATAACACCGGCGTTGACGGTGAGGCCGCGGGCAGGATCCGTGAAGCTGGAAGCGGTCTCGATCTGATGGGCGAGCTCACGGATGGCGGAGTGGCCGCGCTCGAAGTCGACTCCGCTGTGCGCGCCGACGCCCGCGACGTGTAACTCGAAGTGTCCGACGCCCTTGCGGGATGTCTTGTAGGCGAGGCCCTGCGCCGGCTCAAGGACGAAGACGGCGGAGCAGGTCTGGGCGAGGCGTTCGGTGATGGGGCGGGAGACGGGGCTGCCGACCTCTTCGTCGCTGTTGAGCAGAAGGGTGACAGGGCGGGAGAGCTTCAGCGCACGCAGGGTACGCAGCGCGGCGAGCGCCATGACGACGCCGGCCTTCATATCCAGCACGCCGGGGCCGAAGAGGCGGCCTTCGTCGGCGCGCCAAGGCATGCGGGCGAGTGTGCCGAGAGGCCAGACGGTATCGAGGTGGCCGAGAAGGAGGATGGGCCGGCGAGAGTCGGCGGGTTTGCCGAAGTTGAACTCGAGGATGTCGCCGAAGTCTCGCTGGCGGTGAAGACGGGGGCGGCCGCTGCACTCGGCTTTGGCCCAAATGGCGACCATGGCGGCGGCGGCGTTGACGGACGCGGGATCTTCGGTGGGCGACTCCTGCGCGACGAGGTCGTGGAGGTGGCTGAGGATCCAGGGGAGGCTGCTGCTGCTGTGGGCGGCGATGGCGTCCAACATGACCTTACGGTACAGCAGGTGTTTGAGGTGGTGAGCGACGTTGCGCTGTGAGAGACAAGCGGGTTCTTCGCTTCGCTCAGAATGACAAGAAAGCGCGATATTAGGTCCTTGTCGTTCTAACTACCTTGCGGTCAGAAGACGAACCGAGGGGAGTGTGGCAGATTGGACACACTTGTCGGAAGGTTTGGCGATGTAGGGTTTGGTGGTACCGCACATGCCGGGAGGCCAGGGGTTCTGACGACGGAAGCGCATCACGAGCAGACGATCGGCGCGGAGATCGCGTTCAGCGGCGTGGGTCTGCATAGCGGTGCGCCGGTTGCGATGCGGCTGGTGCCGGCACCGGCGGGGTCGGGAATTGTCTTTCGCCGGACGGACCTTGAGAACTTCGAGATTCCGGCGACGGGCCGCAACGTGGCGAAGGTGAGCTATGCGACCAGCCTGATGCGCGGGAGCGTGCTGATTTCGACGACCGAGCATCTGCTCTCGGCGCTGATCGGGTACGGCGTGGACAACGTGATCATCGAGGTGGACAACCTGGAGCTGCCGATTCTCGATGGCAGCGCGCTGCCCTATGTACAGGCGTTTGAGGCGGTGGGCCTGATGCGGCAGCGGCGGCGGCGCGAGGTGCTGCGCATTCTGCGGGAGGTTGAGGTACGAGACGGATCGAAGTTTATCGGGGTCTATCCGGGGCAGGGCTACGGCATTCATTACAGCATCGATTTTCCGCAGCCGATCGGGTCGGCGACGTTTGTAGGCGATCTGGAAGAGGGTGACTACCCGCGGCTGATTGCGCCGGCGCGGACCTTTGGGTTTAAGGAAGATGAGCCGATGCTGCGGAACATGGGGCTGATCCGCGGGGTATCGGATGCGTGCGCCATCATTGTCGGCTCGGGCGGTGTGCAGAATGGGCCGCTGCGATTTCCGGATGAGTTTGTGCGTCACAAGGTGCTGGATCTGATTGGCGATCTGGCGCTGGCTGGAAGACGCATTCAGGGCCGTGTGGTGGCGGAGCGCGCGGGCCATGCCATGCATGTGGCGCTGGTGAAGCGACTGCTGAGCGATCGGTCAGCGTGGGAGCTGACACATGTGCAGAAGAACCACGATGCAGCGCCGGCGCCGCAGCTGGTTGAGGCGCACGCGTTGTGATCGCGGCCATCGCACTCGGATCAAACCTCGCGTCCGCGTGGGGAGATCCGGCGGCTGCGATCAGGGAGGCAGTGCGACGGTTGAGCGCGCTGGGAACGGTCACGGCTGTCTCAACGCTGCGGGAGACAGAGCCGGTGGGACCGGTGGACCAGCCGCGCTTTGTGAATGGAGCAGCGCTTCTGGAGACGCAGCTGGCGCCGGTAGAGCTGATGCAGGCGCTGCTGGCGGTGGAGCGGGCGATCGGCCGAGTGCGGGAGGGTGTGGCGGCGAAGGGGCCGCGCGTGATCGATCTGGATCTGCTGCTGTACGACGGCAGCGTGCTGTCAACCCATGAACTCAGCCTGCCGCATCCGGCGATGCACACGCGGGCGTTTGTGCTGGAGCCAATGGCGGAGATCGCGCCGGCAATGATGCATCCGGTGTTTGCGAAGACGATGCTGGTGATGCTTGAGGAGATGCGGGACCGGGCGGCCTCCTCGGCGGTTCAGGGCAGTCCGGCACCGTAGGACGTCGATCATTTCATTTTGTGCGCGCGGGCCTGGCAGCTCGTTGGAACGATGGAAGTGTCAGGCGTGCTCTAGCTGCGGGTACAGGGTTCAGCCTATGGGTCGCGGTACTCGCGGCGTTTGAGTTCGCGCTGTGCCTGTTCGTGGCCTTGCAAGGCGGCCTGGCGGATCCAGTGGCGGGACTGGATGTAATCGGGCTCGACGCCCTTGCCTGTGGCGTAGAGATGCGCGAGCTGGAACTGAGCTTCGGCATTGCCGTGATCGGCGGCCTTGCGGTACCAAGTGGCAGCCTGCGTGTAGCTGAGGGCGACGCCGAGTCCAAGATAGTAGAGATCGGCCAGCTTCAGCTGAGCTTCGGGGAAGTCCTGCGCGGCGGCGAGGCGGTACCAGTGGGCGGCGTCGGTGTCGCTCTGCGGGATGCCCTCGCCTTTGCGATACATGAGGCCGAGGTGGTACTGCGCCCAGGCGAGATGACTGTAGGCGGCGCGCTGACACCAGGTGAAGGCCTCAGGGAAGTTGCCGCTGGCGTAGCAGCGGAAGCTTAAATTGGCTTGCGCGTAGGCGTGGCCCTGGTCGGCGGCCTTCTGTTCCCAAAAGGCGGCCTGCGCTTCGTCCCGGGGGAGACCCTGGGCGGCGTCGATCATGGTGCTGAGGAGGTACTGCGACTCGGCGTGGCCCTGCTCCGCGGCGAGGCGCAGACCCTCTGCGGCTTCGACGAAGTTGCCGGCGTTGAAGTCAGCGACGGCCTGCCGGTAGTGCGGGTTTGAGGCGGCGTTGGCGGCGTCGCGGCGGCCGCGGGCGAGGATGCCGGAGCGCCCGGAGTGGAGCGACAGAGCGGTGCCGGCGGGTGTATGCCGCAGACCGGCTCTGCCTGGGGTGTCCGGGCCCGGGTTATCGGCCATGGGCGCTGATCTGACGGTCGATGAGCTCATAGCGGCGCTGGGCGTCGGCGATCTGCTCCTGGAGGCCGGCGGCGAGCTCGGTGAGGAGATCGCGATGCTCGCGGGCGGCGGCTTCGGCGTCACAGTAGAGCTGCGCCAGATCCCCGGCGAGCAGCGCGGCCTGCTCGGCCCGGAGGACGGCGATATCGCGCTCGGCATGCTGGCTCTGACGGGTGATGCGGAGACGCTCGGCAGCAGCGCCTTCGCCGGCGATGGAGGCGTGGATCTCGCGATGATCGTCGAGCAGGCGCTCCAGGGTATGGGTGTCGCCGCGGCTGTAGGCCTGGTTTGCCCGGGCCATCAGCAGGGTGAGGTGCTTGCGTTCGGCCTCATCGCGCGCGAAGTCGGGGTGGATGCGTTTGGCGACATCGCGGAAGAGGGTCTTGAGGCTGGGCGGCGGATCGAACTCTTCGGCCTCGTGGGCCTCGCCGAAAGCGGCATCATGGGTCTCCCGGGCGCGCTGCCGGGTCTCCTCCGCACGCCGGCGGGCGGCGTCGGAGTCGTAGAGGTCGACTTCGCGCTCGGCGATGCGTGCCTCGAGATCGTCAAGCGTGGCGTAGAGGATGCCGACCTGGCGGAGGTAACGGCCCTCAAAGGTCTTGAGCTGGGCACGGATCTGGGCGAGCTCCGCTTCCCGCTCGGCAAGTGTGGCGCGAACGGCAGCAAGCCGCTCGCGCGCGGCGAGAAGAGCGATGTCGACCGGGGCTGGTTGGAGGATGATCTCAGCTGGCATGCGGCTTCGGATGAGGAGCTTTCAGTTTAGCGGAGAGGCGACCGGCGCCTGGCCGCCGGCGGCTACTGGTCTTCGATGGGAACTTCGCGTGCTTGTGACGGGCGGAAGGTGCGACCCGCGGAAAGGGAGAGCTCGAGGCGCGCGGAGCGGCGGACGTTGTAGACGAGCGGAGGACGGAAGCAGGCGACGCAGGTCGCACCGGCGCGGCGAACACTGGGGTAGATGATGCCGTTTGACCGCTCGCGCAGGAGGGTGGCGGCGAGTTGCTGGGGGGCGGCGTAGCAGGCGGGGATGGGATCGGGCTCGAGGAAGGGCGCAAAAGGGGAAGGCGGCGGCGCGGACGCCGGGCTGCGGAGATCGTGCAGCGGGCTGACGATGTCGGCGAGGTAGTCGTCGACGGTCGATGTTTCGGGGATGGCCCAGTCAATCTCTTCAAGCTGGCGGGTTCGGTGGAAGGCGACCTCGGCGAGGGCAGTGGGACGATCGATGGCGGCGTACCAGGCGCCGCGCGTGGCGGAGTTGAAGCGGCCGCCGGCGGGGCTGGCGTGGGTAAAGGCGGCGTTGACGATATGGGCGTAGCGGATGCCGTAGACGAGCTCATGGATGCCAATGCCCGAGAGCAGACCCTCCTCACCGAGGAAGCGATCGTTGGTGGCGTCGTCAAGCTCCATGAGGTGGCTGAGGGTGTCGGCGGAGGCGGTGAGGCGGGAGAGCACGGTACCTGCCGGGCTGAAGCGCGACGGGATGAGGCGGTGGGTGTCGCGCAGGCTTAGGTCTGTGACGGGGATGGAGGGTACGGCGAGCGGCGCGGGTGCGGACTTTACCGCGGCCGGTGCAGTCCTGGTCTTGCGACGGATCGGCGTCGGGGTCACTGGCCACCGCGGCGGGCATCGAGCAGGCGGCGGACCTCAAGGATGCCGGGCAGGCCGTGCTCGAGCAGAAAGGCGAGCGGGGTGGCTCCGCGAAAGAGCGCGTTCCGGTTGGGCAGGGTGAGCCAGGCGTCGGCGAGGGGCTCGGAGTAGAGGATGTTAAGGGCTTTGAAGATGCCGATCAGCAAGGAGATGCGGGTAAGGGCATCCTGCGCAAGAACGCGCTGCGCACTCTGTTTTTTGAAGCCGTGGTAGGAGCCGGTGGAGAGACCGCCGAGCAGCTGGCGGGCGTCGGCGTCGCGCAGCTGCCAGAGGTCGGCAATCTTGAGAAAGCCTTCAATAGCGGCGGGGCTGAGGCGGCGGCGAACCTCGGGCGAGGAGAGATTGGAGGATGTCTCGACAGCGTAGCCGGCGATTTCGGGAATGAGATGAGGGACGGCAGCGGCCATGAAGGTTTTCAGAAGTGCATACTTATCTACTCATTTTTGAGCTTAGGATGCAAGGGAAATATGCGCCGCTTCGGGGTCGGTTGCTGCCGTCGCGGGGCTCGAGCGCGCTTGCTTGCCGCGCCATACCGGTGTCATGCAGACGGGAACAGGAACGGCTTCTTTCACTCAGGCCGGAGAAAGATCGCGCACGGGTACCTGCGTGGGCGCAAGCCGGTTTTTGAGGCGGAGAAAGGGTGTCTCGAGATAGCGAAAGCTGAGCGAGGCGAGCAGGAGAGTGGCGAGGAAAGCCACGATGGCCGCCAGACCGCTGCCGGGGAGGAGCTTGCCGAGAGCGGGAAGTCTGCGGGCCAGGCGCTCGCCCAGGCGCAGGTAGAAGAAGAAGGGAATGAGGTGGAAGACATAGAAGCCGTAGGAGATGCGGCCGAGCGCACGGAGCGGCGCCAAGGAGAGGGCACGCGCGACCAGCGACTCCTGCCGGATGCCGAGCAGCAGGAGGCCGAACGTGGCAAGATCGACGCCGGCGAAGTCTCCTGTCATGCGCCAGGTCCAGGTGCCGGCGCTGCCGTGCAGATGACGATGCACGAAAAAGCCCACGAGCAGGATCGCGGCTCCGACCAGGAACACAGGCGTCGCGGCCGCGAGGAGCCGGGAGCGGAAGGAGCTGCGCAGCAGAAGTGCTCCGAGAGCGCCGAGCAGGAACTCATCGAAGCGGAGCGGCGTGAGCTCCCAGAGAGCCAGCGGATCCCCGGGCGCGAGGTGCAGCGAGATCACGCGCACGACGGGTACAAGCAGGATGGAGACGCAGCAGATGCGGAGGAGGGTGCGGCGGGAACGGACCGTGTACACCACGAAGGGCCACACCAGGTAGAACTGCTCTTCCAGGCAGAGCGACCAGAGGTGCGAGACCACGAACAGAAAGCGGGTACTGGGGGCGTGCAGGTGGGGCCGGACGCAGACCAGTTCCAGCAGGGCGGCGTGGCTGGCGGCATCCGGGACCAGGAGCCGGATGAAGTTGCCGAGGTAGAGCGGGTAGAGAACGGCGCGGCGATTCCACTCGATGTGGAGCCATGGCGTGAGCAGCAGGAGGAGGAGCCACACGCCGTAGAAGAGCGGGAAGATCCGCAGCGAGCGCCGGATGTAGAAGTTGCGGAAGCGATGCGTGTGGTGGCTCGCATCGAGGAGAACTCCAGTGATGAGCAGGCCGGAGAGCACGAGAAAGATGTTCACGCCGTAGGTGCCGGCATCCCAGCCGAGATAGTGCGTCGCAAAGACCATCAGCGCGGCGATGGCGCGGACCCCGTCAAAGGCCGGGACATAGCGCTCCTGGTGGTTGGAGCCGGCAGGGCGGCTTGGCGATCGGTCGCTCATCGTTCGGGGCAGCTCCTGTCTCCACGCGCGATCCCATCTTTGCAGAATCGATGGTGGCTGGCGAGGCTTGGGGCTGGTGCGCTGGGCACCTGGTGCAGGTCTGGCCAGAGCACGGGTCAGTAGAATTGAGCCTGCGCGATGGGACTTAACTTTGAGGTTCGAAGCAGAGACGCGGGGGCGGGGCGGCGTGGACGGATGCTGCTGCCGCATGGCGTCGTCGAGACGCCGGTGTTCATGCCGGTGGGGACGGCGGCGACGGTAAAGACGGTCGAGCAGGGCGTGCTTGAGACGATGGGCGCGGGTGGACTGGGGGCGCAGATCATCCTGGCGAATACCTATCATCTGTACCTCCGACCGGGTCATGAGCTGATCGCGCGCCTGGGCGGGGTGCACCGGTTTATGAACTGGACGCGGCCGATGCTGACGGACTCCGGCGGATTTCAGGTGTTTTCGCTCAGCAAGCTGCGCAAGGTGACGCCGGATGGCGTGGAGTTCCGCTCGCATCTCGATGGGTCGAAGCATTTCTTTTCGCCGGAGCACTCGATGGCGGTGCAGATTGCGCTGGGGGCGGACGTGATGATGGTCTTTGACGAGTGCGTGGAGACGCCGGCGAGCTGGGAGCGGACGCATGAGAGCATGGGCCTGACGCATGCGTGGGCGGCGCGGTCGAAGGCGTACTTCGAGGCGCACAGGCATGAGGTGCCATGGGCACGACCGCTTGCAGCAGATGCGGCGCACGATTACGATCCGGCGCGCTTTGAAGGGCGGAAGCAGACGCTGTTCGGGATCGTGCAGGGCGGGATGTACGCGGATCTGCGGCGGGAGAGTGCGGAGCGGCTCCTGGAGCTGGACCTGCCGGGGTACGCAATCGGCGGGCTGGCCGTGGGCGAGCCGCGGGAGGTTACGCGGGAGATGATCGCGCGGACGCTCGAGCATCTGCCGGCGGACCGGCCGCGGTATGTGATGGGCGTGGGCTACCCGGATGAGATTGAGGAGTACGCGCGGATGGGCGTGGACATGATGGACTGCGTGCTGCCGACGCGCGCCGGGCGGCATGGGCTGGTGTTCCGGCGAGCGGAGCCGGGAGAGGCGGCGGCGGGGGCCTCGGCGACGTACCCGGGAACGGTGCGGATGAACATCAAGCGCACGGAGAATGCGGAGGATACGAGGCCGATCTGTGACGCGTGCGCCTGCCTGGTGTGCACGCGCTACAGCAGAGCGTATCTGCGGCATCTATATGTCAGTGGCGAGGCGCTCGGCGCGACGCTGAACTCGATCCACAACCTCCAGTTTTACCTGGACACGATGGAGCGGGTACGGGCGGATCTGGCGGGGGTGCATGGCATCGCCGGCCCGAAGCCCCCTGAACTCTAGGAGCAGGCAGCATGGCAAAGCGGGCGGTGGTGGTGGGGTCGGGTCCCAATGGGCTGACGGCGGCATGTGTGCTGGCGCGGGCGGGCTTGCAGGTCGAGGTTTTTGAGGCGGAGGAGACGATCGGCGGCGGGGCGCGCACGGCGGAGCTGACGCTGCCGGGGTTCCATCATGATGTAGGGGCGAGCGCGTTTCCGATGGGAGCGGCGTCGCCGGCGTTTCGGTCGCTCGGCCTGGAGCGGTTCGGATTGCGCTGGGTGCAGCCGGGATCTCCGCTGGCGCATCCGCTCGACGGCGGTTCGGAACAGGGAACGGCGGTGATGCAGGAGCGGTCGGTCGAGGAGACGGCGGAGGGGCTCGGCCGGGAGGATGGGGCGGCGTACCGGAAGCTGGTCGGTCCGCTGGTGGAGCACTGGGAGGAGCTGGCGCCGGAGCTGCTGGGGCCGCCGGTCCATATTCCGAGACATCCGCTGCTGCTGGCGCGGTTTGGGCTGGGCGCGGTGCAGCCGGCGACGGTGCTGGCGAAGACAGTCTTCAAGGGTGAGCGGGCGCGGGCGCTGTTTGCCGGCAACGCGGCGCACTCGGTGATGCCGCTTGAATCGCCGCTCAGCGCGGCGGTGGCGCTGGTGCTTGCGGGCGCGGGCCATGCCGTGGGCTGGCCGGTGGCGGAGGGTGGAGCGCAGGCGATCGCGGACGCGCTGGCAGCGTGTCTGCGCAGCTTTGGCGGGACGGTTCAGACCGGTGTCCGGGTGCGATCGCTCGCGGAGCTTGGGCCTGCCGAGACGGTTGTGTGCGATCTGACGCCGCGCGGCCTGCTGGCGATCGCCGAGGCGGAGCTGACGCCGAGCTACGCCGCGCTGCTGCGCCGCTACAAGTACGGGCCGGGGTCGTTCAAGGTGGATTGGGCGCTCGATGGGCCGATTCCGTGGGCGGCGCCGGGCTGCCGTCGCGCGGGAACGGTGCATGTAGGCGGCACGCTGGACGAGATCGCCGCGAGTGAGCGGGCGCCGTCGGCGGGGACAGTGGAGGCGCGGCCGTTTACGCTGCTGGTGCAACCCAGCGTGTGCGATCCCACACGGGCGCCAGCCGGAAAGCATACGGCGTGGGCCTACTGCCATGTGCCGAACGGCTGGGCGGGTGATGCGACGGAGCGGATCGAGGCGCAGGTGGAGCGGTTTGCTCCCGGCTTTCGGGAATGCATCCTGGCGCGGCGGGCCACCGGAACGGCGGCGTTTGAGGCGGAGAATGCAAACCTGGTCGGCGGCGACCTGAGCGGCGGGAAGATGACGGCCTGGCAGATGGCGATGCGGCCGACGCCGCGGCTCTACGAGACGTCGCGGGCGGGATTATTCCTGTGTTCGAGTTCGACGCCGCCGGGCGGCGGGGTGCACGGCATGTGCGGGTTCCACGCGGCGCAGGCGGCGCTGCAGGCACTCAAGACCTAGAACGGCAGAAGCCGGCGTGGAGGTCGGCCGACGCGCCTTTGGGACGCGCCAGGGAGGGTGGTGTGGGCGTCCGGCAGCCTCCATCCGGCCTACACGGACGACAGTCAGCGGGTAAATAGCAGATCGCCGGCCGCGACTTTCTTGACAGGGGTTGCCCAGTACGCGATGCTTAGGCACTGGACACAGATCTCTGTGTTTGCGCCCCTGCGGCACTCCATTCCCTCCACTCAGCAGGCACTTGGCTGGAGTGTAAGGAGTTCTGCCGTTCAGCCCACCTCCTGTCCTGTCTGCAACGATGTTGGGTGCGGCCCGGGCGGTCTGGGCAGTCTGAGCCGATCTGGCATCGCGCACGCGCGGGGAGAGTTTTCGATTCGGGGTACATCGTGACACTGGCTTTATGGATGCAATTCGGCGGAGCCGGGCTGGGAAGTTTTGGCAGCCTTCCGCTCCTGCTGTTGTTTATGGTCGGGATGTACTTTCTGCTGGTACGGCCGAACCAGCAGAAACAGAAGACCTGGCAGGAGATGCTGAGCAAGCTGAAGTCCGGCGACCAGGTAACGACCAACGGCGGCCTGCGCGGTACGGTGATCTCTCTGCGCGAGGACACCGTGATCGTCCGGGTGCAACCGGACGGCATCAAGCTGGAGTTTGTAAAGAGCGCGATCGCGGCAGTAACGACGGCGGGAGAGTAGCAGACGCTTCACAGCAGCATATCTCTAGACTTATTTGATAGGAACGATCCGATCAGCGGCAGGGTCTTCGGGCCCGGAGCAATCGAGAAGAAGGAAAGAGCGGCGATCCGAAGCAGCTTTCGAGACTCGCCGCGACAGGACTCATGGGAAAGAATCTGGCCGGTAAGACGGCGTTCATCGTAGCGATCCTGCTGGTCTTCTGCTACGGCTTCATCGGCGTTCCGCACGGTGGCCTGAAGCAGTCGATCCGGAATCGTATCAACCTCGGCCTGGACCTCAAGGGTGGCATTCACCTGGTGCTGGAGGTGCATGTGGCGGAGGCGGTCGCCTCCCTGACCGATCGCGACGCGGCACGGCTGCAGGCGGATCTTGAGAAGGCAGGAGTGACCGGCCTGAGTGTGGGCAAGACGAATGCTGCGCATCCACTGACGATTGTGGCCTCGGGCATTCCCGGCGGCAAGCTGGCGGACGCGCGCACGGTGGCGACTGGCCAGGACTACGGCAACTATGAGGTGGGCACCGGCAGCGACGGCAGCCTGACCCTGACGATGAAGCAGGCGGCGATCCGCGACGTGAACGAGCGCACGCTCGATACATCGATTGAGACGATCCGCGAGCGCGTCGACAAGCTGGGCGTAGCCGAACCGGTGATCCAGAAGTATGGTCTGGGCGATAACCAGATCCTGGTAGAGCTGCCGGGCGTCGACAATCTGGACCGCGTGGAAGATATCATTCAGTCAACCGCGAAGCTGGCGATTCATGCCGTCTCGGCCGGTCCGTACGCGGATGATCAGGCCGCGCTGACCGCGAACAATGGCGCAATTCCCGCGGACTCGATTCTGCTGCACGGCAGCGCAACCGCGACTGCACCCGAAAGCGTGTGGCTGCTGAAGCGCGCAAGCGAGGTGGAAGGAACGGACTTCCGCGATGCGCAGCCGGGACAGGACCAGGAGGGTCGGCCGAACATCACGTTCAATCTGACGACGGATGCCGGCAATCGCTTCTATAAGTATACCGACGAGCACAAGGGCACGGGGCAGATGGCGATCGTGCTCGACAACAAGGTGAAAGAGGTTGCGGGCATCAACAGCGCTATTCGCGATCGCGGCGAAATTACGGGCGGCTTCACCAAGCAGCAGGCGACGGATCTGTCCCTCATGCTGCGCACGGGCGCGCTGCCGGCGAGTCTGAGCTATCTGGAGACGCGGACGGTTGGCCCGTCGCTGGGCGCGGCGTCGATTCGCCAGGGCGTGATCGCGGCGGTCGCGGGCATGCTGGCCGTTATGCTCTTCATGCTGATCTACTACCGCGGCGCGGGCATCAATGCGGATCTCGCCTTGCTGTTGAATCTGGTCATCCTGCTCGGGTTTATGGGCTTTTCGGGCCAGGTGCTGACGCTGCCGGGGATTGCGGGTGTGATCCTGACGATCGGTATGGGTGTGGATTCGAACGTGCTGATCTTTGAGCGGATTCGCGAAGAGCTGCGGGCCGGCAAGACGAACGCAGCGGCGGTGCAGCAGGGCTTCAGCCACGCGCTCCAGACAATCATTGATACGCACGTGACGACGATCGTCTCGGCCCTCATCCTGTTTCTCTTTGGCTCGGGACCGGTGCGCGGGTTTGCCGTGACGCTGGCCTTTGGTCTGCTGGCCAACGTGTTTACGGCCGTCTTCGTCTCGCGCACGATCTTTGACGCAATCCTTGAGCGAAGGGCTCGCGGAGTTGCGCTATCGATCTAGTGAGGAGCTGACCGTTGACTCTTGACTGAGGGCAAACGGACAACGGAAACGGCACAGCGGACAACGTAGAACAGTCGAGTACAACTTGGACCTACAACGTCCCACCTGTAGTTCAGAACTGGCAAGGATCAAACGTGGAACTGTTTCGCAATAGCGCGATCGACTGGCTGGGGAAGAAGTGGTACTTCCTCGGCTTCTCCCTTATTTTCTCCGTCGCCGGCGTGATGAGCATGCTGTTCTGGCACCATGTTCCGCTGGGTGTGGACTTCAAGGGCGGCACGCAGATCCGCGTGGCCTTTGACAAGGCTCCGAATGAGGAGCATCTCCGGCAAGCGATGGCGTCTGGAAGCCTGCGCGACGCGACGATCCAGCGCATCTCGGACCCCAGCGGGGCAGCGGCAAACAAGGTGATTATCGCGCTGCCGCAATCGACCGATCAGCAGCACGATGCCGGCCGTGAGCAGGTGGAAGGTGCGCTCCACGCGAACTACCATGACTCGGGCTTCTCGGTGGAGCAGGTGGAGATCGTCGGTCCTACGGCAGGTCGGCAGCTGCAGAAGCAGGCGGCCTTCGCAACGCTCTATTCCTTGATTGGCATGCTGGTGTATCTGTGGTTCCGCTTCGAGTTCATCTATGGCGTGGCGGCTGTGGTTGCTGTCTTTCACGACACGCTGATTACTGTGGGCGCCTTTTCGCTGACCAACCAGGAGCTGACGCTGACGGTGCTGGCCGCCATCCTGACACTGATCGGCTACTCGATGAATGACACGATCGTGGTCTTTGATCGGATTCGCGAGAACCTGGCACTCAGCCGCCGGGAGACGTTGTCGCAGGTGGTGAACCGATCGATCAATCAGACGCTGAGCCGAACGGTGCTGACCTCCGGGCTGACGTTCCTCACGGTGCTCTCGCTTTACCTGTTTGGTGGCGAGGTGCTGCACGGATTTTCCTTCGCTCTGGTGGTGGGCATTCTGATTGGAACCTACTCTTCGATCGCGGTGGCGGCACCCATGCTGGTGGCCTACCAGGACTGGCGCGCCTCCCGCGGCAAGGCGGTAAGCCTTCCCGCGGCGCGGAAGGTGCGAGCCTAAGTGAGGCGCTGCGGAGGGTTGGCTGGGATCGAACAGAGGTCGTAGCCGGACTGGAACTTTTCGGGAACCTTTCCCAATCCTCCGGTGTCTAAGGAAATCAGCTCTTCTCCCCCAGAAAGAGGCGGCCTATGTTTGAAGACTCACTTATGGAATCCGGTGGCCAGATCAAGACCAAGTCCAAGTATTGGATGATCGGCACCTTCATCTTTAACGGCGCAATTCTCGCCACACTGATCCTTATCCCGCTGCTCTATCCGGAAGCCCTGCCTAAGACGGCGATGACGGCGATGCTCTCCGCGCCGCCCCCGCCGCCTCCACCCCCGCCGCCCCCGCCACCGGCGCAGATCGTTAAGCCGATCAAGATGGTGTCGGAGATTGATCAGGGCCTGCATGCGCCGACGAAGATTCCGAAGGACATCAAGATGTTGAAGGAGGACGCTGCTCCTCCGCCGCAGGTTGCCGGTGTTGTCGGCATGAGCGGTATGAGTGGCGGGTCCGCCGGTGGTGTTCCGGGAGGCGTTCTCGGTGGTATGGGCAATGCGCCGGCGGTTGCCGTACGGGCTGAGAAGCCAAAGGGACCTGCCCGCGTCTCGAGCGGTGTGATGGCCGGATCGCTGATCACAAAGACGACGCCGACCTATCCTCCCATTGCTCGCGCAGCGCACGTCTCGGGTGCAGTTGTTCTGCATGCGAATATCTCAAAGACCGGCACGATCGAGGGCTTGACTGTGATCAGCGGACCGGAGATGTTGCGGGCTAGTGCTCTGGATGCTGTTCGCAGCTGGCGGTACAAGCCTTACATCCTGAACGGCGAGCCGACTGAGGTCGAAACGACTGTAACCGTCAACTTCAACATGGGTGGATAGATTTACCCAGAGTTCGTGGCGGCTCGCCGGCTTCAGGCGATCCGCCATACACCCTCTACCGAAGCTCTCGCACGCCCTTGATTTCACCCGTGCGTTTGTGCCTGTCCCCCTCGCTGCAACCTACGAGGGATGGGCGCGATCGCGGCCCGACCGGAAGATAACCCCAGGAGGAAAGACCAAGTGATTCTCGCTCATCTCTCAAATTTTGCGCATGCCCCCGCCTCGCTCGCCGTATTTCTGCAAGAGGCGCAGGTAGGTTTCAGCCCGCTCCAGCTGTGGGGCAACATGGGCAATCTGGCTCGCGCCGTCGTTATCCTCCTCTTCATCATGTCCATCTGGTCGCTCGCCGTCATTATCGATCGCGCGCTGTATTTTTCGGCGGCCCGCAAGCAGTCGCGTGAGTTCGCGCCCAAGGTTGCCGGAGCGCTGAAGGATGGCCGCCTCGATGAGGCGATCAAGGTCGCCGACCGCTCCAAGAAGTCGCATCTGGCCGAGGTCGTTACCGCCGGTCTGCAGGAGTTCCGCAGCTTCGGATCGGGCGGCAACATCACGGAGGAGCAGGTCGAGAGCTCGAAGCGCGCTCTGGAGCGTTCAGAGGCTATCGTTCACGCAAAGCTGAAGCGCGGTCTTGGTGGTCTTGCGACGATCGGATCCACAGCGCCCTTTATCGGCCTCTTCGGCACGGTGGTTGGTATTCTCAACGCCTTCCAGCAGATTGCAACCCAGAAGACCTCGGGTATCGGCGCGGTTGCCGGCGGTATCTCTGAAGCCCTGGTTACGACCGCGTTCGGTCTGCTTGTCGCCATCCCTGCCGTAATGACCTTCAACTACTTCACGGGTAAGGTTGAGTCGTTCGACGTGGAGATGGACAATAGCTCGTCCGAACTCGTCGACTACTTCATCAAGCAGAGCCACCGCTAACAGATGGCTCCTTCGGGAGCACGGGCTGAGTGACCGCTCCACGGAAGTTTGAACGCTTCGGATGCCGGTAGGAAGAGCGGCATCCGGAGCGGGAAGACTCCGCATTCGGTACTTCGAACCAGAGCACAGGCAGGAGATACAGTATGGCACTCGCGAAGCGCGATGAAGGCAAGAAGGTCAACTCCAATATCAACGTGACGCCCATGGTGGACGTGATGCTGGTGCTGCTGATCATCTTCATGGTCATCACGCCCATGTTAAACAACAAGGTGAACGTCGATCTGCCCAAGGCGGATGCGGCGGTCGTGATGGAAGACGCAAACAAGGAAGACGCTGTTGTGGTCGCGGTGACGCGTGATGGACGTGTCTTCCTCGGCGGCGATCAGGTGACGCTGGACGATATGGGAACGAAGATTTCGACCAAGCTCGAGAACAAGACCAACAAGGAGGTCTTTCTTCGCGCGGACGTCCGTGCCAACTACGGCAAGGTGATGGACGCGGTCGACGGTGTTCGATCGGCCGGGGTCAGCCAGCTCGGTTTGCTTACGGAAAAGAAGGACGACTCCAGCACACCAGCCGCAAAGTAAGTAGCACAGTCCGCGGTCAGTCGTCGGGCTGACCGCCTACTTGACTGCTGCAAGACCAGTAACAGAAAGAACAAGGAGACGCACTATGGGAATGGGTGGCGGTTCACAGGGAGGATCGGTTTCGGAGATCAACGTAACGCCGCTTATCGACGTGCTTCTGGTGCTTTTGATCATCTTCATGGTCATTGTGCCAGTTACGCCGAAGGGCCTCGAGACGCTGGTACCGCAGCCGCCGAAGAACAAGACAAATCCACCGCCGGAGAACGATCGCACCATTGTGGTCCAGGTGCTTTCAAACGGCGGTGCAGCGCCGGCGTACAAGATCAACGAGGACAGCTTCAATAAGAATGCGATCGAACCCAAGCTGGCGGAGATCTTCGCAGCACGGCAGGAAAAGGTGATGTTCGTCAAAGGCGACAAAGACCTCGACTTCCAGAATGTTGCTGAGGTTATCGACTTCGGGCACCAGGCTGGCGTGGACAACATCGGCCTGATTACGCCTCGTGTTGAAGCTGGTCAGTAGCGAAAGCACGCCACAGGATTAGAGCAGGATGGGCCCGGACCGGCAGAGATGCGGTTCCGGGCCATCTCTTTGCTCGTCGCATGGTCATGATCCAACGTGCGAGGCGAGGTACGCGCCCGGTTTGTAGAGAGAGTGAAGCTCCGCGGGTGTAAACCTGCGGAGCAAAAAGAAGAGATCTGCGATCGAGAAGCTTACGAAAGTGGGAAGAGAACTGATACAGTGAGCTACGCGTTGATGGGTAAACAGCGGTGCTGGCACGTTGGTACGGCGACCCGTTACAATCAACCCGCACGTTCATCAATCCCATGGTCTGCTTTGCGTACGCATGGCGCCTGTAATTCTGAAGGAGACGAGACACCCCATGAAACTGACCGCACGGATTCCTATTACGGCTGCCTTGGTGGCGATGACGCTGGGTTCAGCCACAGGGTGCAAGATTCTCAAATCACGTGATCAGCTCGGTAAAGGAATCCAAGCTTTCAAGAACGCGAAGTATGAGGAGGCGACGGAGCATTTCCAGACTGCTATTCAGCTCGATCCTACCTCTGAGCAGGCAAAACTCTATCTCGCGACGGCATACTCCTACCAGGTTGTGCCGAACCTCGATACCCCTGAGAACCTGAAGGTCGCTCAGAAGGCGATCGACGGTTTTCAGCAGGTTCTGGCGAAGGATCCGAATGATCTCACCGCTTTGAAGCAGGTGGCTTCGATTGACCGTAATATCAAGAAGCTGGATGAGGCGAAGGAGTACGAGAAGAAGGTGATCGCGATCGATCCTAATGATCCCGAGGCGTACTACACCATCGGCGTCGTGAACTGGATGCAGGCGTACAAGAATGCGGTCAGCATCCTTGCGGCGGACGGCTTGACGGACAAGGCGGATGGAAACACGAAGATGACCAAGCCCGCCTGTGCCAAGATGCAGGCCGCAAACACCCCTCTCGTCGCTCAAGGAATCGAATACCTGACAAAGGCGATCGATATCAACAAGAACTACGATCAGGCGATGGAATACCTCCAACTGACTTATCGCCGCAAGGCGGATCTGGAGTGCGGCAACGATGCCGCACGGAAGGCTGATCTGGCGAAGGCCGATGAGTTCACCCAACGCGCCATGGGCGCCCGCAAGGCAAATGAGGCGGAGAAGGAAAAGAAGAACTCGGGCGGCATCGAGATGAAGTAGGCGCGGTTCGAGTGCTTCAAAAAGAAAAGGCCCTCTCGTGTGAGAGGGCCTTTTTCCTTGCTTGTTCTGATTGGCTGGGCTGCTTGTTTGTGGAGGGCTTTTGTAGACCGAGGGCGGAGTGCGAGGGTGCTTCGCTCGGCAAGCCTGGAGTCAAACCTCGGAACAGAGACAAGAGAGCCAACGAGTTCTTCGCTGCGCTGAGAAGGACAAAGAAGAGCTCGCTCCGAAGGACAAACAGATGCTGCACTCAGAAGGGCAACGGAGTCTTCTTCGCTCATGAGGACAGAGTGAATGTCAGAGAGTTGTCACTCCGGCCAGCGCTTGAAGACGAGCGATCCATTTGTCCCACCGAAGCCGAAGGAGTTCGAGAGGGCGTAGTCGATCTTTGCCGCCTGCGGTGTGTTGGGCACGTAGTTCAGGCGGCACTCCGGATCAGCTTCCACGAGATTGATCGTGGGCGGCGCCATCTGGTTGAGCATCGCCATGATGGTGATACCGGCTTCCAAACCGCCTGCGCCGCCCAGCAGATGACCGGTCATCGACTTGGTTGAACTCACCAGTAACGTATGATCCTTGGCGCGCTCGCCGAAGACGTTCTCAATGGCACGGGACTCGAGCGCGTCACCCAGAGGTGTGCTGGTCGCATGCGCGTTCACGTAGTCGATCTGATCGGGCGAGACGCCGGCAACCTTGAGCGCTGCTTTCATAGCGCGGAAGCAGCCTTCGCCTTCAGGGGCCATGCCGGTCATGTGAAAGGCGTCGGCGCTCATGCCGTAGCCAAGCACCTCTGCGAGGATGGTGGCTCCGCGGGCCTTTGCGAACTCCAGTTCTTCGAGGATGAGGATGCCGGCGCCCTCGCCGACCACGAAGCCGTCTCGATCCTTGTCGAAGGGCCGGCAGGCGTGAAGGGGATCATCATTCCGGGTGGAGAGGGCCTTCATGGCGGCGAAGCCACCGACGCCCATGGGCGTGATTGCGGCTTCCGTGCCACCGGCGATCATCGCATCCGCGTCGCCGCGCTCGATGATGCGGAAGGCGTCGCCGATGGAGTGCGCCGACGAGGTACAGGCCGTGGCTGTGGCCTCATTTGGACCCTTGGCACCGTGCCGGATGCTGACATGACCGGCGGCCAGGTTGACGATCGACCCGGGGATGAAGAACGGGGAGATCTTTCTTGGGCCGCCTGCAAGCATGTTCGAGTGTTCACGCTCGATGACGTCGAAGCCGCCGATCCCGGAGCCGATGTGGACGCCGACGCGCTCCGCAAGCTCGCCTTCGACTTTGAGACCGGAGTGCTGCATGGCCTCCTGTGAGGCCGCGAGTGCAAAATGGATGAAACGCCCCATCTTGCGCGATTCCTTCTTTTCCACGAAGTCAAGTGGATTGAAGTCCTTGACCTCAGCCGCAAAGCGGACCGGGTGTCCGGTCAGATCAAAGTGCGTGATCTCCGCCATGCCGCTCTTGCCGGCAAGCAATCCGTCCCAAACCTGCTGTGTTGTGTTGCCGACCCCGCACAGCAGACCGATGCCGGTCACAACGACGCGCCGCTGCTCCATTTCCTTACTTTCCTGCCTTCTGGCTCTTCTCGATGTAGTCCACCGCATCCTTCACGGTCTTGATCTTTTCGGCATCTTCATCCGGTATCTGGATATCGAAGGCCTCTTCAAACTGCATGACCAGTTCGACGACGTCGAGCGAATCGGCTCCAAGATCTTCCTGAAAGCTTGCGCCCGGGGTGACTTCGGCCTCATCGACCTGAAGCTGCTCGACGATGATTTGTTTTACCTTCTCGTCTACTGCGGCCATTTCTGTTTCTCCTGATAGATCGTGTGTTGGATTGAAAACTCTGGCGAACGATGCCGGAAAGATGGCTCGCCAGACAAGCGGCTTAGAGAGCGGCTGTGACGATCACAGGTACTCTCCATTCCGAAGCTTTCAGCATATCGAGCGCCTTGACGAGTGTAAAGGAAGCCTGCAGCCCGCGCACGCGGCTCCGGACTAAGAGAAAGCTCACCTTCGAAGCGTCCGGCGGCTCGCTTGAACGAACCCGCCGGACTCTCTTTGCAGACGGCCCGTAAGCCGAATTTTGTTTTAGGCGATCATTCCTCTAGGCGGGCCATTACTGACCCGCTCCAGCAACCTACCCGCAGGTTTCGTTTGCCTGGCGGAATCACTTCCGCCAGACACCCCTCGCCTTGGCGCACCGGGCCGGTACGCGCATGGCCGCCAGATGGGGAAAGCGGCCGTGTCCCTGCCTATTTGGTCTTGCTCCGTGTGGGGTTTACCATGCCGTTCTCATTGCTGAGAACGCGGTGCGCTCTTACCGCACCCTTTCACCCTTACCGCAGTGCCGCGTGCATGAACTGCCGTTTGCACAGCGGCCCAACAGCTCTGCGGCGGTTTGCTCTCTGTTGCACTGGCCGTCCAGCCGCCTTGAAGCGGCCGTCCCGGACGTTATCCGGCACACTGCCCTTTGGAGTTCGGACTTTCCTCCCCCGAGAGACCGGTTTACACCGACTTCCGGCAGCGATCGCCCGACCGTCTGCAACGTTCATCGTATCGCAGATGACCGCGAATCCTGCTGCGAACTGCAAAGCTTGCCTGCTATCGTTGGCACACGGGTAATGGCATGGAGCTGAAAGAAGCCGTTCGGATCGCGCTGCAGTCGCTCTGGGCGAACAAACTGCGCACGGTGCTCACGCTTCTCGGCGTTGTGATCGGGGTGGCGTCGGTAATTGCCGTGGTCACGCTGGTCAACGGCGCCAACGTGTACGTCGCAACAAAGATCAACCGCTACGGCGCGGACACGTTTACGCTCTCCAAGCAGCCGGCCTTTATCTCCAGCTACACCGACTACATCCAGTTTCAAAAGCGGCGAAACATCCTGCTGCCTGACTACCGGGCGGTGCTCGAGGAGTGCGCGCACTGCGCCTCTGTCGGGGCGATGCAGACGACACTGGGCAAGATTGTCGTGGGGACGCAGTCCAGCAAGGACTCCAGCATCCGCGGCTACACGTGGTCGATGCCGGAGATGCAGAACCTCAACATCGTGCAGGGGCGCGGCTTCACGCCAAACGATGATGAGCACGCGTCGCATGTGGCCTTGATCGGCTCGGATGTGCAGGAGAACCTGATGAAGGGCGAGGACCCGCTCGGTCACGAGATCCGAGTGGACGGCGTTCCCTACACGGTGATCGGACTGGCCGAAAAGCAGGGCAAGACCCTGGGCCAGAGCCAGGACGACTGGGTTGCCATCCCGATTGCGGCCTACCAGAAGACGTACGGCACGGCAAAGACCGTGACCATTTATGTCAAGGGTGGAAGCGGCGGCGGCATGGAAGCGGCGGAGGATGAGGCACGGGTGATCCTGCGCTCACAGCGGCATGACGGCCCTGGCCGGCCGGACAGCTTCACGCTGGAGTCGAGCGACACACTGGTCGGCCTGTGGAAGCAGATCAGCGGATCGTTTGCAGCCGTGGCGGTGGCCATCGCGGCCATCTCGCTGGTGGTGGGCGGCATTGTGATCATGAACATCATGCTGGTCTCGGTAACGGAGCGGACGCGCGAGATCGGCGTCCGCAAGGCTCTGGGTGCCAAGCGCAAGGACATTCTGCTGCAGTTTCTGCTGGAGTCCGCAACGATGGCGCTGCTCGGCGGCTTCGTAGGCGTCTTTGGTGGCGTCATCGTCGCAAAGGCCGTGACAATCCTGCTCAGTTTTCCATCCACGATTGCGCTGTGGAGCGTCTTTGCCGGTCTCTTTGTTGCGCTTTCCACCGGCATCTTCTTTGGTGTGTATCCGGCGCGCAAGGCCGCCGCGCTTGATCCCATCGTGGCGCTTCGATCGGACTTCTAGAATGGAACGCACGCACCGGAGAGAGGACACACGCAGATGACGCTCAGCGATCAGAGAGAATCCGTCCGTATGGCGCTGGATACGCTGCGCACGAACAAGCTGCGCTCCGGCCTGACGGTACTTGGCATCGTCATCGGCGTCATGACGGTGATTGTGATCTCGTCTGTCATCAACGGGCTGAACTCGAATGTGTCCGGGCTGGTGTCATCGCTCGGCACGAACGTGATCTGGATCTTTCGCTTTCCTGTGATCGGCGTGCGGCCGACGACGGAGATGCTGACGCGCAAGCAGCTGACCTATGACGACGCTGAGGCGATCAAGACGCTGCCGCACGTCGTCGATGTTGTGCCCTCGCTGCGGTATCAGGACTTCAACTTCAATGCCGGCTCGGTTGTCGTCAAGTACGGCAAGCTGAAGTCCGAGAACGTTTCGCTGGAGGGCGTCACCGCGTCCAACACCAACGTCTACGACTTCGGCCTGACCCAGGGCCGCTACTTCAACCATGGTGATGAAGAGCGCGCGGCCAACGTCGCCGTTCTTGGCTTTGACTCGGCCGAGGACCTCTTTGGCCACGACAATGCCGTCGGCAAAGAGATCTTCGTCGACGGCCGATCGTTCACCGTGGTGGGCGTTCAGGAGAAAGAGAAGACGGCCTTTGGCGGCGGAAAAAATCCCGACGACAAGATGGTCCATATGCCGATCACCACTTTCCACAAGCTGCACCCGGAGATCCTGGACTACTGGATCAGCGCCAAGTTTGATGATCAGAAGAATAAAGCCGTCGCCGAGGATGAGATTCGTGAGCTGCTGCGCCGCCGCCGCAAGGTGCACAACAATCAGGAAGACAATTTCGCCATCTTCGGCTCGGACTCGATCACGCGGCTATGGACGCAGATTACGGGTTCGCTTTTTCTGCTGATGTTCGGGCTTTCAGCCGTTGGCCTGATGGTGGGCGGCGTGGGTGTGATGAATATCATGCTGGTCTCGGTGACGGAGCGCACGCGCGAGATCGGCGTGCGCAAGGCGATTGGTGCCACGCGCCAGACGATTCTGCTGCAGTTCACGCTGGAAGCCGTGACGCTCTGCGCCGTTGGCGGTGCAATCGGCATCCTGCTTGGCTCGGCGGGTGCGATGGTGCTGAAGTTTCTGATCTCGTCGCTGGTCTCACCGCTATGGATTCTGTTCGCGTTTTGCAGCTCGTGCGCGATCGGCCTGGTTTTCGGAATCTATCCGGCGTGGAAGGCGGCGAGCCTGAACCCGATTGAGGCCTTGCGGTATGAGTAGCGGGGACTGGGTCCGGCACTTGGCCGAAGCCCCGCTACACTGACTGGATGCCTCATGCGATCGTGCTGCTGCTGACACTTCTTACCCTCAGCGGCCTCGTCTACACGGCCCTCGCTCTGCTGGCGGCACGGAGCTTTGTCCAAGCAGTGCGGCGGTCCGTTCAGGCAGATGCCAGCCCGAGTGTTCTGCTTTCCGGGCAGCAGACTGCCTGGCAGAAGCTTGATGGCTCTCTGTTAGAGCCGGGTGTTTCTCTGCTCAAGCCGCTGAAGGGGACCGATGCGGAGCTCTTTGCGGCGCTCGAATCGCATTGCCTGCAGCAGTATGCCGGGGCGTGGGAGATTCTATGCGGCGTCAGCACAGCGGACGATCCCGCGGCCGCCGTTGTCGCGAAGCTGCAGGATCGGTATCCGCAGGCCGGGTTGCAGTTGATCGTGTGCCCGGAGCGCCTCGGCACCTCAGGAAAGGTCTCGAACCTGGTGCAGATGCTGCGAGCGGCGCAGTACGATCACGTGCTCATCAACGACTCGGATATTCACGTCGGGCCACACTATCTTGCGCGCATTATGGCGGGCTTTCGCATCTCGCCGCCGCGGAGCAGGCAGGCTGCGCTGCCTGTCGGCATGGTGACCGCCCCGTACCTTGGTCGCGCCCACGCGGATGCGCGCGGCAGGATTCCGGTATGGTCGCGGCTTGAAGCGCTGGGCATTGCGACAGAGTTCTTTCCCGGCGTGCTGACCGCGCGCATGCTGGAGGGCGGCATTCACTTCGGTCTCGGGTCCACCCTTGCCATGCGGCGCGATGCTCTGGCCGCGGCGGGCGGTCTCGAATCGTTGCTGGAGGTGCTTGCCGATGACTATGAACTCGGCGCCCGCATCAGCCGTGCCGGCTATCGCGTGGAGCTTTCAGCCGAGGTCGTCGAGACCTCCGTGCCGCCCTACACGCTCAGCGGCTTCTTCCATCATCAACTGCGCTGGTCGCGCTCTACACGCGACTCGCGACGCCTGGGGTATCTGGGACTGGGTATCACCTTTGTTGTGCCCTGGGCGCTCGCAACCTGCCTGGTCAGCGGTTTCGCGCTGTGGAGCTTCGCTCTGCTTTCCCTTGCGCTTGCGTCCCGAATCGCACTTGCACTGGGCGTTGGTGTCGGCATACTGAGTGATGACCAGGTTCTTCGCAACATCTGGCTGCTGCCTGTGCGCGATTTCTTCAGCCTTTTCTTTTGGATGTGGAGCTACGCCGGCGACACTGTGCTGTGGCGCGGCGAGCGCTTTCGGCTGCGTGGAGGAAGGCTGACAAACCTGTAGGAAGTTGTACGTTGCGTGGTCTTCGTTGTTTGTTGCAGGCACCGAACCGTAGAACATACAGCGAAGAGCATCACTCTCTATCACTCAGCCTGATTGCTAAGGATTTCCTTTCCGCCCTTCTCTGCGATGAGAAATGCCGGCCCGCCCAGCTTTTGCGGAACCTTCTCCGGCTCGGTCCAGAGAAAAATGCGGCGGCGGCCTGTCCACAGCACCGGCAGCGTTGCGTCAGTCTCGAAGATTGGTGGGGCGTCGCGGAAGAACGAGCCGTACCAGAGATTGGAACTGCGCCCGTTCAGAATATGTACATCGTTCTGCTGCAAATAGAACCCCAGCGTGCTGCCGCTTTCGTACTCGCCGTTGATCATCAGTATGTCGCTCGGCTTCAGCAGTGGGGCGATTGCCTCGGCGAGCGGCTCGGAGCTGAGCACCGGTGCGAAGATCTGCAGCCCCATGTGCGCCGCCAGCAGAAAACCGGTCGCACCGGCAGCCAACCAGAGATTGCCTATCGCCGGCCGGTACGCCCGCCGCGCCCACCATCCGCCAAGCGTGCCGCAAAATGTGGCGAAGGCGGTTACAAAGAGCGGTGTCTGAAAGGCACCCAGAGCTTTTGCGTTCAGATCGAGGAAGTGTCCAAAGGAGAGCGCATAGTCACCCGGGTTCTGCTTCAGCAGCGACGCCAGATCTACCCCTGGCCCCGGTGCCTGCGCATGCAGCACGAAGAAGCCGCAGGCGAGCGCGGCCGCGGAGCCAAGCACGAGCAGAACAACGGAGATGCGCTGTCCTGAGGGCACCAAGCGGCCGGGGACGCGGAAGGCTTCGGCCTCGAGAGCCTCGTCTTCAAACCATCCAGCCAGCAGCAGGATGAGCGCCGGCAGAGCGGGCAGGCAGTAGTACTCCTGCCGCGTGGAGAAGGTGAAGAACAGCATCACGAGCGCCGCCCAAACCCCGAGCAGCAACCGCGTCCCTTCTGCCTGATCAAGCGTCCGCCGACGCGCGGCCTTCCACCACGGAACGGCGCGCAGGGCACCCGGCAGATAGGCACTCCAGGGCATGAGCCAGATCAGTACGAGCGCGTAGAAAAGCCAGAGCGGAACGGTGTCATAGTCGCGCGGCACACGCAGATTGAGATAGCGCAGCACATGTTCGTTCATGAAGTAGAACCACGTCCAGCCGTGTACATTGCCTGCAGTCGGCAGCGGCACACTCCAGTGACCGTGCAGCCAAAGGAGCCCCCCGGGATGACCTTCGGTCGGGTTGGCTTCGCCAGCCATCCCGTGCCATGGCGCGGCTGTGAGCAGGAAGACTCCTGCACTCGAGAGCGGGTAGAGCTGGCGCAGCGAGGCGGCCAGACCTCGCCAGCCATCCAGAACGAGCAGATGAACAACGACGATGCCGACCGGAAAGACGAGTCCGATCAGGCCTTTGGTCAGGACGTTCAGCGCACAGCAGAGAGCGAAGCTCCAGCAAAGTAGCGGGCTCGGCGCCGACCGTTGAAGATTGAGCCAGTAGCAGAAGATCGCCAGTGTGATCCAAAGGCAGACCAGTGCGTCCGGAATGGTGATGCGCGTAAAGATAAAGATGCCGAAGCTTGAAAGCGTAATCAACCCGGCGGTCAGGCCGGCGCGGGCACTGCCAAAGGCGCGCCGCGCGAAGCTCTCCATGGTCGCCGCCAGCAGGAGCACGGTCAGCGCAAGCGGCACACGAGCCGCGCCGGCGTTCGCGCCGAAAACCTTGAAGCTGGCGGCCATGCTCCAGTAGAGCAGCGGCGCCTTCTCGAGATAGCGGATGCCATTCGCATAGAGCGTGATCCAGTCGTTGCGCAGGATCATCTCGCGCGCGACCTCTGCATGCACGGAGTCGGCATCGTCCAGCAGCGACGGCGTCATCAGGGTGAAGCTTGCATAGAGCAGAACCCAGAGTGCCGCGAGAACACAGCGGTTCCGCAGAGTGTCTGTGGAGCGCTCGATTTCGGCAGAGGGGGAGGTCGGCATCAGGTCTCGTGAGGGAGCGCCCCCAGCTATGCGGCCGGCTGCTCTGTCAGAACTGTACCGAACTCAGACCTTCAACAGGAGCAGCAGTTTGAGGCTGCCCTCGGCCGTCCGGCCGGAACGCCGCACCGGATGCGGCCTGGAACTCATCAAGCAAGGCGCGTCGCTTCTCCATCCGGCAAGCGTGCACCGGGCACGGCCCGGCCTTCGCCGGTACTATGGGAAGAGTGCTCGCGATGCCTCTGCAGACCCTATCTCCGATCGCCGCCGGCCCACCCGCAGAGCTTCTTTTTGGCGACTGGTACCCTGCTCTGCGCTCCGGCACCCTCGCTCGCGGCAGGACGCGCACGGCTCTGCTGCTTGGCATTCCGCTGCTGCTCGGCCGCAAGAACGACGGCACGATCTTTGCCATGCGCGATCTCTGCCCGCATCGTGGCATTCCGCTCTCTGCCGGCTGGTTCGATGGCGAAACCGTGCAGTGCAAATACCACGGCTGGCGTTTTGAGCCCTGCACCGGCCAGTGCCGCGAGATTCCTTCACTCACCTCTGCTGACTCGCTCGATGCGACGCGCATCTACGCGAGCTCTTTTCCGTGTGAGGACCGCGACGGCTACGCATGGGTTTACATCCCGGCCGCGGGCGAAGGCCGCATCGCAAAGGCGCTTCCCCCTGTGCCTGAGCTGCCCAAGTTTTCGACAAAGTTCCGCTCCGCCCACCTCACCGCAGACTTGCCCTGCAACGTCGATCACGGCATCATCGGCCTGATGGATCCGGCGCACGGCCCCTTTGTGCACCAGGCCTGGTGGTGGCGGTCGCAGGCGTCCATTCACGAAAAGACCAAGCACTTTGAGCCGATTCCCGAAGGCTTTCGTATGGCTGCGCACGCGCCGAGCAAGAACTCCGCGCCATATAAGCTGCTCGGCGTCTACGGCGAAACCATCACGACGACCATTGACTTTGTTCTTCCCAATCGCCGCTATGAGACGATCCGCGCCGGAGAAGGCGAGGACGCAAAATGGTTTTCATCGCTGACCACGGTGACGCCTGTAACGCCCTCTACCTGCCGCATCGACGTCGCTGCTGCATGGAACATCTTCTACAGCGTCCCATTTGTAACCAGCATTGCTACTTTTTTCGGGGCGCGCTTCGTCCGCCAGGACCAGCAGACCATGATTGAGCAGGCCGAGGGGCTGCGCCACCATCCGTCGCTGATGCTGATCGACGATGCAGACAAGCCCGCCAAGTGGTACTTCGCCCTCAAGCAGGCGCGCCTGAAAGGTACCGGCGAACACCCACTCTCCGGTCCGGTCAGTCTGCACTGGCGCAGCTAGCGGCTGCCAGCTTGGGACGAGCCCTCCTTGCGAGCCGCTCCGTCGCAAGCCGCCGCTAGGTCCGCTGGTTTCACGGGGAGCACCGGCCCATGCCCTGGCGCTACCCTGGCAATCGATGACCCCAGACGATCCCGCAGCCGGGAGGCGCTCGCGACCGCGGTCGGCGCATGCCACGTAAAGAAACGGGGAAGCGGCATGTACCACGGCGGATCGCTGACAACGCGGACCTCTCTGCCCAGCGTCAGGAGCGCGTCGCCCGCCAGCAACGTGCCATCCCGCTCATCGAAGAAGCAGAAGTGCCCCGGCGTATGCCCCGGCGTCCGCAGGCAGCGCAGCGAGCCATAGAGCTCTCCGTCCACGATGTTCTCCGTGGGTTCTGACTGAATCTTCGTCGCTCCACCCGGCATCTTGACCTGCGGCTCGTCTCCGTCAAGCGACGCGTCGCCCCGCAGCATGCGTGCGTCGCGCGCCGAGATCGCAAGCTGAAGGGTCGAAAAGGTCTGCTTCAACGCATCCACCGATCCGATGTGGTCCGGATGGGCGTGCGTCAGAAGAATGCGCCGGATCGGAGCCCCGGCCTTTGCTGCCGCGCTGAGGATATCCTCGGCCCCGCCCGGCAGGCCCGTATCCACCAGGGTGAAGCCATCGTCCTCACGCACCAGGTAGCAATTGACCAGGCCGAAGCGCGTCAGCTGCACCAGATTCGCCGTGCTCTGTGTCACCTTCATGGAACACCTCCTCGTGTCATACACCTGCGGCAATACCGCCTGCTGCCTGCTCCACCACCAGATCGTCAAGCGAGATGTGCAGTGCCTGGCCCAGCTTGCGGAAGCCGGTGCGCAGCTCCTCATCCCAAAGATCAAGCGTGCCGCGCTGCAACAGGTCGTTCCAGATATTCTGCGCCTGCCACAGGTCAACCTCGAACGGCATGATGCGGAGGCACTCGGCGACGGCGCGCGCAGACGAGAGGGCTGTCTCGGCCGGTAGTTCGCCTGCCACGGCAAGCTCCAGCCGCGTCATGGCCCTCTTCATGCGCAGTCCGGCCACATAGCTCAGCTGTGTGATGTCGAGCGTCACCTGATCGGACTGCACGAGTGCCAGCAGCGCCAGGACCTGGCCGCCGTCGAACTCCTCAGCCTCAAGCGCGCGCCGCAGATTCGCGTTCAGCGCATAGCCCGCCGCCAGCGCCAGCGCCGGCGGCGCCGCCATGCCGGACTCGGTCAGATAGTGCAGCAGCGACGCATGATCCTCGTAAATCTTGTGCAGCGACTCCTCCATCTCCGACAAGGTTTGATCGAGGATCGTGCGAAGAATTCTGTGCTGCTCGTCGGTGAAGAGCGAGGTGAGCGAGTAGGCCGTTCCGCCGAAATAACGGTCGATCAGCCGAATCACCTCCGGCAGATTGGCCTTGCGAATCGCGTGCCCGACCTCGTCTGAAAAGGTGTGAAAGGCAGCAAGCTGCGTCTCATCGCCAGCGTCGCAGCGCTTGACGGCGGCTGAAAGATTCTGGTCGCCCAGGTGCAGCACGGCGTAGGCAATCTCCTCGCACTCTTCGGTGATGCGCGAGTGGAGCTGCGCCCGCCCGATCGCCAGACGCCCCCGGCCGGATGCGAGCAGCTCATGCTCGGTGCGCGTCACGTTGTAGCAAAACAAGGCGCCTTCTTCCGGGTAGTTGCGGAAGATGGAGCTGATCGCGTAGTGGGCGCCCACCTGCTCCAGGCCGAGCCGCATGGAGGTGGCAAACTTCCGGTAGACCTCGGCGCCGTCCCGCACGTCCGGCAGATTGCTGCGTGCCTGCGCCAGCAGCGCCACGAACTCCGGCTCGATGGCATCTCCGTCACGGCCAAACAGCCGCTTTGCCAGCTGCACCACTCGCCCGGCATAGGCGATGATCTGCACGGTCTCGATGCCGGAGATCTCATCGAAGAACCAGCCGCAGGAGGTGTACATGAGCTGCGCATGCCGCTGGAGCTCCATCAGCTCCCACACCGTGGTTCGCTCGTCCTGGGAGAGCGTGTGCGTGGCGTGCTCTTCAAGAAAGCGATCCTCGCTGCCGGGCGAACGATCGAGGATGACGCGCACATAGGCGTCCCGTGCCGCCCATATGTCCTTCAGCAAGTCTTTGGCCAGTGTCTCCGCCAGCGGTGCGGTTCTGTCGCGCAGCAGGTCGAGAGACGCGCGCAAGGGTCCGCGCCACGCCTGATTCCACCCTGGCTTGCCTCCGTTACAGCCACAGTCGGAGCGCCAGCGTTCAACTCCGTGCGCACAGCTCCAGCTGGTGTCGTCGACGATCTCTGCCTCCCAGCGCGGCGGGAACTTCTCCAGAAACTCCCCATAGTTGGTCAGCTGCGCGCGATCGCCCTGTTCGATCCAGTGCATGGCGTAGCTCAAGGCCATCTCGCCATGCTTGTGGTGGTGGCCGTAGCTCTCGCCATCCGTGGCGACGTGCGAGAGCATCGCCGGCTCGCCATCGGCAGGTTCAGCGGGAAGCGCGTTCAGCAGCCGCTGCGCGAAGGTCTCGCCGCGATTGAGCAGCCCCTCAAACGCGATCGCCCGCGAAGTCGGTCCATCGTAGAAGAAGACCGCGATGCTCCGGCCATTGCTGAGCGGCACACGGTAGGGCCGGGTTGTGTTTACCGTCGCGTCCGGCGTTTCGGTCCAGGCAGTCTCCGGGCTCGCCTTTGCCGCCGTACCGGGTTCGCCAGGCTGACGGATGTGCCGGCACTGGTGTGGCGCCAGGATCGTGAAGGTGATCCCTTCCTCGGCCAGCAGCTCCAGCACGCGCGTGTTTACGGCGGTCTCCGCCAGCCACATACCCTCGGGCCTGCGCGCAAAGCGCTGCTCGAAGTCGGCGATCCCCCACCGGATCTGCGTGCGCGCATCCCGCTCGTTCGCCAGCGGCATGATGATGTGGTTATAGACTTGGGCTACCGCCGATCCATGCCCGCTGTACCGTTCGGCGCTGGCGACATCCGCATCAAGAATCATCCGGTAGGTACGCTGCGCTTTCTCCTCAAGCCAGCTCAGCAAGGTCGGCCCGAAGTTGAAGCTCACCCGGGCGTAGTTGTTCATGATGCGGATGATCTCGTTCTCGGTATTGGTGATCCGCGAGGCTCCGTTCGGCGCATAGCACTCGCTCGTAATGCGTTCATTCCAGTCGTGGTACGGCGCGGCAGACTCCTGCAGCTCGACCGTTTCCAGCCACGGGTTCTCCCGCGGAGGCTGGTAGAAATGCCCATGCACGCAGACATAGCGCTTGTTCTCGGGCCGGTTTTTCTTTGCGGCAGTTCGGGCAGCGGAGACGGATCGCTTGGTTGGCATTGACTTAATGCTATCGGAAGCGGAGGCGACTCTGGTCAAAGCAGTCGGTGCAGGTGAGAGGGAAGGCCAGCTTTGACGTGTGGCTCGCACACCGCCAGTCTGACGCCCAGATCGCGCATCGTGCGGCCGTATTGGGTTGGGAGCTGCTGAAGAACCACGCATTTCTGGACGGAAACAAGCGTATCGGCCTTGCGGCCATGGTGACATCTCTCTGCGGTTGAACGGGTACAAGGTGACCTGCTCCCAAGCGGAAGAGACTGCCATGACCCTGCGCGCGGCTGCCAGCGAGCTCTCGGAAGGGGAGTGGACGGTTTGGGTGGAGCGGGTGGTTGCGCCGGAGTAGCTGCGGGTTACGTTGTTTATTCTCTGTTGTTTGTGCGAACGCCGAACGAACAACGCCGCCTCACCTACCCTGTCTTCTTCGCCTTTGCCGCATCCGCCAGATCGCAGGCGCGCCACATGTACCAGCTCACTACCGAGCACCAGGGCGACCATCGTTTTGCCCGGCGCCGCAGCACGTCCGCCTTCGGCAGCAGCGCCGGCGTCAGCTTCGTTGCGGGCTTCAGCCCCTGGAAGGTGAGCGCAAAGCCTCGGCGAACGCCAAAGTCGTCGACCGGCAGCACATCGGGCCGGCCCAGCCGGAACATCAGCAGCATCTCGACTGTCCAGCGACCGATGCCGCGAACCTCGGTCAGATGCTCGACGATGGCTTCGTCCGGCATGCGGCGGATCTGCGCGAGAGTCGGCACCGTGCCGTCCAGGGTCTTTGCCGCCAGATCCCGCAGCGCCAGGATCTTGTTGTGCGAAAGGCCGGCCGCGCGCAGCTGCTCGGTGGGGCACTCCAGCAGGTGCTCCGGCCCCGGGTGCACGCCGACCCCGCAGACCGGCGCAAAGCCTTCGATCATGCGCCGGTGGATGGCCGCAGCCGCTTTTCCGTGCAGCTGCTGGTAGAGAATGGACCGGGCCAGCGCCTCAAAGGGGGATTGCGTGGCGGGAAGCCGCAAGGTAAACGGCCCTACCTGCTCCATCAGCCGGCCGAGCTTCACGTCTGCGGCCGCCAGCGCCGTCGCGGCAGCGGCGACGTCGTAGGGCGGCCTGCGTGTGCGAACAGGAGCATCCTGAGGCATCTCTCAACGATAACCGAACGCAGGCTGACCTCTCTTTGCTGTCCTGCCGGTCGCTCGAGATGGCTCTTGGCCCAGGTTCCCACCGGTATCGACCCCGGGAAGCAGGGCGGGTGGGATCTCGGACCCAAATGGCCGCAATTTACAAGCGGACCTCAAGTTTGGGAACGTAGAGGAGCTACCCTTTTCAGGCGCTTTCTGCAGACCGCGAAGCAGTTGCGTTTGTTAATTTGTAGCCACTTCAGGACATAAACAACCGCCCTTAAGTGATGCAGTTGCCCTGATTTGCCACTGCTATACTCAGCTTCTGAAGCAGGGAAACCTCCCGATTTTAGAGGGTTTAGCCGCAAAGAGTCTGGCAAACAGATCCGCTTCAGGAGCAAACGATATGTGTCGGCTCAGAGAGGCGACACGGAAGATTTACAGACAGTGACGTAGAGGAAGCAGGAACGTACTCATGGCGCAAGTTTTTGACCGCAGCTCGAATGCGCTCGCCCGAATGAGCCTGGTATTGGCTGGTCTGATCGTGATTGCCGTTGGCGTCACGCTCAACGAGCTACAACGCTCGCCGTGGGTTACCCGGCAGGGTCAGCGCCCCGATCAGCCGGTTCCCTTCAGCCACAAGCATCATGTGGAAGGACTCG
Source organism: Acidobacteriaceae bacterium (assembly GCA_903642235.1). GTDB lineage: Bacteria > Acidobacteriota > Terriglobia > Terriglobales > Acidobacteriaceae > Edaphobacter. Next base: position 67,836 of record CAHJWL010000006.1, on the reverse strand, counting down.
GTCTGCAGTGCCAGTATTGTCACCAGCAGGTAGAGAAGGCCGCGTACTCCGGCGTTCCTCCGACCAAGACCTGCATCAACTGCCACTCGCAGATCTGGACGAATGCAAATCTGCTGGAGCCAGTCCGGCAAAGCTGGGCGACCGGCGCATCCATCCAGTGGATCCGTGTGCATGATCTTCCGGACTACGTCTACTTCAATCACTCGATCCACGTCAACAAGGGCCTCGGGTGCGCGAGCTGTCATGGCCGTGTCGATCAGATGCCGATCATGTACATGCAGAACACGCTGCAGATGGAATGGTGTCTGAACTGCCATCGCAACCCGGCTGCCAATCTTCGTCCGACGACGGAGATCTACAACATGGCGTGGCAGGGTCCCAGCACCGAAAAGCCTGTCTGGTGCGCGGACATCCCGAACAGCTATGGCCGGCCGACAGCGCAGCAGGTTTCCTGCACGACCAAGAATCCGGGCAACAGCAATCCTGAGCTCGCCTCCTTGCAGATGCAGACACCAGAGCAGAGCGGCCTCTCCGCGGCACACTCCGGCACGATGGGATCGCCGCACTCTAATCAGGGTCAGGAGAAGACCGTAAGCGATCTGCCGCCTGCCAACGGCATTGTTATGCCGGTCAACTATAAGAAGTTCACCACGCAACTCGACCTTGGCCGCTACCTGACGAAGCAGTACCACATTCGCGGCGCGAACGAGATCTCCAGCTGTGAGACATGCCACCGATAATGAAGACACGAGAGATGGAAAAAGATACGGTACCAGAGCAGCAGACACCAGCAGCAGGCGCGACCGTTGTAATGCGTATCGCGCCGGCGAAGATGACGCTCGACCAGGTTCGCGGCAAGCTCGACGGCAAGACCGGTCGACGCTTCTGGAAGAACCTGGACGAGCTGGCGGAGACGCCGGAGTTTCACGAGCTGATGCAGGAGGAGTTTCCGCGTCAGTCGACAGAGTGGGTTGATTCGGTAAGCCGTCGCGGCTTCATGAAGGTCATGGGCGCGTCCCTGGCACTCGCCGGTCTGGCGGGCTGCACCAAGCAGCCGGACGAGGCAATCTATCCGTACATCCGGCAGCCAGAGGACCTGGTTCTCGGGAACGCAATGTACTTTGCCACAGCCCATCCGTTTCCGACGGGTGCGATTCCGGTCCTGGTGAAGTCCGAAGAGTTCCGGCCCATCAAGATCGACGGCAACCCGGAGCATCCGGTGTCGCAAGGAAAGTCTGACATCTACACACAGGCCACCCTGCTTGACCTGTACGATCCTGATCGCTCGCAGCACGTGCTGCACCGCGGCCAAGCGTCAGACTTTGCCGCCTTCCAGCGCGACTTCATTGCTGCCGCCAAGGCTCTGCCCGGCGGGCAGGGTCTCTACTTCCTCTCGGAGACCGTAACCTCGCCCACGCTTGCAGCGCAGTGGAAGCAGGTGCAGGCTGCGTTCCCGCAGGCGAAGCTGGTGCAGTATGACCCCGTGAACCGCGATAGCGCCCGCGCCGCGTCGAAGGCTGTCTTCGGCCAGTATGTTGACGCGCAGTACCGGCTTGAGCAGGCTGACCTCATCCTCTCGCTCGATGCTGATTTTCTGGGTGGTATTGCCCAGCCCGGCTTCCTGCCCATGGCACGCGGCTACGCGCTGCGGCATCGCTATGAGGAAGACAAGACGATGAACCGGATGTACGTCGTCGAAAGCATGTCGACGGTCACCGGATTCAAGGCCGAGCATCGCCTGGCGCTGCGGCCCAGCCAGATCGCGAGCTTCGCGCAGGCGCTGGTGAGCGGAAACGCGCCGGCGGGTCTCTCCCCCGAACAGCAGAAGTTCTTTACTGTTCTCTCTGCCGATCTGAAGGCCGCGAACGGCCGTGCCGTTGTAATCCCTGGCGAGCAGGCTGCGCCCGAGGTACACGCCGCCGCGCACGCCCTCAACAGCGCGCTCGGCGCCATTGGCAAGACGGTCATCTACACCGACACAGTCAACCCGATGCCGACCGAACAGATGGCCGAGCTGCGGTCCCTGGTTGCCGACGTTAACGCGGGCAAGGTGCAGTGGCTGGTCATGCTGGGGACCAATCCGCTCTACTCGTCGCCGGTTGATCTTGATTTCGCCGCGGCCTTCGCCAAGGTGCCCATGACGGTGCATCTCGGCTCGCACGTCGACGAGACGGGCAGTGTCTCTGTCTGGCACTTGAACAGGGCGCACTACCTCGAAACGTGGTCTGATGCCCGTGCCTATGACGGAACGGTCTCCATCATCCAGCCGATGATTGCACCGCTCTATGGCGGCATCACCTCGCACGAGGTCCTGCAGAGCCTGCTCGAGGAGAACCCGCAGCTTTCAAACCTCGAGGCTGTCCAGAACACCGCAAAGACCTACATCAAGGGTGGTGACATGGGCAGCGCGTGGCGCAAGGCGCTGCACGATGGCTGGGTGGAAGGGACCGCCTTTGCACCTCGCGCTGGCGGACCGTCTGCCGCATCCACCACGTCTTTCGCGAGTGCGTTTACACCCGCGGGCGATACGGTCGAACTCAGCTTCCGGCCAGATCCGTCGCTCTACGACGGGCGTTTCGCCAATGTTGGCTGGCTGCAGGAGCTGCCGAAGCAGGTCACCAACCTGAGCTGGGATAATGCGGCGCTGATGAGCCTGGACAGCATGGAGCATTTCAAGCTCGAAGAGAACCAGATCATCGAGATTGAGTCGCATGGCCGCAAGATCCTTGCTCCTGTGCTGCTTGCGTATGGTCACCCGGATGGCGTGATTACGCTGCATCTTGGCTTTGGCCGGCAGGCGGCAGCCGGCCGGGTTGCAGCCGGTGTCGGCTTCGATGTCTACCCGGTGCGTACCTCGGGCGCTCCGCTGTTTGCCACCGGTGCGACGATCAAGAAGTCCTCGGGCACGTGGGACCTCTGCGTCACCAAGGTGCACAACGTCGAGCATCGCGGAACCTTTGCGCAGCATGATCTGGAAAAGCCGGAGTCGGACAAGAAGGGCACGTACTCGCTTGCAGGCCACGAGGCGCAGGAGCGGTCGATCATTCGCTACACCACGCTTGCAGAGGCGAAGAAGCACCCTGACTTTGCCCATGAGGGTGACGCCAATACGCTGGTGAACAAGGTGGGCTACGGTCCGCAGGGCGAGGCGCCGAAGAAGGAAGAGAGCTTCTTCCCCGAGGCGTGGCGCTACAACCATACCGATCCGTCGTCGCTGCGGCTGCAGAACGCCTGGGGCATGGCCATCGATCTGAACTCCTGCATCGGCTGCAGCGCCTGCGTTGTCGCCTGCTATGCGGAGAACAACATCGCTGTCATCGGGCGCGAGCAGGTCAAGGTCGGCCGCAACATGCAGTGGATCCGCATCGACGCATACTTCGAAGGCGATCTGCATGCACCGCGCGCGCATTTTCAGCCGATGATGTGCCAGCACTGCGAGAACGCCGGATGCGAGTTGGTGTGCCCGGTCGGCGCGACGGTGCATACGCCGGAAGGCATTAACACCATGGTGTACAACCGTTGTGTCGGCACCCGGTACTGCTCGAACAACTGCCCGTACAAGGTCCGCCGCTTCAACTTCCTGCTCTACTCGGACTACGAGACCGAGAGCCTGAAGTTCATGCGCAACCCTGACGTAACGGTCCGTTCCCGCGGCGTGATGGAGAAGTGCACCTACTGCATTCAGCGCATCGCCGAAGCAAAGATCACCGCGGACAAGGAAAACCGTGCGATCCGTGACGGCGAGGTGATTACCGCGTGCCAGCAGGCATGCCCGACTGATGCGATCCTCTTCGGCAACATCAATGATCCGAAGAGTGAGGTCGCTAAAAAGAAAGCGAGCGAGCGCACCTACCAGGTGCTCGCTGATCTCAACTACCGCCCGCGCACAACCTACAGCGCAGGCGTTATCAACCCGAACCCAGAGCTGGAGCAGATCTGATGGCGACCAAACCCAGTCCCGATCCCGTCATTGACCCGATGATCGACCCGCGTACCGGCGAGTACGCGGTCATCGCTCCCGGCCACAACTTCAAATCGGTCACGCAGAAGATCGCCGGCATCGTGCTGACGTCGAATACCCCGCTCGGCTGGTTCTTCGGCCTGATCGTGGGTGCCGGCATCGCGCAGGGTGTCGTCGTCGGCATCACCTGGCTCTTCCTCAAGGGCGTCGGCATCTGGGGTGTCACCATCCCGGGAGCCTGGGGCTTCGCCATCATTAACTTCGTCTGGTGGATCGGTATCGGCCACGCGGGCACGTTGATCTCGGCTATTCTGCTGCTGTTCAAGCAGACCTGGCGAAACTCTATCAATCGCTTTGCCGAGGCAATGACCATCTTCGCCGTGGTCTGCGCGGGTACCTTCCCGCTCATCCACGTCGGTCGCCCGTGGCTCGCGTACTGGCTGCTGCCGTATCCGAACACCATGAATCTGTGGCCGCAGTTCCGTAGTCCGCTGGCCTGGGACGTCTTTGCGGTCTCGACGTACGCGACGATCTCAATCGTCTTCTGGTATGTCGGCATGATTCCCGACTTCGGCACTCTGCGCGATCGCGCCACGATGCCGCTAGCGAAGTTCTTCTACGGAACGCTCTCGCTCGGCTGGCGTGGTTCAACTCGCCACTGGATCCGCTATGAGTCGGCCTCGCTGCTGCTTGCCGGCCTCTCCACGCCGCTGGTGCTCTCCGTCCACACAGTCATCTCCTTTGACTTTGCGGTCGCGGCTCTGGCCGGCTGGCACACTACCATCTTCCCGCCGTACTTCGTCGCCGGTGCCGTTTACTCGGGTTTTGCGATGGTGCTGACCCTCGCCATTCCGCTGCGCAAGTTCTACCACCTTGAAGATCTCGTGACGCTGCGCCACCTGGACAACATGGGCAAGGTCATGCTCGCGACCGGCTCGATTGTTGCCTATGGCTATGGCATGGAGGTCTTCATGAGTTGGTACTCGGCCAGCCATTGGGAGTTCTTCATGATGTGGAACCGCATGTTCGGCCCCATGGGCTGGGCGTACTGGATCCTCATTATGACCAATATCGCCATCCCGCTCACGACGCTGTGGTCCCGCAAGCTGCGGGTCAATGTGGCGTACCTGTTCATCCTGTCGCTGATCGTCAACACGGGCATGTGGTTCGAGCGCTTTGTGATCGTTGTTACCTCGCTCTATCGCGATTACCTGCCCTCCTCCTGGGGTACGTACCGCGCGACCAAGTGGGATTACATGATCTATGTCGGCACCATGGGCCTGTTCACGATGCTGTTCTTCCTCTTCGTGCGCTTCCTTCCCATGATCCCCATGTCCGAGATCCGCATGATGCTGCCTCAGACCAAGATCCGCGCCCGCTCCGCTGACGCACAGACCACGATCGATGAGGCCGTCTAATGCCGCCACGCGAAGGAATCTACGGCATCATCGCTGAGTTCAGCACGCCTTCCGAGTTGGTGCATGCAACCGAACAGGCCCATGAAGAGGGCTATCGCCGGATGGAGTGCTACACGCCCTACCCGGTCGAAGAGGCCGCTGGCGCCCTGCGTTTTCACAAAACCAGCGTTCCTCTCATGTGTCTCCTGGGTGGACTGGCCGGCGTGACGGTCGCCTACCTGATGGAGACGTGGATCAATGTCTACGCGTATCCACTCAACATCGCCGGCCGGCCGCTCTTCTCGTGGCCTGCCTTCATCATCCCGGCCTATGAGTTCACTATTCTCTTTGCCGGCCTCTCTGCAGCCTTTGGCATGATCGCGCAAAACGGCCTGCCGCAGCTGTATCACCCGTTATTCAACGCGCCCAACTTTCGTAATGGCGCGACGACCGACAAATTCTTCCTGTGCCTTGAAGCAACGGACCCAAAGTTTTCACTGACCGGGACCCGCGCTTTCCTTGAGCAGTTCCCCGCGATCTCCGTGGTGGAGGTGGATCATTAACTCGCAAGCGATGTACCGTCAGACACCCGCCGCTCTCCGTGCCACCCTCGTTGCGCTTCTGCTCGCGGGTGTGACCGGCTGCCGGCAGGATATGCACAACCAGCCAAAGTTCGACTATCAGCAGCGCAGCACCTCCTTCTACGCAGACGGCCGCTCCGCGCGGCCACAGGTCAGCGCCACTGTCTCCCGCAGCCAGATGCACGAGGAGGACTACCTTCATACCGGCTTTATCGATGGCAAAGAAGGCGACGGCATGCCCTTCCCGGTCAACGCGACTGTAATGGCCCGCGGGCAGCAGAGCTACAACATCTACTGCACGCCCTGCCATTCGCGCGTCGGCAACGGTGCCGGCATGATTGTCCAGCGGGGCTATGCGCCGGCAGGAAACTTCCACACCGCCCGTCTTCAATCCGCGCCGCTTGGCCACTTCTACAACGTCATCACCAACGGCTACGGCGCTATGCCGGACTATGCCTCCATGCTCACAGTAGAGAATCGCTGGGCCGTGGTTGCCTACATCCGGGCACTCCAACTCAGTCAGCGGGCCTCGCAGGCTGATGTCGCCAACGGGGCGCATGTGGAGTCGCTCGACGCGATTACGGAGCACGAAGGCTTTCCCGCCGGCTTCGCCTACGACTGGAACCTGCCGCCGACTGCGGTCCGGGGAACTCCGAATGGCGAGCCGTACGTGATCCCAACGGCTACGAACAATCCGCTGGCCGCAACGGGTGGGCATGACCGTGATTCCTCGCAGTCGAACGCGATCATCACGGACTCGACCGGCAACACACCTTTCCCTGAAAACGATGCAACCTCCACGGCCGGAGCCTCGAACGAGCAGAAGTAGCTTGTACCCGTGGTCTCAGGCAGGGCAGATGTAGAAGTGCAAGAACGTCTTTGAACAAGAGGTTGAAACAGCATGGCTTCAAACTCGTACCAGTATGGCGATCCGTACAGGGAGCACGTTGGCAGTCACGACAGCCCGCGCTCCCTGCCTGCCAGCCTGAATGCGCCTCCCGCCGTCGCCGTCTGGCGCCTGCGTATGGGCATACTCTCCCTTCTCTTTGCGGCGATCTCCTTTCTGGCGTTCTCCTGGACCCATGAGGGCCGTAACCATCTGCTGCGGGCGTATCTGATGGGCTTTATGACCAGCTTCGGCTTTGCCGGCGGAAGTCTGTGCCTGCTGATGCTGCAGTACGTCTCAGGCGGAAAGTGGGGCCTGCTGCTGCGCCGCCCGCTTGAGGCTGCGACCCGGACTCTGCCGGTGGTCGGTCTGCTGCTGCTGCCGATCCTCCTTCTCTCGAAGCACCTCTACCAGTGGGCTGCTTTTCCAACGGCAACGGCTGTCCGTGACGCGCTCGAGCACCACGGCGTCACACTGGAGCAGGCGCTCACCCTAAACGCCAAGCGGACGATGCTCAGCCCGGGTCCGGCCTGGTTCCAGAGCCTCCTGATCTTTGCCGTTACGATCGGCCTTGCCCTCATCCTGAACAAGTGGTCGGTCGACCGTGATCGCGATCCCCGTGCCGGGACCGAGGCAAGCTACAACCACTGGCAGATCCGCTTTGAGAATCTGTGCGGGATCGGCATCTTCATCTACATCGTGCTGCTCACGGATGGGGCGATCGTCTGGATTAAATCGCTCGACATCACCTGGTACTCCTCCATCTGGGGATTTCAGTTTGTAGTCGCCCAGGGCTATAGCGTGCTCGCCCTGGGGATCCTTACCGTGATCCTGCTCTCCCGCTATGAGCCCATGAAGACGTTGCTGCGCACTACCGAGCAGCATGACCTGGGCAAGCTCGCCTTTGCCTTCACGATGTTGAACATCTACTTCACCTTTGCGGAGTTCCTCATCATCTGGTCGGGCAATGTGCCGGATGAGATCCCCTGGTACCTGCACCGGATCAACGGAGGATGGTGGACGATCTGCTCGCTCGATGCGATCTGCCACTGGCTGATCCCGTTCTGCCTGCTGCTCTCGCGCGATCTTAAACGAAACAAGCAGAAGATGGTCTATCTGACCTGCTTTATGCTTTTTGCACGCTGCGTGGATATGTTCTGGCTCATCGAACCCAACTTCCCGGACGCCGCCGGTAACCTGCATCTTCATGGAAACATAGGCATCTTTGCTTATGTGACAGTGCCCATCTCTATGCTGAGCTTCTGGGCCTGGAACTATCTCGGCCAACTGCAGACGCGGCCGCTTATGAACGTTAACGATCCTCACCTTGAGGAGATGCTGGAGGCGGAACATGCCCATTAATTCGCAGGACAATAACGACCTGGGTAGAGGAAGTGTCGGAAATACAAAGCCATCGACGGAGCGCGGCGAAGGCAGTCCCGGCTATGAGACGACCGATGTCAACGTCGGTGGTGTGGTGATCTTTCTTGGCGGTCTGTTTGGCTTCGTTCTGATCTTCTTTGTCTTCTGCTTCGTCATGGGCAAAGTGATCAATGCAGCCTTCGTCAAGGAGGATGGTCCTGTCACCCGGTGGACCCGGAACTACTCGGATGCCGGTATGAAGACGAGCGACAAGGGGAAGCGCGAGAACCTCGCCAACAACCCCGAGATGCAGCAGCGCGAGCTTTCAAACGTGACACAGTCGTTCCCGAACCCTCGTCTCGATATCGACGACAGCAACCAGGGTACCGCTGATCTTCACGCCCGAGAGGATCTTCTGCTTGATCATTACAGCTCGAGCCAGAACGATAAAGCACTCCGGATTCCGATCGACCGAGCGATGGAGTTGATCGCCGAACGCGGTCTTCCGCTTGCAAACACCAGTGTTGCGAGTGCCGGAAAAGGCTTCGTCGGAGACAACGTAGCGGTCATCACGCAGCCCCTTACCAGCGGCTTTGCCCGTACCGGATACGAGCTTGATGTGATGGAAGCGCGAGAGCAAAAGCTGAGCTACGGCAAGGCCGAGGGTACGGAACACGCTCAGTTGACCCCCGCGCGCTGAGGCTGAGGGCGCCAAGGAAGTATCATAGAAACAGGACTTTGCCGCTGATTGGCAGGTCCGAAACGAGGGTCTGGCGATGAGCATCAGAAGCGTACTTCGGACAGGTTTGGCAGTCGCGGCCGGTGCGCTGCTGCTCGTTCCAGTCACCGCCTCGGTGCGAGTCGCCGCCCAGGTTGCTGCCTATGGTGAAAAGCAAGCCGGCGAGAACCAGGGCGATCAGTTGCCAAAGGTTCTGCAGCAGGTTGGCATCGCGCAGCACCTGAACGGGCAACTGCCGCTCGACGCACCGTTCGTCGATGATCTCAACCACCCGGTCCATCTGGGCGATTACTTTGGCAAGCATCCAGCAGTTCTGGCCATCGTGTACTACAACTGCCCAATGCTGTGCTCGGAGGAGTTGGATGGTCTTACCAGCTCGCTCGAGATGGTCCATCTCACCCCAGGCAAGGACTTTGACATCGTTGTTGTCTCGATCGACCCCAGCGAGACGCCGGAGATGGCCGCACACTACAAGGCCCGGTACATCAAGCGCTACGGCAAGCCTGAGACGGCCGCAGGATGGCACTTCCTCACCGGGCAGAAGCCTGCTATCGATGCTCTCACCTCCGCTGTGGGCTTTGGGTACATGCGGGTTCCCGGACCTGACGGAACGCTGAGCCAGTTCGCGCACGCCAGCGCCATCCAGATTGTTACGCCGCAGGGCAAGCTGGCGCAGTACTACCTGGGTGTCGAGTACTCGCCGAAGGATATTCTGCTCGGCCTCATCGACGCCTCCGGCAACAAGATCGGCTCACCTGTCGCCAACATCCTCACCTACTGCTACCACTACGATCCGCAGACGAACAAGCACTCCCTGATCGTCGCGCGCGTGGTTCAGTTCGGGGGCATGGTGACTCTCGCCGGCCTTGGCGGGTTTATGTTTCTCATGTTCCGGCAGGATCTCAAGCTCGGACGCGACCACGATCTGATCAAGAACGGATAAGGGTACCAATGCATATCAGTCCAGTCCTATGGCAATTCCTGGTGAGATGGCTCAACGCTTCTGCGCTCTTCCCCGCTGAAGCCTCGACCATTGCGCCTTATACCGATGCACTTTACTTCTTCCTGATGCTGATCACCATCGTCGGCATTCTGCTGGTTGGAGGTCTGATCCTTGGCTTCTCGATTCGCTATCGCCGCGAGAAGAGTCCGGTAGCGACACAGGTGGAAGGTTCGACACTGCTTGAGGCCACATGGACCATCATTCCTCTTGCCATCTTCCTCGTTATCTTCGTCTGGGGCGCGCTCCTGTACTTCAGGATCTACACGCCGCCGACGAACTCCATGAATATCTATGTCGTCGGAAAGCAGTGGATGTGGAAGGCCGAGCACCCGGGCGGACAGCATGAGATTAACGCGCTGCATGTCCCAATTGGCCGCCCCGTACAGCTGACCATGATCTCGCAGGACGTCTTCCATAGCTTCTCGATCCCGGACTTCCGGGTCAAGCGTGAGGTGATCCCCGGCCGTTATTCGACCGTCTGGTTTCAGGCGACGACACCCGGCGTCTATCACATCTTCTGCACGCAGTACTGTGGCACCCTGCATGCCGGCATGATTGGGCAGGTCACAGCACTGACACCTGAGGATTACGACAAGTGGACGCAGCGCTCCACCTCCGGTATGAGCCTTGCCCAGAACGGCGAGCGCCTCTACAACAGCATGGGTTGTAACGCATGCCACAACGGCTCTGCCGCTGCACGCGGACCGAGCCTGGCCGGTGTCTATGGCGCACGGCTTCAACTGGCGAACGGATCGACCGTCACGGTCAACGAAGCTTACCTTCGTGACAGCATCCTGAACCCTTCTCAGCATGTCACCGCAGGGTACGCGCCGATCATGCCTACCTATCAGGGGCAGATCAGCGAAGACGGCCTTATCGATCTTGTCGAATATATTAAGACTATGCAGACGAACTATCGTTCGCAGCAGACACTCGTCACCAACCAGTCCACCCAGGCAGCGCCGACAACCCCAGGACGGTAATTATGAGCACAATGAGTTCTACGATCGTCAGTCTTCCTGATCAGCGCACGGCCACGATCCCCAAGCGGAACTACCTGAACAATGAGCACGGCCTTTTGAGCTGGCTGCTTACGGGTGATCACAAGCGCATCGCGATCCTTTATCTGATCTCGATCACCTTCTTCTTCTTCATAGGTGGCGCCTTTGCCGGTCTGATCCGTCTGGAGCTCCTCACGCCGCAGCCGGATCTGGTTGCGTCCGATACATATAACAAGTTCTTCTCGATGCATGGCATCATCATGATCTTCCTGTTTCTTGTGCCGTCGGTTCCGGCGACACTGGGGAACTTTCTGATCCCGATTATGCTGGGCGCGAAGGATCTGGCCTTTCCGAAGATCAATCTGCTCAGCTGGTACCTCTACATGCTCGGCGGCACGTTGACTCTCGCCGCCCTAGTGCTCGGCGGCGTCGATACCGGCTGGACCTTTACCACGCCGCTCTCGACGCATTACCTCAACACCCACGTCATCACGGCCGCAACCGCCGTCTTCATCGCCGGCTTCTCCTCCATCTTTACCGGCCTTAACTTTATCGTGACCATTCACCGGATGCGCGCTCCAGGTATGACCTGGTTCCGTATGCCGCTCTTTGTCTGGTCCAACTACGCGGCATCCATTCTCATGGTGCTCGGCACGCCGGTCCTCGCCATCACCCTCGTCCTGGTTGCGCTCGAGCGAACCATTGGCATCGGTGTCTTCGACCCCACAAAGGGCGGAGATCCGCTTCTGTTCCAGCATCTCTTCTGGTTCTACTCGCACCCGGCCGTCTACATCATGATTCTGCCTGGCTTCGGCGTGATCTCAGAGGTCATCAGCACCTTCAGCCGTAAGCGCATCTTCGGTTACACCGCAGTTGCGTTCTCGTCCGTAGCAATCGCGGTCTTCGGCTTCTTCGTCTGGGCTCACCATATGTTCATCATGGGGGTCTCAAACTACTCGGCGCTCATCTTCTCGCTTCTGACGATGCTGGTGGCCGTGCCATCCGCCATCAAGATTTTCAACTGGTCTTTCACACTGCAGAAGGGCTCCATCACCTTCGAGACGCCCATGCTGTATGCCTTTGGTTTCATCGGCCTCTTCACCATCGGCGGCATGACCGGCATCTTCCTCGGCTCGCTTGGTATGGATATTCACCTTACCGAGACCTACTTCATCGTGGCTCACTTCCACTTTGTGATGGTTGGAGGCATGCTCATGGCGTTCCTCGCGGGCATCCACTTCTGGTGGCCCAAGATGACCGGTCGCATGTATCCGGAGTCGCTCTCGAAGCTCGCAGCGGTTACGACCTTCATCGGCTTCAATCTCACCTTCCTGCCGCAGTTCATCCTCGGCTACCTCGGTATGCCGCGCCGCTACCATGCGTATCCGCCGGAGTTCCAGGTACTCAACGTACTCTCGACGGCAGGCGCAACTATTCTCGGCGTCGGCTACATGCTCCCTCTGCTTTATCTGGGATGGTCGCTGAAGTACGGTGCTATTGCCGGCAACAACCCCTGGCAGGCTACTGGCCTTGAGTGGCAGATTCAGTCGCCGCCCCTTACCGAGAACTTTATCGAAATCCCCGTCGTTGATCACGAAGCCTACGACTATGCTTGGCTTGAGCACAAGACCAGCAAAGAGGTGACCACCGTTGGATAATGTCGTCGTTGAGCATCCGCACACGCACGAGACTGCGGTTCACGCCCAGCATGAGCATCTGGCGACGCCACAGCATCGTCACCACTTCGAGACGGAAGAGCAGCAGCGAGAGGCCGGTACCTTCGGTATGTGGCTCTTCCTTCTCACCGAGGTGATGTTCTTCGGCGGTCTTTTCTTCGCCTACCTGCTTTATCGCAACTGGTACTACCCGGCCTTTGCCGTTGCCTCAAACCAGCTCAGTGTACCTATGGGTGCGGCGAACACTGTCGTGCTCATAGGCTCCGGATTCTGCATGGCGCTGGGCGTCTGGGCAGCCGAAGTTCGCAAGAAGAACTTCCTGGTTCTCATGCTCGTGGCTACGACCCTGCTCGGCTGCATCTTTCTTGGCGTCAAGTACTTTGAGTACAAGGAAAAGTGGGAGAAGCACCACATCCCCGGAGCACACTTTGATATTTCAGAGTTTGTGAATCCAGCGGCGCACGGCATCAAGGATGAGAAGCCGCTCGCACCGGATATGGCAGAGCGTACCCAGGTCTTCTTCTCGCTCTACTTCGCGATGACAGGAATGCATGCGGTACACATGATCATCGGCATCGGTATCCTTCTCTGGCTTACGATCCGCGCACACTGGGGAGAGTTCAGCACAGGTTATGTCGCGCCTATAGAAAACTTCGGGCTCTACTGGCACTTTGTAGATATCGTCTGGCTCTTCCTCTTCCCGCTGCTCTACCTCATCAATCGGCACCCGGTGCATTAGACCGGGGCCGTCGCAGGCACCCTGGCTTTATCTCCTATATCGAAAAGATCTTCAAGGATTCCGCGCATGGCCGACAAGCATGACCCCACCAACATCACAAATCCAGAGCACGGTGAGAACCATATCGTGACGCCCTTCCAGTATGTGCTCGTCTTTGCGACATTGCTCGTAGGGACAGCACTGACAGTGATCGCGGCTTACTTCGACATGGGTGCCTTGAATCCTGTCATCGCACTCGGTATTGCTTCCTTCAAGGCTGTCATCGTCATTCTCTTCTTCATGCACGTCGCCTTCCAGTCCAGGCTGATCAAGATGACGGTCGCCGCCGGCTTCTTCACCTTCTTCGTCTTGATTCTGATGACAATGTCGGACTACATCAGCCGCGCCTGGGGTCGTTGGTAGCCTCTCTACACTCTGTTGCTCTGCAAGAAGGCGATCCGCGATGGATCGCCTTTTCTGCGTCTGCATCTCGCTTTTGTTATCGTCCTGATCCAAGCCGGTCCTTCTCGTCATTTCCCCGTTCTTTGTTATCAGCCAGTGGGATCTCCTTGCTCTCTTGCAGTGCTTCATCACTCTTCACATCTCCCGTCCCAGGACGAAGTCGTCACACACCAGCGACCCCACCGTGAACTGTCGCGTTCCGATCTGCCTGAAGCCATTCCGCTCATAGAAGCGCAGTGCCCGCACATTGCCCGCATACACTCCGAGCGTCACTCGTCTCGCATCTCGGTCCTTTGCCTCGTGGAGCGCTGTCTCCATCAACTGCTGCGCTACGCCCGTCCCATGAAAACGCGAGAGTGCGTAGATGCGTTTCAGTTCCAGGTCTCCCTCCTCCATCGTCTCTTCCGGCAGCTCTGGCGGCGTCAGCATGGCGTAGCCCACCGGAGCATCTCCGTTCGCCGTCACCGCCAGCCAGACCGCTACCTCCGGCCGCCCCAGGTAGCGCGCGTAGACCTCCGCCACGTGGTGCCGCGCCGCATGTGCGACCAGCGCCTCACCCGGAAGCACGCCTGCAAAGCCATCCAGAAATGTCGCCGCGCCCACCAGCGCCAGCATCGCCGCGTCTTTCGGGCTCGCTCGCCGCACTACGATCTCATCAACATGCAAGGGTACCCGCGCAGCCATTCCGATCCTCCTATCCCGTACCGTAGCACCATGCCGCCGTCTCCCGATGCTTTGAAGAAACGCAAACTCCCCGCCAAGACACCCTCACCGCAGGAGCCCGCACCCATGACGGGCCAAGCCGCCGCAGAGGCCTCCTTGAACGACGGTGATCGCATGACAGATGCCCCCGCCACGAAGACCTTCGGGGACACGCATCGCACGCTTCCGCCGGCGCCAAAGGCGCATTCCGCGGCGAAAGGGTCCGAGACGCTGAAGCCACCCACCGCGGCGGTTAAGAAGGCCGCCTCTCGCGGCGAGCTCGCCGCGCCTTCCGTTCCTGCGCATGATCCCGCGCTCCCCGCCTCGCTCGCCGCCCTCCTTGCGAACCCCCGCATCGCCGTCCGCCGGGACGGCGCTCCCGATCCAAAAGGCAAATGTGTCCTTTACTGGATGCAGCGCTCCCAACGTGGAACGGATAATCACGCCCTCAACACCGCCGTCGCCATCGCCAACGAGCTGAAACTCCCTCTCGTCGTCTACTTTGCTGGTATCGCCAACTTTCCACACGCTAATCTCCGCCACTACGCGTTTCTCAACCAGGGCCTTCCCGACCTCGAGCAGGATCTCGCCGCCCGCAACATCTCCTTCGTCTTCCGCCGTGCCCCGCACGAGTCGCACACTCAGCTCATCGCCGATGTCCAGCCCGCCTTCGTGATCGGCGATGAGAATCCCATGCGCACCCCCGAGAGCTGGCGTGCCGATCTCGCCCAAAAGATTGCCATGCCCTTCTGGACCGTCGACGCCGACTGCATCATCCCGCAGCGCCTCTTCCCCTCCGCGCAGTATGCCGCCCACACCATGCGCCCGCGTCTCTATAAACTTCTCCCCGAGTACCTCGTCGCCTTCGAGAACCCGCATGCCGACATCCCATGGAAGCGCCCCCGTGGCTTTCAGTCCGATTCTGTCCACGAGGACATGACGCGTGACTGGCCCGGGCCCGGCATCCCTGAGTTCGACCGCACCGTCGAGCCCGTCGCCGCCTGGCGCGGCGGCGCCCATGCCGCTCTCACCCGCCTCAAGCTCTTCGTCACCGAGGTCCTTCCGCGCTACGAACTCACCCGCAACCAACCCGATGTCGACGGCACCTCCTGCCTCAGCCCCTGGCTCCATTACGGCCACATCTGTGCCCAGACCATCGCCCTCGCTGTGGACGAGGCCGCCGCAAACAACCCCTCGCTCAAGTCCGCGCGCGATAGCTTCTTCAACGAAGTCATCGCCTGGCGCGAGCTGTGCATTAACTTCACCCGCTACAACCCGAACTACGACAACATCCACTGCGCCGAGCCCTGGGCCGTCAAAACCATCGCCGAGCACGCCCGCGATGAGCGCGAACACGTCTACACGCGCGACCAGCTTGAGCATGCAGAGACCTACGACCCGCTCTGGAACGCCGCCCAGACGCAGATGGTCCGCCACGGCTGGATGCACAACCTGCTCCGCATGTACTGGGCCAAGAAGATCCTCGAGTGGAGCCCCGACAACACCACCGCCTTCGAGAACACCGTCTACCTCAACGACAAGTACTTTCTCGACGGCCGCGATCCTGGGGGCTATGCCGGCATCGCCTGGGCCATCGTCGGCAAGTTTGACCGCGCCTGGAACCAGCACCCCATTTTCGGCAAGATTCGCTACATGTCCGGTGCCTCCACCGGCCGTAAATTCAACTCAAAGAAGTACATTGCCCAGATGGCCGCACTGCCCGGGGCAACCGAGACAACCTCCGACGTGGCCACCGGAAAGTTGCGGTAGCTCTTCATCCTCTTCGCAGCACTTCCTCAAGCCACCCTGCAGATCAGACATTTCAGATACCTTGTCTCCGGCAGCGTTAGTACCTCCGGGTGATCCGGTGCCGCGCCCCGGCTCTCAAGCACCTGAACCGTCCGTCCCGCGTCGGCAGCCGCGGCCCGTATAGCCTCGCGAAACTCCGGCTCGCTGACATGGTGCGAGCAGGAGCAGGTCACGAGCACACCGCCCGGCTCGAGCATCAACAGCGCCTGCAGGTTAAGCTCCTTGTACCCTCGCATCGCGCCCTCCGCTGCCCGCTTGGACTTGGCAAAGGCCGGCGGGTCAAGTACAACCGCGCTGAACCGCTCACCCGCCTGCGCAAACGCCCGCAGCAGCTCGAATGCATCCGCCTCGATCCAGTCCACCTCGCCCTTCATCTGCGCCCGGTTCAGCTCCAGATTGCGGTCCGCGACCTCAAGCGCCGCGCGGCTCGCATCCACACCCGTGACGCGTCCGCAGACTCGAGCCAGATGCAGCGCGAAGCCACCCTGGTATGTGCACACATCGAGCGCCCGTCCGCCTGTGGTCTCACGTAGAGCCAGTGCCCGAGTCACCGCCTCCGCGGCTGCCTGGTAGTTGAGCCGCTGGTCCAGGAAGGCGCCGGTCTTCTGGCCGGCCGCAGCGTCGAAATGAAAGTCCAGACCATTCAGCCGGAAGCGTGTCTCCGTCCTCGGCGCATCACCCAGCACCAGCAGTGGTTCCGTGGGTGAGGGCGGCAGCTGCTCCAGCTCGCGCATCCGCCCGTCCTCCCGCTCCCAGACTGTGAGCTCAACCCCTGCAGGAGTGTGCAAAAAGTGTGTGTTAGCGCGTTCTAATGCGCCGAAATGCTGCAGAATCGCGCCAGAGATTGCATCTCGGACGTCCTGTTGGGCCATTCCCTGGGTGAGCAGCTGCAGCATCACGACGGGTCCGTACTGATCCATCACGATGCCCGGAAGCTCATCCGCCTCACTGAAGACAAGTCTTCTGCTATCAGTTATTTCGGTGATCGGTGCAAGCTCCTCCCGAAGGCGCAGAGCCGCCTTTACCCTATCACCTACAAGCTTGAGGAAGCTCTCGCGATCCAGTGCCTCGTCCCGTGTCATACGCCGCACGGCGATTGTCGACGCCGAGCTGTAGGTTCCACATCCTAAAGCATTTTCTCGCCCATCAACCAACCGGACCAAAGCGCCGGACGCGACACTGTCAACGCTTCCCTCCACATCCGTCCGGTAGATCCAGGCGTGGCCTGCCCGCAGCCGCTCCGCAGCTCTCCTGCTTACCTGGATCGTCGCCATATCCTGTTCTTTTGATTGCACTTCGCTCCCCCGCTCCGCCTCACGCGCTATGCTCAGTCTAGATGCAAGTTGCCGACGTTCTCGTGCTTGGTGCCGGTGCCGCCGGTCTGATGTGCGCTCTTGAAGCGGGCCGGGGCGGTGCCCGCGTGCTTCTTCTTGATCATGCGGACCATGTTGGGAAGAAGATACTTATCTCCGGCGGGGGCCGGTGCAACTTCACTAACCTGCACACCACGCCGGACAATTTTATTTCCGAGAACCGGCACTTCGCGAAGTCGGCACTTGCCCGGTACACGCCCGAGGAGTTCGTTGATCTCGTTGAGAAACATGGCATTTGCTACCACGAGAAGGCACCGGGGCAGCTATTTTGTGACGGCTCCGCGCAGCAGATCGTGACGATGCTCGAGCGGGAGTGCGCGGAAGCCGGGGTTGATGTTCGACTCGGGGTCCAAGTGCAATCGATTGAAAGGGATGCAGAGTTTACGGTGCATACCGCGACCGACCAGTTTCGGGCGCCGAGGCTGGTGGTGGCGACGGGTGGGCCTTCGATTCCGAAGATGGGCGCGACGGGATTCGGCTATGACGTCGCTAAGCAGTTCGGAATGAAGGTGATACAGCCCCGGCCGGCGCTTGTGCCGATGGTTTTTTCAGAGCCGGATCGGGAGGTGTGGTGCGATCTGGCGGGGGTTGCAACGGAGGTGGTGGCACGCTCTGGAGATGGCTCTTTCCGGGAACGCATGCTATTGACGCACAAGGGTTTGAGTGGGCCGGCAGGGCTACAGGTTTCAACTTATTGGAAAGCGGGAGCGCCAATCACGACGGATCTGGCGCCGGGGCGCGAGGTTTTTGGTAAGTTGCTTGAAACAAAGGGGTACCGGGATGGAGCGATGGCTTTCGCGGCGTTGCGCGAGGTTCTGCCGGCGCGGCTGGCGGAGCGATGGCTGGCGACGTATGCAACCGGGTGGAGCAATGCGGCGGTTGTCGAGCTCGAGCGGCGGCTTCACGCTTGGGAGATAACTCCTGCTGGAACAGAGGGTTACGTGAAAGCGGAGGTGACGGCGGGAGGGGTGGATACGCGCGGGCTGGACGCGAAGACGATGGAGAGCCGCACCGTGCCAGGGCTCTCTTTCATCGGGGAGGTAGTAGACGTCACGGGATGGCTGGGCGGGTACAACTTCCAATGGGCGTGGGCGTCAGGAGTGGCTGCTGGACGCGCAGTTTTGGCTCGATAAGGCCGTCTATCGCCCGCGAAAAGGGTCTTAGCGCGCACATTTTGCACGGTTTTGCACGCTAGTTCACTGCACTGTCACGAGCAGCTTGATGGAGCGCGAGAGGCCGGCGCTGGTGGCGGTCACGGTCAGCGTGTAGGTACCGGGCGGGGTAGGCGTGGCAGACGCAGCCGTGGCTCCCGTGGCGGCGGAGCCGGGTAGCTGGCGTGGGGTGCCGCTGCAGCCGGCGATGGGGAAGATGGCCAGGAGGGTGAGGGCGAGGAGGGTGGGAAGGCTGCGCGGGCGGCGCAGGGTGAGGAGGCCAAGCGGAAGCAGGACGGCGAGAAGAGCTTCGGGGTGGCGGATGACGATCTGTTCATGCGTTCTGTCGCCTTGTGGTCGCGCGTACGGTGGCTGAGAGTGAGCGGGGAAAAGCAGATCCCTACGGGATGACAACCAGGAAAGAGGGATGGAGGTCGCAGTCTGAGCGGGGGAGCCCTGGGTGATGGAGGTCTGGGCGGCTGCGGTTTGGACGGTGGTAGCCGGCGTCGTGAAGATCAGGGCGCCGGGTGTTTGGGTCCTGCTGGAGGTCTGGGCGGTGGCGGACTGGCCGGTGGCGAGGGTTACGGTGACGAGGGTGGGGTTGGGGTTGTCGAGGGGAAGGGAAGCGGGGGAGAGGCTGCAGATGGAGTTGGCGGGGGCTCCAGTGCAGGTGAGGGTGATGGTGCTGGAGAGGGCCGCGGGGGTGGAGAGGAGGAGGGGAAGGCGGCGACTTTGCCATTTGCTACGGTTAGCGTAGTGGGGCCGTCGGCGGCGAGGGCGAAGTCGATGGCGGTGCCGGTGAGGGGAACGGTCTGCACGCCGGCTTGCGGCGCGGTCTGGGAGGCGGGGGCGTTGTCGACGATGGAGAGGGAGCCGCTGCGGAGGCCGCTGGTCATGGGGGTAAAGACGACGGCGACGGTGCAGGCGGTGCCGGGTGAGAGTGCGACGCCGCAGGTGCCGCCGGTGGCGGCGAGGGCGAAGTCGCCGGTGAGGGTGATGCTCTGAATGAGGAGCGGCAGGCCACCGTTGTTGGTGAGGGTGAGGAGCTGCGGGGCGGAGGTGGCGCTGACGCCGGTGGCGGGGAAGGTGACGGTGGTGGCGGGCAGGAGCGAGATGCCGGGCGGCGCGATGCCGATGCCGGAGAGGGTGACGGTCTGGCTACGGAACTCGTCGGAGACGGAGAGAGTGGCGGTTGCGAGGCCGACGGTGTGGGGATTGAAGGCGATGGTCACGGCGCAGGCGGAGTGCGCGGCGAGGGAGTTGCCGCAGGAGTTGGTGGCGGAGAAGTCGGCGTTCCCTGAGGACGCTTGTGTGACGGAGGTGGCGATGAGGGTGAGGGGGACGTCGCCGGCGTTGGTGAGGATGAGCTGTTGCGGGGAGCTGATGGCTCCGACCTCCGTAGTGGGAAAGCTCAGGGAGATGCTGGAGAGGGCGTCGGTTGGCGGTGCGACCGCGACGCCGGAGAGGGTAGCGATCTGTGTGCCGAGGGTGTCCACGATGGTGACGGACCCGCTGCGGGAGCCGAGCGCAGCCGGGTGGAAGAGTACCGACAGGGTGCAGCTGGTGCCGGGAGCGAGAACAGTGGCGCAGCTGTTGAAGGAGAGCTGGAAGTCTGCCCCTGCGAGGGTGACAGACGAGAGAGTGACGGAGGTGCCGCCGGTATTCTGCAGAACGAGGTTCTGGGCTGCGCTGGTCGCGGAGAGGCTGGTGCTGGGAAAAGCGAGCGCCGAGGGCAGAAGCTGCACGGCCGCGGGCGCGACGGCGGTGCCGGAGAGCGCCACGGTGGCCTGGCCGCCGGAGATATTTGCATAGAGGGTGAGCGTGGAGATGCGCTGGCCGGTAGCGGAGGGAAGGAAGCTGACCGCGAGCGAGCAGGTAGAGCCGGGGGCGACGGCCGCTGCGGTGCAGGTGGTCGTTGCGGTGAAGTCTGTAACTACGGTGGTTACACCTGTGGGCGCGTTGCTGCTGGTGATGGCGATGCGCGAGACGACGAGCGGGGCGGTGCCGGTATTTGTAACCGTGACAGTCTGCGCTACGCCGGCGGCACCGACCGGCTGGGCGGCGAAGGTAAGGGCGGCGGGGCTGAGGACGACGGCCGGCTGTTGGATGGTCGATGCGGTGAGCAGAGGGATCTGCCAGAGACCGCGGCCATAGGTGCCGGCGCGCAGCAGGCCGAGGCGGCCATCGCCGGTGGGCATGGCGGGGGCGACGGCGAGGGTGGTGACGGGCGAGTTTGGGAGCGCGGTGCCGAAGAGACTCCAGCAGTTTGAGGTGGCGCAGGTGGTGACGGAGGTGGTGGCGTAGACGCCGGTATCGAGCGCGATGTAGACGGTGTTGGCGTCGTTGGGATCGATGACGAGGGCGTTGGCGGGGGCGCCGGGGAGGTTGGACGAGATGTTGATCCAGTGGGCGCCGGCGTCGGTGGAGCGATAGAGGTGCGGGACGGCGCCGCCGTTGGCGTTGTAGCCCTGGACGGTGGCGTAGACGGTGCGGCCGGTTGCGTCGTGCGCGTCCGCGGTGACGGAGGAGATGGAAAAGCCGCCGGGGTTGAAGGTGTGACTGTTGAAGACGTCATTTGTAACGGGCGAGGTAGCGATATCGGACCAGGGCGCTGTGGCTGTGGCGGTCGCGGCTGCGGTGGTGAGGAAGAGGTGTCCGCCGAGAGCGCCGCCGCCGGCGAGGGTTCCGGCGAGACCGGCGTAGAGGACAGACGAACCGTTGGAGGTGACGGGGCCGCCGGCGGCGAGCGAGCGGAGAAAGCCGTTGGTGGTGGAGCAGGAGGCGTTCTGGGGTCCAGCGAGGGCCGGGCTGACGCGGTTGGAGGTGGACCAGAGGCCGGGCTGCGCGGCGGGGCCTCGCCAGACGCGGCAGGTTCCGGCGAGCAGGGTGCCGGGAGCGGCGGGGTCGAGGAGCGAGGGGGCGTCGAGCAGGGCCAGGTCATTTGTAACCTGCGCTGATCCAATTGTGGGAGCAGAGAGAAGGTCGGCAGGGGTGCAGGCCGCGCCGTTGGTGCAGGAGGCGAGCGAGATGCCGGCGGCGGTCGAGAGATACCAGAGGGCGGGGTTGGTGGGGTCGATGGCGACGGTGCCGCCCTCGCCCGCGGAGAGCTGCTGCCAGGCGGTCTGATCGGCGCGGGAGGTCGAGACGGTTCCGGAGGCGCCGAGGCCGGCGAGCAGGATGGCGGGGTTGGCGGGATCCTGGGCGAAGGAGACGACTTCGGCGAGCGAGCCGAGGGTGAGATTGAGGTTTTGGAAGTGGGCGGAGTCGTCGACGGAGCAGGGGCTGGCCTGCTGGTTGACGGTGTCGGTGGAGCGCCAGAGGCCGCCATCGTTGCCGATGTAGAGGACCGGGCTGGTGAGGGACGAGCTGAGGGCGAGAGCGTGCTGGGCGGGTGCGACGCCGGCGGAAGCGGCACAGCCGTTGCTGGCGTTGGTGGTGTTGCGGAGGGTGCAGCCGGTGCTGAGCGCGCAGCGGAAGAGGTCGGTGGTGCCGACCAAGAGGAGGGTGTCGGCGGCGCCGTTTGCGGCGGTGATGGGGAGCGCGGCGAGGGCGAGGTTGTAGTCGGCCTGCGGGATGATGGCACCGGGGGTCTCGAGGGGCTTTGCCGGAAGGGATCTGGTGAAGAGCGGGTTGGGTGCGGCGCAGGTGCTGCCGGAGAGCTGGCACTGGTCCTGATAGAGGCCCTGGTCCTGGTTGTTGCTGTCGACGGAGAGGGCGAAGGTGTCTCCGGTGAGGGGCTGGACGGCGAGGGCGGCGCGAAAGAGAGGGCAGGCGGTGCTGCTGCCGAGCGAGGGGCAGGCGGCAAGCGAGAGGCCGGGGCCGGGCTGGGCGGGCAGGCGCGTCCAGGTGATGCCGTCGGCGGACTGGTAGAAGCCGTGATAGCGGAGGGCGGCGATGAAGCGCTGGCGGATAGGGTTCCAGACGACGGCGGTGGCGGGGACGCCGCCGTGGTTGCCGCCGTTGGGCAGGGGGGTGAGGACGGTGGCGGTGCCGTCGAGCACGGTGGCCATGTGCCAGGTGACGCCGGCGTCGGCGGAGTAGAAGAGGCCGGCGGTGCTCGAGGCGTCGGGCGCGCTGACGAGCAGGCCTTCCTCAGACTGGCTGAGAGCGGCGACGAGCAGATTGGGGTTGGTGGAGCTGGCGGCGAACCCGGCGAAGCCAAGGCCGAAGAAGGAGTGGTTGCCACTGGCGCCGTCTTTCGAGCCGGCGATGAGAGACCAGGTGAGGCCGGCGTCTGTGGAGCGGAGCAGGCCGGTGCCGTAGAAGGAGTCGTCGGCGTCGTTCGGGTCGCCGGTTCCGGCGAGGAGCAGGCCGCCGGGAAGGGCGAGGAGGGCGCCGATCGAGAGTGAGGGTGTGGCGGCGGAGTCGGCGGAGGGGCTGAAGGCGGGGAGGGTATCGGTGAGGGGGGTGAAGGTGATTTGGGCGGTGGGGCCGGCGGCGTCCGTGGACTTCCAGAGGCCGCCGCCGGCGGTTCCGACGAAGAGCGTGTTGCCGGAGATGTCGGTGGGATCGAGTGCGAGGGCGGTGACGCGGCCGGAGATGGCGCCAAACTGGAGGGACTGGATGGCGGTGGGGCCGGCGGGTGTCCAGGGCGCGGAGAGCGGGGCGAGGGTGGGGCTGGCGGCGAGGGCTTGTGCGCGGGCGGCGGCTAGGGTGGCGTTCTGGGCGCGGGCCGTGGCGAAGGCGGTGGCGGCGGACGGAGCCTGTGTGGATTGAGTGTGGGCGGCGGCGAAGCGGGCGGCGGCTTGGGTGCGGGCTCTGGGCGTCGGCTGGCTGGTTTGGGATTGGCCGAGGCTGGCAAGGAGGAGAAAAAGGGCGAGCAGGGGTGAGGTGCTGAGACCGCGGGGATGGCGGCGGGGATGGCTGGCTCGCGGCATAGACGGGCAGACGGATGGTTAACTGCAGGCTTGAGTGTGGGGGTTGCGGATGGGGGGCGGTATCCCGCTGAGGTGGTAGAACGCCGGCTCGTGTGGCGAGGAGTGTATGCGGGGATCTCTCCGCTGCGCTCGCCTTCGGTCGAGAGGACGGCTTCTGTTGTGTTGTTCGGAGGTGATTTTTCTGCTGTGGCGCGTTGCTTGAGTTGTTGAGGGCTGCGGCTTGCAGAGAAGCAGATCCCTACGGGATGACAACTAAAAAGGCAATGATGAGAGACAGCGGCTTTGTGGGTGAGCGGAAGGGAGCGGGTGTTTGGGTGGGTGAGTTGAGGGTGGGTGAGTTGAGGATGGCGTGAGCGGAAGGGAGGGTGAGCTTGGGTGGGTGAGTTGTGGGTAGCGTGAGCTGAAGGGAGCGGGAGCTGGGGCGGGTGAGCTGAGGGCGGGTGAATCAGGTGGAAGATGGAGTAAGTCGGATGGGCCGCGCTACAGCTTTTTGACCTTGCCGTGGAGTTTGATGGTGGGATTGCCGGAACCGAAGCTGATGTAGGGGGTGTTGTCTGCCATGAGGTTGTCGGGTATCGGAAAGCCGGTGGCGAGGACGCCGGGGCCGCTGATCTCGTGGACGCCGCGGAAGTCGAGCGAGGGTTTGACGAGGGCGGCGATGTTGGCGGGGTCGAGCGAGCCGATGTAGAGGTGCTCGATGGTGACATTTGAGGTGTCGAGGAGGAAGGGAATGGGCGGGAAGCCCTGGCCGGCCTCGTGGTCGATTGCGAAGCCCTCGATCGAGAGCTTGCGGATGACGGAGCCGCGCGCGGCGTTTGCGGCATGGAGCATGGAGGCGGGGGCGTTGCCGCGGGTAGTGCGCGCGATGCGGCAGTTGGCGACCGTGATGGAGGAGACGGTGACGGGGAGGGGGATCCAGAGAAAGAAGCCGGGGTGGGTGGGCGAGTCCCAGGTGTTGGCCTGGAAGTTGAGGGTGCCGCAGCTCTCGTTGATGGTGGCCCAGTAGTTGGCCTGGAAGGAGCAGTTGCCGGTCTGGAAGCCCTGCAGGTTGTCGATGACGGCCGGGCGCTCGAAGCCGAGCATGAAAGGTGTGTTGGTGAGGGAGCCGGTGCAGTTGCCGAAGACCACGTTGCTGACGGGGTAGGGCAGCTTCGGGTCAGTGCAGCCGTAGATGCGGAGGCATGTGGCGGCGCGGTCGAAGAGGCAGTTGGCGATGGTGACGCGGGAGATGGGGCCGCCGAAGCCCTCGGGTGCGTTGAGAGCAATGGCGTCGTCGCCGGTTTGGAAGTAGCAGTTGGAGATCTGGATGTCGGAGGCGGGACCGTTGAAGTGGATGCCGTCGGTGTTGCGGTCGCTGCTGGGGGCCTCGACGCGAAGATTGCGGCAGACGACGGCGGCGCAGTTGCTCAGGCTGGCGGCATAGGTGGTGCTGTCATGGACGATGAGGTCTTCCAGCCAGATGCCGGTGGCGTGGAGAAGGGAGATGCCGTAGAGCATGATCTGGCTGGAGTTGTCGTAGGTGATGCCGCGATTGGAGTTGCCGGAGCGGCCGTCGCCGCGGTTGCCGTTGAGGCGGAAGTTACGCAGGACGATGCCGGAGTTGTTGCGGGGAGGGGCGGTGAAGCCGAGGCCGGGGTCGCCCTGCATGGGGATGTAGTTGCGTATGGCGTGGGAGTTCGAGCCGGATTTGAGGAAGAGGCCGGAGTCCGGGCCGATGCCCTCGATAGTTGTGTGGCCGCCGTTGATCCGCAGGCCGGTGGTGAGCGTGGCGCCATCGAGGATGAGAGTAATGGGGGTGGCGGCGGAGGCGGTGGCGAGAAAGGCGTTGAGGACGGCGGTGTTGTCGGTGGCGGGCTGGCCTGTGCTGGCGAGGCCGGTGGCGAGGTCGCAATCGAGGATGCAGCCGAGATCGGAGGCGAGACGGCGGCGGGAGTCAGGCATGGGTGTCCCCTCTCAGCTTAAGCCCTGCGCGCGGAACGCTTGTCTACGGGCGGCAGGCAGGGTATGCGGACGGAAGTTGGATGAGGAATGTGGCGGGGAGTGGGTGCGGCGCTCCAGACGGTGGGCTGGAGACGCAGGTCCGTGGAGGTGCATCAGACCGTACGAGGAGACAATCACCATGAGTCAAGAAGCGAATATCGCAACGGCGAAGCGGATGGGTGAGGCCATCAACAAAGGCACGCTTGAGGAGTTCCACGACATCTTTGCAGCGGGGGTCGTCGATCATGATCCGGCGCCCGATCAGGGGAAGGGACCTGAGGGCTTTATCAAGTTTTTCACCGCGTTTCGGACGGCGTTTCCGGACCTGAAGATCGCGGTCGAGCACATGGTGGCCGATGAGGACAATGTCGCGATCGCCTACACCGTGACGGGAACGCAGAGAGGGCCGTTCCAGGGGATTCCGGCGACGGGCAAGACGATCAAGGCACGCGGGATGCAGATTGCGAAGTTTGACTCGGACGCGAAGATCAAAGAGCGCTGGGGCAGCTCGGATGAGTTGGGCATTCTGCAACAGATCGGCGCGACGAAGCCGACTTCGACGATGAACGAGCCGCCGGCTATCTCGGGGGCGACGGTATAGGGATGGACGGGGAGGGTGGGGCGGATACCCCTACCCTCCCCGCATTTTTGATGCAAAATATTCAAAACGAAACAGATAGGTCTGTATCCCCGGTGATCGTCACGCTGCCGTAAGTTGTGGTGGGAGGCAGGTTCAAGCCTGGGGAGGACGGCGACGCGGGGCTGGGTGACTCGGCGTTCCGTTATCACTCCCGCTGTGATTATAAAAGCGGATTTGGGAGAGTGCGCCAAGGCGGTAGCGTGAGGGAAAGGTATGCCTGCGTAGGACGAGGGCGGCTGTTGGTGGCGCCGGGGCAGCACACGATCGTGGTGAAGACGAAGGGGTATGCGGACTGGAGCCGGACGATGAACGTGTCGGGGAGTGGGGTGCGGGTGAGTGCGGAGATGGAGAAGGTGGTGGCGGCGAGGTAGGTGGGCGGCTAACGAGGAAATGGTGCTCCGGCTGCTACGCCCCACCCTTCGCGGTAAGGCTGCGGAGGGTGGGGCACCACGGAGTTTGCGTCTGGGGAAGGGGGTCACCAGCCTAAGGAGACTGATCTTAGAGATGTGGAGCTCGTTCCGGCTCTTCTGGTGCAGACCGCATTCTCCTTCATCGCGATTCTGGTGAAGTTGTAGATGTCCCAGATCATCTCGACTTCTCGCTGGTCTGCGCGTTCATTGCTTTGTCTTAGCGAGTGGATGACCAGTTTCCGTGCCATACTCCACTAGAGCTCGCCAGCATGATCAAACGCTTTAACGGATGTATAGAGATGAAGATTGCTGCGGCTACGTTCCTAGCGTCTGCTCTTCCTCTTCTGCTCTACGTACTGCGCTATCCTACCGCCGCTCCCATCGTTTTGTTCGCCGGTGACGCATTTTACTATCCGGATATTGCTAGAAATTCCAGAGGGATGTCTGGCTTCAGCTTTGACGGCATTTACCAGACCAATGGTTTTCATCCTCTCTGGGAGTATGTTCTTTCCCTTTGTTACCACACGGGCCTGCTGCACCTCACGAGTTCCGCACACGATCTGCTCGTAATCTATTGTGTCGATCTGTTTCTTGTGGCAGCCGGAGGTTCTGTCTTTGCGGTTCTAGCTTCCCGTTTTCTCCGTCGTCCCTGGCTTGCACTTGGGGTGGTTGCACCGGGATACGTCTGGTTTCTGATAGCCCCGGCTATTCCGACTCTGACCAGCTGGTCTTTTCTTAATGGAATGGAGAGTGGATTAGCACTCGCCCTAACTGGTTCTGCCAGCCTACTCGCCTGGCCAACCCGGGCCTCACTTTCCAGAGACGTGATCTTCTCCACTATTCTAGGTCTGGGAGTTTTGGCCCGTCTCGATGAGATCTTTCTTCTCGTTGCGTTCGGAATCTCGGCTGTTTTTCTTGAACACCCCTCCAGCAAGCGGCTCATCGCTCGATGTCTACCTGCTGTCGCACTGGTGTTGCTTTATCTTGTCTATAATCGCCATACGGTAGGAGTCTTTCTTCCTACAAGTGGAGCCATAAAAGCGGGGCTGGCTTTCACTCAGAACGTCAAGTACCTGCTGAAGCAATTCTTGCCTGTACTAAGCGGCGATAAGCCTCTGATGCTAGATGACGGGCAAATGTTCTTTGGCTTTGCGGCACTTCACGTACGTATCGTCCAGATGGTAGTTCCCGCCCTGATCTGCGGTATCGAGCTTTTTCGACGAAGGCGTTACAATATCTCGCCGGAACGTACTCTAATGCAGACGTTGTGCCTGGGTGTGCTTCTCAAAGCGGCTTACAACTTCGCCTTCGTCCAATCCTTCAATCAGGGAGAGTGGTACTACGTTGTCTCGTTCGCCATCACGAATGTGGTACTTGCCCTATGGGTCGATGAAGCACTTACAAAAGTAAATGGAGCAGTTTTACAAGAAGTAAAAGGTTGGGTTTCCTGGACGGCATCGATCGGATATGTCTTGTGCGTTCTGTTTACATTCAATATCTTTGTTAGTTATAAGAACTACTATTCCACTCTTAATTTGTTTCGAATTATTCGCGATGGCCGCTTGATTCGACAAACGATTCTGACGGCGGGGTATGACAGATTTCTAGAGTTTGATGACGGTGGTCTTGGGTTCGGCATCGGCCTTCCAAGTACCGCGGGTTTCGGTCTCGCGTTAGATCCTGAAGCGACTAATGCATGTCGTACCCATTCCTTCTTCGCATTGATGAGCCGAAGACGAATCAGTTTAGTGATTGCAGCGGACAGCTATGCCGCTGAGCTAGATCACTATCTGGCAGCGTCGGACTGGACCAAGGGACTGAATTTTAATGAGATCAGTGCCCTTGAGTTCCATGATTTCCAGTTGCGACGAATCGCCAGGGATCCGGAGCACGGGCTGACGTTTTACCGCCTTGAGCCCGTTTCCAGATGAGTCTGGGGCAGCCGTCTCTGCAGCAATTGCCTGTCGCAAGAGTGAACACAAAGCGAAGGTGCGGTAGGCTTTAAGAGCTATGAGTGGTGCGCTGGGAGTGGACGGGCGGGACCGGTTTGGGTTTCTGCATATCGACCTGAACAGCTTTTTTGCGTCGGTGGAGCAGGAGCTGCACCCGGAGTATCGGGGGCGGGCTACGGCGGTGGTGGGGACCATGGCCGATACCGGGACGATCATTGCGGCGAGCTATGAGGCGAAGGCGCTGGGGATCCGGACGGGGACGAAGGTGGGGGAGGCGCGGGCGCTGTGTCCCGAGATTGTGCTGGTGAACGGGTCGCACACGGTGTACGCGGAGTTCTCGCACAAGATCGCGGCGGCGGTGGAGCGGTGCTGTCCGGTGGCGCATACGCCATCGATTGACGAGATGGTGTGCCAGCTGGTGGGTCGGGAGCAGGAGCCGCCGCGGGCGCGGGCGATTGCGCTTGCCGTCAAGCAGGCGATCCGGGAGGATGTGGGGCGGACGCTGCGGTGCTCGATCGGGATGGCGCCGAACCGGTACCTGGCGAAGATTGCGAGTGATATGCAGAAGCCGGACGGGCTGATTGGGCTCTTGCCGAGCCAGTTGCCGCGGGCGATTGCGCATTTGGAACTAAGGGATCTGCCGGGAGTGGGGGCGCGGACGGAGGCGCGGTTGAATGGGAAGGGGATCCGGACGATGGCCGAACTTTTGGCGCTAGACCGGAAGGGGATGCACGGGCTGTGGGACTCGGTGTGGGGGGACCGGCTGTACCACTGGCTGCGAGGGGAGATGACAGGGGATGATGGGGCTCCGGTGAGCGCGGGCGGGCAGAAGAGCCTGGGGCACAGCCATGTGATGGGGCCGGAGCACCGGACGGACGAGGGGGCGTGGGCGGTGGCGCACAAGCTGCTGCACAAGGCGGGGATGCGGCTGCGGATGGAGGGGTATTATGCCGGCGTGATGGGGGTGACGATCAAGTATGCGCTGACGCGGGAGCAGGTGGAGGCGCGGCGGTTGGCGGAGGGAGTTCGGGGTAGAGAAGCAGATCCCTACGGGATGACAACCAAAAAGACGGAAGGGGCGAAGGGAGGGGGTGGGGGCTTTGCGACGGCTGGCGATGGCGGTGGAGAAGCAGATCCCTACGGGATGACAACCAGAAAGACAGAAGGGGCGAAGGGAGGGGGTGGGGGCGACGCGATGGCTGGGGATCGCGGTGGAGAAGCAGATCCCTACGGGATGACAACCAAGGGGAGAGTTGAGGCGGGTCAAGGGGCCGCGGCCTCCGGAGAGACAGGCCTCAGGGGCGGGCGGGTGCGGAAGCTGGCGCAGCATACGAGCGGGATTCAGCATACGGGGTGGGGGATGGAGGCGCGGTTCCGGAGTGCGCAGGATACGCTGACGCTGCTGGGGGTGCTGCGGGGGATCTGGGAGAAGCGGCTGGAGGGGGCGGAGTTTGCGCGGCCGTTCTATGTGGGGGTGGTGCTGCGGGAGCTGATTCCGGAGAGCGAGCGGCAGGCGGAGCTGTTTGCGGAGCCGGGGAATCGGGCGGACCTGTCGAAGACGATGGACAAGCTGAACCTGAAGTTTGGGCACACGATGGTGCACTTTGCGGGGATGCTGCCGGCGCGGGAGAGTGCGCCGACGCGGATTGCGTTTACACAGATCCCGGTGCAGTACGGGGTGGAGTATATGTAGTGGCGGCTACCGGGCGGGTCTGCGGCGAAGGATGGCCGTGAGGCCGGCGAGACCGGTGCCGAGAAGGGCGAAGGTGGAGGGCTCGGGGGTGGCGGCGCCGGGGGTGCTGAGGTCGGCGACGGCGAGGGTGCCGTCGTAGACAGCGTGTCCGTCGTGAAGCTCGAGTGAGGCCGAGTAGGTTCCAGGGATGTAGACGGGATCGCTGTCCGGACCAGTGATTAAGATCGGAGACGCGGAGATATCCAGGAAACTCGTGACATCTCCGTTGTTTTCAAAGGTGAAGGCCGAGTACGACACAAGGGGATCGGAGTAGGAACCGGCCATTAAGTCGTATTTGGGGTTTCTGGGCAGACCGTTCAGCTGGACCGCAAGGTATTCGTAGGCGGGGTACTGATCGTCGTACAGAAAGAACACCGGTGGTCCGGAGAGCTGGAAGTTAAAGGTCAGGTTTGGGCCGACACCGGTGCTGCCACAGCAGTTGGGCTGAAAGGCGCCGTCGAAGGTGAACTGGAAGGTGTCGGCGTAGGCGGCGGGGGCCAGGGCCAGAAGCGCTGCGAGCAGGTAGGGGCGCATGAGGTCTCCTCTGCGGATGAGACCAGTTTGCTTGCTGTTGCTGAGATGGTCAACGGAAATAAGAGGGTTTGGCGCGATGGTGGCTGGGTGCTGCGGAATGCGGAGATCTCCACTTTGCGTTGCTCCGGTCGAGATGACGGCGTGGGGGTGGTGGCAGAGAAGCAGATCCCTACGGGATGACAACCAAAGGGGCTGCGGGGGCTAAAGGGGCTGCAGGGGTGGCGGAGGTAACAGCGATAGCAGGGACTGGATGGGTGGCGGGGGTGACAGGCATAGCAGGGACTGCATGGGATTGGGCAGTGCGTGGTCGGGAGGACCGGAGATGGTCCCTTAGAGGATGGGGTCTGGGTCGGCAGCGGTGAGGGTGGGGTTGTCCGGGGTGGGGCGAGCGATGAGGAGGCCGGCGAAGGTGAGGACGGAGGTGGCGGCGAGATAGAAGCCGACAAACCTGAGGCCGTAGGTTTTTGCGAGCCAGGTGGCGATGTAGGGGGCGAGCGAGGCTCCGAGAATGCCGGCGAGCGAGAAGGCGAGGGAGGAGCCGGTGTAGCGGACGGGGGTGGGGAAGAGTTCGGCGAGGACGGTGCCGACGGGGCCGTAGGTGAGGCCCATGAGGGAGAGGCCGAGGGCCATGGTGGCGAGGGCGCCGGCGGTTCCGCGGGTGAATAGAGGTGCGAGCGCGAAGCCGAAGAGGAAGATGCCGGCGGTGACCCAGAGCATGACGCGTCGGCCACCGCCGCCTTGAGCAAGCAGGGCGGAGAGGGGGATGGTGAGGGCGAAGAAGGGAACGCAGAGCAGCTGCAGGCGGAGGAAGTGATCGCGCGTGAAGCCGAGGGCGGTGGTGCCCCAGGAGAGGGTGAAGACGATCATGAGATAGAAGAGGGTGAAGGTGGCGAGGCAGAGAAGAATGCCGGCGACGAGGGGCCCGCTGTGATCGCGCAGAACGGTGAGCATGGGGAAGCGGACCTGCTCGCCGCGGGCGAGGGCGCGGGCGAAGGCGGGGGTTTCGGTGATGGTGAGGCGGACGTAGAGGCCGAGGAAGACGAGGAACGCGCTGGCAAGGAAGGGAAGGCGCCAGCCGAAGGCGAAGAACTGCTGGTTGGTGAGCAGGCGCGACAGCACGAGGAAGACGGCCCCTGAGAAGAAGAAGCCAATGGGTGCGCCAAGCTGCGGGAACATGCCGTACCAGGCGCGCTTTCCGGGCGGGGCGTTCTCTGTGGCGAGGAGGACGGCGCCGCCCCACTCGCCGCCGAGGCCGAGACCCTGGCCGAAGCGGCAGAGCGCGAGCAGGAGCGGGGCGGCGATGCCGATCGAGCTATAGGTGGGCAGGAGGCCGATGGCGACGGTGGAGGCGCCCATGAAGGAGAGGGCGAGGACGAGGGTGGTTTTGCGGCCGACGCGATCGCCGAAGTGGCCGAAGAGGGCAGAGCCGATGGGGCGCGCGAGGAAGGCAATACCGAAGGTGGCGAGCGAGGCGAGGGTGGCCGAGGCGGGGTCGGCGGCCGGGAAGAAGAGCCGGGGGAAGACGAGCACGGCGGCGGTGGCGTAGATGTAGAAGTCAAAGAACTCGATGGTGGTGCCGACGAGCGAGGCAAAGAGGATCTGGCGCGGGGTGTTGATGGGGGCGGTCGACGCGGACATCGGTCCATTTTCGCAGTTAGGACGGAAAAGGGAAGATCGGATTGGAAGGCTTTGTCCGGGGATGGTGTTTGTCTCGCTCCCAGGACGAGTTGCGGATGTGCCGCTGCTCCCCTTGCGAGGCAGGCGAGGCAGGCGCACGGTGCTGCGGCGGTTACCGCTTCATCGACGGCCTGTGACTGCGATCAGCGGATCGCTTTTGGAGCCGTCCTGCAGCACCTGTGTCCTGATGTCGAGGAAGCCGGCGCGTTCGAGATAGAGGCTGACCAGAGCAGCCTGTCCGTTGCTGTCGAGCGACCGCCAGACTGCCACCGCCTTGGTGGGAAAGCAGCGGTTGGAGAAGCTGACGATGCAAGGCGCGCCTGGCCGCAGGACGCGCAGGACCTCAGCGAAGACCTCCACGGGATGCTGCAGGTACTGGACGCCGACACAGCACAGGGCCGCGTCGCAGGTGGCCGCTTCAAGCGGCAGGATGGGGGTGCTGTTCAGGTTTTGGACGAAGCTGCGGCTCAACCGTGGATTGGCTTTGAGCTCTTCGGCGTTCATGCCGTGGCCGATGACTTCGGAGAAGGCGACCTCCGGCGGCAGATGGCTGACCCAGCTCGACATGAGATCGAGCAGGACACCACCGGCCGGGAGGGTGGCGCGGTAGAAGGCAGTGAGCGCGCGTGTTGCCGCCTCGTCGATGTGGGTGACCAGCCGGGCGGGCGCGTAGAAGTCAGAGTCGTCGCCCGCGTCCTGCTTGCGGAAGGCGCCGGGTGGAAGCTCAGGCAGACGATCGATTATCTCTGCCATCGAGCACTCCGACGCTGGAACGGAAGGCAGCGCGCGCCGGCCCGAAGCTGGCCGGAGTTCATCGCGGAGAGGCGACAGAGGGTGACGGCCTTCGCTGGCGCGAAGAACGTCGAAGCCGGTGGTGGAGGACCGACGATACAGGCCGACGTCTGTTGGTGGCTTGACATGAAGATGGCATACCTCTTCCCCGATTCGATGCAGGCGGTCAGCGGAAGGTGTGTTGGTCTCCCCTGGGGAGTCGACGGCAAAGACGGCTGAAGATGACGTTGCGTAGAAATCTGCAGATCTCGCTACGCTGCTATGCCGGGATGAAGGGATCAGAGTGGCGGCGGGGTGCTGACTGTGACTAGCGGGAACGAGATTGAGCTCGTTCCCGCGACTTGCTTTTGGGAGATGCGGTTAGCTACTGCGAGGAGATTGGGGTGTCGATCGTGATCCGATCCGCCGTGACCGGGCCGGAAAACGAGACAAGAAGAGTGTGCCCAACATACGAATACACCTCGACCAGGAACTGTCCGTGAAAGTGTTTGCGGGCGGGGCCAACGGTTACGATCTCCCGGATGTGGACGATTTGAGAAGGAGCGGTTTCATCCGGCGCAACAGAACCCTCCTTGTTCGCGGCAACTGTGCCGTTGTAGGCAAGCGCATAGTGGTTCAGCTGGTAGGTGGACCGGCCGACCTTCTCCCAGACGCCCTGACAGACGGCCCCGGTCCCTGGTGCTCTTGTGGAGTTGAAGAACTCTGTGTGGTCACTGTGCCATGCCATGTAGCCCTTGTCGATGTAGCCCTTGGAAGGGTCTTCCATGTCGACGTGCCAGAGACCAACGATCGGTTCCTGGCCGTTTTCGTCGCGCTCGTCGCCCCATCGGTCGTCACCCTTTTCGGACCAGCCAGTAAGGGCGATGTGTGCTCCGGGTCTGAGGCCCAGCGAAGAGAAGGCGATCTTTGCGGGTCCACCACACTGCGCCGAGGCCGCACTGCCGGACAAGGCGGCGAGGGTTAATAGGAGGGAAGTACCTGTGAGACATCGTGGCTTGAGGTTCATGAGCTGCTCCTTTCGGTTTACCGGCTGTCACCGGTGAGCTGAAGCTAGCAATGGACGTCAGAGATTCATCATGAGCTTTCGATGAGAGTCCACTCATGTGGGATGAGGGGCTGAAAACTAAGCAGATAGCTTTCTCTCAACGGGTTACAAGCCCCCTTCTGTCACGGGCCTCGCCATCTGTCGCCGACCTTCGTTTCATCCTTGGGTAAGATGGCTGCCGTGGCAGATCCTGGCACCCCGACGATCGTGCGATTTGGAGAGTTCGAATTCGACTCCACACGTGGCCTGCTGTGCCGCGCGGGCGTCGTGCTGAAACTGCAACCGCAACCGTTTCGCGTCCTGCAGATTCTTCTGGAGAGGGCCCCGGGCATCGTCACCCGCGAGGAGATGGCCGAACACATCTGGGGCAGCGCGGTGCATGTCGAAACAGAGCAGAGCATTAATTTCTGCGTGCGACAGATTCGTTCGGTCCTGAACGATAGTGCGTCGAATCCGAAATTTATCGGCACGCTGCCGAAGCAGGGCTATCGCTTTTTAGCAGACGTTGTGCGGGACCAGGCCACGACAGCGCATGTGGCGCATGAAGCGCCCTGTGCCCCTGCAAATCCTCTTTCAGCCATCAGTGGCCAGGATCAGAGCGCATCGAGCGCCAACCCGTCACCTGCCTCGACCCTCGTCGTGGTTCGACCGAGATGGGGAGGGATCAGCGGGAGCGCAATCAGCCTTGCGTTTCTGGTTCTCTGCTGTGTCGGTGTATGGGTCTTTGATACGGCGACCGGACGACACTTTCTCGAACGCGAGGTGCCGCCGGAGGGCTCAGTCTCGAGGACCATGCGCGTCGCCCCGCTCAACGAGCTTTCCGGGGCTCCCCGCTTTCCTGCTCTCTCGCCCGATGGCAGGCAGGTGGCGTTTCTCTGGAACGGCAGCACACCTGCTACGGCAGATATTTACGTCCAGCTTGTTAGCGGCGGGGAACCGCTTCAAGTCACGCATAGTCGCGGGGGTGAGATCTGTTGCGCTGCCTGGTCCGAGGATGCAAACCGAATCGCTTTTGGCCGCTGCGACGGTCAGGGCGGTTCTGTCTCCATTGTCCCTGCATTGGGCGGTCCGGAGCGAAAGGTGAGCGACGTCCCGTGCCCGTACGGGATCGCCGGATTTCCTCAATGGACACCGGACGGCCAATCGCTGATTCTGATTGACAGATGCCGGCCCAATGCGTCGATGGGAATCGCATTGTTCTCACTCACCACGGGGCAGAGGCGATGTCTGGATGCACCGGCAGCGACCGACGTCGGAGACTCGTCACCAGCGATCTCGCCGACGGCAAAACAGTTGCCTTCCTTCGCAGCTCAACCGTAGATTCCGGCAATCTTTTCTCCGTTGACTTGACTGGCGCAGGCCTTCGTCAACTTACGTTCGATGGTGAGAGCTTCGGCACTGTGATGTGGTCTTCGGACGGCGCGCGCATCCTTTTCACTGCGCATCACAACGGCTTGTCCCGCGCGTGGGAGATGCCCAAAGACGGTGGGCCGATTACGCCGATGCTCCTGTACCCACGGCTCGGCTCACTCTCCCGGGATGGTAGCCGCTTAGCCTTTGACGATTACACGCGCTACAGTGAGACGTCGTCAGTCTGGCGTGTGGAGTTCTCTGGTTCCGGTCTGCGAGTGACGTCGCGAACCAGGATCCTGGCGCCCCCGCGGAGGTACCGGGCGCCGCAACTTTCACCAGACGGGCAACACATCGTTTTACCAGAGCGGCGATGGGAAGATCATGAGAAACGACGCCGGAGGAAAGGATCCTTTTGTTCTGGCTTCTTTTCACAAGGGCTTCGCTGGAACACCGCGCTGGTCGCCAGATGGTAAGTGGGTCGTGTTTGACTACCACGACGATGTGCACAGCCAGATCTACATCGTTGACGCCGAAGGCATGAACCTACGAGCAGTCACAGCCGGAAAGTATGAGAACTCTGTGCCGAGTTGGTCGCGTGATGGATCAACGATCTACTACGCCTCAAACCGTACAGGCGCATGGCAGGTCTGGTCGCATGAAGCGGCGGGAGTTCAAGAGAAACAAATTACGAAGGGCGGAGGTTTCGCTGCCTTCGAATCCTACGATCGGACAACACTCTACTATTCCAAGCTGGAGGGCGGGGGAATCTGGAGTACTCCTGTGGGAGGCGGCGCAGAGCACCATCTCACAGAGGCTCCACACCGGGGGTATTGGGGAGATTTCGACGTGACGGAGTCAGGACTGTTCTTTGTCGATGCTTTTATCGCCCCCGGCCCTACGCTCCTCTTCTACGACTTCGCCAAGCGCCGCGCACGTCCAGTCCTTGTGTTGACCCAGGCAACGGAAAGCGGAGCGGCCAATCTATCAGCGTCGCGAGACGGTCGCACTTTGTTGTTCACGCAATACGAGGCCAAAAACTCGATCTTGATTGCTGACAACTTCCATTAGCGTCCTCTGTTGACGTGTGTGGCTTCCTCTGTGATTCCTGCTTTTCGATCCCGAGTATCCTCGCCTGCTCGGTCGCTGCGCACAGGATCCTGAGTCGACATGGGAGTGGTACGCGAGCCCCGGGGCTCTGACTCAGGATCAACGCGCAGGCGCACGGTACATGTAGCGGCCGATGCTCCATACCCGGCTTTACGCGCCACATATTAGGGCCGGCGGCTTGCGAGGGGGTTAGTCCTGCTAGACGCCGTTCTCGGAAGTGATGATGTTCTTGATTTTTGTGGCGGCGGTGATTCGCGCGGTTTTGGGTGAGCCGGGTTCTGCCGGTCTTGATTGGCTGCTTCCGGGAGCGTGCGCGTGGAGGCTGGAGCGCGCGAACTTCTGGGCCTGCCTGAGGGAGAGAGGTTGCCGATTGGGCGCGGAGCAAGCAGACTGTGGGTATGCCCACGTTATCTTCTGTGCCTAAGTCCCCGAAGCGAGTTCTGGTCTATCGTCTTGGAAGCCTGGGAGATACGGTTGTGGCGCTGCCGGCGCTGCACTTGGTAGCGCGGGCGTTTCCCGATGCGGAGCGGCGGATGCTGACGAGCTTTCCGCCGAATGCGAAGGCGCCTGCTTCGGCGGCGATTCTTGAGAATACGGGGCTGATCTCGGGGTACTTCCGCTACACGTATGCGACGCGCAATGTGGGCGAGCTGGTGCGGCTGTGGTGGCAGATGCTGCGCTGGCGGCCGGATGTGCTGGTGTATCTGAGCGGGTCAGGGACGGTGGCGTCGGCGAAGCGGAATGAGCGGTTTTTCCGGCTGTGCGGGATGCGGCGGCTGATCGGCGTTCCGCTGACGGAGGACATGCAGCGGGCACGGCTGGTGACGGGGCCGGGCGAGAGCGGGAGCCTGATGGAGTATGAGCATGAGGCGTCGCGGCTGACGCGGAACCTGGCGGAGCTGGGGGAGGCGCGGCTGGACGATCCGGAGAGCTGGAGTCTGCACCTGACGGACGGTGAGCGGGCGAAGGCGGCGGAGGTGCTGGAGCCGGCGGGCGAGCGACCGCTGATTGCGGTGAGTTTTGGGACGAAGAATCAGTCGAATGAATGGGAGACGCCGAACTGGAGCGCTCTGCTCGGGCGGCTGGCGGTGCTCTACCCCGAGCATGCACTGGTGGTGTGCGGGGCGGCGGTGGAGGCGGAGGCGAGCGAGGCGGCGGTGGCGGGATGGCGTGCGGAAGGCAAGGGACCGGTGCTGAACCTGTGCGGGAGGCTCTCGCCGCGGGAGAGTGCGGCGGTGTTTGCGCGGGCGCGGGTGTTCCTGGGGCATGACTCCGGGCCGACGCATCTGGCGGCGGCAGTGGGGACGCCGGTGGTGGCGGTGTATGGCTCGCGCAACCTGCCGGGGATCTGGTTTCCGTATGGCAAGCAGCATCGGGTGCTCTACCACATGGTGCACTGCGCGGGGTGCCGGCTGCAGACGTGCGTGGCCGAGCGGAAGAAGTGCATTCTATCGATTACGGTCGAAGAAGTGCTGGAACAGGTGCAGGAGGTGCTGGCCCGAACGGCAGACGGATTGAGGGTGACTTTGCAGTGACGGGACCTAGCCGCATGCGGATTTGCCTGCATCCGAAGGGATCGAGGAGATTTCCTGTATGACTACGTTTCCGAGACTGGCAGTAGTGAAAGGTGCGGCGATGGCGGGTCTGGTGTGTCTGGCCGGCGTTGGCTGCAACAAGAAGACGGACAATACGAGCAACTTTAAGAGTGCGATCGACACGTACTA
This sequence comes from Acidobacteriaceae bacterium, assembly GCA_903642235.1. Taxonomy (GTDB): domain Bacteria; phylum Acidobacteriota; class Terriglobia; order Terriglobales; family Acidobacteriaceae; genus Edaphobacter. The sequence continues at coordinate 29,192 of CAHJWL010000006.1, read as the reverse complement.
CAGCTCGCGGCCGGTGTGTCTGTGGAGCTCGTCAAAGCAGCTGCCGGTGCAGGCGGACCAGAGTGACAAGAGCAAAACGAGCGACTATGACGCGCTGGTCGACCAGGGGCTGCTGACGCGGACGGCGGTGGAGAAGAAGAAGCTGCTGGTGCTGAACGAGAAGGCGAACAACTACGACCTGTCGGACAAGGGACGGTCGGCATGGACGGCGGATCAGAGTCAGCCGGGCTATGGAAACTTCTGCTACGGGCATCGGAAGGCGGCGTCGATTACAAGCGCGAGCCCGACGACCAGCGATGTAGGCGCAACGAGCAACGTGGTGTATCTGTATGCCATTGACGGCGCTCCGGACTGGGCGAAGGCGGCCGAGACGCAGACAGCCTTTCCGCAGGTGAAGGCGGACCTGGACGGGCAGCAGACGGCGCAGGCCACGCTGACGAACACGAGCAATGGCTGGCAGCTGACGAACGCGCCGGGATCCGGACGGGCAGGCGGAAGCGCACCGGCGACTGCGGCGGATGGGCAGGTTGTGCACTAGAGTCGAGGGGCAGGCGGGAGAGGTCTCAGCAGACTGCCCGCCCGTCTCAGGTGCCTCTGGGTCGGTGCGTCATCTCCGTAGGAGATTGGGAAGAGGAGAGTTCGCCAGCGGAGTCCTACGGACGATGCTTACCGAAAGTCATACTCTCTTCCATTTCCTGTATCTTTCGTGAGAGCTCTAGTCAAATGTGAAGAAATGAGGAGTGTTAATGACGTCAGGGATGGCCCGAGAATTGCAAGGGTAAGGGCACCGTAGAAATCCTGGAGGAACCATGGAACGTCTTCGCTCCCATGCTCAGCGTCTTGCCGTTGCTGCCACACTCATCGCACCCGGTGCATCGCTGACTACTTTCTTCCTGTCGGCAACTCTTGCGTACTCCCAAGCAACTGGCACTCTCTCGGGCACGGTCCAGGACGGGTCCGGCGCGACAGTTCCGAATGCAAGCATCGTGTTCCACAGCACTGAGACGAGCGTGGACCGCAATACCATCTCGGACGGGGCAGGACTTTACACCTTGCCGAATCTGCAACCTGGAAGCTATGTGCTTACCGCGTCGGCTCCGGGGTTCGGCTCGAGCAAGCAGACTGTAATCGTCAATGTAGGTACCCGGGTGGACATTGACATCAAGCTGCCGCTCTCCAGTACCTCCGAGGTCGTTGAGGTCACCACGGATACATCCGTTCAGGTAAACACCGCCTCGCCCGAGGTCTCGCAGGTCGTCACGCAGCAGCAGGTCTCGCAGCTACCCTCGCTGACACGCAACCCTTATGACTTTGTCGCTCTTTCCGGCAACGTTTCCGCGGGTGACAACACGTCCTCCGGTCACTACCAGAATGGTTCCACCATCAGCCGCGGTGTCGGCTATTCGCTCAATGGCTCTCGCAGCACCGGAACCGAGATCCTGCTGGATGGCGTCGAGAACCTCTCTATCTTTACCGATCAGGTTGCCATCACTGTTCCGATTGACGACGTACAGGAGTACCGCGTCATCACTAACAACTTCGCGCCGGAGTACGGCCGCGCTTCGGGCGGCGTGGTTGCAGTCGCGACGCGCTCTGGAACCAATTCCTTCCATGGCCGTGCCTGGGAGTTCAATCGCCTTTCCGCCTACACCGCGAACACCGTCACCAATGCCCAGAGCGGCGTAGCCAAGAGCACGTACACGCGCAACCAGTTCGGCGGCGCTGTTGGCGGTCCCGTGCTTAAGGACAAGCTCTTCTTCTTTTCGTCCGCGGAACTCACGCGTGTCCGCTCCTCGTCAAACATTATCAATGCTGTCCCGTCGGCCACTCTGCTTGCGGCGGCTGCGCCAAATATTCAATCTTTCTTCAATACGTATGGAGCTCATCCCAACTTCAACGTCATCAGCAGTACCACCAACGCGCAGGCCGGCGGCGGTTCTCCTCTGTACGCCGGTCTCGCTGCGGATGCGCCTGTTTACGATAACGTTCTCTACGGCGCTGCGGCGGATGCCGGCGGCGGCCTTCCGCAGAACACGTACAACGTGACCGGGCGGCTGGACTTTGATCTCGGTCCCAAGACTCAGGCCTTCTTCCGCTATGTGGACTATAACGAGCTCGACTTCTCCGGCGCGTCCTATAGCAGTCCTTACTCACAGTACGACGTTGGTCAGAGTTCTACGGGGCAGGCCTATCTGCTCAGTCTCGCCCATGAGTTCACGCCGTCTCTCTCGGCGCTGACCAAACTTTCTTTCACCCGCAATAACCTCGCCGCCCAGACCTACAGCACCGCTCTGGCTACTGTTCCTACGCTTAACATCTACCCGGGCGGGGTCGATCCGGTCACGGGCAACACCTTTGAGCTTCCGGGGTTCTATTCGCCATCGCCCGGCAATGGGGGTCTGCCCGCCGGCGGCCCGCAGAATACGATCCAGTACAACCAGGACCTCAGTCTTACCAAGGGCCGCCATCAGTTCCAATTTGGCGCCCAGGTTCTCTACATTCAGGAGAACTACGCGTATGGTGCTTACGCACAGGCCAACGAACAGCTTGGAAAGAGCAAGAGCCAGGGGCTGGCCAACCTGGTCACGGGTAATCTGTATCAGTTCCAGGCCGCTGTCGATCCTAAAGGTGCGACACCGTGCTTATTGAATCAGTACACCAACACGCTCGAGCAGACCCCGGCCTGCACCATCAACCTTCCGGTCAGTCAACCCAGCTTTGCCCGCTCCAATCGCTTCCACGACTGGGCCGCTTACGCGCAGGACCAGTGGAAGGTCACACCGCGCCTCACCGTCAACTACGGCGTTCGCTACGAGTACTTCGGCGTTCAGCATGGCAACAAGCCCGCTCTGGACGCGAACTTCTATTACGGCAGCGGTAGCTCGCTACAGCAGCAGATCCGCAACGGAAATGTCCTAACCGTTCCAAACAGCCCAGACAAGCGTCTCTGGAATCCGCAGTACGGCGATGTCAGTCCGCGACTCGGCTTCGCTCTGGATATTTTTGGTAATGGCAGAACCTCGCTGCGCGGTGGCTACGGCATCTCGTATGAGCGCAACTTCGGCAATGTCACTTTTAACTTGATTCAGAACCCACCCAACTATGCCGTAATTGTCGATCGCACTGGTGCGACGGTCACCAATTCAAACTCGGGTCCGCTTGCCGGCACCGGATCTGTGGCCCTGCCTCCCACCAGCCTGCGTCACGTCGATCAGAATATCCGCACCGCGCAGACCCAGTTCCATTCTCTCGCGATCGATCAACAGGTCGCCCACAATGTGTTACTTGAAGTCTCCTACAACGCAACCCGTGGGATCCATCTCTACGACGTCAAGAACTACAACATTCCTGGCAGCGGCAACCTCTATCTGGGCGATCCTCTGGTTGATCCCGTGAGCGGCAACACCGGTCTTACCAGCCTTAATCCGCATTTCTCGAATGACAACAACCGTGGCTCGAACGGCGACTCCTACTACAACGCCGTCAACGTACAGCTCAACGCGCAGGACGTCCGCCACTCCGGGCTCTCACTCGTTGCCAACTACACGCTCGGCCATGCGCTCGATGATCTCAGCACAACATTTACGGATGACATCGCCGAGAACTTCGGGCTTGGTTACACCGATCCCTTTAATCCGGCCTTCGATCACGGAAGTTCGGACTTTGATGTGCGGCATCGCTTTATCGTCGCGCCGATCTATCAGACACCCTGGTACACCCATCGCAAGGGTGGGTATCTGGCCCAGGCCCTTTTCGGCTGGCAAGCTACCGGTATCTACTCCCTGCGCTCCGGGACGCCGTTCACTCTTTACGATTCCACCTTTAACAACTCCGGCTACAGTCTTCCCCGCTATAACCCGAGTACCCCCGTTCGCCACCGTACCTACAAATCCATTCCGTCAGGCTCCGCCAATAACGGCAATCTGTATACCCTTACAGCGCCGACTGATCTGCCGGTCAACAATCCATACATCAATTCAACTCTAGGCGTCTCGGACTTTGGTCCTTACCCGGCCACCATGGATCGCCGCAACAGCTTTCGCGGTCCCGGTGCCTACAACCTTGACGCCTCTGTCTCCAAGACCATTCCCGTCCACGAGCAGATCAACGTTGAATTACGTGCTGAAGGCTTCGACATCACCAACCACCACAATCTCTACATCCTCGGTCAGGCGCTCGACGCCGGGAACTTCCAGGCCACAACAACCACTACAGCACTCGGCAGCACCGTTAACAACCCCGCTACCAACCCTCAGATACAGGCCCGCAAGGGCGGCATTCAGGGTGGTCCGAATGACGAGCGCCGCTTCGGCCAGTTTGCTCTCAAGATCAATTTCTAGAGGAAGCGCCGTGAACGGTGAAGCGAGGGCAGGTTCGACCTGCTCTCGCTATTTCGCGTCTGGCGTGTCGTTGTGGCGAGTGAGAGTTTGCACACTTACGTCAGAGTGCGGCCTCGCCCGTTACAGTCCAGCGCTTTAGACGAAGCCCAGGTTGGCGGAGTTGAAGTTGGGCAGGAGGGGGAAGACGCTGGCGAGCTCGGGGGGCGGGACGCCGAACCAGGAGGCGAGGGTGGCGGCGTACTGGGTGGTGGAGGTGGTTGGGATCCAGCGGCCGTCGGTGCCTGCGTCGTCGGGGCCGGCGAGTGCGAGGGTGGGGAGGGTGCCGTAGAGTCTGCCGCCCTTGACGGCTCCGCCCATGATGAGGTGGTGGCTGCCCCAGGCGTGGTCGCTGCCATAGACGGTGTTTGGGGTAAGGGCGCGGCCGAAGTCTGACATGGTGAACGAGGTGACTTTGCTGTTGACGCCGAGCTCGGTGGTGGCGCTGTCAAAGGCCAGGAGCGCGGCGTCGAGCTGGCCGAGCAGCCAGGTCTGGGTTGCGACCTGATTGCTGTGGGTATCGAAGCTGCCGAGGGAGGCGAAGAAGATCTGCCGGCCGGCGCCGAGGGTGGAGCGGACCTGGATGATCTGGGCGATCTGCTCGAGCTGTGCGGCGAGCGGGTTGCCGGAGGGAAAGTCGGTGTGGAGCGCGGGAGCATCCTTGACGGCGGAGGAGAGCTCGGTCGCGTAGCGGAAGGCGTTGGAGGTGATGGTCTGGTCGGCCTGTACCAGGCTGGCGCCGGTCGAAAAGGTGAGCAGCTGCTGGGCGGCGTTGAGGCGGATGGTGCAGTTGATGCCCTCGTTGCAGGCACCTCCGGTGACGCCGGCACCGTTTGGCGGAACGGACATGCCGAAGGTGGAGCGGCCGGCGGTGAAGATCTCTGAGCCGGCCGTGGTGACGACCATGGGAAGCGAGCCGGCGGAGGAGGCGGAGAGCAGATCGGCGGTGCGTCCGGCCCAGCCGGTGTCGGTGGCTCCGACGGGAGCTTCCGTCTGCCAGATGCGCTGCTGGTCGGCGTGCGAGAAGAGATTGTGGGGGGCGGCTTCCTGATTGGCGAGAAACTGTGCGCGGGTTAGCGGCTGCGTCAGCGTGCCGACGTTGGCGAGGACGGCGAGACGGCGCTTGTTGAAGAGGGCCTGTGTGCCGGGCATGGCGCCGCTGAGGCCGAGGGAGGACTGGCCGGCGAGCGGAAGCACGGAGGCCTGGGAGACGGCGAGCGGTCCGCGAAGGTGCTTGTAGTTGGCGAAGCCGGCGGCGTCTGTGGGGATGATCAGGTTGTTGCCGTCGTTGCCGCCGAAGAGAAAGATGCAGACAAGGGCTTTGTAGTCCGAGGCTCCCGACTGGGCAAAGGCGCTGAGTGAGCCGAAGGGGTCCAGGCCGGCAAGGGAGCCGGCGGCGGCAAGGGAGGCGAACTTCATGAAGGATCGGCGAGTAGCGGCCATGGGCGGGGGCTCCTTGAGGCGGATTTTGCGAACGGTGGTTCCCTGGAGTGCACAAAGCGAGAAGCGGTGCCTGCGGGATGACAGTAAAGTGCGAGAAGCAGATCCCTACGGGATGACAACAAAAAGGCTGGAAACAGGTCCCTACGGATGACAGTAAAAGTGCGAGAAGCAGATCCCTGCGGGATGACAACAAAAGGCTGGGAACAGGTCCCTTCGGACGACGGCTTAGTGGACGATCAGGTATTGGGGCGAGGTCACGATCAGGAAGACGGCGAAGCGGGCGCGCTGTGCGGGTGACTTGACGGCACCGACGGCGGAGATGATGGTGGCGCGCATGTCGGCGGGCATCTGGCCGTGCATGAAGACGACGGCGAGGGCGTCGACGAGGCTGGCAGGGTTGGCGGCCAGCGTGCCCCATGTGCTGGTGTTGCTGAGATCGACACGGAGGCCGGGAAGGATCTGGTTGTTGGTGATCAGGTCGGCGTAGGAGGCGCGCTGGACGACGCCGGCCCCGTCTTCAAGCATGAACTCGGGGCCGAACTGAGACGTGCCCGGTGCGAGGTAGTTGGGGCTGTAGAAGTCAAAGACGCTGGGCGCGTGAAAGGGGGCCTCGTTGAGGTGGCTGGCTTTGATCGACAGGGTGACGTAGGCGGAGAGACCCGGCGAGACGGGGTAGGCGTCGAGGCCGCGATAGACGTTTGCCAGCCAGAGCAGAGGCTCGCGAAGATGGCCGCCCTGGGACCGCGTGTTGGTGTCACCGGCGCGGGCCTCCGGGTCAAGCAGGATGGCGGTAAGGATGGACTTCATGTCGCCGCGGACGCCGGCGGCATTGTGCAGGAAGACGGTGGCGACGCGGGCGATGTAGGCCGGGCTGGGATTGCTGGTGACAAGGTGCTGGATGAGCGAGCGGCTGACGAAGGGGGCGATGTTGTCGTCGTTAAAGATAGACAGGAGAGCGCCGGCGAGGTCCTGCTGGGCGCTTTGACCGGCGGGCAGGACCGTGCCATTCAGAAGAGCTTTCGCCGACGGATCGTGCTCGGAGTTGATGGCGACCATGGGGCCGCGGTGGCTGCGATCGCTTTTGTTGAGGGTGTTCTGGGTGGCAGCGAGGGGTGAGGGATAGGTCCAGCCGGTATAGGCAAGCGCAAAGGCTTTGACCTGAGCCTCGGTAAAGGTGGGAACAGGCTGACGGTCGCGGTCGAGGCGGAGCGTGCCGTTAAGGTTGAGCCGGTTGGGACCGAGGGTGAAGAGCTGCATCATCTCGCGGGCGAAGTTTTCATTGGCGATGGCGGCGCCGACAGGCCGGCCGCTGTTCCCCATGTTGAGATAGCTGCCCATGGCGGAGGTGAGGGTGACGTCCTTCATGAGCGTCAGATAGTTGGTGAAGGCGTCGCGGGCGAGCACGTTCTGGTAGTCAGGGAAGTCTGCACCGGCAGCAGAGTTGAAGGAGACGACGAAGAGGTGGGAGAGGGCGAAGGCGGTGCGCTGGCGCAGCTGATCTTTGCCGGTGAGGATGTTCTTCCACCAGGCGAGATCGTTGCAGGCGTTGGCGGAGGTGCAATAGGAGGGAAAGGGGGGCAGGGGTGTCTCGGGGACGGTGCTCACGGGCAGGGCGAACTGCTCATTGAGGTACCTTTCAAGGCCGACCTGCTGCACGTGCGCGATCGAGTCCACGGTTGGGCCGAAGGTGGCCTGATCGAGAAGGCGCGCAGCGGCGCTGACGCTGGGGGCAGGCGCGGCGGCCGCCAGGGCGTTGGCCGAGGTGAGCAGGGCGGGTGCCAGAAAGGCCGGGAGCACGGAGGCGGCGAGATGTCTGCGAAGACGGCGGACGCGACCGGGACGGCGGTCCCGGAGGGGAACAGGCGCGTGCGTTCGAGATCGGTTGGGGAGGCGGGTCATGATCGAATCGTAAGAAGTGCGCAAAACTTTGCACAACCCTCGATTGGGGAGGGCGGATGACTCGTTTGTGGGAGGGAAGACGGTCCGCAAAGGAAATCCGAGAAGGGCGGCCAGGCTTCCTGTAAACTCTCCAAAGCACCTCAGCATACTTTGTTCTTACCACCAACTTTGAAGCGAAGTTAACTTCCTTGAGTCCTTTGTTTGTTTTTTCACCGCTAGAAGCGTAGTGGGAACGGGAGTCTGGATGTGGATTTCCCTTTGAAGTATGGATTCCACAGCACTTTAGAGCGAGGCTGTCCGTGACCACCCTTTCCCATCCTGTCTCCGCAGATGCAACCGGCTCTTCCCTGCGCGGCGCTGCCGAAGCGTTGTTCCGGCATCGGACGCGGTTTCTTCTGGTATTTGGCTTCGGGCTGCTGCTGACGCTGCTGTGGGTGCTGGTAAGCCCGAAGAAGTATGAGTCGGACATGAGCCTGCTGGTACAGAATGCACGCAAGCCGGAGGTGATTTCGGCGGAGGCGACGACCTCAAACCAGAGCGTGGTGGCGGAGGTGACGGAGGAGGAGCTGTACTCGCAGGTGGAGATTCTGGGAAGCACGGATGTGCTGGACGAGGTGGTGGACCCCGGCTGGCGGGATGTGCCGGTGACCGCGCACCCGGTGGAGGCGCAGGCGCTGCACGAGAGCAATGTCAGCAAGCTGCGCAAGCACCTGGTGGTGGCGCCCGTGCGCAAGTCGCATGTGATCGATGTCAGCTACCGGGCGAACTCACCCCAGGCCGCGACCGAGACGCTGACGCGGCTGCTGAACATCTTTATTGCACGGCAGAAGGATATCGGCCGGCCCGCCGGAGCCTCGCACTTCTTCAACGAGGAGGCAGGCCGCACGCAGGGGCAGTGGTCGAAGGCGCAGCAGGAGCTGGCGGAGTTCCAGCAGAGCCATCACTTTGTCTCCGTGACGGACAAGGAGACGGAGCTCGAAAAGGCGATTGCGGACGGGCAGGCGCTCGAGCGGGCGGCGGACGCAGACATCAGCGAGGTGGAGCACCGCATGGCGGCGGAGAGTGCGGCGCTTGCCTCCACGCCGGCGCGGCAGCAGACCATGCAGCGGGTCGTGCCGGCGGCCGGGTCGGTGGACTCGGTGAACACGCTGCTGGCGCAGTTGACGCTGCGGCGGGCGCAGCTTCTGACCGAGTATCTGCCGACGGACCGGATAGTGCAGCAGGTGGACTCACAAATTGAAGAGGCGCAGAGCGAGTTGAAGAAGTCGCAGGCGATGAACTCAACGGAGACGCAGACGAATGTGAATCCGAAGTTCCAGGCGCAGGATCAGGCGCTGGCGGATGATCGGGCGCATCTCGGCGCGGCGATGGGACGGCGATCGACTATCGCGGCGCAGCTGGTAGATCTTGAGAACCAGCTGAAGTCGACGGAGAGCGCGGCTCTCGAGTTTACAACGCTGCAGCAGAGGGTGGCGGCGCTTGATACGAACCAGCAGCTGTACGTGCAGAAGCGGGACGCCGCACAGATCTCGGAGGCGATGGACGAGCGGGGACTGTTGAACGTGGGCATCGCGCAGTCGCCGACGTTCTCTCTTGACCCGGTGCGGCCGCGGCCCCTGATTGATACGGTTCTGGGTTTGCTGACGAGCGTTTTCCTGGCGGGCTTTGTTGTCTACCTGGCGGAAGCGGGCCGGGAGACGATTGCGACACCGGCGGAGCTGGATGTGGCCTCGCGCTACCCGGTGCTGGCGACGGTCGGGTATGGTGCGAACGAGGTGATGGGCGAGCATCTGCCGACGCGGGCGACGCGCTCGATTCTCGCCGCTGTGCGTGACCGGACCGAAGGGCGCGACGGAAGGCGGAGCCTCTGATGGCGACGAACGGGGGCAGAACCGAGGACGCGCAGGGGCCACTCTCCGAGTACCAGGCGCTGGTCTACAACATCTTTCAGCTGCCGCGGAGTACACCGCATGGGCTCGTAATCGCGCTGACCTCGCCGACGCGCGGGGCGGGGACGACACACCTGACCAGGGCTCTGACGAACGAGTTGGGAGCCCATCCGACGCACCGGATCCTGCGGGTGGATCTGCAGTTTCTGGCGCGGAGCGTGCGATCGACGGAAGACGCTCTGGAGCGGGTGCAGGAGACGGCGGCGGCAACGATCTTCGAGATTGGGGAGAGGCCAGGCGAGCTGCAGAGCCCGCGCGACAACGGGAGACGAGCGGCGGCGCTGCCGGGAATGAATGGTGCCAGCGGCAGCGTGGCAAGCGGCGGATCGGGCACGTTCTGGCATGCGAGCGCGGAGCATCGGCGGGAGTGCATCGATGTGCTGCGCGCGCAGTTCCAGTACATCCTCTTTGATTGTCCGGCGCTGCGGCGCAGCGGAGACACGCTGGGGATCGCCTCGCTGGTCGACGGGCTGCTGCTGGTCGTGGAGGCGGACCGGACGACCAAGACGGAGATGCTGCAGGCGGAGCGACAGATCGAGACGGCGGGCGGGCGGCTATTCGGCAGCATTTTGAATAAACGCAAGTACCTCGTGCCGGAGTGGGCGCGGCGGCGGCTTTAAAGCGGATGAGGATGAGGAGTGACGTGCGCGTGATGAAGATGGTGTCTCTGGCTCTGGTGATGGTGCTGGTTGCGGCAAAGGCAGGAGCGCAGGCGCCGCCGCGGCCGGCCGCGGTTCCGGGATTTCCCTCTGTGCAGGGAACCGCACCCGCGGTGCAGGCCTCTCCGGCACCACCCGCGCCGCAGGCGGCGACGCTGGCCGAGGCGCAGGCCGGCACGTATGTGCTGCGCGCGGGCGACTCCCTGGCTCTCTCGTTCCGGCTCAGCCCGGAGCTGAACCAGACGGTGATTATTGATCCGGACGGGTCTGTGAGTCTGGAGCTGGTGGGCCGTGTGCCGGTGGCGGGGCTGACGGTCAGCAAGGCACGGGAGGTGATTCTGGAAAGGGAGTCGCAGCACCTGGTGCGGCCGGAGCTAAACCTGCAGCTCACGAACTTTCAGCGGTTCTACGTGGTCGTGGCCGGGGAGGTGTACTTGCCGCAGAAGCTGGAGATGCGCGAGGAGATGACGGCGTTGCAGGCGGTGCTGCTCTCAGGCGGGATCAAGATCTCCGGGCGGGAGACACAGGTCTTGCTCTACCGGCGCGTGAACTCCGAGTATGCGGAGGTGCACCGGATCAACATGCGGATGCACAAAAACGCAGACATGACGAATGACATGAAGCTGCTGCCGGGCGACCTGATTCTGGTGCCGCGCAACAAGGTCGAGAGTGTGACGCGGTACGTGCGAATCGTTGGTTTGAGCTATAACTTCCAGCCGCAGGCGTTCTAGCCGAGGGACTGCGGAGCGTCCGGTCGGGATCGCGGTAGTGTTTGGCAGGCAGGGGATGGGAGTCTGCCGCGGGAGAGAAGCAGATCCCTACGGGATGACAACCAAGACGAGTCTTGGCTGAGCAGAGAGCCTTGGTAGAGCAAAGGGTTTTGGGAGAGCAAAGAGCCTTGTAGAGCAAAGGGTTTTGGTAGAACAAAGAGTTTTGGTAGAGCAAAGAGCCTTGGAAGAGCAAGGGGCGGGTTGAAGGACACGGGTGAGCGGCGCATGGTTTCAGACGAAATTCCGGAGACGTTGACCTCCGCGAGTGACGAGACGGTCTCGAACGAGGAGGTTGTGGCGCCTGGGGCGACGCCGGCCGCGGGTCGCGGTGTAAAAGCGATCGGGCAGACCGTGGTAGCGCGCCTTGTGATTCAGGGATTGAACGCGGGCACGGGCATCCTGACTGCCCGGCTGCTGCTGCCGGCGGGTCGCGGACAGCTGGCGGCTATCACGCTGTGGAGTTCGTTTCTGGCCGGGCTGACGACCTTTGGGCTGCCGAGCGCGCTGATCTACTACATTCGCAACCGGCCGAAGCAGACGGGGGAGCTGCTGGTGAACGGGCTGGCGATGAGCACACTGCTGTCGATCGCGGCGGCGCTGGTGGGTGTTCTCTCCATGCCGCACTGGCTACACCAGTACCCGCTGTGGGCGATCCGGTCGGCGCAATGGTTTCTGCTGGTGACGCCGCTCTGCAGCACGGCATTCCTGCTTCGCGGCGCACTCGAGGCCAGCGGATCGTTCAAGATGTCGAATATGGCGCAGCTCCTGAACCCGGGCGTTACGCTCGCGATCCTGCTGGGACTGCTTGCGGTTCACCGTTTCACTACGTTTACCGCGGCGCTGGCTTACATTCTGGCGGCGTTTCCGGTGTTCGGTCTGCTGGCATGGCAGGGGCGGCATCTGTTTGCGGGGGGGCCGCGGCCGAGCGTGGCGGGCTCGCGCCTGCTGCTGAGCTACGGGATTCGATCCTACGGGATCGACCTGCTGGGGACACTGGCTCTGCAGGTGGATCAGGTGCTAGTGGTCAGCTTTCTGACGCCCGCGGATCTGGGCCTGTATGTAGTTGTTCTGAGTCTTTCGCGCATGCTGAATGTCTTTCAACTTTCGGTGGTGATGGTCCTGTTTCCGAAGGCGGCGGGACGATCGACCGAGGAGGCGGTGGCGATGACCGGGCGCGCGGCGCGGATGAGCCTGCTGCTGACAGGCATGTGTGCCCTGGGCGTTGCGGTGATCGGGCCGGTGCTGCTGCGGCTTTTCTATGGGCGGGCATATGCCCGGTCGGCGCTGAGCCTGCGCATTCTGCTGGCGGAGGTCACCATCTCCGGCTGCGTCTTTGTGCTGGCGCAGGCCTTCATGGCGCTGGGACGGCCGGGAACGGTGACGCTGCTGCAGGCTGTGGGTCTGGGTCTGAGTGTGCCGCTGATGCTCCTGCTGATTCCCCGCTTCGGGATCGCAGGTGCGGCGATCTCGCTGCTGCTCTCGACGTGTGTGCGCTTTGTATTTCTCTACGCGAGCTTTCCGTTGTTTCTGAAGATTGCGCCGCCGAGTCTGATGCCGCAGCGGCAGGACTTCGAGATGCTGCGGCGAGCGTTCAAGCCATTTGAGCGGAGGGCGACGGTATGAGCGTGTCTGCGGCGCTTCTGGTGAAAGAGAGAGGTCAGCGGCGTTCAAACCGCTGGCTGCTGGCTGCTCTGACGGGCGTGACGGCTGCGGGAGCGGTGACGCCGGCGGCGCGCGGGGTCACCTTTGTGTTTCCGCTGCTGGCCTTCGGGCTGGCCCTGTTCTTTCTTGAGCGGTCGCGGCGTCACTATGTCTCGCTGGTGTGCTGGCTGTTTTTTCTTACACCCCTTCTGCGGCGGCTGATTGAGTTCCGAACAGGATCGGCCACGGCATCGTTTGTCATGATCGCGCCGTTTCTTGCCTGCATGGCGGGCCTGGCGGCGTACCGGCACCAGTGGGGAAACCTGCTGCGGCCGGAGCTGCGGGCGTGGACGTATGTCTCGGCCGCGCTTCTGTATGGATCGATTGTGGGTCTGCTTTCAAGCCCGCTGGCCGGCCTGATCCAGGATGCGCTGGGATGGGCGTCGCCGCTGTGTTTCGCGCTGTATGTGTACCACGAGCGTGAGCATGCAGCGGAGATCCTTGAAAGTCTGCGGACGAGCTTTCTGGGGGGGGTGCTGCTGATGGGGCTCTACGGTCTGTACCAGTTTTTCTTTCTGGCGCCGTGGGACGCGCTGTGGATGGAGAACTCCACACTGACGTCGATCGGCAAGCCGGAGCGCATGGGAGTTCGCGTGTTTTCAACCATGAACACGCCGCAGCCGCTGAGCGACTACATGGCCTTCGGGATGCTGCTGAGTCTCGCCTCGAGGAAGCGGATTCGCATGCTGGCGATTCCGATCGCTCTGCTGACGCTGGGGTTGACGATGAGCCGGTCGGGGTGGATCGGCGCGGTGGTGGGCCTGCTGGTGTTGAGTGTTTCGTTTACCACACGCCAGCGGCTGGGGCTCGTGGCGCTTCTGCTGGGCGCGGTTGTGGGGCTGGGGATTGCGACGCAGGTGCCGGAGATCAACGAGGTGCTGTCGCATCGGTTGGAGAGTCTGAACAACCTGGGTGACGACAGCAGTGTGAACGAGCGGGTAGCGAGTCAGCAGCGGGCCGTGGCGCTGTTTGAGACCTCGCCGTTTGGTATCGGGCTGGGAGCGGGCGGCGCGGCGTCAAAGAACAATGGGCCGAGCTGGGGCGTGGCGCAGCCGGAAGAGGTGGCCCTGGGCGACAACGGCATAGAAGAGATCATGCTGTCGTTCGGATGGTTCGGCAGCATCGTGTTTCTCGTCGGCTTTGGGCAGGCTGTGATGGCGTGCTTTCAAGGAACGCGCGGCGTACCGGAACTGGTGGGAATGAAAGCCGGACTGATCGCGATGCTGGTGCAGATACCGGTGATGGGCATCTTTCCGGGCGCGAGTGGCTTTCTTGTGTGGACATGCATCGCGATGTGCTTCGCTGTTAAAGCAGAACGGGCGAAGCAGGCAGTGGCGGAGGGAGGTGCGCCCGCGGTGTGGAGCTTTGCATACCGCACTGGTGAGGCAGGGAGGGCGATCGGTGCAGAGACCATTCGAGCGCGGCGGCCGGGCGGCGAGACGGAAGACCGGGTGAGTACGGGATTGGAAGCGGTGGAGAGCGATCTCGTGACCGAGTAGGCGAGGAGCCCGGCAGAGCGCGCGAGTGAAGCATGGACAAACGCAGCGCATCTGAAGGACGAAGCAACGAAAGGAGAGTGCAATGTTTGCGAAACGCGAGTGGAGAGCGAGGGTTTTTTCGGCGGCTGGACTGGTCCTGGGCGGTGCGGTGGCCGCGCATGCTGCCACGTACTACGTTGACAGCAAGGCGGGATCGGATGGTGCGAGCGGCACGACGGAGACGAGTGCGTGGCAGCATCTGAGCGCGGTGAACCGGTTCGCGGCGGCAAGGGGATTTCACGCGGGCGACAAGATTCTGTTGAAGAGCGGCGGCCGCTGGGGCGAGCAGCTGGAACTGACGGCGACTGGCGCGGGAAACTCCGGCGCGGCAGGAAGTCCGTTGACGATCGGCAGCTACGGCCAGGGTGGCGATCCGCCGACGATTGATGGGGCTGATGCCGTGAAGGGCTGGACCAGCGCGGGCGACGGGGTGTACAAGACGCAGGTGAAGGGGCCTGTCTACAAGGTGTTTGTGGATGGCGCGAGCCACGAGACGAAGGCGATCCTCTCCGCGCCGAACTACGCGGGCCCGTATGCGGGCGGGCGGGTGTACCAGCCGGGCGACACGGTGAGCTTCAACCACATGATGTGGGAGGCGCTGCGGGAGACGCAGAAGAGCTTCAAGCTGGCGGAGTGGCAGCACGTGGGCTCGCTGCCGCCGGAGCAGCAGGATGCCGGTTCGAAGAACGTGGTGCGGCTACCGGGAACGTTCTTCTATGACGCTGCAGCGGGAACGCTCTACCTGCACACGGCGGACGGCAGTGACCCCTCGCGGCATGCCGTCCAGGCGAGTGTCCGGCGCTACGGCGTGATGCTGGGCGGCGTGAACCACGCAACGGTCACGGGGCTGCGGATCGTGCATGCTGCCAAAGCGGGCGTGCTGGCGACAACAACGGCCGCGGGCGGCAATGAGTATGGGACGATCCAGAACAACGTGTTCTGGAATAACGCGGATGCGACCACCGATGCCGACAGCCGGGGGGAGGGTGCGATCTATGTTGTAGCGTCCGAGGACGGAAGTGCGCCGAACGCGCTGCGGGGATGGGTGATTGCAGATAATGCTGTGGGCCGGATCGACAGCGGCATGGCAACGAATTACCAGCGCAGCGGAATCTACCTCTCAGGCACGGCGGGTGCGGCGGTGCGGAACAACTATGTGGCAACTACAGAGGCGCTTGGGATCTCCGTCGCGACAGACGGCAAGGGGCCGGCGTGTACAGACCCGGTGATCAGCGGCAATCTGCTGATGAACAACCAGGGAAACATACGGCTTTCGGGCTGTGCGAAGGCGCTGATCGACAGCAACATCATCCGTAACTCTTCGGGTTACGGAATACAGACCGGCGGAAATTCGACCGCACCGGTGCTGACGCATAACCTGATCCACGACCTGACTGCCTCTGCAAGCAAGGCGCTCTATAACGGTGTGGATTGTAACGGCGGTGCGCCAGGGGGAACTTTGGCGTACAACTCGATCTCCGCGGTGTGGGCGGCGGAGGCGACGCTTGAGGTCGGGTGCGATCACTGGAACGTGCACGACAACTACTTCGACGCCAGCAGGAACGCAGCGAACGGCGGCCTGACGCTCTACATACGGCAGGAAGCGATGGCCGGCATGCAGTTTCAGAACAACCACTACAACATGAACCCGACGACGAATCGGCAGTTCAATGTGGGCGCGGGACAGCCGGGCGTCAACACCTTTCACGATGTGACCTGGTGGAAGGGGACGACGGAGCCGACGTCAAAGCTTGGAGAGGTTGCACCGCGGGAGGAAGCGATTCCGAACAGTGGTGGCGGCCGGCTGACTGGCCTGACAGCCGGACAGGTTGATGGCCCGGTTGTTCAGAAGGCCGCCGGGCGATCAGGTGCGCAGCAGGCTCTGCCGGTGACGCCGTTCCATGCAACATCGGCGAAGTTGGCGCTTGAACGCGATGGCGGAGGAAGGTCCTAAGGGGCTGGCTGCGCGACCTCAGAGTAGACGGCAAAGACCTCCACGGCCATGCGGGTGGTAGTGAAGGGCTCGAGGTTCTCTCGGGCCCTTCCCTGCAGCGAGGCGCGAAGCTCCTGATCGGCAAGAAGGCGCAGAATGGCAGCGGCAAGCGCGGAGGGGTTCTCCGGTGGAACAAGCAGACCGAGGTCGCCGTGGCCGAGCAGCTCGGGAATGCCATCGACGTCCGAGGCGACGATGGCGCACCCGGCCTGGCGAGCCTCAATAAGAACAAGGCCGAAGGACTCCCGGCGAGAGGCGAGGACGAAGACATCGCACGCCAGCAGATAGCCGCGGGGATCGGCCTGCATGCCTTCGAAGTGGATATGCGCGGCAGCGGGCGAGGCCGCGGCCTGCGCCTCAAAGAGCAGGCGCTCCGGTCCTTCGCCGACGAGGTAAAGGTGCGCGTCAGGCTGGGTCGCGAGCACGGTCTCAAAGGCGGTGATGAGCTCGGCGATGCCCTTGCGATGCATCATGCCGGCAACGGTCGTGATCGCGGGGCAATGCAGCGCAACGGGTGAGGGCGTCGCCGGCAGCCGATGTGAGCCGATGAGGCCGTTCAGAACGACGCGGATGCGATCGCGCGGCACGCCGGCGGCGGCGATGGTGCGTGAGTCCGCGTGGCTGACGGCGAGGATGCGGGTGGGCAGATGGCGCAGGCCGATCGCGCGATCGTGAATGTTGTGCACATGGACGACGATGGGTATGCGGAGGACTCGAGCCCAGGGAGCGACGAGCAGAAGGCCACTGCGCATGTGGCAATGGATGATCTGCGGGCGAAAGGCGCGAAGCAGGCGAAGCAGCGCGAGGGAGTTGAGCAGGGCGCGTGCGGCGCCGGTCTGGCGAACCAGAGATACGCGAACCTTGAAGCGCTCGAGCAGAGGGATGTAGCCGCCGCGCTCACAGGCAAACGCAACATCATGCCCCGCAGAGGCCTGAGCGATCGCGAGATCGACGGCGACGTTGACGATGCCGTTGCCGCGGTCGGAGACAGTGTTCGACAGATGGAGGATGCGCATGCGCGAGAGAAGGGTCCGATAGATCGAGCGGCCGTACCAGGACCACGTAAGATGGAGGCACGCCCAGAGATTTTCGTTGCGAGTAATGGTGTAAGACCACAAGTTTAGCGCACGCCTGCGTCTGGCGACTCGGCCTCGCGAAGGGACGTGCCGTACAGAACGGCGACGATGCACGGTGTCAGCAAGAGGAGCCAAATTGGACGTTCGTATTGCTCTATTTCATGACAATCTGGCGCAGATGGGCGGGGCCGAGCGCGTGACCGAGGTGCTGCACAAGACACTTCCGGGCGCGGACCTCTACTCGACGCTGGCCGTCACCGAGCGGCTCTCACCGTACCTGCAGGCGGCAAAGGCGCGAACATCGTGGATGCAGCGTCTGCCAAACAAGGCAAAGTTTTTCCGGCACTATTTTCTGCTGTATCCGCTGGCGGTGGAGACGGTGAATCTTGACGCGTATGACCTGGTGGTGACGAGCTGCTTTGGCTTTGCGAAGGGGGTCAAGCGCGGCAAGAATGCGGTGCACGTCTGCTACTGCCACACGCCGATGCGCTGGGTGTGGCGGGCCGAGGATTACTTCGCGCAGGAGACGGTGGGCGTGCTGAAGAAGCTGTTTCTTGGGGCCGCGCTGAAGCCATTGAAGGCGTGGGAGATGCGAGCGGCGCGGCGGCCCGACTTTTACATCGCCAACTCGCGCGTGGTGCAGCAGCGACTGCGCGATGCGTTCGGAATTGAGTCCGTAGTCATTCCGCCGCCGATTGAGACGACACGCTTTCACGCGAGCGAGCCTGTCGGGGATTACTTTCTGATTCTGTCGCGACTGGTGCCGTACAAGCGGCTGGATCTCGCGATACGGGCGGCGACGGAGCTTGGTTTGCCGCTGAAGGTGATTGGCGGCGGACCGGATCTGGAACGGCTGCGCGCGATGGCAGGACCGACGGTGGAGTTTCTGGGCCGGCAGGATGATGCCGCGGTGACAGAGCTGGTGAGCCGCTGCCGGGCGCTGCTGTTTCCCGGCGAGGAGGACTTCGGCATGGCGCCGCTCGAGGTGAACGCGGCCGGCCGGCCGGTGATTGCGTTCTTCGGCGGCGGTGCGGTGGAGACGGTGACGGAGGGCCTCAATGGGATCTTCTTCCGTGAGCCGACGGTGGCCTCCATGAAGGCGGCGATGGAGCGATTTCAGACGATGACGTGGAATGCGGCAGCGATCCAGGAGCATGCGCGCGGCTATGACACGGCGGAGTTTCAGCGGAGAGTGCGGGCGTTCCTGTCGGACGTGACCGGCGGCCATCTGCCGGCGCTGCCGGCGTGAGAGAGGCTCGGAGGATGGGGACGCCACAGGCGAAGGGCGGAGATGGGCGGGGCACTGCGAGGCCGGTACGGGTGCTGTTGTTTGATCACACGGCGGAGCTTGGCGGCGGGGAGATTGCGCTGGCGGAGCTGGTGCAGCGCTTTGATCGCGCGCGTGTGGATCCAGTTGTGCTGCTGGGATCGCGGGGGCCGCTCGAGAGCTTGCTGGACGGCCATGTGCCGGTGCACCTGATGCTGCTTGATGAGAGTGTGGTGCATGCGCGCAAGGACTCCTTGGGGCTGGTCTCCGCGGGGAACCTGGGCGCGATTCGATCGAGCCTGCGCTATGTGCGGCGGCTGGCGCGCTTTCTGGAGGAGCAGCGCATTGAGGTGCTGCACACGAACTCGCTGAAGGCATCGATTCTGGGCGGGTTGGCAGGCCGGCTGAGCGGCGTGCAGGTGGTGTGGCACATCCGCGATCGCATTGCGGCGGACTACCTGCCGGCAAAGGTAGTGCGGCTGATGCGCGGGCTGGCGAAGGTGATCCCGCACTTCGTGATTGGCAACTCACTGGCAACGCTGGCGACGCTCCATCTGCCGAAGACACCGACGGCTGCGATCGCGTCGGGCGTGGATCTTTCGAAGTTCTTTTCGCCGGGGGACGGCGATCAGCCGGGTCACGATCCCGGGGCAACGTCGGCCGGGCCGGTGATCGGGCTGGTGGGACGGATCTGTCCGTGGAAGGGCCAGCACATCTTCATCGAGGCCGCGGCGCTGGTGCATGCACGGTACCCGGAGGCGCGCTTTCAGATCATCGGGGCTGCGCTGTTTAAGGAGCATGACTACGAGACGGAGCTGCGGCAGCTGGCGCAGGCGAAGGGTCTTGACCGGGTGCTCGCGTTTACGGGCTTTCAGAGCGAGGTGGCTCCGTGGATTCGAGGGCTGGATGTTCTGGTGCATGCCTCGACGGTGGCGGAGCCGTTCGGACAGGTGGTGGTGCAGGGAATGGCGTGCGGCAAGCCGGTGGTGGCGACGAACGGCGGCGGTGTGCGGGAGACGATGGTCGACGGCGAGACCGGCCTGCTGGTGCCGATGAACGATGCACCGGCGATGGCAGAGGCGATCTGCGCGCTGCTTGCCGACCCTGCGGCAGCGCGGGCCATGGGAGTGCGAGGGCGCGACCGTGTGGCCGAGCACTTCACCATTGAGCAGAGCGCGCGCAAGGTGACTGAGGTCTACGAGCAGGTAGCGGGCCGGGCCGAAAATTTGTAGCGATATCTGTTACAAACCTTCGTGGGCCCGGTGCTCGTCTCGCGCTGCGTCCAGACTCACAACCCTGAGGAGTGTGCGTTTGCCGTCTGTGCGGCGCCCGTGCTAGATGCCCTTCATGGCGAAGAAAGCGGTGTGGACGAGGATCGCGACGTCGAAGAAGAAGCCCTTCTGCTCAAGGTAGTACAGGTCGTACTCCAGACGCTCGTGAATGGCGAACTTGCGGTCCGCGCTGAGCTGCCAGAAGCCGGTCATTCCCTGCGGGACAAGCAGTCGCTGGTGCTCGACCGGGGTGTAATTCCGCACGATGAAGGGCATCTCCGGCCGCGGGCCGACCAGCGACATATCGCCCATAAGCACGTTGAGCAGCTGCGGCAGTTCGTCGATGCTGGTCTTGCGGAGAAAGCGTCCGGCAGAGGTAACGCGGGGATCGAAGCTCTCGTCAGGAGAGGTGCCGTATTTGGGGGCCGTGATGTACATGCTGCGGAACTTCAGGATGCCGAAGGGAACGCCTTCCTTGGCGACGCGCTGCTGGCGAAAGAAGACGGGACCCGGCGAGGAGAGCTTGATCCAGACGGCAACGATAGCCCAGAGGGGAGCGGTCAGGAGGAGCAGGAAGGCGGCGATCAGGACGTCAAAGGCGCGCTTGGCAGCGATGTAGAGCAGATCCGGCCGCTCGGAGACGGTGTGGCTCGAGATGTGCAGACCGTCCAGAAAACGCACATCCGCCGGATGGGACGCGTCCGCGACACCCTTGTTGCCGATAAACGAGATTGGGATGGTGTGCTGTTTCGCGAAGTCGATAAGAGCCGCGAGCGAGGCGTCGCTGAGGGTAGCCTGCGAGACATAGATCTCCGCGACCTTCAGACGGCGCAGCAGATCCTCCGAGAGTGGCTCTGAGAGAACCGGCGCGGAGTGGCGGAAGTGGTAGTCATGGCTGAAGATGACGTGGTTGGTTTCGCTGTCACTGTCTGAGAGAAAGGCGACCGGGGAGAGGCCGAGGTCGGGTGATTTCGTGAGGATAGAGAAGATGCGGCGCGCGTCTTTATCCGCGCCGACGATGACGACATTGCGGCGCTGCACATGACGGCTCTTCCACTGCACGATGAGCTGCCGCGTGAGGTGCTTCTGCATGAGCAGACCAACCGTTGTAATGCCCCAGCAGAACAGCAGCATAAGCCGGGGCACCATCAGCCGATGCAGATAGATGCTGAGCGTGACGAGCGCGAGGCAGAGCGTATTGACCCGCAAAACCTCGGCTGTCTCGCGGATTTCGAGCAGGCTGTGGGCGTGCTTGTACAGGCCTCGCTTATAGGCGAAGAAGATGAAGATGAGAGCGTACTCGAGAGAGAACTCCAGCACTGAAAGGTAGGAGTGCTGGAAGGTGTAGCGGCCCAGCTGCACATAGGCCAGGACACCAAAGAGAACGCCAAGCTGGATCGAGAGGCAATCGAGAAGCACCGCAAAGGAGAACGTCAAGACGCGGGCGAGAGTGGCGCTGCGAAGCTCCTTCGCGTACGGGAGCGAGAAATAGATCTGCGATTGTTCCATCTGGTTCAAGCATGCCCCTTTCTGGCAAAGTGCAAGGTGCCGGTAAGAGTGGGTGTGCTTTCGTGGGGCAACGAGTCGCAGACCGCGAGACGGTGCCGACGGACATCGGCGAGTGAAGCAGACGTACAGGCGCTACACAAAAGAAAGTGCGTTAGAAAGCCGGTGAACGGGGAACAGAGTTAACACGTCGGTGGTATGTGGCAGCAGGACGATGGAGCATACCGTTAGATCACTAAAGGAGTTGCTCGAAATGGGACATTGGATGGCTTTTCTGCTGGGCTGCTGGTTTGGCTGTAGTGCTGGATTTCTGCTGGCAGGGCTAGCGTCTGCCGCCAAGTCTAAGGAAACCTCCCTGGATGCCGAAACAGATCGGCAAACCTCGCCCTTGCTCGCTGGTGTTCTTGCGGAAGAGACTGGAAACTGATCTCTACCCGCTGTGTCCTCTCGATGTCGAAGCAATCGCAGCGGCCAAGTTTGCGCGTTTTGCGACGATGTTTTCTATAAGGGTATACGGGAACCGGATGTTTGAACGAAAACTCCAGTACCTGTCGACAAAACAGGAGTAATGAAGCAACCTTTGGTACCTAAGTAAGTAACTTTAGGTTATCAGCAATCTCGGAGGATACAGTACGTTTATCTCTCTGTTGTTTTCAGAGAGAGGCCGTCTCTCCAGACCTGGCACTTTGCTCGGAAGATCTGGTCTTCCTTGAGGAGAGAGCGTCAGCCAGCCGGCACAGATCGCGGGCCTGTACGTCAGGAGTTCACGTTGACCGCTGCCTCCGCATTTTCTGCCACTCTCTCCAGTCCGGCTCTCGCCGCGGCTCCGGAGATGCAGCCAAGACCGGAGGGTACGCGACGCAGTGTGGCTCTGCTGGCTACGGCGTATGCGGTCAGCTTCAGCTTTCTGGCGAGCGTGCTGCGGGTGCAGCACGGCTTTCCGCTGGATGACTCGTATATTCATCAGACGATCGCGCGCAATCTGGCCGAGCGCGGAACGCTCGGCTTCATCCGCGGACAGCGCTCGTCCGGAGCGACCAGCCTGCTGTGGACGGTGCTGCAGGCGGCCAACTACCGTGTGCTGGGCGGTGTGGATCCGGTCTGGTACAACCTTGCGCTGAGCTACTTCTGCCTCATGGCGATCGGGCCGCTGTTGTTTCTGCTGGCCAGGCGCGACGGGCTCTCGAAGCGCATCTGCTGGGTGCTGGCCCTGGCGCCGGCGCTGATGGGAAACTTTCTCTGGCTGGGCCTGATCGGTATGGAGCACCTGCTCTTCGTGGTGTTTTCGCTGGCGGCGATCTACTGGTGGTTCAGCCCGGTGCCCCGGGGCCAGGCCTCAAGTGAGGCCCAGATGCTGATGTACGCCCACACTCAGATTCGAACCGGCTCCCAGGCCGAGCCGGAGATCCGGACATGGAAGTCGGCGCTGCTGGCCGGAAGCGCGGCCGGGCTGCTGGTGATCACGCGACCGGAGGCAGTTGTCTTCGCGCCGCTGCTGCTCGCGGCCTCGCTGCTGGCAAAGACGCGGCGCAGCGTACGCGATGGTGCGATCCTGCTCGGCCCCTGGGGTGGGATGCTGGCAGTCTTTTTTGGGGCTAACCTGTGGACCTCCGGCAGCCTGATGCCGGTGACGCTTAAGGGACGATCCTGGCTGTACTTTCACCGCAGCGGCGGGGCGCATTCGCTGTACTCGATGGTGCGGTTCTGCGGTGCATGGATCCAGCGGCTGCCCCGGCAGTTCAGTCTGCGGTACACGCACCAGATTGACTCACTGCGCGATATCCGGGCCGCGACGGCGCTGTTCGGTCTGACCATGGTCGTGCTTGCGCTGCTGGGGGCATGGTCGCTGCTGCGGCGCAGGCCCCTGCGCCTGACAGTGCTGCTGGTGTGGGCCGCCGTCCACTTTACGATCTATCTGTTTACCTTTCCCTCGGGAGGACATGGCGGCCGCTACCAGCCGTTGACGCTGATGCTCTTCTTTCCGCTGCTGTTTCTCGGCCTGCTCTTTGCGCTGACCAAGCTGCTGCATACGGAGCGGGCGTGGATCTTCGGCGGGGTATGCGCGGTGCTGGCCGTGGCCGGGTTGATGTCTCTCCGAACCTGGCGGACGGTCACGCTGGTCGGCATACGGCATATCAACGACACGCACGGCAAGATTGCGCTCTTCATGCGGGATCATGTGCCGGTGACCTCGCGGTTCGCAGCCTTTGATATCGGCCGGGTGAGCTTTGACTGGGGCGGGCAGGTGATCGATCTCGGCGGTCTGGTCGATCCAACGTACTTTCACTACCTGGCAGAGGGCCGCGTGCCGGACTACCTGCTGCTGCGACGCGTACAGTTCGTCCTTCTGCCCAGTATGGGCATGGAGGCGGTGGGCTTTCAGACGATGGGCACAGCGCAGAAGATCGCCGAGTTCTGCAGCCCAACGGAAGACTGGCTGATCGGCTTCCGCTATACGATCCATGCGACCCAGTGCCAGGAGCTGTATGAGTTGCCGGAGCGCCAGTAGGCAGACGGCCGAAGCCTGACACCCGCGGGTTGAGAGGAGAGGCCGTCTTTCTTCGCTGCACTTTGACGGGAACCGGCAGGCTGACACAGGAGGAATCGCAAGCCAGGCTGGACGCTGGAGTTTATTCCAGCGCCTCGCTGGAGTCCGGACCCTGTGCAGCGCGCATGGCTTCAGCAGAAGGCTTCATCTGGTAGGTGGCTGGTGGAGTGTTGCCGGCGAGGTAGCGGCTGAAGTAGTCCCAGCGGCGCCGCATCATGTACTGGCTGGCCTCGCCGTAGCCATGGTGCGCGTTCGGGTAGAGAACAAGATCGAAGTCCTTGTTGGCCTTCTCGAGTGCGTCGACCAGCAGAAGCGTGTTGTTCAGCGGCACGTTGTCGTCCATCGTTCCGTGTGCGAGCAGTAGATGACCCTTGAGGTTGCTGGCAGAGTTCTGGTTGGCCTGGCTGTCGTAGTTGGAGGTGCCGTCGGGCTTGACGATCTCCAGGCCGGCCCACTTCTCTGCCCAGTCGTCTTCATACTGACGCTGGTCGTGATTGCCGGACTCCGAGATGCCGACCTTGAAGAAGTCCGGGTAGCGCAGCATGGCTGTCGCCGTGGCGTTGCCGCCGCCCGAATGGCCCCATATGCCGACGCGGTCGAGGTCAATGAAGGAGTTCTTCGCCGCGAGTTCCTTGATACCGGCCACCTGATCGGGAAGCGTGTTATCAGCCGGGTCGGCAGCGTAGACTCCCTCGTGAAATGTCTTGGAGCGGGATGGCGTGCCGATACCGTCAAGGCAGACGACGATAAAGCCGAGCTCGGCCAGGGCCTGGTTGTCGCCGTGCGTGGCGGAAAAGTCGCGGCCGCCGCAGGAGCCGATCTGCGGGCCGGGGTAGATGTAATCGACGATCGGGTATTTTCTGGTGGTATCGAGCGTCGTCGGCTTGAACATGTAACCGTACAGGTTCGTCCTGCCGTCGCGCGCCTTGACGGTGAAGGGTGTCAGCGGCTTCCAGCCGGTAGCGACGAGGGCGGAGAGATCCTGCTGCGCGATCGGCATCACCAGCCTGCCGGACTTCGTGTCGCGCAGAGTGGCGACCTGCGGCGTCGCGGGTGTGGAGGCGATGTCGACGAACAGGGAGCCATCGGCTGAAAGAGTGACGGCGTGGGTCGCGTCGTCCGGGGTGAGGAGAGTGTCGTGCTTGCCGGCGAAGTCGACGGCGTGGAGCGACTCGAAGTACGGGTTGCGCGCGGGATCCTTGCCGGCGGCGAGGTACAGGAAGCGGCGGGCTATCGCGTCGACCGAGAGCACCTTCAGCACGTTGCAGTCGCCGGCGGTGACCTGGTTTTTAAGCTGGCTGCTCTTGAGGTCGTAGAGATACATCTGTCCCCAGCCGGAGCGCTCCGAGAACCAGAGAAACTCATTTGACTCCGGCAGGTAGTGCCAGTTGACGCGGTCCATGCCGGACTCGAAGTAGAACGGCGCGGTCTCGTGGAAGATCTCGCGGATGTCGCCGGTGCCGGTGTTGGCGACGCGCAGCCACTCTTCCTTGTGGTCGCGCGAGGTGGAGACGAAGGCGAGCGACTTGGAGTCGGGCGCCCACTCCACATCATCCCAGCCGCCTGAACAACTCACATCGTCGCAGATCGTCGACCGGTGCTGGTCGGGTGGCATTTTGAAGCGGACGACCTTGCCCGACGGGACATCGATCGAGACACGCTCGATCATTGTGACGTCTTTGTCGCCGACGAGCGGGTAGTGCCACGCCTCCAGCTGCGGATGCCGGTTGGTGACGGGAACCATGTACATCATGCCGGTCTTGCGCTGGTCCTGCTGAAAGGTGGCGATGTGTTTCGAATCGGGCGACCAGACGAGGATGGGGTTGTCGGAGTGTGTCCAGCCGGCGTTGTCGGTGGCGTAGCCGAAGTCGGGGATGCCGTCATGGGTGAGCTGTGTTTCGGTGCCGGTTTTGGTGTCGCGCAGCCAGAGATTCCAGTCGCGCAGAAAGGCGGCCTGTGTGCCGTCGGGAGAGGTGACGGAAGCGGCGCGGGCGCGGCGGGTGCCGGGCTGCGTCTTGCGCTCTGCCGCGGCATCAAGCGCGCAGGTCGCCGTGCCGGAGGCGACGCTGGCCGTGGCGACGGTGCAGCGAAGTTTCTTGCCGGAGACCGCGAACTCAAGGGTTCTGGGATGACCGGTCGCGTCAAGATCAAGCAGCTCCAGGCCGTCCAGATGCAGGTGCGCGGGGTCGGGCGCGGGCTTCGCGTCGGGTATCGCTGCAAGGATGGCAGCGGCAACCGCGGCGTGGTTAAAGGCGGGCGAGACGGTCTTTGTGCCGGGGTCAACCAGCGTGTAGACGGCGCGCGCGGGGCTGGCGTCGCGGTACCAGAGACGGTTGCCGGCGAGAAAGGTCGGACGAGCCACCGTATGCGCGATCAGCGGATTGACGTTGTAGGACATGCGGCTTTCGGCCAGGCGGTAGTCGGCGTCGGTCAGGGTGCGGCCTCCAGCCTGCGCGAGCGAGCAGGATGCGGCAAACAGAAGGGAGGCGGCTACGAACGGGGAGCGGCAAGGGGCAGGCATGTGGCGGGTAGGACCTCGTAACGGATTCAAGTGAAACTGCGGTGACGATGGCGCGGAATGAAGACTAGAGTAGCTGAGCGCGGAGCTCCGTGGGCTGCGGTGTGGAACGAAGCGGTGAACGCACAGTACCAGCGGGTTGCCGGCCTGCCCGCAGAGTGCCTCTGCTGCGGGAAAAGAAGCCGCGCGAAAGAAGCATCGAAGCTTGTTGGAAGGTTTCGGGTTCAAGAGAACAAGACCGGTGTTCGTGGCAGCAGGTACAGGCGGCGACAGACCGGGCGGACAGGACGATCAGGCCATGCGCGACGAAAACGAGATGCAATGCTCCGAAACAGAGGCGAGACGGCCGGCCAGACTGGCTATGACGGCGGTGTGGTCCACGGCGCTGCTGGCGACAGCACTCGGCATGGGTGTGGCCGGGTGCAGGTCCAGTCAGCCGCAGATGACGGCGGTAAGCGACACCGGCCCGGACCCGGCGGAGGCCAACATGGCCCCGGTGGATGCGAGCGATGCGGAGGCAGCGGCGACCGGCGTAGGTCTTTCCCCGGCACCCGCAGGGTATGCGCCACCCGCAGGCTATGCACCAGCCGCGGGCTCGACGGTGGCTCCCAGGTATGCGGCAGCAGCGCCGGCACGCTCCCCTCGGACATCCTCCAACACCTACGCGCAGCCGCCGCAGGGGACAGCGAACGAGAGCCAGCAGGCGGCGGAGAGCTACGCGAATGGTCAGCAGACGCCCGCTCCGGTCGAGCGGCAGACGGCACAGACCTACCCGCAGGGCAACGGCGGGTATGACAACGGCCAGGGCAGCGCGGGCTACGACAGCGGCCAGGACGCGGGCGCGCCGTACAGCAGCGATGACGCGCAGGCGCTGAGCGATCAGATCTACTCCGATGTGGACCCGAACCAGCAGGCGCAGCAGCCACCGCCGCCGCTGCCTGTCTACGACCAGCCACCGGCCCCGGCGGAAGACTACCTGTGGACGCCGGGCTACTGGGGCTACGCGCCGGCCGGCTACTTCTGGGTTCCCGGCGCGTGGTGCGCCGCGCCCTACGCCGGCGCGCTCTGGACGCCCGGCTGGTGGGGACCGCATGGCCGTGGCTATGGCTTCCATCGCGGCTACTGGGGCCGGCACATCGGCTTCTACGGCGGTGTGCCGTATGGCTTCGGCTACTACGGAACCGGCTACTACGGCGGCTACTGGAGCGGCAACCACTTTGCCTACAACCGCGCCGTGAGCAACGTGAACGTGACAAACATCCACAATGTCTACAACCGCACCGTAATCGTGAACAACATCCGGATCAACAATGCGATCACCAACCGCTACGTCAATAACACGGTCATCAATAACCGGGTGAGCTATAACGGCGGGCGCGGCGGCATACAGGCGCGGCCGGTTCCGGCGGAGATGGCGGTGTTCCGGTCGCAGCGGACGCCGGCGATGTCGGCACAGATCCAGAATCAGCACGTGGCGGAGACGAATCGCGGGCAGTTCTTCCAGCAGAATGGGGGCCGGCCGATGATGGCAACGGCCGCGCGCGTGCTCCCGGCGGATCGGGTGGCCCCGCCGCCGGTCACGACGCAGCCGATCCATATTGGAGGCGCCGGCGGAGTCGGAGGCGGCGGGATCTACGGCACCGGAGGGCGGCTCCCGTCGGGTGTCGCAGGCGGCGTGCAGGGAGGCGGTGTGGTGTCCAGCCCTGCAACTCGGCCGGTAGAGGGAGCTATGACGCAGCAGCGTGCCATCGAGCAGCAGCAACAACAGCAACGGCAGCAGCAGGCGGGCGTGCTGACGCAACGGCAGCAGCAAGCAGGCGTGCTGACGCAGCAACAGCGTGGCTTCGAGCAGCAGCAGCGGCAACAGCAGCAGCAGGCGGGCGTGCCGCAGCCAGCGCGTTCAGGCGGGCAGCCAGGCACGTTCGGACCGCAGCGGACCAACACGGCCGCGCCGGCCCGCGTCGACATGGAGCGGAACGCGCGGGCGCAGGCGGCGGCGCAGGCGGCAGGCGTGCCGCAGCCGGGGAGAACCCTGCAGCAGGAACGGGTCGGACCACAGGGGACTCTGTCCCAGACCGCCGGGGGAATCGGGGGCGGCGCAAACGGGCCGCGCGGGCTCGCCGCAGACCAGCAGCGGAGTGCCGAGGGGCAGCGGGCTGCTCAGCAGCTCCAGCAGCAACAGCGGCAGCAACTGTTCCAGCAGCAGCGGACCGCACAGCAGCAGCTTCAACAGCAGCAGCAGGTGCAGCAGCAGCGGACAGCGCAGCAGCAGCAGCAGCTTCAACAGCAGCAGGTGCAACAGCAGAGGGTCGCGCAGCAGCAGGCGCAACAGCAGCGATCGGCTCAGCAGCTACAAAACCAGCAGCAGCAGAGGCAGCTCCAACAAGACCAGCTGATGCAGCAGCAAAGGCAGCTCCAGCAGCAACAACAGGTCCAGCAGCAGCAAAGGCAGCTCCAGCAGCAGGCGCAACAGCAGCGGTTGGCGCAGCAGGCTGAGGCGCAGCAGCAGCAACAGAGGCAGCAGCAGATGTCGGCGCAGGGGATCGAGGCGCAGCAGCAGCGCGGGCGACAGGAGCGGCAGACGGTCCAGCAGCCGGCGCCGCCGGTGCGATCCATGCCGCAGCAGGCACGCCCAGTCCCCCAGCAGCAGCCAGTGCAGCAGCAGCCGGCGCAGCCCC
>CAHJWL010000005.1 GCA_903642235.1 Acidobacteriaceae bacterium | reverse complement strand
GGGCGGCAGCGTGGGCGCGGCGGTCGGCGCGGGCATTGGCGCGGGCGCGGGAACGATTGTGTGGCTCAAGACGGATCGGCAGGAGGTGGTGCCGGAGCAGGCGCTGCTGGTGTTCAGCCTGAGCTCGGCGATGGCGCTGGCGCCCAGGAGTGCGGCGACGATCAGTGAGAGCCGACGGCCGCGGGTGGTGGGTAATCCGGATGCGATGGTAGTGGGAGAGCAGTAGAGCGTGGGATCGTGCAC
Organism: Acidobacteriaceae bacterium; assembly: GCA_903642235.1. Taxonomy (GTDB): domain Bacteria; phylum Acidobacteriota; class Terriglobia; order Terriglobales; family Acidobacteriaceae; genus Edaphobacter. The sequence continues at coordinate 338,328 of CAHJWL010000005.1, read as the reverse complement.
GGCGTGACAAGGGGATGGTGGATGCTCGGCGGAGGGGCCGAATCGGCTGCGGATGTTCCCCTAGGATAGGTGCATGACGTATGCGCGATCCAGGCTGTGGCTAGGCATTTCGGGGGTTGGTTTGCAAGTTGTCGCTGCCAGTGCGGCGCTCTGGTTTGCACTGCCGCACCGGCTGCTGCGGGGCGTGCCGGCTCCGGTGGCGATTGCGGCGACGCTGGCCTGCTCCGTAGGGCTTTCCCTGCCTTCTGATGTGCTGGGCGGGTATTTTCTGCCGCGGCAGCATAGTCGGAGCCAGCTGAGGTTTGCGAGTTTTCTGGCGGGGTGGCTGCGCGGTGTTCTCCTGCAGGCCCTGGTTGTTGGAGTTTGTGCCGGTGCTCTGCTGATAGCGGCGCGGTGGGCGGGCGTCTGGGCCGGAGTTGCCTGCTTTGCAGGGCTTATGCTACTTCTGCTGGCGGTGCAGGCCGCGGTGGCGCAGATGGTTGGGGGTCTGAGCCCCGTGAAAACTGCTGCTGCTGGTGTGGAGGAGGAGGACGGCACGCCGGATTCCGTATGTGACGCCGCGGTTCGAAGGCCGGTGGGGACGATGGTTCTTCGCTCGACCGACCCTGGCTTCGTTGGGGGGGTGGCCGGTCTGCCCGGCCGGGAGCGCATGGTTCTTCCGTCGGTGTGGCTCCAGGAGCTGCCGCCGGAGGTGCTATCAACCGAGCGTGTGCGCCGCCACGGTGTGCTTGCGACCGGTGCGCGCACCCGCGGTCTGGCTGTGGCCCTGGCCTGGAACCTGCTTGGCTTCCTGCTTGCCTGTCACCTTCCCGGAGCATCGCTTGCGGACGCGCCGGGCCTGATCCAGACGGGGTTGTGGTTCACGCTGTGGTCGTTTCTCGGCCTGCTTCTGCTGCCATCGGTTAACCGGCCCGGAGTGCTGGAGGCGGACCGGTTTGCTCTCACTCAGGGTATTTCTTCCGCAATGCTGGCCCGGACGATTACCTGCCTCGATCGTCTTCAGGATGATGAGCCGGCTCGTGGGCGGTGGGTCGAGCGCATCTTCCATCCCATTCCATCGGTCGAGAGCCGGGTTGCAGCCTTCTCTCGCAAGCGTTCACCCTACGGAGGCTGGCAGAGCGCGCGAATGGCTCTGTATCTTTCGTGGGGCTGTTTCGGATTCCTTTCACGGGCGGTGCATTGCAATGCGGGCAGGCCGGAGTTGTGGGTGCTCTTTCCGGGCGACTAAATCTTCTCAGGCTTCCAGACGAGCAGCGAGCTTGACCCGCCAGCTGGTGAAGAGCACGTCACGCTGTTTACAGCGAGGCCAGGGCGGCGGCTTCGTCCGGGTAGAGAGTGGCGTAGCGGGTGATGCCGACCATGGTGAAGACCTTGGTGAAGTGGGGCGTCAAGCCGGAGATGGCTACGATCTGTGCGGCCTTGTTTGCTGCCATCAGGACCTCAATGACGAGGGCGATGCCTGAGGAGTTGAGGTACTCGACACCTTTGAAGTCGAGCAGGATCTGCTTCACAGCGGAGGTGCTCAGGGCGACATAGCTTCCGACGACCGCATCCCGCGACGTCGAAGAGATGTCACCGGTGAAGCGGAGAGCTGTGAGGGGTTTTCCGGTAGCCGTGGCAAGCTGCTGCTGCGAGACTTTGCTGGTCAGCTGCATTCTTCACTCTCCTTATTGAGACGGATGACGAGCCGTACAAAGCTCTTGCCCTGCGTGGAACTCGGGACCCACTGTACTTCGTCGACGAGGGCCTGGATGAGGAACATGCCCATGCCGCGTGCCTCTTCTTCGCCCGTCATTTTACGGTCGATATCCGGGACGGAGGGTGCGGCGCTCATGCCGTCGCCATTATCGTGCACTTTGACTTCGAGCTCGCCTGGAAAGATGGAGAGCATGACACCGACGGGGACGGAGGCATCCAGGTGATTGCCATGCTCGATCGCATTGATACAAGCTTCGGAGACGGCAGTCTTAAGATCTTCAACGCGATCCTCGGTGAAGCCCATGAGCTTCGCCATACTGGCGGCCGTGCTCATGGCAACCTTTTCAAAGCCAAGGCGCGAGGGGATGCGAACCTCGACGCTGCCTCCGTTGTTTATGGGCATGCTCTCTCCTGTGAGATCCCGCCTGCACGGCAAAGTGCAATGGCACTCATATCATCCTGCTGGGGAGCGCCATCGGTGAAGATATCAAGCGTGGTCCACAGCAGATCAAGGATGCCGGCGGCCTCTGCAGGCAATGGAGGGGTTGCCGCTGCGCGGGCGAACAGGTCTTCGAGGCGCTCCTGGCCGAACTCTTCTTCTCCGCGGAAGACTTCGGTGAGGCCATCCGTGTAGAGCAGAAGACGAGCGCCCGGCGCGAGACTGCAGCGCTCGCTGATGTACGCCGCGCCGGGAAGAATGCCAAGGGGGGTTCCAGTGGCCTCTACCAGGCAGACCCTGCTGCTGTCTGGACTCACAAGGAAGGCTGGGTTGTGTCCCGCATTGAGGAACTCGAGATCTCCCGATTCAGCATGCAAGCGCACGAAGAGCGCGGTGACGTAGCGTCTGCGAGCTTCCGCACCTTCCTCCCAGTGCTGCTGTGAAAGACGAGCTGCAAGCTCCTCCAAGGGCAGCGACTGCCGGGCCAATGCTCGAAAAGCGGAGCGGAATGCTGTGCAGATGAGCGCCGAGGCGAGACCCTTGCCGGCGACATCCGCGATGACCATGAGGTACGACCCACTGGGCTCGGTGACGACGTCCAGGTAGTCCCCGCCGACCTGGTAGCAGGCGCTTGATCGCGTGGCGAGCGAGTAGCCGGTCAGAAGCGGCATGGTCTGGGGGAGGAGGCTTTGCTGGATGGAACGAGCGGCGTCGAGGTCCTGGGCGAGACGGGCGTAGCCGAGATGGCGCTGATGATTGATGGCGTTCTCAAGCGCGACGGCGGTCTGCAGGGCGAGACCATCGAGGAAGTCCTGTTCGTAGAGGTTCAGCGGACGCCGGCCGGGGGTGGCAACGACGAGTTCCGACAGCAGCGTGCCTTCACGCGATCGCAGCGCAAAGCGGGGGCAGCCCGGGCAGGGTGCATCGGCTACACCTGCGGGAAGCTCGCCAAAGACGACCGAAGAACGGGTGAACAGGGCGCCATCCATTTCGAGCTCGCGGACGGCGATGCGAGCGGCCTGCTCCAGCACCTCATGACGCTCGATGGTGGAGTGCACGCACCGCGAGGCCTCCAGGAGTGCCTGGAGGCGAACGACCTGTTCCGTGAGAGTGATGCCACGTTCAACGGGGGCGTTGCTGGCGGAGGACTGTGGCATGAGGTTTGCGAGTAAATCTCCTGCGAAATTAGGACATGCGCGGTGCTGCTTTGGAGTTGCACTGCGTTGTTTCAAGCCGGGACGAGGGCAGCGGTCCAATCGAGGGTGATGACGGTGATGTCGTCCTGCTGGCCGAAGCGCTGGGCGGCGGCGGCGATCTCACCGGCTGGGGCCTCACTGATCCCCTGCATGCGCTTGAAGCCGAAGAGCTCGCCGGTCGGGGAGCGCGCCTCGAGAACACCATCAGAGAGCAGGGTAAGGCGAGCCTCGGGCGGAAGAGCCTGCACGTTTTGTGTGTAGCTGGCATCGGCAACGAGTCCGAGTGGAAGACCTGGCTCACAGAGGGCTTCCGCGCCGTTGACGTAGGGCGGCGGATGGCCGGCGCTCGCCAGCGTCATTCTGCCCTCGGGCTCGATGACGACGCAAAGGCAGGTAACAAAGCCCTGCAGATCACTGCGAAGCATGACCTCATTCATACGGTCGAGCACAACGGCGGGATCGCAGACCTCATGAACGAGCGATCGGAGAGCGCCGACGGCAAGGGCGCCGATCATAGCGGCCTGCAGACCTTTTCCGCTGACATCGCCGATGACGGCGAGCAGACTGCCGTCATCACGGGGCAGAACCTGGCAGAAGTCGCCACCGACCTCCTCCGCTGCCAAGTACACGATTTCGGTCTTGAAGTTGCCATAGCTGTTTGAGCTTTCGGGAACGAGCCTACCCTGGATCTCATGCGCGGCACGGAGGGCCGAGGACAGGCGCTGTTCCTCGCGGACCGTTCGCCAGAAGCGGACGACAAGAACGGCGAGAAAGCCGAAGAGGGAGAGCACACCGGACAGGTCCTTCAAGGTCATGGGGAAGGGCGTCCTGAAGAGCGTGATCTCGCCGGGGAGCCAGCGATCGATGCCGGGTACATGCAGTTCCACGAGGATATAGCCGAGATCCGTCAAGGATGAGACGCCGACGCTGAGGGCGAACGGGATGAGGAAGAGACCGGCTTCGAGGATGCCGGAGCGCCAGGCGCGAATGACGAGCCAGACGAGGAGGAGGTTGCCAGCGGTCGCGAAGACGAAGTAGATCACGTCGGCTGGAACAGCAGGAAGACCGGCCGGAGCGAAGATGGGGCCGATCTCCGCCAGAGCGAACAGGAGGATGGCCGCTGCTACGAAACGCTGATCTTTTAGGGAGAGATAGCCGCCCAAGAAGAGGGCGAGCGCGACCGCCGAAAAGAAATTCCAGAGAATGTATAGAGCCAGCGCGGCGCGAAAGTCCCAGGCGAAGTGCCCGGCCAGCAGATTGGTCGCCAGCGAGAACGGATCGGTCAGCATGTACAGACCGAACCAGAGATAGAAGCGCTCGCGCGTGAGCCAGAAGAGGAGCAAAGCGGCCGCCAGAACCGGCAGCTCGATGAGTGATGCGGTGTATTCCATGCCGCTTCGCTGGAGAAAAGTCCAGGCCCGGGTGCGGGTGAACTGGGGAAGAAGAGCGGCGGCGGTGCCCGCCAGAACGGGTGCTGGAAGGATATCCGCGCTGAGAAAGGCCAGCTCGTGCGGCCGCCACAGGCGAAGGGCGATGGTGATATCAGACGCGGCGGAGTTGCCGATGGGCAGCGTGAAGACGCGCGCGGCGCCCGAGGCAAGACCGCTATGACCGGGAGGCAAGGAACCGACCTGACCGATCTGTCTGCCGTTTGCGAAGAGCTGGTAGTTCTTGGTCATGCGCGGCATCTGCAGCACAAGAGCGGATGTGCCTGGGGATGCATGCACATGGAAACGGAACCATGCCTGGTTGTCCGCCATGGTGAAGCCCTGTGGGTCCCAGGGCTCCTGCGGGTGGAGGGTCTTCCAGGAGCTGTCGTCGACGTCCGGGGCGGCCCATCTGGGATCGTTGCCGGGGTGGAACTTCCAAAGCGTGCTCACGCGCGTGATGGGCTCGCGGGTTCCGTCGAGATCGATGATGGCGGATGGAGGTGTAGCCAGGGCCTGCGCCCACGCTCCGGCCGGAGCGCCAACCATCAGACACACAGCAACGGCGAGCCTGAAGAGCAGTCGTCGCCTGCGTGCGGATGCATTACCCATATTTGCCTCTTCGCGGGTCCTCCGAAACGTCTATTTTCCTCGTCGTTTCAGGGGACGAGCAGCTTGTGGGACTGCGACTTCTGAGAATGCACATGAGTGTAGCTGAGGGATGAAGGGAAAGAGCAAGCTAAATCTGGCGTGCGGATGCGGTTCGCCGCGGGTGTGGGGTGCAGGCTGAAATGCAGGCTTGCTAGTCGTTGAGCTGAGCGAGGAGGCGCTTCCAATTCTTCTGATTGCGGCGATAGCTTTTCTTGAGGTCTTCGAGGATACGTTCGAAGTCGGCGTGGCCGGAGAGGCGCTTCCAGAGTGGGTTGATGGAGAACCAGGGGTAGTTCTCGTTGCCGAGATAAATGGCGCGGCGGAGCCAATGGAGGGCTTCGGACTCATCACCTTCCGCGGCGAAGTAGGTGGCGAGGCGATAACCCATTTCGGCATCGGCCTCGGCGGCGGCGAGGGTTTCGTCGACGATGAAGGTGGCGGCTTTTTCGCGCTCGCCGAGCTGGACGTAGCAGAGGGCGATGGTGGGAAAGACGATGCGGAGGCTCGAGTCATCGCGGATGGCGGCTTCGAGGGTGTCGATGGCGAGTTCAAGCGAGCCGGTGCGCATCTGCTGGTAGCCGAGGGAGATGCGGAGGAGCGGATGGCGGGGCTCGAGGGTGAGGCCTTTGGCGATCTCGTCGGCGGCGAGCTCCATCTGGTTCTGGTAGTGGTAGACGCGGGCGCGGTGGTTGTAGATGAGGGCGGCGTTGGTGGGGTTGAGGCGAAGCGAGACGTTGAACTGGTCGAGAGCGTCCTCGTACATGCCGTCGGTGCGGAGGGTGGTGCCGGCGACGAGATGGACGTTCCAATCGTTGCCGGCGGTCTGGAGCAGGCCCTCGATGCCATAGCGGGCAGACTCTTTTTCGCCGCGGGAGAGAAGCATGTAGACGCGATACAGATTGGCTTCGACGGACTCGCGATCGAGCTGGAGGGAGCGGTCGAAGGCGCGGCGGGCTTCAAGGACGTGCATCTGGCCGCCGAGGCCATTGAGGGCGTACTGCAGGTGGGTGATGCCGAGGCCGGACCAGCCGGGGGCGAAGTCCCCGCGCTGCGAGACGACGGATTCAAAGAGGCGGAGGGCGCGGTCGAGGTCGTCGCGGCTGCCGGTGCGGGTCATGAAGGAGGAGAGGATGGCGCGGGCCTGGAGGTAGTCTTCGGAGGGCTCTTCGGCGAGCGAGCGGGGAGGTGGGTTGGCGCGGCCGTTGCGGGTGGTGTCTGCATTGGTATGGAGAGTGCCGAAGCCCTGCAGGGTGCTAAAGACTTCATTGCAGATCTCGGTCTGGACGGCGACGAGATCGAAGGAGGCGACGTTGATGGAGCCGCCGGTGCGAACGCTCTGGCCTTCGACGTCGAGCAGCTGCCAGTTGAGATCGAAGCCTTTGTCGGAGCGGACGAAGTTGCCGGCCAGGACAAACTGAACGAGGAGCTTGCGACCGATGTTGAGCGGGTCAAGCTGCTGGCCCGAGATGGCCATGAGCGAGCTCGACGGGCGGACGACAAGGGACGGCATGCGGGCGAGACGGGCGCCGATGGCATCAGCCAGGGCGTGCCCATAAAGAGGGGAGGCGTTGGCGGCGCTGAAGTCGATGAAGGGGAGGACGACGAGGGTGGTCTGGCGATTGGTGGCGTTGGCGGCGGGCTCGCGGAAGCGCTCGGCAAGCATGGAGAGAATGCCGGTGGAGCGCTTCTCTTCGGCGACGGTCTGCTCGCCGTCGCGGCCGGTGGGCAGGATGGGAAAGACACCGAAGGGCATGAGGCCCGAGTCCAGCTGCATGGTACGCATGATGGTGCGAAGGCTCTCGCGGATGTCAGCGGCAGCGGTGAAGCGGGCGGATGGCTGCTTTTCGAGACAGCGAAGAATGACGCTTTCAAGCTCGATGGGAACGTTGGGATTGATCTCGCGGAGATGGGCCGGGTCGGAGAACTGGATGGCGCGGATGGTCTGGAACTCGGGGGCATCCGGACGATGGAAGGGGTGGCGACCGGCGGCGAGCTCGTAGAGGATGAGGCCGAGGGCAAAGATATCGGTCTGGACGGAGGAGCGTCCGGTGACGAACTGCTCCGGGGCCATATAGGCAATGGTGCCGCCACGGGCGGTGTAGGTGCCGCCTCCGGAGGCGGTCTTGTTTCGTCCAAGCCGAAGATCCGGCTCGGCATCATCTGGCGTGAGGCGGCGGGCGAGGCCGAAGTCGAGGATCTTGATGAGGCCGCCATCGGTGAGCATGACGTTGGCGGGCTTGAGATCGCGATGAAAGATGCCGAGCGAATGGGCTGCGACCAGCCCGTCGGCGATCTGAATGCCGGCGGAGAGGATGAGCTGCAGGCTGGAGGGACCCTCGTTGATGAGCTTGTCGAGGTTCTTGCCGGGGATGTACTGCATGACGATGTAGGCTTCGACATCGTCGCCGGAGTCTGCCGGGGCTTCGCCGACCTCATAGATGGCGCAGACGTTGGGGTGATCGATGGCGGAGGCGAGGCGGGCCTCACGAAGCTGGGTGGTCCGCATCTGATCGGCGGTGAGATTGCCGCGTTTGAGGAGCTTGATCACGACGGGCCGCTGCAGGAGCGTATCGGTCGCAAGGAAGACGACGCCGGAGCCGCCGGCACCGATCTTGCGGACGAACTCGTACTGCTCGATGAGGCGACGCTTCATGAGGCGATTATCGCAGGGCGGTGTTGACGGAATTGGGAGAGCTCGTGGGTAACAGACGAACAATCCGGCACGTTCACGATTCGAGGCGAAGCGGAAGTACCCGGATACGGGTTCGCTTCAGGTCGATTGTGACCAGGGCTCCCGCCTCAAGATCGGCGGCCATCTGATGGAGTGCCATGATGACTCGATTCGCTATGGTCTCGGGACTGATGTCGTCTGCGCGGAGTTGGATGACACTTGGCTTCTGGCCCTGCGTCGCGGCGTGAATGGCGCCGAAATCAAGGTCATGCGTGACGACAATGAAGTCGTTCTGCTTTGCGTATTCCATGATGAGGGAGTCCGGCGCGTTTGCAGCGCCGAGGGTAGACCAGTGAACTGCCACGAAACCGGAGATGTGCAGGAACTCGACCCATCTCACGGACAGATTCATGTCGAGGAGAAGCTTCATGCGCTGGCGAGCATGACTTCCCGCTCTTCAGAGCGCCACGCCGCGTAGCGGAGAGCCTGAAGGATGTCCTCCCGTTCCAGGTAGGCGAAGTCGGTGAGAATCTGCTCGATGCTATGGCCGGCGCCGAGCTGATTCAGAACCATACCAACGGTGACGCGCATAGAGCGGATGCAGGGTTTTCCCCCCATAACCGCTGGATCCTGCGAGATGCGATCGAAGTCTTTCATTGGCAGCTCCAAAAAGAAGTCTACCTGCAATGCAAGACTTCAGGATTCAGTGGCGGGGGCGGGTGTCGTCGCGCTCCCAGGGGCGCGGGGTGACGGGATCATCCTGCCAGCGCTGGCGGCGGCCTACGAAAAACATGATGGCGCCGAAGAGAAGCATGACGGCGCCCCAGATGAGATTGACGTCGATGCCGAGCGAGCGCTCGTAGATGGGGCTGCCGCGGGTGAAGAGGCCGTAGAGGAAGATGAGGCCACCGGTGATGAGGAAGATGAGGCCGAGCGGGATGCGGATGTCGAGACCCATGGCGTGGCTCCTTTATACCTGGACTGGTGTCCCTGCACTGGCTAGACCTGCACTGCCGTGATGCGATCTCTCCAGCGTTGATCTGCGAGGACGACTGAGGTTTCGATCTGGCGCGGCGATACCGTCCAGTAGGCGCTGAGGAGGCGATTCTTCTCGCGAGAAGAGACAGGCTCAAAGCCGTGCTTTCTGTAGAACTGCGCTGCCCAGAGTGCATCAGCCCAGGCGCCGATGAGGATGGGTCGTGCGGTGAGTTGACGCAGATGGGTCAACAGGGCTGCGCCGATTCCCTGCCCCTGGCTTTCCGGGCGCACATAGGCGTGGCGGATGAGGGTTATGTCTTTGACGTTCTGGATGCCCATGACCCCCCGCAGCGTGCCCCCCTGTTCAAAGCCCCAGAAGGAGACACCCTGGGCGATCTCGTGCGTCAGCTCTCCAAGCGACATGTAGGGAGCGTGGTAGCAGTCCGCTGGGATGACGCCGGCGTAGGCACAGGCGCCCTGGTTGATGACGGCAAGGATGGTTTCACGATCTGCGGCCTGGCAGAGACGAATCATCAGGAAGACCTAGGCGAAGACAAGATTAAGAGCGACGAGGAGAACCAAAACAGCGATGCCGAGCGTGACGGGCTTCTGATACCAGGAGAGATGGAGCTCAACGGGCTTTGGGGTGAGCGAGTAGACGAGACCGACCAGTTCGGTTTCAGACCGAGGGCTGGTCAGCAGGCTGATGGTGATGGTGACGGCGAGGTTGAGCGTGAAGGCGAAGATGGCAGTCCAGAAGTTCTGGGCCATCTCACTCGGATACCGGTGAAGCACGGCGACCCAGCCGCCGTGGAGGCCGGGGGCGGCATCGACTGGAAGGGTAAGGCCCTGGTGCAACAAGGCGCCGACTGTGCCGGAGATCAAGCCGGCGAAGGCACCATGTCCGGTCGACCGCTTCCAGAACATGCCGAGAAGGAAGGTGGCAAAGAGGGGCGCGTTGACCAGCGAGAAGATGAGCTGGAGCGAGTCCATGATGTTGTTGAAGCTGGTGACGAGATAAGCGGCGCCGACCGAAAGAACGATGCCGGCGACGGTGGAGACGCGGCCCATCCAGAGATAGTGAGCATCGGTGCCGCGGCGGTTAATGTAGGACTGGTAGAGGTCATAGGTCCAGACGGTGTTGAAGGCGGTGACGTTGCCGGCCATGCCGGACATGAAGCTGGCCAGAAGCGCGGTCAGGCCGAGGCCGAGCAGACCGGTTGGGAAGTAGTGGAGGAGCATGACGGGGATCGCAAGGTCGTAGTTGTAGACCGGATCGCCGTTTGAGTTGATCAGGACCTTCCCGGTGATGGGGTCGGTCTTGAGCGGGATGATGCCGTGGGGGTGGCTGTCGTCGAGGGGTTCGGAAGGAGTTTCTGCGCCGTCGGCCGGAGTGACGGGTCTTTCCGGTGCGGCAGAGCGGCGGGTGCTTTGGCGATCGTGCGCGGAACTGAAGGCATGCGAAGAGAGGCTGACGGCGATGAGCCCGGGAAGGATCACCAGGAAGGGAAAGAACATCTTGGGGACAGCGGCGATAAGAGGGACGCGGCGGGCGGACACCTCGGAGTCAGCGGCCATGGCGCGTTGGATGACGAGGAAGTCCGTACACCAGTAGCCGAAGGAGAGGACGAAGCCGAGGCCCATGACGAGGCCGAACCACTCGACGCCGAGGGGGTTGGTATTGGCGTGAGCGAGGCCGCGCCAGGAGTGGACCATGGAGGTGGGCAGCGACTGCCTGACGGCGGCCCAGCCGCCAATGTTGCCGTGCTGCGCGCTGAGGTTGCGCAGACCGATCCAGACAAGCGGAAGAAAGCCGGCGACGATCAGGAAGAACTGCAGGACCTCATTGTAGATGGCGGAGGTGAGTCCGCCGAGGAAGATGTAGGCGAGGACGATCGCGGCGGAGAGAAGGATGGAGACGTGGAAGACAAAGCGATCCGGCATGAGGCCGTGAAAGAGACCGAGGGTCTGGATGAGCAGAGCCATGGCGTACATGGAGATGCCGGAGGAGAAGACGGTCATGACGGCGAAGGAGACGGCGTTGAGGGCGCGGGTCTTTTCGTCAAAGCGGAGGCGAAGGTACTCGGGGACGGAGCGGGCTTTGGACCCGTAGTAGAAGGGCATCATGAAGATGCCGACGAAGACCATGGCGGGGACGGCGCCGATCCAATAAAACTGGCTGGTGATGATGCCGTATTTCGCGCCGGAGGCGGCCATGCCAATGACCTCCTGCGCACCGAGGTTCGCGGAGAGGAAGGCAAGACCGCAGACCCAGGCGGGGATGGAGCGGCCAGCGAGAAAGAAGTCGTTCGAGGTGCGCATGTAGCGCTTGAGGGCGAAGCCGATGCCGAGAACGAAGCTGAAGTAGACCAGCATAATGAGCCAGTCGATGGGAGAGAGTGACACAGGGAATCCTCGAATCAGAGAGCGTTCCGGCAGGGAGATGATCCTGATGACGAAGCGTGTGCAGGGACCTGTCGCGATGCCGGCGTGAGATTTTGTCTCGCCTATGGTACGCGAAGCACGCCAGGACCAATTTACGCATCCTAAGCAGACAAGAGAGCGATGGTAACGAGTGGAGCGCTCCGGTGCAGGTACGAGATGATTCTTTCCGGACAACGTGGCAGCATGAATCGCCTCGCCATTCTTCTTATTGACGACAATGCCGTTCAGGCCACGATCCGGCAGACGATTCTGAAACGCGCGGGGTACAACGTGATTGCTGTCCTGAGTCCGGTGCGCGCGCTTGAGCAGCTTCGCCAGGAGGGCTTTCCGGAGCGTATCGGGCTGGTAATTACCGATCACCTGATGCCGGAGATGAGCGGGTCACGCTTCACACGGGAGCTGCGTGGACTGGAGCCGACGATGCCGGTGATGGTGATCAGCGGGCTTGAAGAGGCAGAGGACGAGTACGAAGATCTGAATGTGACCTTTCGAATGAAGCCCCTCATGCCGGACACGCTGCTGGCGCAGGTGGATGCGCTGCTACCGACTGTTTAAGCCCCTCCTGATGATGCACTGAAAGCTCCTCCCGGCGAACGTTGCGGAGCGGGGATGTGACTGAGAGAATAGAGGGGAGGCCTATGCCAATCCATCCCATGCCCGAGTTCGGCAGCTTCGCGCTGCTGCTGTCGCTTGTTCTGAGCGGATACACATTGGTCTTCGGCGGCGTCGCACTGTGGCGGCAGAAAGTTGCCGGCGAAGCGGGGGACCCTGCGGCCGACCGACTGGGGGAGACGGCGCGCCGAGCGGGACTTGCAAGCTTTATCGCGGTGAGCGGAGCGGCGTTCGCGCTGGTCTGGGCTTCCTACACGAACGACTTTTCGGTGCAGTACATCCTGCACCACACCAACCGGGCGCTGCATCCGGCGTACAAGTTCTCTGCCCTGTGGTCGGGGCAGGAGGGATCACTGCTGCTGTGGGCGTGGCTGCTGGCGACCTACGGCTTTGTGCTGCGGTTGAAGCACAAGGTTGATGTGCGGCTGAGCGCGTATGCGTCGACAATTCTTGCCGGGGTACAGGTCTTCTTTCTGCTGCTGCTGAACTTTGCGGCACCGCCGTTTGCGATTGAGCCGGGCCCGGTGGCGCAGGACGGATTCGGGCTCAATCCACTGCTGCAGTATCCGGAGATGGTGATTCATCCGCCGATGCTGTATCTGGGATACGTGGGATTTGCCGTGCCGTTCGCATTCGCGCTTGGTGCGTTGATGATGCGGTATCCGGGCGAGAAATGGATCCACATCACGCGACGATGGACGATGGTGACGTGGCTGTTTCTGACCTGCGGAATTGTGCTGGGCATGCATTGGGCGTATGCGGTTCTGGGCTGGGGCGGCTACTGGGGATGGGATCCGGTTGAGAATGCGTCTCTGATGCCCTGGCTGACAGGAACAGCGTTTCTGCACTCCGTGCTGATGCAGGAGAAGCGCGGGATGATGAAGAACTGGAATGTGTGGCTCATCTTCTCGACGTTTATGCTGACGATTCTGGGAACGCTGCTGACGCGGTCCGGGCTGGTGCAATCGGTTCATGCGTTCGCACAGTCATCTATCGGGAACTGGTTTTACGGCTTCCTGCTGATCACATTTGCGGTCTGCCTGTTTACCTTCTTCCGGCAGCGCGATCATCTGAAGAGCGAGAACCATCTGGAGTCGCTGGTAAGCCGGGAGACCAGCTTTCTCTTCAACAATCTGGTGCTGCTGGCTGCGTGCTTTACGGTACTTTGGGGCACGCTCTTCCCGGTGCTCAGTGAGTATGTGCAGGGATCCAAGGCAACGGTGGGTGCGCCTTTTTACAACCGGGTGAACCTGCCAATCGGGCTGGCGCTGCTGCTGTTGACGGGGGTTGGGCCTCTGCTGGCATGGCGGTCGACTTCGCTGAAGACGATCCGGCGGAACTTTGTGCTGCCTGGTATTGCCATGCTGGTGGCGTGTGTGGGTCTGATGGGTGCTGGTGTGCGGCCGTGGAAGGACGGCGATGACTGGCAGACGACGCTGTTCAGCCTGATGGCTTTCACGCTGGGCGCAGGCGTGATTACGGCAATCTCGGCAGAGTTTCTCCGCGGTGCGGGTGTGATGCGGACGCAGACGGGGCGCAATCTTTTCAGCTCCGGCATTCTGCTGATCCGACGGAATACGCGACGGTACGGCGGGTACATGGTGCACTTCGGGATCGTGGTGATGTTTATCGGAATTGCGGGCGGTGCCTTCAACCAGCAGCATGAGCAGGAGATGGGGTTTGGCGACCAGATGACGCTCGGGCCCTACCGACTGGTGTGCCAGAGCTTCACGCAGGACTCAAACCCGAACTTCGATACGGAGTATGCGCTGCTGGATGTCTACAAGGGCGGCAAGAAGATCACGCAGATGGCGCCGGAGAAGCGGTTCTACCAGGCGAGTCAGACGAACTCGACCGTGGTGGCGAACCACTCGACGCTGGCGAGTGATCTGTATGTGATCTATGAGGGCAAGAACCCGGATACGGACCGGCCGATCATCAAGGTGTTCCTGAATCCATTGATCAACTGGATCTGGATTGGAGTCGGGATTGTGGCGGCAGGGACGCTGATTGGCCTAGTGCCGAACCTGCTGCGATCGGCGCAGAAAGCACCGGTGCAGGTGGAGATCCCAGCCGAGGCTGAGGTTCACCATGCCTAGGACCCTGCCGCACCTGCGATGGAGATGGCTGCAGGCGCTCGCTGCCTGCTTCATGGCGGTTGTGATGCTGGGCGCAGACAGCGGTCCTGGTGCGACCGGCACGGAGGCACGTTTCAACCGCATGGGCCACAACATGATCTGCATGTGTGGATGCGGCCAGATTCTGCTTGAGTGCAACCATGTCGGCTGCCCGGTCTCGCCGAAGATGATCAACGAACTGCAGACACAGATCGGGTCCGGGCTGCCGCAGGAGGGGGTCTTCAACTGGTTTGTGGCGAAGTATGGTGCGGTCGTGCTGGCCTCGCCGAGCCGGGGCGGATTTGATCGTGTGGCGTGGATCATGCCTCTCTCCGTCACACTGATGGCGACGCTGGGAACGGGCCTGCTGGTGCGGCTGTGGACGCGGCGGCGCGGGCCACAGATGGCGGCACTGGGGCCGCATGTGCCGGGGACGCTCGAGCATAGCTCGGTGCGCGACAGGATACGGCGGGAGACGGAGTACTGATGGGAACGATAGCGGCTCTGGTGCTGACATTAGCCCTGTTCGCGTATGTGTTCTGGCCGCAGGGCAGACTCTTTCAGCAGCGGGCAAAGACGCGGCTGGACTACCTTGAGGAGCGGAAGACGACGGTGTATGACAACCTGCGGGACCTCAGTTTTGAGTACCAGGCGGGCAAGTACCCGGAAGAGGATTATCTGGCGCAGCGAGCGGGTCTCGAGGACGAAGCGGCAGGGATTTTGCACGAGATGGATGTGCTCGAAGGCCATGCGAGATAGGACCGGTGCGACCGGTAGACTGGACGATGTGAAGCCTCTTTTTACCAAGCTAAAGATTGTGGGTGTGGGCGTACTTCTGGCGGGGTCGATGGCGGCGATGCAGGCCGAGTCGATCAGCGGTGTGGTGACAAACAAGACGACGGGTAAGCCGGCGGGCAACGACGATGTGGTGCTGCTGCGGCTGGCGCAGGGGATGCAGGAGAGTGCACGCACAAAGACGGACGCGCGCGGCCGTTACACGATTGAAGTACCGGAGCAGGGGCTGCATCTGGTGCGCGTGACGCACGACAAGGCAAATTACTTCAAGCCAGTCCAGCCGGGAGCGCAGGGCGCGGTCGACGTAGATGTGTACACGGCAGTGGCGAAGGTGACCGGCGTCGTGGGCGAGGCGGACGTGATCCGGCTGCAGACCGATGAGAGTGGAAAGACGCTGAAGATCGTAGAGAACTTCTTTGTGCGGAACGACTCGTCGCCGCCGATGACACAGTTTTCAGAGAAGCCGTTTGAGTTTTACCTGCCAGCCGGCGCCGTGGTGCTGGGGTCGGCTGCACTGAGTCCGGGTGGGATGCCGGTGCAGGCAGCGCCCGTGCCATTGGGTGACCCGAACCATTACGCCTTTATCTTTCCGATCCGGCCGGGTGAGACGCGCTTTCAGGTGACGTACACGATTCCCTATGCAGGCAGTCTGCAGCTCACGCCGAAGCCGGTCATGGTGACGGACACGATCGCGGTGATGATGCCCAAGAGCATGACGTTCAAGGGCGGGAACTCGACGAGCTACAGCCCGGTGACGGAGGAGACGACGGCACAGACGTTTGTGGTACGGAACGCGTCGCCGTCACAGCCGCTCAGCTTCACGGTAAGCGGGTCAGGGCAGATGCCGCGCGACACGCCGGCACCGACGGCGGACACTGGCAGCGGCGGCGCCACGGGCGGTCAGGATGCAGCAGGAGGTGGCGGAACAGCGGCAAACGACACGCGGCCGGGTGGCGGGCTGGGAAATCCGGTCGATCCAGGGGCGACGAACGATCCGTGGGCGAAGTACCGATGGTGGATCCTGGGGGGTCTGGGTCTGGTGCTGGCGGCGGGAGCGGGTGTAATGCTGAAGCGGCCGGCAGGAGGGCCCGTTGCAACGGGTGCAGGCGGACCGAGACATACAGGTGCCGCGGGTGCCGGGGACTCAACGCTGACGGTGCTCAAGGAAGAGATGTTTGCGCTTGAGACAGAGCGACTGCAGGGCAAGATCAGCGAAGCAGAGTATGCGGAGCATAAGCTGGCGCTTGAGCAGGTGCTGCGACGGGTGCTGGGCCGCAGTGCCGGAGCTGGTGGAGCGGCGACGGTGAAGCCGGAGCCGATGGCAGCGGATCTGGTCGCGCGCAGCGGCTTGAAGAGCTGACGATGCGGGCATCACTTCGCGTGATCCGGCTGCTGGCACTGGTGGTGTGGGTTGGCGGCCTGCTCTTCTTTGCGTTTGTGTTGGCACCGGTGGCGTTCAGCAAGCTTCCGAGTACCTATGAGGCGGGGCTGGTGGTGGGCGCGTCGTTGCGAGTGTTGCATCTGACGGGTCTGGTGGCCGGCGCTGTGTATCTTGCAGCCTCCGGGTGGGGTCGTCGGGACGGGCGTCGATGGTGGCTCGGACCGGCGCTGGTTGCAGGCATGATGACGATGACCGCGGGATCACAGTGGGCATTCTGCCGCGCATGGAAGTGGACCGGGCGGCGGCGGGTGGAGATGTGGCCGCGGTTAGTCTAAAGAATCCGGCGCGAGTGGACTTTGACCGGCTGCACCGGTTGTCGGAGCGGGTCGAGGGTGGGGTTTTGCTGCTGGGGTTGGTGGCGGTAGGGTTGCTGGGAATTTAGACGGAGACGCTCTGGAGACAGCTCGGTGGGCGGCTCGGAGAGGAATGCGGGCATGTCTCCATTTCGGTCGGGATGACGGCTTTTTGTGAGATTGTGCTACGGGGAAGAAAAAGCAGATCCCTACGGGATGACAACAAACATGGGGCTCGTGGAAAACATGGGGCTCGTGGAAAAGATAAGGCTCGTGGCAAACATGGGGCTCGTGGCAAAGATGGGGCTCGTGGCAAAGATGGGGCTCGTGGCGACGAAGTGGGTTTTTTGGCGGGAGAGGAGTGTCGCCATCTCTCCATTTGGTCAAGATGACGGTGTTCTTTTGGTGGCGTGAGATGGGCAGGCGCGAGGTATGGGTCGCGTGCGGTGTTTACTGCACAGTGAGGGTGACGGTGGCGGTGTGCCGGAGGATGGAACCGTCGAGGTTCGTGGTGGTTGCAGTCAGCGTGATGGGGTAGGTTGCGGGTGAGTTCCCGGCGCTGGTGGCGGCGGAGTTGATACGAGCACCGCACCCGCATAGGGCAAGAGCGGCCAAGCTGGCGAGGAGAAATCTGCGGCGCGGGCTGCGCAGGCCGAGGAGTAGAAGGGGAAGAAGGCCGGTGAGGGCCGCCGGGCCGGGTCTGGTGTGGGCGTGCTGCGGCGGACTATTCGCTGCGAGGGCGCGCGGGGTTACGACGGAGAGGGTGAAGCTGGTGACGGCGCCGCCGGGTGGGATGACGGGTGGATCGAAGTTGGCGGCGAACCCTGCAGGCAGAGGACTGGCGCTGAGAAGGATTGGACCGGCAAGGCTGGTTGTCCCTGCGGTCTGTATGGCAAAGGTGAACCGGGCGGTGGCGCCGGAGTCGATCGTCTGGGCTGTAAGGGCGGGCAGGCCGAGGCTGAAGTCTGGCGGAAGGGCAGGCGCGCCGACGGTCAGGTTGAGCGCGGGAGACTGGGCGGAGAGGAAGTTGAAATCTCCGGAGTAGATGGCGGTGAGGGTGTAGGCCCCGTTGGCAAGGTCTGCGACGGAGAGTGTGGCGGTTCCGGCGGCGTCGAGCAGGACGGTCGTGAGGCGGGTGCCGGCAGAGGTGAGCAGGGATATGCTGCCGGTGGGCGATCCGCTAGTGGAGGACGCGACGTGAGCGGTCAGAGCGGAGCCGCTTTGCGTCAGAGTGATGACCACAGGGGCTTTCGCGATGGTAAAGGTGACGTCCGCATTGGTGAGGACGTAGTTGGGAGCAGAACTCCCGGTGAGGGCCATGTGGATGGGGTACAGACCAGGAGCGGAGGGTGGGATGGCGGTTGTGGTGAGGACGGCCGCGAGATGGGCAGAGTCGGCGGTGAGGACGCCGGTAAGCGTTGCGGCCGGAGGCGGAATGGGTTGACCGTAGAGCAGAGTAGCGGGTGCCGTCAGAGTTGCAGTAAGGGGGATAGGAGAGATGGTGAGGCTGAGGGTCTGCGACTGGGCTGCTTGGTGGGTAGCGTCTCCGGCGAGGGTGGCGAGCAGATGATGAGAGCCGGCGGCGAGGGTAGGAAGGTTGAAGTGTACGAGGCTGGATGTGAGCACAGATTGAGCGATGAGGGTGGGGCTGCCGGAGTTGACATCAAAGAGCAGAACGGTGCCCTGATCGCCTGTGCTGGTGGAGAACGCAGCGAGCAGTGTGGTTGAACCGTAGCTTTGAGTTGAAGCACCGGACAGGCTGAGCGAGCCCTGGACGAGAGTGCCGAGGCCGGCAACGGTTGTGATGGTGCTGTCGGACGCGACCTGGCGGAGGCGTTGGTTGCCGGTGTCGGCGATGATGACGGATCCTGCTGGTGAGAGGGCGATGGCGGCGGGCGTGTCCAGCATGGATGTGGTTGCGGGACCGGAGTCTCCGGCGAAGGCTTGCGTTCCCTGCCCGGCAAAGGCGGCGAGGCGGCCGGTCGCGAGGTCGAGTTGAAGGATCCGCTGCTGGGAGGCATCTGCGATGAGGAGAGTGGACGAGGTGACGACGAGGCCGACCGGACGTGCGAGGGCGGAGGCCGCGGTACCGCCGGCAACCGTGGTGATCACACCCGTCGTGGCGTCAACACGACGGACGCGATGGTTGCCGGTGTCAGCGACGAAGAGATTGCCGGCGGGATCGAGGGCGAGAGCGGAAGGGGTATCGAGTGCTGCCGCCGCGGCGAGACCGCCGTCTCCGCTGAAGTTTTCCGTGCCGGTACCAGCGACGGTAGAGATGAGGCCAGTCGCAAGATCGAGGCGGCGAATGCGGTGGTTGGCGGAGTCTGCAATGTAGAGGAGATTGGCGCGGAGAGCGAGGCCAAGGGGTGAGGCGAGATGCGCGCCTGTGGCAGGGCCGGCATCACCAGAGAAGCCGGGCAGGCCGGTGCCGGCGATGGTGGTGATGGTGCGGGTCACGGCGTCGATGCGGCGGATGCAGTGATTATGGGTGTCGGCGAGGAAAAGATTGCCGGCCGGGTCAATGGCGAGGGCGTGAGGTGAGTCAAGCCGGGCACTGACGGCCGGGCCGCCGTCTCCTGAAAAGCCCTGGACGGCGGTGCCGGCGACGGTGCGGAGAGCGCCGGTTGCATCGAGTTCGCGAATGACGTGGTTGCCGGCTTCGGCGAAGAAGAGGTTTCCTTGCGGGTCAAAGGCGAGGCCGAGTGGCTGGAGAAGAGGAACGGCGCCGGCGGGCGTGGACGCAGGGACGGAGGACTGGGCGCGGAGGATGACCGCCAGGAGGAATGAAAGCGCGAAAGTCGCGATGCGATGTGGGCGGAGGAGACTCAGCATACCCGGGGTGCGCCTGGCCGGCACACTGCCAGCCGAACGTGAGGTCACGATAGCAGCGAAGCCGGCGAAGAGGAATGACCCGGAGGTGGCAGAGACTCTGAATGAGTGAGGCTTAAATCTCTAGGCTGGCCACGCCGCAGCGATCAAGGTTGCAAGAACACAGACGCTCGCTATTTGGGAGAGAAGCCGGGAGCGTTGGAGGTAAGCCTTAAGTAGAGAAGCCCCGGAAAGTGCCGGGGCTTTTCTACTTGCTGGGGTTGTGGGGTTCGTTAGGGCAAGGTCTGGAAGCGGTTGGTTACGGGCTGCAGGCCATTTGAGTAGGGCTGGTAGACCGGAACAGCGCCACCAACGATCTCTGTAATGGAGGTGCCGCCGGAAAGACCCATCCAGATGTTGCCGGACGCATCGATGATGATGGAGGTTTGACCGCCGAGATAGGACGCGTCCTTCTGAAAGCCGGTGGTCGAAGTGAGAGACACACCGAACTTGCTGAAGGCCGAAAGACCACCCCCGCTGTTGGCGGTCCATACGTTCTGGGCTCCGTCGACTGCGATATCGATGGGGCTGTTCAGGCCGCCGCCGGTGGCGGGAAAGCCATTTGCAGCTGTGAAGGCGGTTCCACTTCCGATCAGGTAGGTGATGCTATTGGCGGTGTTGCTGGAAGTGTAGACACCGGAACCGGACGAGCTGGTCGAGCTGATCCCGATTGAGGTATCGGTCGGGTAGGAGACGGTGCTGAAGTTGGTAAGGAAGGTGTTGGTTGGATCAAGCGAGCCGGTCGTGGCGGTGACGAAGTTCGAGCTGGACGAGGCCCAGATCCGGTTGGCGCTGTCGATCATGATGCGGTCTGCGGTTCCCAGCGGCAGCGTATTGATTTTGACCGGGACCGAGGCGGCGGTGGCGGCGGACCCATTCGGGATCTCGTAAAGATCGCCGCTGGCGGTAGAGAAGAAGATATCGCCGTAGCCATCAGTTGTGATCTGCAGAACGGGGGAGACGGTGGGAACCACGAGGGGCGCAACGCCCGGAGGTGTGTAGCGGAAGATCTCCGATGTGGAAGCGCTGCCGACCCAGATGTTTCCAGCTACGTCAAAGACGGATCCGGCCGCGTAGACGGGGGTGACGCCAGCCGCACCTGCTGTAAGCGGAGCGCAGAGAACGGGCGCACCGGTTGGGGAGATCTCTGCCAGACTTCCGTTGCCGCCGGTGGAGGAGTTCGTTACGAAGAGATTACCGCTCAGATCGAGCGAGAGCGAGGTGGGGCTGCTGAGGAAGTTGGTCGTGGAGTTCGAGCAGTTTCCGGTGGCGACATACTTGATGCCGACCGACCAGTCCGTCGGGACAGTGTCCAAGGTGGGCTGATAGGGTGCGCCGGATGCGGCGGAGAGGGCAAAAAGGGTGGTTCGGTTGGTCAAGCTGCTATTGGTCGGGTTGGTGAAGATGTAGTAGAGGGCTGTCAACAGATCGGTTGCCGGTGCGTAGGTCGCGTTGTTGACGCTGGTGGTACCGGCGTCAGCGGGCGGGGTCGCCGCGGAGTAGATCGATGCGCAGATGGGTGAACCGCCGGCTGTCTGGTTGATGCAAGCCGAAAGGATGTTCGCAAGCTGGTTGATCTTGGCGACCTCTGGCGTGATCGTCATCGTAACGCCGGTCGATCCCGAGCCGCCGCCGGCCCGTGTCACCGAGGTGTTGCCGAGGCCGGTCGAGAGGCTGGCCATGAGGGCGACGTTGTCGAAGGAGTGAGCCAGACCCGAGTCGGAGACAAAGATGCCATCCGAACCGACGGTCGACTCGATGCCATTCGCGGTGGCTGTGGGGTTCATGAATTGATGAATGGCCGCCATGGTGGCGACGGTAACAACTTCACTCATATAGATGTTGGTCGAAGCGCCGATCGTCGAGCAGCGGCCCACAGGCGCGATGAACGCGGCATCCGAGTTTGCGCCGGCACCGGGAGTATTGACGGTGGTGCCGCCTCTGGCGACGACGAAGACATAGGGATTGTTATTGTTTGCCGTAGGGCAGGAGAAGCTGGCACTGGTGCCATCATTGGCAGCGCCTGTGATTTCGTTGAAGTTGAAGCTGCCACTGCCGTCCGTAGAGGAGGTGGTGGTCGCGACTTTGGAGGCGCCGGCCGCGAAGCTCGCCTGGCTGGCGAAGTAGAGCGAGACAGCTGCACCGGAGACGGGCTGATTTCCACCGTGAATCTTGCCACCTACCTTGGCCTTCGCGGCGGCGACTGGGCCTTCAGGGGAGACGGCGCTCGTCAGGTTCGAGCAACCGGTTGTGGCGACAGCAGCGGATGCCAGCAGCGTCATAAAGAGACGAGGACGAATGCCGGCGAAGTAGGACGGGGTCATGTTGTTGCCTCCAAGAGCGTTGCGGCGGGGTTTCCGCAGGGTGGTCGGGTGGGAAGGGCGATCGCCCGCACGACAGCTTCATCTGTGAACGACGGCGAGCCTATGCCGGGCATTCTTCTTAAGAGATGCAAGCAGATGCCTGCACCCCACAGCACAGAGCATATGGGGAAGATTGACATTTCGGAAAGTATTTTTCTCTTATGTAGCGAGGAATTTACTTGTTTCGTGAGGTGCGTACGCATTCTCTTGCGGCAATCCCCCGCATGGGGGAGTGGGCTCCGGTTTGCGATGAGAGGCCCAAGCACCTGCGGCAGCGATGCTTCCGTGACAAATTGCTGCTGCGATAAGGTAGATTCTTGCTGTACGCGGCTGCGTGGTGAGCGGTACCACGTATCAGAATGCAGGAAAAGGATAGAGAGGTCGATCATGAGCAAGCAAGGATTTCGAGTACTGGCTGCCTGGACGCTAGGCGCGACGCTGCTTTTCTCCGGATGCAAGAGCAAGCCGAGCGGAGTGGCGATACGGAACCAGGACGGGTCCATTACGAACCCTGACGGATCGGTGACATACCCTGCGGGATCGCAGCAGGCGACGACAGCGGGCCAGCCCAGCGCGCTTCCGCCGGGTGCGGTGCGCAATGCGGATGGGTCGGTAACGATGCCTCAGGGATCGCAGCAAGCTCAGGGCTCCGCGGCGGCACCCGTTGCACCGGTTACACCAGCACCGAGTGCGGCTCCGGCGGTGACGGCATCGCCCGCGCCGAGGGTAAAGGCAGCGCCTCCGGTCGAGAGGGTAACGTCGGTGCCGAGTAACTCGCGCGTCACTGTCAGCCTGTCGCAGAGTTTGAGTGCAAGCCGCAACAATGTAGGAGACACCTTTACGGGCGTGCTGGCGCGACCCATTACCACGGCGGACGGCACCACGTTTCTGACGCGGGGAACACCCGTGGAGGGTCGGGTGGTAGCAGCAAAGGGACGCGGCAAGTTTAAAGGCGCGGGCGATATTGGGATCGAGCTGACATCAATCGGCGGCTCCGAGGTCAGCACGAACGAGTATGAAAATATCTCAAAGGGCAAAGGCAAGCGCACGGCGGTATTTGCTGGAGGCGGAGGCGGACTGGGAGCTCTGATCGGCGGTCTTGCCGGAGGCGGCAAGGGTGCGTTGATCGGCGGTCTGGCGGGAGCCGGCGGCGGAACGGCGGCCGGCGCCTACACCGGAAACAAGGATGTGGTGATTCCGGCAGAGACGCCGATCACCTTCACCACCACATCGTCGTTCCGCGTTCGCTGAGATACGCTTCGCTGGTGTTCATCCAGAGAGCCGGAGACGTCAATGTCTCCGGCTCTTTGACTTTCAGGAGATCTGGATAGAGCACTTTCCATGGCGAACAGACGATAGACTCGGACGATGCAGTTGACTCCGATCTTTCTACGCTCCGCGGTCGATCGCGAACACTTCCCTCCTGCCGCGGTGACGCATGGCGCGCCGGAGATTGCCTTTCTGGGACGATCGAACGTTGGCAAGTCTTCGTTGATTAATGCACTGCTTGGGTCGAAGCAGGCGCACACGTCCTCAACGCCAGGACGGACGCGAGCGATCAATTTCTTTGCTCTCCATGAGGGAACGCGAGACCGACCAAAGGTGGTACCTACGATGATCTTTGCGGATCTGCCCGGATACGGGTACGCGAAGATTTCAAAGTCGATCTCGGCGGAGTGGCCGAAGTTTATCGAGCCCTACCTGGTGGAACGGGAGACTTTGGCGCTGGGCATATGTCTGGTGGATACCAACATTCCGCCGCAGGCTTCTGATACGACCCTGATTCACTTCTTTCAGGAGATGGGGCGGCCCTACCTGGTGGTTGGAACGAAGGCGGATCGAGTGTCAAAGAATGTGCTGCAGAAGAACCTGGCGGCGCTGCGGAAGGCGCATGAGGTGGATGAGGTGCTGGCGGTCAGCGCGGAGAAGGGTACGGGGATCAAGGAGCTTTGGGGGCGGCTGCTGGCGGTGGCGGAGGGGTAGGGGCGGAAGTGAGTGCGTCGCTTCGTTCGAGTAGACGGCAAACCACGTTCCTCCACTTCGCTCGAAATGGCAACAGGAACAGGTGCCGTGATTGAGGAAGGCCGAAGAGAGTTCCTCTTCGGCCTTCCTCACGTGCGGAGATTTTGAGCTGCGGCTACTCGCCGTAGTAGTCGAGGCCGAGGTGGGTGATGAGGTCTTCGCCCATGATGTGGCGAAGGGTGTTCTTGAGCTTCATGGACTGAATGAAGAGGTCGTGTTCGGGGTAGACGCCGGGAGCGGAGTCCGGGGCTTTGAAGTAGAAGGAGAGCCACTCCTGGATGCCGAGGCCACGCAGGCTGGGGGTGCGCGCGGCGAGATCGAGGAAGAGGCAGAGATCGAGCGCGAGCGGGGCGGCGAGGATGGAGTCGCGGCAGAGAAAGTCGACCTTGAGCTGCATCGGGTAGCCGAGCCAGCCGAAGATGTCGATGTTGTCCCAGCCCTCTTTGTTGTCGCCGCGAGGCGGGTAGTAGTTGATGCGGACCTTGTGGTAGAGGTCTTTGTAGAGGTCGGGGTAGAGCTCGGGTTGAAGGATGATGTCGAGGACGCCGAGCTTGGACTCTTCCTTGGTCTTGAAGGACTCGGGGTCGTCGAGAACCTCGCCGTCGCGGTTGCCGAGGATGTTGGTGGAGTACCAGCCGGCGACGCCGAGCATGCGGGTCTTGAAGGCGGGGGCGAGGACGGTCTTGATGAAGGTCTGGCCGGTCTTGAAGTCCTTGCCGCAGACAGGTGCGTTCCTCTTGCGCGAGAGCTCGCGCAGGGCGGGGATGTCGACGGTGAGGTTGGGGGCGCCGTTGGCGAAGGGAATGCCTTCCTTGAGCGCGGCCCAGGCGTAGAGCATGGAGGGCGAGATGCTGGGGTCGTCGTCGACGAGGGCTTTCTCGAAGGCCGCGAGGGTCTGGTGGGCGGGGGTTTGCTCGAGGAAGATCTCGGTTGAGCCGCACCAGATCATCACCTGGCGATCCGTCTTCGTTTTGAAAGCGGCGATGTCGTTGCGGATCTGGTTGGCGAGATCGCATTTGTTCTTGCCCTGCTTGACGGAGGTGCCGTTGAGGCGTTTGACATAGTGCTGATCGAAGACGCCGGGCATCGGCTCGATGGACTCGAGGAAGGGGCGGATCTCTTCGAGCTGATCGCGGTCGAGGACCTGTGCGTGCTTGGCGGCGTCGTAGAGGTTGCCGCCGAAGATGTCCCACCCGGTGAAGACGAGGTCATCCAAGTGCGCGAGAGGGGCGAAGTCTTTGATGAGCGGCGTGCGCTCGTCGGTGCGTTTGCCGAGGCGGATGGTACCCATCTGGGTAGTGGAGCCGATGGGTTTGGCGAGGCCGCGGCGGACGGCTTCAACGCCGGCGATGAGGGTGGTGGCGACGGCTCCCATGCCGGGGATCATGATGCCAAGTTTGCCGGTGGCGGGGGTGATGCTGGCCGCCGTGGGGCTGGCGGCTTCGGGTGTAGACATTGTGCTGGACGTACCCTTCTGTGGTGCGGATTTCCGGCTGCGCGGACGGGTTAGTATCGCCTGCAGGGTGAAGGTGGGGCAAATGGGCGTCGTGGGACGTCGCCCGGCGAGCTCGCAGCTTTTTTAGGCGGGTTCGGTGCGGATACGGTTCTTCCAATGAGAGGAGATGAACCAGACGATGCCGAGGAGGAGAACCAGTTCGACGCCGAGATGGAAGCGGTGGAAGATCTCTTTGAAGCGCGGGTTGGTGTTCCAGGAGGCGCCGAGGCGCATGCCGATATAGGCGAGCGCGTAGCACCAGGGCCAGGAGCCGAGGAAGGTGTAGAGGTGGAAGCGGAGCTGGTTCATCTTGGCGACGCCGGCGGGGAAGGCGATGAAGGTGCGGACGATGGGAAGCATGCGGCCGACAAGCACGGTAATGGAGCCGAACTTGTCGAAGAAGTGGTCGACGAGATCGAGATCGCGGCGGCTGAGGAGCATATAGCTGCCGTAGCGCTCGACCATGGGCCGGCCGCCGCGGGCGCCGACCCAATAGGCGGGGATGGAGCCAATGTTCGAGGCGAGCGAGGCGACGGTGGCGAGCAGGATGAGCTGCGCCTGGGTGTGAGCGAGGGCGTAGCCGGCGAGCGGCATGATGACCTCAGACGGGATGGGGATGCAGGCCGACTGGATCGCCATCAGGAGGGCGACGGTGGCGTAGCCGCCGCTGGCAATGAGGGTGACGAGGAGGGCGAAGACTTTTTCTGACATTTCGGGATGAGTATACCGGCTGATCGAAGCCGGGCTTTGCTCGCGATGGGCGTTCGCGAGAGAATAGAGGCTATGGCAGAGACACTTACACCGCAGCCCGAGACCACAGAAGCGCCGACGACGGCAGTTCCCTCCCCTGCTGCGGCAGCGGCAGCCGTTGTACCAGGCCGGACGGCGAGCAGTTCCTCCCCTGCGCCACGCGATCCGTCCAAGCCGGCGGTGAAGCGGCAGATTGTGTGCTTCAGCTTCTACAAGGTAGAGCCGGAGTGGCGAAGGCTTCCGGCAGAGGAGAAGGCCGAGCATCGGCGGCTGTTTGCCGAGGTGCTGAAGCGGTGGAACAAACCGGGTGAGTTTCTGTCGCTGACGTACTCGACGATTGGAACGCGGGGCGACGTGGATATGTGCATCTGGTCGATCGGCTACTCGGTAGAGGAGCTGAACCGGATGCGATCGGAGCTGATGGGAACGCCGCTGGGCGGGTATCTAAACTCTCCGCATAACTTTCTGGCGATGACGAAGCGGTCACAGTACCAGATCGATCGCGAGGATGAGAGTGAAGGCGAGGGTCGGGGGGCGATCCGTCCAGGCGGACAGAAGTACATCTTCGTCTATCCGTTCTGGAAGACGCGGCCGTGGTATCTGCTGTCGGCGGCGGAGCGGAAGCGGCTGATGGACGAGCATATCCGGATCGGGCTGCTCTATCCGCGGGTGAAGCTGAATACGACGTACTCGTTCGGGATAGACGACCAGGAGTTTGTGGTGGCGTTCGAGACGAACTTCCCGGAGGACTTTCTGGATTTGGTGCAGCAGCTGCGCGAGACGGAGATCAGCCTGTACACGCTGGAGGACACGCCGATCTTCTCGTGTGTGCGGCTGCCGCCGGAAGAGATGCTGAACCGCCTGGGATGAGTATGGTGACGACGAGTAAGTCTCGGGCGTTGCGGGCTACGGACAAGGCGCGCGTTGCGGAGATCCTGAAGCGGCTACGCGCGCTGTATCCGGATGCGGTGTGCGCGCTGCATCATCAGAATGCGTGGGAGCTGACGGTTGCGACGATCCTTTCGGCGCAGTGTACGGATGCGCGGGTGAATCTGGTGACGCCGGAGTTGTTTCGGCTGTTTTCGACGCCAAAGGCGATGGCAGAGGCTTCCCTGCCGGCGCTTGAAGAGGTGATCCGGACGACCGGATTCTTCCGGGCAAAGGCGAAGTCGATTCAAGGTGCGGCGCGCGTGGTGACGGAGGAGTTTGGCGGAGCCGTGCCGCAGACGATGAACGAGATGCTTCGGCTACCCGGGGTGGCGCGGAAGACGGCGAACGTGGTGCTTGGGAGCTGGTACGGGATCGCGGTGGGCGTGGTGGTGGACACGCATGTGCTGCGAATCTCACTGCGGCTGGAGCTGACGAAGGAGACGACGCCCGAGAAGGTGGAGCGGGGGCTGCAGAAGATCCTCCCGGAGGCGGAATGGATCAACACCAGCCACCGCATCATCTTTCATGGGCGGCAGATCTGCGTGGCGCGGAAGCCGCGCTGTGCGGAGTGCGGATTTGAGACGATCTGCCGGTCAAAGGACAAGACGTGGAGCTCAGGGGAAGAGTGGCTGCCGACGGCTTCGACGGTGATGGACGAGAGACGACGTCCAGAGACGCCGAAGACTAGATCGAGTCCAGCGTAGAGGCCCGCTGCAGAAAGGCCTGTGCGAGAGCTTCTATGAGCGAGGGGATGTTTGGCTCGACAGCTTCCGCGTGAGGAGGCATCGCGAGTTCGCGCAGAGTGCTGCTGGTAATGGGACCGATCGAGATTCGCAGCAGGGATGGTGGAAGGGCGATGCTGGCTGCGTGGAGCAGAGCCAGCAGGTTCGTGACGGTTGAAGAGCTGGTGAAGGTTGCCGCCTCGGGCGCGACGGTGGCGTCAGCGAAGGAGGACTGCAAAGCGGCAACGGAGCCCGGCGGCAGGAGAGTACGGTATGCGGGAATGATCTCCACAGTGGCTCCTGCAGCGGTCAGAGACTCCGGCAGAACGTCGCGCGCGGACACAGCGCGGATAAAAGCGAGGCACGGAGGCCTGTTCGCCCTGAGGAGCACGCTGACTGCAGGTAGGAGCGTGGCGGCGAGGGACTCTGCAACAGAGACTGGCGGCAGAAGCAGCGGTGAGAGGCGCGGTTCGATGCCTTCGGCGGCGAGAGCGACGGCAGTCGCGGGACCGATGGCGGCGATGCGTGCTGGATGGGGCGACCGGCCGAGATCGCGCGAACGCTGCGCAAAGGCGTGGACGGCATTGGCACTGGTGAAGACGAGCCAATCAAAGCGATCGAGAGACGTGATGGCGCGGTCAAGCAGGACAAAGGAGAGGGGTGGGGCAATTTCTATGGCGGGGATAAGAACAGGCGCAGCACCGAGGCGCTCGAGCTCTCCGGCGAGGTGAGAGGCCTGCGCGCGAGCCCGGGTAACGAGAATGCGGCGGCCTCGCAGAATGTCGAGCATGCGCCTACAGTGTACGAAGCTTTTGTTCTAACAGAGCCAAGGCTGCTCGAAGAGATGTTGATGGAGCTCTTAAGCTTTCGTGCGCTCGTCGCTTCGTGCCGGGGAAACACGCGTGGATTGTCCCGCATCTATCCGGAGCACAGATGCAGGTGTGGCTCCAAGGAGATCGTGTGCGCGGAAGACTGCTGATCGTTGTCGCTGGTGTGCTGCTCCGGGCCCATTGCGGTGGGGCACAGACAAAGCCGGTTGAGGGAAACTGGAGAACACCGACGGGCTCGATCGTGACGGTGTATCGCTGCGGAGAGAAGGAATGCCTGAAGATCCTGCAGATTCCGGCAGGCGCAGCCGAAAGAGTGGATAGCAGGAATCCTGACCGCAAGCTCCAGATGCGCTCCCTGTGCGGACTGGAGATAGGTAGTGGATTCAAGGTGACGGAGGACAGAAGAAGCGCTGACGGCGGATCGCTCTACGATCCGATGTCCGGCAGGACCTACAGTGGAACCTTCATAGCGGAGGGTGATCTCCTGAAGCTTCGGGGCTATGTGGGACTGAAGATCTTCGGACGCAGCGAGGAATGGAAGCGAGTACCTGAAGCTGTGCAGACGTGCGAGGAGCGTGCAGGCTGATCGTTCTGTTCGTTCCGGTCTGTTCCTGCCGTCTGTTTGACGCGCTCCGCTCGCAGCCGCTAGGTCTGGCCTGGATCCTTTGGAAGTTCAGCCAGACCATCCAAGCGAGAACACCTTGTGCCGGAAGCGGCGGGCAAGTAGGCTCACTCAGGGCGAGGTGTCCTGGGAAGAGGGTTGTTTCCAGCCACCTGGGTTTGCTTGCTGACGCAGGAAGTGCGGATCTGCTCTGATATATCAAGCAAGTCGCTGAGAGAGTGCGGAATCCACATGTACCAATCACAATCCGGCGCAGTCCTGTCTCGGCTCTCTCTCGTTTTTGGCCTGCTCTCCTGCTTTTCCGGAGATCTAAGAGGCCAAAGCGTCTCCGGCCTGAGTCTCCACGCGGCGATTGAACAGGCGCAGACAAGTCCACAGGCGCGCGAAGCGCAGGATCTGGTGGATGCCTCGCGTGGGGGAGTGACGCAGGCGGCCTTGCGGCCGAACCC
This sequence comes from Acidobacteriaceae bacterium, assembly GCA_903642235.1. Taxonomy (GTDB): domain Bacteria; phylum Acidobacteriota; class Terriglobia; order Terriglobales; family Acidobacteriaceae; genus Edaphobacter. Next base: position 308,511 of record CAHJWL010000005.1, on the reverse strand, counting down.
AAGGCTGTACCTGCAATCCGAGGATATTCGCCCGTGGGCTGACAACTTCAGCTTTGCCAACCAGACGGAAGACTATGGTGAGATCGCGCAGCTCCTGGAGCCAGGTGGCAAACGATCTCGAAGGCTTGGAGTCGCTCGGGCGATTGTGCGGCGGAGTGAGGCGGAACGCGTGCTGTTGCTCCAGCAGATTGCCGGCCGGGTGGCGGCGGCGTACTGGAGCGTCGTAGCCAATGAAGGGATCGCGCGCCTGCTTGAAGAGGACATGCGTACGGTTGATGCGATCGTGCTGTACAACAAGGAGCGGGTACAGGCGGGCGCCATGCGCGGGGTGGATCTGCTGCGGGTGCAGATTGAGCGAGACCGGCTTGAACTCTCGCTAGCGGCGGCGCGGCGCGAGGCACTGCTCACACGCATCGAACTATATAAAGAGATGGGACGCGAGCCAAACAGCGAGATCAAACTTACGGACTCGCTCGATACCCTGAACGCGATCCAGACGCAAACGCCGGCGTCGGTTCTGTTGAATCGCGCTGATGTTACGGTCGCGCATGAGGCGGTGGCTGCAGCTGAAGCAGAGATCAAGCTGCAGCTCGCGCAGAGGGTGCCGGATGTAGACATCTTCGGCGGCTACAAGCGCAACTCGGGGACAAACACGCTCTATACGGCCCTGCAGATTCCGCTGCCCTTCGCGAACCGCAATCAAGGCGAGATCGAGCGGGCACGAGCGAACCTTCGCGCCGCACAGGATCGAGTGCAGCAGCTCGAACTAATCGTTCGCGCCGACGTCACAGCGGCTGAGCAGGCGTATGCGTCGCAACAGCGGATTGTGCGCAAGGTTCTTCCGGAGATGCGGGCGCGAGCTAAACAGAACATGACGATCATGGATGACGCATATCGCACGGGCGGAGTCGATCTGTTGCGCTACCTTGATGCGGAACGCACCGCCGTTGACGTGGAGGTGACGGCGCTGCGCACGCTGGCCGAGTTTCAGCAGGCCGGCCTTCGCCTGCAGCTTGCATACGGAGTGCGTCCATGAGGCGAACTTCAGCTTCCCTCGCGCTGCTGCTTCTCGCGGCGATGTTCGCGGGCTGTTCCGGCAAGACCGAAACGAGCAACTCCGAGTCGGGGTCGAAGGGCTCCGCGACAAAAGATGCAAGTTCAAAGCAGAGCAGCGATGCGTCGGCAGCGCAGAGCTCTGACGGCAAAGGCAAGCCGGACAAGAGCAGCGCAGGCGGAGCAGAGCCGAACGACACCGCACGGATCGCGCTCGAGGATCAGCGGAAGGCGGGCATCCAGGTTGCCGAGGTGGCGGTCGAGCGTGTGCCGCAGGCGCTTTCCGTAGGCGGGCAGGTGCAGGTGGACGAGCAGCACACATCGCATCTGGGCACGCTGGCAGACGGGCGCATAACCGCGGTGAATGTGCTTTCGGGCGCAGTCGTGCGACGCGGCGAGACTCTGGGTGAGCTACATAGTCACTCTGTGCATGAGACGGTCGGCGCGCTGGTGCAGGCGTACTCGGCGGCTGACAGACAGCGTGGCGCCGTGCTGTTCGCACGGCAGGCGCGAGACCGCTACCACCACCTGTTCTCCATTCAGGCGGCCTCGCTTGAGGAGCAGCAGCGCTCTGATCAGGACTTGCTGCAGGCCGAAAAGATGCTGGTGGATGCGGAGGCAAGCGTGCATATGGAGCGCGAGCATCTTTCGGAGCTGTTGCAGGTATCGCCGGAGTCGCTCAACGCGGGTAATCTCTATGATCGCGAGCTTGTTCCTCTTCGATCGCCGATTGATGGTGTTGTTCTTGCGCGGAACGTGAGCGTCGGACAGGTTGTCGACACGGGCTTTGACGCCTTCGATATTTCGAATCTGTCTACGGTGTGGATCTCGGCCGCGGTCAATCAGCAGGATCTCTCGCTGGTGCACAAGGGGGCAGAAGCAGAGATCGTGACTTCAGGCCCTGCGGGCCAGACCTTCCATGGAAGGGTGGGTATGCTGGGAGACACGCTTGATCCGGCGACGCGCACCGTTCCTGTGCGGATTGTTGTTCCGAATCCTGGCACACGGCTGCGACCTGGAATGTTTGTCTCGGCGCAGATTGGGGAAGCAAAGACGCGCACCGCCATTTTTGTTCCGGAAGCCGCACTGCAGGACATCAACGGCATGATGGTGGTCTTTGCCACGCGGGACGGACAGACCTTCCGCGCGGTGACTGTGAACACCGGGACACGCTTGCAGGGTATGACGGAGATCCTCAACGGCCTTCAGCCAGGCGACAAGATCGTCGTTCAAGGTGCGTTCCTCGTGAAGTCCGAGATGCTGAAAGCCACTACGGGAGACGGTTAGACCATGGGGAGGCTCGTCAGCTTTTTTCTATCGAACCGGTGGCTGGTCCTGGTGCTGCTTGTTGTCCTCTTCATCGGCGGCATCACTGTCATGCTTCGGTTGCCGCTTGAGGCCTTTCCTGATCTGACGAACAATCAAGTGGTGGTCACAGTGCAGTGTCCGGGCATGTCTCCGGTTGAGGTGGAGCAGCTGGTGACCTATCCGATCGAGACATCGATGATGGGAATGCCGAAGCTGCAGATGGTACGGTCCACCTCAAAGCTCGACCTTTCGATGGTTACGGTCATCTTCGATGACGCGATGGACAAATATCTCGTTCGACAGCTGGTTGCGGAGCGGATCAACCAGGTGCAAGGCCGCATTCCAGCGGGTCTTTCGCCGCAGATGATGCCGATGTCGACGGCCTTTGGCGAGGTGTACCAGTACACGGTCTCTGCGCCAGGCATGTCTCTGATGCAGGTGAAGACGCTGCAGGACTGGGTGATCCGCTATGCGCTGCTCACCATTCCCGGAGTGAGCGAGATCAACTCGTGGGGCGGTGAGACGAAGCAGTACACGGTTGAGGTGGTTCCGGAGGGCCTGCGCCGCTTCAATCTGACATTGCACGACGTGGTTGCGGCGGTGACCAACAATAACGCCAACTTCGGCGGCAGCTACATTGAGCATGCTGAGCAACAGTACACGGTGCGCGGCCTGGGACGGGCTGAGGGAACGGACGACCTGGGCAACATTGTCGTGTCCACGACCGACGGCGTTCCTGTTCTCTTGCGTCAGGTTGCGACGATTACCACGGAGCCGCTGCCGCGCCATGGCGCTGTGATGAAGGACGGGAAAGGGGAGACGGTCTCCGGCATGGTGATCCTCCTGCGCGGCGAGAACGGGCAGAAGATCATCAAGGAGGTCAAGCAGAAGATCGCCGGCCTGACGCTGCCGAACGGCGCAAAGATAGTTCAGTTCTACGACCAGTCCGATGTGATCAACGGAACGACGGCAACGGTGCGGCGCAATCTGATTGAAGCAGCCTGCCTGGTGCTGGTGATCCTGCTCCTCTTTCTCGGAGACTGGCGCGCGGCGCTGGTTGTGGCGTTTACGATTCCGCTCTCCCTCCTGTTCGGCTTTATCGGCATGGATCTGTTTGGGATTTCGGTAAACCTGATGAGCCTGGGTGCGATAGACTTTGGCACGATTGTCGATGGCTCGGTTGTGATGGTGGAGAACTGCATGCATCGTCTGGAGACAGGCGATCCGCGTCGACCATTGACGGAGATCATCCGCGAGGCCGCGCTCGAGGTGTCGCGGCCTGTGATCTTTGGAGTGCTCATCATCATCGCGGTTTACTTGCCGGTGCTCACGCTGCAAAGCCTGGAAGGGCGAATGTTTCGACCGATGGCGGTTACAGTTGTCTCCGCGCTGACCGGATCTCTGCTGCTGGCGCTCTTCGTTGTGCCCACACTTTGTACGGTCGCCCTGCGACATCGCGCGAAGCTGCTGGCCCGCGTGGGGGAACAATCGGGACAGCCAGACGGGCAGCAGAGATCAGAGGGCACGGGGGTGACGCCCTCCTGGTTTGACAGACTGCGCGATCGCTACAGCCGTTCGCTGGTGCGGAGCGAACGACACCGTAGATTGATCCTAAGTGTGTCTTTGGTTCTGATCGCTCTGGCGCTGGGTTCACTCAAGTTTATCGGAACGGAGTTCATGCCGACGCTTGACGAGGGCTCGATGGTGGTGACCTCCAAGCGCCTCCCCGGGATTTCACTGACAGAGTCGATTGCGATCGGCACGGAGATCGAAAAAACAATCAAGGCTGCCTCCGGAGTAGACAGCGTTGTTACAAAGCTTGGGCGGCCGGATCTCGCAACGGAGGCGATGGGTGAGTATGAGTCGGATTCGTACCTGAAGTTCACGCCGAAGATGGAGGCTGCGGCTCCTGAACAGAAAGAGCAGTTCTCGCACACTCTGGAACGATCCCTAAACCAGATTCCCGGGGTCACGTATGAGTTCACGCAACCGATGCAGATGCGCATGGACGAAACGATCACGGGCACGCGCGGCGATGTAGCCCTCAAGATCTTTGGCCAGGATCTCGACATATTAGAGCAACTGGCGCGTCAGGCGCAGACGATACTTTCCAAAGTCAACGGCGCGTCGGAGACGCAGATGGAGAGGATCTCCGGCGCGCAGGAGTTGCAGGTGCGGATCGATCGCCGCGCGGCGGCCCGCTATGGCGTAAATGTCTCGGACGTCCAGGAAGTGATCGAGACAATGTATGGTTCGAAGCAGCTCTCGGAGATGCTGCTGGGAGAGGAGCGTTTCCCGATTGCGGTTCGACTTCCTGAAGCGCTGCGCAACGACCCGGAGCAGCTACGATCGCTGCAGATCAAGACGCCACAGGGAGAGCTCGTACGGCTGGACCAGGTAGCCGAGATCCGTACGGTGGGCGGACCTATTTTGATCAATCGGGAGCAGGCGCATCGCCGGGCTGTGGTGATGTCGAACGTGAGCGGGCGCGATCTGGGCAGCTTTGTCAAGGAGTGCCGCACGCAGATAGAGCAGCAGCTTACTTTACCGCCGGGGTATCACCTGGAGTGGGGTGGCCAGTATGAGAACCAGAGGCGCGCCCAGACGCGGCTGCTGCTGGTCTTTCCCGTCTCGCTGCTGATCATCGCGGCGCTGCTCTATGCGACCTTCCAGAACACGAGGCAGATGGCGCTGATTCTGCTGATCGTTCCCCTGGCGCTGGTGGGCGGCATTGCTGCGCTCTGGCTGCGCGGGATCAATCTGAACCTGTCCGCGTGTGTCGGCTTCATTGCCCTGTTCGGCATCGCTGTGCTGAACGGCATTGTGATGGTGAGCCACATCAACGCGCTGCGCCGGGAGGGGAAAGCCATGGAAGATGCGGTACACCAGGGTGCCGCAGATCGACTTCGGCCGGTGCTCATCACAGCTCTGGTCGCGAGCCTCGGCTTCATCCCTATGGCGATCTCAACCTCGCGGGGTGCGGAGATCGAGCGACCGCTGGCCACCGTGGTCATCGGCGGGCTACTGACCGCGACGATTTTGACGCTGTATGTGCTGCCGATTCTCTATCCATGGTTCAGCAAAGACGACCTGAAGTGAAGCGTGCGACCTTCGCATAGGAGAGCTACGGGGGTCTCTGGTGAAAGCTCGAGGAAATCACAGACGATCTTTACGTTCCGCCGCGTGTCGTCTCCTGACGGCTTACTTCGTTGTCTTCGCGGGTGCGTGGTCAGCAATGAGAATGGCTCCGGCTTTCGATGAGAGGCAGAGCTTCGCGTTCCTAACGATACGGATGTGACTGCTCTTCTCTTGGCCCTCTGATTAGAAGCTGCAGACTCTCCGACGAGTTTGGCAAGCTCACCGACCGCTTTGCCTGGATGGTTGCCACGAATTTAGGTCTTCTGCATGGTTGAAGCATTCTACTCAGCTTGCGAAAGAAGTTTCAGAAGCAGAAGCACTCCCGCCTCTGCACCCATCAAGCCTTTTTCGCTTCGCATCTGTCCGCCCGCCTGTAAGTCGATGAGGCCATGGACCGAGGCGTAGAGGAGGCCGGCTAGCTGAAGGGGCGGCACGCTCGGCAACTGCTTACTCTGCTGACACTCGCTTACCAGGGACGTAAACGTTAGAAAGGATTTCATCGCCGCGGCTTCAAGGTCCCCACCCTGCCTTGCGAGTTCCGGATCGCTATAGAGCAATCGGTAGCGGGCCGGGAACTCTCGGCCGTACGTGATGAAGTGCTGCAAGGCTCGCTTCAGCTTGGTAAGCGGTCGTACACGCTCACGGCCAATCCTCGCGAACGCCTCTTCCAGTTCAGTGAAGTCACGCGTTGCGACAGCCGCGAGCAGAGCGCTTCGACTCTTGAAGTGCTTGTATGGAGCGTTGTGAGAGACCCCGCTGGCCAGACCCACAGCTCGCAACGTGACCGCACTCTCACCGCCCGCATCCAGAAGCGACGCTGCGGCATCGACGATGCGATCCGCCGTGGTCATCCGAGCCTGCGGGGTTGTTCGTTGATGGTGAGCCGCACCAGGCGCTCCGAATCCACCCAGAGTTTTGCCGCCTTTGCCTGATCGTAGGACGCCTTCGAGGATTGCCTCTCGCTGAGCGTTCCGCTGTTCGATTGGAGGTAAGTGCCCGAGACGGTTGCAAATCTGTCATCGACCGCAAGAGATGCCAACGACGCTCCTGAAAAGGGCAGGCTGCCCATTGTGACACCGAGCTTCTTGAACGTCCATTTCAGGAGTGACGTACGAAACAGCCACTGCGCGAAGACGGGCGCCGTTCTGGCGAGACCGGTTTCCGGAATAAGACCCGGATCAAATGCAATGGAAGACACAGATTGATGTGCCGCTTGCAGCCGGCGATCCAATTCGTAGCTGAACAGGATGTTACACAGCTTGGATGTCGCATAGCGCTTGCCGCCTGAGACCGGCTCTTTGCCGTCCTTACCTTGATTCGCGAGTGCTTCGGCATCGGGTTCTTCCGCCGCGCCCACAACTCTCCCGTCCATCGTCTCCGGATCGTGGGTACCGCTTGCAGTGAACACAACCCGGCCTCCATCGGCAATGCTATCCAGCAGGAGATTTACGAGAAGAAAATGCCCCAGGTGATTGGTAGCGAAGGTCTCCTCATAGCCATCGACGCCGTAGGAGATCGACCCCCGGAATGAGGCACCAGCGTTGCACAGCAGAGCTTGAAGCGGTTCCAAGGCCCCTGCGGCCACCATGTCACGGATCTTTGAGGCTGCGGCCCGAACTGATTCCAGTGAGGCCAGATTCAGCAGTAAAGGTGTGACTTTTATCCCGTGTTTCTCTTGAAGCTGCCGACCGGCTCTCTCCACTCTGTCGAGATCGCGTCCGGCCAGGATCAGATCGACGCGCCTCGTCACAAGGTCTTCCGCTGCGGCACGACCGAGGCCCGCGTGATCTCCCGTAATCAGAACTGTTGCCATTGCCGCCCCTACGATGGTTGACGTTGTCTACCGGCATAGGTTGACACTGTACACGCAAGAAGTCAAGCGGCCATCCAAGAACGGTCGAAGCATTGTCGGGGCGACAAAGTCTGTTCGAACTCCACGGTGGCTAAGCTCCGCGGGTGCTTTCCTCTTCAAGCGTTCCTGCTGAAGGCCGTGCAGTGGAACGGCGGCAGACCAGTTTCGGAACAAGGATGTGCTCTTGACCGGGCAGATTCAGATCGGCACCTTGCCCGTAGGAAAGCAGACTGAGAAATGCCGCGCTTGCGACCTGCTCCCGAGGCACGTTGACGGTAGTCAGTCCCGGCCGGGTGTAAGCGCTTAGCAGGATGTCGTCGTAACCGACAACGGAGATATCCTCCGGAACGCGGAGGCCCTGCTCATAGATGGTCTCCATCGCTCCGATGGCAGTGAGGTCGTTTGAGCAGAGGACCGCGGTAAGCCCGGCACCTTTCTTAAGCAGATCCTGCATGGCTTTGTAGCCGCCTTCAACGCCGTGATCGCCCTGCGCAATGCATCTTGCCGTAACCCGGACACGGTGTCGTTTGCAGGCATCCTGAAAGGCCTTATACCTGACCCGCGCGGTCGCAAGACTGACCGGACCGCGGATGAAGCCGATATCAGAGTGACCAAGAGCCACCAGATGCTCGACGGCCTGCAGCATACCCGCGGCATGATCGATTCGCACGCTGCTTACACCCGGGCCTTGCGCGTGCCTGTCCAGTAGAACCAGGGGAATCTTGCGTGTTTGAAGTCCCTTCAGCAAGGTTTCATCCATCTCCGATGTCATGATGGCTACGCCGTCGACCCTGCGCTGCACCATACGATTGACGCAGATATCCAGACGCTTTGGGTCGTAGCCGGTGTTCGCAATCAGGATTTCTTTCTGGTGTTTGACCGCGATGTCTTCGAAGGCTCTCACGAGTTCGGGGAAGAATGGATTGGTGATGTCAGAGATGATGAGTCCGTACAGGCTGGAGCGTCCGGACCCAAGTGCGCGCGCGTTGATGTCGGGATGAAACCCAAGCTCGGCGATGGCTTTGCGAACACGCTCTGCCGTCTTCGGCAGGACACGACCGGAATCGTTCATCGTACGGGAGACCGTCGCGGTTGAGACACGTGCCCTGCGTGCGACTGCCGTGATGTTCATGCGTCGGTTTCTCTCCCTTGTGCTGCAGTTATCCCTGCCGCATCATAGCGTGAGACGCTCAGCGCAACCTTTTGTCCTCGTGCGAGCGCGCGTCGTGCGCGGTGAGTGTGAAGACTGCCACAGCATCCGGCGGCAGATCCAGAACACAGGCGGCTGCACACTGGAGCGGACGCTCGACCGGCAACACGACAGTGGGATGGGCGAAACTGTTGCGCTGCCGTGTGTCCGCAGACGTCAGTAACTGAACCGTGGCCTTCTTTGCGTAAGAGAAACCGGCGACCGTCAGCGTCGTGTGCACGGCATGCGTCCTGTCGGCATTCGAGATCTTCAGGTATAGCCGGCTGCCGTCACGGGAGTGTCCAGCAACGGCATCAACGGCAGCCACACCCGGCATCAGTTCAGGCGATTCGACGACCGTCTTCAGACTGTCTGCTGCAGGATTATCGCTGTAGAGCTTCACGGCGTAGAACTGTGGCGTGCCGTACACGCGATCACGACTGGCCTGGAGAATGCCACCGACCCATCCGTTCAGCAGGTCGGAGATGCTGTTTGCCTCAACGATGTCGCCGTCACGCTCAAAGCCGTTCATCGCCCGGGAGGCATAGACCGCGCCGTCCATGGATTGCATGATCTCCGCCCCGTAGAAGAGGTTCCACTCGTTAACGATCAGCTTGATATTGCGTCCCGGCGCACTCTGCTGCACCAGATAGCTTATGTGACGGTAGTTCCGTTCGAAGGCGCCGGCGCGAGCCATCATCGCGCTACGCGGATCGGCAGCCTTGCTGTTCTCAGCGAGCGAGGTGTAGTCATGTACGGCAAGATACTGAATCTCCGGTCCAGCGATTCGGAGCACGGTGGAGTTCCAGGCGTCGCTGCCGTTGAAGATGCCTTCCCCAACCGCAACCAGGCGCAGCGAAGGATCGACCGCCCGCATGGCGTGTGCGTAACGGACCGCAGCCTGGGCATATTGTTCGGCCGTGACGTGGCCGCGCACCCAGCCACCGAAGATCTCGTTCCCGAGCTCCCATTGCTTTACACCCCATGGAGCAGGATGGCCGTTCGCGACGCGCATGGCACCGTACTTTGAGTCGGGCGATCCGTTCACGTATTCCACCCAGTGCGCGGCTTCTTCGGCTGTCGCGCCCGCGCCGTCCAGGTTGATGGTGATCGTCGGTTCGATGTGGAGGCGTTCGCAATACGCCAGATACTCGTCGGTGCCGAAGTCGTTTGGCTCGGGAGCGTTGCTCCATGCCCGGTTGACGAAGACTGGCCGCTGATCGCGCGGACCGATGCCCCACTGCCAGTGGTAGTCCTGTGCAACATTGCCGCCAGGCCAGCGCTGAAAGGACGGATGCAGTGCAGCAATCATCTGTTCAGTGTCAGCACGCACCTGGTCACGCGCACTTGCTGGCTCAAGAGATGCCTGATCGAGAAAGAGCGTGCCGTGTCCGTCGAAGAGAAAGCTGAGCTTGGCGAAGCGATCCGTCCGCGTCGGCGTCAGGGTGAAATCGTATCTGGTCCAGTCACCCGCGATGCCGCGCAGCGTGGCCGATGCGTACGAAGTTCCGTCGCTGTTGTTCTCTTCCAGCGCCACACGGACTGTCCCCGCATACCCGTCCTTTGCAGGAAGCTTCGCCCAGATGGTTCCGCGGTACGGCTGGCCCGCCAGAACGGACAGGGTGCCTTGCGAAAAGCCGCGGCGCGTGTCGGTGATATCGCCGGGGGCCAGGGTGACGCTGAGGGAATGATTGAGCTTTTGCGTGGCGGCATCCATGGTCGGGTACGCTGCTTCGGTGCTCTGCACAAAGCGGATCGCGCCTACAGTATCGTTGCGCTCGTCCGGTTCAAGCTGCCAGTGAGCAGGCAGTCCCAGATAGTCCGCCGGCTGCTCGAAAGACCGGTCCAGGAGCATCTCCGCGGTAAGACCACGCTTTATGTCTTCTGCCATCATTTCGGTAAACGCCGCGTACATGCGTGGACTGATGTGATTGTCGACACGCGAAGCATCCACCCGCACCGTTGCAGAACGAAGAGCTTGCGCCGGAAGCATGGCAGGCAGAGACAGCAGCAAGAGAGCGCTGAGGTGACGAACGGAGGAGTTCATGGGGTCTCTTTCTTCTGGCAATGGAGATGAACGTGGCGCAGGGTGTCGGCGAAGTGCTGCTGCCAGTACGGCCACTCGTGGCCGCCGGCATGTTCAATCCAGGTATGAGCGATACCCTCACGCAGCAGTTCGTGATGGAGTGCGCGATTACTGCTGATGAGGGCATCGTCTACGCCGCAGTCAAAGCGCAGCGGTGCAAGCTGGGCGCGGTTCCGCCGCATCCAGTACACGGCATCGAGTTCCTCCCGCGGTGCGCATGCCAGGTACTCCGGCAGCGGCTCTTCGACGAAGCTGAGAAGATCATCGACACCAGTGATCGCAGAGTGCGCCGCGATAGCACTGAAGCGGGAGGGGTACTTCGCACCAAGCCTCAATGCACCATAGCCGCCCATCGACAGACCCGCGATGGCGATCGACGCGTCTGGTTGAAGTGCCGGAGCCGCAAGACGCGCGAGTGCCGGCACTTCTTCGACGATCCAGCGCTCGACATCGCAATCCTCAGGCCACGTGAGATAGCCGGAGCCGTCGCGGCCCAGACCGTCGCTCGGCATGGCGAGCACCAGCGGTGCGATCTCCCCAGCATCGAGCATCCGTTGTGCCGTCCGGTGAGCGGCACCCTTTTGCGACCACACCCAGTGGCTGCCCCAGACACCGTGCAGGAGGATGAGCAACGTACCGATGCGATCAGCCGTAGGCACCCAGAAGCTTGCGTCAGCACGGCGGCCCAAGGCGCGGCTCTTCACCGTGGCAACGCGAAGGCCATCACTCTCAAAGGCCGCATCGGAGAGTTCTACGGTATGGAAGGGGCTATCCAGGCAGCAGTACCCCTTTGGCGTTGATGCCGGAGTGCATATCCGCAAAGGCGCGATCCAGTGCCTCGAGCGGGTAGCGGCGCGTCACCATGGCATCCAGGGGTAACCTGCCGTCGAGATACAGATCGAGCATGAGCGGGAAATCGCGCTGCGGGCGGCATGCGCCATAGAGCGGGTTTATGTAGAGCTTGTCCCACTCGAACAGTTCCATATCGACGAGCACAACCTTCTCTATGCCGCTTACGCCCACCGCTGTGCCAGCGCTACGCACCATCGCAAGGGGTGCGGCACCAAGTTCCGGAACGGCCGTGCATTCGAACGCGTAATCGGCCCCACGGCCACCGGTCTGCGCACGTACCTGCGCTGCCGCCTGGAGCAGGCCTCTGTCGTTGCGATCTGCAAGCAGGGTTTCCGTGGCGCCGAACTGACGGGCAAGCGCCAGGCGATCCGGGTTGATATCAATCGCGAGGATGCGGTCTGCTTCGCAGTAACGCGCACCGAGCATGGTGCTCAGACCCACGCCGCCGCAGCCCAGAACCACGACCGTGCTGCCCTCTCTGACGTGAGCCGCATTGACCGCGGAGCCGAAGCCGGTCATCACGGCGCAACCCAGGATTGCACCGATCTCGTACGGAACGCGGTCAGGCAGCGGCAGCACGGCCGCCTGCGGCACCAGCGCATGCGTTGCCATGGTGCCCAGAGAGAACGATGCATTGAAGGCACCCGGCCCGGTCCCGCCGGTATTCCGTGCGGGCATGGCACCTGCAGAAGCGATCTCTTTCCCGGGCGCCCGACGAACGAAGCTGCTGTCCGGCACCGTGCCGCGGTCTTCACAGATGTTCTCTTTGCCGCGGGCACACTGGAAGCAGATGCCGCAGGGGATCGCCCAGTTGAGCATGACGCGGTCGCCGGCTTTGCAAAGCATGACGCCTTCACCAACCTGAATGACATCGCCGGCGCCCTCATGCCCGAGGATCAGAGGCCGGCCCCAATGGAGCGAGTCCCAGTCGGTATGACACACGCCGCTTGCGCGGAGCGCCACCAGCACCTCGCCCGGTCCGGGGTCTGCCAGCCCGACCGATTCAATGGCGTACGTACCATGTCCGTCAGCAACTGCGGCACGCGTCTCCGTCATAAGTCACCGCCCGCCTGAGAGCTTGGGGGCAGCCCATCTCTCTGATCGCCGGCATCGAGCATTGCGGCAAGAACGTTCATTTTCGCCACCTGCGCGCTCGCGTCGCAACCGGTGAAGCGAAGGTGTCCTGCAGCGGCACCCACGCCATAGCCGTGCGATCAGACCCCACCGGCCAGTAGTACTGGTCCGCGTGCGATGGCGTGATGCCGCCGCCTGCTTTCTTGTGGAGCGCCTGGTCGTGGTAGATGCGGGCACCAGTGGCTCCCATCAGCTCCGCTGCGATTGGCGCAAGCCGCTTGCCAGAGACAAACTCCTTCGCTTTGGGCGACTCCTTCGAGAGGTTCATGATCTGCAGGAAGGCTTTGCGGTATGTATCGCGCTTATTCAGCGGCACCGCGTGGAGGGAAAGCGCAGCCACGCGCTCGTGAATCGCCTTCCGGTAGTGCTCAAGCAGCGTCGGGGACAGTACATGCTTCAGAGTGATGTAGCCGTGTTCCGCATAGAGATGTGTCTGCGCGGCTCCGATTGGAAAAGACGCATCGAGTTCTGCCTGCAGGGTGGCGGGTGCTGGAGAGTTTAAGAGTGAGGAGGCTTCTGTTGGGGTCGTCATGGCATCGACTCCGATAGAAATGTAATCGCTTTCACTATAAGCAGGCTTTCCGATTATTGCAGCAAAATCTTTCAAGTCGATCCTGTTCTTCTCGCGGTGCCCGCTCGCTTGCAGAGCAGCTCCCTCGCCTTTCGAAGCAGACGACGCAGGCTTCGATCGTTGACGGTCGGTTTTGTTGTGGGTATGCTCAGGCCATGCTTTCTGTCAGTCGATGCTGTTGTTGTCGTTCCTCGCAGGCCTGTCCTGCTGAGTTGAGCCGGCGCGCGCATACCTGTCGCTAGTTCCCTTCCCCCTCTGGGCCACGTTTCACCCTTTTACGCCTGATCTTCCAAACGCCTCGTCACACCGCAGATCCGCATCCGTTTACACTTCTCTACTCCTCGGTGCGCTGCAAGGAGCTCTGCCTTGACCTCAGCAAGTGTTCGCCCTCCTTTTCGTTCGCTGGCCTTTGCCGCGCTGCTGCTTTCCCATCCGGCTTTTGCTCAGACCTTCAACGGCGGCCTGCGCGGCACGGTCACCGATGCAAGCGGGGCCGCTCTGCCAAATGCCTCCCTCTCTCTGACTGACGAGGCGACGCAGCAGGTCCGGTCGACAACATCCGGAACGGACGGCACGTACGTCTTCAACGCCTTGCGTCCCGCCACCTATACCCTGCGTATCCAGTCCACAGGCTTTGCGCCAACAGATCGCACCCACATCGCGCTTGCAACGCAGGACTTCCTTACCCTTGACGTGCCGCTCGCGGTTGGCGCTGAAACGAACGTCGTTCAGGTCAATGACAACGCACCGCTCGTCGATCCTTCAACCGCTTCTGTGAGTACGGATCTCTCGCAGCGCCAGCTTGAGGACATTCCCATCCTCGGCCGCAATCCCTATCTGACCGCCAAGGTCTCGGGCGTTTTTGTGAATACGGGCAACCAGCAGTTTGTGCGCTTTGCGGATCAGAATGGTACGTCGCAGACTTCAGTCGCCGGCGGCCCGGTCGCCGCCAATCTTTACCTCGTCGATGGCGTTCCGATCACAGACACCAACAATCGACCGATCGTGATTCCCACCATCGAGTCCATTCAGGACGTCAAGGTGCAGGCGAACACCTATGACGCTCAGGTCGGGCGCACGGGCGGCGGTGTGTTCAATACTCTTCTCCGTTCCGGCTCAAATGCCTTTCATGGATCGGTGCTCGGCGAAACCCGCCAGACCGCCTGGCTCGCGAACGACTTCTTCGCCAACCGACAAGGGATTCCGCGGCCGGACAGCCCCTACTACAACTGGGGCGCGTCGCTCGGCGGCTTTGTGCCCATCTCGCATGGTGCACGGACCTTCTTCTCCATCGCCTCTGAGGGCTACATCCAGACCTCGCCATTTACCGAAACCTTTGCTGTGCCTACTGCTCTCGAGCGCACCGGCGACTTCTCTCACAGCCTAAATACCGACGGCTCCCTGAACACCATCTACGACCCCACGAAGACCTTTACTGATGCCTCCGGCAAAGTCCAGCGCACACCCTTTCCCGGCAACGCGATTCCGGCCGCCCAACTCAGCAAAGTCGGCAGAAGCATCGCCTCGTACTTTCCCCTTCCGCAGACGGCCACGCCGACCGGACAGAACAACTTCACCGGGACCGACAATGTCCGTGACCACGCGCAGGAGGTCACCGTAAAGCTTGACCAGCAGATTCGCCCCTGGTGGACGCTCAGCGGTTCTTACATCTTCTACGAAGCGCTCCAGCCGCTTGGCAATCCTCTCGGAACCCTGCCAGGCAGCTACTCCTACACCTTTCACCGTCAGGTGGATACGACACAGGTCAACAGCACGTGGATTCTTAATCCGACGACAGTCCTCACCGCACGCTACGGAAATAACCGCTTCCCGAACCTCATCGCCGAAGTCTCGAATGGTTTCGATCCTGCCACGCTTGGCTTTCCCACAGCTCTCACCAGCCAACTGCAGTCCAGCTTCTTCCCGACTGTCTTCTTCAGCCGCTTTTCGCAGCTCGGCCAGAACACCTCGTCGCTTGATAACTGGAAATCGCAGATCATCAATGGCACCCTGGCCAAAACTGCCGGCAAGCACAATCTCACCTTCGGCGCCGAGTATCGCCGTCTTCGCATGGACTTTCAGGACCTTGGCGATGCGCCCGGCACCTACACGTTCACCGGCGCCTTTACGCAAGCGAATCCTAATGTCTCCGGCGACGGGACAGGCTCCGATCTGGCCGATCTTCTCCTCGGCTACCCTGTCTCCGGCCAGGTCGAGACCTCAACCTTCCTGCATACCTATCTCGACTATCACGCCATCTTTGCTCAGGATGACTTTCGCATCAATCGCCGGCTCACTCTCAATCTCGGAGTTCGGTACGAGAGCGAGACCGGTCTGAAGGAAGATTACAACCAGCTTGCCGTGGGTTTTGACCGTACCGCCACCGCACAGCTCGCACCCGGCACCAGCGTCTCTGGCGGCATCCTCTTTGCCGGCCTCAACGGCAACCCTCGCGATGTTGGAAGTCTGTCCCGTCTGAAGTTTGCCCCGCGTCTCGGAGCCGCCTTTCAACTGAGCAGCAACACGGTTCTGCGTGGCGGCTACGGCATCCTCTACGCTCCCATCCGGTACGACCCCATAGCGGCCCTTGCTCCCGGCTACACGCAGTACACCTCCCTGGTGGCCAGCAACGACGGCAATCAAACCCCGGCCGGTACCCTCGACAATCCTTTTCCCTCTGGCCTGCTCAAGCCAACCGGCAACGCCGCCGGCCTACTCACCGGGATCGGCTCCGATGTCACCAGCTTCGATCAGGAGTTCAAGGCACCGCGTGTGCAGCAGTTCTCCGTCGACATCGAGCGCGAGCTTCCCGGAAGAATCGCGCTTCAGGCCGGCTACATCGGCTCGCGCTCCGCTGATCTTTCGCCCGCACCCAACGGAGGCGGCGCGGTTAACGTCGACCAGCTTAACCCTGCGAACTTCACCCTTGGCGCGGATGCTCTTGCCGCCTCGGTCGCAAATCCGTTCTATGGAAACGGTGGGTCCGGCGTAATCGGGAGCGCCACCGTCTCGCAGTCGCAACTGCTCCGACCCTTTCCACAGTTCCGTTCAGTTAACCTCTTCGTCAGCTCTTCGCACGCCTCGTACGACGCTCTTCTCGTGAAGGCGGAGCGCCGCGCGGGACGCGGTCTGAACATCGTTGGCTCCTTCACATGGTCACGCAACATGGACAGCTCCTTTGCCACAACGAACAACATCCAGAGCTCCGGCATAGCCGCTCCGCAGAACGTCTACGATCTGAATGCTGAGTACGCCCACGCTGTGAACGACGTCCCATTCCGCTTTACTGCGGGCGTCATCTACGATCTGCCTGTCGGTCGCGGCGAACGCTTCTCCACCGGCGCGCGCTGGTCCGACGAGATCCTCGGTCACTGGCAGCTCAACGTCATTCCTACCTTTCAGACCGGCTTTCCTGTTGCCATTCGCCAGAGCACAAATCCGAACGGCGGCATCGTCGGCAACACTGTGCAACGGCCCAATCTGAACCGCGGAGTCGCCCTCGGCGCCTCCGGCAGCGTTGAAGACCGGCTGAATGGCTACATCAATCCTGCGGCCTTCTCGACTTCCACCGTTCTGACCTTCGGCAATGCACCTCGCACTCTCGCCCTGCGAGGTCCTGGAGAGGCGAACTGGGACATCTCCCTCTACAAGAATGTTCTGATCCGTGATCGCGTCAACGCACAGTTTCGAGCCGAGACCTACAACACCTTCAACACTCCCTGGTTTGCCGGCCCGAACACCTCGTTTGGGAGTGCATCCTTCGGTCAGATTACGGCGCAGGCCAACTTCCCGCGCTACCTGCAGCTAGGCCTCCGCATCGGCTTCTAAGGGCGGAAGAGGTGCTAATGGATCTGCCGCTTACCAGCCACGCCGTTCATCCTAGAAGGACATCATGTCTCACCTGACCCGCCGCGATCTCCTGCAAACCTCCGGTCTGGCGCTGGCCGGTGCCCTGACGCCAGCACCTCCCTCGATGGCGCAGGAGCCAACCAGTGCTTCGCCCGGCACTCATTCTCCGATCCGCCTCTGCTTCAATGAGAATCCCTTCGGTCCCTCGGCCGCCGTTGCACAGGCGATCGCGCGTGAGCTCTCGCAGGCGAACCGGTATGCCGACGAGAGCACCGCTGCCGCCTTCGCCGAACAGATTGCTGCCTACGAACAGATTCCCGTCGAGCAGGTCGTGCTGGGCGAGATCCTCGGTCTTCTGGGTTTGTACCTAGGGTCCCAGGGCGGCCCCGGTGGCGAGTTCCTTTACTCCACGCCCGGCTTTCTCGCGCTCATTGACTCTGCCGCCAACGTGGGCAGCATCGGCGTTGGGATCCCTCTCAACGCTGACTACAAGAATGACCTTCCGGCTCTGTTGGCCAGGATCAACGCGAAGACGCGCGCTCTGTATTTGGTCAACCCGCACAATCCTACCGGCACCGTCAACGACGACGCCGCTTTCAAGGACTTCCTCCTGCAAGCGTCCCGGCACGCCGTCGCGATCGTTGACGAAGCCTACCTCGAGTACGCTGCCGACTTCCGCAGGCGTACCGCCGCGAACCTCACGCGTGCCGGCGCCAACGTTGTGGTCTTCCGCACCTTTGATAAGATTCAGGGCCTCGCCGGTCTGCCTATCGGCTATGTTCTCGCACCCAGACCGCTTGCCGCGGCCCTGCGAAAACAGGGCACCGGCGATGCCGAATCGCTGGGCCGTCTGAACCTCGCCGCTGCTCGCGCCGCACTCGCCGACACCGCCCAGGTCGCGTCTACACGTGATGCCGTTGCCCGCGAGCGTCAGCTCTGGAACGTGGTCCTTGACGAACTCAAACTGCCGCACACCCCGTCCACCGCCAACTTTATTTTTTTCAATGCAGGCCGCCCGCAGCCCGAGGTCGCCGCAGCCCTGCGGCAGCGAGGCATCAACATCGGCCGCGCCCATCCGCCTTTCACCAACTGGGTCCGCATCACGCTTGGTCTTCCCGAGGAGAATCGGCAGGCACAGGCGGGACTGCGCCAACTTCTGGCGACGTAGAGAGAGACCCTTCGACGGCTGTGTCTGCCGCCCGCAGAACACAGCCACCTTTGGAAAGCTTGCGAGCGTCGCCGCGTTGTGCTGCGACGCTCGCGACAGGTGTTCGCTGTCTCAGCTGACGAGCGCGATGCACTCCTCAAGGATGTCCATCGCGATCGCAGCTTCCTCACGGGAGACAAGCAGCGACGGAGAGAGGCGAAGGCTGGTTTCGCCGCAGCCAAGCAGCAGCAGACCGCGTTCGAAAGCAAGCTCAACGACGCGATCACGCACCGATGCGATGGGGATCTTTGACTCTTTGTCGCGTACCAGCTCGATGCCGATCATGAGTCCACGGCCGCGTACGTCGCCCACAATGCCGAAGCGTGACATCCACGACGCAGCACGTGCCTTCACCTCCGCGCCGACGATGCTGGCGTTCGTCAATCCCTCGCGTGCAATGATGTCCATCGTCGCCAGAGCAGCGGCAATGGCCACCGGGTTGCCGCCGAACGTGGAGGCATGGCTTCCGGGCTTCCAATCCATCACGTCCGCTTTTGTGAGGCAGACACTCAGAGGAAACCCGCTGGCGATTCCTTTTGCGATGCAGATCATGTCAGGCTCAACGCCCGTATGCTCCACAGCCCACCACTTGCCCGTCCGTCCCGCGCCGGACTGCACCTCATCCACCACCAGCAGGATGCCATGACGATCGCAGATGCGCCGCAGCTCCTGCATGAAGGGAGTCGGTGCAACGATGTAGCCGCCCTCTCCTTGAATCGCCTCCACAAAGATTGCAGCGACTTCTTCCGGAGGAAGGACGGTCTTGAAAAGTTTCTCTTCGATGTAGTGCGCGCAGCCCAGACCGAACGCTTCTTCGGCTTGCGGACCGCCAGAGCAGCCCCGGTACGCATAGGGGTATCGCACATGCGTCACGCTCGGCACAAAGGGGGCGAATCGGCGCTTTTGCTGCGGACGCGAGCTGGTCAGCGAGAGCGCTCCCATGGTGCGTCCGTGAAAGCTGCCAAGGAAACTGATCACGTTTTGCCGGCCGGTGTGGTAGCGCGCAAGCTTGAGCGCGCACTCGACCGCTTCTGCACCGGAGTTGCCGTAGTAGATGCGATGAGGTCCGCGCATCGGCGCGACATCGCTCAACCGCTGCGCAAGCGCCGTCATGCCCTCGTAGTAAAAGTCCGTGCCGCTCATGTGGATGAACTCTGCGGTTTGCGCCTGCGCCGCAGCCACTACTTCAGGGTGACAATGACCCGTTGAGGTAACGGCAATACCGGCGGAAAAGTCGAGGAACTCGTTCCCATCCACGTCGATCATGCGCGTGCCGCGTCCACGCTTCGCAACCAGCGGATAGCTTCTGGTATAGCTTGGGCTCATCAGCCGGTCGTCAGCCTCAATGATGGCCTGTGCCTTCGGACCGGGAATGGTGGTTTTCAGATTCGGACCGAATTGGGCCCATACCGCGTCGCTCACAGAGCGGCTCTCTACCTTCATCTCAACGTTCATGACGCCTCCTCGCGGGTCTGCTGTTCAGGGTTCGTACGGGAACGCGCGGCGCTTTCAATCTTCGAAATTGACCGCGGTCTCATCCTGTGTGCGCAAGGGGCACCTAGTCGCCGAACAGGTTGGGTCGTGAGACGATCGGCAGCACCAGAAGCATCCTGCCGAGGCACGGCGGTTGCTTCTCGCTTGTGCCGTGAGGTGGAGCGAGTTGGATTGCTGCCGGACCCATACCTGTTCCTCGATCCATCTTGCCTTTCGTCAACGACTACAGAGACATCGGCCGTCAGTCGATGTCAAAGCGGACACCCTGAGCGAGTGGAAGATCATTGCCATAGTTGATTGTGTTGGTAGCTCGCCGCATGTATTGCTTCCAGACGTCTGAACCAGCTTCGCGTCCGCCGCCGGTATCTTTTTCACCGCCGAAGGCCCCCCCGATCTCCGCGCCGGAGGTGCCGATGTTGACGTTTGCTATGCCGCAGTCCGAGCCCTGCACCGAGAGAAAACTCTCAGCCTCTCGCAGGGAGCTCGTAAACACCGCTGACGAGAGGCCCTGGCTGACATCGTTGTGCATGGCGACCGCTTGATCCCAGTGAGTGTACCGAAGCACATACAGGATCGGCGCGAAGGTTTCGGACTTCGCTTCGGCGGTTTGTCTGTCCAACTCGACAAGAGCCGGCCGCACGTAAAACCCTGAAGGCGCATCGGCGATGATCACACGGTCGCCGCCCGTCACGATCGCTCCAGCCTGTCGCGAGCGCTCGAGCGCTCTCTGCATTGCATCGAAGGCAGGTTGATCGATAAGCGGACCGACCAGCGTCTCTGGCAGGCGGGGGTCGCCGACTGCGGCGGACGCGTACACCCGCTTCAGCTTCGCGACAAACGTGTCATAGACCGACTCGTGCACGAACAAGCGTCGCAGCGTTGTGCAGCGCTGCCCTGCAGTGCCCATGGCGGCAAAGACAACGCCGCGCAGGGCAAGGTTGAGATCCGCCGAGGCGCACACGATGGCTCCGTTATTTCCCCCGAGCTCCAGGATTGCCCGGGCGAAGCGCGATGCCAGGCGCGGCGCGACCACACGTCCCATCGCAGTGGAACCCGTGGCGGAGACGACCGGGACGAGGGGGCTATCCACCAGGAGCGTCGCAACCTCTGCCCCGCCGACCAGAAGTGTGGAGAGATTTGCGGGAACATCGTCGAGGCGCGCCGATGCGCGTTCGAAGAGCGCCTGAACGGCAAGCGCGGTAAGCGTCGTCTTCTCCGACGGCTTCCACACAACTGTGTCGCCGGCAATCAACGCCAGCGCAGCGTTCCATGCCCAAACCGCGACCGGGAAGTTGAAAGCCGAGATCACCCCGACCACGCCCAGCGGATGCCACGTCTCCATCATCCGATGGTTCCCGCGTTCCGATGGAAGGGTCAATCCGCCGATCTGCCGTGAGAGGCCCGCGGCGAAGGTGCAGATGTCGATCATCTCCTGCACCTCTCCCCGCCCCTCGGAGAGAATCTTTCCCGCTTCGATCGTAACCAGCCGTCCCAGCGGCTCAAGATGCAGTCGCAGTTCCTCGCCCAACAGCCGGACCAGTTCGCCACGCCGCGGCGCGGGAACGGTCCGCCACTCCAGGAAGGCTTCGTGCGCCGTGGCGATCGATGACCTCACGGAGGCAGGAGTCGATGGCGTGATCTGCGCAAGAAGCTCCCCCGTGATCGGGGTTCGGCACGAAAGACCTTCGCCCCGAAAGGAGGAGTCCGGAACTCCGAGCTCGCGCAGCAGGTCCTGCGTCTCCTCTTGAAGCGACGTTCTGGTCTGAATCATCTTTTGCTCCCCGCTCCACTGTTTCCGGCCAGCACCTCGGCCAGGTGTCGCGGCCGCGCACTGGTGTTCTGCGTGATCTGCTCACAGCAGCTGAAGCCGTCGCTCACCAGTGTGGTTTCCGCTCCGGCACGGCGGACCGCAGGCAACAGCACCCGCTCGCCGAGACGCTGTGACAGCTCATACTTGTCCTTTTCGAAGCCGAACGGGCCGGCCATGCCGCAGCAGCCGGAGTCGAGCAGTTCGACCTGTGCACCGGTAGCCCGCAGAAGCTGCATCTCGTCCTCCATGCCCATCAGCGAGCGTTGATGACAATGACCATGAACAAGGATCTTTCCCGCTACAGGATCAGGGCGAAACTCCGGGGCAAACTTGACCAGAAACTCGCTTAGCAGAAAGGTCTGATTCCGCAGCTTACCGGCGCGCGTATCGTTCGGCAACAGGTTTGTCAGTTCATCCCGGAAGACTGCCGCGCAGCTTGGCTCAAGAACCACGACCGGCATGCCGGCCTCGATCTCGGGTGTCAGGTTTTCGAGAACTTCACGCAGGTATTGCTTCGCGACGTCCAGCATCCCGAAGTCGTAGAGCGGTCGACCGCAGCAAAGGTGCTTGGTGGGGATCCGGACATCAAAGCCGGCTGAGGAGAGCACCTGCCAAGCACTCTGCATCACGGAGGGATGAAAATAGTTGTTGAAGGTATCGGCCCAGAGCATCACCTTCAACCCGGAGCCCGTGAGCGGCTGTCGACGGCGATGAGCGCGGGTGAACGGCCGGGCGAAACGTGGCAGCGTACGCCTGGCATGAAGGTGCAGCATGGATTGCACCAAGCCCCGGACCGGCGCTTTACCCCCAATGTTAGCCAGCGTCGGCGCAAAAGATGCAAGCCGCGCGATGCGGTCTATCCGGCCAAAGGCGTAATGATGCAGCGGCCGTTGTTTGGTCTCGTAATGGTGAGCGAGAAACTCAGCCTTGTAGGTGGCCATGTCTACGCTGACCGGGCACTCACTCTTGCACGCCTTGCAGGAGAGGCAAAGGTCAAGCGACTCTCGTACCTGCTCGTTGCGCCACCCGCCTTCGAGCACCTCGCCCTGCATCAGTTCCCAGAGCAGATGAGCCCGGCCCCGTGTCGAGTGTAGCTCCTCTCCGGTGGCCATGAAGCTGGGACACATGCTGCCGGCATCGGTCTTGCGGCACGCACCCACACCAACACACCGCAGAGCGGCTGACGCTATCGATCCGTTGTCTTCCGCAAAGGCGAAGTGAGTCTCCGGCTCCCATGGCTTGTAGTCCACGCCCAGACGGAGATCCTCATGCACCTCATGCGCATCGATCAGCTTGCCCGGATTCAAGCGGTTGTGAGGATCCCAGATGGCCTTGAACGATCGGAAAGCCTCCACCAGCTCCGGACCGAACATTTTATGCAGCAGGGCGCCTCTCGCCTGACCGTCGCCATGTTCGCCCGACAGAGAGCCGCCGTGCGCAAGAACAATATCGGCAGCAAGCTCCACAAACTGCCGAAACTTCAGGATCCCCGCTTCGCTTTCCAGATCGAAGTTATGCCGCATGTGCACGCATCCCTGGCCGAAATGCCCGTACATCGGACTGCTGTAGCCAAAGTCGCGCATAAGCGCCGTGAGCCTGCGAAGGTAGGAGCCAAGCTGCGCCGGGTCGACCGCTGCATCTTCCCAGCCCTCCCATCCGGTCCCGACGCCGGGAACGAAGGCCGTGGCCCCGAGCCCCGCCTCGCGAATATGCCAGACCCGCGTTGCTTGCTCTGGTGTGTAGATGCGCACGTCCGGTGCCTGCGCGAGAGCGCGTAAATCTCGTGTCAGGGAGACGGCTTTGGCCTCAGCCTCTTCCCGGGTCGCACCTCCGAACTCGGCCAGCAGGAAGCCTCCACCCGCGGGCAGCAGGTCCAGATCGCCGAGAGATTTCTGCTTGCGCCGCAGAGAATCCGCAAGGACGCAGTCCATGCCTTCTAAGCCGATAAGGGGATGCTTCAAGAGAAAAGGGACATGATCGGCTGCTTCGAAGATGTCCCGATAGCCGATCCCGACCAGCGTGCGGGAGGGGGGGCTCTCTACCAGACGCAGAGTGGCGCTCAGGATAATGGCGCAGGTGCCTTCACTGCCAACGAGCGCACGAGCGACATTGAAGTCTGCCTCCGGGAGAAGCTCGTCCAGGTTGTAGCCGGAGACGCGCCGCGGGATTTGGGGAAAATGCTGCCGCACATGCTGAGCGTACCGGTCGCGCAACCCTCGCAAAGCGCTGTAGATCGCCCCGGTGCGGCCGCCCGCTGCAATCTCCGCGTCAAGTGCCAACTCGCTCGTCGCACCTACCCGCATTCGGGTCCCGTCGTAGAGCAGAAGGTCGAGCGACACAATGTTATCGACCGTCTTGCCGCCCATCAGCGCATGCACACCGCAGGAGTTGTTGCCGATCATGCCGCCGATGGTGCACCGGCTGTGCGTCGCCGGATCCGGTGCGAAGGTGAGCCCGGCGAGTTCCGCACGTTCACGGACGCGATCGAGGACCGCCCCTGGCTGCACCGCAATCGTACGAGCCGCCGCATCAACGGCGCCGATGGCATTCATATACCGGCTGAAATCCAGGACGACCGCAACATTGCAACCCTGTCCGGCAAGGCTGGTTCCCGCGCCTCGGGCAAGGATCGGCGCGTTGAAGCGCCGGCACACCGCCACCGCGGCGACGACATCCGCTTCGTCACGCGGCAGCACCAGACCAATCGGTATCTGGCGGTAGTTCGAGGCGTCTGTTGCATACAGAGCACGCGACGCAGGATCAAAACGAACATCTCCGCGAAGTGCGCGCTTCAGTTCAACTTCAAGCTCTCGTGCTTGATCAAACGTGTCGCGCGATCGAGCATGTGAGCTCGGCAGCACGTGAAAGGGCGAGGTCATCGTTGCGCAAACTCCGGCGAACTGCAAGCCACTAAGCGGGCTTGCCTGCGGTCATCTTGAAGATGGCCTGTGCGTTCGAACTGTCAAAGCCAAGATCGAGACGCCCGGCCTCGGGACTATCTGCCGGCATGGGCAGGCGGGTGATGAACTCAAGAAAGGAGCCCGGCACCTCGCGCGTTGTAAGCGTTCCGTCCGCCGCACGGAAGGTTCTTTGTACGCGCGCGGCGAGAAAGGCTGTCTGGCGCACCCTGCGGGATTGCGAGGTCTCAACAGTCGGCTTCATCGGCTCGCCCAGCGCCTTCTGCACATCCGATAGTCTGTCCACATCAGCAACACGATCGGTCACGTGATTCAAGACGTTTCCCTCAGTCGCGATCCAGGCCATCTCGGCTGACTCCGCGAGCAGCACGTCATAGTCGGCCTCGGTGACGTCCTGATGATGGCGGGCAAAACAGCGCACCAGGGCGGGAAGCAGAGTAGTCGCCGTGCTGCGTGGCAGCCTGCCGTCTCGCTCGAGTGTACTCAGCATTGCCACTGCCTCTGGCGTGAGCGGATCGATCGAGTCTTCCGTCACTCGTCTCACCGCGTCCTGAAACTCGCTTGAGAACGTCTCCGGGTGCAACTCGCTGAGGAAGAATTGCGCAATCTCTTCCGGCATGTCGACCTGGGCATAGGAGCGGCCGGTCATGTGCAGACGTTCAAGCGGATAGACGCCATAGAGCGCATACCCGAGTGGCCGCAGGATCCGCAGGATGGCTTCCTGGCCGGCCGGCAGCGCTCCCATCGACTCCTGCAGGATGGTACGAACGGCCCCGTGGTCGTGAAGAATGGACTTGCCTTCCGCAAGGGCCCGCATGGCGTAGCGCAGCGCGGCAGGCACCCTTTCGAGCAGATCCTCAAACAGCAGCATGTTCAGAGCCTGCGCCAGCAGGGCACGTGAGACCACATCTCCGCTCTCATCCAGAAGTGGCCGGGGCACCACAACGACACGAAGCAACTGGTCCGCTCGCTCTTTACTCGTCAACTCCTCCAGGATCTGGAAAAGGCTGCTATTTGCCGCCAGGTGCAGTTGAGGCTGCATATTTTCTTCTTTCTGATGCTGAAGCGCATCCCCCGTCCAACTCAAACCTGGAACGTGCATGAGGACGACGTTCCGCTGCATAGGAAGGACAGGCTTTCCTACGCACACCAACATATACGCCGAGCCGTGCACACACAAGATGCGGATATGACAGAGAGCTTTCGAATGCGCCGCACACCAGATGGCTGTGGATGTACGGACTCTCACGCGCCGCTCCAGCGGCAAGGCATGCCGGGAGTGTGGCAAGATTACGCTTACCCGGCGAACGCCGTTACGGAGAGTCATGAGCGTTGTGGCCGGAGTTGACTTTGGAACCCTGAGCGTTCGTGTGACCCTGCTTAACAGCGCTCTCGGCTCCTCGGGAAGAGCGCGCGGCCGCCTTGCCACAGCGGTCGCCGAGTACCCGTTGAAGCGATCGCGCCAGGACCCCGATCAGGCCACCCAATCGCATGCCGACCAGATGAATGCTCTGGCCCAAGCCACACGCGACGTCGTCGCGCAGGCCGGCATCGACGGCGGGTCCATCGCAGCTATCGCGCTCGACACCACAGGCTCGAGTGTGGTCTTCGTCGATGCCGCGATGCAGCCGCTCGACGACTACTATCTCTGGTGCGACCATCGCGCGAAGCACGAAGCCGCCGAGATCACCGCTCTCGCCCGCCAGCAGAACCTTGAAGCTATCGAGTGGTGCGGCGGTGTCTACTCGCATGAGTGGGGGTTCGCCAAGCTGCTGCACTGGCTCCGCCACAACCCTGACAAGCGTGCTGCTTTTGCCTCGGCCTTTGAACACTGCGACATGGTTGCCGCGACTCTCTGCGGCGTCTTCTCACCCGCCGCCGCGAAACGCAGCGCCTGCGCGATGGGGCACAAATGGATGTGGAATCCGAGATGGGGCGGTCTGCCCCCGCAGCAGTTTCTCTCCGCCCTTGATCCCCTCTTTGACAACATCCGCGAGAAGCTCGCCGGAGAGTACCTCACCAGCGACCGGATTGCGGGCCGTCTAGACACGCACTGGGCCGCCCGGCTCGGCCTCCGTGCCGGCATACCTGTCCCAGTCGGCGCCTTTGACGCCCACTGGGACGCGATCGGAGCCGGCTGCCGGGTCGGTGACGTCGTCAACGTCGTCGGCACCTCTACCTGCATCATCGCCATCGAAGAGCACGCCTCTCTCATCGCTGGGATGTGCGGCGTTGTTCCCGGCTCCGTCCATCCTGACTTCGTCGGCGTTGAAGCCGGCCTTTCCGCCACGGGCGACATCTTTGAGGCCATTGCCCGTCGCGCTGGAACGACGGTCAAAACTCTCGCCTCGAACCTCGCTCGTTATAAATCTGGCCAGACCGGGCTGCTTCGCCTCTCGTGGGATAACGGTGACCGCACTGTGCTTGTCAATGCTGACCTTGGCGGCATTACCCTCGGCTGGAATCTTCTCCACACCGCGGAAGACGAGCTCTTCGCCGCCATCGAAGGCACGGCCCTTCACACACGCGTCATCCTCGAGCGCATGGCTTCAGGCGGCGTTCCTATCCTGCGCGTCATCAACGCCGGCGGCATCCCGCAGCAGAACGCCGTTCTCAACCAGGTCTACGCCAATGTCCTCAACAAGCCGGTCCTCGTGCCCGACGGCGTGCCCACCTCGCTTGGCTCCGGCATCTTCGCTCATCTCGCTGCTGGTACTTTTCCTACCCTTGAAGCCGCCCAGCAGGCGATGTGCCTTCCTTACCGCACCTTCGTTCCAGACCCACACGCGGTCATGGTCTACGATCGCCTCTTCCGCCTCTACAGCGATGTCTACTTTGCCCTCGGCACACCGGACGCGAGGCCGATCGCCCTCGGCAGCGTTCTTCCTGAACTGAAGCGGATTGCGGCGGAAGCATAACTTCGATCTTTCGCTGGAGTGTTGGACACGAGCTGTTGACTCACTCTGAAATGCGAAGAACAGAGGTGTTCCCTTGCTGCCGTGCAGCCGTGGAGGTCTACTCCTCCCGCAAAACCTCAAGCGGCTTTTGCCCTAGCACTCGGTAGCTGGCGATCCATCCCGTCGCTACCGTGAGCAGCATCGTCACCACCAGCACGCCCACATTCCACAACGGATGGAAGACATACATCACCTCCATCTTGTGCAGCACCAGCTTCGCGACTCCGTTTGCAAAGAGGATTCCCACCAGGGCCGCAACACCTCCAAGGACGGCGAACTCAATTGAGAAGATCGCTGCAATGCGCCCGCGCGTTCCACCCAAAGTCTTGAGCACGACGACCTCGCGCAGCCGCCGGTAGCGTGTGCCGGCAATCGCGCTCGCCAGAATGACGATGCCGGCAAAGATGGAGAATGCTGCGAGAAACTGCACAATGTATGTGATCTGCACCACAACCTGCCGTACGGTTTCGAGAGCCGCGGCCACGTTGATAACCGTCACAGTTGGGTAGCTCCGGTAGAGCGCGCGCACCAGTTCATCGACACGGTCCGGCATGGAGTGAACACCGCCATACCAGACCGTGGGCAGTCCGGCGAGAGCCGCGCGGGGCAGTACAAACTCAGCCCGCGAGGATACATGCTGTCCATCGGCCTTCGTGATCGCCGCCACCGTGGCTGTAAACTGCGCATCTTGCGCCGCAAACACAATCTGTGACCCGATGTGCACGGCCAGCCGGCCAGCCGCTCGCTCGTCGAGCGCGACCAGAGGCTTCTTGTCCGCAATCGACGCCTGTGCGGCCGTCCAGAACGTTCCTTTCTCTACCTTCGCTCCTGAGAGGAGCGTGTCAGACCATGTCAGCGAGATCGACTGCAGCATGCGCTTGGGAAAGTTACGCAGGCGCAGCTCCGCTGCCGGCACACCATCAATCGCGACAATACGTGAGCTCACAATCGGTAGGAACTCCGCTGGCGCTGTTACAACCTTTTGCGCCTGGATGAGAGAGCGGACGCCGTCGATCTCCTCTGGCGTGATGTCAATCAGGAACACATTCGGCAGCTCCGGCGAGGCTGAGATATGCAGCTCCTTCACGACCGCCTGCTGTACCAGGTACACGGTTGTGACCTGCATGACGCCCAGCCCCAGGGCAGCCAGCAGCGCAGCCGAAGGATTACCGGGCCGATACAGATTTGCCAACCCATGGCGCAGGACCGAGGGCAGCGAAAGCCGCGTTCTCGCCAGCACCCGTCGCAGAACCGCTAGCAGCGTTGCCGAGACGGCTGTAAGGGCAGCCAGAACACTTACCAGTCCCAGTGCAAAGTACCGGCCCACCTGAGCCGAATCCGACAGCACCGTCGCGATCAGCGCAATGCCTGCCAGGATGACTACGCCGGCGATCAACTGTGCCGGTCGTCGCCACAGCCGCGCAAGTGTGCCTCGCCAGCCGCCCTCGGTCTCGGTCTCCATTGCGCGACGAAGAATCAGGATCGGCCGCACCTCGCGAATATCGAGCAGCGGCGGCAGTGTGAACAGCAACGTCGTCGCCACACCGGCGATCAGCCCCGTCACCACAGTCACGGCCTGAATGTGGAGGGCCACATCCAGATGCACCAGCCGAGCAATCAGATAGGGAAACGCCAGTTGAACACCCAGCCCAAGTGCAACTCCCAGCAGGCCACCGATCAGTCCCAGCACGATCGTCTGCAGCAGATAGATTCCGACAATCTGCCCTGACCGCGCGCCCAGTGACTTCATAATTGCGATCGTGTCTAGACGCTCTGCCAAGTGCGCGCGCATCGCCATCGCGACACCGACTGCGCCCAGGACCAGAGCCACGAGGCTCATGAGGCTCAGAAGACTGGTTGATCGGTCGAGTCCTTCTGTCAATGCCGGATTGGTCTCTCGATAATCGATGACCTGCGCCTCTGGGAGCAGGCCTACCAGACGATCTTTCATGGCCGCGACGGCCGTGTCACTCGCCGCATCGACTTGTGGGTTCGTGGGCAGCTTGAAGAGGAATCGCTGTCCTGCTCGTGACCCTTCTGCCAGCAGCCCGGAGCTCTCCAGCCCCTCGCGCGAGATCAGCACCCGTGGTCCGGATGCAAAGCTTCCTGTCAGGCGATCCGGCTCATTCGTTACGACCGCAGCAATGCGAAAGACCTTGTCTCCCAGCTTGAGTCCATCCCCAACCTGAAGGTGCAACCGCAGGAGAAGATCGCTCGCAACAACGACTGTGTCGGCCTGGAGTGCAGCCGCCAGCTTGCCCGCCGGTGCCAGATCCACCTTGCCGTAGAACGGGTACACGGCCGGATCCACTGCCTTCAGACTCACCAGCAAGGGATCCATCGTCTTCGCGCTCGACGCCATGGAGAGCATCTCGGTCACCGGAGTCATGCGGACGCCGTCAGCGCTTTGCAACTCTGCGAGATTTTTCTGTTCCTGTGCTGTCGGCTGTTGCACCATGCGCGCGGAAAGATCCGCAGCCATAATCGTTCGGGCACGCACCAGCAGCGCCCCCCGAAACGAAGCAGAAAATCCGCGCACTCCGGTAAGAGCGGCCACGCCAATGGCCACAGACAGGATGACAAAAAAGAACTTTCCGCGAGCCGCGCGCAGTTCCCGCGACGCCATCCGAAGTGCTGTTCCAAAACTCAGTCCGGCCATCAATCTCCCGTCCTACGGCGCCAGACTGCGCTGTGTGGCCGATGGCGCAGAGTGCGTCTCGAATCGGCCTGATGGCTCATCAAGTGTCGCGTTTACTCGCTCGTCCTTGATGACGGTGCCATCCTTTAAGGTGATGCGCCGATGCGCAAGCGCTGCAACCGCCGGATCATGCGTCACCAGCACCAGCGTCGTCCCTTCCACCTGGTTGAGGTTGACCAGCAACTTCAACACCTGTTGCCCGTTCACGCTATCCAGGTTTCCGGTTGGCTCATCCGCCAGCACAATGGGCGGCCGCAGCACGAAGGCTCGCGCCAGTGCCACCCGCTGCTGCTCTCCCCCTGAGAGCTGCACCGGGTAGTGATCCAGTCGATCGAGTAATCCGACGGCCTCCAGGAGACTACGCGCACGCTCAAGACCCGTTCCCCTCGCGCTCGTCTCCGTGGTATTCAGCTCATAGGGCAGAAGCACATTCTCGAGCGCCGTCAGCGTAGGGATAAGTTGATACGACTGAAACACAAATCCGAGTGTTCTTCCGCGAATCTGGGCCAGCTTGTCCTCTGTCAGGTAGCTAATCGAGGTTCCGTTCAGCCGCACCTCGCCTTTCGTCGGTGAATCCAGCCCGGCCAACAGTCCCAGCAGCGTGGACTTGCCGCTGCCGCTTGACCCCATGATCGCCACAAATTCGCCCTTTGCAACCGTAAACTCGATTCCTTTAAGAATCTCCAGCTCACGCGTCCCCGTCCGCAAACTTTTCCGCAGGCCAAGCACTTCGATCATTGCGGCTGCCGCTGCCTCCCGCCTTTCCCGAACTTGCTCGTCCACGCTCTTCTCCTTCGCCGGTCTCCTACCGTCCGCCCCACTGTGGCGCGAGGTTTGCTACCGTGAAGAGATGGTCAGACTCTGGCTCTCCTTGATTCTAGCGGCTTCCCTCCCTTGTCTCACTGCCTGCAGCAAGTCCGCACCCCCACCAAACGCCATTCCCGTTCCCGCTTCTTCCACGCCATCAACGGGAGCAACCCCCGGACAGGCTCGCACCGATCAGGCCGTGCCCGCACAGGCTGCCAACCGGATGGCCTCTCGCGAAGCCAACGCTGGCGCTGTGCTGCCTGCCTCGCCCGATTCTGCCGCTGACGCCCCCGACACCTCTGTTGCAGAGGATCATCGGCCGAAGCTGGTCTGTTTCGGTGACTCCTTGACGGCCGGTTTCGGCACTGAACCCGGGGAGAGTTACCCAGACGTTCTGCAACGCACTCTGGACCAGGCCGGTTACAGATACCGCATCATCAACGAGGGTATAAGCGGCAACACCACGAAGGATGGTCTCTCTCGTATCGGCCGCGTCCTCGACATGCACCCCGCCCTGGTTGTCGTTGAGTTTGGCGGCAATGACGGTCTGCGCGGTTTGCCCATCGCAGAAACCCGCGCAAATCTCGACAGCATTCTTCATCGCCTGAAAGATAGCGGCACTCTCGTCGCAGTGGCTGGCATTACTCTTCCTCCAAGCTACGGCAGTGACTACGTTCGACAGTTCAATGAGACCTACACATTGCTTGCCGATCGCTACAAAGTCCCGATGATCCCCTTCCTTCTTGAAGGCGCCTATGGCGTGGACGGCATGATGCAAGCCGATAACGTGCATGCCACCGCTCGCGGCAATATCGTTGTCGCCGGCACAGTCCAGAAACTGATACGGCCGCTGCTGAAGAAAAACTAATCACATAGCGCGCGGCTCCTCGGAGTTGCCTTGCACTCTGCGGCTCTCTGGCGAGGAGTAAGAACGGACGTGCCCTACCCCAGCACGACCATCGGCTGCATCAGCGTCCCCGCGATTCGCCTGCCGATTGCAAACAACTCAGCCGGCCCTGTAAAGACGCGCAGCAGCGGCCAGGCAGAGTACTCCGGAACATTTACCTGCATTCCATTTCTGATCCTTCCCGCTATCTGCTCATCCACAGTGACCGCAGGCATGGTGTCCAGTAGCCGACGCGGATGCACGAGCCGTTCTGCGATGCGCCGTCCGTCAGCATCAGCGAGCGCTTTGATGTCCTCGAGAGTGACGCTCTGTGACAGCCCGAAGTCCCCTGCATACGTCCGCCGTAAAGCCGAGAGATGGGCTCCGCATCCCGCCATCTGTCCCAGCTCATGCGCGACCGAGCGAACGTAGCCGCCGGCCGAGACGCGCATCGTGAAGCTCGCCTCAGCTCCATGCAGGGCATCCAGTGTGAACCGATGAATGAAAATCCGGGCGGGCTTCACAGGAACATCCTTCCCGGCGCGCGCCAACTGATGCGCGGGAACCCCGCCGATCTTCTTCGCCGAGTACACCGGCGGCATCTGTTCCATGGCCCCTGAAAACCGCTTCGCAAGCTGTTGGAGTTGATCAAGCTCGACGTCCAGCGGCTTCACCTCTCCCACACGCTCACCATCTGCGTCGTAGGTGTCCGTTGCCCAGCCAAACCGGATTGTGCCGCTATACTCCTTTTCGGCCTGACCAAAGAACTGTGCCAATCGCGTATAGCGTCCTAGCAGGAGTGGCAGGACTCCCGTTGCCATGGGGTCCAGCGTTCCCAGATGCCCCACCGATCGTTCTCCAGTCGCCCGTCGCACCAGCGACACCACATCGTGCGATGTCATGCCGATGGGTTTATCCAACACCAGAAGCCCGTTCATACCGCAACCACCGTTTCTTCAGCTCTCGTCACTAGGTGGTTGACCCCGGCCGTCGGAGCAGCGACAGAAACTCGTTGCGGGTCTGTGTCTGTGTCCGAAACGCTCCTAACATTGCGCTTGTGGTCGTCATCGAGCTCTGCTTCTCCACGCCGCGCATCATCATGCACAGATGCTGCGCCTCCAGAATCACGCCAACGCCCTGCGGGTGGATCGTCTCGATGATCGCGTCCGCCACCTGTCGCGTGAGTCTCTCCTGCACCTGTAAGCGTCGCGCGAACATATCCACTAAGCGCGGCAGCTTGCTCAGCCCGATGACCTTTCCGCTCGGCAAATAGGCAATGTGCGCTCTGCCGTAGAACGGAAGCAGATGGTGCTCACACATGGAGTAGAACTCAATATCCCGAACGATGACCATCTCGTCATAGTTGACCTCGAAGAGTGCACTCCCGAGCACCTCCTCGATGGTCTGGTGATAGCCGCGCGTCAGGAACGCCATCGACTTCTCCATTCTCTCCGGCGTTCGCAGCAGTCCGTCTCTTGTCGGATCGTCATCCACGCGACCCAGGATCTCCGCATAGATCTCTCGCAAACTGGCATCCCGCAATGAAACTCCGGGCCGCTCCTGCGAGACCGTCGCGTCGGGCACAGGGGTCTCGATCGGAGAAGTCCTCTGCATTCCACTCGTTTCCGGATGCGTCGAGGCCGTAGTGATGCAGTCGATCCGGCCCACTGCCGACGTTCCTGTTCCGTTCTCCGCGTCGCTCTTCAGCCGCTCCATCTGTCCTGTCTCCTATCGTTCTCTCGCGGCTGGCGGCGCTTGGGTTCCTGCCCCGGTCAGAAGATCAAACGAGTTTCTCGCGGTCTCCTCAACGTGTACCCGCTCCACTGTGGCGAAAGGATATGCACGAAAGATCTGCTCCAACACCGTTATGAAGTTTTCGGTCGTCGGCACAACCTCGCGGAACTCCGGCAGCGTATTCAGATTCTGATGATCAAAGCGCTCGATCACCTCTGTCTGCGCGTAGCGATCAAGGTCCGCAAGATTTGTCACCATACCCGTTACAGCATCGACCGGTCCGGCGAGGGTCACTTCGATCGTGTAGTTGTGGCCGTGTCCGTGAGGGTTGTTGCATTTGCCGTAGAGGGCCTGATTTGTCGGCGCGTCAAACCGGGCCACATGCAGCCGGTGCGAGGCCGCAATCTGCCATCGCCGTGAGAGCCGTGCCCGTGGCGTTCCTGCGGTCATGCCTGCTCTCCGAAGTAGTCTGCGAACAGATCCTCGCGCTCATACACGCGCACGCGATAGAGACGCGCCTGCGGTATCTTTCCCTCAAGCCGCTCCCAAACCGAGATAGCAATGTTTTCCACGGTCGGCTGGCGCCCGGCGAACTCCGGCACCTCCAGATTCAGATGGCGGTGGTCGTAGACACTCACCACCTCGCGCTCGAGCACGTCCTTCATCTCCTTCAGATCGACGACAAATCCAGTCACGGCATCCGGTTCACCGCAAACGGTTACCTCCAACACGTAGTTGTGCCCATGCCCATTCCGGTTGGAGCACTTGCCGAACACCCGCTGGTTCTCGTCCGCCGTCCACGCCTCCACCCAGTAGAAGTGCGCTGCGGAAAATTCAGCCCTGCGCGTCAACAGAATCATCGTGTCTTTCAGCTTAAATGATCGAGTGCTCTTCGCCTCTGCCCGCAACCCTCACGTCTCGCGCGGATCGTAGTGTCTTCCCTTCCACCAGACCTCATGACGAACTCTGGAGTGCACCGTACTCCGCAGCAGCAGAAACACGAAGAGCGGTAGTCCCAGAGGGGAGATCGCCGTGTCGAGCGCTCCGGCCTGCGCCCGCGCCACCCGCGTGTAGAAGCGCAGCAGTGTGCGCACCCACACCAGCCACAAGGCGGCCTGCTGCCACCAGACCAGGCCGGGCCAGGCCAGCGCAAGCACTGGCAAGCCCAGTAACAGCACGAGGTCCAGTACCCGCCACAGCGCCAGACCCACCGGCGACGGCATCAGCGAAGCCAGATTCTTGGTCCATCCCGCTACCATCTCCCCGACGGTCGCATACATATGTGCGGACAGAGCCTCGGGCGCAGCCCGCAGCCGCAGAGCCTTGCCTGCACGTTTCACTGTTCGCGCCAGCGCCACATCCTCGACTATGCTCCTTCCTGTCGCACGATGTCCGCCGACGTCAAAGTACGCCTCCCGCTCGACGAGGAGAAACTGCCCGTTCGCCGCCGCCAGAGAACTGCCCGCGTCGTTCACCTTCGCAGGCGGATAGACACTCGCCAGCTCCGAAAAGATCAGCGGCATCACCGTCCGCTGCCACACTCCGTTCACCACCTGCCGCGGAGAGTACGAGAGCAGCGCCACACCGTGCCGCTCCGCCTCGCGCAGCGACCGCGAGAGCGACCCTGCTTCATGCACGGTGTCTGCATCCGTAAAGAGCAACCAGGCTCCCCGCGCCACCTGCGATCCCGCCCAGCAGGCCGCGCTCTTCCCCGTCATGCCCTGCCCAGACCGGGTTCCGGAAGCGCCCTCGCCTGCCTCCCACGCCGGTGCTTCTATCACCACCAGCCCCGTTGCACTCTCCGGTTCACGCTCCACCTCCGCCGCAAACAGATCCTCTGCCAGCACCCGCGTGCGATCGCTCGACCCATCATCGACCACCACGATCTCCCATTGCTTGCCCAGTGCGAACCCTGGCTCCGTCTGCCGGAGCAGCGATCCGAGACACCCCGGCAGGTTTCGCTCCTCGTCCCGCGCCGGCACGATCACCGTCACCTCAAACTCCGCCGTCGGCCTCTCACTGCGCTTCGCCACCAGCGCCGCCTGCACACTTGGCCGCTCCCGTTCGTCCATCAGCCCAAGTACCGGCTCGTTCCTCTGCACCATCGCCCCTCCGCACCATCGCTCCGTAGCAGTCTAGACGCTTGATCATGCAAGCTGACCCGCACCTGTTCTCACACCATCTACATCTCTTCCGCAAAACAGCGAAGCCGCATGCGAAAAGGGACCTATCTTCTCCCGAGGGACAGGATCTTCGTAGAATGACTGCAGGAGATCGTGTGACAGCTACCCATTTTTTCCGCCGCTACGCTCTCGCGCTTCCTGTAGCGCTCACCATCTGTGCCGTTGGTTGCGACCGCGGCGACCATCCGCAAGCCCTGACGAGGCCCGCACCGCAATTCACCATCTCGGACGGGAAAGAAACGGTGGATCTTGCAAAACTGCGCGGCAGGACCGTTGTTCTCAATCTCTGGGCCACCTGGTGCGCCCCCTGTGTCCAGGAGCTTCCCAGCCTGCTCGATCTCCACAAGCAGATGCCCAGTCTTGCCATCATCGGTGTCGCCATGGATCAGTCCGACGAAGTGTATCGCCGCTTCCTGACCGACCATCACGTTGAGATCACCACCGTTCGCGACGCCGACGGCCGCATCAACGAACTCTACGGCACCGCGCAGATTCCTGAGACCTACATCATCGACAAAAATGGCGTGCTCCGCCGCAAGTTCGTCAACGCCCAGAACTGGACCAGCCCCGAGATCACTAACTATCTCGCTCATCTCCAATAGGCAGACTGCTGCATCGTCAGCATGAGGATTTACGCGCAGGCTCTATGCTCATCGCCTGCTAAACTTCGCTCATGACTCAGCTTGACGTTCTCTACCGCTATGGAGTTCCGCCCTCCGAGAATTCGGTTCTCGCCATGGCCCGCGTTCGGGAGGTCTACGGCATTCGCCATCTCGAACTGAACGAACGCGAAAAGACCGTTCGGATTGAGTATGATGCCAGCCGCCTCACCGAGTCTGTCATTCACCAGCTTCTCCGCCGCTCCGGCCTGGATATTGTCGAGAAGGTCGCTCTCACCTCCACGTCGCCGGCCCAACCCGCATAGGGCCTGCAGTTTACCTAATGAGGCGATATCTCCTTCACCCGATACAGCCTCTCCGGCTTGTCGCCAGCCAGTCCAGCGAGTGCCTTGAAGTCGCGCTCGAAGACAAGCATCCGGCCAGCTTTCCGGAATTGTTCCTCAATATCTCCATCTACGTCGCCGCGAGTCAGAAAAATCTGCGGATTACACCGCTCAATACGCTTCCATCTGGGCTGGGTTCCCCACAGTGAATTTGCCGCAGGAAGCTGCGTATAGAGCGACAGCGTGTCGCCCATGAAGCTCATCACCGGGCACTCCATCCCTCTACTGGCCATCGGCACTCTTTCCGCCACCTCGCGGGCCATGTTCATCATCGTGTAGTGAGGGTGGAACAGATACCGCACATCCTGAACGGCATCCACCACCAGAGAACAACCTAGCAACAGGTACAAGCCCGCCGCCGCGTAGCGATGGCGCTTTCCTATCGCGTTTGCGTAACGCACCGCAAGGATCGTGATGGGAAACAACAAACTAAGGCAATAACGAGGTGGAAAATAGCGAATCGTCGTGAAGATGGCAAGGTTGGCTGACAGCCATACCCAACCTATCTGGAGCAGCACGTCATGTTTGCTCCAATTGCGCCATGTGATCGCCAGCAGTGTTCCAAGCAGGAGGCACAACAGCAGAAATGGGCCGACAGCCCGCATACCGAAAAGAACTTTAGCCACCATGATCGCGAACTGATGAAGGTTAACTACTTTGCGATCCGTCACATTGATTTGGAGGTAGCCCTGCTGCTCTAGCGGGTAGCGAGCTAGTAAGAAGAAGTGTTGCAGGAGAGGCATCAGCGCAACGTTGGCCAGAGCCGCGAGCAGAAGTGTCACGCGTCGTTCCTTCTTCGCTCGTAACCAGAAGAGAGTTGCGAAAGGAACGAGCGCAAAGATCGCCGAAAGCTTAGCAACCAGAGCCAGCGACAGAACGAAACCGGCCAGCAGCGCCATCGTCAGGCGATCTGAATCTGCCGCATAGAGCGCCATCAGCAAGCCCGCAAGCACAAAGAACAGGAAAACCGGCTCCACCAGGGCGGCCCGTCCAAACGTAAACCCAAGCACGTTGACTGACAGCAGAGCGAAAACGAGTACAGCATCTCGTAGATCGCCAATCCTTCGCACTAGCGCGAATGCAGCCAAGGCACTCCCGGCATAGAAGAGCATCGCAACACTTCGTGCTACCTCAATGGTTACCCCGAAGAGACGGAAGGGCACGTACAGGATCGCCGGCCATAGAGGCGACATCACCGCCAGGTTCAGCTCTCCCGGAGCATGCCAACCCCCCACGAGGATGGTCCGGATAGCAGACTTGGCCTCCCAACCCTCATCCGTAAAGAAATCCCCTGCCCAGTCTCTTCCTGTAAGGAGGCCCATCTTCCATGATGGATCTGCGGAGAGATGCACCCAATGGAGCGCGAACATTACCAATGCAGCTGCGCCAAGGAAAGAAAGCAGGTAGTGAGCCCGGATGGGCTTGCGAAAGAACTCGTACCGAAACATGACTCCTGTGATGCACCCGCACCCTGCGGAGAATGTTCAGTGTTTCTGATAAAAACGCACTTTTTCTGATCGGCACAGGCAGACCGGGGCAGTCGAGAGGTCCACTCATGGTCCCGTTCCTATGTCCGTGCCTGTGCAGAGTCTGTACCTAAGTCTTGGTTTAGAACACGTTGGAAAAACCTTCGGCAGCCAGGGCCTCTGCAGTACACTCGTCATAACGCACCACCCCAACGCGCCCGTAGCTCAGCTGGATAGAGCATTTGGCTTCGAACCAAAGGGTCGGAGGTTCGAATCCTTCCGGGCGCACCAACTCCCTTCCCTTCCGCGCGGCTCTCTCACATTCAAAGATCGCTTGATCTCCACTGCATCGACAACGGAGCGAGCGGCAAAGGGCTCGATACGCCCTCGCCATCGACTTGATCTACGTCGTCATACCAACCGGCTTCGAGGCTGAGGCGGTCTCAAAGGCGACGGCGGAAGCCGATGGCCGGCCGTTCGATGAGCTAGTAAGAGCCCTCCGCCAGAGCGATCGCGAAGAGCAGGAAGCTCACCTTGAGTTCATATCTCCTCGGGAGGAACGGCTGCTGCCAGAGATAAAGGCTGTAGGAGATGAGCCCGATATGTACAAGAATCGGCCTGTTTAGAAGCCTGCCGAACACGCCATCAGCTCGCTGGATGGAATAAAGCATACGCGTAACGACGGCCAGACCCTGCAGGGTATAGCCGATCACAAAGGTGTAGTTCCCGCCCGCGTAGTTGCTGAGGATCGGAGACACAACGAACAGGAAAACAGCGCTGAAAACAGGGACCTGAAGCCCGTACAGCACCGACAGCGCATTCTGGAATCGCGGGGAGTCGTACAGCAATGCCGCAAGGCAGCCGAACATCAGAAGGTCAGCGCGTGTGTGGCCCATGATGCTGATCCTGGTGCGAAAGGCAGGCAGCAGGAAATAGGTCGCGACACGGATGAAAGGTTCGACCAGAATAATGATCGAGGCGATCCAAATAAGCGCCCGCTTGCTGCAAAAAAGAACCAGCAAGGGCCACGCAAGATAAAACTGTTATTCGACGCTCAGGCTCCAGATATGCCCGATCAGATCATTCGGGTAGCGTTGGTAGTCCGCCGTAAATGTGAGCGCGTGCAGAAACTGTGAGGCCGGGATCGCTGGCAGCAGGTGCAGGCGGTTTGCCAGGACGAGCGACGCCATGAAGACGAAGAAGGCCGGCAGGATACGAAAGACTCGCCGCAGGTAGAAGCCGGAAAGGCTGATCCGTCCGGTCGAGTTCTTCTCGCGCAGAAGCAGTGTTGTGATCAGGAATCCGCTAATCACAAAGAAGATTGAAACTCCAATTGAGCCGTTGTAGGCCACGGCATAGAGCACCCGGCGCGGTCCATGTTGCGCCGACACTCCGTGCAGACAGTGGCTGAGCACGACGAGCAGAATGGACAGGGCTCGTAGTCCATCCAGGGACGGAATCTTCTTTGCGGTCATCTCTTCTTGCTCCTGACTAC
The DNA here is from genome assembly GCA_903642235.1 of Acidobacteriaceae bacterium. Taxonomy (GTDB): domain Bacteria; phylum Acidobacteriota; class Terriglobia; order Terriglobales; family Acidobacteriaceae; genus Edaphobacter. The sequence goes on along the minus strand of CAHJWL010000005.1, from coordinate 268,821 downwards.
GACTATGCCTCGATCTCCCGCCCTTCGCTCACTCTTTTCTCTGTCAGGAGGCTGGCTCAAAGAAGCACATGCATCTCGTCCGACCCCGGAGTGCGACAAAGCTGAAGCACACCCGGTGGTTCGCTCCGCCTGTCTCGCAGGTTGCCCTCCTCCCGCATCTCCGGTATTCTGGCAGAGTTGCAGCCTTGCAATGTGCGCCCGTAGCTCAGTTGGATAGAGCAACTGGCTACGAACCAGTAGGTCGGAGGTTCGACTCCTTCCGGGCGCACCATACATCCCCCCTCCACTTTATATTCCCCTTCCAGGACAGCCGTCGTCTGACATCGGCGTCTCTGTTCTGCATTGACGACCAGATTGGTCCGCATTAGACTTGCCCTTAGAGGCAGCTCTGCTCGAGACCGTCGCACCCTGCGTCCCTTGAGCGAATCGCCCCCTAAGGCAGGTGGACGCAGTATGTTTCAGGCACTCATTATCACCCTCCGCGAGGGGGTCGAAGCCTCGCTCATCGTCGGCATCATCTTTGCCTATCTGTCAAAGATCGGCCGGCACGAGCTGAAACGAACTGTGTTCTGGGCTCTCGGCTCTGCCCTCGTCGCCAGTGTCCTTGCCGCCGTTCTCGTCGCCCGTCTCAACCTCAACTCTGACATCATCGAAGGCTGGGTCATGCTGACCGCGGCAGTCTTTGTAGTCAGCATGATCTGGTTCATGCACAAGACCGCTCGCTCCATGAAGGGCGAGATCGAAGCCAAGATCGCTCGCTACGCCAGCGCCCCCAGTGCCAGAGTCGGGCTCTTCTTCTTTGTCTTTCTGCTTGTCCTTCGTGAAGGTGTCGAGACCGTCCTCATCCTCTCCGCTGTAACGCTCAACTCTACCGAGATCCTCAGTTTCACCGGAACCGTTTTAGGCCTAGCTTTAAGCGTTGTCTTCGGTGTCATGTTCATTCGCGGCAGCGTTCGCATCAATCTTCAGCGATTCTTCCGCGTCACGACCGTGATCCTCTACTTCGTCACCTTCCAGCTCGTGATCTCCGGCCTGCACGAGCTCTCCGAGAACGGCGTCCTTCCCTCCTCCACTGCCGAGATGCGCCTTATCGGCCCTATCGTCCGCAACGATCTCTTCTTCTTCGTCACGATGCTTGCTCTTATCGGCCTCATGGTCCTGCTTGAAAGCCGCAGCCGCAAGGCCCCGGTCATCGCCGCTACTGCCAGCTCGGCCGAGCGGCGCAAAGCTGAATGGGGCCACCGTCGCGAGCGCCTCTGGATGAGCTCCGTTGTTGGCGTCTCTTTCCTCTTCATCTTTCTTTCTACCGCCGAGTTCATCTACGCCAAAAGCTCCACCGCACTCTCTCCTACAACCTCCGTTACTCTCGTCGGCAGTCAGGTCACCCTCGACGCCGGAGAGATCAACGACGACCAGCTCCACCGCTTCGGCGTCTTCGTCAACGACGTCCAGGGCAAGCCCGCGCAGATACGCTTTCTGCTTTATAAAAAGCCTGACGGCAACATCGTCTCTGTCGCCGATGCCTGCCGGATCTGCGGCCCGGTGGGCTTCTACATCGGCTCGCAAGGCATTACCTGCAAGATGTGTGCCTCCCCTCTTGTTCCTCAGTCCATGGGTCAGGAGGGTGGCTGCAATCCCATCCCGCTTCGCTCTACCCACGCCGGTAGCCAGATTACAATTGCCGCCGCCGATCTGCAGGCGCTCGTTCCCGTCTTCGAGCGCTGAGATGAATCTGCGGCATTCATACGGCATGCGAAAAGCCGGGTTCCCGATGGGTGAGAGTTCCATCGTCAGGTGTGGATTTGTCGGCCGGCAAGTCAAACCCTATCGATCATGCCGAGGGGAAGCAAGCTAGATGTTTTTTCGCCTCCTGCTCGAGTCCTTTCGCCGCCAGCGCCGCCGCAAACTCCTCGCCGGCGCAGCCATTCTGCTTGGGACAACTGCCGTAACGGCGATGCTCGCGCTCGCCACCACGATCGGCGACCGTATTCATCGCGAGCTCGCCGTGTACGGCGCCAACATCATCGTCACTCCACAGGCCGACGCCCTTGCCGTCAAGATCGGCGGCATCGACCTTAAGCCCGCTACCGGCAATGCCTACCTCCGTGAGTCCGATCTCCAGAAACTGCGGGGCATCTTCTGGGCCAACAACATCACCGGCATCAGCCCAGAGCTCACTCTCACTGTGGGCCTCACCCCGGCATCTACTCCCGCGGCTGCCGGACCTGTCGCTCCGAAGGAGGGACCTTCACCTGCGGCAGCAAACAACCGTTCCGCTTCCCCCGTTGCCATCCAGGCACGCGGCCTGTGGTTCAACCATGATCTTAGCGGGTTGAAGACTGGGGCTGCCGCCCTCCATCCCTCCTGGAGGCTGCAGGGACACTGGCCGCGAACTCAGGATGAGATCGTCATCGGCACACTCCTCGCCGCTGACCGCCATCTCTCACTCGGAGAGTCCCTCACGCTCGAGCCGGTCCCGGCCTCTCAATCAGCCCACTCCGATTCCCTCTATAAGATCACCGGAATCGTCAGCGCCGGCGACCTCACCGACAGGCAAGTACTTCTTCCTCTTGAGACCGCCCAGTCGCTCGTTGCCCTCCCGAATGCCGTCTCCCGTGTCGAGGTCTCCGCCCGAACCCGCCCCGAAGACGCCTTTGCCCGCAGAGACCCCGACACCCTCTCTCCCAAACAGAAAGACCTCTGGTACTGCCGTCCCTACGCAAATTCTATAGCCTACCAGATCCGCGAAGCTCTTCCAGGAGCCAACGCCGCGCAGCTCCGCCAAGTCGAGCAGAGCGAAGGCAACATCCTCAGCCGCATCTCCGGCCTGCTATGGCTCGTTGCGGCTGCCGCCCTGCTCGCCGCCGGCCTTGCTGTCTCTGCTGCCATGGCCACCGCCATCCTGGAGCGCCGCCGCGAGATCGGCCTTATGCGCTCACTCGGCGCCAGCCGCTCCGCTATCGCCTTGCTCTTCTATGTTGAAACCGCCACCCTGGCCCTCTTTGCCGGCACCGGAGGCTACCTGCTCGGCAGCCTTCTCTCAGCCTGGCTCGGCGCGCGTATCTTCAACGCCGGCGACGCTGGTCGCGCTTCTCTCAACCCCGTCCTTCTTCCTGTCATCCTCGCCCTTGCTCTTCTCGTCGCGGTCGCCGGCAGCGCACCTTCCATCCGCTCTGCCCTGCGTACGGATCCTTCCTACGTCCTCCGAGCTGATGCCTGACTCACATCTGCAGCTCTCTCCGGCCGAAGTCGCTCACCCGCCGCGCCCAGAGCAGGGCTCGCCTCTGCATGAGAGCTTCCCGAGTGTCGGAGCGTGCGCTTTCGTTCGTGTCTCCATCATGGCGCAGGTGCTCTCCGCCAGCTGCGGCGGCGTCGAAGCTGCGCGGGCCCGGCTCGGATGACCTCTCAGCTCAGTCTTTCGCGCCTCCTTCTCCGCTCTTTGGTGCACCGTCGCGCCCGCGGCCTCTCCGCTCTCGTCGCCCTCACCGTCTCCGCGGCGGTGACCACAACTCTCCTTACCTTTTACGCCGATCTCGATCGCAAGCTTCACCATGAGTTCCGCGGCTTCGGTGCCAACCTCATCCTTACTCCCGCTACGGGCAGCAACGCACTTCCCGCGGGCGCTCTCGCCAAAGCTCGCGAGGCTGTCGGTCCCGACGCAATCCTCTCCGAGGATGCCTTCGCCGTTGCCACCACAGATCGTGGCACATCGGTCGTTGCTGTTGGCGCGGACTTCGCCTCCCTGCGCCAACTCAACAGCTGGTGGAAGCTCGAACGCTGGCCCGCGGGTCCGAACGATGTCCTGCTCGGGAGCAAGGCGGCCAGTTTCATCGCCGATGAACACACCGTCTCCCTGCGCTACAGCGGCCGGCCCATCCTTCTTCACGGCTCCGGCCGTCTGTCGACTGGCGGTGACGAGGAGAGCCGCGTCTACCTCCCGATGGCCACCTTCCGCACCTGGACGGGGGTCGAACCCAGCCTCATCGAGCTCCAGATCGCAGGTGACAACACTCTCATCGACGCCACCCTTGTCCGGCTCCGGCGATCCCTCCCCGGCCTCCACATCGACCCCGTCCGTCAGCTTGTTGAGGGCGAATCAACTATCGTCGCCAAGACGCACGCGCTCATGTTTGCCGCCGTCCTGCTTATCGCCCTCACCGTCGCCGTCAGCGTGGTCGCCACCCTCTCCGCCTCTGTGCTCGAACGCCGCCGCGATTTTGCTCTTATGAAGGCATTGGGAAGCACCCACCTCCGGATCACCTTGCTCTTCCTGCTCGAAGCCCTGGTCCTCGCCGGCATTGCTGTCTTTGCCGGCTGGAGTCTCGGCTCAGCCGCGGCCTGGTGCATCAGTGAACTGAATTTTCAGACCAGCGCCCCGCCGCTTCCGTCTGTGCTTCTTCCAGTCGCGCTGCTCAACCTTGGCATTGCTGCTCTGGCCGCGGTCGCGCCGCTCCTCTCCCTACGCCGCCTTGAACCGGCAGCTCTTCTCCGGGGGGACTAGCAGCCAATGCAAGCGCACCCATGTGCCCTGCCTGCATCACACCCACTTTCAGGGCGAGCGCTTCAAACCCTTAATCGCTGACGCTGCTTCGACACGTGCGGCGGCGCCGCTGCGTGTCAGGAGGTCTGCGGTCGGACAGCAAGCGATCGTCTCTTGAGGGCCAGATAGGCGAGACGGCCTGCAAGCAGGATGAGCAGGATGGCGCTTACACGCCAGGGTGTTCGAACACCACGCTTGACCAGCCACCAGAAATGAATGACGGCGGCTGCGGCAGCAACGTAGACGAACCGGTGCAATCGCTGCCAAGGCTTGCCGCCAAGCCACCGCATCACGACAGAAGGACTTGTCAGCGCGAGTGCGAACAAGATCACCCAGGAGAGAAGACCCACCTGGATGAAGCGGCGCTTCTTCAGATCGTCCCAGATCGTTGGCGAGACGAGACGCCATTGCGTGAGCAGCTCACCGGGATGGCCCGCGGCCGCGGCATGGAGAGCGCCTGCGAGATCATAGCCAGAGAAGAGAAAGACGTAGGTAGCGAGATGCAGCGTGGCGTAGAAGAAGGCATATAAGCCGATCAGGCGACGAAAGCGAACTAGAAACGCCAGTTTTCTCGAGAGGCGGCGCGCGGGTGTGATGGCGAGTGAGCCGAGCAGGATCCAGAGCGACCAGTTCCCGGTGAAGTGTGTGATGTAGTTGACGGGATCGGCATCGAGCGCCAGAGTGCCGTTATGAAAGATGTGCAGCAACCAGAGCAGGGGCGCGAGGAGACACAGGTGCAGGATGGTCTTGAGGACGAAGATCACTTGCTTGGGCATAAGACGCAGTTCTAGTGTAGAGGGACTTCCATACAGGGCAGCGTCTCTTCTCGTTCTCTTTAGACGGAAAGCGGCGCCATACTCCGAGTCTCCGTCCTCCAAGCAAGTCACGCGGGCTGAAGGCAATCGGATTGCACGTCTCCCCATGTGAAAGCGCAGCAGAAGAGCTATAGGTGAGATCGCCGATTGCGGATCTGCCGCTTCAGCCGTATGCGGCGGGTCTTCCGGATGCGCTGTCGCTGGGCTGTGTGGTCGATGTGTTTTAGAAGCTTGAGATAGTGTCTGCAAAGCAGCAGCGGCAGAGCACAGGCAAGCGCGAAGGAGGTGTTGATCCACCGCCAGAAGACAGGAATGTTACGAAGAGGGCCCGCTATGACAGCGAGAAGAAAGATGCCGACGCAGCCAAGGAGCCCGAAGTTGATGATCCATTCGTTCCGGACAGGGTCCCGGTACGGGCCGAGAAAGAGAATCCCAAAGAGGATATATGCGAGAGCCAGGGAGTCTGTGCTGTAGGCCAGAAAGGGAGCAGTACCGCCCGTAGCAGCAAGGGTGAGATGAACATGATTGATCCAGTCGAAGAGCGGTGTGCCGGCTCCGAAGTGCGCTGAGCGGGCGAGAACACTGAGGAAGGCGTGCGACTGAAGTATCAGAGCGAATGTCAGGACCCCCTTGAGCAGGAGGCCGGCCATAAGCAGGCCCAGGCAAAGCCGTATCCGTCCAAGAAGGCCAGAACTGTAGGGAGGACTGACTAGAGAAACCGATGGCATGGGTGTGAGATGCGACTCGCTATCAGTAGTTCTTCCGCAGATCCATCCCGGCGTAAAGGTTTGCGACCTGATCTGAGTATCCGTTGAACATCAGCGTCGGTACGCTGTGCGGGAAGGCGGAGGAGTCGATGCGGCGCTCACGGGCCTGTGACCAGCGCGGGTGGTCGACCGTCGGATTCACGTTGGCGTAGAAGCCGTACTCCCCGCTTCCGATGTCGTTCCAGGTAGTGCGTGGCTGCTTGTCAGTGAAGTGGACGCGAACGATGGATTTAGCGCTCTTAAAGCCGTACTTCCACGGAACGATCACGCGGACGGGAGCACCGTTCTGATTTGCAAGCGCATTGCCGTACGCACCGAAGGTCAGGAGAGTCAGCGGGTTCATCGCCTCATCCATGCGGAGGCCTTCCGTGTAGGGCCAGTCGTAACCACTCGCCGCGTCGGGCATCTGATGCTGGTCGAAGAGAGTAACAAACTGGACGTATTTAGCCGAAGGCAGTGGCTGGCAGAAGTTAATGAACTCAGAGAGCGAATATCCGTCCCACGGAACAACCATGGACCATGCCTCCACGCAGCGGTGGTGGTAGACACGAGATTCTAAAGGTCGGTAGGCAAGCAGATCATCGATACCGACGGTGACCGGCTTCTTCACCAGTCCGTCAACCTTCACAGTCCAGGGACGTGTGTGGAGGTTTTTGGCGTTGATCTGCGGCTCCGCTTTGTCGGTGCCAAACTCATAGAAGTTGTTGTAGCTGGTGGCCTTGGACTCCGGTGTCTGCGGATCGGCGATGCTGTATTTGCTGGTCACAGTTCGAAGGGGCGAACTCGCAGCGTGCACAGCCTGAGGATGAACCAACTCGGGAAGAGTACGCGCGAGAGCATAGCTCGCAGCGGCAGTCAGACCGGTGTAGGTCGCGCCTGTAAGAAAGCGGCGACGACTCTGGGACGAGGTGTTGAAAGCGGCTTCAGAGGTTATCTCTGAGGATTTTGGTTCAGGGCCGAGCTTGCTGGTATTGCGAAGGTGCATGCGGTTCCTTCTGCGGACCAGAACAGCGCAGGGTACGCCGAGATCTTGGGCCGGTACGTTCATTCATTAGACGCGGCAGGGTGGTCGATGGATTGAGACGCGGCAGGTGGAGAGGGCTGATCGTTGCGACGGAGCAGAAAAAGAGCGGTGCCGACGAGGACAAGGAGCAAGGCAAAGAGAAGTTCGCGGGAAAAGTGTGAGCGGGCAAACAGCAGATAGGTGAAGCCGACGATGGCGACGAGGGGTGGAAGCGGGTAGAGCCAGAGGCGAAAGGGTCGCGGGAGGTCAGGCTGGGAGCGGCGGAGATAGAGCACGCCAATGTGCTGCACAAGGAACTGAAGAAGGATGCGCAGAACAACAAGAGCAGCGATGACATCCGCGAGTGAAAAGAAACAGAAGAAGCAGGCGGCCGCGCCGAGGGTAAAAAGAGAGACCACGGGGTATCGACCAGTGGCGTGAAGACGCGAGAACGGGCGGAAAAAAGCCCCTTCCCTTGCCGCGGCAAAGGGAATACGGGAGTATCCGAGAAGAAGCGAAAAGACGCTGGCAAAGGCAGTCAGCATGATCAGGAGAGCGGCACACTTGCCGAGCAGATTGGCTCTTTCGAGGCCGACCAGAGGCGTCCAGGCGGCTACGGTGAAGACGGAGATGAGGGCTCGACGAGCCTCAGGGTTGCTGGCAGCAAGCAGGCCCGGCCAGGGTAGAACGGCCAGAATGGAGATGTTCAGAGCGAGGTAGAGGACGGCGCAGATGGCGATAGACAGAAGAATCGCGCGGGGAACCGTGCGGGCGGGATCACGGACCTCCCCGCCAAGAAAGGTGATGTTGTAGTAGCCCCAGTAGTCATAGGTGGCGACGAGCATAGCCGACGCCAGACCGGCAAAGAAGGCGCGGGAGAGATGGAAGGCGCCGGGCGGAAGGTTGAAGGCCTGCCGGAGGTGGGTCGCGGGGCTGATAACCGCAGAGATCAAAACAGCGGCGATCGTCATGAGGACGATGGAGACAACGAAGAGAGAAAAGCGGCTGATGTGGTCGAGAGGACGGGCGAGGAGCAGGACGGCAAGGAGAACCGCGGCCATCGCGGCGAGCGTCCCCGGACCTGCGGAGATAGCGGCAGCATACGGGCCGAGGACGAAGCTGTAATGGAAAGTGTGACTGCCGAGGGAGGGCATGAGCCAGCTGGCGTATTGGCTCAGTCCTATGGCTCCGGACGCGACCGACAAGGGAGCGGAGACAAGGAGCTGCATGAGGAAGAGGAAGGAGAGATAGCGCCCCAGCCGACCCGGATAGATGCGGCGGAGGAAGTGGAAGGTACCGCCGGCCGCGGGAAGAGCCGCGCCAAGCTCGGCCCAGACCAGACCATCGCAAAGCGCAAGCAGGGCGCCAAGGATCCAGCCAAGCATCGCCTGCGGGCCACCCATGCTGGCAAGCAGCAGAGGAAGCGTGATGAACGGACCGACTCCAATCATGTCGAGCAGGTTGAGAGCGACGGCTGCGCGCAGCGTAAGCGAGCGCTCGAGTTTGACATGCGAGGTGATGGCACGAGTGTAGAGGCGCACGGATCTTTAAGCGACGAGACAGCGTCTGCTGAATCGAGAGCTGTGAGAGAGTAAGGGGCTATGACGATGACAGTCAGTCGGCGATGGTACACAGAGGGCGTGATCTGCGGCTTATTGCTGCTGCCGATGGGAGTGAGGGCGCAGACCGCAGACGACGACGATCCGGCCAATCTGAAGGGCGAACGGGTGCACGCCCTCGAAGCGGAACCGCTCGACGTGGATCGTGGTGCGAAGGGCCTCGCAGGCATGCTCAGGAAGCTGGGAACGCGGGCGAGCTTGCTGATGATTGTGGCGCATCCGGATGATGAAGATGGCGGAATGCTGACGTATGAGTCGCGCGGAATCGGCGCGCGGGTTGGCATGTTGACCCTGACGCGTGGTGAGGGCGGGCAGAACGTCATGTCGGGCGACTTCAATGACGCTCTGGGACTGGTGAGAACGCGGGAGTTGCTCGCGGCAGATCAGTACCTCGGGGTGGATCAGATGTTCGGGACCGAGGTCGACTTTGGCTTCTCGAAGACGAAGGAGGAGGCCTTCTCGCAGTGGACTCATGAGCGCGTGCTGTACGACGCTGTCCGGGCCGTGCGCCTGTATCGTCCGCTGGTGGTGACGAGCGTGTTTCTCGGGGCGCCAACCGACGGGCATGGCCACCACCAGGTAAGTGGGCAGATCGCACAGGAGGTGTTTACGGCGGCGGCGGATCCGAAGATCTTCCCCGAAATGCGGCTTCCGGTCTGGGCACCCGCAAAGGTCTACGGACGGATGCCGTTCGCAGCTGTCGACAGCCGCGGCATGTTTGACTACGCCACCGGCAAAACGGTCCCGGTGCGATTTGAGAATTATGTAACCGGAAAGGTCTCACATGAAGCACCTCGGCCCACGGTGATCGTGCCGGAGGGAGAGTCGAGTTCCCTGCTCGGCGCCAGCTATGTGCAGTTCGCGCGGGCCGGACTGGCGCTTCAGAAGACTCAGATCGGAAGCGGAGCACGTCTGGCACCTGCGGGCCGATTTGATGTGGGTTATACGCGGTACGGCTCGCGCGTGGGAGGCAGCGAGTCAGAGGCAGACTTCTTCGAGGGTGTGGATGTCTCGCTGCCGGGCATCGCAGAGCTCGCGCCGTCGATTTCGGAGGCGCAGCGAGACGGACTGGTAGGGGCACTGAAGCAGATTGATGGAACGGTGAAGAAGGCCAAGGCCGAGTTCGACGGCGAGCATCCCGCAAAGATCGCACCGGTGTTGCGGGATGGCCTGGCCGTTCTGGACGAGCTCATCGCTCAGGTGCAGGCGCAGCAGGGGGTGGTGGAGCGCGAACGGTACGACGTTCTGCACGAGCTGCGCGTCAAGCGGGTGCAGTTCAATGAGGCCTTGGTGGATGCGCTGGGTCTGGAGATGACTGCCCGGGTCATCGCCGATGGCAGCGCGCACGAGACTGCCACGCCACAGGAGATGCGGTCGGCGGGATTAAAGCCAAATCTCAGGGCACCGGTCCAGGCAGCAGTCCCGGGCCAGCGCTTGACCGTGCAGGTCATGGTGAAGACGGCCAGCGATGAGCCAATGCGGGTGCAGGACGAGAGCGCGAAGTTTGCGCGTGGGATGACGATCGGCCACTGGAATGGGCACACAGCAGAGATGGAGGCGATGCAGCATCGTGTGCATGGGGAGGAGATCTTTCCTCATCTCGCGGAGGATGCGCCGTATAGCCGCCCTTACTTTGTGCGCAAGAACCTGGAACAGCCGTTCTATGACGTGCTGGTGCCTGCCTTGCGAAACGCACCGGTAAGTCCGCCCACATTGACGGCCTGGGAGCAAATTAGCTGGCGGGGTGTCTCGCTCGAGCTTGGCGCGGTGGTGAAAGTCTCCGTACGAGGTGAAGGCGAAGAGGAGGGGCCGTTCAGTCAGCCGCTTCGAACCGTGCCTCCTGTCAGTGTCTCGCTGCGCCCGGGCGTGGAGACGGTGCCGTCAGAGACGCGAGAGCTCCAGTTGCAGGTCGAAACGCGATCGGAGAAGTACGGGGCGGTTGAGGGAGCGGTGCGGCTCGAGGGCGCAGCCGGCTGGACGGCCGCACCCGCGGTGAGTCGGTTTCTAGTGCCCTTTGGAGCACATCAAGCGCAGACGCTGCCGGTCTCTGTGACGGTCGGCAGCTCTGCTCCCTCTGAGAGAACTGTGGCCGCGGTCGCAGCCTCTGGGGGCAAGGAGTACCGGGAGAGCTACCACGCTGTGGGATACCCCGGTATCGTTCACGATGATCTATACCAGGCCGCGACGACGCGGGTGCGGTTTGTCGACCTGAAAGTTCCCAGCGGCTTGAAGGTGGCCTACCTGCCGGGCACCGGGGATGCGGTCGAGGACTCGTTTCCCGAGATGGGAGTAAGCGTGGCGCAGGTCACCGTGGCCGATATCGCTGCGGGCAGGCTGGCCGGGTACGACGTGCTTGTCATGGGTGTTCGAGCCTACGCAGCCCATAAGGATCTGCTGCAGACGACACCGCAGGTAGCGGCCTTTGCGCGCGCGGGCGGCGTTGTCATCGTGCAGTACAACACAGGAGAGTTCGGAGGGGCTCCGTATCCGCTCTCTCTGGGGAACGCCGAAAAAGTGGTTGAAGAGACTGCCGCCGTGCGCATGCTCGAACCGAAGAGCCAGGTTCTGAGCTGGCCAAACCGGATCACGGAGCAGGACTTCGGCGGATGGGTGGAAGAGCGGGGTCATGGCTTCATGGACGAGTGGGACCCGAAGTACACGGCGGTCACAGAGGTGCATGACGCGGGGCAGAACCCGCAACGCGGCGGTCTGCTCGTGGCTCCGGTCGGCAAGGGAGCCTACGTCTACTGCGCGTTTGCGCTTTACCGGCAGCTGCCGGAGGGGGTACCCGGGGCCTTCCGCCTGCTGGCGAATCTGGTAAGTCTGGGCAGAAGGCCCTAAGGAAGACAGGTCGACCAAGGACCGGGACGCATCTCACGGGAGAGCATCGTAGTGACGCGACGACAGAGTGCCGGAGGAGCAAATGCAAGAGGTTGGAACCAGGACGGTGGAAAAGGGTGTGTCGCCGGTACGGCGGTCGGAGCTGCTGGATGCTGCAAACCTGCTCGGCGACGCGCGGCGCACCAAAACGGCACTCCTTGAACTGCCACAGGCTCTGCGACCCACATCAGAGATCGAAGCCTTCCTGATCCAGGATGAGCTTGCGGTGGCGTACGGCGAAGCTGGTGGATGGAAGGTGGGTGCACCAACTCCGGAGGCTACTCCGATTTTCGCACCGATGCCGAAGATGTGGACGGCAGCGAGCGGTGCTGTGGTTCGCGGGCTGCGATACCGCGGAGTGGAAGCTGAGGTTGCCTTCTATCTCGGCAAGGATCTTCCAGCGCGGGCGGCGGCCTATACGCGGGAGGAGGTTGGAGCCGCCATCGCCAGCTGTCACCCAGCCATTGAAGTCCTCGAAAGCGCCTATGAGGATCCTTCCAAGGTAGACCGGCTCAGCATGCTCGCCGATCTGCAGATGCATGGCGGATTCATCTACGGTCCCGCCTGCGCGGAGTGGCACTCCATCGATTTCACCCGGGAAAGCGTAATGCTGGCAGTAGATGGCGTCGTCCGCGTGGAGAAGACAGGCGCAAATACGGCGGGCGACCTGCTTCGTCTCTTACCGTGGCTCGCGCAGGAAGGGACCTCACGTACGGGCGGCCTGAAGGCCGGACAGTGGATCACAACCGGTAGCTGGACCGGAAACACGCTGGTCGAGAAGTACTCCGTTGTCGATGTACAGTTTGGAGCGCTGGGCCGGGCGGAGGTTCGCTTTGAGCCGGAACAAAACCTCGAGAAGGGTCTGCCGGGCACGACAAGGACCTTCATCTAGCCTCATCCCGTCGCGGAGCCGAGCAGCCGCGGGGCCGACCGGTATGACTTGGGGAGGTTGCAGGCATCCTGTACCTGTTTCATCGAATCAAAACTGTTTCGCGGATCTCCGCTCTCTGAGGCATCCCCATGGCACGTCCTTACTGGTCCGGTCAGATACAGATATCCCTCGTGTCCTTTGGCGTGAAGTTCTTCGTTGCCACAGAGGCGAAGAATGAGATTCGCTTCCACCAGATCAGCCGGAAGACAGGCGAACGGGTGAAGTATCAGAAGGTATCAGCGAGTGCGGCGGAGCAGCAGGAGCAGACAGGGGGAGACACCAAGGCCTCTGATCGAGTGGAAAAGGACGAGATCGTCAAAGGCTACGAGTTCCGCAAAGGGCAGTACGTCACGATTGAGCCGGAGGAGATTGCCCATCTGCGTGTGCCATCAAAGCATACCGTCGCTATCGAGCAGTTTGTGGGCCTGGAGGAACTGCCGCCCGAGTACCTGGAGAAGCCCTACTTCGTTGTGCCCGAGAACGACACGCAAACTGAGGCATTTGCAACCGTGCGCGAGGGCCTACGCAAGTCCAAGAAGGCAGCGCTTGGAAAGATCGCCTTTGCTGGCCGGGAGCATGTGCTGGCTCTCACGGCGGATGAGGATGATGATCTTCGCGGGATGATGGCGTACACGATGCGGTACCAGCAGGAGTTACGCGATCCCAGGGAATACTTCAACGATATCAAGAAGGTGACGGTCGCCGACGATTCGCTGGACCTGGCGATGGAGCTGATCAAGCGCAAAACAGCCAAATTCGATGCCTCGAAATTCGTGGACGGGTATGAGGTTGCCCTGAAGGAGCTGGTGGACGCAAAGGTGAATAACCAGCCCGTTCCGCAGGATGAACCAGTAGCTGCTCCGCGCGGTAAGGTCGTCAACCTGATGGATGCGCTGCGCAAGAGCGTAGGCAGTGTCGGCTCAGATGGCGAGACCAAGGCTGCGCCACCGGCGGCGGCAAAGAAGCGCGTGACCAAGACCGCACCGACCGAAGAAAAACAGGGCATCGCTCTGGTACAGGGAACCCCGGCGAAGACAGCCGCTAAAGGAACGAAGGCCGCAACGAAGAAGAAGTCGGCCTAGAGGATGTCATGGCAGGCGTGAAAGCACGAAAGAAACCGTCTGCACCGAGTAAGGAAAAGACGACAAACGCAGCGGATGTTGTAGACGAGCAGCTCGCAAAGTACCGATCCATGCGGGACTTCCATGTCACGAGGGAGCCTGCGGGCGCCGCCAAGGACGGCACGGCTGTCGCTCTTCCCTTCTGCATCCAGAAACACGCCGCGAGCCATCTGCACTACGACTTCCGCTTAGGGTGGAATGGTGTCCTCAAGAGCTGGGCCGTTGCGAAAGGGCCCAGCTACGTTCCCGGCGAGAAACGGCTGGCCGTGCAGGTGGAAGATCATCCCATGGAGTACGGCGGGTTCGAGGGAATCATTCCAGCTGGCCAGTACGGTGGCGGCACGGTGATGCTCTGGGACCAGGGAACCTGGGAGCCGCAGGCCGGGCACGAGGATGTTGAGGCCGGCTTTCGTGCGGGATCACTCAAGTTCCTGATGCACGGCGAGAAGATCAAGGGCCGATGGACGCTGATCCGTATGGGCGGGAAGGCGGCGACGGAACGCAAGCCGAACTGGCTGCTGATCAAGGAACACGACGAGTTTGAGCGCGTTCAGAGTGCACCGTGTGTCACTGAGGCGGAGCAGAACAGCGTCGCGACGCAGCGGACGATGGAACAGATCGCCCGCAACGAAGACCATGTCTGGAACTCCAAGGAGACGGCGGGCACAGGACAGACCTGGTTTCGCAGTGCAGCCAGCGGAACTGCAAAGGGCAGGACAAAAGAGGCTGATCGTCTCAAGGAAGACGCGCCTGAGCAGCGTTCATCGCCAGGGACGGGCAGCAAGACATCGAAGTCAGCGGGGGACGCACTGAGCCGGCAGCTCAAGGAGCTGCCGACGGAGCTGCAGCCGACGTTTATCAAACCGCAGCTCGCAACCGAAGCGACATCCCCACCCGTCGAGAGTGGGTGGCTGCATGAGCTGAAACTGGACGGCTATCGAATCCAGGCGCGCAAAGCGAAGGGCAAAGTGCAGCTGCTGACGCGAAGCGGTCTGGACTGGACCTACCGGGTGCCGGCAGTGGCAGAGGCTGTGGCGAAGCTCCCGGTTGGAACAGTAACTCTTGATGGCGAGGTCGTGGTTCTCGCGCCGGATGGCACGACCAACTTCGCTGATCTGCAGGCTTCCTTTCAGGAAGGCGCCGCGAATCCGCTCACATATTTCTGCTTTGATCTGCTTCACATCGAAGGCCGCAATCCGCGCGATCTCAGCCTGCTCGAGCGCAAAGAGCTGCTCGCACAGACCCTGGCTGCAGGCGATGGAGACACCGTCCGCCTGAGCGAGCACATTGTCACCAGCGGAGAGATCATGTTCAAGCATGCCTGTGAGCTGCATGCGGAAGGCATCGTCTCAAAGCGCATGGAGGCGAGCTACAAAAGTAGTCGGAACGGAGACTGGCTGAAATCGAAGTGCCTGCTTGAACAGGAGTTCGTGGTCGGAGGGTACACCCTGTCGTCCGACGGAGACGACCGCGTCGGTTCCCTGCTGCTGGGCTACTACCGTGATCAAACGCTGGTATATGCAGGACGCGCCGGAACCGGATTCACGCAGAAGATGCGACGAGCTCTGCTGGAGCAGTTGAAACCGAGGCTCCTCCCTAAAGCCGCGTACGTAAGTGTTCCCGCAGAGGCCAAACGCGGTGCGCTCTGGGTGAAGCCGGAGCTGGTCGCGCAAGTTCGCTTTGCCACCTGGACGGCAGAGAATCTGGTGCGTCAGGCAGCGTTCCTGGGGCTGAGGGAGGACAAAGCTGCGATCGAAGTTCGGCGGGAAGAGGCCACATCTCCCAAGCCGAAGGCGCAGAGAGTAGCGCCAGCTCCAACCAAAGCGCCTGGCAAGCAGCAGAAGGAGACCAGCGCAGTGGCAAGCGCGACCGGAGGGACGGCAAAGTTCGCTGTGCGGCCGCGACACCCAAAAAATGAGCCATCTCCGGCGCCAGCAGCTCGAAACGCCGTCCTGCAACATGCCAATGCGTTGACTCGGAACGAGGTTGCGAAACCGCCGATCCGTCTCACGCACCCGGCCAAGGTACTGGATCATGCCAGTGGCGTGACCAAGCAGGTCCTGGCCGAGTACCTGTGGGCCGTAGCGGAGCGCATGCTGCCGCACATCGAGAACCGCCCTCTGAGCCTGGTGCGCTGCCCCGAGGGGTCTGCCAAGCCATGCTTTTACCAGAAACACGTCAATGCCATGCTCCCACCGGGTGTCGGCAGCGTGGATGTTCCGGACAAGAAGACGGGCGTCGTCGAGCCGTACATCACCCTCAACAGCAAGGAGGCACTGGCCGGTCTGGCCCAGATGGGTGTGCTGGAGGTGCATCCGTGGGGTTCCACCAACGATGATCTGGAGCACGCAGACCGGGTGATCTTCGACCTCGACCCGGATGAGGCACTCGCATGGCGCGATGTGACGACGGCAGCAGAAGACGTGCGCAAGCGGCTCAAAGCGCGGGGGCTCGAGAGCTTTCTCAAGACAACGGGCGGTAAAGGGCTGCATGTCGTCGTACCGACAGACGCAAGCCTCGATTGGACTGCCGTAAAGGAGTGGGCACATCGCTTTGTGCTCGAGATGGAGCGAGCAGCCCCGACAAAGTATCTTTCGAAGATGACGAAGGCGGCGCGGACAGGAAAGATCTACCTCGATTACCTGCGCAACGAACGTGGAGCAACGGCTGTAGCGCCATACTCCTCACGAGCGCGCGAGGGATTGGGGGTCAGCATGCCGCTTGCTTGGAGTGAACTTCATGCGGCGGAGCGGCCCATCTTCCGGGTGGATGGCTTTCCGGAGTGGAAGGGCCGCCTGAAAAAGGATCCATGGGCAAAGATCTTCGGGATCCATCAACGCCTGCAGTAGCTCTGCAGCTTCAAGCGCTATGCCGCGACCCTCCACTCCTTACAGGCAAGGAGTGGAGCCCTCTCTTCCGTAACCTCTGCTAAGTTGGTCAGGCTGTGTGAGCCGGAAGTTCGCGGCCCGAGTCAATGCGGGCTGCGGGTGCCACAGGCTGCTTCTTCGCAAAGAGAGCGAGGAAGGTCTTCAGGACGATATACAGGATTGGAATGAAGAAGAGATTCAGGAAGGTGGAAAGCACCATCCCGCCGACGATCGCGGTACCCACGGAATGCCGGCCGAAGGCGCCAGCGCCGGTCGCAAAGTAGAGCGGCAGGACGCCAAGGATAAAGGCAATCGAAGTCATCAGGATCGGACGCAGACGAAGTTCCGAGGCTTCAATCGCCGCATCGATGATGCTTCGTCCCTGCCCAAGAAGTTGCTCGGCAAACTCGATGATGAGAATGGCATTCTTGGCAGAAAGACCGATAAGCATCACAAGGCCGATCTGAACGTAGACATCGTCCACTAAGCCACGGAGAGCTACAAGAGAAAGAGCTCCAAGGATGGCCGTCGGTACAGAGAGAAGAATGATGAAGGGCAGAGCGAAAGACTCGTACTGCGCCGAGAGTGTGAGGTAGACGACAAGGATGCCGAGCGCAAGGATGATGATGGTCTTACCGGCAGACTCAATCTCTTCGAGCGCAAGACCGGTCCACGAGTACGTCATGCCCTGCAGCATGTATTTCTGAGCCAGGTTCTGCATATTAACAAGTGCCTGGCCAGACGAGATACCGTTTGAGCCGGACCCATCGATCTCGGCCGAGCGGAACAGGTTGTAGTGGTTGATGACCTGCGGCCCTGAGGTCTCCTGAATGCTGACAAGATTATCGAGCGGAATCATCTGTCCGGAATCAGAACGGACATAATACGACCGAAGATCGCCGGAGGTTCGGCGATACGTCTGATCGGCCTGCAGGTAGACCCGATAGGATCGATTGTTGAAATCGAAGTCGTTGATGTAAGCCGACCCCATAAAGACGCCCATTGCCGTGGAGATCTGATTGAAGGGAACGCCGATCGCCTTTGCCTTCTCCCGATCGATGCTGACGAGCACCTGTGGATCATTGGCCGTGAAGGTGGTCTGCATGGTGGAGAACTGACCGCTCGCGGTCGCTTGTCTCGCGATCGTGTGCGCAATACGGTCGATATCGGCAAAGGTGTTGCGGCCGGCATCCTGAAGGATGAACTGAAAGCCGCCGACGGATCCGATGCCAGAGACGGCAGGTGGTTCAAACGCGGCCGCAATACCGCCTGGAATGCCGAACAAGCGCGGCGCAACCTCACCGACAATGCTGTGTGCCGTAAAGTTCGCGCCCAGCTTCGTACGATCGGCGATGGACTTCAGTGGAGCGAAGATGATGCCCTGGTTCGGGGAGGAACCTCCGGAAAGTGAAAAGCCCATGACAGAAAAGGTGCCGAAAACACCGTCATTCTTGATGATTGCGGCTGAGACCCTGTCTGCAAATTCAGAGGTGTAGGAAAGGGAGGCGCCGGGTGGCGTCTGCACAATACAGAGGAAGTAGGACTGATCCTCCTGTGGGATGAAGGCTGTCGGTACATGCGTGTACATGTACGCAGTCGCAGCCAGTGAGGCAAAGAAGAGAAGGATTACCGCATACCGGATGCGAACGAAGAAGGTGACAGCACGCGCATAGAAACGACCTAGGGCTTTAATGCCGCGATCGATCGGATTGAGCAGAGCGCCAAGCAGACCTCTCTTATGTTGTTCGGGGCGGAGAAAGAGCGCGGCGAGCGCCGGGGAGAGAGTCAGCGCGTTGAAGGCAGAGATGGCAATCGAAAACGCGATGGTAAGCGAGAACTGCTTGTAGAGAATGCCAGTCGTTCCAGGGAAAAAGCTGACCGGCACGAAAACACTGATCAACACGAGCGACGTAGCAATTACGGCGCTGGTGACCTCCGCCATTGCGATGCTGGTGGCCGCATGCGGATCATGTACGACGGCCTCCTTGTCCGTGCCCGGAGTGTGGTGCGCTGAAGGCTCGACGTGTTGTGCCGTCGTGTCCCCTGGAGAAAGACCTGCGGCTGCATGTGAAGGAGGCGGCGCGATCACGTCCCCCGAGAGATGGCGCTGCACATTCTCAATCACCACGATCGCATCATCTACCACCAGCCCGGTCGCGAGCGTGATGCCGAAGAGGGTTAATGAATTAATCGAAAACCCAAAGACCTTGATGAACGCAAAGGTTCCAATCAATGAAACAGGAATCGTGATTGCCGGAATAAGTGTTGCGCGCCAATCCTGCAGGAAGAGAAAGATGACGATGACAACGATGACGATAGCCTCAAGGAGCGTCGTGATGACCTCATTCACCGATTCGCTGATGACCGTCGTTGTGTCCACGGCAATGATGTATTTGAGGCCGGGCGGAAAGGATTTCTCGAGTTCTTTAAGAACGGCGCGGCATCGCTTGTCAACATCGAGCGCATTTGCGTTCGAGAGTTGCTGAACGCCGATACCGACCGCGCTTCTGCCGGAGTATTTCAGTTCGGTATTGTAGTTCTCGGCGCCAACTTCAGCATGGCCAACATCTTTGAGGAGAACAACTCCGCCTGATGCCGGAGAGTTCTTAAGAATAATCTTCTCGAACTCGCCTGGCTCGGAGAGCCGTCCCACTACACGAACAGCCATCTGAAAAGATTGCTTTGAGTCTGATGGAGGTTGTCCCAGTTGCCCTGCTGCTACCTCGACGTTCTGCTCGCTCAGCGCATTCGAAACATCAAGTGCCGTAAGGTTGCGCGCTGCAAGGCGAGCAGGATCGAGCCAGACGCGCATGGCATACTTGCGCTCTCCGAAGATGACAACAGCACCCACACCCTGCACCCGTTTCAGGGCGTCGGACACATATACGTCGAGGTAGTTCGAGATGAAGGAAGGCGAAAGGGAGTTATCAGGAGAGACAAAACCGGCGGCCAGCACAAAGTTGCTGTTAGCTTTGGTGATTGAGATGCCGGTGTTGTTGACAGTGGCAGGAAGCCGGCCCTGAGCGGAGGCCACCCGGTTCTGAACATCGACGGCTGCAATGTTGAGATCGTAGCCCGTGTCAAAGGTGACCGTTATGGAGCTGGTGCCGTCGTTTGAACTGGTGGATGACATATACCGCATGCCTTCCACGCCATTGATGGACTGTTCGAGCGGAATCGTCACGGCAGACTCGACGATCTGTGAATTGGCGCCGACGTAGTTTGACGTGACGACTACCTGCGGCGGGGCAAGCTGCGGATAAAGCGAGATCGGCAGCGTCGGAATGCAGATCGCACCAACCAGCACGATGAGAAGTGCGGACACAGTAGCGAAGATGGGACGGCGAATGAAGAAGTCGACGAACACGGAGCGCTCGATTCTTTACGACCGCACAGAGTAGCTGGATGGCGGCGGGCTATCAAGTAAATGGAGGCTGTCCCGGATGGATGCCATGGCTGCGAGCCGTGATCAGCCAAGAGGCTTTACGGGGACGCCTTCCTGGAGGAACTGCAGGCCAGAGGTAATAACCTTCTGTCCAAGCGCGAGACCACTTACCACGGGATATGCGTTGCCAATGGTGTCTCCCAGAGTGACCGCGACCTGATGAGCCATGAAGCCGCCATCCTTTGGCTGAGCGACATAGACAAAGGGCTGACCGCCGATCCGCGTGACGGCCAAGACCGGAACAGTCGGTGCCGGCTGCGTATTCCAGGTAATGCGGGCTTTCACGAGCTGCGCATTCCGCAGCACCTCGGACGATCGCGGGACCGTGGCCTTCGCAAGGATGCCCTGCAAGGATGTATCGACCTGCGGCGAGAGAAAGTCGAGCTTTGTGGAGGCTAAAACGTGGCCGTTGGTGTCGAGAATCGAGACCGGCAGACCGAGCTTCAACTGATTGACCCTCTCCGTGGGAACATAGATATACGCCTCTAGATCTGCAATCTCATCGACAGTGGTCAGAACCGTCGTCGATGAAACATAATCTCCGAGATGGACAGGTACGTCACCGACCACACCACTGAATGGAGCACGGATCTGGTAGTAGCCAAGCTGCTGTTTCTGCGAACCCGTCAGAGCAGTCGACGACGCGAGATCGGCCTCGCTGTTCTGGAAGGCTTGCGTTGCCTGGTCGTAAGCCTGACGGGAGGTCACGCCAGCCTCGAACAACTTTCTCTGTCGTTCTACCTCGGCCTGGTTGTATTGGTAGACTGCCCGCTTCTGAGCCTCTGTTCCAACCTGCGACTGCACGGTGGCAACCTGCTTGAGCGGGTCGATCTGCATGAGGATCTGCCCGGCCTTTACGGCCTGCCCGGAGTGCACAAAGATGCGTGTGAGATTGCCGTCAACCTGCGGCTGCATGGTTGAGGAGCGACGGCTCTTGATAGTCGCGACATAAACATCCGTGTCAGGAACAGGATCGAGTGCGACCGTGCTGACCTGTACAGGCATCGCCTGCGGAGCAGCGACCACCACCTTCTTCTGCGTACACCCAACGAGCAAAGCAGACGCACCAACGGAGACAGCAAAGAGGGATCGAGAGAGGACAAGGCGATGAAAGGTTGAAATCAATGGACACTCCTTGAACGCTTGCAGCAAACAATCTGTGGAAGCGACGGAAAGACGGCGGATCGAATTCGAAACCGGGGTTGACGATGACTCAACGAATCCCGGTTCAGTCACTAGATGACCCGAGAAGATAAGAGGTTCGAAGAATTTTCTCGAGGGCACTTCGAGGTGACGGCTCAAGATGGCACTGGACTGAAGGCGCCCGGACCAAAAGCAGACAGCTTTCGAGAAAGCACGACCATGCCGGACCCGTAAGCTGCAAAGAGCCGGGCATGCCGTTCCGACGGCAGCAGCTTATAAGAGCCTCAAAGTAGATGCCGAAAAGCGGGATTGTTGAGTTGCAGCAGGGAAAGCTCATGGGCACGTCATGGCAGGCTTTCTCTGCGCTCCAGGCGCACTCGTTTCATGCTGTAAGTGGCGTGCACATTGCACCCCCGGGCGCTTTGGCTGGAGACGGCACCTATGATAGCGTGATCTCTGTGGGACTTTAGTGGAAGTCCTGTTGAAGCAATGCGTCCCCGTCGTCCAGTGGCCCAGGACACCGCCCTTTCACGGCGGTAACACGGGTTCGAATCCCGTCGGGGACGCCAACAAAAGGGGAGCCTGATCGCCGAGGCGCTCCACCATCTAAGATCAGTTCTGTGACCCGCGTCCGTGCCAGCATCGTTGTTGCCGTTGTCCTCCTTCTCGGTGCTCTCCTCGGCGCTCGACTCTGGTTGATCCACTCCCGTCCCACGTATCCCTCCACCTCACTTCCTGCGGCCGGCGTAGCACCTGAAATCGTCGCTCCTGCTGCAACAAGCCGGCACCCGGCATCCCTTACGACGGTTTGGGCGCATAACATCCGCCTCCGCAAAGGTCCCGTCTTTCGTATCTACATCAACTGGATGCGTGGCCAGATGCTTCCCACCAGCTCCACTCTGGTTCCTTCGCTCGATGAGGCCAACTCCTTCCAGCTCTTCATCGAAAAAGGTGTGATCCACGTCAATCTGGCAGACTTCGGAAAGTACCTTAACTCGACATCTCCGGCGACATTCCCTCTCAAGAACATCAAGGTCAGCGCCGCCGGAAGTCAGGTCAGGCTGAGTGGCATCCTCCACAAGCTCCTTCTACCGCTTCCAGTCGAACTCCTCTGCGATGTCGCTCCCGCTTCCGAAGGCCGTACCGTCCTGCACGTGACGAAAATCGATGTGCTGAAGCTCCCCGTAAAAGCCATGCTCGGTGGCATGCACATTACCGTGAACGACGTCATTGGCAAAGATCCGATCCGCGGCATCGAGGTCGCCGGCAACGATCTCTTCTTTGACACCACCACACTGCTTCCTCCGCCGCACATCAGCGGCCAGCTCACCAGCACTACCGTGGCCAGCCCGGACCTTGTCCTTATCTTCGGCAACTCTCGAGACGATCAGGCCCACCTTGATCAATGGCACAACTTCCTGCGGCTGACCGGCGGCACCGTCAACTTCGGCAATCTCACCATGCATCCTGCCGACCTCACTCTGGTCGACGCCTCCAAGGATTTTTGGTTCGATCTCGACCTGGTGCACTATCAGACTCAGCTTCTCCAGGGCTTCTCCCGCATCACCCCGCAGTCCGGTCTTGAGATGTTTATGCCCAGCCTTGACGAACGGCATCGCACCAAACCGTCGCCAAGCCTTGATGTCGACTGGCTCCGCAACCGTAAGGAAGCCCTTCCTTCGGATGTTCCCGTTCACTAACACCACCTGCGCGCATCGCGGCCGGCATCCCGCTCCAATCCACTCTCCCGCTACACTCGACGTCAGGCACCTCCATGCGTCTCCTCACCCGCTACATCCTCGGCGAAGTCCTCTCGCATGCTCTGCTTGGCGGCCTGCTCTTTACGTTTATCCTCTTTATGCCGCGCCTCGGCTCCATCCTTGAGCTCGTCGTCCGCGACTCCGCCTCGCTTGCCGACACGGCCCGCCTCTTCCTCTATCTCCTCCCCAATACCCTCACCCTCACCATTCCCATGGCCGTGCTTGTCGGCATCCTGCTCGGCCTCTCGCGCCTCGCCGCCGACTCCGAGATCACCGCCATGCGCGCCGCCGGCATGGGCGCGCTGGACTTCGTCCGCGTCGTCTCTCTCGTCTCTCTCGTCGCCCTCATCGTCGGCCTGGCCAACTCCCTCTACCTCGCCCCCCGCTCTGCCCGCGCCCTGCTTGATCTTGAGTCCTCGCTCAAATCCTCGCAGGCCTCCTTCGAGATCCAGCCTCGCGTCTTCTACGAAGACCTCAAGAACTACGTCCTCTACATCCAGGACGTCCGCCCCGCCGCCGGCGCCGCCGTCTGGCACCATGTCTTCCTCGCCGACCTCTCGCAGGCCGCCGCCCCCGCCATCACCACCGCTGACCAGGCCATCGTCATCGCCGGACCCGCCAACACCCCGGACGCCGGCACCCTTCGCCTTCATCTCCTCAACGGCAGCCAGCACCAGACCTCCGCCACTGACCCCAACCAATACAACATCTCTACCTTCGCCACGACCGACGTTCCCATCGAGCTCGCCGCCCCTGATGACACCCACGTCTCCCGCACCGAAACCCCCATCCTCGCCCTCCCGCTCACCAGGCTCTGGCATCTCGGCCAAACGGGAGACAGGGCTGCCACCGCAGCCAACAACATCTATCGCATCGAGTTCAACCGCCGCATCTCCTACCCGTGCGCCTGCTTTGTCCTCATGCTCGTCGGCGTCCCCCTCGGCCTCTCGTCCAAACGCGGCGGCAAATCCACAGGCTTCGTTGTTACTCTCCTCCTCGTCTTCCTCTACTACTTCCTGTCGTCGGTCGGCGTCGCCCTCGCCAAAAACGGCAAGCTCAGCCCCTTCCTTGGCGTCTGGGGCTCGAACCTCATCTTCACTGCCGCCGGTGCCTTTCTCCTCTACCAGCTCTCTCGCGGCGGCATCGCCCTCTCGGTCTTCGCGCAGGTCGGCGATGTCTTCAAAAGCCTCACCACCGGCCTTTTCGGCCCGGCGCAGCGCAACGGCAACGCCGCCACCAAAGGCCGTTTCCCCACCATCGCCACCACCCTCCGTCGCCTCCGCGAGACCTTCGGCGCCCGCTTTCCCCTCCTGCTCGACGACTACGTTCTCCGCGAGTTCTCCCGCAACCTCGCCCTCGTCCTCACCACCTTCGCTACCCTCTTCGTCGTCTTCACCTTCTTTGAACTCATCGGCGACATCATCCGCAACCGCACCCCGCTCGTCACCGTCGGCGACTACCTGCTCAACCTCATCCCGTACATCCTCTACAACACCACCCCCCTCTGTGCCCTCGTCGCCGTCCTCATCACCTTCGGCTCGCTCAACCGCACCTCCGAGCTCACCGCCATGAAGGCCACCGGCACCAGCCTCTATCGCGTCGTCATCCCCGTCCTTGTCCTCTCGGGCATCATTGCCTGCGCTCTCTTCGCCTTCGACGAGCTCTATCTCCCCCAGGCCAACCGCCGCCAGGAAGCTCTCCGCGCCACCATCAAGGGCAAGCCCGCCCAGACCTTTCTTCGCCCTGATCGCAAATGGATCTCCGGCTCCAACACCCGCGCCGGAGAGCCCGGCCGCATCTTCTACTACCAGTTCTTCGACGCCGATCGTAACGTCTTCGCCAATCTCACCGTCTTCGAGTTCCAGCCCGGCACCTTCACGCTCATCCGCCGCATCTTCGCCTCCTCCGCCCACTGGGACGACCGCGCCAGTCAGTGGATCTTCGAGAACGGCTGGCAGCGCTCCTTCTCCGGGGAGACCACCTCCGGCTACTCGCCTTTCACTCTCTCCTCCTTCGCCGAGATTCACGAGCAGCCCACCTACTTCAAAAAAGAAGACCGGCCCTCGCAGGAGATGAGCTACAACGAGCTCTCAAGCTACATCACCGATCTCTCGCAGTCCGGCTTTGACACCATGCGCCTGCGCGTGCAGCTTAACCGCAAGCTCGCCTACCCCCTCGTCACCCTCGTCATGGCCATCCTCGGCGTCCCCTTCGCCCTCTCCATGGGCAAGCGCGGCGGCCTCGCTGGAATCGCCACCGCGATTGGCCTCGCTATCGCCTATTGGGTCGTTGCCGGCACCTTTGAAGCCATGGGCAATGTCAATACCCTTCCCGCCCTGCTCGCCGCGTGGTCTCCTGACGTCCTCTTCGGCCTTACGGGTGCCTACCTCCTCATGCGCACCCCGACGTGATCGAGAGCTCCACTCTCGTCGTACCCTGCGCGGACAAAGGTTTACTTGCTCTAGTCACAAAGAGCCGAGACGTTATGGATACGTGACATCTCCCGGCAACGATGTTCCTTCGGAGGGGCAACGAAAAGGTTCTCCAAAGACTCGGAACCAGAAGAGGAACAAATTCATGAGCATGATCGCCGTCCTGATTGCCTTGATTGCAGGTCTACTTCTAATCGGAGCAGTCATCTTCGGTGTGTTGCGAAACAGCCAGGCAAAGTCCTCCCCTTCCTCTGGCAGCAAGACACACGACTCGTCAGCCACCCGCTGATCAGTGTCTTTGCGCTTAGCGTTTTGCTTCCAGGCTAGCGCGCGTAAGAAAATGTTCCGCACAGAGTCGTTGCCGTTGCAAGAGCTTCCGCTGTGAGGATAGGCATTTGCGCCCCGGAAAAGAACGCCACCTGTAATGTCTTTCCCTGTATGGCAGTCGTCATCCACTGCGTCTCCTCACCGCCACAAAGTGTGTTTCGGTTCAGAAGACGTAAGTCTCCCTGGACGCTCAGGCGGTAAAGATGTCCGCTCACTGACAGGCTCTTTCCAGTCGGGTTGACTGTCGCGATCACCTGCAGTTCCTCCGCCGTGAGGTCACGTATCTCGGCGATCGGGAACTTGAGAAAGTTCATTGTGAGCTTCTCGTCTGAGAACGCCAGAGTTCCTGTGATCCCTCTTGCTGATTTACTGACGGGCTGCCATCTGCCCTTCTCCTGCGCTGCCACCGACACGCAGCAGGAGATCCCCAGCACCAGACCTGCAAGAATTGTTCTCACGCACACCATCGTCTGAGCATGACACCCTGTGCTGCTTCCATCAACCACCTGCCCCACGGAAGAAGCCGTCACTTCTCGAGATACCACGGAACATTCACAACCGCTATCCGACCATTGCCGCGAATCAGAAGCGTTGCCTTCAGCGCCGTCGACCTATGGTTATGTAACAGATACTGATACCAATGCCGCGCAACCAGCTCCGGCACCACGACTGCCACCGATCGCTCCGGATGTTCCGCCTCCACCTTCAGGACATGATCCACGATCGGCTTGAGGATCAAGCGAAAAGGCGACGTCACCGTCGTCAACGTTGGCACACTCACACCTGCTCGTTCAGCCGCCTCCCCAACCAGCGGTCGCCAGTCCTCGCATCCTGTCTCGCCCTCCTCGCTCGAACAGTCCACATGCAGCACCTCCACCTCCTCTGTCAACGCGTAGGCAAACCGCATCGCGCCCTCCGCCGGTCTATCCCAGCGGGACACAGGCACCACCGCTATCAGCGAGCCGCGAGGCTTCAGATCCAGTTCCCCGACGCGTGTCACCTTCTCCACCCGCGCATAGTGCCGGTGCACCGCCTGCATCAGCAGAATCAGCAGCGGCACCAGCACGACCGTGATCCATGCTCCCTCCGCAAACTTTGCCATCAGTACCAGCACGACGGTGATCCCTGTCGCAACTGCGCCAACCCCGTTAATACCGATGTTCAGCCATTTGCGCTCGCCGCCCTCGCGTTGCCAGTGCGCCACCATACCCGCCTGCGAGAGCGTGAACGCCAGGAAAGCGCCGATCGCAAACAGCGGGATGAGCCTGTCTGTGACACCGCCAAAAACCACCAGAATGGCGCCGGCCAGCACCGTCAGTACCAGGATTCCTTCGGTGTACACCAGCCTTCGTCCTCGAATCGCAAAGAAGCGCGGCAGATAGCCGTCCTCTGCAATCACCCGGCAGAGCTGCGGGAAGCCCGCGAAGGCCGTGTTTGCCGAAAGCGACAGCACCACCAGGATGGACGCGATCGTCGTGTAGTACACCATGCTCCGTCCGGCGACTGCCGCCGTAATGATCGACAGCAGACTCTGATAGTCCTTCGACCCCGGCTCCGTCGCCTCAATCCCATACGCCCGCACCACATACCCGATGCCCGCCAGCATCAGTGCCAGCAGCACCACCAGCACCGTCAGCGTCCATTGCGCTGTCCGCGTCCGGGGCTCCCGGAACGATCGCACACCATTACTCACCGCCTCCACCCCGGTCAGCGCCGTGCATCCACTCGCAAACGAACGCAGCAGCAGCCATGCTCCGACGGCGGCCATCGCGCGCCCCGCCTCCGGGTGCGGCGGCGCCACAACCGCGTGCGGATGCCCTCCGCTCATCAGGGTCTTCCACACACCCCATCCCAGCACCCCCAGCAGGCACACCACAAAGACATACGTCGGCGCCATAAACAGCAGCCCGCTCTCCCGCACGCCGCGCAGGTTGATGATGGTCAGCGCCACCAGGATCAGCAGGCAGATCGCAAGCGTATGCGGCCCCAGCCGCGGCACCGCCGACACCAGCGCTCCTACCCCCGTCGAGATCCCCACTCCCACATCCAGCAGGTAGTCCAGCATCAACGCCGCCGCCGCCAGCAGCCCCACAGTCTCACCCAGATTCTTGCCCGCTACCGTGTACGACCCACCGCCATTCGGGTAGGCGTCAATCGTCTGCCGGTACGAGAAAAATACGATCCCCAGCAGCAAAAGAATCGTCAGGCTGATCGGCCAGACATACGCAATACCAGCCATGCCGGCCGGAATCAAAATCGTCAGCGCCGCCTCCGGTCCGTACGCCGCCGACCCCAGCGCATCGAGCCCGAACGTGGGCACACCCGCAGCCACGCCAACCCGCTGCGCATCATCCTCCTCCGACCGCAGCGGTCGGCCCAGCACGACATCCAGAAAGCCCATGCGCTACTCAGATGCAGCCTGCCTCTTCATCAGCCCGCAAAGAACCAATCAGGGCAGGCAGCGCAGAGCAGCACAGCCCCTGCGGTTGCTCCCACAATCGATCGAAGGAGTGAGAAGAGGGTGACACCAGCCTCCCTGCAGGCAGGCCTGCAGCGATCCACCGTCTTCCCACCCTTTGCGTCTCCCTGCGTCTAGAGACACCGGCGCTGCCCGTTCTGCCTCTCACAAGCCTGACTTTTCGCTCTAGCGGGCGCCGCCTTCGTTCCTCCTGACCGTGTCCAAGCCCTACACTGTCTCTACGATGATTCGACCCGTAGCCGCCGCTCTTCTCTTCGCTGCACTTCCGCTCGCCTCTCAGACCAGTGCCAGGACTGCCACCCACAAGGCGACGACCGCAACGCGTCACACCGCGGCACCCACGGCGTCGTCTGCCACTGCCAGCAAGACCGACAACCCGCCCGGCGTTCCGCCCGTCAGCACCGCGCCCAAGGCCCTCTACTCCCTTCGCTATGTTGACGTCATCACCGGCACAGGCCCCCTCGCCGCGCCGAACAAGTACTACACCGTCAAGTACACCGGCTGGCTGACAGACGGCACCAAGTTCGACTCCTCCTACGACCACGCCGGCCAGGAGCCCATCACCTTTCCCTATGGCGCCCACCGCGTCATCCCGGGCTGGGATACGGGCTTTACCGGTATGCGCGTCGGCGGCAAGCGTCGCCTCTACATCCCCTACCAGCTCGCCTACGGAGAAGCCGGCCGCGAGGGTGCGATCCCGCCCAGGGCCGATCTGATCTTCGACATCGAGCTCGTCAACTTCGCCGACGCCGCGCCAGCGCCCGCTCCGCCCGCCGCAGATCCTGCGACCGCGCAGCCCGGTGCAACCAGCTCCACCCCGCCAGACGCTCCCAGCGCCCCGCCAGCCTCTCCGAATCCAAAGTAACTCCACACCATCTCACAGATACGTGCTGAATCGACTCAGGCCCCTTGCTCCCTACCTCCGCCGCTACTGGTCCAGCTTTGCCTGGGGTGGTCTAGCCACGCTCTTTTATAACTGCTCAAAAGCCCTCATTCCGCTCATCATCGTTCGCGCTATCGACGATATGCGGCACGGCCTCAACCCCGTCCACATCGCGCACCAGGCGGAGCTTCTTCTACTCATCGCGCTCGGGAGCGCTGTCTGCCTCTACATCAATCGGCAGGTCGTCATCGGAGCCTCGCGTGAGATCGAGTTTGATCTCCGCAACGATCTCTTCGCCAATCTCGAACGCCAGTCCGCCAGCTTCTATCACACGCATCGCACCGGCGACATCATGGCGCGCACGACCAACGATCTCGCGGCCGTCCGCCAGCTCCTCGGTCCGGCCATCATGTACTCCGCCAACACCATCGTCTTCACCGCCGCGGCCCTTCCCTTCATGCTGCGCATCTCGCCGCGACTCACACTGTTTGCCTTCGTCCCGCTTCCGATCGCCAGCGTCCTCGTGCAGTACTTCGGCAACAGGATCCACACCCGCTTCGAGCGGATACAGGCGATGTTCTCTGAGATCTCCGCCAAGGCGCAGGAGAACTTTTCCGGCGCTCGCCTCATCCGCGCCTTTGCTCAGGAAGATGCCGAGATCGCCAGCTTCGAGAAGGCCAACCTCGAGTACATCGACCGCTCGCTCCATCTTGTCCGTCTCATGGCCATGCTGTGGCCGACACTCGAGTTCGTCCTCGGCCTTTCGCTCATGATCACGCTCTTCGTCGGCGGACACGAGGTCCTGCGCGGCCACATCTCGGTCGGCCAGTTCACCGGCTTCACCATCTACATGGTGCAGCTCACCTGGCCCATGATCGCCATCGGCTGGGTCGTCAACCTCTTTCAGCGCGGCACCGCCTCCGTCCTTCGCATCGACGAACTGCTAAAGCAGAAGCCCTCCATCGCCGATGATCCTGCGCTTCTCGCCACACATCCCGGCAGCGACCCCGCCCTGGCGTCATCGTCCCCTCTATGGTCGTCGCTCGCTGCGTTCTCCTCCCCGATCTCGTCACCCACCCCTTCGTTGCTATCCCGCAGCAACGCGGAGGGATCTGCATCGCCGTCACCAAAGCCGGTATCCACCAACACCGCCCCCTTGTTGTCCTCCTTCGCCGCAGGTGGAGGATCTGCTTCTCTGCCGCAAAGCTCCTTACCGGA
The DNA here is from genome assembly GCA_903642235.1 of Acidobacteriaceae bacterium. Lineage (GTDB taxonomy): Bacteria > Acidobacteriota > Terriglobia > Terriglobales > Acidobacteriaceae > Edaphobacter. Next base: position 238,591 of record CAHJWL010000005.1, on the reverse strand, counting down.
CCAGCCCAAGCTTCAGGGCACGATTGATTTCCGCAACCTGAACTTCTCCTATCTCCCGGATACCCCGGTCCTCCGCGATATCACCCTGTCTATCCCTGCCGGCAGTTCGCTCGCCATCCTCGGGCCGACCGGCTCCGGCAAAAGCACCTTGGTCGGCCTCATCGGCCGGCTCTTCGATGCACCGGAGGGCAGCCTATTCCTGGACGGCCGGCCGATCCGCTCCATCCCGCTTGACACCCTCCGCCAGGCCATCGGCTTTGTCCCGCAGGAGACTTTTCTCTTCTCTTCAACCGTCGCCGGAAACATCGCTCTTGGCCGTCCCAACGCCACCGAAGCCGAGATCGAAGAGGCCGCACGCATCGCCTTTATCGCCTCTGAGATCAAGGAGTTCCCCGCCGGCTTCGCCACCGTCGTCGGCGAGCGCGGCGTCACCCTCTCCGGCGGTCAGAAGCAGCGTTCGGCCATCGCCCGCGCCATCCTCCGCGACCCCAGAATCCTTATCCTCGACGACGCCCTCGCCTCGGTCGATACCTACACCGAAGAGCGCATCCTCTCCGCCCTGCGCGAGGTCATGGAAGGCCGAACCACCATCCTCATCTCGCATCGCGTCTCTACCGCGCGCAACGCCGACCATATCGCCGTGTTAGTCGACGGCAGCATCATCGAGGTCGGCACCCACGACGAACTCCTCGCACGGGACGGTTACTACCGCACCCTCGCCGAAAAACAGCAGCTTGAGGAAGAGATCTCCGTCACGGCCTGAGGTTTCGCGCAGAGATCGACCAACACAAAGGTCTTTCTCCCTGGCTATGCCGAAATTGGGAACAACACAATACCTCCGCACAGAGCAGTGAAGGCCAGCAAAGCCATCCCCAATCGCAGGGCAAAGTTTTTCTCCGTCTGATCACGCATAGCCACGAGCAGGCGTTCGTCTTCGCTCTCCGGGAAGCCACTGATCGCCCGATTAAGGGGCACTTGTTTCCCAATCGTCAAAACCAGTCCTCCGAGACTAAGCAAGAAGCTGAACGCCGTCGCTGCGGCTAGTTGAGCGCAGTGTTGTGCGTAGAGACAACTGGCGCTGGCGAGAGACACGGCCAACAGCGTGACCTTGTACGGTGGCATGCTGCGCTCCATTAGGCCGTCAAGGATGCCCCAGGTGGCGACATAAGCTCCGCGGTTCAGGCGGCGCATCGCGGGCAGCACACCTATCTGACAGAACAAAGCCATGCCCGCGTAGGCACCGCACAGCAAAAGCGTCACTGAAAACAAAACAAGAGTCAGGGTTCGCATGGCTTACGTACGCAGTCCCCGTCGGCGTAGTTGCACCATTGATCTCGCCAGGATCAGCACCGTTGGGCGAGGACAAGAGGGCGCATCGGATCAGCTATCGAAAGCTGACGATCCGCCCTAACTACTGCCGGAATCGCTCAGAAGCTAGGGGAGCGGGAACGGAAGACTTCGTGAACAGTTGTGAGAGGCGGGTCTTCATGCTTGACCACGGATCCACGGAGCCACGAATCAACAGATCAACGGTTCGCGTCTAGCGCAGTTGGAGTTTCAACCACCGCAGTAGCCTCGATCCATCGTCTCGGTCGTTCTTCCCTTAGGTCGCAGCCAGGACAGTGTGCATCATCTTCCCAGTGTTGCGGTATGCGCTTTCATGCTGCCCATGCGACCTACGTCTCCTGGCGAGGTTCGTCAAATCCTCTGAAATCCGCGATGCACCGCAGGCATACGTCGTACTGAAAGTCGTACACTTGAGTGAGTGAAGCGCGGCCTCCATCTCGGTTTCACGTTGCTGTGTCTTCTCACGCTCATTGTCACGCCCGTGCTCTGCGGTCATGTCCTAGCGAGCTCCCAACAGGGCTGCCAGACCGCCATGACCGGTTCCATGCCGATGCCGGATCAGCATACGACGCCACCCTGCTGTGCCATGCACGCGAAGCAGCACCCTGCACAGGCCGCGGCAAGCTCCGAAGCCTCTCTTCCGCTTCCCCCGCTCAGCATCGCTCTGCCCTTTGTCGTAACCTGCGATCGACTGAGCCCTATCAGGCTCTCTTGCCTCGGCTCCCCGCCGCCTGCCTTCCCCCCACCTCTCCGCATCTGAAGAGACCCTTCTCCTGCCTCCCGCGAGGACAACCACCGTTGTCTCCGCCTGCAGTGTCTTTAACGTCTCCGGAGAGAGCTCTCATGATGTCTCACGTACTTGCGGCTGCACTGGTCCTTCCGTGCCTTCTCGCGTCCACCGCCCGTTCTCAACAGCCCTCTTCTATGCCGGATATGCCGGACATGCCGGGCATGACCATGCCCTCCCCGACAACCGCCGACCGTCAAACAGCTCCTTCCATGCAGACCATGCCGGGCATGACTATGCCGCCGTCCGCCACGGGAACCATGGAGAGTATGACCGGCATGATGGCGCCCGCGGGCGATCTGCGCGGCTCTGTTCTCAACCATAGCGCCTCCGGCACCAGCATCGAGCCGCCCTCGACACCCATGCCCATGCTCATGACCAGTCGGGGCCTCTGGATGTTTATGCTGCACGGCAACGCCTTTCTCGCCGATACCCAGCAGCAGGCCGTCCAGCCTGTCTCACCCGCACCGCGCCGTGGCGCCGACAAGCTCTTCTCCACCAACTGGATCATGCCCATGGCCATGCGCCGGCTCGGCCCCGGACAGCTCACGCTGCGCGCCATGTTTTCGCTCGAGCCGGCCACGATCACCCATCGTTACTACCCCGAGCTTTTTCAGCAAGGGGAGACTGCTTCAGGCGCCCCGATCGTCGACGGCCAGCACCCGCACGACTTCTTCATGGAGGTCGCCGCCCTCTACGACTGGAAGACCAGCGAGCGAACCCTCGTCAGCTTCTACGCCGCGCCGGTCGGTGATCCGGCCATCGGCCCCACCGCGTATCCCCACCGCATGTCCGCGTCCGAAGATCCTATCGCCGCCCTCGGCCACCACCAGCAGGACTCCACCCACATCGCCTTCAACGTCCTCACCGCGGGCTTCACCTGGCGCTGGCTGCGCTTTGAAGAGTCCGGCTTCCATGGCGCCGAGCCCACCGAGGCCCGCTGGCACTTCGAGCCCTCTCCGAACGGCCACGCCATCGACAGCTACAGCTCGCGCCTGACGTTTGTCCCATCTGCCAACTGGTCCGCTCAATACTCCTGGGCCCACCTGACCAGCCCCGAATCGCTCTATCCCAAGGACGCTCAAAGCCGCCAGACCGCCAGCGTCATGGTCAACCGCCCCCTCGGCCGCGACATCGGCAGCGGCCAGCGCTCCGCTAACCTCTCCGCCACCCTGCTCTGGGGCCGAACCCGCTCCCTTGCCGACAACAGCAAAGAAAACAGCTACCTCGCGGAAGCGCTGCTGCAGTTCGCCTCCACAAACTACATCTGGACGCGTCTCGAAAATACCGGCCGCTCCAACGAACTTCTGCTTCCACCCGGCTCGCAGCTTCCACCGGGTTTCGCAGAAAGCCCCCTCGGCCACGTCGCCGCCTACACCGCTGGCTATGACCACGATCTGCACATCGCGCCGCATCTTCTCGCCGCCCCCGGCGCGCAGTTCACCAGCTACACCACCCCTGGCGCATTGACCGGAATCTATGGCGCACACCCCTTCGGCGTCGTTGCCTCCGTCCGTTTTCGCATCAACTCCAAATAAAGCGCCGCTTCGAGGAATACACGCATGCATGCACTTCTTCACGCGCTCCGGATGTCCGGCATCATGGCATGGGAGCTGCTCTGGGCCCTCTGCCTCGGATTTCTTCTCTCCGCCATCGTCGAGGCCGTCGTCTCCAAGGAGCAGTTAGGCAAGCTCCTGCCCAATTCCTCGCCCAGAACCATCCTCGTCGCCTCCGCCCTCGGCGCCGCCAGCTCCTCCTGCTCCTATGCCGCCACCGCGCTCGCCCGCTCACTCTTCCGCAAGGGCGCGGACTTCATCGCCGCCATCGCCTTCCAGTTCGCATCGACGAATCTGGTCGTGGAACTCAGCGTCCTCCTTGCCGTCCTGCTCGGCTGGCAGTTCACCCTGGCCGAGTTCACCGGCGGCCCCATCATGATCGTCCTCATCGTCCTCATGCTCCGCGCCACCCTCACGCCGAAGCTCATCGCCGCCGCCCGCAAGCAGGCCGAAGAGGGACTCGTCGGCCGCATGGAAGGCCACGCCGCCATGGACATGAGCCTCCATCAGGGCAGCTTCTGGCAAAAACTTACCTCCGCGAAGGGCTTCACCGCCACCAGCCACTATTTCTGGATGGACTGGTACTCCCTCTGGCCCGATATCGGCGGCGGTCTGCTCATCTCCGGCTGCCTCGCCGCCTGGGTCCCGCAGCACGTCTGGCAGGGCTTCTTCCTCACCGGCCATCCCGTCCTCACCAAAGTCTGGGGCCCGCTCATCGGCCCGCTCGTCGCCGTCCTCTCCTTCGTCTGCTCGGTCGGCAACGTCCCCCTCGCGGCTGTGCTTTGGAACGGCGGCATCTCCTTCGGCGGCGTCATCGCCTTCCTCTTCGCCGACCTCATCATCCTTCCCATCCTCAACATCTACCGCAAGTACTACGGCCTCAAGGTCGCCGGGATCCTCTTCGTCACCTTCTACGCCGCGATGGCTCTCGCCGCGCTCGCCGTCGAGTTCCTCTTCAGCGCCCTCCACCTCATCCCCCAGCACCGCGCCGCCCGCATCATGACCGAGAGCATCCGCTGGAACTACACCTCCATCCTCAACATCATCTTCCTCGCCGTCACCGCCGTCCTTCTCTGGCGCTTCCTCCGCACCGGCGGCCCCGCCATGCTCCGCATGATGGACGACGCCCCACCCGCAGGCGACGGCCACCACCAGCACTGCTGCCACTAGCGCGAGCCACCACCGCCCACCATCTTCTTGGTTGTCATCCCGCAGGGATCTGCTTCTCTACCGTCGCAGCCCGGACCGCCAGGCTGAAGACGGGTGACCCATTCATGGCAGCCTCACCGCCATGAGTGGGTCATCGACCGCAGGCCGACCCCATAGTCCATCATGGAACACATGCCTCTCTTCGCCGCCACCTCCAACCCCGGCAAACTCCGCGACTTCGCCGCCCACGCCGACATCGAGCCGCTCCCCAACCTCGCCACCATCCCGCCACCCCCGGAAGACGCCCCCACCTTCGCCGAAAACGCCCGCTCCAAAGCCATCTACTACTCCCGGCTCGCCCCCGGCCTGCCCGTCCTCGCCGACGACTCCGGCCTCGAAATCGACGCGCTCCACGGCGCCCCCGGCGTCCGCTCCGCCCGCTTCGCCGACGACCGCAACTACATCACCCGCCGCCCCCTTCCACCCGACCAGCGCAACAACCTCTGCGTCCTCGACGCCCTCGCCACCACCCGCGATGGCGACCGGGAGGCCCGCTACCGCTGCGCTCTCGCTCTCGCCCGCGACGGCCAAATCCTCGCCGAAGCCGAAGGTACCGTCGAAGGCGAGATCCTCGCCATTCCCCGCGGCAACTTGGGCTTCGGCTACGACCCGCTCTTCCTCCTGCCTGACCTCGGCGTCACCATGGCCGAGCTGAAACCCGAAGAAAAACTCTCCCTCAGCCATCGCGGCCGCGCCTTGAAATCCCTGCTCGCAAAACTTGATCCCGCTTGATCCGCAGAGAGCCTCGGTGAGTCCGTTTCCGATATCGCACAAACTTGTCGGTAATCGCACATCCGCCCCTTCCATGATTGACCACCCTTACACCCGGGACAATAATCAGTGTGCTGATCTCTGCCCCGACGCGCCGCAACCTGTGCGACTCGAGAGCTTTCACCACGGTCCAGACAGTCGCGAGTAGTCCCAAAGGAGGTCCCAGATGGCCGCAACCGCACCCATGGCAGCACCGGATCTCGCGCAGTCTCCCTTTGGCCAAGAATCGAAAGGCAAGCGCCGTGGCGTCCAGCCCCTCCGCGCCGGCCAGGGACACTCCTTTCTCTGGCGCAAGCTGCACTCGCTCTCCGGCATCGTCCCCATCGGCGCCTTCCTCATCGAGCACATCGTCTCGAACTTCGAGACCTGGAACGGCCCCCTTGCCTACGCCCAGCAGGTCAAGTTCCTCAACGCCCTCCCGCTCGTCCGCGTGCTGGAGTGGGCGTTCATCTTCATCCCCCTCGCCTTCCACGCCGGCTATGGCGTGTTCATCACCTTCCGCGGCCGCGCCAACGTCAACGTTTACCCCTGGGCGTCGAACTGGATGTACATCTCCCAGCGCGTCACCGGCGTCATCGCCCTCGCCTACATCATCCAGCACGTCATTCGTCAGCGCTTCCTCGGTGTCCAATTGCCCGAGCACCCCGGCGCCGCCTTCGCCAAGGTTCAGCACGAGCTCTCCAACCCCTGGATGCTTGCCATCTACGTCATCGCCATGGTCGCCACCACCTGGCACTTCGCCTACGGCATCTGGCTCTTCTCGGCCAAGTGGGGCATCACCCCCGGCGAGCGCGCCCGCAAGCGCATGGGCTACGCCTGCGCCGCCCTCGGCTCCGCCCTCTGCCTCATGGGCCTCATCAGCATCTACGCCGTGGTCTGGAAGTACCCCAACGCCCCCGCCGACGTCATGCCCGCCCAACCCGCCGGCATCGTCCAACCCGCCCCCACAACCGCAGCCCCCGGCACCACCAACCCCACTCAGCCCGGCGAGGTTCGATAGTGCGAAATCTGCGCCACATGCAGGCCTGGCTCTCCATTCTGTGGGTAGGTCTAGTCTTTGGCGGATGGGACGCAATCCATCACCACGAATGGTTGCTACTGGTAATTGGCGTCCCCCTCAACATCTATGTGCAGTATCGCTTGATTGCCCCAATGAAGCGCCACCAACTGGGATTAGAGGTCTCAATATCTCACGAGCCCTCCTCAAAGATCCTGCTGCTGCTCTACGTTTGCTTTATATGTTTTCTTCTAGTCCTAGTCGGATTGGACCTCTTCGGATTGATCTCATACCCGGCGTTCAGGACGGCATTCTCCGCGGGCCTTGGCGTAGCTCTTTTTGGATATGGCGCCATCCTCAGTAAAGAATCGAAGATTGCGCAGCGCTCAAGGTAGATAAATCATGCCCACCACACCCCGCATCATCGTCGTAGGCGGAGGCCTCGCCGGCCTCGCCGCCGTCATCAAGATCGCCGAAGCCGGCGGCACCGTCGACCTCTTTTCGATCGTCCCCGTCAAGCGCTCGCACTCCGTCTGCGCCCAGGGCGGCATCAACGCCGCCAAAGATCTCAAGGGCGAGGGCGACACCGTCCTCAAGCACTTCGACGACACCGTCTACGGCGGCGACTTCCTCGCCAACCAGACCCCCGTCAAGCAGATGACCGCCCAGGGTCCCGCCATCATCGACCTCCTCGACCGCATGGGTGTCCCCTTCAACCGCACCCCCGAAGGCCTGCTCGACTTCCGCCGCTTTGGCGGCACGCTCTACCACCGCACCGCCTTCGCCGGCGCCACCACCGGCCAACAGCTGCTCTACGCCCTCGACGAGCAGGTCCGCCGCTACGAGTCGGAAGGCAAGGTCACCAAGTACGAAGGCTGGGAGTTCCTCTCGGCCGTCCTCGACGACAACGGCGCCACCCGCGGCATCTGTGCCATGGACCTCCGCTCCATGGCGCTCCGGACGTTTCCCGCGGATGCGGCGATCATCTGCACCGGCGGCATCGGCGCCATCTTCGGCAAGAGCACCAACTCCGTCGTCTGCACCGGCTCCGCCCAGTCCGCGCTCTACCAGCAGGGCGCCTTCTACGCCAACGGCGAGTTCATTCAGGTCCATCCCACCGCCATCCCCGGCGAAGACAAGCTCCGCCTCATGAGCGAGTCCGCCCGCGGCGAGGGCGGCCGCGTCTGGGTCCCACGCTCGAAGGATGAGAAGCGCGTAGCGCGAAGCATCCCGGAACAAGATCGCTTCTACTTCCTCGAAGAGTGGTATCCCAAGTACGGCAACCTCGTCCCCCGCGATATCGCCACCCGCGCCATCCACCGCATCGTCTACCAGGAAGACCTCGGCATCGATGGCCAGCCAATGGTCTACCTTGATCTAACCCACATCGACCGTGCCACCCTCAATCGCAAGCTCGAAGGCATCCTCGAGATCTACGAGAAGTTCGTCGGCGACGACCCGCGCGACGTCCCCATGAAGATCTTCCCAGGCATGCACTACACCATGGGCGGCCTCTGGGTGGACCTCCACCAGCAGACCAACATCCCCGGCCTCTTTGCCGCCGGCGAGGCCGACTACTCCATCCACGGTGCCAACCGCCTCGGCGCCAACTCGCTGCTCTCCTGCATCTACGGCGGCTTCGTCGCCGGCCCCTGCGCGATCGAGTACGCAAAATCCCTCGCGCCGCAGCCCGGCGATGGCGGCCACGCCGCAGAGATCCAGCGCCAGCGCGAAAAGAACGAAGCGCTCCTCACCAGCACCGGCACCGAGAACCCCTTCAAGCTCTGGCGCGAGCTCGGCGAGACCATGACCCGCCATGCCACCATCATCCGCTACAACGACGGCCTCGCCGAGGCGGACGCTAAGATCGTCGAACTGCAGGCGCGCTCGAAAAACATCAACCTCTCCGACAAGAGCCAGTGGGCGAATACCTCCTTCGCCTTCGGCCGCCAGCTCGACAACATGCTCCATCTCGCCCGCGTCGTCGTCCAGGGCGCGGCCGCCCGCGACGAGAGCCGCGGCGCCCACTACAAGCCCGACTTCCCCGAGCGCAACGACCCCGACTTCCTCAAGACCACCAAAGCCGCCTTCGTCGACGGAGCCCCCCAGCTCTCCTATGAAGACGTCGACACCCAGTACATTGAACCCCGCGCCCGCAACTATGCGGCCACAGCGTAAAGTCTTCGGTTCAGAGGTGAGCAGTGGTGAGGACAGGATTCGCGATTGGCATTGGGCTTTGCTTCTATTGCATCTTCGGCTTAGTAATCCCAATCAGCGGAGCTCTCCTAGTATGCGCTCCGAGGGCTTGGGCTCGCCTGCCGCGCTGGATGAGGCCAGCACTTCGCGGACAGCCCCTGAATGTCAGCATGGCTCTGTCCAACTCCCGATCATCAAAGGTTTTGCGAGCTGTCATCGGGATCACATACGTCGGGCTCGGAGCTTTCGTAAACTATCTGGTAGTCGATGTGCTACGAACGCGATGAGCGAATGCCACTACTTACGTCTCGCATGAATGTTACGCGGCTTCCTAGTGGGTTAGATCCGTATCAAGCAGCACGATGTTCGTCTTACCAAGAGTCACCATCCAACTAACTATGAGCGGACACCCCTTCTCACCACCAACGTCTACATCGGCGCGGTCGTCTTCATCGCCATGATGCTCTACTGGTTCTTCTACAACCGCAGCGTTCGCTCCAAGCAGGCCAGCCTCAAAGAAACCGGCCACCTGCCCGCCAGCGAGCAGGAAGGCATCGCCCGCGGCACTGCTGCTCGCAACAGCCCGACGGACGGAGAACGCAAGCCCTAAAAGCGTATGACAACCCTCAGCATCGTCCTCAGCGTTGTCTCGGTCGCGTTCTTTATCGCGCTCGTTCTGGTCGGTGTCTGGATCGACGGCCGCCGACAGAAGCTGCTCGCAGCCGGCAAACACCCCGTGACCTTGCCTTCTGGAAACGTCGTCGCAGCGGAATCACAAGGCGATCCATAGTTACGACTGAACCAAAATTCACGTGAGTCGTAGCGCAACGGCTTGCACCGATAGGTATCTTTAACTCAGGGACACGCAAGGTCAGAAGGCCTAAGCTCCGCATCCTGCCCAAACCCGGGTCCAGACTTAAGCTGTGAGGATGGAATATTTTAGGACCTAAGTAGGGGGGCGTACACCCCGCTGAGAGCACCAGACGGAAAGCGCACCACAGGAGCACGCACCATGGCCACAACGGTTCAGACCCCCGACACCACGCACACCCCGGTAGTTCAGTCCGCCACCGCCGCCCAGCGCTCCGCCCGCACCATCAAGGTCGAGATCAAGCGCCAGGCTACGCCCGACGCCGCCGCGCGCACCGAGAAGTTCGAAATCCCCTACCGGCCGAACATGAACATCACCTCCCTGCTCGGTGAGATCGCCTGCGATCCGGTCACCTCCTCTGGCCAGGCCACAACCCCCATCGCCTACGACGCCAACTGCCTCGAAGAGATCTGCGGCTCCTGCGCCATGCTCATCAACGGCCGCGCCCGCATGGCCTGCTCCGCCCTGGTCGACAAGCTCACTGGCCCCAAAGGCGAAGGCACAATCACCCTCGCGCCGCTCTCGAAGTTCCCCGTCGTCCGCGACCTCGCTGTCGATCGTTCCGTCCTCTTTGAGAACCTCAAGGCCGTCAAAGCCTGGGTTCCCATCGATGGCACCTACGATCTCGGCGGCGGCCCGCGCCAGTTCCCGCAGCTGCAGGAGACTCTCTACCCACTCTCGAACTGCATCTCCTGCACCATCTGCATGGAGGTCTGCCCGCAGTTCAATGACTCCACCAACTTCGTCGGTGCCGCCACCATCGCGCAGGTCAAGCTCTTCAACAACCACCCCACCGGCGCCGTCCTCAAAGAAGAACGCCTCCGCGCCCTCGCCGGTGATGGTGGCGTGCAGGAGTGCGGCTTCGCCCAGAACTGCGTCGAGGCCTGCCCCAAGCAGCTCCCCCTCACCGAGGCCATCTCCGACGTCAGCCGCGACGTCATCGTCCAGCAGGTGAAAGACTTCTTCACCCGGTAGAAGTCTGCAAGCTAGTTGTCTGGAGTAAGCTGTTGCCATGCGTGAGCTCCTTTTCAACATCACCCAGGAATCAGACGGCGGCTACGTGGCAGTAGCAGTAGGTGAAAGTATTGCGACCCAGGGTGACTCTTGGGACGAACTTTGCTCTATGGTCCTCGACGCCGTCCGCTTGTACTTCGAAGGCGCTATGCCACCCGACCGTATCCGCCTCTTTCTTCATGTGGAGCAGGTGCTCGCTGTCGCGTAAGGATTCCGCGTGACATCTACGGCAGAGATCTTGCCGACGACCTGGTTCGCGATTGGCATTATCGGGAAGAAAGACAGACCGGCAGTCATATACTTTTGCGAACCGAACTTCCATCAGGCCAAAGTCTTCCCATTCCCGCGCACAAGCCCCTAAAAACTGGAACACTCGCAGCCATCGTGCGCATGGTCGCTGACCACAAGGGCGTCTCACGTTCGGACGTTCTCCGTAATCTCTAGGGTGAACAGCTCCGCTATCATCGCCAGATGCCGATCCTCGATCGCCGCCACTTCCTGTCCCTCGCCACCCTTGCCGCCGCGGCGCACACCCTTCCTGCAAGCGCCCCAGCTCCAGCCGTCAGCCCCGGCTCGCTCAAGCTCGTCTTCTTCACTGACACCCACATCCAGCCCGAGCTCCAAGCCGGCGAAGGCACCGCCCTCGCCATGCAGAAGATCCGCTCCCTCAAGCCCGACCTCTGCATCCAGGGCGGCGACCACTGCTTTGATCTCGCCGCCGTCCCGCGGGACAGGTCTCTTATGCTGCTCGACCTCTACACCAAGACCGAGCAGACCCTGAACGGCATCCCAATCCACCACGTCATCGGCAACCACGATGTCTTCGGCAGGGTTCCCTCTACCGGCGTCCAGCCCGCCGACCCGCTTTACGGCAAGAAGGCCTTCGAACAGCGCTTCAACACCAAAACGTATCGCTCCTTCGATGAAAAGGGCTACCACATCATCCTGCTCGACTCTATCCAGATCACGCCCGAGCGCGAGTTTGATGCCATGATCGATCCCGTGCAGCTCGCCTGGCTCGCCGCCGATCTCGCTGCCACACCGGCCGGCACGCCCATGATCGTCGTCTCCCACGTCCCGCTCGTCTCCGCCGCGCCGCAGTACTCCCTGCCGGACGACAAGGCTGCCAAGGCTGCAGCCTACCAGGCCCTCACCAATCTGCACGGCTTCCTCGTCGGCAATGCCCGCCAGGTCATCGATCTCTTCGAAGGCCACCGCGTTATCGCCGTCCTGCAGGGTCACACACACATCAACGAGACGGTCTTCTGGCGCGATGTCCCCTACATCACTTCCGGCGCCGTCTCCGGCAACTGGTGGCGCGGCAGCCGCTGGGGCACACCCGAAGGCTTTACCGTCCTCGAGCTCGGCGCCGGCGCGGTTCACTGGCGCTACGAAACCTACGGTTGGAAGAGTCCGGAGCCAACACCCGATCCCCTCCCATCGATCGCCCATCCCACACTTTCCCCAGCCTAGACTTCACAGCGAAGCTGTACCGGAAAACGCAAAGTCTTCCGATCCGAGGCATCATAGAAGTCGTGACCCAGCGTCACGCAGAGGAGCGACACCATGCTGAACCTAAGCGACGCCCGGAAAATCATCGCCGAGGCCACCAAGAAGGCTGACGAGCTCGGCCAGCCAATGTGCATTGCCGTCGTAGACGACGGTGGAAACCTGCTGGCCTTCGAGCGGATGGAAAACGCCTGGCGGGGATCGATCGACATCGCCATCAACAAGGCCTTCACCTCCCGTGCCTTCGACATCACCACGAAGGATCTCGGCGACAACTCCGCCCCGGGTCAGCAGTTCTACGGAATCCACGTCTCCAATCACGGCCGCATCATGATCTTCGCCGGCGGAGTTCCACTCAAGCAGAACGGGACTGTCGTTGGAGCTCTCGGTATCTCGGGTGGATCGGGCGAGCAGGACCACGCCGTCGCTATCGCCGGCTCACAAGGCTACTAGCGACTGTGCAATCACGAGAAAGCCCGCCACGGTGGCGGGCTTTCGTGTCATATAGAAGTGTTCGACTTACTTTGTAAACAGGCTGTCACCCGAGCTCGTCTCTTCATTCGAGTGGATGCGGTTCTCGGCGCGTTTTGCACCCTCCATCGCTACATGATCCAGCTTGTGCTCTTCGGACTTCGTTACATCGGTCGCATCGCTCGTGCTACCTTCAATTGCCTCATGCGAAGGACGAGCCGGAGTCTTGGTTGCATCAATGCCCTGTGCCATACATCACCTCGCATACTAAGACGAGAGGCCCGGTCCTCAGGTTGCCGCGAGCGGCTGCAGCTATCCGCAACGGCTCTTCCCGACCAGCGTTGGTACACTGCAACAGAGAATGCCCCCGCAGACAACTCTCCGGCCCAGGCTGTTGCTCGACGCGCACGCCGATACACCGCAGCGCTTTCTCGATGAGCACTGGCACCTTACGCACACTCGCGGCAGCGGACACCTGGACCTTGCAGCGGCTCAGGCAGGTGGCCTTTCCGGTGAGTTCTTCGCCATCTGGCCGGAGCCGCAGCAGTGGCGAGGCTTGTATGCCGATCGCACGCTCAAGCTGATTGACGCCGTCCACCAGGAGGTCCGACGATCTCCGGAGCAGCTCGTCCTGTGCCGGTCCGTCGACGACATCCTCGCCGCCCACGCGTCCGGTCGCTTCGCCGTCCTTCTAGGCCTCGAAGGCGGCCACGCCATTGAGAACTCGCTCGACCGCCTGCGACAGTACTTCGCCCTCGGTGTGCGCTACATGACACTCACCTGGGCTAACTCGAATGAGTGGGCAGACTCCTCAGGTGATCTCGATGATCGCTCTATCACCCACCACGGAGGCCTCACACGCTTCGGACGTGATGTGGTTCGCGAGATGAATCAACTCGGCATGATGGTTGATGTCTCGCATGTCTCTGACGCCACGTTCGCCGACGTTTTGGAAACGTCCCACGCGCCCATCATCGCCAGTCACTCCAGCGCTCGCGCTCTCACGGCAAGTCCTAGAAATCTTTCCGACGAGATGCTTCGCGCCATCGCTTCCGCTGGTGGGGTTGTCATGGTGAACTTCTATGCAGCCTTCATCGATGAAGCCTGGCGGAGTGCCTGGAACGTACTGGCTCCGGAACGACAGCGTGAGCACACGCGTCTGCTACAGGAGTGTGCCCTGCGTGGCGTGGCGGTCACGCACGCCCTCTCCAATGCGATCGATCAGCGCTTCGCAAGTCGCCTTCCCCGGCCGCCGCTCAGCTCGCTCATCGATCACCTCGACCACATCTGCCAGGTAGCCGGCGTTGACCATGTCGGCCTCGGCTCCGACTTCGACGGCATCTGTGCCCTGCCCGAGGGCCTCGACTCTGCTGCTGATCTTCCCAGGGTGATCGAAGCCCTCGCAAGCCGCGGCTATACAGAGCAGCAGATCCGCGGTATAGCAGGGGAAAACCTGCTTCGTGTCATGCGACTCGTTGAGCAAGCCGCCTCCTGACCGCGTCTCCTACTTCTCCGCCAGAATGGTGATCTTGCGGATCTGCGGCGGCTCGCTCAGCAGTTCCTCCGCATTCGCCATCAGTGCCTTTGCGATCTCCCCACTCAGGTGAGCTTCGCGTCCTTCCTCCGCCTCAAAGGTGTCAAAGATGCCGTACCGTCCATCGCCCTCCTGGAGCGCATACCACGTCACCGTGCCCGTCTCCTGCCGTGCCATCTCCGCGCCCTGCCTGAGAAAGGCTTCGACTGCTGCCTCTTTGCCTGGCTTCGCCTTCAGTGATCCGTAGAGTGCAAACTTCACCATTGTGCACATCCTTTCCTTTTCCGTTGTTAGGATGCCGGCTTCTGATCCGCCGCCACTAAACGTCCAAGATTCCGATCGAGACTCCTGGAGGAAGGCGAAGCGCCCACCCGGCAGCCAACCTCGCGTAAACTGGGTCGAGTGCTCGCGATTCGACTTACGCTCCGTTTGGTTCTTACGCCTGTCCTTCTGGCACCTCTTGCCGGCGGCCAGGCCATACCTCCACCAGCAGCACAGGCCCCTGCCGCTCAACCTGCGCAGACTGCGCCGTCGCAGAGCCCGCCAACAGACCTGCCCGATGGTCCGGAAGCTGCCTCCCAGATTCGCCCGCCTGTGACGCCTACAGGCCCTACGGCTCTGATTGACACCTCATTAGGTCGTCTTAGCTGCAAGCTCTATGACAAGCAGGCGCCCATGACCGTTGCAAACTTCATCGGTCTCGCCACTGGCACAAAAGACTGGGTCGATCCGAAAACGCTCAAAAAGGTGCACGGGCAGTCGTTCTACAGCGGAACCACCTTTCATCGCGTAATTCCTAACTTTATGATCCAGGGCGGCGATCGCGTTGGCGACGGCACGGGCGATCCGGGCTACTTCTTTGAAGACGAGTTCGATCCGGCGCTGACCTTCAACGTCCCCGGCCGGCTCGCTATGGCAAACTCCGGTCCCTCAACCAACGGCAGCCAGTTCTTCATTACGGAAGCTCCGGTTGAGGAGCTGAACGGAAAACACACCATCTTCGGACAGTGCGATTCACAGACCGTTACCCGCGTGGCCGCCATCGCCCGGGTCGATCGCAGCGCAAGTGACAAGCCGGTCACGCCAGTCCTAATCAGGAAGATACTTATTGTTCCGGACGGCCAGCCGATCCCACCGGATCCGGCGCCTAAACCGGCGATAAGGACTCCCTTGTCAGAGGCTCCTCCGGCCACGCACTAAGTTGCATAAAACCTCTTTTTCGCCCTCCCACTGGTCTTTTTGTCTGACCGCACCATCTCATCAACAGCATAAGGAGAAGGAATGCCCAGCACCCCCGGCACATACGCCACGTTTAAGACCTCGGAAGGAACCATCGTCTGCAAGCTCTTCGAGCAAGATGCGCCTGAGACCGTAGCAAACTTCATCGGCCTCGCCGAAGGCACCAAGGAGTGGAACTCCCGCTCCAAGAAGGGTGCGAAGCTCTATGACGGCACCATCTTTCATCGCGTGATCCCGTCCTTCATGATCCAGGGCGGAGACCCCGAAGGCACCGGCATGGGCGGCCCCGGCTACAAGTTCGCCGATGAGACCAAGGGCTCGAAACACGGCTTCACCCAACCGGGCAAGCTCGCGATGGCGAACGCCGGTCCCAACACCAACGGCAGCCAGTTCTTCATCACCACGGCAGAGACCAGCTGGCTCACTGGCAAGCACACCATCTTCGGTGAGGTCGTCGAAGGCTACGACATTGCCGAGAAGATCTCCAAGCTCTCGCGCGACGGCATGGACCGTCCCAAGACCCCCGTCGTTCTCGAGTCTGTCACCATCGACCACGTCTAGCCAGGACGCGATGTGAATGCGTTAGCCGCACACGTTTGGGGCTGGCCATTCACTGCAAAGGCGCAAAACACAGACGGCTACCCTTTGGTTGTCATCCCGTAGGGATCTGCTGTTGCCTCTCCGGAGCCACATAATAGCAACTCGAAGTTGGGAATGGACGGCAGACCTATCTCGGTCTGCCGTCCTTCGTTGGCGCCGTCCGAAAGATCCCCGTCTGAAAAATAGCGTCGTCCATCTCACCACGGCGCAGCTTTCCATACACAGCAATGCGCGCTCCCGGCTCAACATGCGCAAAGGTTCGCACCGCCGCGGGCAGGGTGCTGACCTTCCCCCGAAGCTCCGGATTCCGGCTGATGCGGCCGAACTGCCATAGATTCACCAGGCAAAAGACCACGCTGTAAAGAGCGAGCACAGTCCCCGCCGGTCGTTGCCAGCGTATAGAAAAGATTCCGAGCGCCACCCCCGCAAGCACCAGCCGCGAGCCAGGGTCCGCCACTCCCAGCAACAACTGTGGCAGCACCGAAGCCAGCACAAAGGCGCTCACGGCGAAAGAGCGCAACATCAAGGCATCGCGTGCCTGAACGCTGAAGCCATGGCGAAGCACCAGCCAGAAGCAAAGTCCCGCAACCAGCAGAGCACCAGCGGCCAGCAGCAGAAATCCCGCTCGGCCGAAGATCGCTTCCGTCTGCGACCATCCATCCGCCGCCCTTGCATTCACGTATCCGAACGGCTTCAGGAACGAACTTGCTTTATACAGCAGAAACCCCGGAGACCCATACCGGTAGAGCGTTGGCGACGCAATCTGCCCCTCCGCAGAACCCTCGCCAAACCGACCGAGCGCGTACCACAGCGTGAACAGCAGGGTCGGTGCTGCCGCCCGCAGCATGGTCCAGTCGCGCTGTTCACGCGCGGTTAGCAGGAGCAGCAGCAAAGCACACGCGCACGCCTCCATATGCGTAAAGAACAGCAGCAGGAGCAGAGTGCCCAGCCTCACTGCGGACCGGCGCCGAAGCAGCGTCGCCGCGAAAAGAAACAGCAGGCACAGCCCGATCTCGAAGCTGATATGCCCCCACCAAAAGTCAAGATTCAGGAACACCACGGAGGGCAGCGCCACCAACAGCCGCCAGTCCTTCGCGTCTGCGGCATCGCGGAGCCGCCACGTCGCCACGCTTGCCAGCGCAAGGTACCCACAGATCCACAGCTTGGCCGCCCACACCCACGGCAGCACGCAGTCCAGCAGTCCCAGCCCCACCGTCGTCAAACTGTTCGGAACCGGGTACGGCTTCAGCAGGTATCCAGCAACCGGATGCCCCGTCAGCACGCCGCGCAGCAACATACCTTGAAACACCCAATCCGGATAATCTACGAATGCAGGCGGCTGTGGCGCCATCAGGAGTACGACCGCGTACGCCGCCATCAAACCGAGGAAATAGGTCCAAGCCCCGTAGCTGAAACGCGATGCTGGCGCCGCCACTGAGGCCGATCCTGCTTCCGTACTCACAACTTAAACCGAAGCCGCGACGAGACCATCATGGCTGCTACGCGACGCCAAGTACGGAGCACAACTCCTTCACCGCATCTGCACTCTTCTGGAGCGCCGTCTGCTCCTCAGCCGTCAGCTTGATCTCGAGGATCTGCTCAAGACCTCCCGCTCCCAGCTTGCACGGAACACCCACATACAAGCCTGTAATTCCGTACTCGCCCTGCAGATACGCCGCACAGGGCAGAATCTTCTTCTTATCTTTCAGAATTGCTTCAACCATCTCAACCGCTGCCGCACTGGGCGCATAGTAGGCCGATCCGGTCTTTAGATACTTGACGATCTCCGCGCCGCCATCTCGCGTTCGCTGCACCAGCGCCTCCACGCGTGCCGGCTCCAGCAACTCCGTAATCGGAATACCTGCAACCGTTGAGTAGCGCGGCAACGGCACCATCGTGTCGCCATGGCCGCCAAGAACAAAAGCAGTTACATTCTCGACTGACACCTTCAGTTCCTCGGCGATGAACGTGCGAAAGCGTGCAGAATCCAGCACACCAGCCATCCCGATCACGCGTTCCCGCGGGAACCCCGCCTGCCGAAATGCGGTCTGCGCCATTGCATCCAGCGGGTTTGACACCACAATGATTACGCATTTCGGCGACGCTGCAACCACCTTCGCCACCACATCCGTCATGATCTTGTAGTTGGTGTTCAGCAGGTCGTCCCGGCTCATCCCCGGCTTCCGCGCAATCCCGGCCGTGATCACCACGACATTCGATTCCTTCGTATCCGCATAGTCGTTGGTACCGAGGATCGAGCAGTCCCGCTTCTCGATCGGCATCGCCTCCAGCAGATCAAGCCCCTTGCCCTGGGGTATCCCTTCCGCAACATCCAGCAAAACGACGTCCGCCAGTTCCTTCGCCGCCACCCAGTGCGCCGCCGTCGCCCCCACATTCCCCGCCCCGATGATACTTACCTTCTTCCGCATGAATCTCCATTCCTTACGCTGCAACGTGCACGCGTTACGACGTAAATCATACGGAGATCGGAACACTTTGTCCTCTAGTGCGCAGCCTGGCTTCTTAGCCGTAGCCGGGCCTCCGTCTTATCTTGCACCAACCCAAGCCTCACCAGGCGAGAAGCGATTGCCCCTGCTGTTCTCGCATGCGAGCTTGCTATGTCTCTGAGCTTTGTTTCTTGTAAAAACTCGGCTCGAAGTTCCTCATCTTCATCGGGAGTCCATGGGCTACCTGCTGCAAAAGCCGATGAACTCGTGACAGACGAGGACCTCACTTCCTTCCGACCTCTGTTTGTCTCTCGCGAGCGAAGCACGTCAACTGCGGTAAAAAGAGCTCGTACGACTCTGACGTCGTGAATGATCTCCGTCGAGTGGAGTGGCTCTCCAGTCTCCGGATGTAAGCCATGAGCTACCAGCTCTATCGCTCTCCGATGTTCCGTGTAGGAAGCCTGATTTCCAACTTTCTGGTACATAAAGAAGCCCTCTCAATACATCTGAGAGGACTTTAGAGCATAATCGGAGCTACTGAACACCGGATCGGGTGATGCGTCTACGACTTTCGCAGGCCCCTAGAACTGGCCCCACAGCAGCTGGTTGTAAACATCATGATGGAACTGGATCTCGGGCGCCTTCACAATCGTTCCTAGCAGCCGCGCACACCGGTCCGCCGATCCCTGCTTCAGATCCGCATAGCGCCCCTTCACATCCTCGCCAAGCAGCTTTGTCGTCCACTCGGCCCTGCGAAAGTCTTCAATCGCCGTGTAAATGTTATCCGGAAGGTACCGCTCTGCCTGCCGCAGATTGTCGATCTTTGCCGTCTCGCCCTCCAGGCCGCTCTTGAAGATGGAATACAGCACCATATACGGGTTCGCATCCGGTCCTACGGACCGAACCTCCACGCGCGCCGACTTTTCATTGCCAATCGGAATCCGTACCATCGACCCACGATCCGTCGCCGACGCCTTGATCTGGTTCGGAGCCTCAAAGTGTGGATCCAGCCGCCGGTATGCGTTCACACTCGCATTCAGCAGCAGACAGAGATCACTACCGTGCGTCAGAATGCGATCCGTAAACTGCCACGCCATCGGCGAGATCTTCTCCTCGCCCTGTGGATCCCAGAACAGGTTCTTGCCGTCCTTCGTGATCGAGATATTCGTGTGCATGCCGCTGCCGTTCACGCCCGTTACTGGCTTCGGCAGAAAGCTCGCTGTCATCCCCATCTGCGTTGCGACCTGTCGACAGATCAGCTTGTAGAGCTGGATCTGATCCGCCGCTGCCACCACCTCGCCGTAGGTGTAGTTGATCTCAAACTGGCTCGGTGCGACCTCCGGATGATCCTTCTCATTTTCAAATCCCATCGCGCGCTGCACCTCGGCGGCGATATCAATAAAGTCCCGCAGCGGATCGCCCGGCAACGAGTGGTAGTAGCCGCCCTTATTCACATACTCGAACGCGCCCGTCTCATGGAAGCTCCGCTCCGCGTCCGTCCCTTCAAACAGAAATCCTTCAATCTCGTTCGCTGCGTTCAGCGTGTATCCCTGCTTCTCGAAGAGCTCCTTCGAGTACTGCTTCAGCACCCCGCGGATGTCGGCCGCGTACGTCCCGCCGTTCTTGTCGATCACCTCACCGAACACGATCACCTTGCCCGGCCCAAACACATCCGCCGGCACCCAATAGAAGGCGCTCCAATCGATCCCGAGCCGCAGATCGCTCTCGCGCTGCGCCGTAAATCCGCGGATCGACGAGCCATCAAACGTCAGATTGTCATAGCTTTTGGCCAGGAACTTCGCATCGTAGTCCAGCATGTGCAGCCGGCCTTCAAGATCGCTGAACATCACCGTCACCGCCTTCACCCCCTTGGTGTCGGTCAGGTACCTCAGCCGCTGCTCCTGCAGCTGCTCGGCCGGAACCCGCTTCTTCCGCTGATCCTTCGCCTCGAGGTTCAACTCCTCCAGTTCGGCATACGACAACTCAAGAAAATCGCGAAACTCTCTCATGACGCTCCTTCAAATCTCGTTGAAGGTTCGGCCCGTACGGACAGCAACCGAACCAGACTGCGTTGATGTCAGGTGATCCAGAATCGTGCGTCAAAGGTGTGCTTTTCACTCCAACGTAACAGATCCTGCACCTGGATAGAAGGCTGTTCAAGTCGGGGAGGTGGTGGTATCCGCTGCTACACTGAAGAGGTCATCTGGAGGTGACTAGAATGCCGGGACTAAAGAAGAAGGCCCTTAAGACAGCCAATGTCGAGTATCCAAAGAGCGTCTCCGTCGCCTACGCAAAAGCTCACTTCTCTTCTGTGGTCTCTGGCGTGCAGAAAAGGCGCAGCGCGATCACGGTCCTCAAACGTGGCGTTCCCATCGCACAGATCGTTCCGCTGAACGACGTTCCTGCCCCACTCTTCGGGTCTATGCGCGGCACGGTGCAAATACTCGGTGACATCGTCGGGCCAACCGGAGTTGAGTGGACCCTCAAAGAAGAGAATGAGTAGCGTCACTCCGTTACTCCTTGATACTCACATCTGGATCAAGTACCAGAACGGGTCAGAGGACATCCGCCCAGCCGCAAAGCCTGTCATCGAAGCCGCTGCTGGCCGTGGACTCGTCTTCGTCTCCGTTATCTCCGTTTGGGAGATCGCTCTTCTGGTACGGCTCGGACGGTTATCGCTAAGCCGGTCGGTGACGCAATGGATAAGCGAGGCTTCCTCAAAACCCGGCATCCAGCTCCTTCCCTTTACCCCAGAGATCGCCATCGCTTCGATTGATCTCCCAGAACTCATGCATAAGGATCCTTCGGACCGCATCCTCGTCGCCTCCGCTCGCGTCGAGGGTTTGACGCTTGTGACACGCGACCGCGATATCCTCATCTTTGCGAAAAGTATAAAGCTCGCCTACCTGCAGGCCTGAGGTCCCGTCCTATGACCACCAAACCCACCCGCGTCGCGCTGATTCAGATGTCCTGCGAGCCCGATCCCGAAGTCAATCTCGCGAAAGCCGCCGCTCGCTGCCAAGAGGCCGCTTTCGCCGGCGCCACTATCATCTGTCTGCCCGAGCTCTTCCGCGCACAGTACTTCTGCCAGCGCGAAGATCATGCCCTTTTCGCGCTCACCGAGTCCATTCCCGGCCCCTCGACCGCCGCCCTCGCCGCCATAGCCCGCGAGCACAACGTCGTCATCATCGCCTCGCTCTTTGAGCGCCGCGCCCCCGGCCTCTACCACAACACCGCCGTCACCCTCGACCCCGCCAGCTCCGCTCCCGACAACATCGCCGGCATCTACCGCAAGATGCACATCCCCGACGACCCGCTCTACTACGAAAAGTTCTACTTCACCCCCGGCGACCTCGGCTTCCGTGCCCTCGCCACGTCCGCAGGACGGGTTGGAACTCTCGTCTGCTGGGATCAGTGGTACCCCGAGGCCGCCCGCGAGACCGCCCTCCGCGGCGCCGAGACCCTCTTCTATCCCACCGCGATCGGCTGGCACCCCGCCGAAAAGGCCGAGTTCGGCGAGGCCCAGTACGACGCCTGGCAGACCATTCAGCGTGCTCACGCCATCGCCAACGGCGTCTTCGTCTGCGCCGTCAACCGCGTCGGCCACGAGCTCGGCGACGTCCTCATAAGCGGCCAGCTCAACCGCGTCCCGCCCACCGCCAACGAGGTCCTCGGCATGACCGGCGACTTCACTGCCGGCCCCAACCCCGGTCTCGAGTTCTGGGGCGGCTCCTTCATCGCCGATCCCTTCGGCCGCATCCTCGCTCAGGCCTCACACGACCACGAAGAGATCCTCACCGCCGACCTCGACCCCAAGCTCGTCGAGACCACTCGCCAGCACTGGCCCTTCCTCCGCGACCGCCGCATCGACGGCTACACCGGCCTCACCAGCAGGTTCATCGACTGATGGCCGACCGCTTCCGCATGCCCGCCGAGTGGGCCCCGCACACCGCCACCTGGATCGCGTGGCCGCACAACCCCGAGGACTGGCCTGGCAAATTCCAGCCCATTCCCTGGGTCTACTGCGAGATCGTCCGCCATCTCTCCGCCGACGAAGATGTCCACATCCTCGTCAATGACGTCGCCGCCGAGAAGCGCGCCTACAGCATGCTCCGCCGCCAAGGCGCGAACCTTGCCCGCCTGCATTTTCACACCTGGCGCACCGATCGCGTCTGGCTCCGCGACTCCGGCCCCATCTTCGTCAAGAGCTCCACAGGCGAGATCGCCGTCACCGACTGGAAGTTCAACGCCTGGGCCAAGTACAACAATCACCTCAACGACAACGAAATCCCATCCCGTGTCGCCGGCCTTCACGGCATGCCGAGCGTACAGCCAACCATCACCCTCCCCAACGGCACGGAGCATCGCCTCGTCCTTGAAGGAGGCAGCATTGACACCAACGGCGCAGGCATCCTTCTCACCACCGAAGAGTGCCTCCTCTCCGAGATTCAGCAGCGCAACCCCGACCTCGGGAATCGCGAGACAACACGCCAGCAGCTCGAACAGGCCTTCCACGACCATCTCGGCATCGATCAGGTTCTCTGGCTCAATCGCGGCTGCGCTGGCGATGACACTCACGGCCACGTCGACGACATTACCCGCTTCGTTCCCGGCGCCGATCTACAGGGCAATACCATTGTTACCGCCACCGAGCCCAACACCGCTGACGAAAATCATCTCCCGCTCGCCGAGAACCTCGATCGCCTCCACTCCGCCCGCAACCTCCACGGCGACCCCTTCACGATCAAGACCCTCCCCATGCCCGCGCCCGTCTTCTTCGCCAACCAGCGCCTCCCCGCCTCCTACGCCAACTTCTATATCGCCAACGCCCTCGTCCTCGTACCCACCTTCAACGACCCCAACGATCGCATCGCCCTCAACACCATCGCGGAGTGCTTCCCCGATCGCACCGTCACCGGCATCCATTGCACCGACTTCATCTGGGGCCTCGGCGCTCTGCATTGCATGACCCAACAGGAGCCCGCCTGATGCCCTCGTCCTGGCCTCCCCCACCCGATCTCGATTCCCTCCAGGACCTCGTCCGCGCCGCCGATCCAGAGGGCCTGCTGGCTGCCGGCGCTCCGGCAGACGAGTATGAACCCGAAGAACAGGCCCTGCTCGAAAAGCTGCAGCCGCTCTCCTCCGCGGAACTCACCGAAGACCGCATTCTTCCCCTGCTCACCGCCATCTGGGAGACCTCCTTCGGCGACCGGTCCTCGCTTACGCGCGGAGCCGCCCTCAGCTCTCTCGCCGCGCAGATCGCTCGTTTCTTCGGCCCTGAAGCTCAGCCGCAGGTCCGATCCTGACCTCCTTCGGCGTCGCGCAGACCATGTCACTCGACCCCGAAGCCGCTATGCGCCTGGCCCTCACCGAGGCGCACGCCGCTGCGCTCGCCGGCGAGGTCCCCGTCGGCGCCCTCGTCCTTGCCCCTGACAACCGGACCATCCTTGGACGCGGCAACAATCAGGTCCTCCGCACCTCCGATCCCACGGCCCACGCAGAGATCGTCGCCCTTCGCGCCGCCGGCCTCGCTCTCGGCAACTATCGCCTCCTCACGCCAGGAGGCGGCTGCACCCTCGTCTGCACCCTTGAGCCCTGCGCCATGTGCGCCGGCGCCATCCTGCATGCCCGCATCACGCGTCTCGTCTATGCCGCTCCCGATCCCAAGGCCGGCGCCTGTGGTTCGGTCCTCTCCGTTCTCAATCATCCTCAGCTCAATCACCGCGTCGAGGTCGTCTGCGGCATCCTCGCAGAGGAGTGCAGCGCACTTCTCTCGAACTTCTTTCGCAGCCGCCGTCACGAGCTTCGAACTGCCGCATCCAAATCCTGAGTGCCGTCAAGGCATACACAAGGAGCTCGCATGTCTGGTCGTCTCGCAGAGAAGGTCGCCATTGTCACCGGTTCAGGTTCGGGCATCGGTCAGGCCGTCGCAGAGCGTCTCGCCGCGGAGGGTGCCAATCTCGTCGTGGACTACCGCGGCCACATCGAGTCGGCGCAGGAGACGCGCGCCAAAGTCGAAGCCGCCGGCGGAAAAGCCATCATGGTCGAAGCGGATGTCTCCAAGCTCTCTGATTGCCAGAATCTGGTCGATCAAGCCTGGCAGCAGTTCGGCAGCTGCGACATCCTCGTCAACAACGCCGGCATCGAGAAGCACGCACCCTTTCTGGAAGTGACAGAGGCCGACTACGACGCCGTGCTCAACGTCAATCTCAAAGGCGCCTTTTTCCTCGCGCAGTTCTTTGCGAAGCGTCTGGTTGACGCAAAAAAGCCGGGAACCATCATCAACATGAGTTCCGTGCACGAGGACATGGTCTTCCCGAACTTCTCCACCTACTGCGCCTCAAAAGGCGGTATGCGCATGGTCATGCGCGACCTTGCCGTTGAACTGGGACCTCTCGGCATTACCGTTAATAACATCGCTCCCGGCGCAGTCGATACTCCTATCAACGCCCACCTTATGGCTGACAAACCAAAGCTTGACGCCCTGCTCCGAAATATTCCGCTCGGCCGCATCGGCACAGCCGGGGACGTCGCCGGCGTTGCCGCCTTTCTCGCCTCCCCCGATGGCGCCTACGTCACCGGATCGACCTACTTCATTGACGGCGGTCTGATTCGCAACTACCACGAGCAGTAACGCCGCTCTATTTTTCAATCTTCTTGGGTCGCCTTTTGTTTGGCTTCGCTGGACACGTTTGTTGTCCTCCTGTAGGGACCTGCTTCTCTGCCGATGCTTCAAGGCAGTCACTGCCCTAAAATGGATCACATGGACCTCACCCTCTACTCCGCCGCCTGGTGCCGCGACTGCCGCGAAGCAAAGCGCTTTCTAGCGCAGCACAACATCCCCTACAAAGAGATCGATATCGAAAACACTCCCGGCGCCGCTGACGAGGTTCTGCGCAACGTAGGAAAGCGCGCCATTCCGCAGTTCGTTATCGACGGCCGATGGGTTCAGCCCTACAAACCCGGACAAGGTTTTCTTCACGAGGAGATGGCCGCTCTTTTCGGCGTCTAGCGCACCTATGGTGTGTGCCGCGAGAAGCTTTCCTTAGGAAAACTCGCGCTCAGCCTTGTCTCCTTCGCGTCAGAGGAGCGGGTTTCTTTACACCTGCTCCCGCTCCTCCGCCGCCTGCTCCTGCAAGACCTCTCCCGGCATGGGATCCGTCTGCTCCGCCGCCTGTGCCGCTGGACTCGCTACCTGCACCCGCCTCGTCGTAAACGCGCGTCCTGCAAACGGCCATCGCAGCGAAAGCACCCGCGTCCGGTCCCTGTCGCGCTGTGTCGCTCGTGTTGTCGCCGTCAGCAGATCGTTGATCGTCATGATGCCTGCAAATCGGCCTGCCACATCGACCACTGGAAAGCTGGTCAGCTTTGACTCCGCCATTTCTGTCGCCGCTTGCCGCAGCGTCTGTCCTGGCGACATCGCCTCCGGCTCAGCATTCCCATCCATCCAAAGCGGCCGTCCCGGCTCCTGCTCTCTTCCCGCTCGAATCATCTGCGACCGTGTCAGCACCGCTGTCAGCTTGCCCGCCTCATCCACCAGCGGGAACAGCCTCTGCCAGTGCGACCAGGCGTCGCCACCTCGCTCCTCCATCGAGCGCAGCCAGTCTGTCGCGTCCTTTCGGCTTGCCGTCGCCTTGAGCGCGTACACACTCGTATGCATCGCCTGCCCGACCAGCACTAGTTCCATCGGATCCACGCCATACTCCCGGCTCAAATGTAGTCCGCGACGGCTCAGCCCCTCCGTCAGCATCGATCGCGGCTGCACCAGCACGCTGATCGCATAAGCGCTCACACACGCCAGCAGCACCGGCAGCATCAGCCCGCCATTGTGCGTCAGCTCGATGGCCAGCATCGCCGCGGTCAGCGGACTGCCGAGCGCCGCCGTCAGCAACGCCGTCATCCCCACCATCACCCACGCTCCGGTCGACATGGTGGGCATCCAGTGCCCCAGTGCCGCGCCCATTGCCCCGCCGATCATCAGCAGGGGCGCCAGAATACCGCCCGCCGTCTCCGACCCCAGCGAAAAGATCCAGATCGCACTCTTGACCAACAACACGCCCGCAAGCAGCTTCCATCCCGCATTGCCAGCGATCATCTGCTGGATCACGCTGTACCCCACACCGAGCGCCTGCGGAAAGATGAGTCCTCCCAGCCCGATCCCCAGCCCGCCAATCGTTGGCCACCACATCCAGTGGATCGGCAGCTTCTTGAATGTGTCCTCCGAGAAGTACACCGCCCGCGTCAGCCCGGCAGCCAGGAACGCCGCCACAATCCCAATCGCCAGCGCGCCCAGCATCGCCATGTGGTACACCGGAGCGCCGGTCGGCACCATCTCGAACAGCGGCCGCGGTCCCAGCAGCAGTCGCCGTACCGCGCCCGCCGTCACGCACGCCATCGCCACCGGCACCAGACTGCGCGGCTTCCACTCAAACAGCAAAATCTCTACCGCCAGCAGTACCGCCGACATCGGACAGTTAAACGTCGCCGCCATCCCAGCGCTCGCACCCGCGACCATCAGCACCGTTCGCTCGGAGTCCGTCATTGGCAGCAGCTGCCCCAGCACCGACCCGATCGCCCCGCCCGTGATAATCACCGGACCTTCCGCCCCAAACGGCCCGCCCGACCCAATCGAGATCGCCGTCGCCAGCGGCTTCAGCAGCGCCACCCTCGGCTGCACCTTGCCGCCGCCAAACACAATCGTCTCCACCGCCTCCGGCATCCCGTGCCCGCGAATCTTCTTCGACCCAAATCGCGCAATCACCCCCACCAGCAGACCTCCCAGAGCCGGCAGAAAGACCCGCCACCACCCCGCGTGTCCCTGCCACGGATCCACATCCACAAAGCTCCATCGCCGGAAGTAAAACAGGTTCGTAAACAGTGCAATCATCTCGAGCAACGCCCACGCCGCAACCGCCGAGACCGCCCCCAAACCTGCCGCCAGCACGCTTACATACAGAATGCGTGAGTCTGCCGAGTAATCGCGCAGAGAGCTTCGCATCAGCGTCACTTCGCCTCCGTCCCGCGCTTACTCGCCTCACTCACGCCCAGGCGTTCAAGCGCCTGCACCATCATCGGTCCCGCCCTTTCGAGCTCCACCAGATGCGCCGCCGCCACATGCGCCAGCACCTTACGTCCATGCTCCGTCAGCACCACAAGCGATCGCCGCAGGTCATCTTCATCTGCCAGCCGCTCCACCAGCCCCAACCGTTCCGCCCGGTCGACCAACTCCACCGCACTGTTATGCCGCAGCACCATCCGCTCCGCAATGGTAGAGATCGACACCCGTGCCTCCGCCGATGTCGCCTGCACGACCTGCATTAATTGGTACTGCTGCGCAGAGATTCCCTGCGCCTCTGCACTGGTTTCACTGAAATGCAGAAATCGCCGCAGCTCATAACGGAACTCCGCCATCGCCGCAAAGCGCCGCGCGTCCACCTGACCCATCGTTCGCTGGCCCGCTCGTGTCGACATTCACTTATTCTATCGTGCTACGACATAGTGCTTCAAGACCCGCACACAATCAAGGCACATCAAAGCCGGTAAACTGGAAGAGCCCTTGAAAGGATTGACCTCTTGATCGCTCGCTACACCCGCCCGGAGATGGGCCAGATCTGGTCTGACGACAACAAATACCGCAGCTGGCTCACCGTCGAGATCGCCGCCTCGCAGGCCCTCGCCCGTGCCGGCATGGTGCCGCAGCAGGCCGCCGACACCATCCGCGACAGGGGCAGCTTCACCGTGGCACGCATCAACGAGATCGAGGCCGAAGTCCGCCACGACGTCATCGCCTTCACCACCTCGGTCTCTGAGAGCATCAACGATCCCGACGCCTCCCGCTGGCTCCACTTCGGCCTCACCTCCACCGACGTCGTCGACACCGCACAGGCCCTCCAGCTCAAGGCCGCCTCCTCCATCATCCGCGCCGGCATTGTCACTCTCTCTGAAACTCTTCGCCGCCGCGCCCTCGAGTTTCAGCACACCCCCTCTATCGGCCGCACCCACGGCGTCCATGCTGAGCCCACCACCTTCGGCCTCAAGCTCCTTCTCTGGTACGCCGAGATGCAGCGTAACCTGGTCCGCTTCGACGCTGCCGCCGAGGACCTTCGCGTCGGTAAGCTCTCGGGCGCCGTCGGCACCTTCGGCCATCTAAAGCCTGAGCACGAAGAGGTCATCTGCGCCGCCCTGGGCCTTCGTCCCGTACCGGTTGCAACCCAGGTCGTCCAGCGCGATCGCCACGCCGCCTACATCGCCACGCTCGCCGTTCTCTGCTCCACCCTCGACAAAATCGCCACCGAGATTCGCCATCTCCAGCGCACCGAGGTCCGCGAAGCCGAAGAGTTCTTCTCCGAAAAACAGAAGGGCTCCTCCGCCATGCCGCACAAGCGCAACCCCATCACCTCCGAGCAGATCTCCGGCCTCGCTCGCGTCGTTCGCGCCAATGCGCAGGTCGCCTTCGAGGATGTCGCCCTCTGGCACGAGCGCGACATCTCACACTCCTCTGCCGAGCGCGTCATCCTGCCCGACTCCACCATCCTCGCCGACTACCTTCTCGCCAAGACCTCAAACCTCATTGACAAGCTCCTCGTCTATCCCGCACGCATGCTCCGGAACCTCGAGTCCACCGGCGGCCTCGTCTTCTCCGGCCAGCTCCTGCTCGATCTCGCCGCTGCCGGCATGAGCCGCGAGGACGCCTACCGCCTCGTGCAGGCTCACGCCATGCGCGCCTGGAAGGAAGACCTCGTTTTCCGCGACGAGATCGCCAAAGTTCCCGAGATCACCTCCCGCCTTTCGCCCGAGCAACTCGACCGCGCCTTCGACTACCGCCGCCAGCTTCGCAACGTCAACGCCATCTTCCATCGCGTCCTCGGCCAGCAGGCATGACCTTCCGCATCGCGGTCCTGCTCTCCATCGTCCTCACAGCCACGCTCGTCTCGCAGGCGCAGACGCCACCACCAAAAGCAGCGTCGACCTCCGTCGAAGACACCCTGGCGCGTGCTTTCACGACCGCCCGCGCGCAAGCACACCTGCGCCCTCTCACCCGCATCGCCGACCGCCCGCTTCTCCGTCAGATCGTC
This sequence comes from Acidobacteriaceae bacterium, assembly GCA_903642235.1. GTDB lineage: Bacteria > Acidobacteriota > Terriglobia > Terriglobales > Acidobacteriaceae > Edaphobacter. The sequence continues at coordinate 208,968 of CAHJWL010000005.1, read as the reverse complement.
TGCAGCGCCGCCGCCGGTAAACCTTCCGAGCCAACGCTCGCCAAGGAGTCGCAGGCCGATGGCGCCCTCTTCTCCCTCACCGGTCTCACACATCTTCCCGCCGACATACAACGCGTCGCCGAGTACGACGACCGATCCTCCGCGCGCGGTCGCCGCATCACCCGCTTCTCCGTCGCCGCCTTCACCTCCCCCATCGATCCCTCCGTCGTATGGGTCGGTGTCGGCCTCTATTGGAGTCGCTTCACGGAATACTTCGCCCTCCACTTCACCCGGAGCTACTACCCCATCAATCCCGAACGCGACATCGTCCCCGCCTGCCGTTCCGTTCGGTAACACCATCTGTTACAGACTTTGACGTCTCCTGACCAACTCGTCCAGATCGTCGACCGCGCCCTCGCCGACTCCGTCGCGCGATCCGGCCCATGGCTCGCCTGCCGACCCGGCTGCTCGCAATGCTGCCATGGCGTCTTCGCCATCTCGGCCCTTGATGCCCACCGTCTGCGCGAAGGCCTGCACTCCCTCAGCCTTACTGATCCCATCCACGCCGAAGCCGTTCGCTCCCGCGCACTCGCCTCCGTCGCCCGCCTCGCACCTACCTTTCCCGGCGACCTCACCACCGGTGCCCTCGCCTCCACTCCGGAAGCGATCGAAGCCTTCGACACCTTCGCCGACGACGAGCCCTGCCCCGCCCTTGATCCCGCCACCCAGACCTGCGACCTCTACGCCGCGCGACCCATTCTCTGCCGCACCTTCGGCCCACCACTGGTCACCCCGGACGACGGCCTCGCTGTCTGCGAACTCTGCTTCGACGGCGCCTCCCCCGAGGAGATCGACCGCTGCCAGCTCGACCCCGCCATCATCGACGCCGAACAACGAGCCGAGGCCCTCTTCGCCGCGCAGAGAGCCGCACCCACGAGTGACGAACCGTTCCGCACCATCATCCCCTTCGCCCTCGCCTCCACACACGCATAACGCAGTGGTCTGACACTCCGCTCTCTTCTTGCTTGTGATCCCGTAGGGATCTGGTCTTCGCTTTATTGTTTGACCTTTCTGTGTGTTCGGCAGCGCACCATAACGCCGTCCCCTCGCGCGATAATCAAGCAGCATGCCGCAGCCACCCACCTCGCCCCTCAACGTCACCCTCGCCATTACCGGCGCCAGCGGCTCGGTCTATGCCGCCGAGATGCTCCGCGCGCTCGCCGCCGACCAGCGCGTCACCAAGGTCAACCTCATCGTCAGCACCAACTCCCTCCGCGTCCTCGCCGAAGAACTCCAGCTCAGCGGCCGCGCCAACCTCGTCGAAAAACTCCTTGGCGCCTCCAGCTTGAAGATCGAGCAGCATAACGATACCGATATCGGCGCCGGCATCGCCAGCGGCAGCTATCCCACCTTCGCCACCGTCGTCCTTCCCTGCTCCATGGGCACCCTTGCCGCTATCAGCAACGGCCTCGCCGCCACCCTCATCCAGCGCGCTGCCGACGTCACCCTCAAAGAGCGCCGCCCTCTCATCCTCTGCGTCCGAGAAACCCCCTTCAATCGCATACACATCCGCAACATGCAGCTCGCGGCCGAGGCCGGTGCCGTCCTCTATCCCTGCATCCCAACCTTTTACGATCACCCGCAAACCACTGCAGACATGGCCCGCAACTTCATACATCGCGTCCTCGCCCACATCGGCCTGCCTCAGCCCGACGCCTACACCTGGCAACCCGACAACCCCGCCTGATGCCGTTTCTTGGCTGTCATACCGCAGGGATCTGCTTCTCTACCGCGCCTGCTTTGCCTCACCCCTACGTAAAAACGTCACCGTAGCCGGCAGCACCTGCGAGACGCACTCGGCCGGCGCCAGATGCCCGCATCCCTTGATCGGCACAAACATCGCACCGGTGATTCCCGCCGCGATCTTACGGCCTGTAGCGGGCGGAATCAGCTCATCCTGATTGCCCCAGATCACCGCAGTTGGCGCCCGGATCTCTCCCAGCCGAAAGTCCATCAGGTCCTTCCCGTTCTCCATGGCAGCGACTGTTCGCTGCAGGACCCAGGCATTCTTCGCGCCGCGCCGCAGAAGATCCCTCGCCATGAAGCGCGGGATCTTGATCTGCTTCGGTGTCAACCGGGCCATCAGAGTATCCAGCTCTTCCGCAGTCCTCGGCGTGAAGATCGAGGTCTTGTACTCCAGCGGAAAGTACACACCCGCGCTGTCGTAGAGCACCAGCCGGTCCACCATCTCCGGATGCTCCGCCGCCAGGCGCATGGCGATCCAGCCTCCCATCGACCATCCCAGAACATCCGCGTGCGTCAGCCGCATCGCCTGCATGTAGTCCCGTATCGCCGCCTGCTGGTATGCGATTGTGTAGGTTGCGTCCGGTTGGTCGGATCGGCCATATCCCAACAGGTCCGGTGCGTACACATGGAACCCCGCCGCCGCAAGCCCCGGAATCAGCTTGCCCCAGTCCTCGCCACGCGCTCCCAGACCATGCACCAGCAGCACCGGCGTTCCGGCCGTGCCATCCTTCGGCCGGGCTTCAAAGAAGTGCATCCGCACGCCGTTCACAGATACAAATCTGCCCTTAACTCCGGACCTCCACAGCTCAAACCGCAGCGCAGCATTTATATACGAGAGCGGCCGCAGAGCGACACTGCCCCCGAGCACAGCCGCCCCGGCAACAACACATCCTGCCGCAAGCATCCACCGCCTCACGCCCTCGCCTCGGCTCGTGCCAGTGCATCCTTCAGCACGTGCCGTGTCGCTTCATCCATCTCCTGCATGCTGTGTATCTCCTCTGCCGTGACCCATGCCACATTCAGCGCATCGCCACTCGCATGCGCCTCTGCCGTGTTTGATTCCGGCAGCAGCTCACAGAGCCAATCCATCAACACATAGTGGTACTCCACCGCACCATCCACATCCCGCACGATTCTGTCCAGCAGCGCCAACAACTCCAGCGGCCGCACCCGCAGCCCTGTCTCTTCAAGCAGCTCCCGCGCTACACCCTCAAGAATCGTCTCACCGGTTTCGAGCGCCCCGCCCGGCAGCGTCCACGACCCCAGCATCGGTTCGCTTCCGCGCCGGATCAGCAGCACTCTGCCCTCTCGCACGACTGCCCCGGCAACACCCACCAGAGGCCGTGCCGGGTATCGCCGGCCTCCTGCGTCCGTGCCCTCATCCGTCGGCATCATCACTTGGGGAGCAGCGGCTTCCCGAACTCTTCGCCAAACACGGTGTGGTTCATGTCAAAACGGCCGCCATCGAACTTGTCCGCACCATGCGCATGACCGAGACATAACAGAGCCACCACCCAATAGCTCAGCGGCAGCCGCAGGACCTCCCGCACCTTCTCCTGCTCAAACCCTTCCATCGGCGCCGTGTCGTACCCCAGCACCTCGGCCATCAACATCATGTGCGTGAAGCCGATCATCACGTGCTTATTCAGCCAAGCATGCATCTGGTCTGTGGTAAATCCAGCAAGGTACTTCGGCACGCTGCTTCGCGCCTGTGCCGCATAGCTCTCCGGCATCCCACCAGCCAGACCTTTCTGCAGCATCATCTCCAGGTCACGCCGCCAGCCGTCCGCGTCCCCGCAGGCCACAATGACCGCTGACGCCTCTTCCACCTTCGCCTGGTTATAGCTGGCAGCCCGCAGCTTGCGCTTCTGTTCTGCCGATTGCACCACCACAAATCGCCACGGCTGCAGGTTGTAGCCACTTGGCGCGAGCAGGCCGGCCATCACCATCTGCTGCAGATGCTCGGCCGGGACAGGAGCTCCGTCAAAGCTCGGCGTAGATCGCCGGTGCCGGATCGCCTCCTCCAAACTCTTCTCTTGCTGAACCATCGTGTCTCGAGGGGCCTATCCCACACAACGGACCTACTACGTCGTATGGTTTTCAATATTGAGCACAAATCTTCTACAGAAAAGAATAGCATCGGCCTCGCGCCGGAATAGTGCCTCTTCTCGCATCATGGAAGGGTTTGCCTTGCCGCATAGCCCGGCAACAGTCACATCACAACGCGGGCACATAGCTCCAGAATCGTAAAGTCGCCTCTGGAGGAATTCTAGGCGAGACGTGCTTCCGAGCGCGTAAGTCACAAATCAAGAGGCAGGGCAGTTGTGCTCGGGACTTGGGGTACTTGTCGAAGCGGCGTGATTGCGCCCTGACCAGACCATCGCACCCGGCACCCGCGCGACCGGAACACCGGACGAGTGCCGGCTATTTCACCGCCGAAACCAAGTGCTCCGTGATCAGTGGCGGCCGTCCCGCACTGTCAAGCGACACCAGCACACCTTCGAAGTTTCCTCGAAGCTCCGGATACGCCGCAAGCAGCGCCCGTGCCGCTCCATCCCCACGTTCCCACAGCTCCGCCGGGTCTGTCGACGGCTCCTCGAGATGCACCACAACGTCCGCCCTGGTGTGCCCACTCAGCGCTTCCACGCCCAGCCCGGTCATCCGGTACTCCTTCGCATCCGGCCCCTTGATCACCAGCGGCGTACCGGGGCTCACACCGCTCGAAAGCGCCGGCGGAGCAGCCGCTTTTTGCTCATCCTGCAGCCGCTCAAGATGCGTCGACTGAACAAATCCAGCCGGCCGCAGCAGTGCCTGCGCCTCCGCATAGTAGAGCCACGCCGTCCAGGGCTGCTTTGCCGCCGCCACACGTCGCGCTTCCCGCCAGTACCAGACGCCATCGTGTCCGACAGCTTGCGTCGGCCCGGGGAAAAAGCCTGCTAGCAACCACCGTCCGGCCTCCCGACGCAGCAGGAAAGAGACCCTCCACGGCGATGCTCCAACGCCGTAGACCACCGCGAAGCCGTACGTTCCCGCCGTTAGACCTGAAACAGAAAGGTCAACCTCCGCCTGCGACTTGTTCAGCGTGCAGAAGAACTGCGCGTCTGCCCCCGCCGCCAGGGTCGTTGCATCGAGCAGGTACACCTGGTCGACCGTCAGCGTGTCTCCTCGCAGGTGAGGTGCAAGCTCAAGGGCCGCCGTACGAATGCCACCGAAGTCTCTCGTCAACTCTGCGATCGTCTGTGCTTGCAACGCTGCCGCATCGCCCGTCTGCAGCGTGCTACCCAGCTCACGAGCCGCCCGGGCAAGTGCATCCCTGTCCGTAGGCTGCATAGCCGACTGCGTCGTGCAGCTCTCCGCCTTCGCCTGCGTGGACAAGATCAGACCGACGGCGAGCAGCACGAACCTGGCAACTACCGCTCCAGAGCGCTTCCATCTCCGTCCGTACTCAGGAAATCCTGCACGCCTGTTCCCCACTCTCGCCCTTCGAATCATCTGCGATCCAGCTCCCCAAGCCCGACTTCCCGGGTAAAGTACTTGTAGCATCCCGCACGAAGCGGCAGCCGCTCCGTGTTGCACACCACCATCTACTGCATCAGACGCGTCCAAGGGAGGGAAAGCATGCGAAGCAGCCTTCCATTTCGTGATCTCTCCTCGCCTGCTCTGACTCTTGCAGTCCTGCTCGGCACTCTATCGTCCCCCTCACGTGCAGCCCAACAGACTCCGGTCTCCTCGCCGGCCATCGTGGCGCCATCCACTCAGCCGCAGCAGCATCACTCTCAAATTACCCTTGATAACGGCCTGCTTACTGTAGCCGCTACCAATGCTAGTCTGAACGGCCTGATTCGCGAGATCGCGCGAAAAACCGGCATGAGGGTCTCAGGAACAGTGGCTGAGGATCGCGTCTTCGGCACCTACGGCCCCGATGTGCCGCAGAAGGTTCTCGCCACTCTGCTCGACGGCACCGGTTCTAACATCCTCATCCTTTCAAACGCCGCAGATGCACCCCAGCAGCTCATCCTCACCCCTCGGACTGGTGCAGCAACCCCGCCTAACCCAAACGCGAATCTCGGCCAGAACGACGAAGAGGATGACTCCGCACCGCCGCCCGGTGCCCCCGTCGTTCTCTCCGCTCCTCGCGCCCGCCCGGCCGTACAACCTGGCCGCGTCGACACTCCGGTCCTGCCTCCCGAAGCCGCAACGGACCGCACGACTCCCTCTCCGGCTCCGGAAGCAGTCGTCTTCCCCCCGTCAGACTCCACCGGAAACGCCTCAGGCGCTCCGCCCGACGCTACAACGCCGGCCGCGTCCTCGCCGGATACACCCAAGACCCCGCAGCAGATCTTCGAACAGCTTCAGAGACTCCGGCAGCAGGCGAGCCCGGCCGGCCAGAGTCCGCAGTAGAGTCATCCAGCTAAAACCCTGCTGACCGCTTCCCCGCCGTCAGTGTCACTCGCTGGCTCTCCTGAACCTCTACCCGCGAGCTACCTGTACCGCTGCGCCGAGCGCCCTGCGAGCCTGAACCTGCTTCACATGGATCTGAAATACCTGAAACATTGCTAAACACACCCAGTACGCCACCAGAACTCCCACCGCTAAGCTCATCAGCACCGCACACACCAGCATGATCGACGTCATCACTACAGCCTCTTTTCCTGGTTCCGGCACTCACCCCGCACACCCACGCGGGGCTCCGGCGCCCACTCCACTCTGGCAGACACTCCTTTGGAGGTAAATGCAATTTGAGGCGGCAGTGTTGACTCGGAGGATACCAAGCGCCCGAGTACCGTATCCTAGATCCTTGGCTACCCCGGCCCAAACTCCGACTCAGATTCCGACCCAGGCGACGTCGAAGGCTCCCCCCCGTGCCGCGATCACGCACATCACCGTGAGCGGTGCCCGCCAGCACAACCTCAAAAACATCTCCGTCTCCATCCCCCGCAACACGCTCACTGTCGTCACCGGCCTCTCCGGCTCTGGCAAGTCCTCGCTCGCCTTCGACACCATCTACGCTGAGGGTCAAAGACGCTACGTAGAGACCCTCTCCGCCTACGCCCGGCAGTTCCTCGATCAGATGGAGCGCCCGGACGTCGACGCCATCGACGGCCTCTCGCCCGCTATCTCCATCGAGCAGAAGACCACCTCGCGCTCCCCCCGCTCCACCGTCGGCACCATCACGGAGATCTACGACTACCTCCGTCTGCTCTGGGCCTCCGTCGGCCAGCCCCACTGCCCCAACTGCCACCGCCCTATTACTCGCCAGTCCGCCGAGCAGATCGTCGAGCGCATCGCCTCCTTGAGTCCCGGCGAGCGCATCACCGTCATGGCCCCCATCGTCCGCGGCCGCAAAGGCGAGTTCCGCGAAGAGCTCGAAGCTCTCGACCAGCAGGGCTTCCGCGTCCGCATCGATGGCGAGATCACCGAGATCTCCGAAGGCATGCGCCTCGAAAAGCGCAAGAACCACACCGTCGAAGCCATCGTCGACCGCATCATCCTCAAGCCAATGCCCGCCACAGAGCCGGGTGCCCCGGGTCTCGATTCTGAGACCCGGGTTCCATCCCCAAGCACCAATGCAGCCCTCACCACCCCTGGCGGCGAAGCCACCCCGCCCAAGTACGACACCCGCCGCCTCGAGACCTCCGTCACCAAGGCCCTCGCCATGGCGAACGGCCTCGTTCTCATTGGTATCCAGGACCCCAGCACCCGCGAGCAGGTCGAGACCCTCTTCTCCTCCTCCATGGCCTGCCCCGACTGCGGCATCAACGTCCCCAAGCTCGAGCCCCGCTCCTTCTCCTTCAACTCCACCTACGGCGCCTGCCCGGAGTGCCACGGCCTAGGCTCCATCTACGACTTCGACCCCGCCAAGGCCATCGCCGACTGGTCCAAGCCCCTGCTCGACGGCGCCATGGGACCCGGCTCTGCCTCCGCCTACCTCCTCCGCCTCATCAAGCTCGCCGCCGACAAGTACAAGATCAACATTAAGGGCCCCTTCGGCCAGCTCTCCCGCGAGCACCAGGAGCTCTTCCTCTACGGCCCACCCCGCGCCGAGGCCGCCCGCACCGGCTTCCATGGCATCTTCGCCTACCTCCGCTCCAACCTCGAAGAGACCAAGTCCGAGGGCTACCGCGAGTACATGATGCAGTACATGTCCGCGACCCGGTGCCCCAAGTGCGACGGCAAACGCCTCCGCCCCGAGTCCCTCGCCGTCACCATCCCTGTTGCCTCACCCATCAAACCGGGTGCCCCACATCTCGCTTCTGAGATGTGGGATGAAGCTGCGACTCAACCCTCAGGCACCACCGACCTATCCATCGCCGACTTCACCGCCCTCCCGCTCGACCGCGCTCTCCTCGGCGCCCGCTCCATGCACTTCACCGGCCGCGAGCACCTCATCGCCGATCGCCTCCAGCGCGAGATCATCGAGCGCCTCGAGTTCCTCAACGCCGTCGGCCTCACCTACCTCGCCCTCGATCGCTCCGCCGCCACCCTCTCCGGCGGCGAAGGCCAGCGCATCCGCCTCGCCACCCAGATCGGCTCCCGCCTCCGCGGCGTCCTCTACGTTCTCGACGAGCCCTCTATCGGCCTCCATCAGCGTGATAACCAGCGCCTCATCACCGCGCTCGAGCGCCTCCGCGACCTCGGCAACACTGTCCTCGTCGTCGAGCACGACGAAGACACCATGCGCAAAGCCGATTACCTCCTCGACCTCGGCCCCGGCGCCGGAAAGAACGGCGGCTTCCTCATCGCCGAAGGCACCCCCGCCGAGGTCATGGCCAATCCCGCCTCCGTCACCGGCCAGTACCTCTCGGGCGCCATCGACGTCATCAACCGCCCACCGAACGCCGTCGGCGAAGTCGGCCCGCGCCCCCTCACCGGCCAGTGGATCACCATCGAAGATGCCCGCTCGCACAACCTGCAGCGCGTCACCGCACACTTCCCCCTCGGCGTCATGACCGTCATCACCGGCGTCTCCGGCTCCGGCAAATCCTCGCTCGTCAACGACATCCTCTACCGCTCGCTCGCTAAGGAGCTCTACGGCTCGCGTGAAGATCCAGGCCAGCACGGCCGTGTCGTCGGCATCGATCAGCTCGACAAAGTGATCCAGATTGACCAGTCGCCCATCGGCCGCACCCCACGCTCGAATCCCGCCACCTACACCGGCGTCTTCACCGCCATCCGCGACCTCTTTGCCATGCTCCCCGAGTCGCGCGAGCGCGGCTACAAGCCCGGCCGCTTCTCCTTCAACGTCGGCGGCGGCCGCTGCGAGGCCTGCCAGGGCGAAGGCCAGCGACGCATCGAGATGAACTTCCTCCCGGACGTCTACGTCCTCTGCGAGGTCTGTAACGGACGTCGTTACAATACCGAAACCCTCGCCGTCCGATTCAACGGCTACTCCATCGCCGATCTGCTCGATCTGCCGATCGCCGATGCCGTCCCCATCCTGTCCGACATCCCCAACGTTTACGTCCGGTTACAAACTCTCGTCGACGTCGGTCTCGGCTACATCCATCTCGGTCAGTCTGCCACCACGCTCTCGGGCGGCGAAGCTCAGCGCATGAAGCTCGCCCGTGAACTCTCCAAACGCCAGACCGGCCGCACCCTTTACCTCCTCGACGAGCCCACCACCGGCCTCCACTTCGACGACGTCCGCAAGCTCCTCGAAGTCCTCCATCGCCTCACCGACCTCGGCAACTCCGTCGTCATCATCGAGCACAACCTCGACATCATCCGCAATGCCGACTACCTTCTCGACCTCGGCCCCGAAGGCGGCGAAGGCGGCGGCCGCATCGTCGCCCACGGCACCCCCGAGCAGGTCGCCACAGTCGCCGAGTCTCACACCGCCACCTTCCTCCGCGACTACTACCGCACCCACCCTCCAGCCACCTCGACCCTCAAGCCCGGAATCTCCTACGCCGGCCCCCAATCCGACTCCATCGCCGCCGCAGCCGACGCCGATCGCAAACTGCGCGCGAAGTTCATCAAGCCCGAAAAGAAGACCGGCGTCCCCAAAGCCAACGCCGCTAAACCCGCCGAAACCTCGCGCGCGCCAAAGAAAGCTGCTACAAAGACTGCCTCCGAATCTCCCGCCAAACGTAGGTCGAAGACCGCAGCGAAGAAAGCAACTAAAGAGGTCACACAATGACCCCAGCCCTTGGTTCTCGCCTCCGCCGTTACCTGTTCTTCCGCCGTTGCCTGTTCCTTTGTTGTCATCCCGTAGGGATCTGCTTCTCTACCAGGAACGTCTGCCGCGAACTGCCCCCCGCATCTCGCCTTCGCCGCCGCTTGTCTCTTTGTTGTCATCCCATAGGGATCTGCTTCTCTGCCGAAAACGTCCATACCTCAAATCGGTCCCCGTCACCCCTCTTCTTCTCCACCCTGCCCAACCCCGACGATCTGCCGCTTCCCCCACTCGCCCTTGCTGAAGGCGACGCCATCGCCCTTCCGCCGACCGACGAAACCCCGAACAGCGCCCCACCCGATCCCTCCACCCGCGTCCCCCACCTCGGCCACGCGCTCCTCTTCATCGCCATCACGACACTCTTCCTCATCCTCTCGCAGGCCCTTGCCCTGCTCGCCGGCCATCCCACCCACCCGCTCGATATCGACCCACGCCTTCTTATCGCGTCTGAGGCCGTTGCTTACCTCCTCACCCTCACCGCCGCCTTCTTCGTCTTTCCCCCGCTCTGGCAGCGTCCCTTCCTCCTCGGCCTGCAATGGAACGGCCCCGCCGCCACCCGCAACGCCATCCGCCTCATCCCTCTCGGCCTGCTTCTCTCCGCCATCGTCCAGGGCTTGTCCAACTACATCGACGTTCCCAAAGAACTCCCCATCGACGCCTTCTTCCACACCCGGTCCACCGTCTGGCTCATCACCGTCTTCGGCACGGTGCTCGCACCCCTCTTTGAGGAGGTCCTCTTCCGCGGTTTCCTTCTGCCCGCCTTCGCCATCGCCTACGACTGGCTCTGTCTTCCCCGCACCGAAGCCGCCCGCGCATCCTGGCAGAGCTCCAACGCCATCACCCGCAACGCCCTCGTCTTCTCGGCCGTTCTCACCAGCGTCCTCTTCGCCCTCGTCCACGGCAAGCAGACCGCCTTCACCTGGCCCATTCTCGCCCTGCTCTTCTGCGTCTCGCTCATCCTCACCAGCGTCCGCATACGCCTTCGCTCCGTCGCCGCCTCCACGGTCATCCACGCCTCTTACAACTTCACCGTCTTCCTCGCCGCCTTCATCACCACCGGCGGCTACCAACACCTCGACAAACTCCCGAAATAGCCTCTAATAGCCGTCATCTCGACCGACCCTGAGCGAGCCGCAGGCGAGTCGAACGGGGAGCGGAGAGACCCCTGTATTTCACTTCTCCACCCGGCGGCCAGAAACCCGTTTACCCTTGCCGCTAAGGTCATCATGCACAAACTCCTCCTTACCCTTCTCTTCACCACTGCCACGCTGAGTGCACAAACCCGCAGCATCTCCCTCACCGTCGACGACCTCCCCGCCATGAGCGCGACCAATCTCACCAGCGCCGCCATCACCACCATCAATCAGAGGATCATCGCCACCTTCAAGGCCGACCGGATCCCGGCCATCGGCTTCGTCAACGAAGAGCGCCTCTACAAGACCGGCGAGACCGACGAACGCATCGCCACCCTCAACGCCTGGCTCGACGCCGGCCTCGATCTCGGCAATCACACCTTCTCCCACACCTCGCTCAACCACGTCGAGCTCAAGGACTGGGAAGACGACGTCATCTTCGGCGAGACCGTCACCCGCATGCTCTCGCAGGCCCACAAGAAAGACCTCCACTACCTCCGCCACCCCTACCTTGACGTCGGCCCCGACCTCAAGACCCGCCGCGCCGCCGAGCAGTTTCTCACCGGCCGAGGCTACCGCGTCGCCCCCGTCACCATCGACCCGCGCGACTGGTACTTCGCCGACCTCTACGACGATGCCCACACCCGCCACGACGCCGCCCTCATGCCAAAGCTCGCACAAGCCTGGCTTACCTACACCGAGCAGGTCCTCACCCATGACGAAGCCCTTTCCCGCACCCTCCTCGGCTACGAGCCGAAGCAGATCCTGCTCCTCCACGCCAACTGGCTCGAGGCCGACCACCTCCCCGATCTCATCGCCCTCCTCCAAAAGCACGGCTACACCCTCATCTCCCTCCCCGATGCCCTCACCGACCCCGCCTACGCCCAGCCTGACACCTACATCTCCGACGTCGGCGCCACCTGGCTCGACCACTGGGCCGTCACCCGCGGTCGCGGCGATCTCACCCTCGACAAGCCACAAGTCCCCAAGTGGGTCGACGACCTTCACAGCAAACTCGACGACGCCGACCCGCTCTAAACCTCAAGCCACGCATTGCACCAAGCCCCCTTTCTTTGTTGTCATCCCGTAGGGATCTGCTTCTCTACCCTCAGCCCTCCATGCGCCTCCCAGACCTCCGCGAAAACGCTGCGTAAGTCCACCAAACCACGCTTAACCTCAGCGAAAACCGCTCTCAAAACCACTAAAATCGCCCTATGCCTCCTCAGCTTGACCACCGCCAGAGCCTGCTCAACCTGCTCGCCACCCTTTCTTTCCGCCTCGGCGACTTCACCCTTGCCTCCGGTCAGAAGTCCGACTACTACATCGATTGCCGCACCACCACCCTCCACGCCGAGGGCGGCCGCCTCGCCGGACTGCTCCTCTACGATCTCATCAAAGAGCACATTCCAAATGCCTTAGCCGTAGGCGGCCTCACCATGGGAGCTGATCCCCTGGTCTCAAACATCGCCTCCGCCAGCGCCTGGGCCGCCGCCGACTTCTCCGAAATCCTTGAGCTCGCCGAGCAACTCGACCTCGAGGAAGCCGATCCCCTCCGCGAGTCCGAGGAGGCGAGACCGAATCTCATCAACGGTTTCCTGGTTCGCAAAGCCGAAAAGACCCACGGCACCGGCCGCCGCATTGAAGGCTTCGTCCAATCCGGCGCCCCCGTAGTTATCGTCGACGACGTCTGCACCACCGGCATCTCTACCATCACCGCTATTGAAGCCGCTCGAGAAGCCGGCATGGTCGTCGCCGGCGTCCTTTGCCTGGTCGACCGCGAACAGGACGGACGCGCCGCCATTCAAGCCGTTGTTGCCCCTGCTCCCTTCTTTTCTCTCTTCACCGCGGACGATATCCGAGCTTCCCACATGCATCTCCACAGCCTGGTCGAGAACGCATGACCTTTCCGCGGGAACTCTCCCACGGACGAGGGATGGCCGCAAGCGCGCAGTGATCCTACTCTGCTCACTGAGAGCCCACGCAACAGAGGCTCCTGTACCACTGCTGTCCTGCTTCTCTGGTTTCTTATTGTGTGCGCACTTTCTTCTAACTCTGCCCGCGGAGCCGCTCCCGGGTCCTTCTTCTGCTTTTCTCTCAAAGCGTGCGGTAAGAGCCATGCTCTTGCCGCCGCTCCTCTTTGTACGGGACTCATCTTCGGTAGACTGGGTGTGACATGATCCCCACCCTTGAATGGCTCCCTTCCGGCGTTAACTTTCTTGATCAGACCAAGCTGCCGCTTGAAGAAACCTACGTTCTCGCCACCGATTACAAGGAGGTTGCGCGCGTCATTCGGGACATGATCGTTCGCGGAGCCATGGCGATCGGCGTCTCCGGGGCCATGGGTGTTGCGCTTGGGATTGAGCGCTCAACCGCATCGACCCTTCCGGCCCTCACAGCGGAGGTCGCGCTCATCTGTGACACGCTCGCGTCGACGCGGCCTACCGCGGTCAACCTGTTTTGGGGTATCGGCAAAGTTCGCGATCTGTACAACCAGCTTGCAGCCGCCCAGACCTCGATCCCTGAAATTAAGTCTCAGGTCGTTACTCTGGCTCGTCGCATGTACGACGAGGACATCGCCGCGTGCAAGCAACTGGGAGCCTTCGGGGCGGAGTTGCTCCCGCAGAAAGGCACTGTGCTAACGCATTGCAATGCCGGCGCTCTTGCGGCCTGCGGCTATGGTTCCGCGCTTGGCGTCATTCGCGCGGCGGTCGAACGCGGACACGAGATCGATGTTCTCGCGGATGAGACCCGGCCGTACCTGCAGGGGGCACGGCTTACAGCATGGGAGTTGATGAAAGACGGCATTCCTACGACCGTGCTGTGTGACAACATGTCCGCGCACCTGATGAGCAAAGGCAGGATTCAGGCGGTGATCGTTGGAGCTGATCGCGTTGCCGCGAATGGCGATACTGCAAACAAGATTGGAACGTACGGCGTCGCCATCCTCGCTAAAGAGCATGGCATTCCGTTTTATGTTGCGGCTCCGTGGGCAACGGTGGATCTCGCAACCGCGCATGGCGGCCTGATCCCAATCGAGCAGCGCGATGAGCGTGAGGTCACGCACTCGAATGGCAAGCAGATGACCCCCACTGGCGTGGGCATCGAAAATCCTGCATTTGACGTGACGCCTGCAAGATACATTGCGGGAATCATCACTGAACGTGGTGTGCTGCGCTCGCCGTTTGAGGCTTCGATTGCTGCATTGGCGCAACAGCCGTCGCCGGAGCTCGTGCCGGCGTGAAATACGCGTCCAAGACGAGGCGTCCGTCACAGTACCAACGCTTCGCTGCTCTCTCCGTCCTGGCTGCCCTTGTGACGACCGTTTCAACGGCTCGAGGCCAAATGTCTGCGATGCAGGGAGCAGCCGCTCCAGCCGCGCAGAAGTTGATTCTCTTCGACACGGACATCGGCGATGACATAGACGATGCGCTGGCGCTCGGTCTTGCGCTGTCCAGCCCCGAGTTGAAGATCGTTGGTATCACCGCTTCCTGGGGCGACACCTCGCTGCGGGCGCGTCTGCTGGATCGTTTGCTCTTCGAGACCGGCCATGCGGAGATTCCAGTCGCGATCGGGCCGGTGAAGCACCATGCTGGCGAAGGCGTGTTCTCACAGGCACACTGGGCAAGCCGCCAGCCCGTCCGCTCTTACCCGGATGCCGTAGAGTTGCTGCTGTCGAGCATCCGGGCGCATCCGGACGCGCTTACACTGATTGCCGTAGCTCCTCTGACCACGGTAGCTGCCGCTCTCGATCGGGATCCGGCCACCTTTCATCAGCTACACGCGATCGTTCTCATGGGCGGCTCGGTCCATCGTGGCTATGGAGACCTGGGGTATGTGGCCGATCATGGGGCAGATGCCGAATACAACATCGCCATGGATCCTGAGGCTGCTCGCAAGGTCTTTGAGGCGGGTGTGCCTTTGTTCGTGATGCCGCTTGACTCGACGCAGATTCCGCTCGACGAGACCAAGCGCCGCCTTTTGTTCACCGCAGGCTCCCCGCTGACCGACGCGCTGACCCTGCTCTATCACCAGTGGTCGCGTACGACGGAGCTAACGACGCCCACCATGTTTGACGCGGTGGCGGTAGCCTTTGCACTTGATCCATCCATCTGTCCGGTAAAACCTATGCGGCTGACCGTTGATGAACGAGGATATACACGCGAGCAGACGGGGAAACCGAATGTCTCCGTCTGCCTGCGCTCCGACTCTGACAGCTTCTTCGATCTGTACATGACTCGGCTCTTAGGGCAGATGGGGCCGGACCGCAGGAAAGCCCTGATTCCGCCTGGCCCGTGAGAGTTCGCCTCAGTTGGAGGTCTGACGTGGAAGGGTACAGCAGGGCCGCGGTCAACTGGCCTCACTCCCGGAGCACCTGGGCTCTCAAGCGGTTGCCACGAGGGCTCATCAAAATGATTTGCGCCGCAGCTTCATGGACTGCAGACCGCCGAGTCCGCAAGGAAGACCCGAACCGGCCTCTGGCCTATGCTGAATGGAGGTGATTGCCGACTTCTTCAACCCGCGCCGCCCCTCTCTGCTTCGCGCTTGCCTGCTGGTTGGCCTCAGCTTTGGGCTCTCACTGCTTATGGCGGATTTCCCAGCAAACCGTGCTAATCCTTTCCTGTTTCTCCCCTTCTTTCTGGCGGCAGCCGGCACGATCGATACGGCACGCAATATGCGCAAGACCTGGAGCTGGTATCACGGTGGCGTTGTGCTGTGCGTGTACGCCGACCTGATGGTGCTCAGCATGATCGCGTTTTTCTGGTTGTATCCCTACGCGGCTTGGCTTTCAGGAACGCATTAGGAGCTTCAGCGGCACGTCTTCCGGACTTGTTTCCTCGGCGGTGGTAGACTTCCCCAACATTCAAAACTTCTTCTCAGGTGCTTGCATGTTAAAGGGATTTCGCGACTTCATCCTGCGGGGCAATGTGGTTGAACTTGCCGTCGCCGTCATCATCGGAGCCGCCTTCACCGGAATTGTGAACTCCCTGGTCGGGGACATCATCAATCCGCTGATCGCCGCAATTGTGGGCAAGCCAGATTTCTCTGCCCTTACCCTGAGCCTTCATGGCGGCGTTATCAAGTACGGAAACTTCTTGAATGCGGCGATTGCCTTCATCCTCATTGCCAGCACTGTTTACTTCGCCATCGTTCTCCCCACCAATGCGCTTCTGCTTCGCCTGCGCGGTCCCGCGCCGAGTACGACGAAGCCCTGCCCACAGTGCCTTGGGGACATTCCTCTTCTCGCAACCCGTTGCAAATTCTGTGGAGAACCGGTGCCCGCGGCCGTTTAGACATCATGCTTTGCACTTGATTGAATGTCCTTGAACGGCCATCGTTCGGTCACCTTGAACTGCTCCTTCACCCATGTGTCCCTGGAGATCCGCGTCTTGCAGAATGCCCGCCTTGCCGCCGTTGCCTGCCTTCTGGCTTTGCCTGTCCAGGGTATCTCCCAAACGCCGACCGAGACCGTCGCGCCGAGACCGATCTTCGGCTTCCACGATTCTGCGACCCAGCTGAAGTGGGATGCAGATTTCCTGAAGGTTCCCGATGCGCAACTCGCCGGACAGCACCTGAAGATTCTTACCGCGGAGCCGCACTGGGCGAGCTCCCCTGAGGACTACAAGACGGCGCAGTATGTAGCGGAAAAGTTTAAAGCGGCCGGCATGCAAACGGAGATCGTTCCCTACAGGGTTCTACTCAACAAGCCGGTCAGCATCAAGATTGAAGCGTTCGATGGGCAGCATCATCGGCTTATGTCCGGACCGTCAGCCGAGCACGTCGACGCCTCAGACCACGGCGGCGATCCCTTCGAGGACAGTCCCAAGATTCTACCGGCCTTCAATGGCTCCAGTCCCTCGGGCGACGTCACAGGCGAAGTCGTATACGCCAACTATGGCACACGCGAAGACTTCGACGAGCTTGCGAAATTGGGTGTCTCGGTAAAGGGCAAGATTGTTCTGGTTCGGTATGGCGGCAACTTTCGAGGGGTCAAGGTCTACATCGCGCAACAGCACGGTGCCGCGGGCGTGCTGATCTACTCCGACCCTGCGGACGACGGGTACGATCGTGGGGACATCTACCCGGCGGGGCCCATGCGACCCGAGAGTGCCGTCCAGCGAGGGTCTACGCAGTTCCTGCCCCTCTATCCGGGCGATCCTGAGACACCGGGCATCGCGTCAACGCCGGATCTGCCCGATACCAAACGATTGACAGAGGCGCAGACGCGGCAGCTGCCGGGCGGCGATCAGCCGTCAATTCCGGTGAATCCGCTTTCGTACGGCGACGCGAGCCCCATCCTACGCGCGCTTTCGGGGCCCGCGGTGCCACATGAGTGGCAGGGCGGCCTCCCCTTTGCGTACCACCTGGGCGGCTCCGGCGTGACGGCCCACATGGCTTTGGTACAGGATACCCAGCTGCGGACGATCTGGGATGTCATCGGCATGATTCCCGGTGCGGACGCAGCGGAGAAGGATAACTGGGTTGTTGCCGGCAATCATCGGGACGCGTGGGTCTTCGGCGCGGTAGATCCGAACTCCGGGACCGCAGCAATGCTTGAGACGGCACATGGCCTGGGCGAGTTGCTGAAGCAGGGATGGAAGCCAAAACGCAGCATTCTGCTCGGGTCATGGGATGCCGAAGAGGAAGGTCTGATCGGCTCAACCGAGTGGGCGGAACAGCACGCCGTTCAGCTCGGGAAGGCAGTTGCCTACTTCAACACGGACGTGGCTGTCTCCGGGAGCGACTTCAATGCATCGGCGGTGCCCTCACTCAAAGAATTTATTCGGGACGTAACGCGTGCCGTGCCGAGCCCGAAGGGCGGCACAGTTTTCGACCAATGGCAGAAATCCCAGGTGGAGACCCCACGACGACGGCGATCGGAGAGCCCCTTTAGTGCTGCGTCTGATTCGACGCACGCAACCCAAGCGGTACGCGTCGGGGATCTCGGCTCTGGTTCTGACTACACGCCATTTATTCAGCACCTGGGTGTGCCCGCAACTGACATTGGCTCGGATGGCCCTTACGGCGTCTACCATTCGGCTTTTGACAATTATGCCTGGTTTGTGAAGAACGCCGATCCCACGTTTGTCTATGAGCAGCAGCAGGCGCGCGTCTTCGGTCTTGAGATTCTGCACATGGCTGATGCTGACGTGCTGCCCTATGACGACGCGAGCTACGGTGCGGAGATCCTGTCGTACGTGCAGGGCGCGAAACGGGAGGCAGAAAGCCATGCATTGAAGCTCGACTTCGGCCCAAGCGAGGCAGCGGCAAAACGCTTTTCTGCTGCCGGCGTCAGCATGCATGCACGGCAGATGGAAGCACAGGCCAAGCCGGGCGGGGCGGCCAGACTGAATAGCCTGCTGCGTGCCGCCGAAACCGCCCTGCTCAACCCCGCAGGTCTGCCGCAGCGCTCCTGGTATAAGCACACCATTTATGCTCCGGGTGAGTTCACCGGCTATGCTGCGATGGTCATACCGGGCGTGACGG
The DNA here is from genome assembly GCA_903642235.1 of Acidobacteriaceae bacterium. GTDB lineage: Bacteria > Acidobacteriota > Terriglobia > Terriglobales > Acidobacteriaceae > Edaphobacter. Next base: position 190,389 of record CAHJWL010000005.1, on the reverse strand, counting down.
AGGGCATAGAGGCTGGGGATGCCGCGCGAACCGAGGCGCAGATCCAAGCGCTCAACGCAGCACTAAACAATGCCGCGGCTCTTCTGGAGTCGGCCGGCAAGTAAGAGCGATTTCAGCCGGTGTGAGAGCCGAATACAATCTGCCGCTCGATGGCGATGCGCACCAGCTGTGAACGGGTTCGAACACCCGTGCGTTCGAAGAGCCGCTGCAGAATTGCTTTCACAAGGCTCTCGCTGACATCAAGCCTGTGTCCGATCTCTTTATTGCTGAGCCCCTCGAGCACACCGCGCAACACAGCCTGCTCGCGGGTGTTCAGGTCCGCCAGGTCCACTTGTTCGGGACGTGGCGCATCGTTTGTTGCCAGAAGCGAAAGGGCGACGGCGGAGGAGATCCACTGCTCTCCGCGAGAGGTTCTCTGAATGGCAAGAATGAGCTCCGCGATCGGCTCGGTCTTGAGAAATAAACCTGCCTTGTAGTGACGGATTGCTCGTTCGGATTCAGCATTCGTCATCCCGGCCGTTACTAACAGAGTTCTTGCGTCCGGGTAGAGAGTGGCAAGCTCACGCAAAAGATCCAGCCCGGTCTCTCTCTTTATTCCGGGTGCGGACAGATCGAAGTCAATCAGAGCGACCTCGAAGCGTAAGCCGGTCCTAACTGCATGAACGAGGTCAGAGGCCGAGGAGAACTCACCGACCACCTCAAGTCCTGCCTCAGCGCTTAGCAGGCGATGCAGACTCTCGCGAAACAGCGTGTGATCGTCTACAAGGACGATCCGCACAGTATTGGTCTCCCCGGCCTGCTTCATGGCGCTTCTGCAACCACAAGATCGAGAACGAAGGCAGCGCCCGCAGAGGTTGGCACATAACGAAGATCGCCCTGGAAGCTCAGCATCATCGCTTTGGACAGGTACAAGCCAAAGCCGCCCTTGCCGAGATTTGTGCAGAACGGATTGAAGAGCTGCTCAGGCTGAGTCACTCCAGGTCCGTTATCGCTCACGCAGATCTCCACTCCCTGGGCGCTCTGCTTTGCGGTGAGGTCAACGTAGGGCTGCACAGTTCGCGCGAGAGCTGTCTCGGCGTTTCGGATCAGATTGAGAATCACCTGCAGCAGACTTTGCGCATCCGCCCACACAGACGTGAGGTTGTCAGGAACGTTCCATCTGAGATCGACCGCCGCATCGCGCAACGAAGCAGAAATGATGATGTAGAGATCGCGAAAGAAGGGTTGCAGGTCCAGAGAGGCAGACTGTCGTTTCACTCGGGAGAGCTCAACGGAAGACATGTTTCCCAAGGTCAATGTGAGCTTTTGCAGCGCAAGGAAATCTTCGGACTCCAGCAGATGCGGAGACTTGGCAAGCAGATTGGTTTGCACGACTGCGATGGCCGCGCAGATATTCCGGATCTCATGCGCCAGAGCACCGACGGCGAGTCTGGAGCCTGCCAGAACCTGTTCGAGATTTCCTTCTTCCCGGTCCCGCAGCTCGGCGGATGTATCAACGATCATGGACGTAAGCCGGCCGCCATGTGAGGTCTTGTAGGAAGAGAACCAGACATCTGCCAGAAAGGGCTGCCTGCCAGAGCGGAAACCCTGACACTGCATCATGGTCTTCATCTGCTGCCAGCCTTCTCTCTGGATCTGCACCCTTGCAAGCGAAGGGATGAACTCCGTCATGGATCGGCCGACCAGCGGTCCACGAAGCAGAGACTCCCCAAAGAATAAGTCTTCGGCGGAGCTGTTGGCGTCGAGGATGGTTCCATCGGCATCGGAGGTCACGATGGCGAGAGAGGATGTCGCTAGAACCAGACGAAGCTGCTCCTCCGCACCGCGACGAGCCGCCATCTCTGTTTCAAGTGCCATGACATGAAGTCGTTCCGCACGGCGTCGCGAAACAAACTCGGTGACGTAGAAGCCGACTGACTCATACGCAAGCAGATAGAGAATGTCGCGCGGAATCCCCTGCTCTACGTTCCACGGGTACTCGTCTGCAAACTCCGCCACAAGTGCACATAGAATGCCAAGCAGGCCCACCTGCGAACGGTTTAACACAGTGCTTAGAAGAACGATAGGCACGATGTAAAGAAGGGCGAGCGGGACTGCATCGTTCAGGTGCAGATCGGCCCACGCGATAAGTGCAAGCAGGATGACGCCTGCTGTAAAGATGGCCCATCGGCGTCTGAGAAGAGGCGGCATGTCCATGTCCCTTTCCAGTATGGCGGGTAGAGCAGCGAAGGCGGAGCTGGGCTGAAAGATCAACATTCTGCAATCGAAAGATATACTTGCCGATTTCCTGCCCAGGCTGCGTGTGAACTACCCTGTACCTATGGCTTTTTGGACAAAACTCTTCGTTTTACAAGGAGAGGAGATTCCTGGCGGACCTTCACTGCACGGCTCGTTGCACGCCACGACCTTCGTACCTTTCAGGCGCCAGTGGATAGCCTGCTCGTTCCTTTTCTCCCTTGCGCTTGTTGCGCTCATGATGGGCTGCAAGAGACGGGATGAGAACCGCGCCGCGCAGGAGGCGCCGCCGGCACAGCCCGCCATAGTGGCCGTCAACACCAATGGGGGTGTCCTTCACCTCCAGGGGAATACAAGCTTTGCGCTGGCTGCGGCAGCTCTCCAGCAGGCGACCAAGACACTTGAGGTAACAGGCAGTGTCGCCCCTGATGTGTCGCGGGAGGTCCCGGTGCTGTCGATTGCAAACGGTCGAGTTGTGGCACTCCACGCCGGTCTGGGCGACGTAGTTCATCGGGGACAGCTCATCATGGAGGTGCAGTCTCCGGATGTCTCAACAGCCTTCGCAACGTATCTGAAGACTGTGGCCGATGAGCATCTTGCGCAGATAGTTCTGAACCGGGACCAGTTGCTCTTTGACAAGGGCGCGATCGCCAAGAGTCAGCTTGAGATTGCGCAAAACGGCGAGGACGACGCACAGGCTGCATTGAAGGCTTCGCTGGAGCAGCTCCATATTCTTGGCGTGGATCGGGATCACCCCGGTGACACGGTGAAGGTCTTTGCGCCGGCCTCCGGTGTAATCATTGCGCAGAATACGACTGCCTCCGGAGCTGCCGGTATTACATTTGCAGGCGCGAACGGCTCTTTTACCATCGCGGATCTCTCCCACGTTTGGGTGCTGTGTGATGTTTATGAGAACGATCTTGCTCAGGTCCACCTGGGGCAGAGTGTGCAGATCCGCCTGAACGCTTACCCGGACAAGGTGCGTACCGGCATCATCTCTGATATCGGCGCTGTGCTTGACCCAGCTATACGGACCGCGAAGGTTCGCATTCAGGTTCAGAATCCGGACAGTCTGCTGCGCATCGGTATGTTCGCCGCGGCGACGTTTCTGGAGGCACGTGCAGAGTCTGTCGTGACGGTTCCTGGTACGGCCATTCTTCACCTGCACGATAGTGAGTTCGTCTTTGAGCCGGCAGGCAGTCAGGAGGATTTCCGACAGGTTCAGGTGAAGGCGGGCAAGACGCTTTCCGGCAACATGGTTGAGATCCTCTCGGGCGTGGCCCCAGGGCAGCAGGTCGTCGCGAACGCGCTGGAGCTGCAGAACACGGCGGCGCAGTAATGATCCGGCAGATCGTTGACTTTGCACTGAACAACCGCTTCATCATCCTGGTCGTGACCATTCTGCTCTTTGGCTGGGGCGCCATCTCCTTTCACAATCTTCCAGTGGAGGCGTACCCGGATGTGGCAAATAACTATGTAACGGTGATCACGCAGTGGCCCGGGCGGGCGGCTGAGGAGGTTGAGCAGCAGGTCACCATCCCGCTTGAGATCGCCATGGCAGGCATACCGCATATGGCCCATCTCCGGTCGACGTCACTGGCCGGTCTCTCGAGCGTCACGATGATCTTTGATGATGAGAGTGAGAACGACTGGAATCGCGAGAAGGTTCTGGAACGGCTCTCGCAAGTCACTCTTCCTGCCAATCTGCAGCCACAGATCGGCACGGACTGGAGTCCGGTCGGACAGATCTACTGGTACACGCTCGAAAGCTCCAACCCGAAGTACGACACCATGGCGTTGAAGAGTCTCCAGGATTGGACACTCGAGAAGAGTTTCCGGTCTGTACCCGGAGTGGTTGACGTTTCGAGCTTCGGCGGCCCGACTCGTGAGTATCAGATCATCCTCGATCCGGCAAAGCTTGTCTCATACGGCCTCTCTGTCGCGCAGGTTAAACAACAGGTTGCGGCTAATAACGTCAACGCCGGCGGCAGCTTTATCGAACAGGGCTCGCAGCAGATCAACGTTCGCGAAGTAGGACTTTTTCGGAGCACTACTGACATTGGGAACACAGTTCTAAAGGCGCAGAACGGAACCGCTCTCAAGCTCTCCGAAGTCGCGTCGGTTGTTCAGGGACCCAAGATCCGCCTTGGCCAGATCGGCCGTGCGATCCGCCGTCTCGATGGCAGGTTCGCCGACAACAATGACGCGGTGGAAGGAATCATTCTCCTACAGAAAGGACAGAACTCGGACGCGACACTCGAAGGCATTCACGCCAAGGTCACAGAGTTGAATAACCGAGTCCTGCCACCGGGTGTCCACGTAGTTCCGTTTCTGGACCGATCGGATCTGCTGCATCTCACCACGCATACGGTGCTGCATAACCTGACGGAAGGCATCGTCCTCGTCGTCGTGATCCTGTTTCTTTTCCTCGGCAATCTGCGCGGCGCTTTTATCGTTGCGCTCACGATTCCATTCGCGCTGCTCTTTGCGTCCATCTGTCTCGATCTGCGGCACATTCCTGCTAATCTCCTCTCGCTCGGTGCGCTGGATTTCGGCATGGTCGTGGATGGCGCGGTTGTGATGGTGGAAAACATCGTTCGGCATCTCAGCCACGGGCGCCGCAAAGATATCTCGACCCGGGAGCAGATTCGGCAGGCAGCGCACGAGGTACAGCGGCCTGTCTTCTATGCAATCGGCATCATCATCACGGCCTACCTCCCCATCTTCACTCTGCAATCCGTGGAAGGACGATTGTTCAAGCCGATGAGCTGGACGGTGGCGTTCGCACTGCTGGGTGCGCTCATCTTCTCCATGCTTCTGGCTCCGGTGCTGGCTAGCTTTCTTTTCCGTAACGGCGCAAGGGAGTGGGAAAACCCGCTGCTGCGCTGGCTCACCAGTAGATATCGCCATGCCGTAAAGGCAGCGATCGAGCACCGCATCGTAACCGTGGGTGTCGCCTCCGCTGCTTTGATCAGCGCCACCGTCCTGGTGATGAGCGGAGTGATCGGCTCAGAGTTTCTCCCCCATCTCGATGAAGGGGCAATCTGGGTGCGCGGTACGCTTGCTCCCTCTACCGGTCCAACGGAAAGCCTCACGGTTGCAAATCATGCGCGTCTGGTGCTGCTGTCGTTTCCGGAGGTGAAACAGGTCATCAGCCAGACTGGCCGACCGGATGACGGAACCGATACAACAGGATTCTTCAACACGGAATACTTCGTCGACCTGAAGCCAAAGGCTGCCTGGCGCGGTGTCTTCGGCGAGAACAAAGAGGAGCTCATCGGTGCGATTAATCGTGAGCTCAGCAAAACGCCCGGTGTTATCTGGAACTTTTCACAGCCCATCTCCGACAACGTGGAAGAGGCGGTTAGCGGCGTGAAAGGCGAGCTTGCGGTCAAGCTCTACGGCGATGATCTGCGCACGCTCGAGCAGAAGGCAGATGCCATCGTGAAGGTCATGTCTGGCATCCGCGGCATCAGCGATCTTGGGCTGTTCCGTGTCATCGGTCAGCCGAATTTGAACTTTGTCGTGGACCGCGAGGCGGCAGCGCGTTTCAACATCAACGTTGCGGATATTCAGGACGCGATTGAATCTGCTGTAGGCGGCAGCACTGTTTCGCAGGTGCTCGATGGCGAGGCTCGCTATGACCTTACGGTTCGCTACAGTCCTGCCTTCCGCGCCACACCCGAAGCCATCTCAAACATCCGACTTCTGGCGCCGTCCGGAGAACGCGTCTCACTGGCGCAACTGACGCGCGTGCAGACGCAGGACGGAGCCGAAGAGATCTATCGCGAGAACGGGCAACGGTATGTGGCAATCAAGTACTCGGTGCGCGACCGCGACCTTGGCTCCACAGTCGAAGAAGCGATCAGCACGGTCTCCAGACAGGTTCCTCTGCCGCCGGGGTACAAGATCGATTGGGCGGGTGAGTACGAAAGTCAGAAGCGTTCTTCGCGGCGGCTGCTGATCGTACTTCCAATCACCCTCATGATCATCTTCATCATTCTTTACAGTATGTTCGGGTCGTTCAAGTGGGCCCTGCTCATCCTTGCAAATCTCGCAATGGCTCCAATCGGCGGCCTGCTGGCGCTCCTCCTCACGCGCACACACTTTTCTGTCTCGTCCGGTGTCGGCTTCCTTGCACTCTTTGGAGTCTCCGTACAGACCGGCATCATCATGCTCGAATACATCAATCAAATGCGTGTGAGCGGCAGGTCGATCGAAGATGCCGCGATAGAAGGCGCTGTTCTTCGTCTTCGTCCCATCATGATGACGATGCTGGTTGCGACGCTCGGTCTGCTTCCAGCAGCAACCTCTCACGGCATCGGTTCTGATTCACAGCGTCCCTTTGCAATCGTTATCGTCGGTGGACTTGTCGGCGCGCTGCTCATCAGCGTGTTTTTGCTGCCGACTCTTTACGTCTGGATCGCGCGCGACACGGACGTTCTTCCTCAACCCGACATGGAGCTTGAAAACTGATGCGGCGATCAATCCTGTTTGCGCGCACATCCACACTTGCGGTTCTGCTCGGACCCTGCTCCGCGGCGATTTTTGGGCAGTCTGCGAATGTTCTCTCGCCGTTGCCGGCGCCCACGCCCGAGCAAAGGCTGGCAGCTGACCAGCTTGCGAACCGTTCCGCATCGCTACCCGGCAACACGGTCCCACAACCAGACCAGGGCAGTGCTCTGCAGAGCCCGCAGGCCTATGCCGCTGCGGCTAAGCTGGCGACAGATCCTCGCAAACGGCCCACCTCTCTACCTGGTGCGTTCACCCTGCAGCAGGTCGTGCAGATCGCGCGCGAGAAGAACCTGACGCTGCAGGCAGCAGCAGAGGCACTCCGCGGCGTGCGTGCTCAAGAGATCCAAGCCGGCGTTCGCGTGAATCCGAACCTCGGCATCGTCGGCAGCAACGTGAGTCTCTCTGCCTCAAATCCCTCGAATCCGTATGCCTATGCAGTACAGGTTTCAAGACTCTTTGAGCGGGGACAGAAGCGTCAGCTTCGTCTGGAGGATGCGCGCGCTACAACGACGCAGACCGCAGCGCAGCTTGAAGACACGACACGGCAAACAGTGCTGCTGGTCAAACAGGCATTTACGAAGATGCTTGTAGCGAAAGCGGCTCTTGAGCTCTCCAACGCTAACCTTGACGACTACAGGCACGAGGTCGGCATCGCGAACGATCGTTACAGAGCAGGTGACCTGGGCAAGCTAGACTTTGAACGGATCGATCTGCAACTGGGCGGCTTCGAAGCGGACCACGCGGCGGCCGAGATCAATCTGCTTCAGGCGTCTGATCAGCTCCAAACCTTGATGGGTGTCGACAGTCCAAGTAAGACCTTCGATGTCACAGGCGAGATCGTCCCCCCGGTCCTCAACGTGACGGAAGGAGATCTAGTGAGGGTGGCCCTTCTGACTCGGCCTGACTACGCCGCGGCGCGGTATGCAGTTGTCGTCGCGGATGCGGCATCAAGGCTGGCTATAGCGAATGGCACGGCGGATCCAACGATCGAGGGCGAATACGACCGCTCCGGAACCTTTAATTCTGCGGGCTTCAACGTCAATATTCCGCTACGCATCTTTGATCGAAATCAAGGCAACAAGGAGTCTGCTGTACTCCAGGCGAGATCGGCTCGCGTCACGGAGCTCGCGACTCGTAATCAGGTCCTCTCTGACGTCGATCAAGCCTGGGTGGGGTACACACGAGCGCGCGCGCTCTCCGACCGATTCGGTTCACATTACCTCGATGAGAGCTCGGATGTGCTCTCGATCGCAAGATTTGCGTTTGATCATGGAGGGCTGGCGCTGATCGACTACCTGGACGCCTTGCGGGGTGCGCGGTCGTCAACTGCCGACGCCCTTAACGCCTATGCGCAGACATGGTCTGCAATCCATCAGCTGAGTGCATCGAGTGCTGAGGATCTGACTCCGTAGTCTCTGTTCCTGCGCCAAGCCAGGTTAGAGCCAGTCTTCGATCGGCTACTGCGCGACTTCATCCTGCAAGCGGTAGCGGTCGGTGCTCTGCTGTCGCTGCTCGTTCGCTCGCCGGGCCTCGTTGAAGCGTGCCGTCAGCGCTTGTACCTTTTCCCTCTGTCCGGAGGCTCTGCACGCCAGCATCTCCTGGTAGAGTGCGTCCTGATCGTTCGGATCCTGTGTTAGAGCCAGTTCCGCCTGCTGGATCGCGAGCTCCGGCTTGCCAGCGCGAATGTAAAGGACAGCGAGCAGATCGTGCGCCGCTTTGTACTGCGGGTCGACGGAGACGGCTCGGACGGCGGCGGCAATGGCGGCGTTGAGGTTGGCCGCCGGATCGCCCGCGGATGTGTTTGACAGCTCCTCAGCAAGCAGATACTGCAGCAGTGGGTCGTTCGGAGACTGTCTGGCTTCTGCCGTGAAGAGAGACAAAGAGTCGCCGCTCTCATGCTGTTGACTGTGCATGATGCCGATCGCATCCGCGGCAAAGGACAACTTCGGATCAAGGGCATGCGCTTTGCCGAAGTCCGCGACGGCGAGCTGGCTGTTCGAAACCTGAACCTCGAGGACACCGCGTGCGACGTACAGGCTTGCGGCGTTTGGCAGTTGCTTCAGACCGGCGTTGAGCATGTCGATACCGACTTGAAAGGATTTGTGGTTGAAGGCGATCGTGGCGAAGTCGAGGTAGTTTGCGGGCTCGGAGGGGGCGGCTAGGATTGCACGGCGTAGGAGATCGACGGCCTGAGGCGTCTCGCCCTGGTCTTCATGGATTCTGGAGGCCAGGCTCAGGGGAGAGCTTTGGGCGGGCTCTCCGAGCAGCGGAGCCAGGGTTGAGAGTGCCTCCTCGTTGGCGTGGGACTTCCATTGCAGCACGGCGACGTCGTAGCGGATGCTGTCGTTGGGACGGGCGGCGAGAAGGCTAAGGTACTGCGCGAGAGCCGACCGAGGATCGCCGGACGAGGCAAGACAGGAGCCGTAGCCCTGTTGGAGATCGGGCCGGCTGGGGAAGAGGGTGGTGCTGGCTTGGTAGTGCGGGAGAGCCTCGGTGCACATGCCCTGACTTCGCAGGGCGGTCGCAAGCATGCCGTGGACGGCGGCGTTTTCAGGCTGCAGGCGGAGGATGCGGGTGAGGAGCGGGATGGCGGAAGGGGGTGCCTGGGCGTATTGGATCTGGGCGGCTCCTATGAGGGCCGGCAGGTAGGACGGGCAGATGGTAAGGGCTTTCTTGAAGGCGGAGAGAGCCGGCGGCTGCTGGTGGAGGCCGGTGAAGGCAATGGCCTCGAGCGAGAGCAGACTGCAGTCGCGGGGGGTATGTCGGAGAGCGGTCTGTGTCCGTGCGAGCGCACCCTGCGCGTCTCCGTTGCGCAGGGCGGTGACGATGTCTGCCTGGCCGGGGCTTGCTGCCTGCGCGCCGAGGCTGGCGACCGAAGTAGCGAGGCAGATCAGCATGGCCGCCATGGAAGTCAGCAGCGGGTACGGACGGAGCTTCAGGGAGCGAGCACGACGGCCCGGGCACCGGCTCCTCGGATGGAGCACTCTCGTGGTCACGACCAGACGACCCCACCCCACCCCCCGGTACTTTGGTCCTAAGTCAAGCTTTTGCATCACATAGGGCGCCTGCGGAAAGCAAAGTCTTATAAGGAAAGCACTTACAGGCAAAGTCTACCCTCCCTGTTACATCCGCGTCCGGACAGCTCGACCGTGAGGGGTAAAGCCGTTTGTACGGGGCACCACAAAGATAAAAGCACTCCGTTGGAATGAATGCAAAGGGCAAAGCCGTCCTTGTGGACGGAGATGAAAGGTGGAACTCCTGCTCCGGGATGACAACTTGAACTGGTGTTCCCATGAGGTTTGCTCTCAGTATAGCCAGCGCCCCGACGGCGTTACGCCACTACGCCTAAGACCATGCGGGCAAGAGGAATGACGCTGGATACCCGGTTCGCCGAAGGGGGGTAGAGGATCCAGCGTCGCTGTGCGATTTAGAAGTTAATGCGAGCGCCGAGAAGCATGTTGCGGGGTGGATTCGTTCCGGCACTCTGGCCGAAGCCGCCATCCTGAAGGTTGGTGTCGATCCCGTTGTTGACTCCGGCCGAGAGATAGTTGACGCGGTTGAAGGCGTTGAAAGCGTCGAGACGCAGTTCAAGGTTTACGCGCTCTTTGATGCTAGTCACTTTCTTAAGAGTGAAATCGTAATTAGCGTAACCGGGACCGCGGAACTGGTTTGGCCGCTCGTTGCCGAGAGTTCCGATTGTCGGTAGAACGAAGTTGCCGCAGGGCAGAATGCCGCCCGAGCACGAAGCGAAGATGCCATGGCCGGTACGGTAGTCGGCACGGTGATGACTCTGCCTGTAGGAGGTCACGTTTGGGTAGTCATTGTTGTCCCCATCGGCGTTGAAGTCTCCGCTGCCAGGTGCGAACTGCAGGTTGGCGGCCGTAGACGGAAGATTGGGGTTGATGAGCTGCGCATGAAAGGCTGCGCCGGTCGAGACTGTGAAGGGAGTGCCCGTTTGAAGGACCGAAATCCCTGCCACGGTCCAGCCGCCGAGGATGCGGCGTTCGAGGCTGTTGCCGATCTGGCTGCCGGGAAGCTCGTACGAGGCACCGACCGAGAGGCGCTGGCGCACGTCGTAGGGAGAGCTTGCGTAGAACTGGCTGATGGGGGAGCCAATTGGGTAGTTCTGCCAGTTATCGAGCGCGTGCCCGTAGGTGTAGGAGGCGGTAACGAAGCCACGCCGGGTGAAGCGACCGCGACCGGACGCGATCAGGCCGTGGTAGTTGGCGACCGAGGTGTTGTACGCGTAGTTGATATTGCCGAAGCTGGTGTTGACCCGGGTCTGGACTCCGGTGCAAGAGCTTGTTTTGAGCCCTGTGATGGGATCTGTGGTGATGGCGCAGTTGATGTGCTGAATCAGATCTCCGGCAAAGGCGTTCACGTCGTTTCCGTACGAGGTATTCATGGTGTTCCCGCCGGCGGCGATGAGATTGCCGGAGTGCGAGCCGACGTAGCCGATACTGGCGACGAAGCCGGGCGTGATCTGGCGGTCGACGGCGATGTTGAAGTTGAGAGTGAAGGGACTCTTCAGGTTTGAGTCCACACCCGATATGCCGATCTGCGCGCCTGCGATGCCGCCCTTCGCATCCAGCGGCTGGCCCTGGAAGGCGGGGTAGGGGAAGCCGAGCGGGAATGAGTTCTGGGTGCCGAAGCCGAAGATGGGCGCGGCGGTGGAGCCGTCGTTCTTGAAGGTGGGACGGGCGAAGCCTGGAGGATTGCCGCTGAGGCCATTCTCGGAGTTCCCGAGGGTGAAGTAGTCGTGGAAGAGGCCGATGCCGCCATGCACAAGGAGTTTGCTGCTCTCGGACGGCGAAAACGCGAAGCCGCCGCGGGGGCTGAAGACGTAGTTGAGATCGCCCGGAAAGACGTGGCTCTGAGGCGTGAGTTTCGCGTTAGCGACCTGCTCGGCGAAGCTGGAGCCGCTGCCGAGATGAAGATTGGACAAGCCGGTGCCGGCGAGCGACGGGTAGGCATTGCCGAAGTTATCGTAGCGAACGCCGTAGTTGACGGTGAGCTTCTTCGAGGCCTTCCAGGTGTCTTCGACGAAGGCGCCCCCTGTGGTCTGGGCGTAGCCGTAGTTGTTGGCTTTGGGCTTGCCGGTAAGAGGATCGTAGGAGAGATTGCCTTCCGTGTAGGGGTTGTTGTTGATGAGATCGATCAGGCTGTTGAACTGAAAGCTCGGCTGCGAGTAGGCGGCGGCAAAGAGCGCGATGTCGTCTCCGTGGAAGCCTTCGTAGCCGGCCTTGATCGAGTGCGAACCGTGCACATAGGTGAGCACATCGCGCCAGTGATAGCTGTGCTGGATAAAGTCGCCGAGGGCGAAGCCTGCCCCGAAGCCGGTGCCGAGTGCGGTGACACTCACGGTTGGAACGGTGAAGTCGCCGGTCGCCGGCGAAAAGCCTTCGATACGGTTGTAGCCGAAGTAAGCCTCATTGAGGAGGTTGGGGGAGAAGGTATGCGTTTCGCTTCCTTGAAGGGAGAAGACGAAGTATTTGTTTGAGGTTGCAAAGGCCGGACGGGCGGCCGGTCCGCCGCTGTTGATGGTGTTGCGATAGAAGAGACCGTAGACCCTGTCCTTCTTGAAGTATTTGTCGAGACGGATGTTGTACTGCTTGGCATTGTTGTAGGAGCTGGAGTTGAAGTTGCCGTTGTCAATGACAGGGGTGTCGCAGGGGATGTTATCGGCGGCAGGTGTGCCACAGGTGCCGCCGAAGAGTTGCGCCGCGGTGCTCTGCACGCTCGAGAAGGTCAGGCCGGTGGGCTTGTACTTGTTGAGGAGCTGGACCTCCGGGCTGTTGGGCTGGACAGTGTTGGCGAAGGCGACGAAGGCCGGATCTTCGAAGGTGGTGTTGGAGGTGCCGTTTGACTGGAGCGAGAGGTAGGGCTCATAGCCGGCGAAGAAGAAGAACTGGTGGTGCGGAATGACGGGCCCGCCGACGCCGAAGGAGAGATTGTTGGTATGGTAGGGCGCTACGCGGGTGCCCTTGGGAGGGCCGTATTCGCCGCGGGCAGCGAGCCCCTGGTAGGTGTAGTACTCGCTGGCGAAGCCGTGAACGCTGTCGCTGCCGGACTTGGTAGTGAGGACGGTCTGGATGGAGCTGGCGCGGCCGTAGTCGACGGTGTAGGTGTTGGTCTGGACCGAGGCTTCCTGCACGGTGTCCGCATTCGGCGTGAGATTGACGACGCCGGGACGAATGCTGCTAGTGACGTCGAGACCATCGACGACGTACTGATTGGCGTTGGCTCCGCGACCGTTCGCACTGGCATCGACTGAGTTTTCAGGATTGAAGTTGGTGGCCGATCCTGAGCCGAGGCCGGTAACACCGGGCGCCAGCGTGATGAGCGCGAGCGGGTTGCGGGCCGCGAGCGGAAGCTGCTCAAAGGCGGCGGTGTTAAGGGTGAGCTCGTTGCGGCTGTCGGAGGTATCAAGCAGCGGGGCTTGTTCGGTGACCTCGACCTGCGAGGATACGGACCCGACAGAGAGGGTGATGGTCACGTCGCGGGTCTCCGCGGTGGTGAGGGTAAAGGAAGTTTTGGTGGAGGAGAAGCCCGGGGCCGCGCCGGCGACCTGGTAGTTGCCGGGAGCAAGACTGGAGAAGCGGTAGACGCCCGAGGCATTGGATTTGGCGGTCTGCGTGACTTTATTGTCGACATTGGTAAGCGTCACGGTCGACGAGGCGATGGCACTGCCGGAGTTGTCTTCGACGGTACCCTGTACGGCACTGTTGAACTGCGCACTCCCGGATAGGACGCCAAGCAGGAAGAGCAGACAAAGGGTAAGGGAGACACGGCGGAGCGGATGCGTGCGGACGACCGGCTGGATCATAAGACCTCGTGACAAAGATGAAGAGCGGATCTCTCAAAGCATGGACGTCGTTACGCTCTATGTGCTTGAGATTGAACCGTTGACGCTGTATGGTTTGGTCTTCACAGCGGCCGGAAAGAGGCTGCCAGGAACGGAGCAACACTAAAGGCCGAAGGAGAAGACGGACAAGTTGCATTGCGCTCAGCCTGGAGTAGTACGAATGGACTACCAAGGACGTGCGGTGAACGAGTCGAGGAGAGACGCGTGTGGTACCCAGATTCAAGGTGTAGGGATTGGGCGATGATTGCAGCCCTGATGGTGAGCTGCCTGGCCGGATGCCGCGGCGACGGATCGGGCAGCATCGCGGTCATTCCGCGAACGTCAGGCACGGTGCCCTGGGAGCCGGAGAATGTGGGCGCGCAGAGTGCAGCGGCGGAGCTGGGTGAGCGCGTGTACTGGAATGCGTCGACACGCGAAGACGACATCGATGGACAGATCTCGCTGGTCTCGCGAATGCGGCCGGGGATGTACAAGGGCCTGGTGCTGGCGCCGGATCATGCACTGGCGCTGATTACACCGGTGCGGCGGGCGCTGGCGAGCGGACTGCCGATTGTGATTGTGGGCTCGCCGCTGGCGATTCCTGCCGGGGGAAATCTGACGTATGTCCTGAACGATGAAGAGGAGGGTGGGCGACTAGCCGCGGCGCGGGTGGCGGCGCTGCTCCATGGCAAAGGGACGGTGGCCCTGCTCGGCGTGGACCCGGATATTGCCGGCATTCTGGCGCGCGCGGAGAGCTTTGAACGGCATCTGGCAGCCGAGCAGCCGAAGGTGACGATTGTTGTGCGGCGGCTGGGGACCTTCAACTACGCCCATGAACAAGAGGCCGTGGAGACGGTGCTGCGCGAACATCCTGACCTGAACGTGATTGTGGCGCTGTCCTCAACGGCGACACGCGGGGCGATCTCTGCGATCGACAGCAGCCCACACAGGCAGGCGGTGAGGGTGATCGGTTTCGATCCGGAGTCGCTGCCGTTTGGGAGTGCGTGCCTCGATGCGATGATTGTTCAGGACTCGCGGGGCATGGGCGACCGGGCGATACGATTGCTGCACGCGCGCTTCAAGGGCGAACCGTTTCCGCCTTCCATCCTACTTCGACCGCTGCTTGTGACGCGTGAGACCGTGGGCAGCGTCGCGGTGCGGGAGATGCTGTACACGCGATGGCGACCGGGGTATACCGATCTGCGACGGAGTGCGACTCCATGACGATCAGCCCGGCGATCCGACGCGCGCTTCTGCTCTTCACGCTGCTTGCGGCGGTGGGAGTTGTTGGCCTTTGGAGTGCACTCTGGGTGCAGCATGGCGCCAGCCGCGGATTGCCGTACCGCGATGCTTTTGCGAAGGGTAAAGCGGATGAGTGGAAGGCGCTGGGCGGGACGTGGGAGCTGGCGGACGGCGCCATGCGCAATGATTCAGACGAGCGTGGCGCAAAGCTGGTGACGGGGTCGGCGTATTGGAGGGACTACTCGGTTGAAGCCGATGTGATGCTGCTTGGCATGGGCGGGGACGCCGGCCTGATTCTGCGATCGAGCGACGAGGAGCAGGGGGTAGACACATATAACGGCTACTACGCGGGACTTCGAACGATCGATCAGACCCTGGTGCTGGGGCGGGCGGGGCAGGGCTGGGCGGAGGTGGCCAACAGACTCGGGGTGGAGGCATCCGCAGTGACTCCATCGCAGTGGTACCACCTGAAGCTGGTGGCCGTGGGGTGCCAGGTGGCGGCGTCGGAACGCCCGTTATCCGGCGGCGAAGGAACGACGATCGCGGTGACAGATGAGCGATGCCTCGAGTCCGGGCGCGTGGGGCTGCGTTCCTACGCATCCGGCGGGGTCTGGCGGAACGTGGAGGTCCGACCGGCGACGCAGGCCCAGATGGCGGAGATGCTGGTCGCTGCGGCAAGCCGTCAAGCGCGTGTGGAGCAGGAGCAGTCGCTCGAGCGGGAGAGCTCCTGGGAGATGTATGCGTCGGCGCCGGGGACAGGAGCGGCGGCTGCGCCTTCCAGTCCGAACGTTCAGGTGATCAGCAGTCTACGCACGATGCCCCGGCTGAACCCGCAGATGGCCACGGTTCGCGGGACGGTCGTTCTGGCATCGCCTGCGGTCTTTGTGCAGGATGCAACGGGCGGCGTTGCAGTGCAGCAAGCAGCGGCGCAGTCCTTGAAGGTGGGCGATGAGGTGGAGGTGACGGGCAAGGTTCATACGAGCCCGTTCAGCTCTGTGATGGGAGAGGCGAAGGTTCGTGTTCTGTGGGAGAACACGCCGATGCCACCGGTCTCGGTGACGGCGTCGCAGGCGGCGACGGGAGCCTTTGACGCCACGTTTATTGAGGTAGAAGGCCGGCTGGCCAGCAAAGAGCGGGGAGCGGGAGAGAGCCTGATCTTTAACCTCGATGCCGGGCCTCAGTCGTTCCGCACGGTGATGAACCGTGGCAGAGGGGACTCTCTTTACAACGCACTCAAGCCGGGCAGTATGCTTCGGCTGCGAGGTGTGGCCGTAGCCGACCCGGCGTATACGCACGATCTGGTGCCTTTTGCGTTGCTGCTGCGGTCGAGTGATGATGCGGTTGTGCTCGCGGGGCCACCCTGGTGGAGTGCAAGTCATGTGCTGGCAGTCGCGGTCGCTGTGCTGCTGCTGGCGATGACTGCGAACTTCTTCTTCCACCGGATGGAGAGCTGGCGGCTGCGGGCGGTGCTGGAAGAGCGGGAGCGCATGGCATACGAGATGCACGACACACTCTCGCAGAGCTTTGCCGGTATCGGTTTTCAACTCAAAGCAATACGCGAGGGCATGCCGAGCGATCTGCCGAAGCTGGAGCAGCAGCTGACTCTTGCCAGCGAGCTGGTGCGGCATAGCCATGAAGAGACCCGGCGAAGTATTGCCGTGCTGCGACCGGACCAGCCCGGGTCGGACGGCCTGCTTTCGGGGTTGACGGAGTGCGCTCGCCGATTGGTCGAAGGCGGGTCGGTACGCATCGTGACCGCCTGCACAGGGGAGGTGGCGCGGCTTCCGCTGCGGGTCGCGGACATGCTGTACCACGTGGGGCAGGAGGCACTGGCAAATGCGATCCGGCATGGTCAACCACGGATGCTGGAGATTACGCTGGCCTTTGACAAGGAGGCGGTGCAGCTGCGCATTCTGGATGATGGGAGTGGATTCGATTCCGGCGACGAGCAATCCGGATTCGGCCTGCGCGGGATGCGCAAGCGTACCGCTGATCTTGGAGCCACACTCGAGCTTCGCAGCCGTCCCGGCGAAGGGACGGAGGTGTCTGTCCGCTGTTCTTTGCGAGCTCTCAAGACGGCGTCACCGCGAGCGATCGCGCTCTCACGGATTCCCTGGAGGCAGAGACGTCATGTCACAGACAGCGACGGATGTGATTCGAATTCTTATCGTGGATGATCATCCCGTAGTGCGAGCCGGTCTGGCGAGCATGCTGGGAACACAGGCGGAGCTGGAGCTGGTGGGAGCGGCGCCGAGCGGAGAAGAGGCGCTCAGGATGCTGGACACGCTCCACCCCGAGGTCATTCTGCTGGACCTGCGCATGCCGGGCATGAGCGGCGTGGCGATGCTGCAGGCTTTGAAGGCGTCCGGCCGGCCGGTTCGCGTGATCATCCTGACCAACTACGAGACAGACGAGGACATCTACCGCGCGGTGCAGGCCGGGGCGCAGGGATATCTGCTGAAGGACACATCGCTGCGAGAGATGGTGGAGGCGATCCGCGCTGTTCACGCGGGAAAGCGCTACATTCCGCGCCATATCGCGTCACGCCTGGCAGAACGGATGGTGCGTACGAATCTGACGTCCCGCGAGCTTGAGATCCTGAAGATGCTGGCGAAGGGTCCGACAAACAAGCAGATCGGGCATGCGCTCGGCATCAGCGACAACACCGTTCGCAACCATGTGCTGAAGATCATTGAAAAGCTTGAAGTTTCGGATCGGACGGAGGCGGCGACAACGGCAATTCAGCGCGGTCTGATCACGGTCGATGACTAGGCACTTTCCGCAAGGTGTGTGCGGCAGACAGGCATCTCCACGGGCGAACACACGACCATGAGAGGTGGTGCTACCGGGCGCTAGATCATGTGGACTATAGACCGACATTGGCGCCGAAGGCGACACTGATCTGCGGTTTGTTACTGATTTTTGCTGATTCGTCGATCTTTCGCTGGTCGCGATGAGTCAAAGCAAGGAGCAGTACCCTCTGCCGGAGACACTATGACCTTTATGGAACGCCGCGATCTTCTCAAGTTGCTCGCGGGTGCGGTCCCTGCTTTTCTGCTGGACACCACGTCTGCCTTTGCCGATGACAGGAAGCCTGGTTCGAAGCACAGTCCGGCTGGTGGGCCGGCGACAGAGGCGCGCCAGGGAGAGGCGATCGGCAATCGTACTCCGCTGGTTCCGAACGCTTTCAATCTGCTGCCGCTCGGAGCGATCCGGCCGACGGGCTGGCTGCGCAGGCAGCTGGAGATCCAGGCCACAGGTCTCGGCGGGCATCTGGACGAGATCTGGGCGGATGTAGGAAGCAACAGCGGCTGGCTGGGCGGAACTGGAGAGTCGTGGGAACGCGGGCCCTATTTTCTGGATGGGCTGCTTCCCCTGGCCTACCTGCTTGATGATGATCGTCTGAAAGCAAAGGCGCAGCGCTACGTGGAGTGGACGCTGACGCACCAGGCGGCAAACGGTATGATCGGCCCCGCGACCAATGACGACTGGTGGCCGCGCATGGTGATGCTGAAGGCGCTGACACAGTACGAGGAGGCGACCGGCGATCCGAGGGTGATTCCGGTCTTGTCCCGCTA
The DNA here is from genome assembly GCA_903642235.1 of Acidobacteriaceae bacterium. Lineage (GTDB taxonomy): Bacteria > Acidobacteriota > Terriglobia > Terriglobales > Acidobacteriaceae > Edaphobacter. The sequence continues at coordinate 171,975 of CAHJWL010000005.1, read as the reverse complement.
CTTCGCGCATCAACTGGAGACGCTACCCACGCGGCCACTGCGCGACTGGGGCAAGTTCCGCTGGCAGGATAACGCCCTGGCGGTAATCTGGCTCTATAACCGGACCGGCGATAAGACACTGCTTTCTTTGCTGCGGCTTTTGCACACGCAGGGCTTTGACTGGCAGGCGAGCTTTGCCGACTTCAAGTACACAACGCCGGTGACACCGGAGATGATCAAGCTGAACGAGCATGAGGGTCTGGGAGAGATCGCTCTCTCGACGCATGGGGTGAATAACGGCCAGGCGCTGAAGGCGGCTCCCGTGTGGTCCGTGGTGAGTGGCAGCGAGACGGATCGTCATGGCCTGACACAGATGCTCTCTGCACTGGACATGTACCACGGCCTGCCGAATGGGATGTTCTCGTGTGACGAGCACTTTGCGGGACGCAATCCGTCCCAGGGATCAGAGCTGTGCACGGTTGTCGAGATGATGTTTTCGCTCGAGCAATCCCTGGCGATTGTTGGAGACGCCGCTCTGGGAGACAGACTGGAACAGGTTGCCTTCAATGCGCTGCCAGGCACATTTACAGACGATATGTGGGCGCACCAGTACAACCAGGAGCCGAACCAGGTAGAGGTGAGTTTGCATCGCAAGCCGTGGACTACTGATGGACCTGAGTCGAACCTCTATGGGCTGGAACCAAATTTCGGCTGCTGTGCGGCAAACTTTCATCAGGGCTGGCCGAAGCTGACATCGAGCCTGTGGATGACGACGCGAGACGGAGGTCTGGTTGCGGCGGCCTATGCGCCCTGCGAGGTGCACACCACGATCGCAGGGACGGCCGTCCATGTCGTGGAAGAGACCGACTACCCCTTCCGTGGAGCGATCACGATCAGAGTCAATCCGCAGACGGCGGTGAAGTTTCCGCTGCGTGTCCGCATTCCGGCATGGGCGACTGGAGCCACGATTAACGTGAATGGCCGGCCGGAGACGGTGCCGACTGCTAATGGATTCGCAACGCTCGACCGCAGCTGGCACCCAGGAGATGTAGTTGATCTCGCTCTTCCTCTCACACCGAGGGTTGTGCGCGGGTTCAACAACTCGGTTTCCGTACATCGTGGACCACTGGTCTTCTCTTATCCGATCGGCGAGGACTGGGTGAAGCTGCGTACACGCGGCATGACTGCGGACTGGCAGGTTTTTCCGGCAAGCGAATGGAACTATGCGCTGGATGTGAGTGAGACCAGCGTTCAAGCCGTAAAGGTGGAGGAGCACCCGGTAGGCGGGTCACCCTTCGCGCTTACCGGGACTCCGGTAAAGCTGCAGATGACGGCACGCAAGGTACCAGCCTGGCGTGCCGTTGATGGGGTTGCAGATGCTGTTCCGCAGGGACCTCTTCGTAGTGAGGAGCCGGAGGAGACGATCACTCTGGTTCCCTATGCCGCAGCAAAGCTGCGTATTACAGCATTCCCGCAGTTGAAGACGTAGCTTACCAGCAAAACGAAGTTAGTCGATTGTCAGCGGTCGCTGTCCGTTTATTCTCAGACGGTACCGACCCGCCTGCTGACAAGTTGTTCTTCGATGGGCTCTCCGGTCGACTTAGGATTTTGTATTCCCTACTTCCACCTCGGCGGGAACTCGTTCAACCGTGATATTTTCCCGGCGCAGGGTGACGACCTGCGTGTCTCGTCTTTCGGTGTCACGTCTCGTGACATGGAGTTCCTCTTTGAGAATGAGTTCCTTGGTCAATACAAGTCGCTCCTCAGTCAGCGGGTAGATGGTGGTCTCCCCTTCGTGACGGATTTCGGGAACGGTTTCGATCGGCCGGTTCAAGACGATGCGTTCGATGTCAAAGGTGCGTATCGCCAAAGCCTCATCCAGGCTTTGCTGGTACTCCTGCACTGACTTTTGCAGGCGAACCGTTCCTGTGACGATGGTCCGTTTGCCTACGGTGAGTTGCTCTTCCACGATGGGAACGATCTGTGTTCCGAGACCTTCGGCGGGACGTGGAGATGAGGCTTGCGTCTCGTGATGGTTAACGTCTGGCGCGGCAGCTGACAGCAGAAGTTCAGTCGGCAGACGAAAGACCTGTCCGTTCGCCATCCGCAGATCTGTATAGGTGTGTGCACGGTCGAGATCACCGGAGACAGCGAGGCTGTTCGTCTCTTCGGCGTAGGAGGAGGTACCGGATGCTGTAAGCGGAAGGGGCGTGTTCATAAGTCCTCATCTGTTCTGGAAACAGCACAGGCCGGACATGAATGCCCGGCCTGGACTCTCTCGCTGATGGAATGCTTAGTAGCGATCTTTCTTTACGACTTCACCGGGCAGGTTCTCAACTTCCACCTCTGTCTTGCGGACAGTGTCGTGGATGGCCTGTGTGTGTTCGCTGCTCTGCTTGCCGACGACGACCTCTTCGACGACCTGGCTAGTCTTACCGACGACAGCCTCTTCTCCGGTCGCATTGAGTTCGAAGACCGATCCTGTACCCGCTGCGAAGTCTGCGGCGGTAGCAGGACGGTTGACGGCGCGACGCTCGACGTTGATGTGCTCCTCGCGGAGGTTGATGTCCGTGTCAACCGGCCGTTCCACGACGTGCGAGTAGATACGAACGCCGCCACGGTCCACTTCCCGCTTGCCGACTACCAACTCTTCTTCGACGATTGGTATCGCGGTCTGCCCTGTGGCTTCCGCAGCGACAGAGCCGGTGTAAGCAGGCATTGCTGTGGTTGACGCTGCAGTCGAGGATGCCTGGGAGCCCATCGATGTCTGGGAGCCCATCTGCGAGCCGCCTTCGATGTCCCGTGCGCCATACTCGCGAAGAGTCGATGCGACCTGTTCGGCTTTTCCGTCATCCACTGTCGCCGTCAGAAGAGCGCCGCCGGAGTTGACGCCCGATGCATAGTGGTTATGTGCATGGTCGTCGCCACCCGTGAGGTTACGGAAGAAGCCACTGATCTTCTCGCCGACTCCAGTACCGCCGCCGCTGCCAATATCGGTGTAGCCGCTCTCAGAGGCGGTTGCAACGGAACCGCTGGTGGTTGAGTCCTCGTCGTTCGCAACAACGCGGATGTTCTGGGCTTCGTAGCCGTCAGCTACGAGCGTCTTCTTCACCTGTTCAGCCTGAGCAACAGAACTAAAAAGTCCTACAACTGTCTTCGACATATGTGTCTCCTTGCGGGTTATTGCTGCGAAAAGAGTTCGACACGGCGATTGTCAGCCTTGCCGGTAGTAGTTGCATTGGTGTCGGCTGGATTCGAAGGACCAAATCCGCCACCAGTAAGTCGGCTGCCCTCGATACCCTGTCCCTTGAGGAAGTTGGCTACGGTCATGGCACGCTGCTGCGAAAGGTTTAGGTTGTGCGAGGGGTTCCCGGTACTGTCGGTGTATCCCTCAAGCCTGAGATGGGCATTTGGGTTCGCTTTCATCGCCGCAGCAGCCTGCTGCAAGGTAGCTTCACCCTCGGGGGTGAGGGTCGCCTTGTTGGTTTCGAAATGAACCGTCCCCAGGTCTGGAAGAGGGGCTGCTGCAGGTGTCGCCTGAGGAGTTACCTGAGAGACGGGAGCAGCAGTTGCGGGTGTCTGATCTCTATGTCTTGTAAGGAAGTACGCGAGGAGAGCGAGAAGAAGAAGGAGCGGAAGAAGCCAAGCAAGGATCGGGAATTTCTTCTTGGATCCTTCTTCGTAGACTTTGACGCGGTCAGCCATTGCGGGAGCTCCTGGGGAAATACGTAGGTCGTACCTGCTACAGCTTGCTTACAGTTTGCGATCGAGAGCATTCCGGGACGAATCAGGAGCGATCTCCTCAACCTCGACCTCGGTATGACGAACGGTGTCGTGAATGTGCTCCGTGCGTTCCGTCATATCTTTCCCAACCAGGAGTTCTTCGACGACCCGTGCGTTCTTACCGACGACTGCCTCTTCGGCTGTTTCGGTCAACTCAATGGTGCGATCAGCCTGATTCAGATCGGCTCCGGTCGCGGGACGATCGACGGCTCTTCGAGTGACGTTGACGTGCTCCTCGCGGAGATTGACAGACTCTTCAACCGGGATCTCTACAACCTTGCGATACACCCGCACACCGCCGGCATCTACGGTGCGTTTGCCAACGGCAAGTTGTTCGTCGACGATCGGAATTACCGTCCCTGCAGCAACGGGAGCAACTGCTGCTGCCGCAAGCGGAGCGGCCTCACGGGTCGGCTCGATTTCGTCAATCTTGGTAGCACTGTGCTCTGCGAAGATGGTCTCGACCTTTGAAACCAGAGCGGACTCAGTGGACACTGCGACGATGACTCCGCCGTTCTCAAGTCCTTCTTCCAAGTGCTGCTGATCACGTGCGGGAATGCCAAGAGCAAGAAGAGCACTCTGCCCCCCACTTTGAGAATCAGACTTGTCGAAGACCGAGATAGATGGTTGAGAAACGCCGCTCTCAAGCAGGTCTTTCAAGACAGCCTCAGCCAGATTGCGGTGATGAAAGAGGCACACTAGGGTGGTCAGGTCGGTTGTTGCTTCCATGAAGATCTCCAGAGACAAAGTTTTGTTGCAGGGCGATAGTCTTCCTCAACAGGACTGAAGCTGAGCAGAAGCAAGACCACTACTTGTTGAAGTAAGTTTTGGCAATCATCACGCCTTCGGGTCAATACCTGCAGCGTTCTTGGCCAGTCTGTATGAGTGTCTTGGTCCTTCCGGCGTTGTAGAGCGCCCGATGCCCCCCGGTGAATAGATTGCATTGTTGACTACGTCAAAGATCATTTCCAGAAAAGGCATAGCGCGCGGCGAATGAGCCCAAGCCCGGCGAAAGATGCACCGAGGATCGCGCTGCGACCTAAGAGCGCATCGAAGGGACCATGTCACGTGCACGACCTGCAGCGAATTCAGACTCCAAACGTCAGTGCGGACCCGCGCTGATGATCTCGATCCTTGCTATCGTGATCATCGCTCTGGCCGCATTGATGCTTTTCCAGCGCAACCACCGGATGACGGCCCAGCCGGCGGCACATCCCATTCAGTCGACCACGCCAACGCAATAAGCTGCACGAGATGAGTGCCACGCCCTCTTGAAGCGCGGCTACGGCTGCTCTATGCGGTTAGGTCGCTGTGTCTACACGTCATCTATAAGGGGTTATGTCTCCAAAAACTCGGTTGATACGGCCAGGCGCGCGCGCATTGGCGTTAGAGAATCGTCGTCAGGCCAAGATGGCCGAGTCAGCCCATGCCTATGTTCGAGGCAGCACTAAGAAGTTTTATCAATGGCTTGAAACAGATGCAGGAAAGAGCATTCCGCAGGGTCCTGCTGTCTGGATCGGTGGAGACTGTCACGTTGGAAACATCGGTCCACTTGCAGACAAGGAGGGGAGGGTCGAGATTCAGATCCGCGATCTGGACCAGACTTGCATCGGGAATCCGGCGCACGATCTGGTGCGTCTGGGTCTTTCACTTGCTACTGCAGCTCGCGGATCGGACCTGCCCGGGATTACTGCCGTGCGAATCCTCGAAGCGATGGTGGACGGCTACGAGGAGGCGCTCACGCGGCCTGCGCAGGTGGCAGGCGTCGAGGTCGATGAACTTGCCCCAATCCGTTCGGTTCTGAAGAAGTCACGCGCCCGTGCGTGGCACCACCTTGCCGAAGAGCGCATCGAGGATGTAACACCTCGTATCCCACTGGGAGAAAAGTTCTGGTCGCTGAAGAGAGAAGAGAGTCAAGCGATCGCTGCGTTGTTCCTGCAGGAGGATGTTCGGGCAAAGATTACCGAGTTCAAGGGCGTGGATGCGGACACGAAGATTGACATCTTCGATGCGGCTTACTGGATGAAGGGCTGCAGTTCGCTGGGACGGCTGCGCTATGCAGTGCTGCTCGGCATCGGCAAACCAAGCAAGCGAGAGTACTGTCTGCTCGATCTGAAAGAGGCGACCGCGGCGGCGGTGCCGGAGGCTAGAGCGTACCCGGATCAGAGCCATGCCGAACGGGTGGTCAGCGGCGCGTGCGCGCTCTCTCCGAATCTGGGTCAACGCATGCTGGCTGTTACTTTGATGAAGAGGCCGGTGGTGCTTCGCGAGCTGATGCCGCAGGATCTTAAGTTCGACCTGGACAGGCTCTCACAACAAGAGGCAATCGCCGCCGCGCGCTATCTTGCAGGTGTTGTCGGGCGAGCCCATGGACGGCAGATGGATGCCGAGACCCGGTCCTGCTGGAAGGCCGAGCTGCACAAGCGACACTCCAAAAGTTTGGACGCACCGAGCTGGCTCTGGACAAGTGTGATCGCGCTGATCGGCGAGCATGAGGTAGCGTATCTGGAGCACTGCAGGCGCTTCTCCCACCTCGGTTCAAAGAAGCGCAGTTCCTGACAGGACGAACCGAAACGGCTCTTCAGCCAATGTTGCGGTTCTGAAAGTAGCCGGGCGGTCAGGCGGCTTGGTGCAGAACAGAGCTATCGAGGCGATACGGCTGAAGCGGGACCATGCGCTCGCCCATGCGAGACTGCTCTCCCGGTAGATCCTCACGCGCGTCATATCACCACCACTCTGCGAAACGCAGTGAGGGAGGTCGTCCGGTGCCGCCGATGCGCTCAATCGGTAGCCAGCCTAGCACTCCACATAGAGCGAACCTTCTTTGACCGCCCAGCATGTCGCTGCCGCAGCATGACGGAAGAGCGACTTTCCTCTTTGGAGGGACCGGCCTCCTCGGCTAGTTCGTATGCTGCCAACGAGCAAGCGCTTCCGCGGTCATGGCGACGTGATCGGACCTTGCTTGCCTGTCCATAAATGGACAGGCAGTTTCGTTCCTGGACAGCACGGCTCTATGGCGAAGCAGTAAGCCGTTGAGATCATTCAAGGTGAGCGGTCTACAGCATGGCACAGAGAGTGCAAACACTCGTGCAGATGGATATTTCACGACCAGACCTCAGGATGCGCAGACTCCGGCGGAACGCGCTGCTAGCTGCTGCAAGCGTCATTCTGCTCAGCCTGGCTGCCGTCTTCGTGATTCGTCTCAAACCCGCCATCCCGACAGTTGACAGCGCAGTCTGGACCGATGTTGTGAAGCGCGGAGCTCTCCTGCGGCAGGTACGCGGTCCAGGCTCACTTGTTCCACGCGAGGACCGCTTACGCCTGATTCCGGCCGAAACGGAGGCGACCGTCGTTCGCATTCGAGTTTTGCCGGGAGCCAAGGTTGAGCCCGACACCATCGTGATGGATCTTGTTGATCCTGCGGTGCAGCAGCAGTTGCTGGATGCGCAGCTCCAACTGAAGGCGGCACAGGCTGACCTGATCAACACGCGGGCACGATTGCAGAGCGACCTTATGAACCAACGGGCAGGAGCTGCAACGGTGGGCGCAGATCAGAGACAAGCGCTGCTGCAGGCGCAGACGGATAAGAGCCTTTACGATCTTGGTGTCATCAGCGGCCTTACATACAGCGCCTCCAAAGGAAGAGCTGATGAGCTCAATCAGCGTAACGCGCTTGAAGGGCAACGTCTTGACTTGAACGGGCAGGCAATTGTGACGCAACTTGCAGTGCAACAGACGAAGGTGCAACAAGCTGAAGCTATGCTGGCCCTCAAGAGGAGAGAGCAGGAGGCGCTCAGCGTGAGGGCCGGCATCTCCGGGGTACTTGTTGATCTTCCACATCAGATCGGTGAGCATGTGGCTCCGGGAACCACGCTTGCGAAGGTGGTTCAGCTCGATCAGCTGAAGGCTTCGCTCAAGATCGCCGAGACGCAGGCGCGCGATATCCAGGTGGATCAACCAGCGGAGATTGATACCCATAACGGTGTTATTGCGGGTAGGGTTACGCGCATCGATCCTGCTGTCCAGAACGGAACGGTGACTGTCGACGTTGGTCTGCTTGGTGCGCTGCCGCAGGGCGCACGGCCTGATCTTTCAGTGGATGGCACGATCGATCTGGATCGCATGACGGACGTGCTCTACGTGGGCCGGCCCGCATTCGGGAATGAAAACTCGATCATCAGTCTGTTCCGCGTCTCGCCAGACGGCAAGATAGCCACTCGAACCCCAGTCAAGGTTGGCCGTGCCTCGGTCAACAGCATTCAGGTGCTCGAAGGTCTTAGGCCAGGAGACAGCGTGATTCTTTCAGATATGTCGCGCTGGGATTCCGTGGATCGCGTTCACCTTCAAAACCAGTAAACCGAGTCCCTACGCAAGGAGATCTATGGCAGCGACCGTCGCAACCGAAACCTTGATCCAAATCGAGAACCTTACCAAGGTCTTCTACACGGACGAGATCGAGACACACGCGCTCTCCGGAGTGCACCTGTCCATCCGGCGGGGCGAGTACGTCGCAATGTCCGGGCCTTCGGGCTGCGGCAAATCCACGCTCCTCTCGATTCTGGGCCTGCTCGACACCCCCACGAGCGGGGACTACACCCTCAACAGCAAGGCCGTCGCCACTCTGAACTTTGCCGATCGCTCGCGAATCCGAAATCAGGAGATTGGCTTCATCTTCCAGAGCTTCAACCTCATCGGCGATCTCACGGTGTACGAGAATGTAGAGCTTCCGCTTACCTACCGCTCCGGCATGCCCGCGGCTGAGCGGAAGGACCGCGTGCACCGATCTCTTGAGCGCGTCAATATGGCGCACAGGATGCGGCACTATCCAGCACAGCTCTCCGGTGGGCAGCAGCAGCGAGTGGCCGTGGCACGCGCGCTCTCAGGAGCACCCTCCATCCTGCTGGCCGACGAGCCTACAGGAAACCTTGATTCCAAGAATGGCGAGGCTGTGATGCGGCTGCTGACTGAACTGCATGGCGAGGGCTCGACCATCTGTATGGTCACCCATGATCCACGCTTTGCCGCTCATGCAGAACGGCAGGTGCATCTTTTCGACGGAAAGGTGGTAGCCGAGGGCGAGCTGCTGCAGATGCTTGCCGATCCGGAACGCAACTCTTCGACGACCTCTACTCATCCGGAGGCACGCGCATGATCCACCAGTTTCGACAAGCAGTGCGCAGCCTCAGGCTTTCACCGATCTTCAGCCTCACAGTCATCGCGACGCTCGGCCTTGGCATCGGGCTGAACGCGGCAATCCTCACCGTGGTGGATACGGTGCTACTTCGTCCACTCGGGTACCACGATGCAGACCGCATTGTGAGCATTGAGACTCGCTTTAAGGACACGGGCCATGCCGTTCCACGCGTGGGAGGAGACGACTACACGGATCTTGCGCGCTACGTTCACGGCCTTGACGCAACGGCTTATTACACGAGCTATGCGTCAGGAATCAGCGTGCGCGGCACGTCGCTCTACGTGCCGGTTGCCTTTGTCAGTCCGCAGTTCACCGAGATCCTGGGCGTTCAGCCAGTAGCCGGCGGCCTGTTTCATTCCTCCGATCGCAACGGCTCCGAGGTTCTGCTTAGCACGGCCTTTGCTCGTGATCATTTTGGCTCCGCCACAGCTGCTGTGGGGCAGAGCGTCACCGCGCAGGGCACGCTTTACATCGTCGCGGGTGTGCTTCCGCCTGGCTTCTCCTTCCCTGACCGGACCCAAGTGTGGCTGGAGCTGCCCGCGGCACCGGAGAACCGCAATCGTACCTCGTACAACGACCGCGTTCTCGGCCGACGCCGCGCCGATGTCTCCGCCGGCCAGCTCTCGGCGGAGCTTGCAGGCTTCTCTCTTCAGCTGCAGCACAGCTTCCCTGAGGATCGCAACAAGAGCCTCGAAGCAGTCTCTCTGCAGGAGCAGATCGTCGGCCCGATCCGCCCGACGCTTCACCTGCTTCTCGGCTCCGTTCTTGTGCTGCTGCTCGTTGTTGCCGTGAACCTCACGCATCTCCATCTTGTCCGCGCCACGCGTCAGGCCCGCGCTGCATCGATTCGCACGGCTCTCGGTGCCTCGCGAGGCGTTCTTGCCCTCAGGGCGCTGACGGAGACGACCCTGCTGGCGTGTGCCGGCGCAGCGCTCGCCCTTCTGCTGGCATGGCCGGCGCTGCGCGTGCTGACCCGCTTCGCTCCGCCGGAGATGCCTCGGCTGAACGAGGTTCGCCTCAACCCTGATGTTTTCCTCTTCTCCGTGCTGATCAGCCTTGCCGTGATGACACTGGCGACTTTGCTGCCGCTCTGGCGAGCTTCACACGTGCATCCCGCATCGGTGCTGCGCGCCGACAGCTCTCGCGGCACGGAGACCCGTGGCTCGCTCCGTCTGCGTCATGCTCTCATCATCGCCGAGATCTCTCTTTCGCTGATGCTCTCGGTTGGCGCAACCCTGCTGACGCGCGCGCTCATCGCGCAGTCGCGGCAGGATCTTGGATTTCTCTCCGAGCACCTGCTTCTGCTCGACACGCACACAATTCTTGCGACACCCGAGCAGATCCCTAGAGAGCCGCCCGGCACCTCACCCGCGCTCGTCTCCGCGTACTCCACACGAATTCACGAGTTGATGGAGGCCCGAAACGCCCGTCTGAACGCCACGCTCGCTTCGGTTGCCGCGATCCCTGGAGTCACGTCGGTCAGCGCCATCTACGGCGCACCGATGAGCGACGGCGGCAGCAATGGAAGTTATGCGATCAAGGGGCGGCAGACTTTTACAGCATCCGCCACGGGTCTGCCGCACGCGAACTTCAATCCCATCACTCCCGGCCTCTTCAGCACGCTCGGCGTTCCGCTGCTGCGCGGCCGCTTCTTCACCGCGGAAGACACCCTTGGTGCGCCTCAGGTCCTGCTCATCAATCACACGCTCGCAAGCACCGTCTTTCCCAACCAGGATCCTATCGGTCAACAGATCGTGACCGGTCTCGATGAGATGTCGGCTAACTTTTCCACGATCGTCGGCGTGGTGGGCGATATCCGCAGCGATTCGCCCGCCCAGCCTCCCTCGCCAACGATTTACATGCCGACCGCCCAACATCCTGCGTGGGCCGACGATATGCAGCTTCTGGTCCGTACCCCGCTGCGTCCTGCCGCAATGACGGAGGTGCTGCGGGGCTCTCTTCATCGCTCGCACCCGGATGTGGCCGTCAAGATCAGCACCATGCGGGAAAACATTGGCCTGGTGCAGCAGGCCGAGCAGTTCCGCACGCTGCTGTTCAGCTTGTTCGCAGCGGTATCGATTCTGCTGGCAGCCGTGGGGATGTATGGCGTGACCGCGTACACCGTCTCGCAACGCCGGTTTGAGTTCGGTCTGCGAATGGCTCTTGGCGCCAACCGGTCCGCGGTGCTCGGCATGGTACTGCGCAAGGCCCTGGTGATCGCTCTCGTTGGTATCACCGTCGGCGTCGCGTTGTCACTTTCGCTCACGCGCGTGCTGGGCAGCGTCGTTGGTCCGCTGCCGGCTTTCGATGCGATTGCCTACGGTCTTGCCGCACTCCTGATCCTTCTGCTGGCGGTAGTGGCGACGCTTGCTCCTGCACGCGCCGCCGCCTCCGTAGACCCGATGAACGTTCTTCGCAGTAAGTAAGTGCAGTCCCTTCGAGGCTATGCCATGAGCAGCTTCTTCCAGGATCTTCGATTCGCGCTTCGGCAGCTACGCCGCGCTCCGTTTTTCTCTCTCACTGTGGTCGGCACCCTGGCGCTCTCCGTGGGTGCGACGGCTGCTCTCTCGGGTGTGCTGCGCGCCACGCTGCTGAATCAGCTGCCCTACCCTCATCCCTACGAACTTGTAACAGTTCGAGATCGCAATACGAACGGCTTCAAGACAAATGGAATTATGACGATGGCTCGGGTGGTTGACCTCACCGCCTTCATGCATGGCGGTCATCCGCTGTTTGCGAGTGTCGGTTTCTACTACAAGAGCGACGGGCAGCTTGTGCTTGAGGGGCGCGATCCGATGCGCGTCTCCGGAGCGGGCGTCTCCGGAGAGTTTTTCCGAACGATTGGTGCAGCGCCTCTGCTCGGCCGTACCATCACCGCGGCGGATGATGTTCAGAATGCTCCGTATGTCGCCGTGATTAGCCATGGTCTCTGGCGATCGACGTTCTCCGCAGATCCAAAGATCCTCGGCCGCGTGGTCCGGCTGGGCACTGACCACGCGACCATCATCGGCGTGATGCCCGCGCGCTTTGACCTGCCGGGCGGTATTGAGGTCTGGTACCCCGGCCGCCTCACCCGAGCGCAGTTTGAAGGGTATCGCGGTGATGGGAGCCGCTTTCTCAATGTGATCGCCCGGCTTCATTCGACGGAGACAGTCGCCACGGGCGCCCGGCAGACTGCACTTCTCGCAGCGCAACTGGCGCGTGCTTACCCAGCGACGGACGCCATTTGGGCGTTTGATGTAACGGATCTGCGCACAAGTTTGTTCGGCACGGTCCGTCGCGGTCTCCTGCTGCTGTCCGCTGCCGTGGGTCTAGTGCTGCTGGTGGTGGCTGCCAATCTTGCCGGGCTGCAGCTCTCCCGCAATGCTATGCGCCGCGGCGAATTTGCCCTTCGTGGCGCTCTGGGTGTTTCGAGCGGCAGGTTGATCCAGCAGTTGCTCACGGAGACTCTCACTCTTGTGCTGACCGGAACCGCCGCCGGCATCGGGCTGGCTATTCTCTGCCTTCGCCTGCTGACTCTGCGCCTTCCGGCTGTGCTGCTCAGGGTGGATACGCCGCACCTCGACGCGAGTGTGCTGGCGGTCTCGTGCACCGTCGCTCTGTTTCTTGCGGCGGCGACCGGCCTGCTGCCGGCTCTCCGCTTTACTCGTTTGGGAGCGACGACGGCGGCGAGGCAGAATACTGTTGGCGGCCGCCAGCGTCGGATCGGCGGTCTCTTTACGGTGACGCAGATTGCGCTCTCGCTGATCCTGCTTACACTGTCAGCGGCTGTTCTACGGGAGCTTTACCGGCTGCTCGATACTCCTCTGGGATTCGATACGGAGAACCTCCAGACCTGCAGTGTTGACATCGGCTGGAACATTAAAGAAGAGGATCGGCATCGCCTCTACCAGCAGACCGAAGCAGCCATCGCCGCTCTGCCCGGGGTCTCAGGTGTGGGCGCTATCACGGCTCTCCCCCTGTCCGATTTCAGCTATCGCAGCACGTTCGATATCGCCGGAGAGACGACTACGCAGCATCATGACAGCGTTGTGGCCGAAGGACGATCGTTCAGTCCCGGTTATGTGCATGCAATGCATATCCCAGTGCTTGCCGGCCGCCTCTTTACGGATCACGACAGTGCACCGCATGCACCGGCGGTGGCGATCATCAATCAGGCGTTTGCCGCACGCTACTTCGCGGGAAAGAGTGCGGTCGGGCACCGGCTCGTGACGCCGCTGGGCGTGAATCAGGACGATCTCGGCTCAACCGAGATTATCGGCGTTATCGGTGATGTCCGCGGTACCGGAGGTGCGCTCTCGCAGCCGCCTGGGCCTGAGGTCTACGGGCCGGAGAACGGGGGATGGCCACACACTCAGTTTGCGATTCGCTCCACGCTGCCGGGATCGGCGCTCGAACCGGCGATCCGCCGTATCGTGACGGGACTGAATGGATCGGCCACCGTCGGCGGCTTTACGCCGCTGGCAACAACAGTCGACGGAACGCTTACACAACCGCGGCTGAACGCCGGCCTGCTTACGGCGTTTGCTGGAGTGTCCTTGCTGCTGGTGGTGCTTGGCGTCTACGGGCTGGTGGCCTTTGACATGACGCAGCGCATGCGCGAGCTGGGTCTGCGGATGGCGCTTGGATCCAGCCGCGGCGGCATTCTTCGCATGGTGCTCGGAGACTCCGTCCGAATGCTTGCCACAGGCCTTGGCTTCGGCATGGTCGGCAGTGCGCTGGCCGCAAAGGTGATCTCCACGCAGATCCACGGCAGCACGGCCGAAACGCCGGAGCTGCTCCTGAGCACCGCTGCCGTGCTCTCCCTTGCCGTGCTGAGCGCGACCCTGATCCCCGCCCGGCGCGCCGCCAACGTCGACCCGATGCATGCTCTTCGGAGCGAGTAGGAGAAGCCGTGTCTCTGCAAAGTCTGCTTCAGGATGTCCGATCTGATCTTCGCTTTGTTCTTCGTCAGCTTCGCCGGTCGCCAGGGTTCACGGCAACGGCAGTGCTGACGTTAGGCCTTGGCATCGGCGCGACGACGGCGATGTACTCGATCGTGCGCAGCACGCTGCTGGCACCGCTGCCCTATCCACATGCTGCGGAACTGGTTGGAGTCGCGTTCACGCGGGTAGGGGAGGACCCGAGCGCGGAGCAGACGGGGCAAACGGCTGACTTTCTGCGCGAGCACGCGACAAGCTTCGCGAGTGTCGGCGTGGCCGATGACGGCCCGCTTGAGCAGAACTTCGCAAGTGACGGCGGGCACGACACAGTCAGCAGCAAGACAATCCGGTCGCTCCGGGTCTCGTCCGGTTATCTGCCGACGCTCGGGGTGGCTCCGCGACTGGGACGCACGTTCACCGCGGCAGAAGACCTGCCGAACGCGACGCCCACGGCGGTGCTGAGTGAGAGTCTTTGGCGAAGCGCTCTGAATGCTGACCCCCAGGTCCTTGGCCGCGTGATTCACCTCAATGGTGACGCCTACACTGTGATCGGCATAATGCCCTCTAGCTTTGCAACTGTGGACGCGCCCGATCTGTGGCAGCCGCTCCATCTCTCGCCCACGACGCCCGGCTACGGGGGCGATAACTTCCAGGTCCTTGCGCGCCTGAAGCCTGGGGTTACATCGACCCAGGCAGCAGCCGAGCTTGCGGAGCTTACACGCGCCCTCTATCGCCAGTTCCCGATCTATAAGAGCTGGGCGATACGGCATGCGGGCACTCCGGAAGAGAGACTCTGGCCGCTGCAGCAGATCCTGGTGAGCGGAGCCCGCTCCAGCCTGCTTGCACTTTCGGCGGCAGTGCTGGCTGTTCTTCTAATGACCTGCCTGAACCTTGCGGGTCTCATCTCCGCACGTGCGGCAAAGCGGCAGGCGGAGGTGGCGGTACGAATCGCGCTCGGTGCCGGACGAGGCTCCGTGTTCCGGCTTCTCGTGACGGAAAACCTGGTGCTCGCGCTGGCCGGTTCAGTCTTTGGCGTGAGCGTCGCCTCCGTTGCTGTTTCTACGCTTCTGGCCGCGTCTCCGATCGATCTGCCGCAGCTTCAGAGTGCCGGCATCAACATGCCGTCCGTGATCTTTGCCGCCGCTGTCGGGATGGCTACGACACTCGTATTTGGTTTGCTTCCCGCTCTCGGAGTGAGTCGAAGCACCGTCAGCCCGCGTCTGCACGGGTCACGTGCTGCGGGTGGGAGTGTTCCGCAGCAGCGGGTCGGACGATCTCTGCTTGTCGCCCAGGTTGCGCTCGCTACCACGCTGCTCTCCACGGGTGCCGTGCTGCTCGGGACCTTTCTCGACCTGCGATCGATCCCTTCGGGAGTGCAGCCGGAGCACCTCTCTGCGCTGCAGGTCAACCTCAGAGGAGAGACCTACGCTTCGAGCCTTCACACGCGGCAGTTTGTCGCTTCTATAGAAGACAAACTACGACAGATACCTGGCGTTGCGGAGGTCGCGACTGTCAATGGACTTCCGCTTGATCGAGGACTCAACAACCACGGCTACCCTCTTGGGCGAACGGAGCTGCAGCAGAATATCGAAAGCCGGTTCGTCACTCCCGGGTACTTCCAGACAGTGGGCACACCGCTGCAGACGGGAACCGACATCTCCCTGTTGGACACGGCCGCCAGTCCTCATGTTGCACTTATCAATCAGCGGACCGCGGAGCTCTGGTGGCCTAGCCGAAATCCAATCGGTGAGTACGTTGTCGATGACGGCGATCGCTGCCGCGTCATCGGCGTGGTCGCCAATGCGCACGACCGCGATCTGGCTGACGCCGCCAGGATCACGGTGTACCACCCGTTCTCGCAGATCTCCGATCAGACCATGCGGGCGATCAACGGCTGGTTTCCGACGACGTTTGTGCTGCGAAGCGGTGAACGCAGACAGGGGGGCGCTGGCTCTGCCACATCCGACGTGGGGAATCCCGATCTCTCGAGAGCCGCAGCTGCGGCCATTGCCTCGGTCGATCCGGAGGTGCCAGCGAGCAAGTTCGTCCCGATGCAGAGCTTCATCGATCACACGATCGCCGCTCCGCGCTTCTTCTCCTGGCTTTCAGGCGCGTTCGCCGCATTTGCCCTGCTGCTGACGGTCATCGGCCTGTTTGGCCTGCTCAGCTTTCAGGTCGCTTCGCGCACGCGGGAGATCGGAGTGCGCATGGCGCTTGGAGCCTGCCGCCTGCAGATTCTTCGCCTGGTGCTGAGCACGGGTCTGTCGCTGACTGCCGCCGGCCTCGTTCTCGGCGTAGCGGGCAGCCTTGCCGTGCATCGGCTGCTCACCGCCTTCATTGCGGGCATAACGCGGACCGGGTCCGGCGCTGCTGATTCGATCTATGCCGGCCAGGGTGTGTCGCTGGCCGTCGCAAGTGCAGCCATGCTCTCTGCAGCGCTGGCAGCCAGTCTGCTCCCGGCACGACGCGCCGCATCGATTGAACCGACCGAAGCTCTTCGCGCCGAATAGGAGACCGCCATGTCGCCCCGCAGCTTGCTCCAGGATCTTCGCTTTGCACTCCGTCAGCTTGGCCGCGCCCCGGTCTTTGCCTTGACGGTCACTCTCACGCTCGCGCTCGGCATTGGAGCCAACACCGCGATCTTCTCTCTACTCGACCAGGCACTGCTTCGTTCTCTGCCCGTTCGCGATCCCGCACAGCTGGTGATCCTCGAAGGCACCGGCACAGCGTGGGAGGGTCATTACTCCAGCCAAGGTGGCGATCGAGAAGCGTACTTCTCCGTCCCGATGTATCGCGATCTGCGTGAACAGAATCGTGTCTTCGAAGGCCTGATCGCCTCCGCCCCCGCCGACGTCGGCTTCGCTCATAACGGCCACTCCGAAGCCATCCGCGCAGAGCTCGTCAGCGGCGACTACTTCGCCGTTCTTGGCGTCGCTCCAGCTCTGGGGCGCGTCTTGTCCGCACGTGACGACAGCGCGCCGAACGCCAATCCGGTTGCTGTGCTGTCCTTCGATTTCTGGCGCGACCATCTTGGCGCGGATCCTTCCGTGATCGGCTCCCTGGTCTCTGTGAACGGCCATCCGTTTCAGGTTGTGGGCGTTGCCGCACGTCGTTTTCGCTCCGCAATCTGGGGCGAGACACCCGGCGTGTTCGTTCCCATGTCAATGACGGGCCAGATCCTTCCCGGTCAGGAGAAGAGGCTGTCCGACCATACGGACAAATGGATCAACATACTTGGGCGTCTTTCCTCGCGCGAGTCGCGGAGCCACGCTGAAGCCGCCATGAATCCTCTCTGGCATGCGTTGCGCGCTGAGGAGTTGAAGGCTCTAGGCACACGATCGCAGCGGTTCACCGATGACTTTCTGACGCATAGCCGCATGCTGCTCAAGCCCGGCGCCCGCGGCTTCTCTTACCAGCGTGACAGCTTCAGAATGCCGCTTCTCGCTGTCATGGCCATGGCTCTGCTCGTTCTTCTCATCGCCTCTGTCAACGTCGCCGGGCTGCTGCTGGTTCGTTCCGCAGGACGGGTGCGGGAGTTCTCGCTTCGGTATGCTCTCGGTGCCGGCTCCTCGCGGATCGTGGGCCAGCTTCTGCTGGAGGGTCTTCTGCTTAGCGCTGCCGGCGGCTTTCTCGGTATGCTGCTGGCCCCGCTGGCCATCCGAACTCTCCTTTCCCGGCTTGCCGGCGATCAAACACAGGTTGCCTTTTCCGCCATCCTCGACACGCGTCTGCTCGCGTTCAACTTCGTCGTCGCCATGGCCGTCAGTATCGTCTTCTCTCTTGCTCCCGCCTTCCAGCTCCGCCGCCCGGATCTCACCGGAGCTCTGCGCCAGACAGCGGGCACCAGCTCTGGTTCCCTGCTCAGTCTCCACCGGAGCGTCGTCTGCTTTCAGATTGGTCTATCTGTGCTTCTGCTGGTCGGCGCCGGCCTCTTTGTTCGAACGATGCAGAAGCTTCGCGCCATTGACCTCGGCTTCAACGCCACTCACCTCGTCACCTTCGGCATCAATCCAAAGCTTTCCGGCTATCCGTCCACCGCCATCCCGGCTTTCCAAAAACGTGTCATCGACACTCTTTCTGCCCTGCCTGGCGTTCAATCCATCGCCGCCACGACTCTCGCCCAGCTCGCCGGCGACGATCATGGCGGCAACGTCAGCGTGGCCGGCTACGTGCCACCGGCTGACGACGACTTTGACGTTGAGAAAGAGTTCATCAACCCCACTTACTTTCGCGCCTTTGAGGTTCCTCTGCTCGCCGGCCGAGCCTTCACCGACTCCGATAGCGCGACCAGCCAGCGCGTTGCGATTGTGAACCAGGCCTTCGTCCAGCACTTCTGCAACGGCAGCGTCGCCACTTGTCTCGGGCGTCAGATGTCCAACAGCGCCAGCAATCATCCGAAACTTGATACCGAGATCGTCGGCATCGTTCGCGACTTCCGGCATGAAAACGTCCGCGATGACGCCAAAGCAACGGAGTTCCAGCCGCTCTCGCAGGACAACGGGCCGGCCAACCTCTTTGTCTATCTGCGCGTTGCCACCTCACCGGGAGAGCTTCTTCCCACCGTGCGACGCACGATGCAACAGCTTGATCCGTCGCTGGCTCTTGTGGCCCTGCGCACCATGGATGCGCAGATTGATGACAGCCTGGCGAACGAAAGGATCATCGCCCTGCTCGCCGTCTCCTTTGGCAATCTTGCTACGCTGCTCGCCGGCATTGGCATCTACGGCGTTCTAGCCTTCACCACCGCCCAGCGTACCCGTGAGATTGGGGTGCGGATCGCCCTTGGCTCTTCCCGTCTGGCCGTTGTTCGCATCGTTGTCTCCGACGTACTCCGACTCGCTGGTATTGGCTTTGTACTCGCTCTTCCCGCTGCCTTCCTCCTTACCCGCCTCCTCCGGAGCCAGCTCTATGGCGTCTCGCCCGCCGATCCCGTCACTCTCGCCACTGTTGTTCTGATCATCACGCTGATCGCTCTTGTCGCCGCGGTTCTCCCGGCCCGACGAGCTGCCTCGGTCAGCCCCACAGAAGCTCTTCGCACCGAGTAACGAGGTCTCTTATGATCACGCTTCTTGAGGACATCCGCTACGCCGTCCGACAACTCCGCCGATCCCCCGGCTTTGCACTTACCGCCATGCTGACGCTTGCCCTCGGCATCGGTGCCACCACGGCTATCTTCACGCTCGTCTACCAGGTCCTGCTCCGCTCTCTCCCGGTCAGCCATCCCGAGCAGCTCTACAAGATCGGCAAGACCATCGAGTGCTGCGATGACGGCAGTATGCAGGGCGACTGGCGCATCTTCTCTTACGACCTCTACCAGCAATTTCGCGATAACACCCCCGGCACGAACGGCATCATGGCCGTCGCCGCCGGCGCGGACAATGTAAGTGCGCGCACGGAACACGACCAGGCATCTCAGCCGCTCGACGTGCGGTTCGTCTCCGGAGACTACTTCTCCTTCCTCGGTGTCCGCACCTTTGCCGGCCGCCTGCTTCGCCCGGAAGACGACCGCGATGGTGCCGCCCCGGTCGCCGTTCTCAGCCACACCGTCTGGACCCTGAAGTTCCATAGCGATCCTCACCTCATCGGCTCTACCCTTCTCCTGACTGGCCATCCCGTTACCGTGGTCGGCATCACCGCTCCAGGCTTTCTAGGCGAACGCAACATTGCGAATCCAGCCGGTGTATGGATGCCGATCGCGCAGGAGCCCGTGATGGAGCCCGAACGAAAGCTGCGCGACTACCCTAACCAGCACTGGCTCGACCTGCTGGTCCGCATACCGGATCCGAAGGCGGTGCCCGCCATCGAGAGATCTCTGCAGCTCCAGCTTGTGCGGTGGAGCCGGGCGCATCGCAGCCCCGGCGATAGCTTCTCCGATGCAGACGTCGCAAAGCAGACGACCGAGCTGGCCCGAGCCGGCGGCGGTATCAACGATCTCGGTCGGCAATACGAGACCAGCCTTAAGCTCCTGCTCCTTCTCGCCGCTGCCGTACTTCTTATCTGCTGCGCCAACATCGCCAACCTCATGCTCGGCCGCGCGGTTGCGCGCCGCCAGGAGATCAGCGTCCGCACTGCCCTCGGCGCGTCCCGTCTGCGCCTTATTCGCACGATGCTTGTCGAGTCGCTCGTTGTAGCCCTCGCCGGCGGCGCCCTTGCTATCGCCCTCGCCTATGCCGGTGTCCGAGCGATCCTCGCTCTCGCCATGCGGGGCGTTGACATCGTCCCGCTCAGCGCCACTCCCTCGTGGCCCATCCTTCTCTTCGCCCTTGCCGTTTCGCTGGCTACCGGCGTTCTGTTCGGCACAGCACCTGCCTGGATCGCCTCTCGCGCCAACCCCGTTGAAGCTCTGCGCGGAGCCAACCGCAGCATGGGTAACAGCAGCACTTCCCCTCAGCGCATCCTCGTGATTCTTCAGTCTGCTCTCTCCATCACTCTCCTCAGCATGACCGGCCTGCTTCTCACCAGTCTCCATAATCTCGAACACCAGGATTTTCATTTCCATCCTGAAGGCCGGCTTATCGCATTCATCGATCTCCAGGCAGCGGGCTACCAGTACGAGCAGCTTGCCGGCCTCTACCGCCGCCTCGATCAGGCTTTCACCAACCTCCCCGGTGTCCAGAGCTTTGCCTACGCTACCTACGGCCCCATGGCCAACAACAACTGGGGCACGGGGATCGCGGTTCCGGGTGGAGACCCCCACACCCAGACCTATGCGAGCTATACCTCCGTCAGCCCGCACTTTTTTGAGACTCTCGGTATCCACCTGCTCCTTGGTCGCACCATCAACCAGCAGGACACCGCTACCAGTCCCCACGTCGCGGTCATCAACAAAGCTTTTGCGGACAAGTTCTTGCCGGGGAAGGCGCCTGTAGGCGAGCACTTCGGCACCGACGGCTCCATGACCAGCGAGTACCAGGTCATCGGCGTAGTCGACAATCTCAGCAACAACGACCTCACCGAAGCCGCTCGCCCGATGTTCTTCACGCCGCTAACCCAGCTCACCACCTTCGACACCATCAATGCGACACCGACCTTGATAGAGCAAGCCAATAAGAACCAGCAGTTCGAGCATTTCGCCGGAAACGTCATCGTTCGCTACCAAGGCGATCCCGCAGCCGCTGCCAACGCGCTCCGCTCCACCCTGCACGGCATAGATCCAGCCATACCCATTCTGAAGCTCAGCACTTACACCGATCAGGTCAGCACCTACTTTACCCAGCAGGAGCTTGTGGTCAGCCTGACAACGCTCTTCGGCCTTCTCGCCCTTGTTCTCGCCTCCATCGGTCTCTACGGGCTTACCTCGTACGGTGTCAGCCGTCGCGTCTCTGAGATCGGCCTCCGTATGGCCTTGGGCTCCGATCGCATCGGCATCCTCGCGCTCATCCTTCGCGGAGCCGTCACGCAGACCCTTATCGGTCTGGCTTTCGGCATACCCTGCGCTCTCCTTGTCGGCCATCTTCTCCAGTCGCAACTCTTCGGCGTTCGAGGCCACGATCCGGTCACCCTTCTTACCGCCTGCACAGTGCTTGCTCTCAGCACGCTGATCGCCGGCGCCATCCCGGCCCGCCGCGCGGCCAGCGTCGAGCCCATGCACGCACTGCGTTCCGAATGAAACCCCTACGCCTAACCCACAAGGAACATGTCACCATGATCGATCTGCACCAACTCGAACGCAGCTACAAGACCGGACCCACTGAAACATTCGTCCTCCGCCGTATTGAGCTCTCTGTCGCACAGGGCGAGTTCCTGACGATCATGGGACCTTCAGGCGCCGGGAAATCAACACTCCTTACCATTCTCGCCATGCTCGACGATCAGTGGCGCGGCGAGTTCCGCTTCGACGGCATCGCTCTCCAAAGCCTCAGTCGCAAGCAGCGCGCCGATCTTGCCCGCCGACGCATCGGCATGGTGTTTCAGGCGTACCACCTGCTCGACGAGCTTACCGTTGCGGAAAACATCGATCTCCCTCTCTCCTATAAAGACATTCCCCGATCGGAGCGGCAGGCGATGGTGGCCGACACGCTTGACCGCTTCAACATCGTCGCCAAGAAAGATCTCTTTCCTTCACAGCTCTCCGGTGGGCAGCAGCAGCTCGTCGGCATCGCGCGCGCTGTGATTCACCGGCCCTCGCTGCTGCTTGCCGATGAGCCGACAGGCAACCTGCACTCGGAGCAGGCTGCAGAGATCATGCAGTTGTTTCGCAGACTCAACGAGGAAGGCACTACTGTCATCCAGGTCACCCACTCCGAAAGCAATGCTGCTTTCGGCTCCCGTGTTGTTGAGCTTCGTGATGGCTGGCTCATCCGCGACACGAGCCGTCCCAACCTCGACAGCTACTCCGGGAGGTCCGCATAGATGATGCTCACCTTCAGGATCAGCTACATCGCGAGAGCCGCCTGTCTGGTGTTTGCGATTTCGACCCTCCATGCACAGACGCAGCCGTCGGCCCTGAACCACCCGACACTCCGCCTTGATCTTCCGCACTCCTACAATCCCATTCGTGCGTATCGGGCCAGCACTGTTTCCGAGCCCGACCTCTCGAACTCACCGCGGCTGGACACGTTGCTTCACGACGGGGTCCTCGAGCTGTCTTTGCGCGATGCGATCGATCTCGCTCTCGAGAACAACCTGGATCTGGCGATCGCACGGTACAACATACCTATCGCCCGTGCCGACGTTCTCCGGACGGAGGCTGGCGGCGTCTTCCGGGGCGTCAACACCGGTGTGGTACAGAACACCCCTGGGGGCGGCATCGGCGGCTTCGGAACGGGCGCTTCAGGAGCGGGAGCGGGAGGCACTACGGGCGGTGCCGGCGGCGCAGGCGCGGGCGCTTCGGGTCTGGTCACATCAACGCTCGGTACGGGAAGCATTGTCTCGTCCTATGACCCGCTCCTTACGGCCGAGGGCAGCGTTGAACATTACACGGAGCCACTGTCGAACCTGGCTGTCAATAACGTCCCTGTGTTGCGCAATAACACCATCCTCGGAGATTTTTTCTACAGCCAAGCCTTCCCTACAGGCACGACGCTCACTGCCACGCTTACGAACCGCCGCAACACGACGAACAGCATCAACGTTTTTCTTAATCCCGAGCTCGACACGTACTATCAGGTGCAGCTGCAGCAGCAGCTGCTCTCCGGCTTCGGCTTCGGCCCGAACCTCCGCTATCTGCGTATTGCTCGCAACGACCAGAAGATCTCCGACCAGGCCTTTGCGCTGCAGGTCATCAGCACAGTGACGCAGGTCGCAAACATCTACTGGGATCTCGTAAGTGCTTACGAAGATGAGCAGGTAAAGAGCCGCTCCCTTGATTTCGCCAACCAGACCCTAAGTACCGGTCGCAAAGAGCTTGAGCTTCAGGCGATCCCGGCGCTCGACGTGCTGAAGGACGAGGGAGAGGTCGCCGCCCGTGAGCAGGACCTCACCATCGCGCGTTCGCAGCTTCGCTTTCAGGAGCTCCTGATCAAGAATGCTCTCACCAAGAACCTCGACGATCCGATCTTTGAGAGCCTTCCTGTGCGGCCAACTGACTTGAGCACTGTTGCAGGCCCCGCTACCAGTGCAGCCGCCGTGGCTCGTGCCGAAGATGTAATCTCGGAGGCGCTTCGGAATCGACTGGAGCTTTCGGAGTCTGCGGTCGATCTGCAAAATCGCACTATCAGCCGCGAGGCGGCGCGCAATGCTCTCCTCCCCTCGCTGGCGCTGACCGGATACTACGGCGGCACCGGTCTGGGCGGTCCAGCGAGCCCCGGCACCAGGGTGGCTTCGACCGCGCCGCCCGGCTATGGCGACACAGTCAGCAACGCATTCAACAACTCGGCTCCCGACTACTACGTTGGTTTGCGCCTCGACATACCCCTGCGAAACCGCATCGCGAAGTCCGACCAATATCGTTCCGAGCTAGAAGCACGGCAGGCAGAGTTACGAGCGCAACAGCTTCGGAAACAGATTCGTATCGAAGTCCGTAACGCGCAGTACGCGCTCGAGCAGTCACAGGCGCGCGTCACGTCCGCGGAGAAAGCGCGTGATCTCGCGGCCCGTACCTTCGACATCACTGGCAAGGAGCAGGCTCTCGGTGCGGGGTCTGCCTTTCAGACGCTCTCGGCCCAGCGTGATCTTGCAACGGCGGAGTCCGCGCTGGTAGCAGCGCGGACCGCTCTCCAGAAAGCGCGGATCGAACTCGATCGGGCTGTCGGCAATACACTCGTTGCCAACTCAATTTCGATAGAAGCGGCGCGCAGAGGAACGCAAACCGTATTATCGCCATAGCCCTGACCGGGATGCCGCATCCAGCTCTGGATGAGACTGCCATGGCCCCACATCCTCCACTCCAAATCGCCGGTGCTGTAACTGCACCACCCCACGAGCGTCCGCGGGTGCTCATCGCGGACGACCAGCCTCACATCCTAGAGGCGCTACAACTTTTGTTGAAGACCGAAGGTTACTGTCTCGAGACAGCCAGTTCTCCGGCCATCGTGCTCGAGTGTCTCGCCAGTTCAGATTTCGATAGCGTCTTGATCGATCTCAACTACACGCGCGACACGACGTCCGGTCGCGAGGGCCTTGACCTGCTTGCCAGCATCCGGGCACGCGATTCGCAGATTCCGGTCATCGTGATGACGGCCTACGCCAATGTTGATCTTGCAGTGGAAGCCATGCGCCGCGGGGCGAATGACTTCATCCAAAAGCCGTGGGAGAACCCTCGCCTGCTCACGGTGCTGCGCACACAGATTGAATTGCAGCGCGCGCAGAGGCGTACTGCATGGCTTGAGGCCGAAAATCGCGTACTGCGCGCCGGCGCTTCAGAGGTAGTTCCGGAGTTCATCGCGCAGGCTCCTTCCATGTACCCTGTTGTCGATCTCATGGGCCGTATCGGACCTTCGGACGCCAACGTCCTCATCACGGGCGAGCATGGAACCGGGAAAGAGGTGGTGGCTCAAGCTCTGCATCGCCTCTCACTTCGCGCCTCCCGTCTCCTGGTTGCCGTGAACACCGGGGCGTTGTCGGAGGGCATCTTTGAGAGCGAGATCTTCGGGCATGTCAAAGGTGCTTTTACGGATGCACGCGCGGATCGTGTCGGGCGTTTCGAACTTGCGTCCGGCGGCACTCTCTTTCTTGACGAGATTGCAAATATTCCGATGCGGCAACAGGCCAAGCTGCTTCGCGTTCTTGAAAACGGCGAGCTCGAACGAGTTGGCTCCTCTACCACTCGCAAGGTCGATGTCCGAATGCTCTCGGCAACGAATGCCGATCTCCACGCAGAGGCCAGCGCCGGCCGCTTTCGCGCGGATCTTCTGTTCCGCCTTAACACCGTCGAGATCCGACTTCCGCCGCTGCGGGAACGCCGGGAGGATATTCCTGTGCTCGCGGCGCATTTCCTGGCGCGGTACAGTGGCCGCTACCGAAGAACTATCCAGGGTTTTGAGAGCAGCGCTCTTCAAGCCATGCTCACCTATGGATGGCCGGGGAACGTGCGCGAACTAGATCACACCATGGAGCGAGCTACCCTGATGGCGCGCTCCAGCCGCATTCATCTCGCTGATCTCGGTTTGAGCTCCGGTCGCTCCAGCTCCCCGAACCTTGACGATCTCAGCCTGGAGGCGGTTGAAGCTGTCCTGATTCGCAAAGCCCTTTCTCGTTGTGCCGGCAATGTCAGTCACGCTGCCGAGGCGCTTGGGCTCTCTCGCGGAGCGCTCTATCGCCGCATGGAAAAGCATGGTCTCTAAGCCAGAGTCGTCCGCCCTACCTCAAGTTCACCTCGCAGAGACACTGCAGGGGCGTAAACGCTTTCCGCTTGCCGCCAATGGGCGTCGCCTCAGCTACGAGCGTCGCATCCGACTCTGGCTTGCCGCATTTGCGCTGCCACCTGTTGTTCTTGCAGCCGTTTTGGTAGAAACCCTGAGTAGATCAAGGTTATTGAGCCTGGGCACGGGCATCGCACTCTCCGTCGTATGGCTGATGGTGGAAACGTATTTCTTTGACCAGCTCATTCGACCCTTGCAGACGCTTACCAACGTGGTTGCGGCTTTGCGAGAGGATGATTTCTCGTTTCGCGCCCGCGGTGCCCGCCGCGGTGACACGCTGGGCGATCTGGCTCTTGAAATCAACTCTCTCGCCAACACTCTTCAGACGCAGCGTTCGTCTGCTCGTGACGCTCTGACTCTCGTTGAACGGGTCATGACCTCGATGCCTTCACCCGTGCTCGCCTTCACCTCTGACGGCAGGCTTCGCCTTCTCAACACTGCTGCCGAGCAGGCGTTCTCCCTGAAGCGGGCTTCTGCTACGAGCCGGTCCGCAGACGATCTTGGTCTTACCTCCGTACTACAGGCGAAGGATGAGGAGATCTATACGCATGACGTTGTCTCGCCCGCCTCTCCTCCAGCTTCGACTCGCTGGTCGGTTCGCCGCAGCGCCTTCCGTCTTCATGGCGTCCCACACACACTGGTTGTCCTCTCGGATGTCGCTTCAGCACTTCGTGAAGAGGAACGCGTTGCGTGGCAGAGGCTCATCCGCGTCCTGAGTCACGAGATCAACAACTCTCTCACGCCAATCAAATCCATAGCCGGCACTTTGCGCAGCCGGCTGCTTGAACTGAATGACGAGCGTGGCGAAAGGCCGCTCAGCGATTTCGGCCGTGGACTGGAGGTTATTGAAGAACGGGCTGCCTCGCTCAACCGCTTTCTTCAGGCCTACCAGCACCTCACGCATCTTCCTGCTCCTCGCCTGCAATGCTTTCCCCTTCAGGACCTGATCGGACAACTCATCTCGCTTGAAACACGCCTGCCCCTGGTCGTGAGATCGGGCTTGCCCCAAGAGGTGTTTGCAGATCGAGACCAGCTTGGCCAACTTTTGATCAATCTGGTGCGTAACGCCGTGGATGCGGCCACCGACTTCTCCATCGCGGCGAACCACGTGCCGGAGGTTATCTTGCACTCGTTCCGTACGGGTGATGAGGTCATCATCCAGATTCATGACAACGGTCTGGGCCTGATTGATTCCGCGAATCTGTTCGTCCCCTTCTACACGACGAAGGCGGCCGGTAGCGGAATCGGGCTGGTTCTGGCACGGCAGATCGCCGTAGCGCACAGGGGCTCGCTTACGCTCGCGAACCGAACCGATACGCAGGGCTGCACGGCTGAACTGCGTCTTCCCGCGAGTCCGGGGCTCTCGTAAGCGTCTCGACCCCAGGAGCGAGACACACCTAGAGCATCCGCTCTCGCTTAAGCTAAAGCGTCTGCAGAAGACTGCCTTGCTGAGGCTCGCTTCCTCATCGAGCCGGCAAGCTGCCGAAGTACAGATTGATGTGGCCCTTGTACTCCCCTTTTGCAATCGCCGTCTGCCCTGTAGGACCCATGGTCTGCGGCCCCCCAAACTTGTTTCCAATCGCCGGGATGGCGTGCAGGAAGGAGACTGCGGCCGTTGGAAATGGCACGGCAACCTGACCCAGCAGATCCGACGGCGGGGTTTTCGGAGTGAAGATCTGCACGTAGATCGGAGAGCCCTGGGGCTGGTCTACACTCGCTGTAATCGGGCCTTCGGAGGTGTCAAGCTGGAGCCAGCGCACACCTGAGTAGAAACCCTTAAAGATCGGATACTCGAAATGTTGACCCGGCTTCAGGTCGTCCGGATCTCCGACCATGGTGTTGTTATAGGATCTCTTCCAGACGTCGAGCGTCCCTCCGGCGAGTCGATTCTGATACACGGGCGTGGGCCCTTCGCCGAGAAATCGCATGCCTCTGACATCCACTTCGGGGTAGTCGAATCCGATGCCGAAGTACTCCTGGGCGCCGCTGACGGCGTAGGCATAGTCAAGGGATAACCAGCCATCAGATTTCAGACGATATGTGAGCGACTTCATCGGACCATCGAAGGTTGCGGCAATCACCAGATCCTGGCCATCACGTTGATGGGTGAGAGACAGCAGCCTGGAGTCTGGTGCGATGGCAGGCGGCGGGAGCGACGGAGAGGGTGGACTCTGCTGTCGTGTGGGCGCGCGTCTTGGTCCCATAGCGACAACGCGCGGTCCGTTAGCCAGGGAGAAGGCTTTGCCATAGCGCGACGCAGAGACCAGCAGGCCGGTCGTCCTGCTTATCTGTAGCGACAGGTCCCCTGCAGTCGCCGTGAGAGTGTCTCCTGCTTCGGTGGCTACAGGATCCGGACCGCGACGATTGGCGACCTGCATCAGCCGGCGATCAAGATCGTCAACCGGCCACACATAGGTCCGGATGACGCGGCCTGCAGGGTCTTTGATGATGAGTCGCGTGGCGTCCGGCAACCTCTTCGCCTGCGAGCCCGGGCCGGACACCGGTGGCCCCCAGCCCCCCCAGCTTGCTGACGCTCCAGGAACCAACGAGCGGCCGTGGTTGGTGTGCGACGCCAACACGAGGGATCCGGAGGCCGCGTCGTTGATCTGAGAAAACGCGATCGTCTGCCACTCAAAGGTGCACTGGTCCGCGTTCAAAAAACCAAAGCGGTTCGTGACGGTGTAGGAACGCGACCGAGCATCAGGCGGCGAGACGACAATCGGCGAC
The DNA here is from genome assembly GCA_903642235.1 of Acidobacteriaceae bacterium. Classification (GTDB taxonomy): domain Bacteria; phylum Acidobacteriota; class Terriglobia; order Terriglobales; family Acidobacteriaceae; genus Edaphobacter. Next base: position 143,569 of record CAHJWL010000005.1, on the reverse strand, counting down.
CATAGCTGTTTGACTGTGTAGAAACTCGCCTCTCGCTCGCGATACGGGCCGACGATGCCATCCGGGGCCATGTTGCCCTGCGAATCGAGGATGCCCCCTTTGTCCGTGCGCTTCACATCTTCATCGAGAAACGACCAGATAAATCCACCGGCGCCGGCTTTGCTGTTGAGGATGGCAGTCCAGTAGTCGTCCAGACCCGCGCCGGCACCGCCGTCGTAGAGGCCGTGCAGCATCTCTGTCGGAAAGAGGACAGGATCCTGAGCAAGCTTCTGCGCTAATACATCGTAGGTAGGGTAGTGCTTGGTATCTGCGATGCCCGGAGGATAGGCCGCCCAAGGATGCAGCACCGTGCGCTTCTGTGGATCGTATTTTGCGTACTCCCCGTCGAGATCGAAGTTGAAGCCACCTTCATTTCCGTTGTCCCAGAAGAGGATGGACGGATGATTCACGTCGTGCTCGACCATTTCTCTGACCAGCTTTCGGCCGATCCCCGTGTCGTACTTGGCCTGCCAGCCGCTGAGTTCATCGAGGACATAGAGGCCAAGCTCGTCGCAGGCATCAAGGAAGTGGCGGTCCGGTGGATAGTGACTGGAACGGACCGCATTGCCGTTCAGATCTTTGATGATGTCAATGTCGTCTCGGGAGAGTTGCTCAGAGAGGGTGCGGCCGGAGTCGGGCCAAAAGGAATGGCGGTCGACGCCCTTCAGAAAAACTCGAGTGCCGTTGACAAACAAACCCTGTCCAGGCCGGAGTTCGATCGTGCGGAAGCCAAATTTCTGATGAACGGTGTGGACGACAGTGCCACCCATTTTCAAACGTACTTCTAGCTGATAGAGATTCGGTGTCTCTGCGGTCCAGAGCCGCGGGTTGGCGATCTTTCCCACGAGATGGGTCGTGTCTGCCAAGGTGACAGCGTCGGCTGAGACCGGACCGCCGGCAGGCTTGCCGTTTTGATCGAGCACCCGCATCTCCAAAGCCGCCGCAGTGCCGGTCGAAGCTGCTGCTCGCAGGTCGGAGAGGGTGACATCAACGTCAAGAGATCCGGTCGCGCTGGCGTTGATCGCCATTCGATCGACATAGGCTTCGGGAACCGCCTCCAGGAAGACGGGACGGAAGATGCCGCCATAGTTCCAGTAATCACCACGACGCTCGGCGTGGTTGACGGATTCATCTTTGGAGTCATCGTCAACATCCACCTGAATCTCATTCTGTTGACCAGCGGGCTTGAGTAAGCGCGTGATGTTGTACTTGAAGGCGTAATAGCCGCCCTGATGCATTGGGCCAGCTTGTTGACCGTTGATCAGGACCTGGGCGTCCGTCATGACGCCTTCGAATCTGACGAACACGGCTTTGTCGCGCCAGGTCGCCGGCGTCGTAAACCTGCGCTTGTAGATGCCGTGAACGCGAGGCCAACCGCCAGCCGGAGCGATTCGACCGTAGGTGTAGATGCCGAAGCCTTGCAGCTCCCAGTTGGAAGGAACGCCGATCGTGGACCACTTCCCGGCGTTCTGCCCCTTGTCGCAGCTGAACTCCCACTTGACCGGATCATCTTTGCCAAGGCCGGATAAGTACTGCGTCTCGGTCTCTGCGGCTCGTGCTACTGAAGCCACGAAAACGATCAGGAAAGCAACATAACGAGCTAACAAATACATTCCACATCTCCGAAAAGCTTGGCCTCAGCGGGCACACAAAGAGACTCCTCACGGTATGCAGCGCAACCTGCACACCGTGTTGCTGACCGAAGAAGCTTACAGCGTTAGGCGTGAGTACGGTAACACGCTGGCGGCACATTTGCTGCTCTATGAGGGATACAGAACGGAAGATCAATCCAAGCGGCAAACAGCGACATCAAATGTGATTCGTGACAGCCTCTGAGAAAGCCTCTGACTATGCATCTCACCGAAGCAGTCAGGCAGTCCGCCCGCCATAAGGGTGCGGACTTGCAACAAGAAGGAGCTTCACATGAAAATCATTCTCGGCACCGTATTAGCATTGACCTTTACCGCGGCACCCCTTCTGGCGCACACGCAGCAAACCAGCTCGGACCCCGGTGCTTCCACGCAAAGCACCCAACAACTGGATGACACCGCTGCCCAGAATAAGAACAAGGCCGCATCGGCAAACAAAAAGGCGAAGGCTGCAAAGAAGGCATCTTCTGCCAACAAGGCCGCCAACAAGCAGCAGAATAAGATGACCGATGCCCAGCAGAAAGCGGCGGCGGCGAACGCGGCGAATGCATCGACTCCAGCGCCGCAGTAGCTTTTTGGAGGGTTTGGGCCGTCCGTGGCAGCGGACTGGAACGTCCTGCTGCCGGACCGCCCTGCAGTCTCACTCAGCGAATCGGCTGGACATGCCATTCGCCTCCGAACCTAAACTTCGGACCTTCGTCCCGGAGGTGCCTGCAAGATGAGGACTCTGCAGAATCGAAGCAAGCTGGATGGCGGTAGTGCCCAGCTTCGCTCTCGTAGGACTTGGGTGACAACGAGGGTTATGGCGGAGAGTGAGGGATTCGAACCCCCGATAGCCTTGCGACTATGTCTGATTTCGAGTCAGGTGCATTCAACCGGGCTCTGCCAACTCTCCGCGTGGGGTAATTTTACATGAAGCAAGGGTTCCCAGACAGTGTCCGGCGACTTGTTGGGAGTTGCCATCCGCCAAGCATTCATACTGAATGAGCGGGAGTTTTGGCAGCGGCCACACTGATGACAGGATGGACAGAAGCTCGTGTGATTTGGCTGCGGGACAAGGCAAAAGACTGCGGCTTCTCACTGGCGGGGGTAGCGGCCGCCGATGGACGCACGGAAGCCGAACACGTGGACGGCATACGCCTAAAAGAGTGGGTAGACGCGGGTTTTAGCGGCGAGATGGAGTACCTCAAGCGGCGCGCCGCCGATGGGCGACTGCTGCGCAGCGGGATTTCGGTGGCTATCCCGTGGGCGCGATCCGTGGTGGTGTGCGCGATGAACTATTTCGGTGAAGGACCGCTTTCACTCGATACCGCAGATGCGGGTGCAGGATGGATAGGCCGATACGCCTGGAGCGGACGGCAGTCGGAGACTGATCCCTCTCGCCTTTGCGCCACGGACTACCACGAGGTGCTGCTCGGTCGATTGCGGACCCTTGAAGGCGAGATCCAGGCAGTGATGCCGTGTGAGAGCCGATGCTATGTGGACACAGGTCCTTTGGTGGAACGCGCGGCGGCGGCGCGGGCCGGCGTGGGCTGGATCGGGAAGAACACAACCGTGCTCAATCAAGCTGAGGGCTCCTGGACTCTGCTTGCCTCGATCATCACGTCGCTACCGGTTGAGGCCAGCGGTTACGCGCTCGACGTAGCTGACCGTTGCGGAACGTGTACGCGATGCCTCGACGCATGCCCGACGGACGCGCTCATCGCGCCGCGGCAGATGGATGCGCGGCGGTGCATTGCGTATCTCACGATTGAGAAGAAAGGCCCGATCGATGAGGGTCTACGCGAGGGCATGGGTCGACAGGTGTTTGGCTGTGACATCTGTCAGGATGTGTGCCCGTGGAATCGGCGGGGTCCTGTCGCGCACGACAGTGAAATGCTGCCGCGGCGGGAGTTGATCAATCCGGATCTTGAATGGCTGGCCGGGCTGACTTCGGCCGAGTTCCGGGCCTGGTTTAAAGGCTCGCCGCTTGAGCGGACAGGTAAGAAGCGTTTGCACCGGAACGTGGCGATCGCGATGGGCAACAGCGGAGAGGCGCGCTTTCGAGAGCGGCTGCAGACGTGGGCCGATGCGGAGGATCCCGTGCTGGCGGAAGCGGCGCGATGGGCGCTGGCACGACTCGATCGCCTCGCGCCAGAGCGACTGTGATGGAGCGCCGACGCACAGTATCGGCGTTCCTAGCCCTGCCGAAGAACAGACTTCCCTGCTCTTCACGAGTCTTCACCTGAGAGGCGCAATCTGAAGATTGCGGAAGAAGATCTCTGCGCCTTCGGACTGCAAGAGGATTTTGCCTTCGGTAGGTGATGGATCTCTGCCGATGTTTGCGAGCTTGCCGTTGACGTACTGGTGGATGACGTCACCGTTGACGATGAGTTCGAGCGTATTCCACTGGCCACGAGGCTTTTCGAGTTCGCCGGAGGAGTTGCGGAAGCCAATCGTGTTTTCTGTCGGTCCCTTGCCTATGTGTCCGATGTTGCGAGCCGAGCCGGGCGGTCCAGTCACACGCTTCCCATCGGAACCGGTGAGGGCGGCGCCGTCTGTCATCCAGAAGTCGCCCGTCTCGCCTTCCTTGATCTGAAATTCCACAGAACGAGGCCAAACCTTGTCCTCACCCTGAATGCTGTAGAGGATGCCGCTGTCGCGGGCCTGGCCTGCTCGCTCACCAAAGGTGCCCTTGCCCCACTTGAAGTCTGCCCGCATGTAGAAACGCGTGAATGCTTGCTTGGTAACGATGTATCCCATCTCACGGCCGGACACATGGATAACTCCCTTCTCGACCGCGAAGACGTGGGTGGGATCTCTGTTGAGCCCGCGATTGCGAAGAAAGGTCTCGAAGCCGGAAAGATCCCTGCCGTTGAAGAGCGGAGTGAGTTGTCTGTGCGGAGGAAGCGCGATGCCGGAGGCTGTCTCCGCGCGTACCGGAGACGCGCCGAGGCCGCCAAGAAGAAGGACGAGGGTATACGTTTGGAGCTTCATGCGACGATCTCCCAGGAACTGCTCTGGGAAGTGTACGGGGCGGGAGGGCCGTGGGTAGGGCTCTGCTAGCATCGAGGCGGGCGACTGCGTTGACTGTTCCTTGGAACCGGCTGCGTGGAGGGGCCCGGGATGCGACGTACGAGTATGGCGAAAGAGATGCCGATCAGCTTGCTGAGCGAGACGACAGACGCTGCAATGCGTGACGGCGGCCAGACTCTGCCGGTCGCTGTGCGCGATCTGCAGCCTGTGGTCGTGAAGGATGGTGTGTGGCCACAGATGGTCGCACTTGGTTGCTACCTGATGCGAACCGAGGTGCACACCTACGCTTTCAGCGTGGCTGCCAATGCGATCCTGGCACTGTTTCCGTTTATTGTGCTTCTGCTGACGGTAAGCCGGGCTGTCTTCGGCACGCGGCGAATCGAGCCCGTGGTGGGCGATCTGCTGAAGAACTTCCTGCCAACCGGGCAGGACTTTGTGATGCGGAACATGGAGCTCCTTGTACATCCACGCAGCGGCATGCAGGTGTTTTCCCTCGTGATGCTGCTCATCAGCTCGACGGGTGTTTTTCTGCCGTTGGAGGTAGCGCTGAACCGTGTGTGGGGCGTGGCGGAGAACCGGAGCTACCTGCATAACCAGGCGGTCTCGCTCGGTCTGGCGTTCGCGGCGGGTGCGCTGGCGATGGTCTCAGTCCTGCTGTCCGCTGGGTCGAAATCGATTCTAAGCCTTGTCTTCTTTGGACATACCGGAAGCCGGCTGTACCACGTGGTCTCGCACAGCTTCATGCACATCGCTGCGGGGCTGGCGAGCGTGCTGCTGTTCTTTCTCATCTACTGGATCCTGCCGAATCGTAGGGTGCCAGCGATTGCGGTGCTGCCGACAGCGATGATCATCGGGGTGCTGTGGGAGGGTGCAAAGCTCCTCTACGTGCGGGCGCTGCCATGGCTGGACTTTCAGGCTGTCTATGGACCGTTTTACATCTCTGTCGGGCTGATGGTTTGGGCGTTTCTGTCAGGCCTGCTGCTGCTGGCCGGGGCGCACTTTTCAGCAACGCGCTATACGCTTCGTCTGGCGAGCGAGGCAGCGTCTGACGAGCGCGAGGAGAGATCGTGAGCGGCGCTGCGACACGTTGGGAGCGGCTGCGCTTCTGGCAGAAAGGGCCTGAACGCAGGCTGCCCAGGGGCATGGCCGGCGCTGTCTTCTGGCTCGCTGCATGGTTCTGTGTTCTAAGTGCGCTGCGACTGCTGCCCGGAACGCCGGGAACGCTCAGTGCTGTGCTCCAGGTGATGGTGGGCGTGGCGCTGGCGGCGACTGCTGTGCCAATGCTGTGGCGCGTCGTGCGGCAGCGCCTGCTGTGGAGCCTGCGCAACAAACTCGTGCTGACGTACCTGCTGATCGGACTGGCACCGATCGTGCTGTTCTCCACTCTGGTGCTGATCTCTGCCTACATTGTCGCCGGCCAGTTCGCGATTCATCTGGTGGATGCACGATTGCAGAGCCACCTGGATCAGGTGAAAGGATTGAACTCGCTCGACGAGTGGACGCTTGAGCGTCGTCTGCGCACGCCGGGCGGCAACGCGGACACCGACACAGCACCGAACGCACTGGCGGAGTTGCGCTTTACCGAACCACAGTTACAGGGTCCCGGAGGAGCGCTCTCCCCACAGATGCGGGTCTTTCGCAACGGTGTACTGGTGACGTATCGCGATCAACAACCGACACATGTAAGGACGCCGCTGGGCCTACCGCCCTGGGCGACGCGGCTCAACGAAAGGCGCTTCCGCGGAATGGTTCTTGATGGCGGAGAGTTATACCTGGTCGGCATCGAACAGGTGGAGCTAACACCGGGAGACCGATACAGCCTGGTGAGCAGCATGCCCATCGATGGCGCGCTGATGCAGGCGGTGGCGCACACTCTTGGCCGGGCACGCCTGATCGCGGTGGCAACGGGCGAGGAGCCGGCGAGTTCAGTGGGCGAGACTGTCCCTGCGAAGACATCGGCTGACCGCTTGCCGGGGAGGCCTGCCACAAAGCGCGTACGGCAGACTCTCACACCGAATCCTGATCAGATTCGCCAGGGGTCCGTCGTCGGCGGTGAAGAACCAACAGCACAAAACCTTCTCGATCTCCGCGTGCGATTCTTGTCGACGATACCTGTCGTGAACTGGGACACAGGCCAGCTTGAGAATGCACCCATTGAGGTAGTCTCCCGGCCATCACGGCTGTATCGGGCTCTCTTCGGGGCCTCTTTGGGCGGGCGTATTCTGCGCATTGGGCTGATCGTGTTGTGTGTGCTCTTTGCCGCGATCGAAGCTCTCGCTTTGTGGATGGCCGCGCGGCTTAGTCAAACCGTAACAACGTCGGTTACAGATCTCTACAATGCAACTCAGCGCATAGACCGCGGCGAGTTTCATCACCGGATCGGAGTGACGCGTGAAGACCAGATGGCGGAACTGAGCCGATCTTTCAATACCATGACCGGTTCACTTGAACGACTGATGAAGGAGCAGCAGGAGAAGGAGCGTCTACAGAACGAGCTCTCGATTGCGCAGGAGGTTCAGGCAAATCTGTTCCCGCGGATGGTGAAGCACCTGCCCACGCTCGAGCTGCATGGAATCTGCCGGCCGGCGCGAGCAGTGAGCGGAGACTACTATGATTTCCTCCTGTTTGACGACACGGAGGGAACACCGGGTATACCGAGCGGCGTCGGCATCGCTCTTGGCGATATCAGCGGCAAGGGCATCTCGGCCGCGCTGCTCATGGCGACCCTGCACTCTGCCGTACGTGCCTACCGGCTGGCGAGTGAGGAGCTGCTGCTTGAAGGCAGTTCGCCGATGGTGCACGTCCAACAGTCAAATAGCGGAACGGAGCTGTTTGAATCTCCCGGACGAATTCTGGCACTGCTGAACCGGCATTTGTATCGCAGTACGCAACCGGAGAAGTACGCGACTCTCTTTCTCGCGCACTACGATGCTCGCTCAGCACGACTGACGTACTCGAACGCGGGGCAACTGCCGCCGCTCGTGCTGCGGTCCGATGGGTCGGTACGAAGGCTGGACTGCGGCGGAACGGTCGTCGGACTGATGGATGGTATGGAGTATGAGCAGGAGTCGATCGAGATGAAACGGGGTGACATCATGGTGGCGTACTCGGATGGTGTTACGGAGCCCGAGAATGACTTTGGCGATTTTGGCGAGGAGCGCATGATGGATGTGGTGCGCCGCTACCGCCATGAACCACTCCACGTGATCAGCTCGCAGGTCATGCAGGCGCTGGATGCATGGATCGGGGCTGAAGAGCAACCGGACGACATCACTCTGGTGCTGGCACGGCAGGTATAAGACCGGCGGATCTTGAGACAGACCCTCTAGTGTCTGCTTATGAAAGACTTGGTGACGATCGCGGACGGAGTGTTGCCGGCGGGCAGCATGGTAAAGAGGGCGGGGCCCTGTTTGCTGTCCGTGCGAATGACAGCAACGTCTCCGGAGCGGGAATCGGCTGCCAGCAGCAGGTGTTCGTCCGCGGAAAAGGCAAGGGCGACGGGTGCCGAGCCGGTGCGGATGCTTCCAGTGAGCCGGCCGTCATCGATCGAGTACAGGCCGACTGAATCTGCCGCCTGGTTGGTGATCCAGAGGGTTCCATTATCCGCACTGGCGAGAGCCTGAGCAGGGTGGCTGGCGATGGTGTACGTGCCGCCTACCTCGTTGGGCAAGGTTGCGATCTCAGAGATGGAGTCAGAGCCCGAATTTGAAACGAAGATCTCGCCACCATCCGGCTTCAGCGCGAGCGAACTTGGGTTTGTGCCGACGTCAAGCAGAGCGAGAGAGTGGTCCGTCAGCAGCGACGCGTTCTGTCGTGCCGGCCAACTGTCCGGAGCGGCAGCAAGCGAGATCGCCAGGACCTGATGCGCAAGGGTGCAGGCTACGAAGGCTTTGGACGAGTCGGAAAGAACTGCTACGGCCGAAGCTCCGGGACACCCGCCGATAGTGGTGCGCACTGTCAGTGACGGGACGCCCTCTGCCGGACTGGTCGGGGTTACAGCGAAGACGGAGACGGAGGCGGAGGCCCGATTCGCGACGACAAGAGAGCGAGCGTCCGGGGAGAGAGCGAGAGCAGCCGGTATGCTGCCGGTAGAGACAATCGAAAGCTCGCGGCGAGCGTCCAGATCAAGGGTACTGATGGAGTTGCTTCCGGAGTTCGCCACAAAGGCGCGGCGGCCATCGGGAGCGATTGCAATGGCGGAGGGCTGGCGACGCACAGCGATCGTAGCGGCAACCTGGTTGGCCGCAGCATCGATGACGGAGATAGAAGCTGACCCACGATTGACGACGTACACCTCAGTGCGGACGGGATTGGTAGCAAGAGCCATCGGGCTATCGCCCACTTTGAGGGTTCGGTCGGGGCGGAAATAGACCAGGTCCAGCACGCTGACTGTATTCGCACCGGCATTGGCGACGTAGGCGAACTCGCGATAGTTCGGGGGAACGTCGGGGAAGGTATGCCGGCTGCAACCGATGCACCCGGCAAGCAGGGCGAATGTGACGGCGAGCAGGCTGAGGCGGGTGTGGGGCACTTGGGTGAGTGTAGTACGGAGTGAGCGGCTTAGGAGGGAGCCTAGCTCCTCCAGGTCTGGAGCGGAGCTCTACCGGGAGTCACGGCGAAAGAAACTGCGCAACGCCCAGGTCGCATAGCCAAGCTGGAACAAAAGTACAGCGCCATAAGAGGCCAGCAGATGACGGTGCTCCATGGTGGAGAGGTCAAAGAGTTGATGAAGGGTCAACGGAGGACCTCGAGAGGTAGATCAATGGACCGGAGCGCCTCAGCTTCAGCGATGCGCTGGCGCCGGCGCTCAAGCAGGTATCGAAGGCAGAGCAGGCAGATGCCCCAGCAGAGCCAGCCTGCGAGGTTCCAGAGGAAGGCAGGGACCATGGAAGGGTCAAGATGGCCCTCGCCGGTTAGAACAGGAGCGGGATGCTGGGTGCGCCACCAGCGGATCGACATGAAGGTGATGGGAACGTCGATAGCGGCAAAGATGCCTAGAACTGCCGAAAGCGTCGCCGTCTGCATCGACACCTGTCCCGAGTCAGAGAAGCGGCGAAGGATCAGGTACGCGGCGTAGAGCATCCAGAGAAGCAGAAAGGTGGTGAGACGCGCGTCCCAGGTCCACCAAATGCCCCAGACAGGGCGCGCCCACAGCATGCCGGTGATCAGGCCGAGAGAGGTATAGAGCAGGGTGAGTTCGGCGCCGGCCAACGCGAGGGCGTCGGCCATAAAGGCCTGAGCCTGATTCTTGTTCCGTACGGTCAGGAGCCAAACGGAGCCGGCAAGATTGACGTAGGGAAACAGGAGGGCGCCGAAGTCCACGGGAACGTGCCAGTAGAAGATACGCTGCACGTTGCCCATGGTGGCCTCAGTCGGGGCGACGAAGAGGGCGAGACGGGCGCCGTAGATCAGGATCAGCGTGGACGTGGTGAAGCCGAGAAGAAGGAGGAGCGGTAGCTTCGGACGGTCGGCTATGGGAGCGGAAGACTGCGGCACAGTACCTTTATTTTATCGCGGCGGAAGAACCCTCGGCGTCGATCCTTGGGAGGACCTTGGTGCGATGGTGGCAGGAGCTACTCGGCGTTGAGGACGACGCCGAACAGAAGAAGCGAGACAGTTGTAAAGATGATGTCGTAGGCGAGGAGCGCACGAATCCAGAAGTTGATATATCCCGCGTCGAGCTCGGCAGTAAGAACACCGGCCGTGGCCTGGATAGACCCCAGCAGAGCGGGCAGGATAACTGGCAGGAGGAGCAGCGGAAGGAGCAACTCACGGGAGCGGGCGCGCAGGCTCAAGGCTGCAAAGAACGTGCCGTTCACCACCAAAGCCCAGGTTCCGAGTGGAAGGATCAGCGCCAGAAGTCGGGTATCCCCGAGCGGGTGCAGGTTGTAGAAGACGGCGAAGACAGGAGCCAGAACCAGCTCAACGACAGACACGAAGAGGAAGTTTGCCAGGACCTTGCCAAGGAAGAGCGCGGAAGGAGCGGAAGGAGCCAGCCGCTGGGCGTCGAGGACGCCGTTACGCTGCTCCCGCAGCCAGGACCCATTGAGAGCCGTAATCGAGGCAAAAAGAATTGCGATCCAGAGAATACCGCCGGCAATCTCACGTGCCAGAGTGGGATTTGAGGTGGGGTCGAATGCGAGCGAGACCACGATGACCACCAGGAGGGCGAAGAAGAGAACTCCGTTGATGGCTTCCCGCGATCGCCACTCCAGACGCAGATCTTTTGCGAGATGACTGGCGGTATGGCGGAGGAACGTCATTGCCCGTTCGAGACCTTGACGGGACCTTTGATGAGATCGGCGAGAAGGCACTTCGTTGCACGAAGGTACTCGCCAGGCACGAGCACCAGTTGCAGGCCGCGCTGGCCCGCAGAGACGCTGATCTGGTCATAAAGCTCGATACTTTCATCCGCGATGGCCAGAAAGGCTTTGCGAGCGGCCAGAACGGTGACACCGCCGCGGACGTAGCCCGTGAGAGGTTCTACTTCCTTGAGCGGGGCCAGCTCGCAGCGCTTTTCTCCAGCGGCCGCGGCAAGCTTCTTCAGATCTACCTCTGCGTTGCCGGGGATGATTGCAAACAGATGGTTACCCGAAGCGGCGCGTACGACGAGGGTCTTGAACACCTGCTCGGCCGGCAGGCCGATCTTGCGGGCAACCGAAGCTGCGGTCAGATCTGCCTCATCGACCTCGTAGCTGCGCAGATCGTAGATGATGCTGAGAGCGTCGAGGGCGCGGGCTGCGTTGGTCTTTGGTGTTCCCTGGGCCGTCCTCTCAGACCGGCTCACGCGCTGCGTCTCACAGACTCTTCCCGCGCAAGAACACCGTCTCTCAGGGTGAGCGTGACATCGGCTATGGGACGGACCAGATCTGCCTGGTGCGTGGTCAGGAGAATGGTGCGGCCTGCAGGAGAGGACTTGCTGGGCCATGTGCGGAAGTCCAGCAGCAGATCGATCATGCCGCGCACACCGGCGACGTCAAGATTTGAAAAGGGTTCATCGAGGAGCAGGAGGTCTGGATCCGTTTGCAGGGCACGGGCGAGAGCAGTGCGCTGACGCATACCCTGGGAGAACTGACCTACCGGACGGCTGAGGTGCGGGTCGAGTCCGACGGCGCGGAGAGCCATCTCCGGCGAGCCCGAGCTGCAGGCGCACTGGGGACCGGCGGACTGCAGACTGGCGAAGTATCGCAGGTTCTCGAGTGCGGTGAGCTCGTCATAAAGCATGGTGCTGTGACTGACATAAGCGACGCGGCTACGTAGCAGGTGCGGTGCTTCGCCGAAGACGCGAACGGAGCCGCGCGATGGTGTGCCAAGGCCAGCGATGAGACGAAGCAGGGTCGACTTGCCGGCACCATTCTCCCCAAGCAGCAGGGTAATCGTACCCGCAAGGATGGTAGCGGAGCAGTGCCGGAGCGCGGCAAAGGAGCCGAAGATGCGGGCGGCATCGGTAATCTCGATAGCAGGTGCGGTCGAGGGTGGGGTCACTTAGAAAGTATAGAACTTCAGACATGGAGCGGCATGACCCACTCCGTCGCGGAGACGATCCCCTACCCGCTTTCATGCATACCTGAAACGGGCTGAAGATGCTTTCGCGGCGGTGAAAAACAAAGAACCTAGGGGCGAGAAGAAAGAACGGCTGCAGCCACCGGCTTGGCTTGCGGCTTCTTCATATCTGCGGGAGCGTATTTGCTGGCGCACTTGGCTTGAATCTGTGTGGCATGAAAGACGCCGTCACGGCCGAAGGTGCCGACGGCAAGGGCCTGAGCGTCATCCTTGAACGTATCTGGCGGCGGCTCCGAGCCGCGATAGTCCACACGCAGGGTCTTCCCGAGCTCGAGCAGGGTGAAATCCGCACCAGGGCCGACGCGATGAATGGAGCCAGGCTGCACATTTCCGGCGACGCGCAGATGACGGGTATAAGCCTTGTTGCCGAGGCTCTGAAGCTCGGAGATAGTGACGTAGTAGCTCTTGTTCTCACGCTGACCGGTAAAGGCGAGCCAAGCTATGGTCGCAACGATGATGACGGTCGCAACGATGATGCCGGTGTGGTTCTTACGCGCTGTGCTTGCCATACTCCTCTAGTTTACGACGAGGGAAAGCACTACGGCCGGCCCACTTGAACGTGTGGTGATGAGGCGAACGGCGGGAGAGAGGGTGAAGCGTAGTGGCAAATGCACTCGCAGACCGGGAGCCACGCGCTGCCCTGAGCCACGTTGCCTCAGGTGTCCGACGTGCTTTTTTTAACGCCGAAGACTCGTGACAAAAGATCGAGGAGCAGTTGCGGTTCGTGCGATGGAATGATGTAGTTGGCTCCCTCGTAGTGGTCACTTGGCCGCGGTGTTGCGATGATGATGGGGAGGTCTGGGCTGATCTCTCGGATCTGCTCGATCAGCGGAAGGTGATCAAGGACCGCGGCATGAAGAAGAACGGCGTCTACGGCCGGAAAGCGGCGAAGCAGTTCGAGGCCGTTGGTCGGGTTATAGGCGGTGATCACGTTGTGCTTGGCTGTCTCGACCACCAGTTTGCGCGAGGAGATTCCTTCCGGCTGCTCGGACTCAATCATGAGGATTACAAGAGATTTGAAGCCCGCCATACCGGAAGTTTTCATGTATGAGCAAAGTCTACAGGAGACACAGGGGCCGGCAAGAAACAGGATCAGGCGCAGCGCACGCGTATAGTTTAGATATCGCGGCGGCGGCTTACGTTGGCATTTTGGCAGGGGGTTCAGAGCGCATGAGCGGCAATCGAAATGGATTTGTGGGGAGCGGAAACGGCCAGGCTAGCGAAGATGCCACGCACACGAGTGGGAATGGCTACCGCGTGCCGACTGGCCGGGCAGAGTGGATCGTAAGACGTAAAGAAGAGGCTGCCCGTACCGGCGACTGGAACATGAGCCAGATGCACTTTGCGCGCAAAGGCCTGATCACTGAAGAGATGGTCTTTGTCGCGCAGAAGGAAAAGGTCGCGGCGGAGCTGGTACGGAGCGAGATCGCCAAGGGAACCATGATCATCCCGGCGAACATCAATCATCCGGAGCTTGAGCCGATGGCGATCGGCGTCGAGAGCCTGTGCAAGATCAATGCGAACATCGGCAACTCGGCAATCGTCAGCAACGTGGATGAGGAGCTGCGAAAGCTGCATACCGCGGTGCACTACGGCGCGGACACAGTGATGGATCTCTCAACAGGTGGCGATATTCCGAGGATCCGCGAAGCAATTCTTCGGCACTCGCCGGTGCCAATCGGTACAGTGCCGTTGTATGAGGCGCTCTCGCGCGTGAAGCGGGTAGAGGACCTGAACATTGATCTTTATCTCGAAGTCATCGAGGAGCAGGCCCAGCAGGGTGTCGACTACTTCACGATCCATGCGGGTGTTCTGGTGCAGTACATTCCACTGGTCTCCAAGCGGATCACGGGCATCGTAAGCCGTGGCGGAGCCATCCTGGCGCAGTGGATGACGGCGCACCACAAACAAAACTTCCTCTACGAGAACTTTGATCGCATTACAAAGATCATGGCGAAATACGATGTCAGCTACTCCCTGGGAGACGGTCTGCGGCCGGGATCTGTAGCAGACGCCAGCGATGCAGCGCAGTTTGCGGAGCTGAAGACGCTCGGCGAGCTGACACGGCAGGCCTGGAAGGACGATGTCCAGGTCATGATCGAGGGTCCAGGGCACGTGCCGATGGACAAAATTAAGGAGCAGGTGGAGAAAGAGGTTGAGCTCTGCGATGGTGCGCCGTTCTACGTACTTGGTCCCCTGGTCACGGACATCGCACCGGGGTATGACCACATCACAAGCGCGATCGGCGCGGCCATGATCGGCTGGCATGGAGCGGCGATGCTCTGTTATGTGACTCCCAAAGAGCATCTTGGGCTGCCGAACGAGAAGGACGTGAAAGACGGGATCATCGCATATAAGATCGCGGCCCACGCAGCAGATATCGCACGGCATCGGCCCGGCGCACGGGACCGTGATGATGCGATTAGCCACGCCCGGTACACCTTTGACTGGGACAAACAGTTCGCGTTGTCCCTTGATCCGGAGACCGCTCGCGGCATGCATGACGAGACGCTGCCGGATGACTACTACAAGGAAGCTGCCTTCTGCTCGATGTGTGGCCCCAAGTTTTGTTCCATGAACTGGTCGAGCAAGGTAGACGAGTTTAACGAGCGCGAGCATGGCCTCAAGAAGCCGGACCTGACACAGATTGTGACGGAGCAGATGGCCCTGCGAGGGTAGACCGGCCTTGCAGAAACCCAGATGAAGGAAGGCCGTCTCCTCTGTTGTGGGAGACGGCCTTTGTTCTCAGCTTGCAAGTGCGGTGGGAAGAAGCGGGTGGAGGATGAAGGTGATGCGACGGGTTCGAGGGGAGGATCGAACGGTGTCGCGCTGGCTTTCTGCCTCGATCAGGGGCCCGGTGATGCGATGGGGCAGAACGGAACTGAAGTTGAAAGCAAGACCTGGAACGCGCGGAGCAAGGGTATGCGGTGTCGGCCGGCAACATGTGTCCCTGGCCGGAACCACAAGACGCGGGCGGATCACAGGGCGTCTTTCTCCTCCCGGCCGGAGCGCATGGCGAGCAGCGCGGGGGCGATGATCATTCCGAGAAATACCGCGGCGAGAACAAGATCATGGATCATGGGAGGAGCTCCTTGGTGGGCGACTCATGTCGCCTCTGTTCCCAATACTCTGCCGAGAGTTTGAAGCGCAACATAACTAGTTAGCGCAGCGGCTCTCCCCCGGAAGTTGCAATGCCAGGAGAAGATCTTTCTGGTATTGTTCCAGCCGTTTCGGGCGAAGCTGTCAGGCAAGAAAGCGCTGGCGTATGCAGCCCAACCCTTCAGAGAACGATCCGCAGAGTTCGGCCAACCCTCCTCTTGCGGGATGCACCCTATAGCTTCTGGAGGACAGAACGTTATGAATTCAGACAACATCAAGGGTGTTCTGCAAAAGGCCGGCGGCCACATAGAAGAGGCGGCCGGAGCTCTGGTGGGAGACGAGAACCTGAAGGTAGCAGGCAAGGAAGATCAACTTGAAGGCTCCGCGCGCGATGCCTGGGGAAACGTTAAGAATGCCGGCGATGCTTTGATCGATCGAGCGAAGGCAGCGAAGACCGACGCGCAGAGTAAGTCCGAGAGCGCTGAAGCGTACAAAAAGGATCACGAAGTCAGTGTGGACACGGACATTCCTAAGGAGTAAAAGTCTCAGGTCTCGCTCCCGCAGTCACAGAGTGTCGGGACGCTCAAGGCTTTTGCTGTAAGAGAACGCGTCCCGACCCAAGCCGTAGAAGCTCTCTAAGCGGTTCTCTGGCTGGTAGTGCTGCTTGTCATAGAAAGCGATCGCGCCCGTGTTCTCCGTGTGTACGTGTAAGTCCATCCGGGTTGCACCGGCTCGAGCGGCATCCCGCTCTCCTCTGTCGAGTAACTTCGATCCGATCCGGCATCCCGTGTAGGCAGGGTTCACATCCAGAGTAACGACGTAGCCGTGAATACCGTCAGAATGAGCAGCCAGATGGATGATCACGAACCCTATAACTCTCGTCGTGCCATCCCCGCAGGCTACAAGTGAGATCGCGTTCCGCGCCTGCACAAACTCGCTCATAGACTGCTTGCTAAAACGGAATGGCGGGAAGAAGCAGATCCGGTCGAGCTCCACGATCGCCTGCAGATCCGACCGTCGGTAAGGCCGCAGCGTGACGGCAGCCGGAACGGACTGAGACATTAGAGGTGTTTTCACGTGTTCTACTCCGCTTACTAAGTTGGTAACGGGAGGTTGTCAGACTTCCCTTCCCAATGGGCAAGGGCGTGTACCTTGTAGAGGCAGCAGCGCAACCAATTTCTGAAAGGTACTCCCTAAGAGACTATGAAAACCGTACGTTTGATCTCCAGCTTTGCCACGTTCGCTGTCGCGTCAGCCTTGATGATGCCTGCTGTCCTGTCGGCGCAGACCGCCGGCCAGGATATGCACAACGCAGGTACAGATACAAAGAACGCGGCAGACGAGACCGGCCACGCGGTCAAGAAAACCACGAAGCGCACGTACCACAAGACCAAACATGCAACAAAGCACGCGGCAAAGGACACCAGGAGCGGAACAGCCAAGGCTGCTGACAAGACCAAAGAGGGTGGTACGGTGGCGGTCAACAAGACCAAGGAAACGTCTGTGAAGGCCTATGACAGGTCAAAGGAAGGCGTTCAGAAGGTCTTCGATCCCAAGGCTGAGAAAAAGAGCAAAGTAGTCGATAAGACGCGCGAGACCAAGATGGACACATCGGACAAGATGAATCAGGAGAAGCAGAAAGTGCAGGACAGCACATCAAAGTAAGGCTGCAGCGTACCACCCGCAGAAAGCTTTACGGTGGGGAGGCAGGGGCGAAAGCTCCTGTCTCTTTTCTTTGCGATTGACCTGGTTCCGCATAGCCTTCTGAGGACAACATCATGACTCTTCCTGTTGCCGCGCCTGTCGCTCCTATGTTGGCCAAGCGGGTCGCAGCCATTCCGGATCAAGGTGAATGGCTTTTCGAGCCGAAGTGGGACGGCTTTCGCGTTCTCGTCTTCCGTGATGGCGAGGAGATCCTCCTGCAGAGCCGCGATGGTAAATCACTTAACCGATACTTCCCGGAGTTGCTTGATACTGTGCGGTCGCAGCTGCCCACACAATGCGTTCTCGATGGGGAGATTGTGATTGCGCGCCGCGGCAGCCTGGACTTTGACGCACTGCAGCTCCGCGTTCATCCTGCGGCGTCGCGGGTTCGGCTGCTCGCGGAAGAGACTCCCGCTTCGATAGTCCTCTTCGACGTGCTTGCACTCGGCGATGCAAACCTGATGCAGGAGCCTCTGGAGCGGCGGCGGGCATTACTGGAGGAGGCACTGGCAAGCGCGGAGGCTCCACTCCATCTCACGCCCACAACCCGTGATGCTGGTGTTGCGGAGGACTGGTTTCGCCGTTTCGAGGGTGCAGGACTGGACGGCGTCATGGCAAAGCCCATCGCGGGCACCTATGAGCCGGACAAACGCACCATGCTGAAGGTGAAGCATGAGCGAGACTGTGACTGCGTCGTAGCGGGCTTTCGCTGGCACAAGGATGGGGAAGGAACGGCCGTCGGATCGCTTCTTCTGGGGCTCTTCGACGCGCACGGCGCACTGCAGCACGTCGGTGTGTGTGCAAGCTTCACACAGGTGAAGCGAAGAGAGCTTGTTGACCTGCTTGCACCCTACCGGGATCGAGCTTTAGAGGGGCATCCCTGGGCTGGGTGGGCGGAGGCCTCCGTAAGCGGACGGATGCCGGGCGGACAAAGCCGCTGGAGCCAGGGAAAGGATCTCTCCTGGGTTCCCCTACGGCCGGAGCTGGTCCTTGAGGTGGCCTATGAGCACATGCAAGGCGAGCGCTTCCGGCATATGGCGCAGTTTCGACGATGGCGAACGGACAAGCTTCCTGCCTCCTGCACCTACGCACAACTGGAAGTAGTAAGTCCGCAGGAGTTGATGGAGATCTTCCCGGGCGGACGCTAAGGGCAGACGCTCAAGCTTGGGTCATGATCACTCGGACGCTGGATCGCTACGAGTGGGATCATCATCGGGATCAGGGATCTGCTGCGCGGGGCGTAGGGACTCCGGAATGTTTCGCAGATTGAGACGGATACGGTACCAGACATACGAGCGGCCGCGCATGCGATCTACGAGAACATCCTCCACGGTGAGATAGGCTGCCGCCTCGGGATGAGCGGATCGCCAGCGGTCGAGACCGGCTTCTGCCGCGGCCTTATCGGGCGAGTTGGCGACTGTAAGCAGCGGCTGCTTGGACACGCGGGGCTTGCGCGTTGCCTTTGGCGCGGTGGGCGACGCAGCGGAGGGAGAGTCGGGCGAACTTTCTTCCAGGGCGGCCGATCGCTTGCGAAATCGTTGCGAGCCGAAGCCTTCACCAAGCTGATGCGCAAAGGGCTTCGTCGCCGCCGACCGGGCGCGTGACGGTGCGACACGTGGCCCTTCGCCCTCGGCCTTCCGGAAGTGTGGCGGCCAGGGCGCGTCGCCTAGACCCTCCGCCTCATCCCGCGCGGCCAAGACAAGTATTGTCTCGAGCGAACCCAATGCCGTATCCATTGCGGCATGTGGATCGCCGATCGCAGTAAAGCGGCTCGGCATGGTGAGCACCGTGAAGTCCGCCGGTTCACAGTTGCTGACCTCATCCCAGTTCAGCGGAGCGGAGACACGAGCATCCGGCAGCGGTCTGACGGAGTAGGCAGAGCATGTCGTCCGGTCTTTCGCATTCTGGTTGTAGTCGAGGAAGACGCCGTGCCGCTCCTCCTTCCACCACTTCGAACTAGCGATCGCGGGAGCACGCCGCTCCACTGCGCGTGAAAGGGCAAGTGCGGCACGACGGACCTCGGTAAAGGTCCAGCGGGGCTCAATGCGCACATTGATATGCATGCCTCGAGAGCCGCTGGTCTTCGGCCAGCCGCGAAGGCCTACGTCGTCCAGCACCTGCTGCACCTCAAGCGCGACCCTGCGAACATCAGACCACTCCACCCCCGGACCCGGATCCAGATCAACGCGAAGTTCGTCCGGATGATCAAGATCGGCAGATCTGACCGGATGTGGGTGCAGTTCAATACAGCCCAGGTTTACGATCCATGCCAGACCCGCGTCGTCGTCGACGACCACCTCTTCTGCTGTGCGGCCGGATGGAAAGGAGAGTGTCACGGTGCGCAGCCACGAGGGGCGATCGGTCGGTGCCCGCTTCTGATAGAACGGCTCCGCCTCAGCACCGTTGACGAAACGCTTGAGAACGACGGGCCGATCTCGAATACCTGCCAGGGCTCCAGGAGCGACAGCCAGGTAGTAGCGGATCAG
This sequence comes from Acidobacteriaceae bacterium, assembly GCA_903642235.1. GTDB lineage: Bacteria > Acidobacteriota > Terriglobia > Terriglobales > Acidobacteriaceae > Edaphobacter. The sequence goes on along the minus strand of CAHJWL010000005.1, from coordinate 124,014 downwards.
ATCGATTTTGGAGAGACGTGTCTCTCTTGCAAAGTAAAGCTTGTCCGGGTGTGACACGCGAACATTGCGCCCCGCCACCGAGAGGATCTCTGCGGCTTCATCCTTCTTTGTCGACACAGGATCCTCCTTGCCAGCGAAGGATGCAGGTGTAAGCTACACCTCCATCCTCCTCAAGTCAGGCAACAGTGAGCGTTACGTCGATGTTATTGCGGGTTGCGTTCGAGTAGGGGCAGACCTCGTGAGCTTCCTGCACCAGCTTTTCCGCCGCCGCATGATCCATGCCGGGAAGATGAATCGCAAGAGCGACGTCAACGCTGAAGCCTTTCTCCCCACCTGTGCGCGGACCGAAAGAGACACTCGAATCGATAGCCGTTTCTGCCGGAAGCTGCATCTTCTGCGTGCTTGCCACGTGCTTCATCGCGCCTATAAAGCAGGCCGCATAACCCGCTGCGAAGAGCTGCTCAGGGTTAGTCCCGTCGTCTTTTCCACCCATCTGCTTCGGCAGGCCAAGCTTCACGTCCAGCTTGCCATCGTCCGATCTGGCGATTCCCTCCCGGCCTCCGGTTGCGGTTGCACGTGCGGTGTACACGATCTTTTCGAGTGCCATTTCGCTCTTTCTCCTTGCGTGTGAAGTGCGCCTCATGTGATTCGAAAACAGCCTGATGAGATTCCTCTCTGGAACTCAGGGAGGACCACCGTGACCGAATCTCCGCGGTCATCTCGCAGACTGCTCCGGAAGAGCAAGGGTTTGAGAGATCAAACAGGACCTGCTACTGTCAACGCAACCTGCTGGCGATTCGAGTGTTCCTCCATGCTGCCAAATCCGCCTCGGAGCATCTTAACAGACGTGCTGAGGCAAACTACCGATCAGCATTCCGGAAAGGAAGCGGCTTGATCTTTCAAAGAACGACAGCCGCGACGGTCGCTGTTTACGGCCTGTGCTGCATGAGCTTTGGGACGCATGGACTCCATGCACAGCAGGTGGAGCGAGACCTGTTCGGCGTTGTTGAGGACGGACACCATGAGCCGCTTCGCGGAGCAGTCGTATACCTCGAAAACAGCAGCTCTCATAGTGTCGTCACGTACCTGACGGACCGGAGCGGACACTTCAGCTTTAAGCGAATCAGCGCCGATACGGATTATGATCTGTGGGCGATCTTTCGCGGCCAGCAATCGAAGAGGAAGAACATAAGTCAGTTTGATACGCATCCGGATCGGGCTGTCACACTCACTATTAAGCCTGAATGACCTCGGGCAGGGCGTACGGCTCGAGTTCAGGGCCCCTTGTGCAGGACAACATGAGAATGTAGGAGTCTCGAAATGCAGCTTGCGATGGTAGGTTTGGGGCGAATGGGATCCAACATGGCGCAGCGTCTGGCGGCGCGCGGACATGAGTGCGTTGTGTTCGATCGGTCAGCGAAGGCAGTGCAGGAGACGGCCAGGCACGACGGCATAACACCTTCCAGCTCCATGGAAGAGATGGTCGGCAAACTTCAGAAGCCGCGTGCTATCTGGCTCATGATCCCGGCCGGAGTTGTCGAAGAGACGATTGCAGAGCTCGTTCCTCATCTCGAAGCGGGAGACATCCTGATCGATGGGGGTAATTCGTACTATGTCGACGACATACGACGGGCAAAGGAGCTCGCGTCCAAGGGCATCGAGTATGTCGATGTAGGGACGAGCGGCGGAGTGTGGGGCTTGGAGCGCGGCTACTGCATGATGATTGGCGGCTCTGACTCGGTTGTGGAACACCTCGACCCTATCTTCAAGGCAATCGCACCGGGAAAGGGAGATATCGCCCTGACACCTGGACGCGAGAAGCTTGGTGGTACATCAGAAGAGGGATACCTGCACTGCGGCAGTCATGGCGGCGGGCACTTCGTAAAGATGGTGCATAACGGAATCGAATACGGGATGATGGCCGCGTACGCTGAGGGTCTGGGTGTACTGCGTGGCGCGAACATCGGCAAACACACTGCAGAGATTGACGCCGAGACGACACCGCTGCGCGATCCGGACCTCTACCAATTTGACTTCAATTTGCCGGACGTGGCGGAGGTTTGGAGACGTGGCAGTGTGGTCTCCTCATGGCTGCTTGATCTTGCAGCAACGGCCCTGGTCGAAGATCCCGACTTAGCTAAATTCAGCGGGCGCGTCTCGGACTCCGGGGAGGGACGCTGGACGATCAAGGCTGGGATCGACGAGGGCGTCCCGACACCGGTGCTGACCACTGCGCTCTATACACGCTTCAGCTCTCGCGGCGAAGCGGACTTCTCAAACAAACTTCTCTCTGCCCTGCGGTATGAGTTCGGTGGCCATTTGGAAAAACCGGGTACGAAGTAGAACGTGGTCGGATCGTCTACCATGTCGTTATGAAACCTGCGGATGGAAAGCTGATGGCGGCTCGTCGCGCTGTCGACTTCGTCGACGATGGCATGGCGATCGGCCTTGGTACAGGAACGACGGCAACCCTGTTTATCCATCAGCTTGCGCAACGCGTTACTCAGGGGCTGAAGGTCCGGTGTGTTGCCTCATCAAAGGCGAGCCATGATCTGGCAGTCTCCTTGTCGATTCCGATGACATCGTTCGATGAGACGCCGGTACTGGACCTTGCCGTCGATGGTGCGGACGAAGTCGGCCCCGATCTGGCGTTGATCAAGGGAGGCGGCGGTGCGCTGCTTCGCGAGAAGATCGTCATCAGCGCGGCACGTCGGTTCCTGGTGATTGTGGATGCCGGCAAGCAGGTACTTCAACTCGGCCGGTTTCCCTTACCCGTCGAAGTCATCAGGATGGCGCTTCCAATCGTAACGCCAAAGTTGCTTGCTCTTGGGGTGCAGCCTCACTTGCGTGCATCGGCGGATGGCTCCCCGTTTCTGACCGACGAGGGAAATTACATCGTGGATTGCGCCTGTGGGCAAATTGAATCTCCAGAAGCCTTAGCTGCCTCGATCCGCAGCGTTGTCGGCGTGGTCGAACATGGGCTGTTTCTCCACATGGCGAGTGCAGCCATCGTTGGCTACGCGGGTCATGTGGTCGAGCTTTCTGTCTGATGCGGCATGCGGACCACCTGAGTCGGCACGCTGACGTAGTTCCGGCTGTTGGATAAACTGAGAATATTATGTCTAAACGAGAATTTCAGACCGAAGTCAGTCAGCTTCTTCAACTCATCATCCATTCTCTCTACTCTCATCCTGAGATCTTCCTCCGCGAGTTGGTTTCTAATTCCTCGGATGCGCTCGATAAGCTTCGCCATCTGACGCTCACGGAGGAGGCCTATAAGGCACTTCCGTTTGAGCCGCGAATCGCTCTGGAACTGAACGAAGAAAAGAAGACACTCACGATTTCTGACACAGGCATCGGCATGAACGAGGAAGATCTCACGTCCCATCTTGGAACGATTGCTCGTTCGGGAACGAAGAACTTTCTTTCTCAGCTGTCAGGCGATGCGAAGAGAGATTCCAATCTGATCGGTCAGTTCGGCGTGGGTTTTTACAGTGCCTTCATGGTCGCTGATCAGATCGAAGTCACGTCGCGAAAAGCTGGTGAGGAGCGCGCCTGGCGATGGACGAGTGATGGTAAGACGGGCTTTGACATTGAACCTGCAGATCATCCAAGTGTTGGGACGACGATCGTTCTTCACTTGAATGAGGAAGGGAAACAGTACGCCAACAGTTGGCGCCTGCGGGAGATCGTAAAGAAATATTCCAACCACATCGCGTTTCCGATCTTTCTCACCTATGAGAAGAGCGAGTGGAACGAAGCGGAGAAGAAGTCGGATAAATCCCAGGTGACAGAACAGGTCAATGAGGCCAGTGCCCTCTGGCGCCGGGGAAAGAACGACCTTACGGACGAGGACTATAAAGAACTCTACCAGTCCATCACCGGCGACTCGCAGAACCCACTGTTCTGGTTTCACACCAAGGCAGAAGGAAGTTCTGAGTACATAACTCTCTTTTACATTCCTGCAAAAGCTCCGCTTGATCTCTACCAAGCCGAGTACAAGGTGGGAGTGAAACTTTATGTTAAGCGCGTCTTCATCATGGATGATGCGAAGGAGCTTCTGCCTCAGTATCTGCGCTTTGTCCGCGGCATCGTTGACAGCGAGGATCTGCCGCTGAACGTCAGCCGAGAGATTCTTCAGCAGAATCGCGTGCTTACAAGTATCCGAACCGCGAGCGTTAAGAAGATCCTCTCAGAATTGAAGCTGGTTGCGGCAAATGAACCTGACAAGTACCTTACGTTTATTCAGCAATATAATCGTCCGCTGAAGGAAGGCCTTTATGGCGACTTTGCCAATCGAGAGATCCTGCTCGATCTTGTTCGACTTAAATCGACGACCGTGGATGGACTAACCAGTCTTGCTGATGTGAAATCCCGCATGATCCCGGAACAGAAAAGCCTGTACTACATCACGGGCGGGGCAGAAGCGCTGCTGCGAACATCACCGCTTCTCGAGATATATAAGAGGAAGAACATTGAGGTCCTGGTTCTCGACGACGAGATTGACGAGATCGTCTTTTCAGGAGTGACCAGCTATAGCGGTCTTGATCTAAAGGCGGTCAATAAGAGCTCTACCAGTGAAGATTTTACAGAAGCTGAGCCCACAAAGGCCGAGCACCTGCAGCCGTTAATAGCAAGGCTCAAGACGATACTGGGGGAAAAGGTGAAGGATGTGCGAGTCTCGACACGTCTGGCAGACAGCCCTTCCTGCATCGTCTCTGATGAAGCTGAACCTTCTCTTCAGATGCAGCAGATGTTGCGTGCCATGGGACAGACAGAGCTTCCCGCTCTCAAACCAACTTTGGAGATCAACCCTGACCACGAGATCGTCCGCAAGATGCTGGATCGTTCCGACGATCCTCTCACCGAAGACGCCGCATGGCTGCTCTACGAACAAGCTTTGCTGATGGAAGGCGTTCCATTGCAGGATCCGGCAGGATTCGTACAACGCCTGAACCGCATGCTCCAGCTCTCTATCTGACATTCCGGCGGCGATGGTGCGAGCTGTCGCCGTCGTTCTAAAGAGAGGTCCATGCCGAAACGAAGCGCAGGTCTCGTTCTGTATCGAAGGCGCGGGGCTGCTCTGGAGATGCTCCTTGTTCATCCTGGACGCCCCTTCTGGGCGAAGAGGGACGCGGGTTCATGGTCGATTGCGAAAGGCGAGATCGCTGAAGGCGAGGAGCCTCTTGGAGCTGCCAGACGAGAGTTTGAGGAGGAGACCGGCTTCGTCGCTGAAGGACCTTTCCTTGCCCTCGGAGATATCAAGCAAAGCGGCGGTAAGATCGTGTCTGCGTGGGCCGCAGAGGGTGATTGCGATCCGGCGAAATGCGTTAGCGGGACATGTGACATTACTTGGCCGCCGCGCTCCGGCCAGACCCTCACTATTCCTGAGATCGACCGTTGTGAATGGTTTGCAGTGCAGGATGTGCAGAAGAAGATCATAGCCGGCCAGCTCCCTTTCGTAGATCGCCTGCTTGAACTTCTGGATCGCGCACCTTAGGCCAGTCGGATCGCGAGTCAAGGTTCCTGAAGCCCTTTCGGGGAGAGGAAGCTCTAAAGCTGAACCCTTGACGAAGAAGATCTCGAGGTCAACATGGCAGCGGCTCAGACCGGGAGAGTTGACTTGGAAGCCTTTAGGCCTCACATTGATCTTCGTGGATGCTTGCTCTAAATGAGTGACGGTAAGACGATCGGAGAGCACATGGGGCGACTGAAGCAGAGAGCAACGGGATGGTTGCGCTTCGGTCTCATCACTCTCTCCATGTGCTTGTTTTTGGGCAAGGTCACAGAATCTCAGACGCCTGTGACGCTGACAGTTGCCACCGTCAACAACGGCGACATGACGATCATGCAGCGGCTCTCGAAAGTTTTTGAGCAGCAGCATCCTGGTATTCGGCTTGATTGGGTAGTGCTCGAGGAAAACATCCTCCGAGAGAAAACGACAACCGACGCAGCCACGCACGGAGGACAGTACGACGTGGTAACGATCGGTCCTCTGGAGGCGCCGGTATGGGGTCAGCGCGGCTGGCTTCTTCCACTTGACTCCAGACTTTCTCCTGCCTATGAACTGAATGATCTGCTAAAGCCTATCCGCGATGGTGCATCCTTCGACGGCAAGCTGTATGCCTTGCCGTTTTACGCCGAGAGTTCGCTAACCTACTACCGGAAGGATCTGTTTGCACGCGCCGGCTTGGTGATGCCAGCACAACCGACTTACAGCGATATAGCTCGCTTCGCCCGTCTCTTAAATGATCCCGCACAGAATATGTATGGTCTCTGTCTGCGAGGAAAGCCTGGCTGGGGCGAGAACATGGCGTTCATCTCTACAATGGTGAATACCTTTGGCGGCCGATGGTATGACGAGGACTGGCGCCCTCAGCTCACGTCGAAGCCATGGCATACCGCTGCAAGCCTGTATGTCGATCTCCTGCGGAGATACGGACCGCCTGGCAGCAGCTCAAACGGCTTCAATGAGTCTCTGACACTCTTTGAGAATGGACGATGTGCTCTGTGGATCGACGCGACCGTAGCTGCAGGTTCGCTCTTCGACTCGAAGGAGTCGAACGTGGCTGGCTCAGTCGGCTTCGCTCCTGCGCCCATCGGCACCACCCCGCGAGGAACACAGTGGCTCTGGTTTTGGGGATTAGCAATCCCTGCGGCATCGAAGCACGCAGATGCTGCGGCTACCTTCATTGAGTGGGCTACCTCAAAGCAATATATCGATCTTGTCGCTAAAACAAGCGGCTTGGCGTCCGTGCCGCCTGGCACACGTCGCTCGACCTACGAGCAGCCGAAGTATCTTGCAGCCGCACCCTTTGCCGCCCTCACCTATCAGGCCATCATGGCGGCAGATCCACTTCACCCGACGCAGGAACCCGTTCCATACACAGGTGTACAGATCGTAGTGATGCCCTCGTTCCCGACGATTGGAAATCAGGTCGGTCAACTTCTTGCTGCTGCACTGGTCGGCGATCTCACCGTGGATGAAGCTCTCGGCCAGGCGCAGGCCGCTACCGAACGTGTGGACCGCCGCATGGGAGTCGGGAGCAACAAATGACGCAGCATCAGCCAGTCTTGTCGGGAGATCAGATCGCGACACGTCCGCGGGGGCGTCTGCTCCTCAACGTGCCTGCCATCAGCGTCTTGTTCCTCTGGTCCATTGTTCCCCTCTGCATGACCCTGTGGTTTTCCTTCAGGCGCTACAACCTCATGGAACCGACCAGAACAGGCTTTGATGGATGGGGGAACTATCGCTACCTGCTCAGTGATCCGGGGCTCGGGCTCGCGATCTGGAATACCATTTTTCTGCTCGCCTCGATCCTGCTGATTACGATTGGACTGGGAACACTGCTGGCAATTCTCTTCGATCAGGACTTCTTCGGACGAGGCATCGCGCGAGTCTTGGTTTTGTCCCCGTTCTTCGTCATGCCGACGGTGAGTGCTCTTCTTTGGAAGAACATGATCCTTCATCCGGAGAACGGCCTCCTGGCTTTTCTCATGCGAAGCGTAGGTTTGAAGCCTGTTGATTGGTTCGCCGTCGCGCCTCTCACTTCGATCATTGTGATTGTCTCCTGGCAGTGGTTGCCGTTCGCCTTTCTCACCTTGCTCACGGCTGTGCAATCTTTGGATGAGGAACGAAAAGAAGCGGCACGCATGGATGGAGCCGGAGCAATCGCGATGTTCCGGTACATCATCTGGCCGCATCTGGGTCGTGCCGTTGCGGCCACAACAATGATTGAGACCATCTTTCTGCTTGGCATCTTTGCCGAAATCTATGTGACATCAGCTGGCGGTCCGGGATTTGCTTCCACCAATCTCTCCTTCCTGATTTACAGATATGTGTTGATGGAATATGACATCGGCGGTGCAGCTGTAGCCGGCCTTGTCGCCGTTCTTCTGGCAAATCTCCTTGCATTCTTTCTCATGCGCTCTTTTGCGCGCAATCTTGATGCGTAGGAGAGCGACAGCATGACTCCAATCGAGCTTCGACGCAAGACTCTATTCACATTGCTTGGATGGGCGGTTGCGCTCTTACTTTCCTTTCCACTGCTATGGATGGTTTTGACCAGTTTCAAGTCGGAAGCAGCGGCCATCGCGCGGGTGCCTCACCTTTTCTTTCATCCGACACTGGAGAGCTTTCGAGTCGTGCAGGAGCAATCCAACTATCTGCGCTTTGCTTGGAACAGCATTGTGGTCTCTTTAGGTTCAACGCTCCTGGCTCTCCTCTTTGCTATCCCTTCCGCTTACACGATGGCCTTCTCTCCCACTCGGCGCACACGAGGCACCCTCCTCTGGATGCTTTCAACAAAGATGATGCCGTCGGTCGGTGTTCTTGTTCCGATCTATCTCATCTTTCGTGACACCGGTCTGCTGGACACAAGGACCGGCCTGCTTGTTGTCGATGCGGTCGGTAATCTGCCAATCGTGATCTGGATGCTGTACACCTTCTTCAAAGAGGTGCCGCGTGAGGTTCTCGAAGCAGGACGCATGGATGGAGCGGGGCCCGTGCGCGAGATCTATAACCTTCTGCTGCCACTCTCGCTTCCGGGAATCGTGTCAACAAGCCTGCTTGCTACGATCCTGGCTTGGAACGAAGCATTCTGGAGCCTTACTCTGACGGCAGCAAAGGCGGCTCCGCTCACCGCGTTCATCGCGTCGTTCTCAAGCCCGCAGGGTCTTTTCTACGCCAAGCTCTCTGCCGCCTCGACCATGGCGATTGCACCCATCCTGGTTCTGGGCTGGGTAAGTCAGCGGCAGTTAGTTCGCGGTCTTACATTTGGCGCTGTCAAATAGGGAGGGAGCCGCGAGATGGCAACCATAGAACTACGGCAGATTCGCAAGAGCTTCGGAGAGAGTGAAATCCTTCGAGGAATTGATCTCACAATTCGTGATCAGGAACTCACCGTCTTTGTCGGTCCTTCTGGCTGCGGCAAGTCGACTCTTCTGAGGCTCATAGCTGGACTCGAGGACAGCACCGCAGGAGATCTCCTGCTTGACGGCCAGCGCATTAATCACGTTAATCCCGCTCGCCGGGGTTTAGCGCTTGTCTTCCAGACCTATGCCCTCTACCCGCACATGAGCGTCGCTGACAATATGTCGTTCAACCTTAAACTAGCGGGAGTTCCCAAGGAAGAACGTGAGCGAAAGGTAGCCGAGGCCGCACGCATTCTTAACCTCGAAGCCCTGCTACAGCGTAAGCCGAAAGAACTGTCCGGGGGGCAGCGCCAGCGCGTCGCAATTGGTCGAGCGATCGTTCGCAATCCTAAAGTGTTTCTCTTTGACGAGCCATTGTCGAACCTCGATGCATCACTGCGCGTCCGTATGCGTGTGGAGCTCACCAGGCTCCATCGCCAGCTGCGAGCCACCACAATCTATGTGACGCACGATCAGGTAGAGGCGATGACCATGGCCGATCGTATCGTGGTCCTGCAGGCGGGGTCGGTCGAGCAGATTGGCACGCCGATGGAGCTCTACCGTCAGCCAAAAAACATCTTTGTGGCCGGATTTATAGGATCTCCGCGCATGAACTTTCTCTCCGCAACGCTCCAGCAGAACACATCCTCAGGAACCATGATCGCGTTTCCGGATGGAGCTACTCTGCACGTTCCACTGATCTCGAAGTCGGCGCAAGCAGGTGAAAAAGTTACGCTTGGTCTGCGGCCCGAACACGCGTACCTGGCAGAGAACAGCGTCCTTGCTGCGAAGGTTCAAACCGTGGAGCATCTCGGCCCGGAAAGCTATCTTCACCTTCTGTCCCGGTACGGAGAAGCGATGACAGTGAGGGTGAATGGCGAGACCACCACTAAAGTAGACGCGGACATTTCAGTCGGATTCGACCCGGGATCGCTCCACCTCTTCGACAAGAGTGGCCTCGCATTTGAATCCCCCTCGATGCTTACGACCGGAACCGGTGTCTCCAACTGAGATACCTCGGGTAATTACTCGGAGTGGCGTGACGAGAGAGATACCTGAGCCGAATCGACGTTCTCAAGCTGCGCTGTATTCGCCAATACGACCGCAAATCGCTCGTCGTCATCATGCATCATCTGGTCGATCTCAAAGCCTGAGCTACGCAGGAGCGAGAGAATGTCATTCTCGCGAAATTTGTGACTATTTTCAGTATGAATCGTCTCTCCACGTACAAAAGAGATGCTCTCGCCACCGATCTGCACAGTCTGTGCCTGAAGACTCTCAAGATGCATTTCGATCCGCGAGGCCTCTGCGTTCCATTGCGCGCGATGAGCAAAGGCATCTGTGTCGAAGTTGGCACCGGTCTCACGGTTCAGGCGCATCAGCATGTTCTTGTTGAAGGCGGCTGTGACGCCGGCCGCATCGTCGTAGGCCGCCAATAAAATATCAATGCTCTTCCGTCGCCCGGGCGCAAGATCGACGCCTAAAAGAAGCGAATCGCCCAGTTCTAAATGACCGCGCAGAGTGCTTAGAATCGCTCTCGCCTCATCTGGTGGAAAGTTTCCAATACTCGATCCAATGTAGAGTGCAAGGATCGCATGATCCTGAGGGCGACGAAGCGTGTATGGGTCCGTGATGTAGTTCGCGACCTGTGACTCTACATCGACGCCCGGAACCTTGTCGGCCAGAGACGTAGCCGCCTCCTCAAGCGCTGTCGGACTTATATCGATTGGCTGATAGAGCGTCGAGCCTTGATGCGCCACAAACTCTTTCAGCAGCAGACCAGTCTTTGCGGCGCTGCCCGCACCCAACTCCGCGACGGTGACCTTCGCGCCCAGATGCGCCGGCAGTGCTGGTGCGTGTCTGGCAAGAATGCTGCGTTCCGTCCGGGTCAGGTAGTACTCCGGAAGGCTCGTGATCTGTTCAAAGAACTGCGACCCGCGCTCATCATAGAAGAGCCATGCCGGCAGGGCTTTCTGCGGCCTGCTCAGCCCTTCGAGAACTACCGCCGTGAGTGCATCAAGACCTGTCTCTGAAACCGCTTCAATCTGTGAACTCACGCGCCAGCCCCTGCTGCTCCATCCTTTGCAAGTCGAAGACCTGAGAATTGCCAGCGGGTGCCGGGACCGAAGAAGTTACGGTAGGTCGGACGAATGTGGGAGCGCGGCGTTGCGCAGGAGCCGCCGCGAAGAATGATCTGCGACGACATAAACTTACCGTTGTACTCACCCAGCGCCCCGGGAAGCGGTTGGTAGCCGGGATACCCCGTGTAGGGACTTTGCGTCCACTCCCAAACATCGCCAAAGAGCTGCTGCAAGCCAGGGGCGGCGGACGCTGGAACGGGCTGCAGATTCTCTGTCTCAAGTAAATTACCGGCCTGGATCAGCGCCGTGCTCGCAGGTCCTGCGGCCGCAAACTCCCATTCAAATTCGGTCGGGAGTCGACACCCGGACCAGCGGGCAAACGCGTCTGCCTCAAAAAAGCTGAGATGGCAGACCGGCGTTTCGCTTAGATCATCCAGCGGCCGCGGGCCATGCACCGTATAGATCGACCAACCTGAACGGGTCGTCTGATCCCGCTGCCAGTAGAGCGGCGCCTCCCATCCGCGCTCCCGCATGGTCGTCCACCCCTCCGAGAGCCAAAGCTCCGGCCGCCCGTACCCGTTCTCATCGAGGAACGCCAGATACTCGGCGCAGGTCACCAGCCGCGTAGCCATCGCGTAGGGTGCAAGGTAAACAGGATGGCGTGGCGTCTCGTTATCCCAGACAAAATCTTCTATGCTTTGCGCATCCGGAGTCTGTCCCGCATCGATCAGGCCGGGCTCATACCGGACCCACTCGAGCGGCGGCGCCATCCTCGCATCCGTTTGCCAGCCCTCATCGCGCAGCGCCGGCCGCAGCGGATTGGTGTAAAGCGCGTGCTTGATGTCCGTGACGATAAGCTCCAGGTGCTGCTGCTCATGCTCAACCCCCATGCGCACGCGGCGCAACGCTTCGACCTCCGTCGGGCGCTCCAGCATCGCCAGCACTGCCGTATCAACATGCTGCCGGTACGCCATGACTCGTTCAAGCGATGGTCTTGAAAAGGAAGCTCGCAGCTTCTTCTCCGGCATGTCGCCCAGCGAGTTGTAGTAGCTGTTGAAGAGCCAGAGATACTCCGAGTCAAACTCCCGATACCCCGCCACAAACTCCCGCAACACAAACGTCTCGAAGAACCAGCTGGTATGCGCCACATGCCACTTCACCGGACTGGCCTCGGGCGTCGACTGCACCATCATGTCCTCCGCCGAAAGCGTTTCGCAAAGAGCAAGTGTCGCCTGCCGGGTTGTAGAGAAGCGTTCCCGCAGTGTTGCAGCCACCGCGCCTGCCCCTGAAGAGATCTGCATTCAACCCCCGTTCACGTACCCCTGAGATGCCCGATGCTCTTGGCCTTGTTGCTCTTGTACAAACGTGGTTCTGACGTCCGCGTCCAACAGGCGGCGGCTCAGCACGGCGTAGCCATCGCTCGGGATAAGAGTACCTCTCCCCTTCAAACGATTCGCCATCATCCTGTATGCCCGCTCAGCAGCCGAGCCAGCCCATACGCAACCCCGGCTGCCGCTCCACCAATTGCTACTGTCTGAAATGCGGAGCGCACCGTCCCTGTACCCAGCAGCCGGCCCTTGACGCCACCGAAGATTGCCAGCGCCGTGAGGGTCATAGCCGCTGAGATCGCAAGCGCCTCGGAGCTCCCATGCATTGTCATGTAGGGCAGCAGCGGAAGCAGGCCGCCGGCGATATACGCTGCCGCTATGGTCGCTGCCGACCGGCTCGCCTGTCCTGCCTTCGGCTCTTCCAGGCCCAGCTCGAAGCGCATCATGAAGTCAACCCAGGCCTGCGGCCGCCGCTTCAGTGCTTCGAGCACAGGCTCCGCGTCCACCCGAGAGACACCGTACTGCTCGAAGATCTCGTAGATCTCCTCTTCTTCGTCCCCCGCGCGCTCAACGATCTCCTGCTCCTCACGCTGCCGCTCGGCCGCATAGTGCTCCGCATCGCCACGAGCGGCTAGATACCCACCCAGACCCATCGCGATGGAGCCGGCCGCGATCTCCGCCAGACCCGCCAGCACAACCAGGTGGGTCGACGAAACGGCGCCCGACAGCCCCGCCGCCAGCGCAAAAGGAACAGTCAGCCCGTCTGACAGGCCGATCACAAGATCTCGCACCACCTGTCCGGAGTCGAAATGATGCTCGTCGTGGGCGCGAGGTGTCTCTGTGCTGCCGCGTGCCGGTGCCGTCGCTGCCGCGTCCTGCATGGTCGCTAGTGTAGCCGAGCGTTCCTCTTCGATGCCGCAGGAACTTTCATCTGCTCACAGAGTCTTTCCCTCGCCAGCTTCGTCTCTATCTGCAGCCGAATCAACTTTCAGCCTGTCCGGAACCATGCCTCCGCACCTCCCCCATCTCGTCACGAAACGCTGGTCGTCCGGTGTCTCAAGGATCTTTCTCCTTCTGCTGCTGCTTCTCCCGTGCTGGCATCTGTTCGCGCAGGAGGATGACGAAGATATCCGTTTGCCAGGCGGGCAGGTGCTCCGCGGTACTGTCACCGCGGTTCATGGCAGCGCTCTCACCCTGAAGGATCTCTCCGGTGCGCTCTACCAGATCACCGCGACTGACAACACCCGGGTCCTGCGTGCCCGCCAGACCGCCAGATTTGCCGACATCAAGGTTGGGGACGGCCTGGGTGCGGGCGGTGTCCTGGACGCGCCCACGAAGACCCTGCATGCGGCCTTCGTTGCCGTCATTGACGCCGACGAGGTGCGCCGTGCGCAGGCAGACTTTGGCAAGACCTACATCGCGGGCAAGATCACCGCAATCGACCTCGACGCGCTTCGCCTCACCATCCTCCGCCTCGACAACGTGAAGCAGGTGATTGCCGTGGATGAGAGCACCTCCTTTCGCCGTGGAGGTCGTGATGCCAGCCTGAACTTCACCACACCCGCGGCTGGCGAGGATGCCGCACGTAAACCCGCGGCACCCACTGGCGAAAGCATCACGCTTGCCGACATCAAGGTGGGCGATTCCGTGACCGGGCGCGGGGCCGTCAGAAGCGGTTTTTTCCTGCCATCGGAGTTGCGGGTTTCAAACGGCTCTCACCTGCATCACAGTGCCGGCGATGCCGGCGCCACAGGACACCCGTGAGCAGCCGCCGCGAGCTTGGTCTCGCCACCGCGCTGCTGAGCCTGCACCTGGTTGCGCTGGCTCAGCAGACGGGAGCTGCTCCAGGCTCAGCCGCGCAGACTCCACCCTCTGCACAGAGTGTCCCTCAGGCTGCTCCACCGCAGCCTTCAACTGCTCCCGGCATCCTGCCCCCGGCTGACACGAGGGCTCCCTCCGCTCTGCCTGCATCACCCGCTGCAGCAAGTGGCGGGGCGATCCACGGGTCCGTCCTCTCCGGGACGACTCCCTTGCCGGGCGTTGCCGTCACCGCTACCAACACCCTGACCGGCCGGCGCTACAGCACGACCACGGACGTCACCGGTGCCTTTCGGATGGTCATCCCAGCCAGGGGTCGCTACGTCGTACGAGTCGAGCTCATTGCCTTCGCCAGTGAAACGCGCGAGGTCCTGATCAACGTCGCCGGCTCGGGACAGGGAGCCTCCACCTCCAGCCAGGCTGGTACGGGCGGCCCAGCCGATCAGGCCCTCAGCATCTCCATGCAACTCGCCTCTCGCGTCACCACGGCGGCGGTACAGACAGACAGCCAGCAGGCCGCCCTCAATCGCGCGCTTTCAAACGCGATCGGTGGCCGGAGCGGTTCACTCCAGGCCCTCAGCATGCTGGCCAGCGGTGCTGGAGCCTCAGACGCCAGCGCCGGCGGCGGCAATGCTGGTGCACAGCTTCCCTCCCTCGCCGGTCTCGGCGGTGATAGCACGGAGTCCGTCGCCGTCTCAGGCCAGCTCGGCCAGACGAACGGTCTCGCCAACCTCAACGAAGATGAGATCCGCAGCCGCGTCGAAGACGCCCTCGCCCAGGCCCGGCGCAATGGCGGCAACGGCGCGGATCTTGGCGGCGCCGTCATGGGCGTGCTCGGCGGCCTCATGGGCCCGGGTGGCGGGGGTCCGGGTGGCGGGGGTTCCGGTGGCGGTCGTGGTGGTCGCGGCGGCGGTGGCGGCGGGCGTGGCGGCTTCGGGCGCTTCGATCCCTCCAAGCCCCACGGCCAGATCTTCTACCAGGGCGGCAATGGTGCGCTCGACGCCACCCAGTACTCGCTCACGGGTGCCCCCGTCACCAAGCCCGCCTACAACAACAACCGCTTCGGTGTCTCCTTCGCCGGCTCGCCGTTCATCCCCGGCCTGGTCAAAGCGAACCCCAAGCAGTTCGTCTTCCTCAACGTCACCGGCCAGCGCAACATCACGCCCGAGAACCTCTATGCCACCGTGCCCTCGCTTGCCGAGCGAGGCGGCGACTTCTCAGACCTCATCCAGACCGTCAGCGGAACCCCCACTCTCACGCCTGTCTACGACCCCGCCACCGGCGCGCCGTTTGCCAGCAACATCGTCCCCGGCGGGCGTCTCTCGCCGCAGGCCACGGCCCTGCTCTCCCTTTATCCCGCACCCAACCTCACCACCGGCACCCAGCGCTTCAACTACCAGACTGTGACCACCGCCGGCTCGAACTCCACTCAGGCCAATCTCCGCTTCGTCCGCAACTTCGGCGCCAACAGCGGCGGCGGCCCCTTCGGTGCCTTTGGCGGAGGCGGCGGAGGCGGAGGCCGTCGCTCCTCCCAGACTTCAACCGGCCTGCGACAGAACATCAACGCCGGCGCCAACTACTCGCACTCCGCCTCCGACACCCGCAACGTCTTCCTTCCGCTCGGCGGGTCAACCCAGACCGATGGCTACAACGTCTCCGCCGGCTACACCGTCGGCCGCGGCCGCCTCACTAACAACGCGACCCTTACCTGGAATCGCTCACGCTCCACCATCAGCAACTACTTCACGAACACCACCAACAATCCCGCGGGTGCCGCCGGCATCAATCTCCCCAGCCAGGGCGCGGTCGGTGCCTTCTATAACGGCCTGCCGACCATCTCCATCACCAACTTCACCGGGCTCAACCCCGTCATCCCCCGCGACACCGTCAACCAGACCATCTCGTTCACCGACTTCGTCAGCTATACCCAAAAGAAGCACAACATGCGCTTCGGCGTCGACATCCGCCGCATCCACGCCGATGCCGTCGGCGGCAACAACCCGCTCGGCACCTTCACCTTCTCGGACTTCGCGACGCTCTCAAGTGCCGACCGCACCGGCGTGGTTGCCGGAACCGTCGCCCAGCCCTCCAGCGGCTCCGGCTTCGCCGACTTTCTGCTCGGCCTCCCGCAGCAGACCAAGATCCAGGCCGGCCTCGCCAAGACACACCTTCGCGCCAACGTTTACGACTGGTACGCGCAGGATGATTTCCGCCTCCGCTCCGATATCACCCTCAACTTCGGACTTCGTTACGAGTACTTCTCGCCCTACGTTGAGAAAGACAACCGCCTCGTCAACCTCGACCACAACTCCGATTTCACCCAGGTCACACCCGTCACACCCGGCGGCTCCGGCCCGTACACCGGCAGCTTCCCCCGCTCGCTCGTCAACCCCGATCGATCGCTCTACTCCCCGCGCCTCGGTGTCGCCTGGCGGCCCAAATTCCTGAAGAATACCGTCGTCCGTGCCGGCTACGGCGTCAACTACAACACCGGGCAGTTCGCCACCTTCGCGCAGTCGCTCGCCTTCCAGCCGCCCTTCGCCCTCACCCAAACTAACGTCGTTTCCACCGGCAACAACGCCACCGGCTGCGTCACGGAGACCCCCGGCATTGCCGCCAATCTCACCCTCGCCAACGGCTTCGCCTGCGCCACTACCCCCATCCAGAACAACTACTCCGTCAACAAGGACTATCGTCTCGGGATCGTGCAGATCTACGACCTCGACATCCAGCGCACCCTTCCCCTCGGCGTCGTTCTTTCGGTCGGCTACAACGGCTCCTTTGGCGGCAATCTCGACGTTCTCCGCGCCCCCAACCACACACCCAGCGCCGTCACGACGCCAAATGCGCAGGCCTTCACCTACGAGGACTCCGCCGCCAACTCGCGCTTCAACGCCCTCGCTATCAACGCCCGCAAGCGCCTCCAGAAGGGCATCTCGCTCCAGGCTACCTATCAGTACAGCCACTCTATTGACGACGCCTCATCGATCGGCGGTACCGCCTCCACCACCACCGTCCAGGACGACGCCCGCCTCGACCTTGAAGAGAGCAACTCTTCTTTCGACCAGCGCCATCGCCTTACCGGCAACTACGTCCTCGAGCTTCCCTTCGGTCCCAACCGCCGCTTCTTCTCAAAGGGCAACCGCACCTCAAAGCTGCTCGACGGCTTCTCCCTCTCCGGCGACTTCACCTTCGCCACCGGCAGCTACTTCACGCCCAGCTATCAGTCCTCCGCCGCGACCCTGGCCGGTGGCGGCCTGTTCACGCTCCGCCCCGATCGCAACTTCGCCGTTCCCATCGCTGGCTCCGGCAACATCCTCAACTGGTTTAACGGAGCCGCCTTCACTCGGCCCGCCAATGGCTACGGCACCGCCTCCCGCAACTCTATCCGCGGCCCCGGCACTCTCGGTATTGACGCCTCGGTCTCGCGCACCGTCTCTCTCGGCGACACTCGCACCTTCGAAGCCCGCGTCACCGCTAACAACGTCTTCAACACCGTCCAGTACAACGGCATCAACACCGCGCTTGACTCTGCCACCTTCGGCCAGGTCACCGGCACCGCCGCCCAGCGCGCCCTCCTCTTCATCGCCCGGTACAGGTTCTAACCATGATCACTCGTCTCTTCCCGCGCCGCCTCACTACACGACCCCCGGGAGACCGACGACGCTCTGCATTTCGTCTTTCTGGTTGTCATTCTAAGCGGAGCGAAGAATCTGCTTCTCTACCGGGAACGCCCAGTCCTGCCTTAATCCGAGCTTCCCATTGTGTTCACCGGCTCTTGGTCCTGATCCCTCTGCTCTTCGCCCCTGCACTCACCCTTGCCCAAGACTCACCGCCCCCTGACGCCTCCACCCTCACCCTCCGCGTTCAGACCGACATCGTCCTCACCAACGTCATCGCCCGCGACAAGAAATCCGGCGCGATCATCCGCGACCTCAAAGCCTCCGACTTCACCGTCCTCGAAAACAACAAGCCGCAGCGCATCTCCACCTTCGACTTCCAGAGCGCCGACGCCGCCGCGCTCCTCGCCGAGAAGTCCACCACCTCCGGCCGCGCGCTCGACACCAAATCCGTCGCCGACCTCCTCAACAACGCCTCCCTCGGCGCCACACCCGCCGCCCTCCGCGACCATCGCCTCATCATCCTGTTCTTCGACCTCTCCTCCATGCAGCCCGAAGACATCGACCGCTCCGTAGAAGCCGCGCAGAAGTACATCAACTCGCAGATGCAGCCGGCCGACCTCGTCGCCGTCGTCTCGCTCGCCACCGGCCTCTCCATGGACCAGGACTTCACCGGGGATAAGTCCACCCTCCTCCGCGCCGTCGGCAAATACAACGGCACGGAGGGTACCGGCTTCACCGGCGGCGGCCAGACCGGCACGACCGACGGCACCGCCGACAACGCCAGCTCCTTCACTGCGGATGACACCGAGTACAACTCGCTCAACACCGATCGCGAGCTCTTTGCGATTTCAACCATCGCAAGATCGTTGGAAAAAGTCGACCAGCGCAAGAGCCTGCTCTACTTCTCAGGCGGCCTCACCCGCAACGGCATCGAGAACCAGGCCAGCATGCGCGGAGCAACCAACGAAGCGGTCAAGGCCAACATGAGTCTCTATACCGTCGATGTGCGCGGCCTCCAGGCTCTGCCGCCCGTCGGCGACGCCTCCACCGGCTCGCTCCGCGGCGTCTCCGCCTACAACGGCGGCGCCAACCAGTCGCAGCTCGACGCGAACTTCGGCTCGCAGGAGACCCTCGGCACCCTCGCCTCAGACACCGGCGGCAAGTTCTTTTCGGACTCAAACGACTTCTCCGCCGCCTTCACCCAGGTCCAGCACGACACCGAGGCCTACTACATCCTCGGCTTCCGCTCCGCCAACACCGCCCGCGACGGCGCCTTCCGCCACCTCACCATCCGCGTCAACCGCCCCGACATCAAGCTCGACTACCGGCCTGGCTACTACGCCGCGGCAGACTTCAAACACCAGAAGACCGAAGACCGCGAGCAGGCCCTCGACGACCAGATGCGCTCGGACTCGCCCGCCACCGACGTCCCGCTCTACCTTCAGGCCCTCTTCTTTCGCGAGCCCGGCAACCGCGCCTTCGTCCCCGTCTCGCTCATCGTCCCCGGCTCCGCCATTCCCTTCCTCAAAAATGGCGACCGCTCGAAGGCCACCCTCGACGTCGTCGGCCAGGTCAAGAACGCCGCCGGCATCCTCGTTGGCAACATCCGCGATAACGTCAAGCTTGCCGTCGACGCCAACCAGCAGGTCGCCCGCAAAAACATCCAGTACTCCACCGGCTTCACTCTCGCGGCCGGCCGCTACCATCTCAAGTTCATCGTCCGCGAAAACCAGACCGGCAACATGGGCTCGTTCGAGACCGACATCCAGGTCCCCGACCTCAGCAAGGCCTCGCTTAAACTCTCCTCCGTCGTCCTCTCCAACCAGCGCTCCCCCACCCCCGGCAAGTCCGGCTCCCGCCAGCCCGACGACCCTCTCACCCGCGACGGCCAGCAGTGGATCCCTAACATCGCGCACGTCTTCCGCGCCGACCAGCACCTCTTCCTGCTCTACGAGGTCTACGACCCCACACGCGTCAAAGCCGTAAAAGATGGCACCGTCGCACCCGCCATAGCTCCCGGCCTCGGCCGCCGCGCCACCGGCCCCGTCCACATCCTCACCAGCATCGAGTTCCTGCAGAACGGCAGCAAGGTCTTTGAAACTCCCGTCGTCGAAGCCACTACCCTGAACACCCCCGACCGCAACGCCGTCGCCTTCACCTTCGATGTCCCCCTCTCCACCCTCAAACCCGGCGTCTACATCGCCCAGGTCAACGTCATCGACGACGCCGGCGGCACCTTCTCCTTCCCCCGCCTCGCCCTGCGCATCGTCGCGAGCCCCACCGCGCCCACCGCCAACCCCGCCAACACCACTCCACCATCCCCGGCACCCTCAACCGCCCCAGGCACCTGATCAGCCCATCTAGTTCGCACCTTTCTACCCTTCTCTCTTCTCGCCTTCTATTCTGGCGCTTCTGTTCTCACTTTTGTTGTCATCCCGTAGGGATCTGCTTCTCTACCGGGAACGCTTAGCCTGGCACAGAACCCACTGTTCACTCCAGATGCAGCAGAGCACCCCTACCTTTCTTGATTGTCATTCCGAGCACAGCGAGGATCCGCCGCATTCCGCTCTTCACAACGGAGCGAAGCAACGCACATACGCCTACAGCAACCGCGCCTGCTCCATCACACCTTCAACAAGAGGCAACACCGTCTCCGCCTCGATCGCAACCTCAGCCGCCACCCCCGCCACCACTCCATTCGCAAACACCACACTCCGCCCCGGACTCGCCGCCACCCGCTCCCCCGGCACCACGATCCCCACCAGGTTCATCGGATCTGCTCCCGCCACGGTTACAGATACCGTTCCGTCCGCCCGCCGCGCCGCCCGCAGCGAGTCCACCGCCTCCGGCAGCGCAAACTGCTCGCCCGACACCCCCGAGACGAACCGCCCGCCGCGCACCTCGCCCCGTCCTTCCAGTCGACGCAGCATCACCGCCAGATCACGCCACTTCGGCGCGTTCGACTCCCGCGTCAGCAGGTCACGAAACACCACCCCATAGCGCAAGAGCAGCTGCCGCGCACTGGACTCGAGCGCCGTCTCCCGTAGCCGCGCCTTTGCAATCGGATCATGCGGCGTCAGCTCCGCCGCATCCGCGCACAGCAGCGACCATCGCCCCGCCGTCATCCTCGCCGCCGCTCGTCGCCGCACACTCGTCGGTGCCGCCTCTGCCGTCGCGCTCTTGCGTCGCGGGTCCATCAGCGCCCGCAGCTGGTCAAAGCCATCTGCCGCCGCCAGCCCCGCCGTCGCCAGCTCCCACAGCGCATGCTGCACCTGCTGCTTGGTGAAGCCAAGCACGCGCTGCAGATCCGCCGCAAAGCTCGCTCCGCGCTCCACCAGCACCTGCCGCACCTTCAATCCTTCCGCGCTCAGCGCACGGAGCAGGTTCTTTTCATCCACGCACTGCTCCGCCAGCGCCACCGGCAGCCAGTCCGCCGTGTCGCGCAGGTAGAACGTAATCGGCGCCGCATTGGTCGGGATCACGCGTCGCGGCGCCACACCCTCACCCACCGACCACGCCGGATGCGGCGAGATCCTGCCCCATCCCACCGCACCCGAAAGACACAAGGCATCGAGCCACCGCGGATCGTAGTTCGCCACTCGCGCCGGAAGCAACGTGCGCTCCCACTCCACCGCGGGCGCCTCAAACCCTTCCATCTGCGAGATCGCCTCAAGCACGCCTTCCTCGCCCGCCAGCTGCGTCCCTGGCGCCAGGTGCTGCCATCCCAGCACCCATCGCATGTACACCGCCGGCGAGACCGCCTCCACACCCTTGCGCAACGTGCTCAGCGTCAGCCGATGAATGCGTTGCAGCAGCCGTCGATCGCACCATTCCATCGCATAATCGCGGGCCGCCGCGTCTCCTTGATCCGCATCGGGCGCCGGCATCTCAAACATTCCGCGCATCACCAGCCCCTGCATCTCCCCGGCCAGCATCGCCGCAAAGATCATCGCTGGATTCAACCGCAGCATCGCCCCCAGCGCCTCCGACGTCACCGGCCCCAGCACCTGCAGCCATCCCTGCACCAGCGTCGCCAGCGCCGCCTCTCGCGTCAGCATCGTGCTTTTGTCTGCTGCCTCCTCACTCTGCGGAGATGCTGTAGCCCCGCCGCGCTTTGCATTCGTCTCTCTTGTTGTCATCCCGTAGGGATCTGCTTCTCCGCCGGGAACGCCCAGTCCCGCCCCAACCGCATTCCCCCACAGCACCCGGGCATGCCCCATCCGCTCCGCCGCCACCCAGCACGGAGCCCCGCCAAGATCCACACAGCTCACCCGCCCACCGCGCACCAACCGCTCATAGAACACTGGCCAATGCCGCGCCTCATCTCGATCCGCAAACCCCAGCGGCATCGCCACGAGCGAAAGCAGCAGATCGTGCAGCTCATGCTCATCCCGCACATCCGGCCAGCACTGCGCGCGCACCGTCGCGATCGCCGCCGCATCCAGCCGTCCCGCATCCTCCGCAACCCCCGCCGGCAGGCTCCGTCGCAGCGTCACCGCCCGCGCCCGCCGCTCCTCCGCTCCCGCCTCATCCAGAAACGCATACGGCATCGCGTTGATCAGCTCATGCGCAAACTGCGAGGGCACCGGCGTATCCACGGCTAAGCAGCGAATCGCACCGGAGGCGATCCCGCGCAGCAGCTCGTTCAGCCCGTCAATGTCCATCGCCTCACTCAGCGTGTCACGCATCACCTCGCGCACCAGCGGATGATCCGGAATCTGAATATCGCCCACGATCGTCTCAAAGCACGCCGCCGCCTGCGGGAACACATTCGCCAGCAGATCGTCCGAGCGCGTCCGCTGGATTTGTGGCGCAACCCGCTTGCCTTTTTGCATCCGCAGCAGCTGCAAGCTCCGTCCCGCCGCCCATCGCCACCGGTTCTTGAACAGCGGCGACGGGATCGCCGCCTGCTCGAGCAGCTCGCGCGCCGTATTCTCACTCAGAAACTGAAACACATCGCTCAACGGAAAACTATGCTGCTCCGCGAGCGAGATGTTGATGCCGTTATCCGTCGCCGCCGCCTGCAGCTCGAAGTTGAACCCGCGGCAGAACCGCTTGCGCAGCGCTAGCCCCCAAGCCTTGTTCAGCCGCCCGCCAAATGGCGCATGCAGGATCAGCTGCTGGCCGCCACCCTCATCAAAGAACCGCTCCGCAATGATCGTCGTCAACGACGGCACCGACCCCAGCACCGCCCGCCCGGCAACGATGTAGCTGATCAGCTGAAACGCTCCCGAGGCACACACCCCACACTCGGCCATCAACCACTTCGTCGCTTCGGCCACCTCCGGATGCGTCGGCGAACACGATCTCGGCGAAACCTCGCCTGTTCTCGCCGAAATCGCCTCACGAAGGCCTCCAACCCCCACCGAAAGCACTCCTGTTCGCTGCGGTGCCTCGCCCTCCCAGAACGGAATCGACGGCGGCGCCCCGTGCGCATCCTCCACAAACACCTTGCCCGCCGGCTCGATCCGCAAAATGCGCCAGCTCGTCGTCCCCAAAAGCACCACATCACCAGGCGAGCTATCGACTGCAAAGTGTTCATCGAGCGTCGCAATTTGTACCCCATCCGGTTGCAATATGACTGAGAACAGACTTGTGTCCGGAATCGCGCCACCATTCGAGATCGCGATCATCCGCGCGCCGCGCCGCCCATGCACCGCCCCGCCCACCCGGTCCCGCATCACATACGCCCCATACCGCCCACGCGTGGATTGAATGCCATCGTGCAGCAGACACAACACCTCTTCAAAGCCGTCGCGGGTCATCGCACGGTACGGGTGTGACCGTCGCAGCACCTGGTACAGCGCTTCTTCATCCCAGCTCTCCGCCCCGCACATCGCCGCCACCTGCTGCATCAGCACATCCGTCGGTGCCTCCGGAATCTCCAGTTGATCGAGCACACCAGCACGCATCGCCTGCACCAGCGCCGCCTGCTCCATCAGATCGTCGCGCGTCGTCGCAAACAATCGCCCCTTCGGCACCGCGCCGCGCCAGTGTCCCGCACGCCCGACTCGCTGCATCGCCACCCCAATGTTGCGCGTCGTCGCAATCTGGCACACCAGATCAATCGACCCGATATCAATCCCCAGCTCGAGCGATCCCGTCGCAATCAGGATCTTGATCTCGCCCGCCTTAAGCTTCTGCTCCGCCTCTAGCCGCAGCGCGCGAGACAGCGATCCATGATGCGCGCCTACATGCTCCGGCCCAATCCGCTCCGCCAGCTCAAAGCTGATCTTCTCCACCAGCCGGCGCGTATTCACAAACACCAGCGTCGAGCGGTGCGCCTCCGCGAAAACCGCCAGCTTGTCAAACATCTCCGTCCACATGCTCGTCGCCGTCAGCGATCCAAGCTCCTCACTTGGTACTTCAATCGCCAGATCAAGCGTCCGTCGCTGGCCGACCTGCACAATCTCCGCCGCAGGTCGCCGCACAGCAGAACCCGTCAGAAACTCCGCCACAAGCGAGATCGGATTCTGCGTCGCCGAAAGCCCAATCCGCTGCGGCGGCGTACTCATGCCCGTCAAACACGTACCCGCAGCAAGCGGATTCTCTCCACACACCAACGCCTCCAGCCGCTCCAGCGACAGCGAGAGATGCGAGCCGCGCTTATTGCCCGCGACCGCATGGATCTCATCGACGATCACCGTTCGGACCCGCCGCAAATTCTCCCGCGGCTTCGCTGAAGTCAGCAGAATATACAGACTCTCCGGCGTCGTTACCAGGATGTGCGGCGGTCGCCGCAGCATCGCCGCGCGTTCTTTCTGCAGCGTGTCGCCCGTTCGCACAGCCGTGCGAATCTCGGTTGATAGATACCCGCGCTCAAGCGCCAGCTGCTGTATCTCTCGCAGCGGCTCCTCAAGATTCTTCTGAATATCATTCGAGAGCGCCTTCAGCGGCGACACATACACCACCTGCGTGTACGGCATCAGCAAGCCATCGATCGCCTGTCGCAACAAAGCATCAATCGCCACCAGAAATGCCGCCAGCGTCTTCCCCGAGCCAGTCGGTGCGGAGATCAAGGTCGCGCAGCCCGCGACGATCTTCGGCCACCCCGCCTCCTGCGGTTCCGTCGGAGACCCGAACCTGCGCAGAAACCACTCCGCCGTAACTGGGTGCGCCCACGCGAGCGACGCGGGAATCTGAAGTGGATCGGTGAGGCAGGGCATGCGCCATTCTAACGCTCACCTTCGCTTTCGCTTCTCCTCCGAACCCTTCCAGCAACGCGCTCAGCAAGCCACGTCACAATGACTAGGATCTATCCCCAACGGATCGCGCACCAGACACATGGGGCACGACGCTGCTCTTCGGCCCGCTCACTGTTCCCGTCACACGCACCGCGTCGGTCATCGGCGATGTCACTATCGGCGCCGGCGAAAGGTTCGCAAACAGGTCCATCTGGTGTCCCGAGAGAAAGCGCAGCTCGATCCAGCGAAACAGATAATCCATGATCGAGAGCGCATACGGGATCTGCTCGTTCGCAGTCACACCCGAAGGCTCAAAGCGCGTCTCGCCAAACTGCCGTGCCAGCAGCCGCACCGGCACCCCATGCTGCAGTGCAAGCGAGACTGCCGTGGCAAAAGAGTCCAGCAGCCCCGCCACTGCCGAGCCCTCCTTGGTCATGCGTAAGAAAATCTCGCCCGGACTTCCATTCGGATAGAGCCCGACCGTGATGTATCCCTCGTGCCCGGCAATCACAAACTTGTGCGTAACAGAGGCTCTCTCCGCCGACAGACGATGCCGCATCGCCCGCGGCGGCTCCTTCGCGTCGTACGCTTCCCCACTCTCGCGCGCCTTCGCCTGGATCTCTTTCAGCTGCTCTTCCAACTCCGAGATGCGATCGAGTTGCGTCTCCACCAAAGTCGCGTGCCCGCGGTCCCTTGCGGCCTGCTCCGCATCTGCAAGCGTCATCGCGCGCAGGGGTGCCGTAACGCCGATCACCGTGGTTCCCTCAGCCTGAACTCCGCCCGCATGCGCTCCTTCCTCAACTGGAGCCCGCATGGCAATTGGCTTGACCAAAGCTGTCTCCTTCGAACCGGGGCTCATCGACATAGATTCCATGCGCTCCTCCACCGCTCCCTCTTTCTATCAACGTCACAGTGCTCTTCGTCGCTGCTCGTCATCAACTCGCCGGCGTGTTCCTCTCCGTCAGGTCTCGCGAGAGCATCCTTCACCCCATCGCACAGTGCGTACCGCACGCTCGGCCGAAAGCAAGACACACGAGGAACGGCGAGCCGCAAAGCCCACCGCGAGCGCCCGCTCGGCGCAGCAATCGCGCGGAAAGTTGCAGCGACAACGACGATGTTCTGTTCTCGTGCGCCGCCATGGGAACTCCTCGTCAACAGGTTTGCCTCTTCGCATACGTCTCGGCGTGCCGTGCAGATGCAAGAGAGACCGCACACGCAGTGTAGATGGAGACCGCGCGTTATGAGCAAACCTCGTCACGCACACAGGCACTCGCTGCGGCACTCAGACCATCTACACACTCTTCACGCGAAGACAACGCTGCCTCTAAGCAGCAGACTCCATCCAGCGCTGCACTCCGTCGTGCAGAAAATACTTTGCAGCAAGACGTTTTTTCTTGACACTCAAATAACGCGAATCTATACCTTCGTTAGCTGCGAGGAAGATCTCACAGTGTCGAGTCAAAGCCGCTAGGGAGAATAGGCAAACGACGACGATGACAGGCAGACCACACCAGCACACTAGCTGCTACGGAATGTAAAGAGCGCAGCAAGGCTGGAGCAGTACAAGGCAGCAGAAGAGGGGACGCCACGGCGTCCCCTCTTCTGCGTTCCCGTACCTTCGCACGCAGGCATCCTCGTCTGCGATCATGAAAGAGCTATGAAGCAGCGCCCTGATGTCTGCATTGCCGGAGCCGGCATCATCGGCCTCACACTCGCTCTCGCGCTTGATCGCCGCAACCTCTCCGTTCTGGTTCTCAGCGCCGGCAATGCCTTGGCGGAGGCGTCCGTCGCGGCCGCGGGTATGCTGGCCGTCAATGATCCTGAGAACCCCGCGGAGCTCCTCGCGCTCTCGCATTACAGTCGAAGCCTCTACCCAGCCCTGCTCGCGTCCTTGAATACACGTGCGCACGTTCCCGTATCGTTTCAGACGCACAGCACACTGCAGGTTCTCCCCTCCACGGCTACAGATATCGCTTCCCCGTTGCACGCACTGCTTCCTCATGCGGCTCCAGGCGATCTGCGCGTGCTCTCCTTGGCGGAAGAAAGCCTCGACCCGCGCGAGCTCGCGCCAGCTCTCCTCGTTGCCGTCAGAGCGTCGCGTGTTCGTCTGCACACGACAACACCAGTACATTCCGTCCATGAGACTGCCAACTCCGTCTCTATCAAGACAGTCGCGGGCGACATGGAGGCCGGCCTCTTCGTTGATTGCACCGGCGCCTGGTCGCTCTCCTCCGCACACCTCCCCTCGCTCAGGATTGTCCCGCGCAAAGGTCAGATGCTTACCGTACCCACGCCTGCCTCACTCGCCCAGGGCATCGTCCTACGCTCCCACGCGGTCTACATGGTGCCGCGCCTCCATGGCTCCCGCGCCGGGCAGACCCTGATCGGCGCTACCATCGAAGATGCCGGCTTCGATCGCTCTCTTGACGACAGGCAACTGCACGCTCTGCTCGAAGCTGCTGCCGCTCTGCTTCCAGAGCTGCGCGATGCCCCTATCCTTGATACCTGGTCCGGCCTGCGCCCCGCCACTGACGATCTTCTTCCTGCCCTGGGTCGGCTGCCCGGCTCAAGGAGGCTCTTCGTCGCCTCAGGACACTACCGAAATGGCATCCTGCTTGCCCCCGGCTCCGCGGAGGTTCTGGCGCAGAGCATGCTCGGCGAAGCTCCCGCCGTCCCTCTCCATGCCTTCACTCCCGGCCGCTTCGCACACCCTCCCTCCTAGCGTCAGGCGCCTGATGCGTCCGCCCGGATCAGGCGTCCCGTCGCACACTGAAATCGATATTCGCGCGTTCGGTGTGACAACCGTTTCTTCGCTGCGCTATAACGCTAGTGTCGGATGATCGTCAGTCCGAAATGGAGACCTGCCACGTATGGCCACCACCGTTGCATCGAAAGGGCTCGAAGGCATCGTCGCCACCACATCTTCCATCTGCTACATCGATGGAGATGCGGGCGTTCTCTCCTATCGCGGCATTGACATCCACGAACTCGCCGAGCACTCCAGCTTTGAGGAGACAACCTACCTGCTGTGGTTCGGCAACCTCCCGTCGCGGGATGAGCTCAAGACCTTTTCTGCCGATCTCGCAAAGGGCCGCGCACTCGATAGCAGGATCATCGACCTGCTGCGCTGCGTTCCCACCTCCGCCAGCCCCATGGAGGTTCTTCGCACCGCCGTCTCGCTGCTCTCGCTCTATGACGCCGACGAGAGCGAGGTAACGCACGACGCGAATGTTCGTAAAGCGTTCCGCCTTACCTCGCAGATCAGCATGATCGTCGCTCTCTTCGATCGCATCCGCAAAGGCAAAGATCTGATCGAAGCGGATCAGACCCTCTCACACGCGGCAAACTTTCTCTGGATGCTCAACGGTGAAAAGCCCTCGGACACGGCTACCCGTGCCTTTGACGTCGCGCTTATCCTCCACGCCGATCACGAGCTGAATGCCAGCACCTTTGCTGCACGTGTGATCGCCGCCACACTCGCCGACATGCACTCCGCTATCGCCGGCGCCATCGGGGCCCTCAAAGGACCGCTTCACGGCGGAGCCAACGAGGCCACCATGCGCCTGCTCTATGCCATCGACGCCGCCGGCGAGGATCCGGTCGATCACGTCCGTCGCCTCTTCACCGAAAAGAAGAAGATTTCGGGCTTCGGCCATCGCGTCTACCACACTGAAGATCCGCGAGCGACCCATCTCCGCCGCATGTCCGAAGATCTCGGTCGCTCAGCCGGCTCCACCAAGTGGTTCGACATGTCCAAAAAGATTGAAGCCTTCGTCAAGCAGGAAAAGAAGCTCAACGCCAACGTCGACTTTTACTCCGCCTCAACCTACACCACACTCGGCATCGACATCGATCTCTTCACCCCGATCTTCGCCATCAGCCGCATCGCCGGGTGGGCTGCGCACGTCATCGAGCAGCACGACGACAACCGCCTCATCCGCCCGCGCGCAGACTACGTCGGCTCCACCTACCCCTCGCCGTATGTCTCGCTCGAACAGCGATAGCCTCATCCACGTATAAGAGGCTCCGCCCGCGGCGGAGCCTCCTGTCTTTTGCCCGTATCCCTTACTTGCGGCTTGCGGGTGGAATGATGCCGTTCATCCGCAGATACTCCACGAGCTGTCCGTAGTGATCAAATCCATGCGCCATCAGGCCGCCTGCCAGACTTGCACGGGTGTCGTCTCCCTTGACGCCCTCAAATGCATTCTGCGGGGTGAGCGTAGCCATTGCCTTGTGTGCAAACGCAAAGGAGTCCGCCAATGCCGCGACGATCTCATCCTTGGTCTTCAAGGTGGCAATCGCTTTCACGTCCACCGTCGGCTTCAAACCGCTCAGGGCTCCTGCATAGAAGTAGTTCGCCTGCGCGACATGTTTCACCATGTCGCTGAAGCCTTTCACCGTCTTGAAGTCGGTCGAGGCTCCATCCTTGAAGAGTTCCTGGCTCGGAACAAAGTCGTACTTCTCCGCCGGCATTGCCTTCGCCAGACCTGTCATCTCCGTCTCAAAGGACGAGAGACTGGCATCGAAGCTCTTCGCCGGAGAGACCATCGCATGAGGAGTCTGCGCCTGTGCAGCTCCCATCGTGCCGAGCAGCAACCCGGCCACTAAAATCATCTGTTTCATTGATCCTCCTCGGTCTTGCACGGCACGCTTCATGAGCGGTCGAACCGATCATGAGCCTAACAGACCTTGTTTCCGCACCCGCTATGTGTCGCTCGCACAGCTAGACTTGAGCCATGCGCTCTCTCTATATGGACGCAAACGCCACCACGCCTCTTCTGCCAGAGGTCGTCGCGGCCATGGCGCCATTCTGGACGGAGATCTTCGCCAACCCCAGCTCCGTGCATCAGCCGGGTCAGCGCGCGCGCGCCGCCGTCGAGCATGCCCGTGACCAGGTAGCAGCGCTCCTTGGCTGCCGCTCCTCCGAGATCATCTTCACCTCCGGTGGTACTGAGTCCAACAACCTTGCCCTTTTCGGCGCCCTTGAGCCCCACCTTGCCGCCCCCACCGGCCGCCCCCACCTCATCACCTCATCCATTGAGCACGATGCCGTCCTGCGCGCCGCAGAGGCCCTCCTGAAACGTGGCAGTGTCGATGTCACGATCCTTCCCTGCACGGCCTCCGGCCGTATCGACCCCGCTACGCTCGCAGACGCACTCACGACCCGCACACGCCTCGTCAGCATCATGCTCGCGAACAACGAGACCGGTGTGATCCAGCCCGTTCGTGAGCTTGCTGCGCTTGCTCACGCCGCCGGCGCGCTCTTTCACACCGATGCCGTTCAGGCCGTCGGTAAACTTCCGCTCGCTGCGGACGATCTCGGCTGCGACCTGCTCACTCTTTCCGGTCACAAAGTTTACGGTCCCAAGGGCACAGGCGTCCTCTTCGTCCGCCGAAAGACATCGCTCGCTCCACTTCACTTCGGAGGTCCGCAGGAGCGCCAACGACGCGCCGGCACGGAGAACGTCGCTTCGATCGTAGGACTCGGCCATGCGGCAGAGTGTGCCCGCAACTGGCTCACCACAGACGGCCCATCCAACCTCGCCCGCCTGCGCGACCGCCTCGAACAGAGAGTCCTCGCCGCCACGGTTCAGAGCGGCGTCAACGGCGCAGGCGAGCCTCGCTCCCCGAACACCACCAACCTTTTCTTCGATGGCATCGTCGCAGAAGATCTCATGATCGCCCTCGACCTGCAGGGTCTCGCTGTGAGTGCGGGGTCGGCCTGTCAGTCCGGCGCGCTCGAACCCTCGCATGTTCTTCGCGCCATGGGCCTTTCGGAAGCGCGCGCCCGTGCCACGGTACGCCTGTCCCTTACGCGCATGACAACCGGGGAAGACGTTGACCGTGCCGCGGAGATGATCGTCACGACCGTCGCTCGACTACGCCGGATCCGAGCCAGCGCAGCGCACTAGGTCAGTCTGACTCTCTATAGGTACCAGGGAATATTCACCACAACAATCCGTTGATTGCCCTTGAGCAGCAACAACAACTTCAGCACCTGCACCCGTTGATTGTGCAGCGCATTCTCCCACCAGTGCTGCACCACCATCTCAGGCAGCAGGACCGCGATCTTTCGTCCGGGATGGCTGCCTTCCAGCTTCAAGATGTAGTCCATCAGCGGAGAGATGATGTACCGGAAGGTGGACGGAATCGTCACCAGCTCCGGCATCGTGGCTCCGGCATCGCGGATCGGAGTTGCAACCATGTGCTCCCACACATCCTCGAGCCCGGAGTCGGCCGACTCTGCATCGTCCGAGTGAATATGCACCACCTTGATCTCTTTTGAGAGCAGCAGACCAAACCGCAGCGCCTTCTCGGTGATCGCATCCCATCGTGCCATCGGAATCACGACAACCGGCGCTTCCAGGTTGGCCATTTTCATGGGCCGCGGCTCCGCCATTTCAGCCTGCACACGCTCGTAATGCTTCTTCACGCCTATCATGATCAGGATCAGAAAAGGCACCAGCAGCGCGGTCACCCAGGCCCCGGCGACGAACTTTGCGACCAGCACGATCACCAGCGTGATGCCCGTCGCGACCGCACCAATGCCGTTCACCACCATGTGCCACACCCGGCCGGCATGGCTCTTGTCTTCCTTGCGCCAGTGCACCACCATGCCCGCTTGTGACAAGGTGAACGCCATGAAGGCGCCGATGGCGTAAAGCGGAATCAGCCGGTCCGTTATGCCCCTGAACAGGATCAGAATGATCGCGGTAAATCCGGTTAAGGCATAGATTCCGTGCGAAAACAGCAGCCGTCGGCCGCGCAGAATGAAAACGTGCGGCAGAAAATCATGTTGGGCGATCGCCCGCGTAAGCCTAGGGAAGTCCGCAAAAGCCGTGTTCGCGCTTAGCGCCAGCGCCAGCAGCACGGTGCCCATCGTCAGGTAGTAGAACCAGCCGCGGCCAAAGACCGCCGTCACCAGCAGGCTCAGCAGGCTCTGGTACCCCGCGGCCTCCGGCTGCATCGGCATCACCTGGTATGTCTTTGCGAGATACGCAATCCCGAAGAGCAGCACCATTAAAATCCCGATGATGATGGTCAGAGTTCGCTGGGCGTTCTTTGCGCGTGGCTCGCCAAAGGCCATCACGCCGTTTGAAACAGCCTCTACGCCCGTCATCGCCGCGCATCCGCTCGCAAAGGCTTTTAGCAGCAGCCACAGGCCCAGCGTTCCGACCGACGCCGGCAGAACCGCCGGCATCGCATGAACCGCCACCGGATGTCCGCCCGCCTGAATCGTCTTATAGAAACCGACGCCGATCAGCGTCAGCAGCGTTCCCACAAACAGGAACGTCGGCGCGATGAAAGCAGCGCCCGTATCCTTCACACCGCGCATGTTGATAATGGCCAGCAGCACCAGAATCATCAGGCAGATCTCGAGCGTATAGGGCTGCAGACGCGGTGCGGCAGAGGTCAGCGCTGTGACGCCGGCGGAAATCCCTACCGCCGCGGTCAGAATGTAATCAATCATCAGCGCCGCGGCCGCCAGCAGCCCTGCCCTCTCGCCCAGGTTTTCGGTCGCCACCGTATAGGAGCCGCCGCCGTTCGGGTACGCGGCAATTGTCTGCCGATAGCTGAAGTACACAATCGTCAGCAGCACCAGAATCGCGCTGATGATCCTCCAGCCATACTCCACACTTCCGATACCGAGTGGAATCAGCAGTGTCAGCGCTGCTTCGGGGCCGTAGGCCGCGCTGGTCAGTCCATCCAGCCCGAAGATCGGGATGCCGGCGGCAACGCCGATGTGCTCGGCTCGTTCCTCGCTGGTCGCGAGAGGTTTTCCTAAAAGAAGGTCGTAAACTGACATGCGAATCTGATACTACCGCCCACCCGGCCACTCCGCAGCACAGGCTCTATAAAGACATTCACCGTATACTTTTCAGGAACAAATCGATTCGGCCTCAGGAGCTCTATGCCCGCAACCACACTCTTTGACGTTTCGCTCGCCCGCATCTCCGGTGAGCCGGTCACCCTGCAGGAGTACAAGGGCAAGGTCCTTCTCATCGTGAACGTCGCGTCCAAGTGCGGTCTCACCGGTCAGTATGAAAACCTCGAAAAGCTGTACAACACCTACAAACACCGCGGCTTCTCCGTCCTGGGCTTTCCCGCGAACGATTTTGCCGGCCAGGAGCCAGGGTCCAACCAGGAGATCCAGAAGTTCTGCACCGACACCTACAGCGCCTCTTTCCCGATGTTTGAGAAGATCGTGGCCACCGGCCCGGAAAAGCATGAACTCTATCAGTTCCTCACCGCCATTCAGCCCGTCGCGCAGGTCAACGACCCTGGCTTTCGCACGCAGCTTGATGGCTTCCTTTCCAAAAACGGCGGCAAGACCAATCCGCTCCCTGACCTGCTCTGGAACTTTGAGAAGTTCCTGATCGATCCGCAAGGCCGCGTCGTAGCCCGCTTCGCGCCCGATATGCTGCCCGATGATCCACGTGTCATCCGCGCCATCGAGGCCATTCTGCCGCCGCTTCAGGGTGGCGCCCCAGCCTCCATCTAAAGGTTCGGCTGCCTCTCTTCTTGTCTGTCCATAGCCGCCAAGCCATCCTTGCGGCTACCATGCTGTCATCTCCAGCGTCATAGTGAGGATTCACCTGCCAATGAATGCACGCGTCCGCCGCTGCCTCGTCTCTGCCTCCCTCCTTGCTCTCAGCGCAGTCTCTGCGCGTGCACAGAAGACTCCCATTCAGATCGCCGCCGACCTGAGTGACGGGTCGCGCAAGCTTTACCATGCGGAGATCGATCTTCCGGTAAAGCCCGGTCCACTCACCCTCACCACCCCCAAGTGGATCCCCGGCAATCACCGGCCTACCGGCCCTGTCGACGACATCACCGGCGTCGTCTTCACTGCCGATGGCAAGCCGCTTCCCTGGCGCCGTGACGACGTCGATCTCTATCAGTTCCACGTCACGATTCCCAAGGGGGTCTCTACCCTGCACGCCCACCTGGACTGCATCGTCACCGCCCGCGTCACTGCGAAGATGGCCGTCCTCGAGTGGGAGAAGCTTCTCCTCTACCCCGCCAACACCCCTGTAAAAGACATCTCCATCCAGCCCTCCGTCACCGTGCCCAAAGGTTGGGGTATCGGCACCGCTCTTACACCAATCGACAGCTACGATCCGCAACACCCCGTCGGCGGCACGACAAAGTACGCCGCCACCACCGTCGAGCAGCTTGAAGATTCGCCCGTGATCACCGGTGAGTTCTTCCACGAATTCCCCCTCGCGCCCGAGATCAAACCGGCTCACTTCATCGATGTCGTTTCCGACGACGCCAAGGACTCCCAGCTTCGTCCCACGCTGCTTGCTGAAATCTCAAACCTCGTCCGCGAAGCCGATTCTCTGTACGCCTCGCATCACTACAACCAGTACCACTTTCTCCTCACCCTCTCGGACGTCGCCGGCGGCGAAGGCCTCGAACACGGGCAGTCCTCCGACAACGGCATCGGCGAAAAGGGCTTCTCCGATGTTAAGCACCAGCTCGCCGAGTCCGACCTGCTCGCCCACGAGTTCACCCACTCCTGGAATGGCAAATACCGGCGCCCCTTCAACCTCTATCAGACCGACTTCGAGAAGGCGCAGCAGGGCTCTCTGCTCTGGGTCTACGAGGGCGGCACGCAATTTCTCGGCAATGTTCTTGCTGCACGCTCGGGCCTTAAATCTCAGGCACAGTATCGCGACCTGCTCGCCCTCTCAGCCGCAGACCTCGACAACAAGACCGGCCGCGAGTGGCGGCCCACAGAAGACACTGCCATCGCCGCCAGCATCCTTCGCGGCGGCGATCCGACCTGGTCCAATTGGAAGCGCGGCCAGGACTACTACCAGGAAGGCGAGCTCTTCTGGCTCGACGCCGATACTCTCATCCGCAAGAACACGCACAATGCAAGATCGCTGAATGACTTCTGGAAGATCTTTCTCGGCAAAGGCGGAAATACCGGCCCGCTCATCCTCACCTACAACCGTGAGGAACTGGTAGCCGATCTCAATCAGGTCATGCCCTACGACTGGGCCACCTTCATGCACGATCGCATCGACACCATCAATCCACGCGCCGATCTCGCCGGCATCGAGCAGGGCGGCTACAAGCTCGTCTACACCGATAAGCCCTCCGCCTCCGAGAAGACCATGGCCGATAACGGCGGCCGCCGTAATCGCGGTCTCAACGTCTGGTACTCGCTCGGTCTGCGCATCTCCAGCGAAGGTGTCATCTCCGATGTGCGCTGGAACGGCCCGGCTGATAAGGCGAGACTCGCCCCGGGCATGAAGCTCCTCGGAGTCAACGGCACAATCTACTCAAACGACGCCCTCAAGGAAGCAGTCATCAAGGCCAAAGGTGCCTCTGACCCCATTCATCTCGTCACGCAGTCGGACACCTTTCTCGGCACCGCTGATATCGCCTACCATGATGGTCCTCGCTACCCGCATCTCGAGCGGGTAAATGGTACACCCGCTTACCTTGACGACGTCACCAAGCCACTCACAACACCACAGGTCGTCTCCGAGAAGGATGACAGCGACGGCGACTAACGGACATCACCGCACCGTTGCAGTACTTCTTTACACTGGTCCTCTTTCTTGGCTTGTCATCCCGTAGGGATCTGCTGTTGTTCTTGCTTTGTTCTGCTCCGCGAAGCATACGTACTTCAGCAACCTCTTTCAGTTACAAATCAGAGCGGCGTGGACTCCCTCTCCACGCCGCTCTTTCTCTTACTCCCCTAACTCCTCAGCAGGAGTCTCGCTCATGCGCTCAGCCGTTCTCCGCCTCGCTGCTTTGCTCACCCTCGCCATCGTTCCGCTCCTTGCCCAGCAAGCCCCGCTTCTCCCGCCCGGACAGCCCACGCAGCCGGCCACCCAGCCTGCTAACCAGACAAACTGGCCGGCCAGGGAAGGGCCTCTACGTCCTCCACAACTTCCGCTTCGGCACCGGCGAGATCCTGCCCGAACTCAAGCTGCACTACCTCACCCTCGGCGCTCCACACCGCGACCCCGCGGGCCACGTCGATAACGCCATTCTCCTGCTCCACGGCACCGGTGGCGAGCGCCACACCCTTCTCGCTCCCCAGTTCTCGAACGAGCTCTTCGGCCCCGGCCAGCCGTTTGACATCACCAGGTACTTCCTCATCCTGCCTGACGATATCGGCCACGGGGACTCCTCCAAGCCCTCCGACGGCCTGCACATGCACTTTCCGCAGTACGACTACGACGACATGGTTCGCTCGCAGTACCTCATGCTCACGGAGGGCCTGCACGTTGATCACCTGCGCCTCCTCCTCGGCACCTCCATGGGCTGCATGCAGGGCTTCGTCTGGGGCGAAACCTACCCCACCTTCGCCACCGCGCTCGCGCCCTTCGCCTGCCTGCCTACGGAGCTCGCCGGCCGCAATCGCATGATGCGCTACATGGCCATCTCGAACATACAATCCGATCCCGCCTGGCAGAACGGCGACTACACCACCGAGCCCGCGCTCGGTCTACGCACCGCCAATGAGATGCTCCTCGTCATGGGATCAAGCCCACTTCAGATGCAGAAGGCCGCACCCACCCGGGCGGCCGCCGAGACCTTCGTTGACCGCTATCTCGAGCGCACCGATACTCATACCGATGCCAACAACCTCATCTACTACGTCAACGCCAGCCGCAACTACAACCCCGAGCTCAGGCTCCGCACCATTACCGCTCCCGTGCTCTACATCAACTCCGCCGACGACTTCATCAACCCGCCCGAACTCGGCATCGCCGAGCGTCTCTCCCGCCAAATCCCCCACTGCCGCTTCATCCTCATCCCCACATCCGACGCCACCCGCGGCCACGGCACCCACACCCAGGCCGCCGTCTGGAAGCAGGACCTCATCGACTTCATGCGCGAGACCGAACCTCAGCACTGAACTCCCTCCAAACACCAACGAAAGACCAACGAACCCGACTACCCTATCCCTGCCTTTCTGACGCAACGCAAGGAGCGCTTCTCGCTTTCCACATACCGCATCTCACCGGCATGACCCCGCAACACCAGATCGGTCCCCACTTCCTCACCTTCCTTTCCACCCTTCCCGCTGCCCTCCAGACCCGCATCCACATCCTCACTGACTCCGACGCCGATGGCTTGCCCGCCGCTGCCATCCTCGTCCACGCCCTCACTCTCGCCGGCTACACCGCAGTCACCGCCGAAGTCCGCTTGAAGACCGAGTCTGCCTGGACGCCCGCCGTTCTCAACCGACTCCGCGGCCGTGATCCCGAAGCCCTCCTCGTCCTCGACCTCGGAGCCCGCCCCGAGCCGCTCCTGCGAGGCATCCCCACCCTGCTGCTCGATCATCACAAACCCCTCGGCACCCCACCCGGCGCCACCCTGCTCTCCGCCTATCGCGAGACCGGTCCCGGAGAAGACGCAAAAGAGATCCCTACCACCGGCCTCATGGCCTTCCGCTGCGCCCAGGCCCTCATCCCCGACCAGGCCGAGTCTCTCCTTTGGCTCGCCGGCATCTCGCTCCTCTCCGACCTCGGCGACAAAGCGCCTTTCCCGGAGCTCGCCGCCGCAAAAAAGCTCTTCGGCGGCGGTGCCCTCCGCGATCTCACCTCCCTGCTGAACGCCCCGCGCCGCTCCGCCACCGGCGACGCCTCCGCCGCCCTCGCGCTTCTGCTCCTCGCCGACTCGCCCAAGCAGGCTCTCAAAGACCAGAACCCCGCCATCGTCGACCTGCGAGAGCAACTCCTCGCCGCCAAGGCCGAGGTCGGAGACGCCCTCGCCCTCGCCCGCAAGCTCCCGCCCCGCTTCTCCACCGCCGTCCGCGACGAGCTCGGCGCCGACCTCGTCGCCATCCGCATGGACACCCCCTGTCAGGTCCACCCGCTCATCGCCCAGCAGTGGCGTGCCCGCTTCCCGAAGTCCGTCATCTTCGGCGTCAATACCGGCTTCCGTCCCGGCTGGGTTCACTTCTCCGGCCGCGCCCCGGCCGGCATCAATCTCATCCGCTTCCTCCACGCCCATCGCCCGCCTGAGGCCGATAGCGCCTACGGCAGCGGACACGATCAGGCCGCCGGCGGTGCCCTCCCTACCGCGGTCTGGAACCGCTTCGCCGCAGAGATCGGCTTCGGCCCCGAACTCCAGGTGAACCCACCTGACCTCACCTGATCCGGAGCGGAACGCAACAGATCGAAGTTCACCTACACTGGCCTTCGAGCACCCTCGCCGGCGCGGTCTCCTTCTTGGTTGTCAGCCTGTAGGGATCTGCTGTTCGCCTCCTGCATGCACCACTCAAGCAGACCCAAGTTCCTCCATCCCGGACAAAGAATCCATCGCTATGCCGCCTCAAGCACCCACCATCGCCCACTTCAAGCACCTCACCGAGGTCGCCCTCCCAGCTCTCGCCCGCGAGCACCGCTGGCCCATCCGTCTCGATCATTGCTTCAAACGCATCTGTCTCGATGCCGCTTTCGGCGACGTGTGGTACAACCACCTTCCCCGGCCCGCAGAGCGCCACCTCACGGGCGAGCCGCTTGCCCGAGCCATCCACTGCGCGGAGGCAATCGCCGCCGAAGGCCTGCCTGCCCTCACCCTCCGCAATGCCGAGAGCCTCCGCTTCCGCGGAAAGGCGCGCACCGCCTAGCCGCAAGAGCACAGGGTGGCGCACACACTGCTTCCACTCTCTATGCTGAGAAGAGCTCATGTCTCAGGCCCGGCAGACCACCGCCGACCGTCATCCCAGGCTCTCACACTGGCGGAACCACTCTGATCTCTAAAGGAGATCTTTGGTCCAGATCTAAAGCCTTTCTTCTGAAGATTTTGAGCAACTTCTCTACGGAGGGGCACCAGACTGCGCCCAAGCCTGCAACATCGCATCCAACGCTTCATGCCAAAGCCCACGAACGATCAGGACCTGACCGAGGCTCCCATAGCCGAACCGCGTAAACGTCGCGGTCGCCCGCCAGGATCGAAGACAGAGGCCGCTGCGGAGAAGACATCCTCCGCCACGTCTGCCAAATCCGCCGCGAAACCGGCAAAGAAGTCTGGGAAGAAGAAAGCCAAGAAAAAAGCAGCCAAGCAGCCCTCCGCCAAGGCCGCCGCCGAAGCCGATCTCGCCCGTCGCCTCGAAGATCCGCTCTTCCCCGCTCGCGCCCTCGAAGGTCTCGACCCCCTCCGCTTCCCGCCCGAGGCCATGCGCCTCGGCTTCGCCGTCAAGGTCATGGGGGAGCCCGGCCTCAAATCCAACGACACCCGCCGCTGGCAGCAAAACCCGCACCTCCGTGTCTCCCTCGGATACCTCGCCGAGATCTTCGCCTACCTCCGCAAGTACCGCATCCACATGTACCGCATGGGATCCGATCTCGCGCCCTACGCCACCCATCCCACCATGCCCCAGTTCCACTCCATGGTGCGCGACTCCGCCGCCGATCTCGCCACGCTCGGCCGCCTCGCCCGCGAGTCCGACATCCGCCTTTCCTTCCACCCCTCCCAGTTCATCGTCCTCAACAGCGAGAATGACGACCTCACCCGCAAGAGCATGGCCGACCTCGAGTCCCAGGCCGACATCCTCGACCGCATGGAGGCCGGTCCCGAAGCCATCCTCGTGGTCCACGTCGGCGGCGCCTATGGCGACCGTGCCTCCGGCTGTGAGCGCTGGATCCGCAACTGGTCCCGCCTGTCTGAGCCCGTGCAGCGCCGTCTCGTCCTTGAGAACGACGACATCCGCTTCTCCGCCGCCGACGTCCTCAAGATCCACGAAGCCACCGGCGTCAAGTGCGTCTTCGACTACCAGCACCACTGGTGCTTCAACCCCGAAGGTCTCCCCCTCATCGAGACCCTCGAGCGCTTCACCGCGACCTGGCCCACCGGCGTCCGTCCCAAGACTCACTTCTCCTGCGCCCGTACCGAAATGCGCGAGCTCAAGCGGCGCAACCGCAAGACCGGCAAGCCCGAACTCGTCCTCCAGCCGCCCATCTGGACCGGCCACGCCGACTACAACAATCCGTTCGAGACCATCCCCTTCCTGCGTTCGATCGCGCACATCGACACCGACATCATGCTCGAGTCCAAAGCGAAAGACCTCTCCCTTCTTCGCCTCCGCAACGACATCGCCCGCTTCGCACCCGATCTCGCGCCCCGCTACGGCATCGACATCTCGATCCCCGTTGAAGATGCCGACGAGATCGTCGAAGCCGACGACACAGCCCCTGAGCTCGAAGCCTCGCTGGCCTGAGTCGCGCCTCGAACGCGTCCCGGTGAACGTTCTGTGGCGTGAAAGGAAAGCGATCCAGTCCAGTCTCAACCTCGCCTCCCTCGCATCGAAACAACGACAGCCTTCAAGGAGACATGTATGCCAGAGATTCGCCTGACCGGTGCCGCAACCCTGAAAGCCGGCGAGAAGAAGCTGGTCAAAGCCGGCGACACGGAGGTGCTTCTGATCCAGCTCGCAGAGACACTCGTCGCCGTGCAGCCCAAGTGTCCGCACGCCGGCGCGCCCCTCGAGCAGGGAGCCATCTGCGACAATCGCCTAGTCTGCCCGTGGCACATGGGCGTCTTCGCCCTGCCTTCCGGCGATCTGCTCGAACCGCCGCCGCTGAATGGTCTGGACACGTACGCCGTGCGCGTCGAAGGCGCCGATATCCTGCTCGACCCCGAACCCAGACAGCATCATCTTCCAGCGCCACACCAGGCCAGCAACTCCCGGACCTTTCTCCTGGTTGGTGCCGGGGCCGCCGGCATCACCGCAGCCATCACGCTGCGAAACGAGGGCTTCGAAGGCCACATCGTCGCCGTCGACCCCCATCCGGATGAGCCCATCGATCGCACCCAGCTCTCAAAGCAGGCTCTCGCCGGCAAGATGCCCCTCGACAAGACTCGCCTGGACTCGCTTGAACACTTCGGTGTCGAACGCATCGTCGCGTCTGTAACAAACTTCAGCACAAATCCTCCGGAAGCCCGTCTCAGCAACGGCGCAACCGTCGCCTTCGACGCAGCCCTCATTGCTACCGGAGGTGTTCCCAAGCGGCTTGATCTACCCGGCGCTGATCGCGCCTTCACCCTTCGTCACTCGGACGATGTCAAAGCCATCCTTAACGTTGCATCTCCGGGCAAGCATGCGGCCGTCATTGGCACCAGCTTCATCGGTCTTGAAGCCGCCTCCGCTCTCACCCAGAAAGGCCTTCGCGTCACCGTCATCGGAAACGATAATAGCCTTCCCTTCGCAGGCAAGTTCGGCGACCGCATTGCCAACGCTATCGTCGGCCTACATGAAAAGAACGGCGTCCAGTTCCGGATCGCGACTGAGACCCTCGCCATCGCCGGCCAAAGCCTCACGCTTCAGAGCGACGGCAAAGCGCAGGAGCAGCTCGCGGCGG
Source organism: Acidobacteriaceae bacterium (assembly GCA_903642235.1). GTDB lineage: Bacteria > Acidobacteriota > Terriglobia > Terriglobales > Acidobacteriaceae > Edaphobacter. The sequence goes on along the minus strand of CAHJWL010000005.1, from coordinate 82,730 downwards.
ATCTCGTTCTCTTCGGCGTAGGCGTCTCCCCCACTCTGTCGTTCGATCACGACCTTCCGCTGGCCGAGAAGGGCGGAGGCATCGCTGTCGATGACACCCTTCGCGCGGCCGAAAGTGTCTTTGTCGGCGGTGACATCGCCAGCGTCAACGGTACCCGCGTCGAGCACTGGCGGCTCGCGGAGCAGCACGGCGCCCTCGCCGCCCGCAACATGCTCGGCTTCAACCAGCACTACACAGGCGTTCCCTTTTTCTGGACCTTCCACTTTGGCAAGCGCTTCGGCTACCTCGGGCACGCCAGCGAATGGGACGAGATCGTGTACGACGGCGACGTCGAGGCCCTCACTTTCCTCGCCTTCTACATCAAGGATGGGAAGGTCGCCGCCGTTCTCTCCTGCGGCCGCGACCACGACACCGCGAGCCTTGCCGAGCCCATGCGGAATCGGCTCCCGATCGCCGAGCTTCGCGGCCACCTGCAACCCATGTCATAGACCGGATCGACGCAGATTGCCACCCTCCGGAGCAAATCTGCGAAGATAGAGCTGCACGCCTATGCAGCCTCTTTCGTCCAGTTCGACCATCGCCGTTGCCATGTCGGGCGGTGTGGATTCCTCCGCCGTCGCCGCTCTTCTCCGTGATCAGGGCCACTCCCTCATCGGTCTTACCTTGCAGCTCTGGAACCAGCGCCGTCTCTCTGGCCATGAGGGAATGCCCGAGTCCGTCCAGGGCCGCTGCTGCTCCATCGATGACGTCTACGACGCCCGCCGTGTCGCCGAGCAGCTCGGCATTCCCTACTACCTGGTGAACCAGCAGCAGCGCTTCGAGACCGACGTCATCCAGCCCTTTGTCGCTGAGTACCTCGCCGGCCGCACCCCGATTCCCTGCACCCTCTGCAACAACCACCTCAAGTTCGACCAGCTCCTCACCACGGCCCGCGGCATCGGCGCCACGCACATTGCCACCGGCCACTACGCCCGCAACCGCTTCGACGAGACCGCGCAGCGCTGGATCCTCTCGCGCCCCGCCGACCGCAGCAAGGACCAAACGTATTTCCTCTTTGGGCTAACACAGGACCAGCTTGCTCACACCCTCTTCCCACTCGGCGAGATGCAGAAGCCCGTCGTACGCGAACTCGCCTCCACAGCCGGTCTCTCCGTCGCGTCCAAGCCGGACTCGCAGGAGATCTGCTTCATCCCCGGCGGCGACTACTCCGCGTTCCTGCGCGCATATCTCGACGAGCAGGAGCGCGAACTGCCAGATACCGCGGGTGAGCTCGTCTCGACCACCGGGGAAGTGCTCGGCAGTCACGCCGGGATCCATAACTTCACGGTCGGCCAGCGCAAGGGTCTCGGCCTGTCCAGCCCCAGCCCACTCTATGTTCTCAATATCGATCCCGCATCAAAGCGAGTAACCGCCGGCTCAGAAGCAGATCTTCTCACCCGGGATCTGCTTGTAGACCGGCTGAACTGGATCGCGCTTCCGGAGCTCACCGCTCCAATGCGCGTCCAGATTAAGATTCGCCATCGTCATGAGCCCGCCGCTGCAACGCTTTCACCTATGGAAGACGGGTCGGTTCGAGGACTCTTCGACGATCCCCAGCGCGCCGTAACTCCGGGCCAGTCGGCCGTCTTCTACGACGGCGACGACGTAGTCGGCGGGGGTTGGATTGCTGGCCCACAATAAACCCGCGGCGCGCAGAGCAAATTTGGAAGCCGACCCGACTTGAAAGGAATGCTAAGAGGTAGATCGTCGAGTCGGAAGAGTGTCGCTCGGAGTAGATACCGTTGCGGTCGGCGAGCTTCCGAGAGCCGATTTTGATCGGCCGGTGATGTCTTCCTCTCCAGCTTCAACCATCAAACGGGAGACGCCTTCAGCAGCTGCGTGCCTTGGAACGACCATAGGCTTGGATCCGGCCATTGGGCTCCGGTTTACCTCCGCTGCTCGCGCGGCATCATGAGCAACATCGTCCTCAAAGCTCTGTACATGCTCAGCGGCCCGACGCATCTGACTCTTTGTCGATGGGCTGCCGGCTTGCGTCAGTACTTGCCAGCCTGCTTTAAAGCCGGCCAGTACACCCGCAATCTCACGAATGGGCGCTTTTACGCCACGTTCCACCGAGGTGACTACATTTGTGGTCGTATTCAAGGTCGAGCTGACCATGCCGTTGACGCGGTCTGCCTGAGCCCGAGCCTTCGCGGTCACGTCAGACAATGTTGAGTCAAGGTCCGTGACCTGGGCCCGCACCGTATGGCTGATCTCGACAGCGTCGTCCGTAATCGACTTGATCTTGGGCGTCATCTCTCGGATGAAATCATTTGTGCTCGCCACGACGGGGCGCGTTTTCTCCTGGACCGTCGCCTTTACTGAATCAATCGCCTTTAGTACATCACGCTTCAGCTTCAAAGCGTATAGCACGGCTGCTGCTAAACCCGCAATAAGTGCGAGAAAGAAGAAGGCAATAATGCCCACAAAGATGACGAGCAGCGTCTCCCGATCCACAGAGCCGGAGGTTTGTATCTGAGCTGCAAGCGAAACGATTTTGAATGTGAACATGACAACGCCTCTGGAACTGAAATCTACGTGAAAGTGGGATCCGCTCGGGCCAAAGGGCCTCTTCCGCGGATCCCACGTTCACACGTGCAGACCTGCACGTAGAGAGCATCACCCCCGCCATACTTGCGGAGACGTACTAGCTTTTGCTGGTGACGTCCGCGTAGGTGCCTTTACCAGCTTCAACAGCGGCGTTCAGCTTCTCCTGCTGGTCAGCGATGGCATCCTTGCCCTTCTCCACATACTCCGACCACTGGGTACGACCCTTCTCATAGTACTCGCGGCCGCGATCCACATATTCATTTGCCTGCTGCTTGCCCTGCTGAGCTAGATCGGCCGCCTTCTCACGCCCTTGCTGCGCAAGATCCGCCGCTTTATCGCGTCCCTGCTGCGCCAGTACGGCAGCCTTATCCTTTGCCTCAAGTGAGGCCGAGAGGAGGTCATCCCGCGTGTCCCTGCCAGACTTCGGTGCATATAGAACCCCGACAAGGGCGCCTACGCCAAGACCTGCCAGAAACCAACCTAACCCGTTTACACCGTTCTCGTTATCCGACATTTACAGCCTCCTATATCTCTATCTTTTCGGCATTACAGTATCGAGACAAACTATCCGCCCACGTGCCTCTTGTCTACAGCCATCACGGAATCGGCCTCTCAGGGCATGGCGGGTAAAGCACTGAAACAAGAACCGCAGCCGGCAAAATGCTCAGCCGTACACAAGGATCAGCTCCCTGTGTGCCTTTTCAGTGGATGCCTGACCTGTCCTGAGGGTTGCGCCTCCCTGCCCAGGCAGAGGCTTTACCATGGAAGATCGATCGGGACGCCCGCTCGACCACAACATCGTCCTTCATCTGGCGTCTATCCCCTCAGGAGCCTCACGATCATGAAACAGCTTCGTTCAATCGCCCTCCTTGCCGTTCCTGTTCTCGGCCTCTCACTTGTTAGCGGCTGCAAAAGCGCTGCTCCGGCAGCTGCCACCGACGAAAGCCTCGCCGCTGCGGTGCAGCTGAGACTCTCGGGCGACAGCGCCCTTGCCGCTGAACCTATTCAAAGCTCCGTCCAGAACGGCATAGCCACCTTGAACGGCACCGTCTCAAGCGACGCCGCCCGTGCTCTCGCGGCGAACGATGCCGCCCAGATCAGCGGCGTCAGGACTGTGGTCAACAACCTCTCCGTCCAGCCGGCGACCGCAACTCTCACCCAGCCTCTCTCCGCGCCCGTGCGGCCACCGGTCGTTGCCGCCCCACACGCGTCCCTTCGCCGCGAGATCCCCGCCCGCGCTCCGAGGACATCTCATCCCGCCCCGTCCTCGGCGGCGTATGAAGGGACTCAGACCGCATCAGGTGTGCCGCAGTCGGCCGCCGTTTCCACACCGCCTCCGCCCATTGCACCGCCCGCACCGGTCCTCCGCAGCGTCACCGTGCCCGCCGGAAGCATACTTCCCGTGCGCATCACGCAGACGCTCGATAGCGCAACCGCGCAACAAGGCCAGACCTTCTCCGGAACCATCGCTTCAGATGTTGTCATCGAGGGCGTCACCGTACTGCGTCAGGGCGCCAGCGTCTCCGGCAGCGTCACCGCCGTGCAGGAGGCAGCGCACTTCAAGGGCAACTCCCTGCTGTCCATCCAGCTCACCAGCCTCACTCGCCGTGGCGATCAGATAGCTCTCTCCACCGATCCGTACAGCACGGAAGGCAAAGGGCGCGGCAAGAACACAGCCTTGAAGACCGGTGGCGGGGCGGCGGTCGGCGCTGTGCTTGGCGGCATCTTCGGCGGCGGCAAAGGCGCGGCCATCGGTGCCGGCGCAGGTGGCGGTCTGGGTGCGGGGGCGAATGCGATCACACGCGGCGAACAGGTCCAGATCGCGGCCGAGTCCCTCATCCGCTTCCGGCTCGCCAGTTCCATCACCGTTCGAGTCTCGAACACCGACGCCAGCTCTGGGAGCAGCAGCCCCCAGCCCACCGACGAAGGCCGGCGCCCGCTCAACTAACGCGCCCTCTCGCAGGGGATGCATCGATACTCCGGTTTGAGCATCCATATGAAATATGGCAGCGGCGAGCGTCCCTCGCCGCTGTCGCGTGTGAAGCCTCACCGGCCAGCTTCGCGCATCTGTTCTCGTCCTCCACGCTTGTCTCGACTCACCTGCTCCTGTCACCATGCCCCTCGGCTCGCGGGAAGCGCTACGGCTGAGACGCTAAACTCCCAAAGATCCTCCCCGACTGCTCAGGAGTGCACGTGACGCAGACTTCAGTTCCCGCAACCTCCTTTCTCACCTTCACCCTGCATGCGCATCTACCCTATGTGGTGAACCACGGCACTTGGCCCCACGGTATGGAGTGGCTGCACGAAGCCGCCGCAGAGACCTACCTGCCCCTGCTCCGGGTCCTTCGCAATCTTGAGCGCGACGGCGTTCGCTTCCACTGCAATCTGAATCTCTCCCCCATCCTGCTCGAGCAGCTCGCTCATCCCGTCTTCCTTGCTGAGTTTCCCAAATATCTCCAGCGCAAGATCGTTGCAGCCCAGGAGGATGAAGCCTTCTTCCGTCAATCCGGCGAGACTCACTACGCGGACCTCTCACAGTTCTGGCGTACCTTCTTTGAACAGGCGCTCGGCGACTTCAACGAGCTCGACGGCAGCCTCATCCAGGGCTTTCGCCATTTCAACGACACCGGCCTGATCAGCATCATCACCTGCTGTGCAACTCACAGCTATCTGCCGCTCCTTGGAACCGACGAGAGTGTCCGTGCACAGGTCCGCCTCGCCGTTCAAACCCATCACCGGCACTTTGGCAGAGCCCCGCGCGGCATCTGGTCGCCCGAATGCGGCTACCGGCCGGCTGGCGAATGGATCTGTCCCGTCTCCGACCCTGACGGCTCTCCTCTTCTGCCGGCCTCATACCGCATCGGCCTTGAACAGGCCTTCGCCGAGTCCGGTCTCGACTTCTTCTTTGTCGACACGCACCTCATCGAGAGCTCTCGCCGGTTCGCCGGCGTCTACGAACTTCGTGACGACCACGCGGCCCCGGACATCGCCGGCGCTCCTTCATCACCGGATCCACGCTCTGTCTACCAGCCCTACCTCGTCGATGGTCCGTACCTCTCCCCACGTGCCGCCGGCCATGCCGTCGCTGTCTTCCCCCGCGATCCCCAAACGGGCCTTCAGGTCTGGTCCGGAGACACAGGCTATCCCGGCGACGGCCATTACCTTGACTTCCACAAGAAGCGTTGGCCCGGAGGTCATCGTTACTGGCGCGTCAGCGGCCCGCGTGTCGACATGAACGACAAAGAGCCCTATCGCCCCGCGGAGGCCCGCGCTCGCGTCCAGGCCCACGCCGATCACTTCACTCATCTCGTCTACCAGGCACTCACCTCCGCACCCGCTACCGGTGCTCCGCCGATCCTCTGCGCTCCCTTTGACGCAGAGCTCTTCGGCCACTGGTGGTTCGAAGGACCGCAGTGGCTGGAAGCCGTCGCGCGGAACCTTCACGATCTCCGCAGTCGCCTTGGCATCGACCTCACCAGCGCCGCCGAGTACCTCGATCAGTTCCCTGCAACCAGCCTCGTCCCCTTGCCCGCAGGCTCCTGGGGATCTGCCGGAAACGATCAGGTCTGGCTCAATCGAGAGACGAGCTGGACCTGGGCCCACATCTACCCCGCCGAGTGCTTCGTCCGCGAGCTCGTCAGCGGCAGCAGGTGGCGTGAAACCTCGACCGGCACCGCCATCGCGCAGCAGCTCTGCCGCGAGCTTCTTCTTCTCGAGTCCTCCGACTGGCAGTTCCTGATCACCACCGGCGCCGCCCGCGACTACGCCGAAGCCCGCTTCCGCACCCACATCGATCAATTCGATGAGCTCCGCGCCCTCTGGCAGGACTTCGTCAACAACGGCTCGCTCACGCCCGGGCAGCAGACCCGCCTCACCGAAATAAACACCCGCGACGGCATCTTCCCCGACCTCGATCCCGACCTTTGGACGGACTCGCAAAGTGCGCGCACAGGAAGCGAGGTACTCTAGATCGAAACCACCACGGAAAACCATGACAAGCTCTTCCCTAGAACAGCAGCCCGAAGCCGCCGTCAATCAGTCTCTCCTCCTCGCTGGCCGATGGAGCACGGCGTGGTACCGCCTGGGTCAGCTCTTTCTTGTTCTGGTCACCGTAATCACCTGCCTCATAAGCCTTCGTCTGCATGAGCGGCGCTTCAGTGGGTTCGACGTGAGTCCATTGATCGATGGTGGGTGGCGAGTTCTCTCCGGACAAGCGGCTGGGCGTGACTTCATCGGTACCTTTCCCGCGTCGCTCAACCTTATGGTGGCTTGGTCATACCGGCTCTTTGGCATGTCATGGCACTCGATCGGCGTTCTGGCATCTCTGTTGACCGGTCTTCTCTGCATTCTTGGCATGCGCGTCGCCGGCCTGCTTCGGCCATCTCTCGGATCTCTCAACGCTCTTTCGCTTGCTGGCATCTACGTCGCGGCCCAGCTCACAATTCTCATCTACATCAACTACCTGTGGCACGCGTCCATGGTGCAGGCGTTTGGGACGTATGCAGCCTTATCCATAGCAGTCCTGCTTCTCCGCCGGACGAAGCCCCGGGTCATGGTGGAGTGCTTCCTCCATCTCACCCTCGCCTTGTCCTTTCTTGTTCTCTCAAAGCCAAATACTGCATTTCCTATGATTCTTCTCTGCTTTGGAGTGCTCTGGCTCGGAGATGTTTCTCGCGTCTTCTTGGTATCGCTTGTCGCCTCTGTTCTGGGCGGCAGTTGCCTTCTGCTTCGCGGGGTTCACCTGAACCTTCTCGAGATGCTGCTGGCGTATCGCGGGCTGACCGGGCGGTTGATACCCAAGCCCCTCTTCGTTGGATTTTTCTATAACGTAAACTTCTGGGCCGCAATCAACCTGCTTGCGTATGTGGCTCTCGCTCCTTTGCTTCTTTCACTGGTCAGGTACTTTTCGAGCACACGCCGTTCTCTCTTCCAGGTTCCGCTTAATGTGTTGGCGACAGGCTGCATTGCGATTGCACTGGTCGGCTTCAGCACAAACTTTGACTTCAAGCTGACGGATACTCCCCTTCTCCTGCTCGGCGCAGGGCTCCTCGCCACGACCGGCCGTCCAAATCATTTCTTGCTTCGTCGAACGCTCCTCACGACAGCGATGCTGGCGATTGTCGGTCTGTTCCTCGGCGTCACCCGGGCGCGCATGCAGATCATGGGGCAATGGGCTGCCGAGTCCTGCGCACCTCGCCTGCGTCTAAGTGGCGATCCCTTCTTTGGCCGCCTTATAGCCTGCTACACCATGCCCGAGACGCTTGCCGAGATAGATTCTGTCCTGGCCAAGACACCGCATACTGCTGTCTTCTTCGGTTCAACCCTGGAGTTCCTCTACGCCCGCAATCATCTTCCCTCACCCCTTCACCTTCCGGTCTGGTGGGATCCAGGCACCTCCTATCCGCTCGCAAGTGAATCAAAGATCGTAAGCTCATGGGAGCGGAACCACTTCGACGTCCTGATCTTTCCGCACGGCGGAAGAGCTCCCGTTCCTAAGGGAATCCTTGACCTCATTCCGACCCAATATCAGCCTCTCCCGGGCACGCAGTTTGTCGATGTCTACACCCGGACCCCGTCCGGCTCCGGTGCGCCGTCGCGCTGAAGCGCGATCACCGCTTGCGCTCTGGCACCTCCTCTCGCTTGATGCTCCAACAGTCGCGACGCTCTGGACCGCGTTAATCGCCCACGTGGCTGGCGTTCGCCTCTCCGCCGTGACTCTCCCCGCCATGTTCCTCGCTGTGTGGGTCCTCTACGCCGCTGACCGCCTTCTCGATGCGCAGCCGCTCCACCATCAGCCCACCGCCGCTGATCTTGAACTTCGTCATCTCTTCCACCATCGCCATCGCCGCTCTTTTCTGCTCGTCCTGAGTCTGGCTACCGTGCTTCTCGCCGCCTGCATTCCTCAGCTTGCGCCTGCCGTGCTCAAACCCTTTCTGATCCTCGGAACCCTCCTCGCTGGATACTTTGTTCTTATCCACGCGACCTCCGGCGCTCTTCGTCTGCCCAAGGAGTTCGCCGTAGGACTCTTCTTTTCCGCCGCCGTCTTCATCCCCACAGCTGTGCGACTTTCACCCGCTCTCCTGCTCGCCACCGTCCCGGTCGCCTTCCTTTTTGCCACGCTCAGCTGCCTGAACTGCCTCTGCATCTACGCCTGGGAGCATGTCGCGTCGCCGTCGCGTTTGGCGGCCGCGCCTCACCCTCTTACAGAGGCCGCCAGCCGTCATCGTCGTCTTGGCGCGGGCATCCTGCTTGCAGTGTCGCTCCTCTGTGCTTTTGCGGGACCGTCCAAGACCCTCGCCGCCGCTGTCGCGCTCTCGGCCGGCGCGCTGCTTCTTCTGGACAGCGTTCGCACGCGCCTCACCCCCCTTACCGCACGGGCCGCCGTCGATCTTGCCCTCACCTCTCCCGCCCTGTTCCTTCTCTGGGATCTTCACCGATGATGTCGCCCGGCAAACCGCGGCAAGAACTCCCATGAGCAAAGCGGACTGCCTGCGCTCACCCAACTTCGACCGCATCGCTCGCCTCTATCGGCTGATGGAACACTTCACCTTTGGCCGCGCCCTTACCCGCACCCGCACAGCGCATCTCGCCTCCGTCACTCTTTGCCAGAACGCGCTCGTTCTTGGCGATGGGGATGGCCGCGCGCTCGCCACGCTCCTGCGCCTCAACCCCGGGCTCTTTGCCACCGCCATCGACTCGAGCGGCGCCATGCTTCGCCTGCTGGCGGATCGCTGCGCCTTCGCCCGTGATCGCCTGATCATCGTTCATGCAGACGCAAGGGCCGTGCTCGCCGGGCACACGCCCGCCGCAGCACCCTTCGACCTCGTCACCACGCACTTCTTTCTTGATTGCTTCGCCGACGTCCAGCTCGCCGCCCTCGTCCCGGCCATCCGGACCCAACTTTCTCCCGGCGCACTCTGGGTCGTCTCCGAGTTCCGGATTCCGCCCTCCGGTCTGCTTCGCCTTCCCGCCCGGCTGCTGGTGCGCGGTCTCTATCTCGCCTTCCGCCTCTTCACCGGTCTCGAGTCCACTCGCCTTCCCGACTTCACCTCGCTGCTTGAGAAGGCGGGTTTCGAGCGCATTCGCACCACTCACTCTCTCGGCGGTCTGCTCACCGCGCAGCTCTGGAAACTGCGGAGCTCCCCCTCTCTCCAGGAGAGCCCGGTAAACTAGAGCTCTATGAACCTGTTCATCCTCCGGCACGCCAGCGCCGGCACAAAACGCACCAACCCCGTCATTGATGTCAGACGTCCGCTCGATCGCGACGGCAAGCAGCATTGCCTCCGCCTTGCTCACGTTCTTAGCGCGACCAAGATTCAGTTCGACCTGATCGTCTCAAGCCCGCTGAAGCGCGCTCTTCAGACCGCCTCTCTCGTCGGCACGGAGATGGGCTACGAGAACCAGATCCTGCTCTCGACGGCGCTCTCGCCCACCGCCGCCTTCCCTGACTTCCAGAAGCTGCTGCATGAGTGCGAGCCGCACGAGAACGTCCTCGTCGTCGGTCACAGTCCGAATCTTGTAAACTTTCTCGGCTCACTGCTCGTTCCTCACAGCGCCCGTACTCTTGCTCAGGTACGCCTACGTAAAGGCGCCATCGCCCGGCTCTCGCTCGCGCGCGGCCCGGCCACCCTGCAGAGCCTGCTGGAGCCACGCCTCGTTCGCGCCCTGTACAGCTCTTCGATCAAGAGCTCTCGGCGAAAGATCGTTCGCAAACCAGCCCGGAAGTAACATCAACCCGCTACATCACCTCGATAAACAGCTCCCGTCGCAGCACCTCGCGAAAGTACCCGGCCTCCCGCTTCAGTGCCCACGCCTCCAGCTCCGCGCCCGCCCGGCTCGGTCCCAGCTCCAGCACCACTCGCTTTGGATACACCACCACACCCAGCTTCAATGTCGCCGTCGCCCGATCCCGGTTCAGCGCTGCCGCCAGCCGCAGCAGCACCACCGCCTTCGGAATGTTCGCCTGCTCGCTGGCCGGCACCGCCCGCATCACCCGGTCCACCGCGTCCGGCCGCGACTTGCCGCCGTACCGCGCAATCGCACTCACGGTGGCCCGCTGCTGCGGAGAGAAGCCAAAGATCTCTGAATTCGCAATGATGTACTGCGCATGCCGGTAGTGGCCCTGGTGGTTCATGAACTTGCCCACCTCCTGCAGCATTGCGGCCGTTTCAAGCCACAGCTCGTACTCCGGCGGAAGTCCGTGCACCGTCTGCATCGCCCGGAAGAGCTGACTGGCATGCGCCCGCACCGGCTCTGCTTTCTTTAGATCGACGGCATACCTCCGGCACACCTCCAGCACCCCCGCCCATCGCTCGCTCTCAAGCGCCTGATGCGCCGGCGCCCGCTGATCCGTCTCTGCCAGCATCTGCGCCAGCATCCCGTCCCGCAGACCCAGCGGCGAGTAGCGGAAACCATCCAGCCCCAGACGCTCCAGCAGGCTCGCATAGACCAGGGCGCCCCCAACGATAATCTCTGACCGCTTCGGCCCAATACCCGGTACCGCCTCCCGCTGCTCGTTGGACATCGTCACCAGCGTATCCGCCAGCCGCCGGACACCCTCCGTCGACGCTTCGTTCGGCTTCAGCCGCACAAATGTCTGCGACGCGAGGCCCTTGCTCCCCGCCTTTCCCTTGCTTGCGACCTTTCCCTTGCTGCGCGCGTTCAACGATTTCCGTTCCGGCAGTTCGCCCGCCGCAACCGCCACACTTGCCTCCGCCAGAGCCGCCGCCGTGCCGCTCGTCGCAATCACCGCGGCCACCTTCAACCGGCCCAGCCTCGTCTCGCCCAGAGTTAATTCGCGCTCGATAAATTGTTTCAGCCGCCCGATGTCCTCCGTCGTCGGAGGATCGCTCTCGAGAAATCCCTGCAGCCGCACCGCTCCCAGCGGCAGGCTTACCATCGACCGCACCCGACCCTTGTCTGAGACCGTGACCTCGCAGCTGCCCCCGCCAAGATCGATCAGCAGACATCTCCCCCGCGCGTCAGGCTCCTGCTGCACCACGCCGAGGTGGATCAGGCGTCCCTCTTCAAGACCGGAGATCACCTCAACATCCCATCCCGTCTCGCTCTTCACCCATTCCACAAATGCCGCCGCGTTCCGCGCATCCCGCATTGCGCTCGTCGCCACAACCCGAACCCGGTCCACCACCTGCGCCTGCACTGCTTTGTGGAATCGCCGCAGCGCCTTGATCGTTCGTTCCATCGCCTCCGGACTCAGGACCCCTGTCTGAAAGACGCTCTCGCCCAGCCGGTTGACCTCTCGATCCTCATAGAGTGTCTTCAGCCCGTGGTCTTCGATACACGCGATCTTCAACCGGCATGAGTTCGATCCAATATCAATCGCTGCAAAGGTTGGCATTCGCCCCGTGTCCCTCCCTGTGTCTGCTCGTGCTGCGCTCCATACATGCGGCACATGCTGACATCTGCACGATACACGCCAGCCATCAATTACTTACCAGCCATGTCTCCGCAACTCTCAAGAAGGCTCCGTGCTCCGTTCCGGGCGCAGCAGCAGACCTGTCCTTTCGGCCCCGACACGAAGCGCAAACCACGGGCCGGCTCTCCTCACGGTATCCTCATGAGCAGACGCAACTATGGCCCATCTCGCCTCGCCGATCACCAAATCCATGCCTCTGCGCCGGCCGCTTTCGGCCTCCGACCCCCGCCGCTCCTCCGCCCTTACCGTTCTCGGTCTCCTTTGGCTCGCAATCTTTTTCGCCGCCCTCTTTGCCCCGCCGTTGCTCGACGATGCCGATGCCTCGCACGCCAGCGCCGCGCGCCACATAGCTCTCTCCGGCGATTGGGTCACCCTGCAAATCGATGGCATCCGCTATCTTGAAAAAGCTCCTCTGCCCTACTGGCTTGTCGCTCTCAGCTTTCGCCTCTTCGGCTTCAACACCTTTGCCACCCATCTCCCGCAATCGATCGGTGTGCTTCTGCTCGCGCTTCTCGGCTATCACTGGGCCGCCCGGGCCTTCAATCCCCGAACAGCCTTCTACACCGGGCTGGGTGTCCTCACCTCCGCCGGCGTCTTTCTCTTCACCCGTGTCTTCATCCCGGAGGTCCTGCTCTCCCTTCTGCTCTCGCTCGCCCTCTACCTCTTCCTTTGCACCCTTGAGCTCTCCCCTCATCGATCAGCGATCCGCTCGAGCGACGGGACAGCACAGCGCAGTTCAGAGAGAGAGCTTCCCGCGTTTGCACCCGCTCCTCTCTCCGTAAAGGCCGCCTCCTGGCGACCCTACGGCATGTGGGCCGCCCTCGCCCTTGCCGTCCTCACCAAAGGCCTCGTCGCCCTCGTCTTCTTCTTCGGCGCCACCCTCTTCTACCTCATCCTCACCGACGGCCTTCGCCGCATCCCCGCCCTGAAGCCGATCACCGGGAGCCTCATCCTGCTCGCCATCGCCGCCCCGTGGCACATCCTTGCCGGCCTGCGTAACACCGACGGCCTCAACGGCCACGGCTTCTTCTGGTTCTACTTCATCAATGAGCACGTTCTCCGCTTTCTCGGCCGGCGCTACCCCAGGGACTACAACAAACTTCCCGGGTACCTCTACTGGTCGCTCCACACCGTCTGGCTCTTTCCCTGGAGCCTGTTCGTTCCCGCCGGCATCCTTCTTGCCGTCCGCCGTCTCCGCCCGCCCCACGGCCCCGTCCTCCCGCGCCTGCGTGCGCTCTCCACCACCCGCGGCCGCACTGCTCTTCTTCTTACGATCTACACGCTCCTGGTTCTTGTGTTCTTTTCCCTCTCGACCAACCAGGAGTACTACACCTTTCCCGCCTACCTGCCGCTGCTCATGCTGATCGCCGCCGCCATCACCCGCGCTGAGCAAACCTTCTCCGCCGATCGCGCCGCCCGCGCCTGCGTCACCTTCGCGCACGCCACCCTCACCGTTGTCGGCGCCCTCTGCGCAGCCGCTCTGCTGGTCGGCCTCTGGCAGTCCCGCTCGCTTCCCTTCAACCCCGACATCGGCGGCCTGCTGGCTCATCGCAGCGTGGGGGACTACACGCTCTCCATGTCGCATCTCTTCGATCTCACCGGTCCCTCCTTCGCTGCGCTCCGCCGACCCGCCATCCTCGCCGCGCTCGCCTTCGCCTTTGGTCCGGCCATCGCATGGCTCTCTCGCCAGCAACGCCGCCATGTCGCCGCTACTGTCTCCATCGCTCTGTTCTCCGCTGTCTTTCTCGTTGCCGCACACCTCGCGCTCGTCCGCTTCGGCACCATGCTCTCGTCCAGAGACTTCGCCCAGACAATCCAGCATCTCGAAGCCGCCCATGCGATCGCGCCCGACACCCAGGTCCTGCTCTTCGGCGACCAGTCCTTCGGCTCCTCCATCCCGTTCTATCTGGGCCGGCAGGTTCAGCTCGTCGATGGCCGCTCCTCCTCCATGCTCTTCGGCTCCACCTTTCCCGATGCCCCGCCCATCTTTCTCTCCGCAGCCGACCTCACGCGGGGATGGGGCAACGGCCCGCGCAAGCTCCTCTTCGTGCCGCTGGAACGTCGTGATGTCTTCGACCACCTCCATCTCCGCACATCCGCACTCCTGCTCTACGAGGTCTCGGGCAAGAGCCTTTACACCGATCGCCCTCTCGACCATTAACTGGACCCTCGCGGTTCTGTGACCCGGTCGCCTTCAGGTGTGTATCCCTCTTGAGCCCAGATATCTTCTTGCTTTCGGGACCAGCAAGGGAGGCATCACAGAAGCTTTGAGCACGGAGCAGAGCGCATACCACCCTCACCCTCCGGAAGCTACACAGAACGGACATCCGACCGCGCCTCTCAGTCCGTCTTACCTGCAACACCTCCCCAGACACAGGAACGACCCGTGCACGATCAGACCATGACCGCTAACCCGAAGAGAGACTCGCACCCGCAGCATGAATGCAACGCTTCCGTCCCCCTCTACTCGGTCCACCACCCCCTCCGACGCGCCCCTTGCCGCGGGCTGGCGGCCGGCGTCCGTTGGCCTGATCGTTCTTTCCTGGCTTATTCTGCATGTGGGCTGCCTCTTCTTGCCCGGCCTTCTTGACGATGTGGACTCCATCTACATCGAGATCGCCCGCCAGATGCTCGTCCGCCACGACTTCGTCACTCCCTACATCGACAGCGTCCGCTTCTTCGACAAGCCGCCTCTTATGTTCTGGCTTGCCGCCGGCAGCATGCACCTCTTTGGTGCCACGGACTGGGCCGCCCGCCTCCCTCTCGCTCTCCTCACACTCGCTCTCCTGCTTGCCACCTATGCCCTCGGCCTGCGCCTCTTTGCCGCCATCTCTCCGGCTCATGCGCCCGATCGCGGCGCTCTCTACGCCGCCCTTGCCCTTGGCACCTCCATCGGTCCCTTTCTGTACACCCGCTTCTTTATCCCGGACATCATCGTCACCCTGTGGCTCACGCTGTCTGTTCACCTCTTCCTGATCGCGGCGGACCGCGCCCGTACTCAAGCGTCCCCTCTAAGCGACGGCGCGGATTGCGGCGGTAATGGAACTCGCTTTCTTTACGCAGGCGTCCCCAGCCTTGCCTTCGCCGCCACCCTTGCAGCCAGCCTTCTCACCAAAGGCTTCATCGGCCTTGTCTTTCCCCTGGGTTTTGCACTTCTGTATCTCGCTCTCACGCGCCAGCTCCCTCTGCTCAAACACCTCCATCTCTTCGCCGCCACAACGTTATTTCTCGCTCTCGCTCTTCCATGGCACATCCTGGCCGCTCTGCGAAATCCCGCCGTTCCACTCCCGCGCGGCGTCGGTCTCCCCGCGACTGGCGGCTGGGCCTGGTTCTACCTCTATAACGAGCACATCGCTCGCTTTCTCTCCCGCCGTATCCCTCACGACTACGGCCAGGTTCCCATCCCGCTCTTTCTCGCGCTTGCCGGCGTTTGGCTCATTCCCTGGGTCGCCTTTCTTCCGGGCGCCATCGCCAGTCGCCTCCGCGACCTCCGCGCGGAGGCTTGCGCCGTCCGCTGCCACCAAAGCGCCATCGCCCTTCCCCTCTGGATCGTTCTCGTCCTTGGCTTCTTTACCCTCTCCGCGCGGCAGGAGTACTACTCGCTTCCCGCCCTTCCCGCGTTCGCGCTCCTTATCGGCGGCCTGCTCGCCCGCGCTGATCGCAACCAAACAACAGAAGACTATCTCGCACGGCAAAGCGCTGTCGCCTGGTCCCGCTGGTTCCTCGTTCCTCTCACCACCCTCCTTGCTGCCGCCTGCATTGTCTTTGCCGTCACAGCCCGAAGTGCGCGTCCCGGCACCGACCTCGCCAGTCTGCTGGCCCACACCACTGACAGTTACAATCTCTCGCTCAGCCATCTCTTCGATCTCACACCCACCGCAATGGGCCTCTTTCGTCCTCCCCTCGCCCTCTGCGCTCTCGCCATGCTGGTCATCGGTCCCGTGTGTTTTGCCCTTCGCCGATCCAGCCGGACCTTTGCCGCCAATGTCACTCTCGCCGGGGCCAGCACTGCGCTGCTGCTCTCAGTCCATGCCGGTCTTACCCGGTTCTATCCAACTCTCGGCTCCAAACTCCTCGCGCAGAGCATTCTTCTCGATCAGCACGCGCATCCCGCTCCCTCCGCGCTTGCGCCAGACCTGCTGCTGATCGACGGCGAACTCACCGCCGGCTCCAGCCTCCTCTTCTACACGCATCAGACCGTTCATCTAATCAACGGCCGCATCAACGGGCCCTGGTACGGATCCTTTTGGCCGGACGCCCCGCCGATCTTCGAGACCGACGACACCTTGCACAGACTGTGGGCCAGCCCACGGCGCCTCTACCTCCTCACCTACCGGGCTGACGCTCGCTCCGCGGACCTCGCCCGCTTCGGCTTCACCCGCACCCTCCAGAGCTCCGGCGGCAAAGCTATCCTCACCAATCGCCCCTGACGCGCGTCTCCGGTCATCTCTGTTTGCTGACTGTCTCCAGACACCGCTCTCTTCGGAAAGTTGCGTCTCCGGCTTCCTATCTCGCGGTACCGTCGTACTTGCGGTAGGCAGGCGCACGTATACCTTGATCCCGTGAAAGCCCCCGGAATAGCAGCCAACCCCACCCTGTTCCTGACTCTCTACATAGAGAGCACGTGCTGTCAGCGCAATCGTAGAGACTGACGGGAATCAACTTCAATCATTCAACACACACGTCGGCAAGGCCAGTCCCCTCGTGGACTTATGCCCACCTACGGGAGGTCCTTTTGTCTAACAAAACGTACCGGTCTCTTCTCTGCCCCGCAGATTTCGTCACTGAAGAGCAGCTTGCAACCGATCGCCGCCTTCTCGCCTTTGAACGCTCCACCCTGCACCTCAACCGACGCGGGTTCCTGGCCTCCTTCGCCAGCGCCGCACTTGCCGCGACGGCTCTCTCCGGCAGCTCCGCCTCCGCGCAGACCACCACTGCGGGTCCATCGGTAGTCGACGTGCTCAACTTTGCGCTCAACTTCGAGTACCTCGAAGCAAACTTCTACTCCGTAGCCTCTGGCGGAACAGGCCTCTCCGCGGCCGACATGGGTACCGGAGCTGTCGCTCCAACCGGCCTCCCCACCGGTCTGCAGCTTGACGCAGTCACTCTGGCTTTGGCCAAATCTCTCCTGCAGGATGAGATGAATCACGTGGAGCTTCTCCGCAATGCCATCTCCACCCTCGGCGGCACACCCATTCCGCAGCCGCTCATCAAATACGACGCGATGGGAGCCGTAACCACGCAGGCACAGTTCCTGGCTACTACACGCCAGTTCACAGCCCTTGGTAACTCCGCGTACGCCGGCAGCGCGCAGCTCCTGGTCTCGAACCCCCAGATCCTTACCACCGCGGCTCAAATTCTTGGCGCTGAAGGCCAGCATGCCGGTGCCGTGGACTACCAGTGCATCGTGCAGGGCATAACCAGCCCGGCGATTGACGCCCAGGATGTTCCACCGACAAGCTCGAACTACTTCATTGTGCTGCCGACCACGGCACTCTCTCCCGCGCGCAACTCCGTTCAGGTGCTCGGTGTCGTCTACGCTGCCTCAACCGCGATGACCACAACGCCCGCGACCGGCATCACCAGCGGTGGCTTCTTCCCGAACGGCGTCAACGGCAACATTAAGTCGACCTAGTTGCCGTCTCCGCGTCTGTCCACCACCTCTGTCCGATACACGCACCACACCGTTTGCCGGGAGGCAAGATCAATGTCAAACTCCACAGTACCCTCCAACGAGACCGGCCTGCTCCTCTCAGAGCGCTCCATCTCGATCCCTTCTCGCCGTGGTTTTCTCACCTCGCTTGGTGCCGTCGGTGCTCTCGCCGGCACGGCCGCGCTCACCGGATGCAGCGATGCTGGCCCGCTTGCGCCCGTCGCCACCAGCACCGCGCCCTCCGTTGTCGATGTGCTCAACTTCGCTCTGAACCTCGAGTATCTTGAGGCAAGCTTCTACTCCTACATCAGCACCGGCAACCCTCTTGATAGCAGCATCACTGGAACCAGCCCCGGCGCCGTCTCGGGCGGAGCAAAGGTCACTTTCACCAACCCGGCCGTCACAGCGGCCGCTGCCCAGCTCACAACCGACGAGACAGAGCACGTCGCACTACTCCGTTCGACGATTACGTCTCTCGGAGGCACACCGGTAAGTCTGCCGGCTCTCAACCTTGCCGCGATGGGTGCCGTCTCCTCCGATGCTACCTTCCTCACTACTGCCCGCCAGCTCGAGACCGTCGGCGTCAGTGCCTACGGCGGCGGGGCGCAGTATCTGGTCTCAAATCCTCAAGCGGTCCTCTATGCCTCACAGATCCTTGACACGGAATCGCAGCATGAGAGCTTCCTCCGTCAGCTCTGCATCGCACTGAACGTACCGTCTCCGGCCGTCGACGCCCTTGACGTAGCACCAACCGCCTCGACGATCTTCAACACAAGCCCGACGACCGGCCTGTATTCAGTTCGTACCACCTCACAAGTGTTGGCAATTGTCTATGGTGCTACCGGCAAGAGCGGTATCAGCAAAGGCGGCTTCTTCCCGAACGGCCTCAACGGAAACATCGTCCTCAGCTAGCAGAACTACCAAGCACAGAGCAACGGCCCGAAGCACCCTCGCTCCGGGCCGTTGCTGCTTAACTGACCTCTCGAGTACAACACCCGCCGTCTAACCGGTCCCGCCTGACCACCAGACAGCACGACCGGCCATACCCTACCACTACACCGCCCGGAACTTCCCTCCTGCATCAAGCTCATACGCCCCACCGTGGTACTGCATGCGGCTGCCGAGATAGCTCGCCACCCAGACCGCTCCCCCCATCAGATCGCGCACCGGATAGATCGCCGTCGGCCAGCCTCGTTGCTCATCCTCAAGTGCCCACAGCACCAACGCCGCCATCAGCCACCGATCCACACACGTCCCCAGCAGCCACAGCAGCCCCGCCGCCGGCATCCCCGCCACCAGCCCCCACAGCAGGCCGATCGCGCCAAACGGAACTGCAAACGTCAACCCCGTTCCCAGATGTCCTGCCGGCCGTGACCGTCGCGTGCTCTTCATCCATCGCACCTGGTCGAGGAACGACAACCGCAGACCCTGCGGAAGGACCATCAGCCGGATTACGTGATTCGCCACCCGCACGTGATGTCCCCGCTCCGCCAGCCGATTACCAAGCACAAAGTCCTCGGCATAAAACTGCCCGAGCTCCTCGTAGCCGCCCGCCTCGGCAAACGCCCGCCGCCGCAGGATCATCGTCACGCCGATCGCAAACCTGGTTCCGCGTTCCACCATCTCCGCTACCAGAATGCCGCCCGTCATCTCGACACTCTTGCCCACCGCATCGAGCTGCGCCGCAAAGCCGCCCTCTGTCCGGCCAACATAAAGACACGATGCCAGCTCCGTGCGCCCATCCGCCAGGACCTGCACACACCGTCGCAGATAGTCCGGCGCCACCCGCGCGTCCGCGTCGCTCGTCACCAATGTCTCGAAGCGCGCAGCCTCGCTCAGCACCGCGAGCGACCACATCTTCGCATTCGGAAACTGTGGCTCGCCACACGCGATGAACCGCGCCGGAACTTCCGGGTACTCGGCCGCCACACGCCGCGCCAGCCGCAGCCCCGCATCACTCTCCTGTCGCGCGCAGAAGATCACCTCGTACTCCGGATACTCCTGTAAGAAAAAGCGCCGCAAACTCTCTTCAAGCCCCGGCTCCGCACCGTGGAGCGGCTTCAACACACTCACGGGCGGCAGGTACAGGGTTGACCTTCTGTCCTCCCGCCGCTTCCGTCGGCCGAACCGAACCGACGCGACCGCCACCATCACGCTATAGATCGTCGACGTCACCGTTCCCACGACCGCTACCCAGAACAGACCTCTTTCGACTCCGTGACGCACTGTCAACGGCCCGCCCGCTTCTTCGTCGCCGAGATCCTGACGCCTGAGACCTTCACAGCAGCTGCCTTGATCGCCGCAACTCTCGGCTCCGCTCCTTTCGTTCCCGCTGTCCTCGCTGCACTCACAGGCGGAACCACCATGGGCCGTCCCACCGGCACCAGCCCTGCCTCCTGCGTCTGCCCGTACCCTTGCATGCGGCTTAGCATCTCCGTCCGCACATAATCCACAAAGCCCTGCATCTGCCGATTCATCTCTTCCATCCGCTCGCGCATCTGCAGCACGATCGCGATACCGGCGATGTTCACTCCCAGATCCCGCGCCAGATTCAAGATGAACTCCAGCCGTTCCAGATCCTCATCCGTATACAGCCGCGTATTCCCATCCGATCGCGACGGCCGGAGCAGGCCCTCCCGCTCATACAGCCGCAGCGTCTGGGGATGAATCTCGTACATCTCCGCCACCGCCGAAATCATGTACGCTCCCCTGCCCTTGCGCCTCGTCGCCATCCTTTCCTCCCCTCACCCGCAGACCGAGTGTACCGCCCTCCTTCGCAGGCGTGCTGAGCATCGGGCCTGCTTGCCCTGACCCCGCCCGCTCTGGCAAGTGCAGACCAGAAGAGCCTGGGCAAAGCAAAACAGAAAGCCTCAGCAGGATGCGATTAGAGGCAGCAGCAGCCCTGACAGGAGGTGCCTGACGAACACTCTGTACGTGCACGTGTGTCTCTGTTTCGTTTCTGTTACACCTGCTTTTCTGCCTTCCGCTTATCTTTTGCACTTGCCTTACTGTTTCGTTCTTCTGTTTGCATTCGCCGCTTGCCCCAGCTTCTGTCGTTCACTTTCTCCGCATCACACAGATATGTCCACCTTCAACACCGCGCGCGCAACGCAGATCACCGTAGCCATCTCCGCCCTGACCGCCGCCTGGTTTCTTCGCCCTCGTCGCGAGTCCGGGAGCAAACACCGCCCGATCGTCCTTATCACCGGCGGAGCGAGCGGTCTCGGCCTCGAACTCGCGCGTGTCTACGGCCGCAGCGGAGCCCGTCTCATCCTCGTCTCTCGCAGTCAGGACCACCTTGAAGAAGCCCGGACCTCTCTCCTCACTGCCGGCGACGTCCAGAAGCCCACAGACATCCTCCTGCTTCCTGCCGATCTCTCCGACAAGGCAGCTGCGAAGCAAGTAATCGAGCTTGCCATCGGGCATCTTGAGCGCATCGACGTCCTCATCAACTGCGCCGGCATCATCGAGGTTGGCCCCATCGAGGACCAGCCCCTTGAGGCCTTTGAATCGGCCATGAAGAACAACTTCTTTACCGCTCTGTACACCACCCAGGCGGCACTTCCATACCTGCTTGCGCAGCCCTCTCTCGAAGGTCGCCGCGGCCGTCGCGCCTCCATCGTCAATATCTCCTCCATCGGAGGCAAGATGGCTGTTCCGCACCTCCTGCCCTACACTGCGTCAAAGTTCGCGCTCACCGGCTACTCCGAGGGATTGCATGCGGAGCTTCGCACCAAGGGCGTCCGCGTAACCACCGTCTGCCCCGGCCTCATGCGCACCGGCTCGCACGTCCGTGCCCAGTTTGTCGGCGACATAAAAAAGGAAGAGACCTGGTTTGATCTGGGCGCCACCACTCCGGGCGTCGCCGCCTCCGTCCAGCATGCCGCCAGGATCATCCGATCGGCCCAGCGCTCCGGCCGCTTCGAACTCATTATCACTCCGCAGGCATGGCTCGCCGCCCGCGTGACGGGCCTCGCTCCCGGCGTCACCGCTGTCGCCAGCTCTCTCGCCAACCAGTTTGTCCTGCCCGCCCCAATCGGCAACAGAACCATACAGTCCCACGGCTAAAACAGCCTTGCCGCACCCATTTCGTTGTCATTTCGTAGGCATTTGCTTCTCTGATAAGCAACGGCTCACCAGCCGCCTGAGTCACCCCGGCCCTGTGCAGCAACCTATGGCAACGCTTCGAGCTTTGCCGTTGCCTGCCCGCCCTCACCCACCGCTCGTACCGTGTAGCGGCCATACTCAATGGTCAGGCGTGCTTCACCCCCCATACGCACCCGGCTTACCGATGCATTCCGTTCCGGCAGCCAGAAGATGCCGCGCCGCTGGTACCGTGCATCGATCGACGCCCGATTGACCCACCAGGACACCTCCTTTGCCGGCGCACCCTCCATCCGCATCAGGCCGAAGTCATCCTCGCTGACCCACATCCGGCCGCGCACAGCAAACTTCGTCGCGACTCTCGGCGTCACTGCCAGGCGCCATGCCCGAACTCCGTCCACCACCTCTTCGCCCTCAAGCTGCACGGCATAGTTTGCATTGGTAAGCGCGCTCTGCGCTCGCGCCGCCCGGCTCTCCGCCTCCTCCTCACTCGACAGCAGCTTGCGCAGCACACCGTCGCACAGCATCTTCGAGCCCTGCTCTCCCGTGATCGTAAGCCGCTTCTCTCCCGGCGCGCGAAACTCCGCCCGTACCGTCATCGACGCGCTTCCGCCCCCTACCCCGCGATACTCCACGCGGTACACCCGCTCTGAACTCCACTCCGCCAGCGCCGCCGCCCGTTCCCCATTCTTCGCTGCGAGACGATCAACAATCTGCGTTGCCGTCAGGCTCTGCGCCCTCGCCTGCATCCCGAAGCACAGCCCCAGAACCGCCACTCCCACACCACAAACGAAAGATCTCATCGTGACACTTCCCGGAAAGCCGCTCTTCTGGCAACAGAGCAGCAAAGACCCACAGCCTGCATCTTCAGCTAGCCCGTCCGGAAAGATCACTCCCCCAAAAGAACGGCCGCCCCTCCCCGGGCGGCTCTCAACGTGCCCTCCACGCCAGATGCCAGAGATCCACGTCCAGACATCCAGCGCTCCATCACCTTGAGTCGCCCATCACGCCTCACGATGAGTCCACCTCATCCTCGCTAGATTCCCGCGAACAGGCTCTCTCGCGGATCCTCCGGATTCAGCTTCGCCAACTCGCGCAGGATCTCCTTTGAGCGCTCGTCCTGCACCTTCGGCACCATCACCTTAACCTCAACGATCTGGTCGCCTCGCAGCCCCTCAGTGACTGCACTGGGCACGCCCTTTTCGCGCAGCCGCAGCCTCTGACCGGTCTGCACCCCCGGTGGCACCTTCAGCAGCGTCCGCCCGCCGCCCTCGTGCGTGTCGATCGTCGGCACATCGATCTTCGCTCCCAGCGCCGCCTCCGCGATCGTGACCGGAACAGTGACGTGAATATCGTCTCCCTTCCGTGTGAACACCGGGTTTGTCCCACCCTTGATGACCAGGTACAAATCCCCTGCCGCTCCCCCGTGGCTGCCTGCGTTGCCTCTGCCCGCCAGCCGTATCCGCTGCCCGTCCCGCGTGCCCGCCTTAATGCGAAACTCCAGCGGCTCCTTGCGCTGAAGCACGCCGCTGCCCTCGCATGCCGGACACGCATTCTGCACCTTGCCCGCTCCGCCGCAGCGAGGACACTGAATATTAAACTTCATCCGTCCACCCATCTGTGTGACTTCACCCGTACCATGGCACTCCGGACACTCCGCTATCCCGCCCCGTGCCCCCGATCCGCCGCACGTCTTACAGGTCTCCCGCCGCTGAATCTCAAGCTTTGTCACACCCCCGCGGATCAGCGTCCAAAAGTCCACCTGCACCGTGTATTCAAGATCGGTGCCCGGCTCTGCTCCCTGCTTCGCCCCGCCCCGGCCACCGCCAAACATCGACCCGAAGATATCCCGAAATCCGCCGCCGCCCGTCGGCGTCTCCTGCCGTGCTCCCGGCCCACCCTGAAAACCCGAAAAATCAAAGCCCGAAAAGTCGAACGGAACCTCCTGACCGCCACGTCCTGCCGCCGCCCGCCCAGCGCCAGATCGTCCACTGCCGGACATCGGTCCATACCCACCCCGCGCCGCAGCCTCCGCCGCCGCTGCATCGATGTTGTCTGAGTAAAAGCCAAACTGGTCGTAGACCTTCCGTTTCTTCTCCTCACTCAGCACATCGTTCGCCTCGGAGATCTCCTTAAACTTCTCCTCCGCCTTTCTATCCCCGGGGTTTACATCCGGGTGATACTTGCGCGCCAGCTTACGGAATGCCTTCCGAATCTCATCCGTCGTGGCCGTCTTCTTCACGCCCAGCGTGCCGTAGTAGTCCTTATTCTGTGTCGGTGCCATCGTCTTGTTCGTCCCCGATCCAGCCGCGCGCCCTCGTATCACGCGTCGACTGCTACCTCAATCCTTCGCGTTCTCGGCCGCCTGGCAGCTCGGACACCAGAACAGATTTCGCCCCGCCATGATCTTCGTCAAGATCGTCGTCCCGCACAGCAAACACGGCTTGCCATGTCGCCGATACACATAGTGCGCCTCTTCCTTCAAGGGCGCGCCAGTCTTCTTCGTCGGCCTGTCTTTTGGTTTCGTGGTGACGATCCGCCGGTCCACCATGCCCGCCTTCATCAGCGGAATTGCATCCTTCCAGATCGCCGCCAGCGTCGTCGCCGGCACCGTACTGCCCGCCGCAAACGGACTCAGCCGCGCCCGAAACAACAGCTCCGCCCGGTAGATGTTCCCGATCCCCGCCGCTACCGTCTGGTCCATCATCAGTGCGCCGACCGGTGTCTTGCGCTTCGTGATCTTCTCCACAAACCGCAGCGGCTTGTCACCATTCAGCGGATCCGGCCCCAGCCGCTCAAGCAGCGTCGCCCACTTCGCCTCCGTCCATATGCTGCAGTCCGTTGGCCCGCGCAGCTCCACCCACGCCACCTTCTCCGGCGCAATATGCCCTGTCCCGTCATCGTTTGAGTACCACGCATGCCGCTTGCTCTCACCCGGCTGCGTTCCCAGCTTCACCGCCGCCGCATTCCACAGTCGAATCCGCAGCGCACCCTTCTCCGGCGCCAGCTCGCCCGTACCCTCGGTAAAGTCCCCATACATTCCCAGGTGCACATGCAGAATGCGATCCTTCCCGAAGTTGTATCCCAGATGCTTGCCCACGGCGCGCACGTTGAGCAGAAGTTTATTGTCGAGCCTGTCCGCATCCTCAAACCGGCTGCTCGTTGGCGCGTCCACCCGCACCTTCTTGCCCGCAAACGCCGCCGTATGGCGTGCCGCCCAGCGATGGATCTCATTGCCTTCAGGCACGCTGAGCCTCCTGCTCTCGTCGTCGTTCCACACTCTCGCGGAGCTTTGCTTCGTCCGCAACCGTCGCCTCTCCGTCCAGCACAGCCAGCGCCGCCGCGTCCAGATCCACGCGCTCTGCCTCCGCCCGCCGCTCCGCCTCCCGTTGCGCCCGTCGCTCTACACTTCGCTTCCCTCGCCCGGACTTGCCCGCAATCTCCGTCTCGTACCGGTAGTGCTCTAAAATCCGCTCCGGCGTCCAGAGCGCCCAGTGATTGGACTTGTTCGCATGCATCCGCTTCAGCTGAATATCATCCATCTGCCGCATCAGGGCCCGCAAGTCGGAGTAGTGGTCGACATATGCACTCTCCTCACTCTCAATCATCGTCTGCATGTCTACGTACACCGGCTGCGCCCACTCGTAGAACGTGTGCCAAACGTCATAAACGTCCAAATGGCCCTTTTTGACCAGCAGCCCGATGTGTTCGTAAAAATCCAGCACTTCGAACGCGCTTACCGGCGGATCCTCTAGGTCCCACTCCCGCAGCGAGTGCCCATCCTCCTGTAACCGCTCCAACGCCAGCCGTCGCCGCGTCGCCACGAACTGTTCGGACTGAAAGAACCCCAGCTGCTTTTCAAGGTTCGCCACCGACCGGTACTGCCGCTCATGCTTTAGTTGCAGCCCCGCGTAGCCGATTGCGCTCGCACTGGTCAATACCAGGCAGCTGTTCGCAATCGCTTCGATTTCTGTCCAGTTCACCATCCGTGCACCCACTCATCTCTGCTCTTGCACTCAGATGCAGTTAGTTCCATATCAAAGCGTGCGCTCAGTCTGCTCCGCACAATCAAACGCCTCACATCTCAATCTCAGAGATGTGAGGCGGGCACGTGCGACGCTTAGTTCCAGACCTGCATCGCCTGGATCGCCTCGACGTTGAAAATCGCGTCTGGCTCAACTTCCGTCATCTTGCGCATAAAGGCCTGTGCCTCTGCCTGCGTATCAAAGATCTTCCGCGTGTACAGCTGGCCCGCCCGCATCTGGTCACACATCCACAAAGTCTCGTTCATCACAGCCCCTCCATCGTTCTGTTCTTTCAACCCGGAACCAAACGCAAGGTTCCAACGAATCGTCCCGTACCCCTCATCCTTGAACTTCGTCATGCTCGTCACCCACACCTATTAGAGTGAGCAGGAGGGGCACCGATGCACCGGTTTGCCCCACCCTTTCAACCCTGTCATCCTGAGCGCAGCGAAGGACCTGCTTTCTTCACCGCGCCCAGTTTCCTTACTTCGTGTCGACATACTCCGCATCGATCACGCCTTCATCCTGCTTCGCCTGCTCGGTGGTTCCCTCGGCTGCCGCCGCTCCGTCCGTCGGCGCCGCGCTGGCCGCCTTGTACATCGCCTCGGCCACCTTGTGGCTCGCCGTCGTCAGCCGATCCTTCGCCGCATTCATCTCCGTCGCCGAAGGTGTTCCGGTGAGCGTCGATTTCGCATCCGCCAGCGCCGACTCAGTCTCTGCCTTCTCGTCAGCAGACACCTTCTCGCCCGCCTCCTTCAGCATCTTCTCAACGTTGTACACGGTTGAGTCCAGGCCATTGCGCGCCTCGATCTGGTCGCGCTGTTCCTTGTCCTCACCCGCATGCGCCTCGGCATCCTTCGCCATACGCTCGATCTCTTCCTTGCTCAGGCCCGACGAGCTCGTGATCGTGATCTTCTGATCCTTGCCCGTCGCATTGTCCTTGGCCGTCACATTCAGAATGCCGTTCGCATCGATGTCGAAGGTCACCTCGATCTGCGGCACGCCCCGCGGAGCCGGTGGAATCCCGCTCAGCTTGAACTTGCCCAGCGTGCGGTTCTGGCTCGCCAGCGGCCGCTCGCCCTGCAGTACATGCACCTCAACCTCGGTCTGTGAGTCCGCCGCCGTCGAGAACGTCTCCGTCTTCTTCGTCGGAATCGTCGTGTTGCGCGTGATCATGCCGGTCGCTACACCGCCCATCGTTTCGATGGAGAGTGTTAGCGGGGTCACATCGAGCAGCAGCAGATCCTTCACGTCGCCTGAAAGCACGCCAGCCTGCACCGCCGCGCCGATCGCTACAACCTCATCCGGGTTCACGCCCTTGTTGGGCTCCTTGCCGAACAGGTCCTTCACCAGCTTCTGGATCGCCGGCATACGTGTCTGGCCACCGACAAGAACCACCTCGTCGATCTTGGATGCATCAATGCCCGCATCCTTCAGCGCCTGCTTGCACGGTCCTACCGACTTCTGCAGCAGATCGTCCACGAGCGACTCGAGCTTGGCGCGCGACAGTGTTCGCACCAGGTGCTTCGGTCCGCTTGCATCCGCCGTGATAAAGGGCAGGTTAATCTCCGACTCCTGCGCCGTCGAGAGCTCGATCTTCGCGCGCTCGGCCGCATCTTTCAGCCGCTGCAGCGCCATCTCGTTGCCCTTCGCCGTCAGGTCAAGACCCGACTCGTTCTTGAACTCCGAGATCAGCCAGTCCACAATGCGCTGGTCTAAGTTGTCGCCGCCCAGGTGCGTATCGCCGTTGGTCGACTTAACCTCAATGACACCGTCGCCAACCTCGAGGATCGATACGTCGAACGTACCGCCGCCGAAGTCATAGACCGCGATCGTCTCGTCCTTCTTCTTGTCGAGCCCATACGCCAGCGCCGCCGCCGTCGGCTCGTTCACAATCCGCTTCACATCAAGACCGGCAATCCGTCCCGCATCCTTGGTCGCCTGCCGCTGCGCATCGTTGAAGTACGCCGGAACCGTGATGACCGCCTCGGTCACAGACGTGCCGAGGTAGTCCTCCGCCGCCTTCTTCAGCTTCTGCAGGATCATCGCCGAAACCTCAGGCGCCGTGTACTCCCTACCCTGCGCCACCACGCCGACGTTGTCGCCCTTGGCCACAACCTTGTACGGCACCATCTTCATCTCGGAGCCGACCTCGTTCATCCGGCGGCCCATGAAGCGCTTCACCGAGTAAATCGTGTTCTCCGGATTGGTGATCGCCTGCCGCTTCGCCACTTGGCCGACCAGCCGCTCGCCGGACTTGGTAAACGCCACAATCGACGGCGTCGTCCGCCCACCCTCTTCGTTCGGGATGACCTTCGGCTCGCCGCCCTCCATCACCGCGACGCAGCTGTTAGTCGTTCCCAAGTCAATGCCAATAATCTTCCCCATATCCGCTCTCTCCTCATTGCTTCCGGTCAGCTGCCATTCCGCAGCGCTCGATCTGGTGGATCTCATACGCTTGACCGACTCAGTGATCTTCTCAACTTGAGTCACTTACTGTCAAGCAATATGATGCGAGCCCTTGCAAAGAGGATGCAGGCCTTCGCGCCTTGTCCGTAGGCGCCACGCACATCCTCACCGCCAACTCGAGTTCACCACCCAGAATGTCTCTCGAAGTGGGTGACCCCGCGTACCGCCCTGCTCGCCGGACAATGAGTCGCAGGGCTTGGTAACAACGCCTCTTCTTTCGTACAAATAGGTTGCAGAACTCACCCGGAAGGGTCATTTTCAGCCTACTTAAGCTCATTTAACGTCGCTTCAGATCCGCTAAAGGGCCCTGCATGCTCCTCTTCCATCCCGTACCTGCCGTCGATTCCATTCGTTTGAGCGCAAGACGCCATCTCGCAACCCTCAGCATTGCCGGCCTTCTGGCGGCGCTGCTCGCCGGCTGCGGCACCGGTAACTCCCCTGCTGTGAATACGTTGGCCGCGTCAAAGACCTACGCCGCGGCGGCGGGAAACTGGAAGTTCACAACCGGCACCGCCAGCCAGCAGGTCAGCCTCGCAGGCGCCCTCGCCGTCTCCGGCACAGCAGTCACCGGAACCCTCCATCGCCTCACCACAGCGTGCTCCGGCGCCAACGAGAGCTTTGCGGCCACGGGCAGCATCGACGCAAGTGGCTTATTAACAATCACTTCCGATACCTCGTCGAGCGGCACACTCCACGTCTCCGGACTTCTGGCCCCCGACCAGCACTCGCTTGTCGCGCCCTCCATCACAGTCACAGGCTCCACCTGCGCTGCCCCCTCCACCCGAGCCGCAGGTCCTTCTCCGCGCGACGCGGTAACCGCCACGGCACAGCAATATCAGCCACTTACAGGAAGTTACAACGGCACCTTCACTGACACCTCCGGCGCCACACTCGCCGTTGAAGCAAGCCTCTCGCAACCGACCACGCCGGATGTGAACGGCGTCTACCATCTCACCGGCTATGCCACCTTTCCCAACACGCCCTGTCTGGCGGCGCCGGTTATCACTGATTCCACGGTAACTGGAGACTCGCTCCAGGCTACCTACACGGAGTCCCAGACCGGAGATACCGTGTCGGCCAGCGGCACCTTCTCCTCCGACGCACGCACTCTCACCATCACCGATTGGATTCTCTCCGGCTGCGGAAACGACTCCGGCACCGGTCTGCTTACGCGGGACGGCAACTAGGGAGGGCAACCTGTCGGCTGACCGGGCATGCAGATGCAATCGCAGGTTGCGCCAGGCCTGCTGAGAATGATTCGCGGCTTTGTGCAGCGTCGGCAGCAGCTCTGCATCAGAAGAAACACAGCGATGGAGAGCGACTCTGTTTCCTGGCGTTCTGCTGATCATCCAGGTTGAGAGCAAGCATCGTTAAACCTTTTGCAGGACATACGCTATCGTGGCAACCGCCGTCCAAGCCCAGGAACAGGCAGCCCAGGAGATTACCGCGGGGGTGAACCCGTGGATCATCGCTGGTGCTGTCATGCTTGCCACCTTCATGGAGGTGCTGGACACCTCCATCGCCGCAGTCGCCCTTCCTTACATCGCCGGTTCACTCTCTGCTTCAAACGATGAGGCTACCTGGGTCCTTACGTCCTACCTCGTTGCAAACGCGATCGTTCTGCCGATGTCGAACTGGTGTTCGCTGAAATTTGGCCGAAAACGCTTTCTGGTTGCCTGCGTGATCGTCTTCACAGTGGCCAGCTTCCTGTGCGGCGCTGCGCCAACCCTCGCCTTCATGCTGCTGGGCCGAGTCATCCAGGGAGCCGGCGGTGGTGCCCTCCAGCCTCTCTCGCAGGCCATCCTGCTTGAAAGCTTCCCGCCGGCCAAGCGTGGGGCCGCACTGGCGGTCTTTGCCCTCGGGGTCGTTGTCGCTCCCGTGGTCGGACCCACCCTCGGCGGCTGGCTCACCGACACCTACTCCTGGAGATACGCCTTTTACATCAACGTGCCGATCGGCATCCTGGCGGTCTTTATGATCAACCAGTTTGTACACGATCCCAGCTACATCAAGAACACCAAGGCACCTCCTTTCGATAATATCGGCCTCGGAACGCTGATCGTCTGGACCGGATGTCTTCAGGTCGTACTCGATAAAGGGCAGGAAGATGACTGGTTCGGCGCTCTTTGGATCCGCTGGGCCGTTGCAGCCCTGGTGATCTCTTTCGTCTGGTTCTGCTATCACTCCTGGACGAAAAAGAACCCGCTGGTCGATCTCACCGTATTTCGAGATCGCAACTTCCTGATTGGCTCCGTTCTGATCTTCCTCTTCGGCGTAAGTATCTACTCCACAACCACGGTGCTGCCGCTCTTCTACCAGGAGCTGCTGGGGTATACAGCGTTTACGGCTGGGCTCGCGGTGGCACCGCGCGGTGTCGGAGCTATCTGCGGTATGCCTGTCATCGGGTATCTCTCAAATAAAGCAGATCCCCGGTACCTGCTCACCTTCGGCTTCGGTCTTTTTGGTCTCGCAACTCTCTATTTTGGCAACGTCACTCTGCAGATCTCACCAACGACTCTGCTTGTGCCGATCGCATTGACCGGCTTCGCTCTCTCCTTCGTCTTCGTTCCCATCTCTACCGCGGCCTACGGGACCCTGAGCAACGACAAGATTGGCAACGCGTCCGGCATCTTTAATCTCATGCGGAATGTGGGCGGCTCCATCGGCATCTCGATGGCTCAGACGCTCCTTACGCGACGCACAACGGCGCATCAGAACCTGATCATCAACAACGTGCCTCTGAGTGGGCAACAGTTTCAGAACTCGCTTGGTGCCGCTCAGCAAGCGGTACGAGGCTACTATGGCTCTGCGAACACCTTACCTGCTGCACAGGGCCTGCTCTACCAGCAGCTTGGTCAGCAGGCTGCGAACTGGGCCTTTGTTGATGTCTTCCGCTGGTTGTCTGTGCTCTGCCTAGCATGCGTCGGAATAGTGTGGACCTTCAAGAAAGTTAAGCCGGGCAAGGCTCCGGAAGGAGCGCATTAGCCGCTTCTGCTGTGCCATGAACCACACCGCCAACCTCTTGTATCTCGCTCAGTTAGCGGCCACGCTGATGATGACCGGTCTGATCTGGTTTGTGCAGATCGTCCATTACCCGCTCTTCGCGTATGTTGGAGAGCGGGTCTTTGTAGCCTACGCGCGGCGCCATGCAACTCTGACCGGCTATGTCGTCGGTGGGCCCATGCTGCTTGAGCTCAGCACGGGTCTCGCTGCCCTTGCACCACGGCTTCGGCCGAATTTTTACTCTGCAACGCAGGCCTGGAGCTCGGCCTTTCTGGTGCTGCTGATCTGGGCTGTGACCGGTCTCCGCCAAGTGCCGCAGCATGAGCGTCTCGGGCGCGGGCATGACGCGCGGCTGATCCAACGCCTCGTTTACGGAAATTGGATACGCACCATTTTGTGGAGCCTGCGGTCGATCCTGCTGCTCTCCTGTCTGTCTCACGCTCTCGTCTGACAGTTCCTGACCAGGCTTTTATCGGCCTGCAAAGGGCAGATCGCATCACACTCGGACATGCCCACAGCGTCCAGCCGCTCCTTAGTTGCTCCACAGATTGAAATTCAATACCTCGAGTTCGGTCCCCCGGATGGGATTCCAGTCTTTCTGCTGCATGGATTCCCGGATTCGCCGGCCGCCTGGTTTGACATTGTTCGACGATTCAAGTCCAGGCGGTTACGCCTTCTGGTGCCATACCTTCGCGGCACCGGCAAAACCAACATCCGGCTGCCGGACCATATGTCCGGCCAGCCCGCCGCGCTCGCCTCTGATGTATTGACCATGGCGGACCTGCTCGGCATCGACGCGTTCTATATTGCAGGCCAGGACTGGGGCGCACGCACCGGCTATGCTGTCTCTGTGCTGGCGCCCCATCGCGTGCGCGGGCTTCTTGCCCTGGCCACACCCTACGTGGCGTACGGAGGCAAGATCGAGCCGGTCGTCCAGGCACAGGCCTACTGGTATCAGTGGTACTTCAACACGGAGCACGGCACCGAGGCGTTTACAGCCGACCCGGTCGCTTTCTGCCGCTCTCTCTGGCAGCTCTGGTCGCCGCGATGGCGCTTCGCGCAGCGGCAGTTTGAGGAGGCCGCAATCTCCTTTTCGAATCCACAGTTTGTCTCCACCGTCCTTCACTCCTACCGCCAGAGATGGAAGGGCGCTCCCAGTGCATCTCCGTATGAGCTCACAGAGTCCATTCTCACGATGAAGCCCAAGATCGAGGTTCCAACCGTCTTTGCCTATGGCACGACTGACGCCTGCAGCTTGCCAGAGAGCTCAGAAGGGCAGGAACCCTGGTTTAGTGCCAGCTACAAACGTGTCGCTCTGAAGAGTGTGGGGCATTTTCCCCAGCGTGAGGACCCTAAGGCCGTGACCAATCTGATCGAATACCTGTTGCGATCGACAGGCTCCGCACGCTGAGAGAAGTCAGTTCCATCTCCGAGCGAGCAGAGCTGTTGCTCTACACTCGCACTATGCTTTGCGCCCTCTTTCTTGCCGGCCTGCTTGCACTGACGCCTCCCCTGATCGCGCAGTGGGAGATCGAGACCTCAAACAGCACGGCTAGTCTGCGTGGTGTCGCCAGCGTAGGAGGCGGGATTGCCTGGGCCAGCGGCAGCGGCGGCACCGTGCTGCGAACAGAGAACGGCGGCTCTGCATGGCAGACCTGTGCCCAGCCAACCGGCGCCGCGAAGCTTGACTTTCGCGGTATCCAGGCATGGGACGAGAACACGGCGATCATCATGAGTGCCGGGCCTGGCGAGCTATCGCGACTCTATAAAACGACCGATGGGTGCAGAAGCTGGACGCTGCTGCTGACGAACCAGGAGAAAGATGGCTTCTGGGATGCTGTTCAGTTCACCGATCGCCAGCACGGAACGCTTGTGGGAGATCCGGTCGACGGCCACTTCGTGCTGTTGACTACCGCAGATGGTGGAACCACATGGACACCACTGCATGCCGAGCCAACCGACGCAGTCTCCGGCCAGAGCATCTTCGCCGCCAGCAACTCAAGCCTGCTGTTGCGCTATCCGAGCAGTCGCGCCTTCTGCACAGGTGGCCCGGCAGGCGCCATGGTGATTGAACAGAGTATCGGTCCGCAGGCGGGAGAAGCCGGGCCGGGCAAGACCGGCTTTGGGAACGCCGCTTCGAGGGAGGAGCTGGTGAACTTCAGTAAGTCGGAGAGTAGCGGCTGCTTTTCCCTGGCGGAGAACCGAGACAATCGAGGAACTATAGTGGCAGTCGGTGGCGACTATGCGCACCCGGAAGAGAGGGAGAACACAGCCTGGACCACTGCGATCAGAGAGGATGCCGAAAACAAGGCACATCCACTCTTCCGGTTCTCCCCCGCGAAGACAAAGCCTGGCGGGTACCGGAGCGCGGTTGCGTACGATCCGCAAAGAAAGGCGTGGATCGCTGTTGGACCGGGCGGCACCGACATCTCAACGGACGATGGTCAGACCTGGCGCGCACTCACACCAGACCGCCAGGATGCTGCGGATGCTGACAAACAGTGGAATGCTCTCTCGCTGCCCTTCGCAGTCGGACCTCATGGTCGCATTGGCAAGCTGCACGTGGATCTGCTCGCGAGGCCTTAGGTCTACTGTGGCGCACTGGAAGGAGCGGGCATTGGCGATGGCGTGTTGCTGTTCGTTGCAGGGCTGGACTGGCTGCCCGACAGCGCACCGAGGCTGGACGAACTGGTTGAGCTCATGCCTCCGCCAAAGAGACTGACCTTGGACCTGAGCTGCTCAATCCGTGGGTCATAGAGGAACTCCCACTCCGGATAGGTCGTCTTCTCATTGACGACCAGGATGGCCTCACCGCCTGTGGGAAGCCCTACCCCGAGGAAGGGGGCGCCACCGCCAGAGGAGCTGCTGGCCGAATTGTTGCCGAGTCCACCGGAGCCGGAGGGAGTCGTCGACGACCCAGACGTTGAGCCGGACACATTTGAGCCAGCACCAGACGGCGATCCAAAAGCTGGGCTGCCGCTGTCAGAACCTGCGCCTGTTGGGGTCATCCCGGCTCCAGCTGATGCAGCTCCGCCCCCGCCGCTGTTTTCACCGCCAAAGCTACTGCCGCCGAAGCTGCTGCCACCGCTTAACCCACTTCCGGAGGTGTTCGGTGCAGATCCGTTCGTGCTGCCTGCCGTCGCACCGCCCGACGAAGCGGCGGAGCTGCTACCCCCAACGCCGGTTGTGTTAAGGCCGGCAAGTGGCTGACCGAACAAGCCTTTGACGCTGGTTTTGTTCTCGCCAACCTTGATCAGGCGCCAGTCCGCCTTCCCGGTCATCGGATTGGTATATTTCTCCCGCAAGTAGCGGATGTTATTAGTTTTTTCAAGCTGCTCGATCGAGCCTGGGTACGTGTTCGTCTTCAGGTGGTAGCGGCGGATCGCATTGACGTAGGCGTTGGCGCGATGAACAGCTTCGACCTCACGCTCTCTCCGCAGGGCACGCACGACTGTGGGCGCAGCTACTGACAAGGTAAGCAGAATGATGAAGATCGCCACGATCAATCCCACCAGCGCGAAGCCCTCCTCAGAGGAGGAATGAACGCGACGGGGTAGCGGCTGGAAGGGCATGCTAGTTGAGGATGAGGGGTAGTGCCTGTTGATTGTTGTTGGTTAGATCTTCAACTGTGACGGACCTGGCCGTTATGGCAAGGATCTTGTACCGGCGCTGAACGACATCGCCGACGCTTGCGAGAAAGACATCCTCGCCGCGTAGCAGAAACGCTCGCGGCTGCTGAACTCCGTGAGCTGCTGTCCCGAAGAATTTGAGGTCGATCGGTGGAAGTGGAGGAGGCCCGGTTGGTCCAGCGAGAGCAGCCTGCATCAGGGCGGGTCGAGCGGGAGCTAAAGGCTTAGGAAGGGCGGCTGCCGGTGCGGCCTCGGCGGAGAAGATGTTGCGGCCGGTCCCTCTGTACTCAAGAGCTTCTGTGGTAAGCATGGGGCCCATATGAAGCGTCGGATCCAGGGCAGCCGCCGTCGTTGCAAGCGGTTTCTCGCCGGTCTTTCCGCCGGGCTGCCCAGATTTCGTTGTGGTCGAAACCACAGTTGCCGAGGCTAACGGCGGCGTATCCGAAGGAAAGAGCTGTATATACATGTAGGCCACAGCCGCAAGGGCACCGACGCCCGCAACACTGAGAATGGCCAGCTTCTTCTTGTCTTCCGTGCCGACGTTCATGGTTGTGCGCCTCCTTCCGAATAGATCACGTCACCAGGCTTGAGCTTACGGCCAGGGTCGTGCGGAGCGGTGTTGGCAGGCGCGATGCCACCGGAGCCGTCCGTCCCAATGGCAGGTGCGGAGTCAGGCAGCACTTCCCCGGTCGAAGAGTCGCTATCGAGTACGGCGTCCGGCCGCAGCCAGGTGTTGAGGCCGAGGCGAAGCCCGACGGTACCGGCCTGCTGGCCGGTAAGAGTGACGCTGCGGATGACGAAGAACATGCGATCCCGCTCGAGGGCATTGATCATGTGCACGAGTGAGCGATAGTCGCCGGTCAGGGCGTAGTCCATGCGCATCTCGGTCAGAGCAGCGGAGGTATCAACGAGGACCGGCGCCTGGGCGTACTGGCCCCGCGTGAGCTTTACGCCTTCCCGCCTGGTCAGTGCGCCAAGCTCTGTCAGAACCTGCGAGTAGCTGCCTGGCAGGCGGCGCGTGTAAAAGGTATCCGCCTGCGCGTTTGCGGCAGCCAGCTTGCTGTCGAGACCCTGGAGCGGCCTGGCCTGCAGATCCGCTATCTTCAGGGCAGTCTGACCCTGAGCCAGAGCCTCTGCACCGGAGTCTGATGTCGTATGCCAGGCAAGACCAAGCTGCAGAGCGAGATACAGATTGACGAGGAGAAGCAGACCTGCGCCGGCGTAGTGCAAATTGACCAGTGTCGCGAGGGTACGGACCTTCTCGGGCAGGCGGGCGGTTGAGACAGCGCCGGGCAGCTTCATCGAGACCTCCCGATGCCAGAGTTCTTCGGTGTTGCCGGGCTTCTCTCCTGCTCCGCCGGGCTGGGTGGAACCGACGTGACTGTAGGCCGGCGATTCGGCTGCGGGAGCGGGTTATAGCCGCTCAGAATATCGAACTCGACGCCACCAGGAAGTGGCGCAGCGGTCGGCTGACCACCAGGCGAGGTATTCGCAAAAGTGAAGCTGCCGGGCGTGACAGGAGCATTGCGTGCGCCGCCTGCGAGACCGTTGCCGGATTCCGTTGCCTGCGTGGCTTCCGACGAAAGTCGCGGCTGCAGAAAGCGGGAGGAGTGCTCAAGATTGCGCACCAGCGAGACGGCGCGGTCACGGTCGCCGGCCACGCGGAGGCGGATCGTGACCTCTCCTGTCTTTGAGACCTGCGGATCGATGCTGGTGACCTGCACTCCCGCGGGAAGCACGCGCTCCAGATCCATCATCACGGCAGTCCAGGAGAAGCTCTTGCGAGCAAAGGTCGCATTCAGAAATTGGGAGCGATCCAGCACATCACGATTCTGCGGTTGGCGCATGCGCGCCTCGTTCGCGGACCGCTGCTGCTGCAGTGCGAGGGTCTGGGCGTGAACTCTATCCAGGCGGGCCTGAGCGACAGAGGCCCTTTTGCTGACAGAGTGCAGCCAGAGTCCCAGGCCAAGAGCAAGCACAGCGAGCAGGCCCATGAGCAGACGCAGGCGAGCGAGCAGCGGACGGATCTCTACAAATGGGCGGCTGGCGAGATTGACAGAGATGCGCATCAGTTGCGGAGGGCCCCTCGCAGACCTGCGAGCCAGCCGGGAGGGATGCTTGTCGTGGAGGCGCCCGGGCCGAGAGCATCTCCGACAAACAGCTCGCGTACATGAAGGCCTTCAAGGCCGCTGGCCGCGAGTGTGCGGTCAAGAGCGCCGGCGGGCATGGAGCCCGCAGCTAAAACAACATCGGGGCTGGTGCCGAGGGTATCTTCAAAGTAGGCTGCAGCCACCGAAACCGACTCGGCAAGATCGCGTGTCCGATTATTCACGTCGGGCGCTGTATTCAGGGCGGCGACCGTGGACTCGGGCTGAGGATGGGCCCCCTCTTCGATCTCCGGCCGGGACCACTCTTCGGCGGTGTCGGCGCGATCCACGAAAGCGAGATCATACAAGGCACTCGACTTGGCTGTGTCAGCCCGGTTCTCTCGGGAAGGTTCCCGGCCGGTGCCAAGGTCAAGGTAGGAAGAGGACGCATGTGCGCCTCTGCCCGCCGGAGGAATCGACAGCATGGGGTAGTCCTCGCCTTCGCTCTGCTGCAGCTCCGGTCGAGGCGACGTATGGTACTCAAGGTCGCCCCGAAGGGGCAGGTCGAGCACGGACATTGTTAGTTCCCGGTAGGCCGTCGCAGTGGAGATTGCGGCACGAGGCTGGACCGACGGCATGTCGTCTGACGCAGCCGGGTAGACCTCAATCGTGCGATGCAGGAGAAGAACACCGGAGCGAACAATTGCGGTTGTCATCGCAACGGGTGAGGCGTTGAGAACAAGGGCGCTTGGCAGGGCGGGATCAAGTCCGGCCAGGGCCGCCAGGGTGCTGGGAAGGACGACGCCGGGCTGCATACCGGCATCCGTGACAGCGGCTTCGTACTCGGCTAGAACCTCGTGCGGGATGGCAACGGCAAGGACGCGCAGTAGAGAGCGTTCGGTGCTCATGGTTTGGAACGAGACCAGGGCATGATCGACGTCAAACGGAAGCAGCTTCTTCAGACGGAAGCGCACCACTTGAAGAGCTTCAGCGGGCTTCGAGGGAAGCGCGTCAAAGTCAAGCAGAAGCACACGAACAGCAGCATCAGGAACGATCACCGTCACATACTTGGACCGGTCGGATCCGCGGGCGGCAATCGCATCGAAGGCGCGTCTGAGGGCTGCGGAGACGGCAGGCCGGTCGGAGAGATTCCCTGCTTTGAGGCTCGGAGAAACGAGGCCGGGACGGAGCTCTGCACGGGCGACAGCGGTGAGTGTGCCGGAGGGCGACTCGCCACGCGCGACGACGATCCCTTCAGGCCGTATCTCACAGGCCAGGCGCGGGCGGGTTCCAACGAAGGTGGGGAGAAGATTCATTTGACGGTGATGCCCAGGTGTTCCCTCTACAGAGTAACGTGTGACGCCTGGATTTTAGACGTGAGCGCGGCGGGAGGGTTAGAGGAGGGATGGTGCCTTTGGGGGATAGCCGGCATTTCGATAGGGGGACGGAGGGCAATAGGATCGCTGGCATGACGATGATGATTTCACCATCAGAGTACCTGCACACGAGCTATCGGCCGGATCGCGAGTACATCGATGGCGAACAGCGGGAGCGACAGGTGGGAAAGTGGGAGCACGCGCGTGCAGTGGTTGGGCATCGGCGCAAGAGCTTAGGGCGTTCCAGGCTTGTCAACAAGTCTCTTCCTGCCCGGCACGTCAGAGGACTCATGCCGGCCGTCAAAGCAGCGGTGCGGGTGTGCCAGAGTGCTCTGTCACTGCAAGACCTGCTCTCTCGCTGATAGAGTGCTTCTACACTTCACTCAGAAGGAGCTACCCAATGCGCCAAGCGGCCGCGATGTTTTTAGGTTTTCTGGTGGGAGGCGCCAGCCTGCTGTCCGCGGAGGTCGGGCCGGCTCCAGCTTCGTCGTCCGACAAATATGTATGGCTGGAGGATGTCTCGGGCGAGCGGGCGATGACCTGGGTGAAGGATCATAGTGCGCGAACAGCAGCGGTGCTGGAGAAGGACCCACGCTATGCGGGGAACTTCGCCGACGCGTTGAAGGTGGCGGAGGATCCGCGGCGGCTTGCCGCGCCGCAGCTGCGAGGCGGAGAGATTTACAACCAGTGGCGCGACGGGACCAACCCGCGCGGGCTGTTGCGGAAGACGAGCGTGGCGGACTACCTGACAGCAACGCCGCACTGGACAACGGTGCTGGACTTTGACGCGCTTGGAAGAGCGGAGAAGACAGGATGGGTCAGCAAGGGGCTGGAGTGTCTGTACCCGGGCACGGAGTACTGCCTCGTGGAGCTTTCCGCCGGAGGCGAGGACGCGACGACCGACCGGGAGTTCGACCTGAAGCAGGGAAGGTTTGTGGAGGGCGGCTTCGTCTCGCCGCATAGCAAGCAGGGCACTACCTGGGTCGACAAGGACACTGTGCTGATCTCCCGAGACTGGGGGGCTGGAACGATGACCAGTTCCGGCTATCCGTTTGTGACAAAGGAGTGGAAGCGGGGAACGCCACTGAGTGAGGCCAAGGAAGTGTTTCGTGGGAGGGCTACGGACGAGGGCGTTAGAACGTCGGTACTGCACGATGCTCAGGGCGAGAGCCTTGAACTTTTTCGAAGAAACGTGACGTTCTTTGAGGGAGAGACATACGTCCGGACGACGCGCGGGGTCGAGCGCCTGGCCATTCCGGCGAAGGCTGGTGTCGTTGGGCTGCTGCGAGGCCGGGTACTGGTGGAGTTGATGGAGGATTGGGCGCCTGCTGCGAGTGGAACAACGTTCAAGCAAGGATCGCTGGTAGAGATGCAGCTGGCAGATGTCAAGAAAGATCCATCGCACCTGAAGCCCGCAGTGGTCTTTGCACCGACGGCGGAGAGCTTTCTGCAGGACGTCCGGACGACGCGGGACCAGCTGGTGCTGACGACCCTTGAGCATGTAAAAGGGCGGGCGGCCATCTATACGCCGGGGGAAAATGGATGGACGGTGCAGACGCTGCCGGTGCCGGACAATGCGGCGGTTGGGCTGGTCTCAACAAGCGACACGGATGACCGGTTTTTTCTGGACGTGGAAAGCTTTATCTCACCGCCAGCGGTGTGGCTGGGCGAGGCGGCGAAAGGCACGGCGCGAGAGGTGAAGAGTGAGCCGGCGCGGTTTGACGCGACCAGGGATGCCGTGGAGCAGTTTGAGGCGACATCGAAAGATGGGACAAAGGTGCCATACTTTGTGGTGCACCCGAAAGCAATGAAACTCGACGGCGCGAATCCGACGCTGCTTGAGGCATATGGCGGCTTTGAGGTGTCGCTGACGCCGGACTACAACCCAAACATAGGCAAGTTATGGTTGGAGCATGGAGGCGTCTATGTGCAGGCCAACCTGCGCGGCGGCGGTGAGTTTGGGCCGGCGTGGCACGAAGCGGGGCTGAAAACGCATCGGCAACGGATCTATGACGACTTTGCGGCGGTCGGGCAGGATCTGGTGGCGCGAAAGATCACATCCCCAGCGAAGCTTGGGATCCTTGGAGGATCGAACGGCGGCTTGCTGATGGGGGTGGAGATGGAGCAGCACCCCTCGCTGTGGAAGGCCGTCGTGATCGAGGTGCCTCTGCTGGACATGGTTCGATTCGAACAGATTGCGGCGGGGGCGAGCTGGGTGGGCGAGTATGGATCGGTCAGCGTACCGGAAGAGCGGGCGTTTCTGGAAAGGATCTCACCGTATGCAAATTTGAAGAAGGATGCGGTGTATCCCGAGCCGCTGATCTGGACGACGACCAAGGATGACCGGGTAGGGCCGCAGCATGCGCGGAAGTTTGCGGCAAAGATGGAGGAGTTGGGCAAGCCGTTCTTCTATTGGGAGATCACCGAGGGTGGGCACGGCTCGGGAGCGGACCTGAAGCAGGAGGCAGGGACGGGCGCGATGACGTACACGTATTTGCAGCGAAAGCTAATGGGGGAGTAGCCCCTGAAGAGGCAAGACTGCGAACTGGCCGCGGTTAGCGGCCGGCTTCGATGAAGGTGACCTTGTTAATCTCCTTCAGGGTGGTAATGCCGTCGCGGACGCGTTCAAGGGCCGAATCGCGGAGGAAGGCCATGCCCTTTTGCTTGGCGACCTTGCGGATCTCGGAACCGGGTTTCTTGGCGAGAAGCATCTCGCGGATCTCGTCGTCGAGCTCGAGGAGTTCGTGGATGGCGGAGCGTCCGCGGAAGCCGGTGCCACCGCACTCGATGCAGCCGGTGCCCTCGCGAAAAGCAAAGTTGTGCCATTCTTCGAGCGGAAGGCCGCTCTCGCGGAGCTCGGCGTCGGTGTAATGGACGGTAGTGGCGCAGAAGTCGCAGACCTGGCGGACCAGGCGCTGGGCGAGGATGCAGTTGAGGGCGGAGACAAAGTTGTAAGGCTCGACCCCCATGTTAAGGAAGCGGCCGAGCACATCGACAACGTTATTGGCGTGGACTGTGGTGAAGACGAGGTGGCCGGTAAGGGCGGAGTTAATGGCGATCTGGGCGGTTTCGGCGTCGCGAATTTCGCCGACGAGGATCTTGTCGGGATCGTGGCGGAGGATGCTGCGAAGCCCGCGGGCGAATGTGAGGCCCTTCTTCTCGTTGACGGGGATCTGAGTGATGCCGCGGATCTGGTACTCGACGGGATCCTCGATGGTGATGATCTTGTCTTCTTCGCTCTTGATCTCGTTAAGGGCGGCATAGAGGGTGGTGGTCTTGCCGGAGCCTGTTGGGCCGGTGACGAGCACCATGCCGTATGGCTCTTTAATGTAGCGGCGAAAACGCGCGAGATCATGGGCGGCGAAGCCGACGACATCAAGCGAAAGCTTGGTGAACTTCTCCGACATGGACTCTTTGTCGAGCACGCGGAGGACGGCATTCTCGCCATGAACCGTTGGCATAATGCTCACGCGGAAGTCGATAAGGCGGCCTTTATAGCGGACGCGGAAGCGGCCATCCTGTGGGACGCGGCGCTCGGCGATGTCGAGCTCGCTCATCACTTTAATGCGGGAGAGGATGGTCTGATGGTGCTCGCGTGCAATGGGGGCCATGGCCTGCTGGAGGACGCCATCGATGCGGTACTTAACGAGGAGCGAGTCGTCAAAGGTTTCGAGGTGGATGTCCGACGCTCGCCGTTCGAGCGCGGTGAAGATGGTGGTGTCGACGAGGCGGATGATGGGCGAGAGATCGTCTTCGCCGGTCAGGCGCTCGATCGAGATGTTTTCGTTCGGATTGTCTTCAGACGAGAGGACATCAAAGGCCAGACCTTCCGAGGCCTCGTCAAGAACGCGCTGCGACTGCTCGGTCTTCTTAAGAAGATCAGTGATCTGCGACAGGGTGGCCACGCGGGTGATGAGGCGGGTGCCGAGCAGGCCGGAGATTTCGTCGAGCACCATGAGCTTCGACGGATCGGAGACGGCGATCGCAAGGCGGCCTTCGTGCTGTTCAAGCGGCACGAAGTTGTAGCGGAACATCATGTCGACGGGAACGGTCTTGAAGAGCTCGTGCTGGATCTTGAAGTTCTTGAGATCGACGAACTCGGAGTGGTAGCGGCGGGCCAGGGTGCGGGCGCGCTCAGTCTCGTCCATGGACATCTCAGCGACGGAAAGGGGGAGGGCTACGGGCGTTGCCATACTCAGTAAGACTCCTGCCAGGGCGCGGGGTTAGGGTCACTGCTGACAGGGCTATTCTACTGTCCACGGATGACCGTAGCGCGTTGCGCTCTACGTCGGATGGGGGAGCGCGGGAGGGTGATACCGTGGGTCGTCTCTGGAGGTTTAGATGATGAGCAGCTCGCCACTTTCCCCTTCCCTGCTTCCTGCCATCTCGCCGCGCTGGTCGCATGGCTGGTCCACTGCGCTGAGCATCGCGCTCATCGTGACCGGGTTGATCGCCGTCGCGCTGCCCCAGATCGGCGGGCTTGCCGTGGCGCTCTACTTTGGCTGGCTGTTGCTGCTGGCTGGTGTGGCGCTGCTCTTGCTGGCGTGGAGAACGCATGCTGCCGGAGCATTTCCACTGCAGGCCGGGCTGGGCGTCGTCTATGTGTTCGTCGCCTTGTTCCTGCTTCTCAAGCCCCGGGGCGGGGCTAGCCTCTTTGACGCTGCTGCTTGCCGGATATCTGCTTCTTGAGGGCCTGCTGGAGCTGACGACGGCCTTTCGTACACCGCGCGCCGGGCGAACCTGGCTGCTCCTCGACGGCGTCGTGGCGCTCGTTCTGGCCCTGATGATCGTGACGTCATGGCCGTCAAGCGCGGCCTGGATCGTCGGGACTCTGGTAGGGATCAACCTCATTGTCGGCGGGATCTCACGACTGATGGTCACGGGCGCGATCCGGCGGCATATAGGTGCTCTCGGCACCTAGTCAAGCCTGCGGATCCCTGCGTCTTGTGTTTGCGTTGCTTTGTGCAGAGCCTAAAAGGCGCACCCGAAAGTGCGCCTTTTCTGCGATGAAAGCTTAATTCTTCGGCTGCTTGTCGACGCCGCGTGCTGGGTTCGAAGCATTCACAAGATCTGGCGAGGATGTGGCACGCAGGGTCTGCTTCTGAGTGTCGGGATTGATGCGTTTGGTGCGGGTGAAGGGCTGGAGTTCGACCGTGGATCCAGACTTGACAGCTTCAATAATTGCCTCACAGACGCGGACATCCGCGAAGCCCTCTTCGCCGTCTGGCTCGACTTCAGTGTTGTTCAGGATGCAGTCAGAAAAATACTTCATCTCACCGCCGAAGTGGTCAGTGTTCTTAAAACTTTCGTTCTTCTTGCTATCGCCGATTGCCAGCGTCTGCTCAATCGGCTTGCCGAACATATAGGAAGGGTCGAGTGTAATGCTGCCCTTGCTGCCGAGGGCGACGAGAGTGTTGTAGGGACCACCGAAGTAGCTGAGATTGAACTGGGCCAGCTTGTTGCCGGGAAACGCAAGCGTGACGGCGACAGTGTCGTCGAAATCCTGATCAAAACCGCTCTCGGGATGGCGTGTCCCGACCGCGGAGAGCACGGCGGTGGGTTCATCGGAGAAGACGTAGCGAGCGGCATTGATAGGGTAAGGACCCATGTCGAGGACGGGACCAGCCAGAGTTCCACTGTGAGCGCGATGGTTTGCGGGGTCAAGCGGCTGGGCGAAGCTGGACGCGAAAAGATGGACTTCGCCGATCTTGCCGTCGCGGATCTTCTGAATCATATCGAGCGTGCCGGGCTCGAAGTGGAGCCGGTACGCGACCATGAGCTTGGCGGTCGAGGCCTTCTCGGCTGCAAGGATCTCGTTGCACTTTGCAGTCGAAACCTCAAGCGGCTTCTCGGTGAGCACATGAATGCCAGCCTGTAGTGCGGGAACGATGAACTCCGCATGGCGCCAGTTGGGCGTCGCGAGATAGATGGCATCGAAGGTGCCGGAGGTAAGAGCCTCCGAGAACTGCTCATAAGTAAAGGTGCGCGACATCGCAATGTCGTACTTGTCAGCAAGTTCGCGGGCCTTGGCCGGGTCTGAGGTGACAAGGGCGGTCATCTCCGAGTTGCCGGTCCCTTTAACGCCCGGCATCATGTCTTCCTGCGAAATGTCTCCCAGCCCGACGATGGCATAGCGGATCTTTTTGTCTGAACCGAAACCGAGTGCTTCTTTGAGTCCCATGTGTGTGCTCCTTCTGCTGAGGGGTTGGCGAATTTGCTCGCCTATGTATTTAGATGCATCGTCGCCCGATACCAGCGCACGGCTCGGTCTGCGTGCGTACGGCCATAGCTACCTCTGGAAGGAGAGAACAACCAGGCAACTCGACCCGTAATCGGATAGAAGCTCCGTCAGGACTACTGCGTCGTCCCGCCGGCAGAGAGCGAGAAGATGGGCAGGTAGAGAGCGATGAGGATTGTGACGACGACCACGCCCATGACAATCAGAATGGCAGGCTCGATCAGGCTCATCACGGCCGTAAGTGAGGTCTGCACGTCTTCCTCGAAGAACTCGGCAACGGAGTTGAGCATCTGCGGGAGGGCGCCGGTAGATTCACCGACCTCCATCATCTCAACGGCGAGCTCGGGAAAGACGCCGGTTGCCTGCAGGCTGGCGGAGAGGC
Source organism: Acidobacteriaceae bacterium (assembly GCA_903642235.1). Classification (GTDB taxonomy): domain Bacteria; phylum Acidobacteriota; class Terriglobia; order Terriglobales; family Acidobacteriaceae; genus Edaphobacter. Next base: position 37,739 of record CAHJWL010000005.1, on the reverse strand, counting down.
CTTTGCCCTCCCGAACAGTTTCGACCGAGCGGAAGACCGCGGTGGCGATCTGTGGAGAGTCAATGGCGCGGGCGGAGGTCTCAAGCGAAGGGACGAGGGGCAGGCCGCCTGTGAGCAAGGTAGCAAGAGTGCGGGAGAAGAGGCCGACCTGGTATTTGAGCCAGACGCCGCCGAGCACAGGAACCGCTATGCGAACGCGATCGACGGCGGCGGCACCGGAGTCTGTCTTGACCCAGCGATTGAGCAGGAAGGCGATGATCGCAACGACGGCAGCCACATAGAGGCCGTACTGCTGGGCATAGCGGCCGAGATCGAGCAGAAACGTAGTGATAGCGGGCAGGTGGGTGCCAAGCTGGTCGTAAAGCTGCGCAAAGCGGGGCACGACAAAGGTAATGAGGAAGATGAAGAGGCCGATCACCATGACGATCAGGAGTGCCGGATAGATAAGCGATGCCTTCAGCTTTTTGCGGAACGTGAGCGAGACGCGCTGGAAATCGAGAAAGCGCTGAAGAACCTCTTCGAGGTTGCCAGAACGTTCACCGGCGAGCAGCGTGGTCGTGTACACCAGAGGGAAGCCGCCCTGAGCCTCGAAGGCGGCAGAGATGGACTCGCCGGTTTTGATTCGCTGAACGATATTCTCCAGCTGCAGGCGGAAGTTCGGTTCCTTCTGGCGCCGGGCAAGAAGCTCGAGCGAACCAAGGATGGGAAGACCCGCCCGAATGAGGGTGAGGAACTGCTGATTGAAGATCAGAAACGTTTCGAGCTTGACCTTCTTGCGCCCGGAGCCAGCAAGCCCGCTGCGGCTTTTCACCGAGTAGACAAAGTAGCCGGCCTGGGTGAAGCGGGCGCGCAGTTCGTCGGGAGTGTTGGCGGCGTGCGTCTGTTCGAGCACACGGCCACGTTCATCGGCAATACGAACTACGAACTCGGTCATGGGAGAGGACTGGACTTCATCACCAGTTTAGACGGACGGAGTGAGGGTTGGTTGGGATTCAAGCGCTGCGCTCTCTTGGCTTTGGGCAAAGGCGCGGAAAGCTGCTAGAAGGACAATGGCAAGAGCGAGTTCAGAAAGCGGCAGCGGACGGAGCACCAGAAGAACCTTCAGAGGCGGCGCGGTCGCGAGACTCGGCAAAAACCGGCTGGCGAACTTCTGCAGGTACTGATGTGAGGTCAGGACCGTGGCAAGCGCCAGAACGGCAAAAGAGAGAGGTCCCCAGAAAGCTTTCAAGTCTCGTCGCCGATTGAGCAAATAGGCGACGGATGGAAACACAAGAAGAAGGATCCGGGTGTCGTACTGACGATGGTAGAGAGGCAGGAGAGTCAGGCAGGCCAGACTTCCGATTGCGAGGAGGTGTTTGGCATAGGTATTTGGCAGGCGTACAGCCAGCGGCAGCCATACGGCCAGGAGAAGAAGCACCGTTGCGAGGGCAAGGACGTTTGAGAGTGAACGCGAAGACGTAAGTGTGGAGAAGAGGGGCTGAAGATTTGCCATGTAAAGGGCTTCAGTGCTTCGCACGCCAGGGTCGTCCGCGCCACCCGGTGCCGCGTTGCCATGCAGATTGGCGCGGAGATCGATGAGCCAGCCCGCGGAGGCTGGCGTGGTTGTGCACCAGACCGTGCCGGCGACAACGACAATGGCAGTCAGGGCGGCAACGCCCACGAAAGCGCGGCGCCACGGCCTACCCGCAAACGGCAGGTAACAGACGAGCAGGGCTGCATCGTGGGGCTTCAGACAAAGTGCCACGGTCAAGCACACAACCGCAACCCAGGCAGCACGGCCGCGCAGCAGACACCAGAACCCGATACTCAGCAGAGCAATTACCGGACCTGAGATCTGCCCCAGCATGAGCAGGATGGTACTGCTTGCGATAAAAAGAGAGAGCAGGAGCGACGGCGCGAGGAGAGCTGCCTTGCGGTAAAGATCCCCGTCGCGATAGAGATCTTCTTCTCGGCAGAGATCCAAGATCGCTAAAACGGCGACGGCGACAAGTACGGCAATCAGAGCCAGCCAGAGCCGGTGCGCCGCAGGGTAGCTGAGCGCAGCGATCGGAGCGAGGACGGCCAGGGAGAAGGGCGGGTAGAGCGCGGAGAATGGACGAAAAACCTGTGTGTCGTCATCCGAGCCGCCGGCGCGCAGGAACTCCTTCTGTGTGTCGGACTCGCTATACGGATTGCAGCCGTGGAGCAGGCAGCGCGCACTGCTGTACGGCTGCTTAAAATCGCGGAACTCGAGCACGCGCTTCTCGTCATGAATGCCGCGCAGAACATAAATCGCAATACCGAAGCAGACGAGAAGGGTAGCGATCCTGCGTTCGGTGGAGGACTTCGGCTGTGAGGTAAGGACCAAGCGGAGATCTCCGGCCATGAGCAAAAGCGGCTAAGAGCTACGGTACCGGAAGTGTGCCGCTCCGGTGATGTCTTTGATCGAGCAAAGAACACTCATAAATAGCAAAAGGCCTCCGATGTGGAGGCCTTTGCGGGTGGCGCAGTGGAACGGTAACTACACGCTGAAGGAAGACCCGCAGCCGCAGGTGCTCTTGACCTGGGGGTTCTCAAACTTGAAGCCGGCGGCTTCCAAGGTCTCAACGTAGTCGACCGTGCATCCGTTCAGGTACATCGCGCTGGTAGCATCAATGAAGACTTTGAGGTCGTCGAAGCGGACAACCTTATCCATCATACCGGCGGCATTCTCAAAACTCATGGAGTACTGAAAGCCGGAGCACCCTCCACCAACAACGCCGATGCGAAGACCGGCAGGAATGGGATCCTGGGTGGCCATGATCTCACGCACCTTCACAATGGCAGACGGAGTCAGGTTAACCGGCTGGCTGGGCGCAGCGGGCGCACCAGTTACGACTTCGGCGGAGGGAGTGGTGGTGGCAGTTGCCATGGGTATGTTCTCCAAAGTCCGGATTCGGACGGGTTCGGTCTGAGTTCAGTGTATGCCGATGCGGAACGGGCTACAAGAGCAAGATTGCTCTGCGTACAGCACAGGAGCAGTAGATGCGACCGCTGCAGCAACGGTGCAGTAGTCTCACCTGAAAACAAGGCGAATGCCTGTTCTTTCCCCAAGCTGATTCTCTTGGAAGGAGCACTATGATCTGGAACAGCGACACTCTTCTGCGGCGGGAAGACGACCAGGCGGTATGACCTTTCTGGTGTTTTTGGTGTACGCCTTTGTGAATACATTCGGCATCACGCAGCCCAGCGGTGAGGGCGCGCGACGGGCGGCCCGCTATGTTGGCGTCCTGCTTGCCGTCCTTCTTCTGGTCGGCATCGCAATCGCGTTCAAAATACAGGCTCTTTTGGGCCCGTAGAGACAGGCCTGAAGCCGTCTACACCTTTCGTGCTATTTCTCTGGTCTCTTCCTGTGTTGAAAGGGTATGATCCGGCACGTTGGGTGCACGCCGGACGCGAGACTATGCCGATGCCGCCCACGGGAAGGACGCTAGGTCATGTCTCTGAACTCCGCCGTGTCTGCAGTTCCCACACTTCTTGTTGTCTGGGCGTCTCTGGTTGCATGCTTTGTTGGTCTGCTGACGTATCGTGGCCAACTGACCCGCTACGAGGACGATCAGCTGTTCTTAGCGGAGAACAACCCGGATGGCCAGCGCCAGCAGAACGACATCGTGCGCCGCGTGAACCAGGTGCAGCCCTTTGTAAAGCTCTTTGGCGGTGCCGCGGGTCTGATGACGGCTGGCATCGTTGGCATCTGGGTAGCTGATGCTATTCGAATCTTGAACTTCTAGCCTTCTCCTGTCAGCGCTCCAAATCCCGCACTCCTATCGCTCGCTGTCCAGGTGGGTCATAGCGATTTTGTCGTAGCGCGTCCCCTGTATGCCATCGGCAGAGAAGACCTGATCTAGGCCAATAAGATCCTCGGGCGTGAGCTGCAGGTCGAGAGCTCTCAGGGACGACTGCACCTGCGCTACAGTTCGGGAGCCCAGCAAAGGGATGATATCTGTCCCGCGATGGAGAGACCATGCGATGGCGAGCTCTGAGACAGTCACGCCATGCTGGGCGGCGACGCCATCGAGTGCCGCGATCAGCTGTCGGTTTGCCTCTCCCGCAGCGCCGGTAAAGCGGGGCAGGAAGCGGCGAAAATCGGATTTCTCGGTTGGTCGAGCGCCCGAGACAAGGCCACGTAAAAGAACACCATAGGCAGTCACGCCGACCCCGAGATCACGGAGACCGGGAAGAACCTTTGCTTCCATGCCGCGGGTCGTGATGCCGTACTCAAGCTGAACATCGACGATCGGCGTAACTGTCTGCGCACGGCGTGTCGTCTCGACACTGGCTTCGCTGAGAGCGGCATACCGAACGAAGCCCTGTTTGATCATGTCGGCAACGGCCCCAATTGTCTCCTCGATCGGGATGTGATCGTCAATGCGGGCCGGGCGATAGATGGAAACCTGCGCCACGCCGAGTCGCTTAAGGGAGTAAGCCAGATAGTTCTTAACTGCCGCCGGACGCCCGTCGAAACCAGCCCAGGCGCCGGATGGCGTGCGCATCGCACCGAACTTGACGCTGAGAAGAACCTTCTCACGGGTGGAGGGTGGAAGTTCACCCAACGCCCGCGCGATCAACATTTCGTTGTGCCCCATGCCGTAGAAGTCTCCGGTGTCAATCAGGGTGACTCCGCCGTCGATCGCGGCATGAATCGCACGTATGCTCTCTGCGTCCTCCGTCGTGCCGTACATACCGCTCATGCCCATGCAGCCCAGCGCAATGGGAAAGACGTGAGGCCCGGTGCGGCCCAGTTGACGCGATGCGGTGCTCGTTGTGGAGGCTGTGGTGTGCATGCTCATGCGATGCTCTCCGATCACGAGAGAAGAAGCTATTCCAAGAGGTTGTAGCGATGTCGTAAACGGTCAGCTTTGTGTCTGCCTGCTGAAGGGCTGCGGTCCCTGGCCGCATGGGACGTGCGCGCGCCGGAGCAGCGGAATGATTGACGTCCCGTTAAGCCCTCGGTAGTCTCTCGCTAACGCAACCAGTTTGGAGCGACTCGTGACTGGGTGACTTGCTTACGATCGCCTTCCCCCGTCTCCGCGCCGGGCCTCTTCTGTGGCCGCTGCTTCCCTCCTCTAAATGTTGCCGCACGCAAGGAGACACCTTGAAGACCATTGCTCCCCTCCCTGCTGCTCTCTCCTTCTCGATTGTTCTCGAAGCAAGCACTGCCTTTGCACAATCGACTGCGACGATCGCCGGAACAGCGGTCGATTTGTCCGGCGCGGTCGTTCTGGATGCACAGGTCACGGCGCACAGCAACGGAAGCGGGATCGATCAAACAATGCCGACCGATGGTGCCGGGCTGTACGGCAATCCGGCACTGGATCCAGGCGAATACCGGATTCAGGTGAGGTTCTAAACCGATGTGCGGACGCCGAGTAGAAACGGAAGACTCAGCCTCGCAAGGGATCTGGGCCACGGTTGCGGACAGCCCCTTCAACTGCTTGCTTAAAAGGACGTACATGAATCTGATCTCTGCGGAAACTCTCGTGCTCGGCTTCGCTCTGGGCGCCTCTCTCGCCTCACCCGCACAGAAGCTGGACTACGAGGCTGCCGGTCAGCCGCTTCAGACAGAGCGAGCCGATCCGGCGATCGCTGCTGCGCTGACGAAGATCTCACCCGAAGCAATGCACGCGACCATTGAGAGGCTGCTGGCGTTCGGGTCGCGGAGCACGCTTTCGAGCATGGAAACCGATCTGCCGGCAGGAACGGGGATTCTGCCAGCAGGAGACTGGATTCATTCACAGTTTGAGGCGATCTCGAAGGCCTGCGGCGGGTGCCTGGAGGTGAAGGACGACATCTTCGTGTATACGCCGCCGGCGCCCGATACGACGGGGCGAACCTCGCGCTATGCGAAGCCGACGAAGTTACATAACGTCTACGCGGTCCTGCGCGGATCGGACCCGGCGCAAGCAAAGCGAATGTACCTGATTACGGGACACTACGACACCCGCAACACGGACATTATGGATGCGCGAGGGGCGGCGCCGGGAGCGAACGACGACTCAAGCGGCACAGCCATATCGCTCGAGACAGCACGCGTGCTGAGTGGCATGAAGCTGCCGGCGACGCTGGTGTTTGTTGCAGTGGCGGGCGAGGAGCAGGGACTGAATGGCAGCCATCATCTGGCGGAGCTGGCGAAGTCTGAAGGCTGGCAGCTGGAGGGGGTGCTGAACAACGACATCGTAGGCGGGGACACAACGCCCGGCGAGACGCTGCAGTCGAAGTCGCTGGTCCGCGTGTTCTCGCAGGGAGTGCTGTCAACGATGCCGGCCGCGGAGCTGCGCGCAACTCTGCTCACAGGAGCGGAGAACGATACGCCGTCGCGAGAGCTGGCACGGCAGGTACTGGCGGTGGCCCGAACGTATTCCGAGGCTGACGCGAAGCCGATGCAGCTCCCTCTGAAGCCGGTAATGGAGCTGCGGCTGGATCGGTATCTGCGGGGCGGAGATCATAGCTCGTTTTCGGCGGAGGGCTTCCCTGCCGTGCGCTTCACCGAGTGGCGGGAGAACTTCAACCACCAGCACCAGAATGTGCGGACGGAGGGTGGAGTGGAGTACGGGGATCTCATGAAGTTCAATGACTTCAATTACATGGCGCGAGTGGCTCGCCTGAATGCCGCAACCCTGGCGACGTTGGCGAACTCGCCGGGTGCGCCGCTCAATGTGAAGGTCGTGACAAAGGCTCTCGATAATAACACGACGCTGACGTGGGAAGCTCCCTTGGCCGCGGGTGCAGGTGTGCAGTATGAGGTGGTGTGGCGAGAGACGGCTGCGACGGATTGGCAGTACACAGCGGAGGCGACGCGGTACCCGGGTAAGGAGGGGGTGCTGAGTGCGACGCTGCCGGTATCGAAGGACAACGTGTTCTTTGGGGTGCGGGCGTGCGACGGAAAGGGACATTGCAGCCAGGCGGTGGCTCCGGTGCCGGAACGGTAGGCTGCGGCTACAAGCTACCCCCGCCCCCGTCCCATACCTTTGTGAGTAAAATATTCAGATCATTGGAGTTAGTGGTGGACCTAATCTCCAATGTCAGATTGGATCTAGAGGACGGCGATGACGGGCTTTAAAAGTAGCTTACCCGGTGAATAGGGCGGATTGCGCCAGGCTCTCTCTGCCGCTGCATTGAGGCTGGTCCCCATCTGCTTACCGGGCAAGCGCGTCGCTTCGCTCCGTTGTGAGAGCGAATGCGGGGTTCCCCGCTGTGCTCGGAAGGCAAGCAAACGGCAGGGAGTTGTGGCGCAGTCAGGGAAAACAGGTCTTCGCTGCGCGAAGTCTTGGCTGGGCGAATGATCTGAGTGGTCCGGGTGTTCCCGGTAGAGAAGCAGATTCCTCGCTCTGCTCGGAAATGACAAAAAAAAGGGCAACAGCGCTGACAGGAGTGTCAGCGCTGCGTTGTCTTTAGCGGTGGCGGTTCTAGGCCGGCAGACTGATGGGTTAGTCCTGGCGGAGGCCGGTGGTCTGGAAGGGCAGGCCGGTGGTGGGGGAGTTAGAGGGCATGGCGGCGGTGTTGGGAGCGATGCTGACGCCGGGGGCGGAGGCGGGGGTGACGGTGACATTCCAGCCGTCGACCAGGACAAGGGCGTCTTCGCCCTTGAAGGCGTCGACGGCGGCGTCGATGGTGATGGTCCTGGACTCGTTGGGCAGGAGCGAGATGTAGTTGTCGCTGGGAAAGGCAGGAAGAACACGCGTGCCGGGGCTGCCGCTGGCTCCGTGACGGAGTTGGAGGTGTGTCATGAGAGCGACCGTTTTACCGGGATTGTGGAGGGTGACGGTAACTCCCTTTCGGTCGCCAATTGTGGCCTGCGAAATCTGCGCGTCGAGGGTAACGGGGGCGAGGTCGTTCAGGGCGGTGAGGTCGTCCTGGTGGTCGGGCTGGGCGTGCCAGTAGAGGTTTTCAGAGACGGGTTTGCCGGCGCTGTCAAAGAGAGTCAGTTTGAGAAAATGAACGGCGGAGGCGGAGGGTGGGATGGTGACGACACCGAGGTTTGTGGCCACATCGGCGGCCGCATTTACCGGGTAATCCTGTTGCGCCGCAAGCGTGCCGTCCAGGTTGTAGATGGTGAGATGGGCGGTAGCGCCGGCGAGGACGGTGGCTGTGTTGTTGATCACTTCAAGAGCGCCAGTGGACTCGTTATACTGAATATGAAGAAGCTCGCCGGCCTTCTTGACCGCGAAGAGCGAGCTGTTTGGCTCGAGATCGTAGTGGTAGATCTGCCAGACAAAGGAGGGCTGCGCGGGGTGGCTCATCCAGGTGATGATTGCGGTCGCCTGATGAAAGAGCTGCGCGTTGCGGCCCTCGTACATGGCGCGGTAGGCCTCGTAGTTCATGAGCTGCGCTTTGCGAGCGAAGTCGGCGAGATTGGCAATCGTGCCGTACCGTGCGGCGACGATGCCGGGGTATGTATCGCCTCGCTGGGCGCCACGGGCGAAGTCATGCTGCGCCCAGTCGTCGTTGATAGTCTCCCAGTCTTTTTCCGGCATCATGCCCTTGATGGATTCAAGCGTCGGGACGGACATGCTGCCGGTCTCTGTCTTGAAGAAGTCGTCGGTGATCCTGTAGAACTCACGCGGCTCGCGCCAGTAGTACGGACCGTGCGAGCGCACGCCGGCGCCGGAGGTGGAGCTGGGCTGATAGCGGCGGGTGGGTTCAAGCTCGGCCATGAGAACACGGAGGCGATCGTCGATCTCTTTCGGTGGGAAGCCCTCGTTGCGGGCGCACCAGACGGCGATGGCGGGGTGGTTGCGAAAGCGCAGGATCTTCTCGCGCACATTGAACATGTAGGTGTCGAGGTCGGTAGGGTCGGGGCCGTCAGAGGGATTGGGCTGAAAAAACTCGTCCCAAAGCAGGATGCCGTACTTGTCGCAGAGGTCGTAGAAGTCCTGGCTGGTGCTTTGGCCGACCCAGTTGCGGATGAGGTTCATGTTGGCGAGGGCGTGCATGCGGATCTGGGCTTCGAGGCGCTCGCGCGGGATGCGCTTCAAGCCCTCGTCAAGACCCCAGTTCCCACCTCGGATGAAGACGCGAACGCCATTGACGGAGATGGTGAGGTTCTCGGAATCGGGAACGCTGTAGGAGATTTTGCGAACGCCGAAGGTGACGTCCTGAGAGTCCGAAACCCTGTTGCTTTCGACAAAGGAAAGATGGAGTTTGTAGAGGTTCTGCGGACCATAGCCATTGGGCCACCAGAGCTTCGGATTCGCCATGTGGAGGGCAGCCGTTGCACTGGGGTCAAAGCTGACGAGCTTCGAGGCATGAGGCTCGAGCGTGACCGCCTGCTCAAAGGAGATGTCGTCGATCATTCCCTTAAGGATGCCGTGCTGCGGGCGATCGGTGATGTTCTCAAGCGTGGCCCTGATGGCAATGTCGGCGGTGTCCGTCTTCGGCAGCGGAAGGTCGGTCGTGACGAGCGGATCCTTGAGACGTACAGAGCCGGTGGCGGTCAGGTACACCTTTTGCCAGAGACCAGTGTCGCGGTCGCGGACGCCCGGCAGCCAGTCCCAGCCGATAGTCGAAAGAAAGGTAGGTCCATCAATCGCAGTGATGCCGCCGTTCTTGCCAATGCCGTTCTTAATCGTGTGCTCGATCGGGGTGCCCGGGTGAGGCTGCGGCGTGATCAGCACAGCGACGACTGCCTTTCGGCCAGGCTTGACGTTGTACGAGATGTCGAACTGACCACGGCTGAAGGCGCCACGCATGGTGCCGACCTCTGAGCCATTGACCCACACAGCGGCGGAGTAGTTGATGCCGTCGAAGTTCAGCCAGATGTGCCTGCCGGCAAAAGCTGTGGGAACATCCAGCACGGCGCGGTACCAGAACGACGTGCGGGCGAGGCTCTCGGGAATGGTCTCCGGACGCATGTTCTCCCCGTAGAGAGGCTCCGGGTAGACCCTGTTGTTGACGAGCGTTGTAAGAACTGTTCCGGGAACCGTCGCTGCGTACCAGCCAGCTGTGCTGAAGGAGGGCTTGGAGACGGCATCACCGCTCTGCTTGATGACCGCAGCGCTCTGCATCTGCCAGTTCGAAATCGGAGTCATAGCATCAGACCTGGGCGCCGGGCGTGTGGATGCCGCATGCAGGATGGCGGAAGGGAGAACACAGATGGCGAGAAGAAGCGAACGGAAGCGGTACATCTCCACAGTTTGATCCTCGGAACAGCGTGGCGATACTTTCGAAAACAAGTATGAACGAAGGGTCTGCAGATTGGCTCCCTAAAGCATCAGCCGGAGCTCGTTTTCCGTCTTGAACACCCTCTCCTGGCTTCCTGCAAGAGCGCAAGCAGTCGCACAGCATGCCGTTGCGTGATGCAGGCGTGAGGACACGGCGCAGGATGTCCGAGGGCGCACGAAGAGAAAATCTCGTATTCTTGTGCAGGCAGCAGATGCCGTGGAGGCGTCCCTTCCCATTGTGAGAGGCGCCATGCGAGCAGAGAGAGTGCAATGTTTTCCTCTATTAAAAACAACACCCAAGCCTACAGCCTGAGGCGAGGGCGAGACGTCCGTTTCAAGCTGTGCAACGCACGATTCCTGTTGGGGCTGATATGCCTGCAGTTCGTTGTGACAACCGTCCTTGGCCAGTACACGACAGGAACAATCGGCGGTCACGTGGCGGACGCAACGGGCGCTGAGGTAGCAGGCGCTACCATTATGCTCACCAATCAGGCGACCGGCGAGGTACGGCAAGCAGCAAGCGGCCCGGATGGTGTCTACCAGTTTTCAGCTCTGGCGCCGGGCAGCTACGCGCTTTTTGTGAAGGCAGCCGGCTTTGGTGAGGTTCACGCACTCTTGGCTGCAACCAGCAGCGCATCGGTAACCGAGAACGTTACAGTAGTGCCGGAGAGCCAGACGACGGTGGTGGAGGTTCCTGGCGTTCCGCCCGAAGTGAACCTGACGGATGCACAACTTACGACCACGCGTGATCAGGTTGAGTTGCTGTCGCTGCCGAATCTAACGCGCAATCCGCAGGGGCTCGTAACGCTTGAGCCGGCGGTCACGCCCATGTACAGCCCGCGAGGAGGTGCGTCGCTGGTCGCCATCGCGGGTGCACAGACAGGCCAGATTGCTGCCTATGGCGGGCGCGGACGAGCAACGGCATACTCCCTTGACTACACGGATGTGAACGATTGGGAGTTTGGCGGCTATGCTCTTGGGAGCCAGCCGTCCATCGACATGCTTGCGGAGCAGAAGGTGTTCACGGGCGTGTATCCAGCTGAGTTCGGCCTCGAATCTTCGAATGTCGTGTCAATCACACGGAGCGGTTCAAATGCCTTGCACGGCACTCTGTACGACTTCGTGCAGAACGACGCCCTGAACGCGCGGGATTACTTTGACACGAGCGGGAAAGCCACACCGACCAAGCAGAATATCTATGGGTTTAACGCCGGCGGGCCGCTTTGGCGGAATCGCACCTTCTTTTTTGGCGGATACGAGAAGACCTCTACCCGCGGCGCCGGCACGACAGTGGCGTTGCTGTTCCCCAACGCGAACGCGCTGGCACAGGCCACTGATCCGGCCGCTCGCCAGCTGTTAAAGACGCTGCTGCCGAATATTCCTGCACCCTCCGCAGCGGATCCGGCGGGGCTTACTTCTCATGTCACGCAGGTGTTTACCGGGCCGGCGGAGAGTTCGCTCTATCTGCTTCGCGGAGATCACCGCATCTCGGAGAAACACTCGGCGAGTGTGCGGTATCTGTACAGCAGCGGCACACAGACGTTGCCCTTCCCTACCTTCAACGCGCCGGCGGGCTACGGCGCCCTGCTGGTAACAGGCACGCACAGTATCAATCTGTCAGAGACGTACCTGGTAAGCTCAAACGCCGTCAATGAGCTGCGGGTTGCCTACGGGCGATCCCTCGGACAGCTTCCGCCCGAGGCAAAGACGGTGACTCCGCGCTTCAATATCAATGGTGTGATCAATCTAGGCGAGTATCAGGCGTTCGAGCAGGGACGCCTTTTCAACACGTACCAAGTTGCGGACGCGTTCACCTGGCAGCGCGGGCGGCATGCGTTGAAGATCGGCGCGGACGCCAGGTACATCCAGGACCAATCAACCAATGTCTCGGGCGGGCGAGGCATTTACACCTTTGCCAGTCTGCCGGACTTTCTCAGTGGCACATTTTCCGGGTACTCGCAGACCTTCGGTGCAACAACGCGCAACTATCGCGTATGGGTACCAGCTCTTTTCGTGCAGGACGATTGGCACGCGGCACCGGCGCTGACGATCAGCATGGGCGTGCGGTATGAGCCGCAGGGTGCGCTGAAGGAGGCGCACGGGCTCCTGTCTTTGCTCGATCCCACGCAGCGAGGTGTACCTCTAGGGGCAGCCGGTGCCGGAGCTCTCGGCGTCTTTCGCGGCGGCACCGTGGGCGTCGCGGGAAACAAGAGAAACCTGGAGCCCCGGCTCTCTCTGGCGTGGAATCCTCGCAGGAGCAAGACGGTTTTCCGGGCCGGCTACGGCTTGTACTTCGACGACTTCAACTTTGCTCTGCTGTCGAATAGCCGCGTGTCTCCCCCGCTCAACTACTCAGTGCAGCTCTCGGGGCCGGACGGCGGCAATACCCTGGACAACCTGGTGCGTGGGTCGGCACCCATTCAGGCGGCAACGCAGGCGCAGATCGGCGGCTTCGGTTCGCTTCTAAACTTTGGCGCCGCGACAACGGTGCCTAAGTCGCTGCCGAACCCCTATACCCAGAACGTCACACTGGGCATGCAGGTGCAGCTGACGACAAAGGCCGTGCTGAGCCTGGACTATCTGGGCAGTGTGAGCCGCAAGCTCACAGATGTGACTTCGCTCAACGAAGTGCGGGCTGCAGCGCGGCCGGCGCCGGCAACCAGCGCGGCGGATGAAAATATCCGGCTGGTGGAGTTCCAGGCAGCCAGTGCCGCTCAGAATGGGCCGTCGAACAGCCGGCTCGATCCACGATTCAATCAGGTTGATGAATACGCGGCGGTGGGCGGCTCCAACTACAACGCGCTTGCTGTGCAGATAAAGCAGGCTGCGGCGCATGGCTTCCAGGCGCAGTTTGCGTATACCTATTCGAAGTCGCTCGACGATGACTCCGACTTTAATGTGGCGCAGATCGGACAGGATCTGAGCTATCCGCAAGGTGCGGGGGCGGCGTTTCGGCGGGCGGAGTATGGACCATCAAACTTCGACATCACGCATCGCGTCGTTCTGACGACGGTATGGCAGATACCCTCTTTGAGAGGGCAGCGCGGCCTCTTAGGCCATGCCCTGGGCGGATGGAACGTCAGCACAATCGAGCAGTGGCAGAGCGGCGTTCCGGCAACATTACTCAACGGATCGCGCCGGGGTATCGCGGACGTGAACGGCGACGGCAGCCTGACCAATGGCTTTGACAACACACGGGTGAGCGTACGCCCTCATGGCCATGACTTCCGCCTGAGTGGAGCCGCTACGGTGACGAACACCTCGGGAGTGAATCCCTTTCTTGCGGACGCGGCTCTACGGTACGTTCCCACACTTCTGGGAAACTCCGGAACGCTGGGGCGAGACACGTTTCGCATGCCGGCGCTGCCTGACGTGGACTGGTCACTGGCAAAAGAAACGCGCTTGACGGAGGTCGGCCTCGCCGGGAGCACGCCGTTGACGTTACAAATCCGGGCGGACGCCTTCAACATCTTCAATCTTCCCTTCCTTACAGCGACGGGAAGCAATTGGAACACAGTGTCGAGTCCTGCCTTCGGACTGGTGAATGCTGCTGGCAACACGCGCAAAGTGCAGGTTGCAGCAAAGCTGACTTTCTGAGATTGCTCCGGGAGAGATGCTCCAGTTTAGGTGCAGCGCATCAGAGAGTGAGGGATCTCTGAGGAGGAACGATGACGAAAACAGTGACGAAAGCGGCGACGAAGAGAGTGGCGACAGCGCCGCACCTGCAGATTGCTCATCGCATCGAGGCACTGCTGCGCACCATGCGGGTGATCGAGCGGCACGAGGAGCAACTTTGCATTGTGATGACAGACATCCGAAGCGCGAAGACGGTCACCCCGGAAGCACACAAGGAACTGAAGGCGTTGCTGGAGGAGCTCCCGAGTGAGGCGTATCAGGCAGATCTCGATGCCGTAGCACGAGCGCTGACGGCCATCCACATCGAAACAGAGTCAAGCGCCAAGCGCAGTTCTGGTGTCGGGAAGAGAAAGAAGGCAAAGCCCGGAGCTCTCAAGTAACACCGCGTCCGGACGCGCGCGCCAGCGGTGCATCGAGACGTCAAACGCCGGATAACCTTCTACCAACTCCACATCCGCCAGCGCACAGTACAATGGAAGGGTCGAGGCGACCCGCTTGTCTTCAGCCCGGTCAGATGGAGTGTGTCAACGCCATGCTTACACATTCCATAAGAGGCGGAACGAGATCGAAGGGGACGGGCAGGGACGACCGAACGCATGAGAAGAGTAGATCCGCGAAAGTGGCGAAATTGGCAGACGCACCAGACTTAGGATCTGGCGGAGCAATCCATGGGGGTTCAAGTCCCCCCTTTCGCACCAAAGTTTATTTCAGCCTGGCTCTCTCAGAGCAGCCGGACAATGAGGATGGATGAGTCAGCCAACACGACCCGCAGGAGAGCCCGCGCTGAAGCTTGTTCAGAGCCAAACATACCGCGAGGGATATGCCAACAGCGTCCAGGTGCGCATGAGCGTATGGGACTTCTTCTTAGGATTCGGCATGATGAGCCAGAACTCACCGGATGAGGTTGTTCTTGAGAGTTTTCAGGGCGTTTATGTCAGTCCGCAACAGGCCAAGGCGCTCTGCACTCTGCTCGGAAACAACCTGAAACAGTACGAGCAGACCTTTGGCACGATCACTTTAGAACCGGTTCCGGTCGTGGATGGATCAGTCAACTAGACCTGGACTCGCTCCACGGCGGCTAGAACGCGTCGTGGCCCCGGGCGGGCAGGTAGTGGACAAAGATCAACGCGGTGCACAGGAAACTCCGCTTTTCCTTCTTTATCCGCTCTTTTTCGTCGCAGTGTACGTCAGTCATCTTGCTCTGCTGCGGCTTCCCTATTTCTGGGACGAGGGCGGATACTACATTCCCGCCGCGTATGACTTCTTTCGTACCGGTACGCTGATCCCTCATTCCACCCTGACAAACGCGCATCCGCCCATGCCCTCGCTGCTCCTTGCGGCGTGGTGGCACCTCTCCGGCTTTGTTATCAGCGGAACCCGCACGCTGGTATGCCTGGTGAGCGCGGCAGCCTTGTTGGCTGTTTATCGGATTGGGCGGCGCATGGCAGGTGAGCTGGCTGGATGGCTGGCGGCGTTGCTTACGGCCGCGTATCCGGTGTGGTTCGCGCAGAGTACGCTGGCTCACGCTGACATCTTCGCTGCCGCATTCACCCTTTGGGCGCTCTCGTTTTATCTCACACCCGACGGTCCCGGGTGTGGCGGCCTGAAGGAGCGAGGATGGGCTGCACTCCTGTTCTCACTGGCGGCCCTCTCGAAGGAGACCGCCATCGTGACTCCGTTGGCACTCGCGTGCTACGAGGGGTGGCAAGCCTGGCGAACTCGTACAGCGAAGGACGGATCGGCCGCAGCCGCATGGAGATGGGCGGCAGCGCTGGCAGTTCCGCTGGTTTCGCTGATGGCATGGTACGGCTACCACTATGCGAAGACCGGCTTCGTCTTCGGCAATCCGGAGTATCTGCGGTATAACGCAACCGCCAACCTGACGATGTACCGGATCGCGCTCTGCCTGTGGCACCGGCTCTTGCACCTTACGGCGCATATGAACCTGTTTGTCGCAACGCTGTGCACGCTGGCCGCGTCGCTGATGCCGGTACGACCTGGCATGGAAAGCCGCGGCCTTCCAAGGCGAGTTGGCGAGCGCATCCTCCTCATTGCGGTGGTGAACTGGATCACGTTTTCCGTGCTTGGCGGTGCTTTGCTGACGCGCTATCTCCTCCCTGTCTACCCGCTGCTTTTGCTGGTATCTGTGACGATCTTGCTCGAACGCATGAGGTGGTGGCCCGCAGTGGCCGCGCTTACAGTTGCGGCATTTGTTGCGGGTATCTTTCTCAATCCGCCGTACGCGTTCGCGCCGGAGGATAACCTGACGTATCGCGACATGATCATGCTGCATCAGCAGGCAACCGCGGTCATTGCAGAGCGGTACCCGCACGCTACGGTGCTTACCGTATGGCCTGCCACGGCAGAACTGCTGCGTCCGGAGCTGGGGTACGTGAAGCACACGATCAAGGTGACCGGTCTGGATGACTTCTCCTCTGCGCAGATGCTGAAGGCAGCGCAGGATCCCGGATCGTACGATGTCGCCCTGCTCTTCTCGACCAAGTGGGAGCCGGCGGCCGGCACAGTAAACCTTTCGCGCGGGCACGAGCAGTCAGACGCACGCTACTTTGACTTCCATCATGATCTTTCCCCTGCAGAGGCGGCGGCAATGCTGCATGGAGACATCGTGTGGGAAGAGCGGCGCAAAGGGGAGTGGGCTGCCGTTCTGCACTTTCCGCGCGTCGTGAACGCGCAGCTGCGACCGTAGGCGACAGCTATACTTAACAACGTGATTCGGTTCCGGCAAGCTCGGCTTTTATTGCTGCTGTGCCTGATAGCGGCGGGCCGTGCCGCGTGGGCGCAGGCTTCCTCAGCTTCGACGGAGGCAAGCTCCGCGTCGCCACCCGGCCGCTTAATTCTGGTCTTGCCATTCGACAATCATTCCGGGAACGCGGCGCTCGACTGGATCGGCGACTCCTTTCCAGACACGCTGAATCAGCGGCTGAGTTCATCCGGTTTTCTGACGATCACCCGCGAGGATCGCGAGTATGCGCTTGATCATCTCGGCCTACCCGCGGGCTTCCGGCCAACGCGCGCGACGACCCTGCGGATCGCGCAGACGCTTGATGCGGATTTCGTCGTTGTAGGCAGCTATACGGTGGCTGCCAGCAAGCTTCGTGTACAGGCGCAGATCGTGCGCGTCAATCAGCTGCGAATGTCTGCCCCGATTGCGGATTCGAGTGATCTCGCGCGGCTTTATGACGTGGAGAATGCAGCGGCGTGGAAGATAGCGCGCGAGCTCGATCCACAGTTTGCGGTCGCGGAGACGACCTTCCTTTCGGCCTCGGCAGGCGTGCCGCTCAGCGCCTTTGAAAACTACATCCGGGGAGTCGAAGCGACCTCGCAGAACGAGCGGCTGAAGCGTCTTTCCGCAGCATTTGCTGAGAGTCCGACGTATACCCAGGCCATGCTTGCTTTGGGCAAAGCACAGTTTGCGGCACGGGACTACGACCATGCGGCGATGACGCTGGCGAAGGTACCTTTGGCCGACCGGCGGGCCCTTGAAGCCCGGTTCTACCTAGGACTCGCACGCTTTAACTCGGCCAAGTACGCCGATGCGGAGCAGGCCTTTGCCGTTGTTGCGACACGCCTGCCGCTGCCGGAGGTCATCAACAACCAGGCCGTCGCGATCAGCCGCCAGGGGCGCGATGCCTCGGCTCTGTTCCAGCGATCCGTTGCCGCGGACCCGAATGACGCGGACTACCACTACAACCTCGCCGTCTCACTGCTTCGTCGGCATGATGCCGTTGGGGCAAAACGAGAGATCGATGCGGCGCTCCGGCTGCGCAAGGTCGATTCGGAAGCGCAGCAGGTGCGTGACCAGATCGCACGCGGCGGGTCGGTTGTACCGGTGAGTGCGGGGGCAGACAGCGCCTTCGCGCCGCTCGAGCGCATCCGCCGAACCTATTCTGAAACCTCGTTCCGCCAGGCAGCCTTCCAGCTCGATCAGATGCGGCAGCTGCGCATGGCAACCATGCAGCCAGCCAAACGCGCGGTCGAGTACACCGAGCAGGGCCGTACCTATCTGGCACAGGGATTACTGCCCGAAGCAGAGCAGGAGTTTCAGCGGGCGCTGAACGCTGACAGCGTGAGCGCGCCAGCAAGGCTGGGGCTCGCGCAGGTACGCGAACAGAGCGGCGATGACGCCCAGGCCAGAAGCGAAGCGGAGAGCTCACTCCGGCTGCACCCGGGAGCGGAGGCTCACGCTCTTCTGGCGCGGCTTAACCTCAAGGCGAACCGGCTCCCCGAGGCCGCCGCCGAAGTAAAGCTGGCGCTTGCGCTGGACCCTGGAAATACGACCTCGATCGGCTTGCGACAGGCGTTGGCGGCTCGCGGACAGACCCTTCCTTGAGTAGCTCGGCGGCGCTCGCTTTGGTCACTGTCGGGGCTCTGCTGCTTTTTCTGGAATGTAACCGGCCTGGGTACATTCTTCCAGGTGCGTGCGGGCTGCTCCTGCTTTTGCTGGGAGTGAATCGGCTGCAGACGTGTGGCGGCCAGCCAGACCGGACACTTTGGATGGCGTTCGCCGGTCTCGCGGTGATCGGCTGCTTACGCTGGCGCCTGCTGGCCGGAGCTCCGGCATTGCTCGGCACCGGTCTGTTGACGACAGCATTCGTGCACCTGGCAGGGTGCACCGGCGGCGAACTCAGCCGTGTCTGGGCTGGTGCGTGCGGACTTCTGCTGGGGACCACTTCCTCCGGGCTGATGATCCTCGCAGGACAGGCCTGGAGGGCAAAAACAGGCCACCTAAGCGATCCCACGAAGGCCTCGCCAGCGGCCGAGGCCGAGTGCTGGGGAGTAGACTGAGAGAAACCTGTATGACCTGCTGTTGAAGGAGATCTGTCTTTGATGTGGAACGAGTCTCGTCGTACTACGCGTTGGGCGCTCCCGCTCTGTTTTACCGCCAGCCTGCTGGCCCGTACCGCCCAGGGGCAGGCCCAGGTCGAGACGAAGCTGAATCAACAACTGCATCGCCTGGATCTTGGCGTCTCCGTCATCGAAGTCGTCACCGGCAACACCTCCGGGACCAGTTACGCGAATTCGACGCCAAAGCCAGCAGAAGCTCAGACGCTCAACACGGATGCCACGAACGGGACCGGCGGCCTGGTGCAGCTTCGCTACACGAAGTCCCCGCTGCTGGGGGCGGAATTCAACTACAGCTTTGCGCGATACACCACGAATTTCAACCCGGCTTCGCCCTCCAACGGCTTATGTTCCGTCACAAATCGCCCGCCATGCGTGGTTGTGCCGGGCGGCGTCCAGGCGAATGCGAATGAGGCGACCGTGGGCTACGTTGCCCACGGACCGGAGTTGACGAGCTTCGGCCTGAAGCCGTTTGGCGCAGTGGGCGCAGGCTCAACCGTGTTTACGCCGACTTTGAACGGTGGCGGCCAGGGCTTCTACAAGCAGGCACGCCTGACCTACTACTACGCCCTCGGCGTCGAAGCGCCCCTGCTTACGTCGCACTTCGGTCTGCGCGCACAATTTCGTCAATCCTTCTATCTGTTGCCGGACTTCACAGCCAATTTCCTTACGATCAAGCAGCGGACTAGTAGTCTCGAGCCATCGTTCGGCTTTTATCTGCACTACTAGAGTCGCCCCTGCATGTACCGCAGAGGTTCGGGTGGCTGCTCAGACGCAGATGCAGACGAAGCTTGCACTACTCTGAAAAGCGGATCGTGTTCGAGAGATCCTGGTGCGTGGATCCAAAGGACCGCCCGTGATGAGTCAAAAGCGATGAGCATCCGATACGAACACTACGACAAAGACGACACCTACGATGATGCGAGCGACGGTGCCAACCCTGATCGCGAGATCTCCTTGGGAACAGCAACCGTGCTGGGAATCTTTCTCGCGTTGGCATTGGTATGCGCGCTCTTCTTCGGCTTCGGCTACAGCATGGGCCGGCGGTCGGTGCCATCCGCGCTCGCGAATGTGAACACGGGCATCTCCGCACCGCTGCCCGAGAACAAGCTCACCCCCGGCAGTCTCGCGCCCTCTCGTGCGAGCTACGCCGCGCCGTCTGAAACTCCTGCCGAGACCATCGATACGACAGACAATGCGTCCGGAGCCAGGGCACCCGTTGGACAGAAAAGCAAGCCTGGCCCAGCCACACACAACGGCGATGAGCCCGCAGCCGGAACGCCGCAGGCAGTTCAGCACGAATCCGTCACTCGGGCCGTGGCGCAGGCAACCGAACAAAAGCCGCTGCCTCAGAGCGGCAATGACGCAGCGGCTCCGGCCACCAGTGCCGGCGGTTCAAGCTACGTGCAGGTTGCGGCGATCTCCATCACGCACAGGGAAGATGCCGAGATGCTCAAGGGATCGCTGCTGCGGCGCGGGTATGCGGTGGCCATTCATCAGGGCACGCAGGATCAGTTGCTGCATGTTCAGATCGGCCCGCTTGCCTCCAGAAAGGATGCAGAAGCCATGAAGGCTCGACTCCTTGCGGATGGGTACAACGCAATCGTCAAATAGGGTGATTGATCGGCCGAGGCCGCAGTTCGGCAGGCAGTGCCTGCGCAATCGCCCTATGCACTGCCCCCATAAGCGCCTCACGCGTTGAGAACTGAGCGGGGTCGATCAACGGCAGATAGGTGAGTGTCACCATGCCTGGCTGGATCGCGGCACTTCCCTTCCGCAGCAAACGTTCGGTTCCCGCGATTGCGACCGGAATGATAGGAGCGCGGGTCTGCTCCGCGAGAAAGAACGGACCCTTCTTGAAGGGAGCCAGGCGGCCATCGCGTGATCGGGTGCCCTCGGGAAAGACGACCAGGTGCAGCCCGGAGCGGACAGCGTCTGCGGCTGCATTGACACTGCGCCGCGCAGCCTCCTGTGTGCTTCCGCGTGCAACAGGCACAAACTTGCCCATGCGCATGGCCGTGCCCAGGATGGGAATGCGCATCAGCGAGCTCTTGAGCAGAACCGATGTGTGTCCTGGAACGAGCGGCAACAGAACCGGCGGATCCAGGTTGGAGACATGATTCGCCATGAAGATGCAGGCCCGGTCTCCGGGAACATTCTCGATCCCATGAACCACGATGCGGATCCCAGCGGCCCGCAGGCCAAGACTCGCAATGCCCATGGAGACTCTGTAGAGCAGATCGACGTTCCCGCGGAGCAGTGAATACGGAATGCCGAAGATACCAGCCAGCGGACCGAGACTAAGATAGACCGCTGCGAGCTTGATGGTGCTGAACATAGAGACCTGCCGCCGAGACTACAGGGAAAGCTGGCCACCAGCCGTGAGGGAGAGGGCGCCGCTGCCGGCCAGGGCAGCGGGGAGCTTCTCATAGATACTGCCGAACGCACCATTTGAGAGAATCGCGACAATGTCGCCGGGAGCAAGCTCTGGCACAATGCTGGCGAGAATGGCATCGGCATCCGGCAGAGTGCGGGCATTAACTTTGCGCAGCTGCAGCTTGGCCACAATGTTCTCTGGCGTGAGGCGATCCACTGCGGGAATGTTTTCGCTCTTGAAGACGCCTGCGATCACGACACGATCCGCAAGGGAGAGCGAATCCACCAGGGCAAGCTCAAAGACATTGCGGCGAAGGGTGTTCGAGCGGGGCTCCAGGATGGCCCAGAGGCGGCGGTGAGGGTAGCTCTCCCGCAGCGCGCGAAGGGTTTCGCGAATGGCGGTAGGGTGGTGGGCAAAGTCGTCAATGACTGTGACGCCTGCAACCTCGGCCCGAATCTCCAGCCGTCGCTTGACAGAGCGAAATGTCCGCACCGCCTCTTCAATAGCCTCCGCGGAGAGACCCTCTCCTGCGGCGAGCGCCGCGGCAGCAGACGCATTGAGCGCGTTGTGTTCCCCCGCCATAGGCAGCGTGAGTTCGGCAAAGCGTTCGCCCCCGCGGTAGAGCGTCCATCGGCTTGTGCCACCGTCATGCCGCAGGTCACGCAGCTGCCAATGCGATGTCGACGCAAACCCGTAGCGTTCCACCTTGCAGAAAGAGTTCGCAACGCATTCTGTTACGTTCTCTGAGCCGTCATAGGCTACGATTCGGCCGCGTCGAGGAACAAGATTGACGAGCCGCTTGAACGCAGTCTTCACAGCGGCAAGATCGGCATAGATATCTGCGTGGTCAAATTCAACGTGGGTGAGAATGGCAGAGTCCGGAAAATAGTGCAGGAACTTCGGCCCCTTGTCGAAAAAGGCCGTGTCGTACTCGTCGCCTTCAAGAATGAACGGGCGGGTAGGGACGACGCGGAACGAGGTGCCGAAGTTTTCGGCAACACCTCCGATCAGAAATGACGGTGCGAGTGCAGGATTTTCACGGGCTGCCACCTCGTACATCCACGCAAGCATGCTCGTCGTTGTGGTCTTGCCATGCGTCCCGGCAACAACAAGAGCTTCGCGATGCCGCAGGAACTCGTCGTGCAGGATGGCGGCCATCGAGGCCATCGGGATACGCCGGTCCAGAACGACTTCAAGCTCCGGGTTGCCCCGCGAGATGGCGTTGCCGACAAGGACGAGATCGGGCGCAGGGCTCAGATTCTCTTCGCAGTAAGGTTCAAGGATCGGGATCCCCAGCGAGGTCAGAAGAGTGCTCATGGGCGGGTATGCGGCCGTATCCGAGCCCGTGACGCGATGGCCCTGAGCCTGAAGCATGCCGGCAAGCGACGCCATCGCGGTGCCGCAGATGCCGATGAGATGAATGTGTTTCCTGGAGGTCATGCCCGGTTCTGCGCTTTCTCTTGAGGTGAAAGGAGGATCCTGTCACTCACTGCGGATTCAGGGAAGTGGAGGATTGATTCTTCTGGAAGACTGGTGTCGAGAACGGCCTGAACGCCGAGCGGAAGTGTGATGTTAGGCGCATCAACATGGCCCGATCGAAGGCCGATACAGATCGGCCCGGCGAAATCCTCAAGAGCATGAAGCACGGCCGCTTCGAGGAGCGCGTCGTCCTCGGGGGCAACACATTGGCGCATATCGCCAAAAACAACGGCTTCGACACCCTCAAGCAGGCCGGCGTAGCGGAGATGGAGAAGCATGCGATCCCATTGGTACGGCTTCGTCGTCACATCTTCGAGGAAGAGAATGCCGCCCTTGGGCTTTGGCGCATAGGGCGTTCCAAGGGATTCTGTGAGAATAGCCAGGCAGCCGCCCCAGAGAGGTCCGGTCACACGGCTGTTCTCTCGATGGCGTGCGGGCCGAAGCAGGCGAAGACCATCCCCAGAAGCTAGCTGCCAGGGCAAAACAGAGGTAAGAGCCGCATGGAAGCTTGGTATGTCGACGCCGTCAGGCCGGGCAAAATCAGGACTGATCATGGGTGCGTAGAACGTCACAAGACCGGTCTCACGGGCAATCCAGGTATGCAGAGATGTGTGATCGCTATACCCGAGAAAAGGTTTCGGGTTGCGGCGGATGAGATCGAGATCAAGACCGGGGAGAAGTTCAGCAGTGCCCCAGCCGCCCCGCGTACAGCAGAGTGCTGCGATCGACGGATCAGCAAAGGCGGCATGCAGATCTGCGAGACGCTGCTGAACCGTGCCGGAGAAGTACAGGGGACCTTCGCCAAGTGCGTGTTTGGATAAAACCGGCGAGTAGCCCAGAGCTTCGAGAGATGCGACACCGGAGTGAACGCGGCCGGGATGCGCCGCGGAGGCGGGCGAGACAACGGCGATGCGGGCTCCCGGCAGAAGAGGAGGCGGCTTCAGAGTCACAGAGAGACATCCTGAGCAGCGGCGGGAGGGTCGAAGATGTGGCCTTGGCAGAGCAGCTCTGCGGGACCGGTAAGCTGCATTTCAGCACCGGCAGTCCGCCACACGACCTGCTGCGCTCCACCTTCTGCAAGGGCGGTCAGAGAGCGACCCGCCCCGCGAAAAACTATGGCTGCCGCAGCAGAGGCGCAGGTGCCGGTGCCGGATGAGGTTGTGGGGCCGCAGCCGCGCTCGAAGACGCGAAAGGCAATGCGGTCAGGGGCGAGCATCTGAACGAACTCCACATTTGTGCCGTGAGGAAAGCGAGGATCAGTCGCGATGCGCGCGCCGAGTTGCTGCCATGGCAGGCCGTGGGCTGAAAAGTCCTCCGTGTCGGTGAAGACCACGAAGTGCGGGTTACCGACATTGATCATGGCGCCGTCGATCTCCGTCGCGCCGTCAGGCAGGTCGGTGAAAGCAAGCGAGCGCTGCATAACGCGCGGAATGCCCATACCTGTCTCAATCTGCCATGTGCTGCCGGAGTTCGAGAGAACGCGGCAATGGCGCGGGCCGCCATGTGTTCCAAGAATCGTCTCCGTCCGGTGCTCGGTGTGGGCGAGAAAGGCGGCGACGCAGCGAGTGCCGTTTCCGGAGAGCTCTGCCTCAGAGCCGTCAGCATTAAAGAGCCGAAGAAAGAGCTCGCCGGAGCGATGACGGCGATCGATAAACTCAATGCCATCCGCACCGATGCCGGTCGTCCGGGCGCACAAACGCTGTGCGAGCGCAGGATGACGCCGATTTGCAAGCGACTCGTCAAGAATAAGGAAGTCGTTGCCGTTGGCATGAGCTTTGGTGAAAGGAATCATCGAGTGATACAAGCCTATCGCGTTGACAGGCCTTCCTGCATCGGGATCGGCTTCGGATCGGGCGCGTGGGTGGCTTTGTAGATGCGCGCACAGGGCTGGCCGGTGGTGCAGAGAACGGTGAGTTCGGTGAGGTTGTCGGGGTGGGCGCGGACGGCGGCGTCGACGGGGTCATTAGCGATGGCGATGACGTAGTCGGCGCGAGTACCAGGGGCGGCGAGGGCGGATTGGAAGCTGTCGCGGTCGTTTTCGCTGAGCATGAGGTGGAGCGGGATGCCGGCCTGCTGGACAGCGCCGATGTGGTCGTTGGTGGACATGAGGATGCGCGAGCCGGCCGGGAAGCTTTCGAGCTGGCGAGCGATGGAGCGCTCGAAGGCGACGCGCGTGATCGAGTTAACGATGCCCTCGCGGAGAACGAGCGGGGTCTGCGCCATCATCACCACCGAGTTGACCGCCGCAAGGGCGAAGCAGATGGGCGGCAGGAGGCGGGCGGCGAGCGGGTGGGTGGGGCGGAGGCGGCGCTCGGTCCAGGCGAGGGCGATAAAGCCAAAGAGGGCGATGGCGGGGAGCATCTCCATGCCGTAGCGGGCGTTATAGAAGGAGTGCGGGTAGAGCTGCGGGATGAAGATGGGGACCGAGCCCCAGGCGATGGAGTAGACGTAGAACGGAAGCGGGAACCAGAGCAGGAGAGAGGCGGGGGCGAGGCGGAGGTCGGGGAGCGGGGTGGAGCTTTGTCCTGGAGCTGCTGGCGCTGGTTGGGATTGGGTGGCTTTCGAAAGCAGGGATCTCTCCGCTCGCGATGCTCGGTCGAGATGACGGCTTTCTTCGCCGGGCGAGTTGGCGGTGGCTGCGGTGAGGTGGGTGGACTCGGCGGAGGGTGGGCGGAGCCAGCTCAACACTGTGCGCCAGGCGCCGATAAGGGCGAGAGGGAGAGTGAGGAAGCCGATCTCCCAGGCCGTGGTGTCGACCTGGGCGGTGCGGGTGTAGAAGAGGAGGGCCCAGCCGGGGTTGTGCCAGCCGCGGTAGTGTTTGGAGCCGGGCGGCGAGGTCTTGCGCTCGATGGCGGAGGCGGAGTAGGGGCCGCGGAGGAAGTCGAGGAAGTCGCCGTAGAAGTGCTGGTTGTAAGCGAACCAGCCAAGCGGGGCGGCGACGGTGACGACAGTGAAGAGAGCGAAGGCGGCGCGGAGACCGCGCGCGTGCTCCCGGTGGCGAAGGAGGGCGATGGCGAGGACGCACCAGATGAGGGCGGCGAGGATCCAGCCGTCGTAGCGGGTGTAGACGGCGGCGACGATGAGGAGGCCGAGCCAGAAGAGGCGGGAGCGGACGCGGCGGAGCTGGGCGGCGATAGCGGGCGGGGCGAGGGCGGCTGTGTTCAGAGCATCGAGGCACTCGGTGGTGAGGAGGACGAGCCAAAGGATGATGGCGAGGAAGAGCGGCTCGGTGAGGGCCGTGGTGGCCATGTAGAGGAGGTTGGGGTTGAGGGCGAAGAAGGCGGTGGAGGCAAGGGCCCAGAGCGGCGGCAGGAGGCGGCGGGCGAGGCGATAGAAGCCGATGACGGCGAGAAGATAGGCGGCGAGCGAGGGCCAGGCTCCGGCCATCCCATTCTGCCACCATTCCATGCGGCCGATGAAGGGAAGCATAAGGAGGTGCGACAGGGGGAGCCAGACGCCGCCAAGCTGGGCGAGGCCGGGGTAGCGGGCGTCGAGGATGCGGCGGGCGATGCCGAGGTGGGCGACGGCGTCGCCGTAGAGGAGGAGGTAGCCCTTCTGCAGGCAGATGATGAGGGTGAGGCAGCAGAGGGCGAGGGCGCCCATGACGACGGGGAGGGTCTCCTCACGGCTGGCGGGGCGGATAACGTCGTTATCGGTCAGGGAGACGGGTCTGTTGCGCCGATCGCCGCGGCTCCCAGACCCTAGAGGCGAGATGTGGGGCACCCGGCCCTGGCGGCTGCCAGGGAGCGAGGGCGGGCGGTAGGTGCGGCTACTTCGTCGCGACATCGAGGTGGGAGATCCTCTCGAAGAGGCGGAAGCGCTCCTCGATCTCTTCGCGAGTGGTGTTCTCCAGCCGCTTCGTGCCGAACTGTTCCACCGCGAAGGAGCCCATGACGCCGCCGTAGAACATGGCGCGGCGGAACGCCTCGGGGGTGAGGGCGGGCTGCGAGGCGAGGTAGCCGTAGAAGCCGCCGGCGAAGGAGTCTCCGGCGCCAGTGGGATCGATGACCTCAGAGAGCGGGAGAGCGGGGGCGCGGAAGGGATGGGGCGCGGTCGTGAGGCCGGGGAAGGAGCGTGTAGAGAAGAAGGCGGTGGCGCCGTACTCGCCGTGCTTGATGACGAGGGACTTGGGGCCGAGGGCCATGACGGCTTCGGCGGCGCGGACGAGGTTGGACTCGCCGGTGAGCAGGCGGGCTTCGCCGTCGTTGATGAGGAGGACGTCGAGCTCGGCGAGGACCTTCTTGAGGCTGGCGGTGTGGTCGGCGATCCAGTAGTTCATGGTGTCGCCGCAGACGAGCTTGACGTTTGGCATGGCCTCCCGGACGCGCAGCTGGAGGACGGGATCGATGTTGGCGAGAAAGAGGAAGTCGGTGTCTGCGTAGGCGGCGGGGATCTTGGGCGAGAAGTCGGCGAAGACGTTGAGGTCGGTCGAGAGGGTGGTGGCCTCGTTCATGGCGCCCGTGTAGGAGCCGGTCCAATGGAAGGAGAGGCCGTCGGCGTGCTCAATACCGGCCGTGTCGATGCCGCGACGGGTGAGGATGGCTTCGTTCTCGGGGGTGAAGTCGCGGCCGACGACGCCCACGACGCGGACGTCGGTGAAGAAGGAGGCGGCGAGAGCGAAGTGGGTGGCGGCGCCGCCGAGGATCTTTTCGGCTTTGCCGGTCGGGGTGGTGAGGGTGTCAAAGGCGACGGAGCCGACTACGAGGATGGACATGGGGGCGGGCGCTTCTTCCTGACGGAAGGAGGTACCCTCCCACCGTACTTTGGGTCTAAAGTCTTCAATCGATTACATCTGGTACACACCGCGTCTTGTTCCGCGTGAGAACAGACGCGAGATGAATTCGACTGCTTCCACTATTATGCCGGTTCCGATGCAGGAGCTACGCCCAAGCCACGGTCCGTTGCTGCAGCAGGAGCTAAGAGTGCAAGCCCGCCGTCGATATGTGCCATCGTTGACGCAGACCCCAGCCAGATGAGAAGCGGGTGAGGTCGCCTCCTAGCAAACAGTTTCGTGCCGACGGAGATTCTTTCTAGCCCCCGTCCGGTCTCAGGAGGACACAAGTCTTCGGGCTTTGGATTGCAGGTACCTTCGTATCGGGATGTCATAGAGCACCATGGCCAGATAGGCGAAGCCGACCGTGATGAGGACGCCACTGCTGACGATCAGAGTCGTGTGTGCCGGGTCCGGCTTATGACTTTCGTAGTAGCTTCCGAAGCTCCAGATCACGGCATAGTGCGTCATGTAGAGCGGGTAGGAGATGTTTCCTGCGAAGTTGCAGAGTTTCTCTGCGCGGGAGCTGAGCGTGACCCCTGCGCCCAGGGCGACCAGCAAGGGGAAGTAAAGAATCATCACCGCTGCCTCCCGTATCCAGCCTCCTTTGGCGTAGGGCATGACGAAGGCCAGCAGTAACAGCACCGACAAGCCCGTGAAGCCGAGTCTGGAGCGCAGGATCCACTTTGACCGGTACACAAGCAGGCCTGCCGAAAAGGAGAGGCTTATCCGGGCGGCGCCGGTCCAGAAGGTGTCCCTGTTCCATCCGGCCCAGAGATTGCCGGCGTTAAAGCCGACGAAGCAGAGGACGACAGCCGCAACAAAAGCTATCACGCCCAACCAGCGGCGGCTGACTCTGTAGAGAACGACCGCGTAGACGATGTTGGCGACATACTCCCAGAACAGGGACCAGGCGGGTGAGTTGAGGCTGAACAGACAAAATCCCCGCTCGTGCATTACCGGATAGGGTACGAGGGCGACCGAGGCCAGGAACATGAGGCCGACCTGACCGGCGCTGTAGCCCAGAGGCCCTAAGCGGAACGGGTCGAAGAGCAAGGTGAGCAAGCCAAGCACGGACCCGAGAACGACCAGGGGATGCAGGCGGATCAACCGAACCTTCAGGAAGGCCCAGAAGCCCATCGGGCCAACACGACCGTCGTAGGCGTAGCCGATCACGAAGCCGGAGAGGCAAAAGAAGAAGTCGACGGCCAGCCATCCGTGGCCGATGAGGAGATGGCTGTAGTTGCCGATCACCATCTCCATGAAATGGAAGACGACGACCAGCAAAGCCGCTACACCCCGCAACCCGTCGAGAGCCGTAAAGTGTTGCCTGGTTGGCAGGAGTGTCTGCCCGGGTGGGCTGTCGGGTTTGATCATCGGCGAGCTGACCTCAGAGGTACTGCCATCCTACCGCCTCGAGCGCCTTGACCGGCGCGACCGGCGTAGCAGATGAGGTGCTGAGGATGGAGGAGCGGTACCGCTTCGAGAAAGGGGTCGGGGTGAGCAACGACGACACTTCTGCGAGCGGTTGATGGAGGCGGCGGATGGGGAACCTTTTCTGGATTGCGGTATAGATCGTAGGGGGAGGATGGCCCATCTATTGGGGAGACCTGATCAGGGGAGCACCTCGATCGGGAACCGCACGAGAGTGCACGGCGGAAGGGAAAGGGGATTCTGATATGCGTATTTTTCTTACGGGCGCTACCGGTTTCATCGGTGCAGTGATTGTTCCGGAGCTGCTTCATGCAGGCCACCAGGTGCTTGGCATGACTCGGTCGGACGAGGGTGCGCGGTCGCTGACGGCGGCCGGCGCGGAGGCTCATCTCGGAACTCTGGAGGATCTCGAGAGCCTGCGTCGCGGCGCGGCGGAGGCGGACGGCGTGATTCACTGCGCGTTTGACCACGACTTCTCGAACTTTGCGGCGAACTGCGAGAAGGATCGGCGGGCCATCACGGCTCTGGCGGACGCGCTGGCCGGATCGAAGCGGCCGCTGGTGATTACATCGGGGACCGGGCTGGGGAGCAGTGCGCCCGGGCAGCCGGCGACCGAGGATGTTTTTAACGTGAAGTATCCGAACCCGCGGAAGGCCTCCGAGGAGGCCGGGATTGCTGCCGGGGAGCGTGGTGTGAACGTGTCAGTGGTGCGTCTGCCACAGGTGCACGATCCTTTGAAGCAGGGACTGATTACGCCGGTGATCGAGGCAACGCGGGCGAAGGGGGTCTCGGCGTATGTCGGCAACGGGCAGAACCGCTGGCCGGCGGCGCATGTGAGCGATGTGGCTCGTCTGTACCGGCTGGCCATCGAGAAGGCCGAGGCGGGCAGCCGGTACCACGCGGTCGCGGAGGAGGGGATTCCGGTGCGGGCGATCGCCGAGGTGCTGGGCCGGGGGCTGAAGGTGCCGGTGGTGAGCCTGTCCGAGGAGGAGGCGCCGGCTCATTTCGGTTGGCTCGGCATGTTTGCGGGCTTGGACCTGCCGGCCTCCGGCGCGCTGACGCAGGAGCGGCTGGGATGGCGGCCCAGCGGGCCGGGGCTGCTGGCGGACCTGGAACTGATGCGCTGGGTCTGAGGCGGGACGGGGGAGAGTGAGGTTCCTCCCCCGCCGTGTCGCATGTCATGGACACGTTCGGGTGGCCAATCTAGACAGCGATCGCAGCTTGGTGGTGCAGATCGTGGATCTGCACTCAGCCAAGGCGTGGAGTATCGACGTGAACCGGGCGATGACGCAGGTAAGGGTGGAACCGGCTTAGGTGGATCTGATTCAGGGCTCACGAGGCAGGCCGCTCGAAACGAGCGACCCGTTCGTTCGCGGGGAATTCTCTATTAGGTTAGGACCATCGAACAGTGGGTTGACTGAGTCACAAGCTTGTCAGTGAAGTACTAAGCGGCTCATCTAAAACTGAGCATCTCCCGCACTATTGATCTGCCGCCACTCGACAGAACTCAATCTGTCTGTTTTGAACAGACCCAGGACTTCAGTTTTCAACACATTCCGATTCCTCTTCTACTAGAGGTACTTGCCGAAGAGAAGCTTGAGTTTCTCTTTGGTGGTGGCGGGAATAACGGCTCGGTCGGTCATAATGGCGAATTTGGCGGCGGTCTGGGCGGGGCTGGCGCTGAGGTCCTTGGGCATGAGGCGGACGGCCGCGGCGACGACCTTCTGGGCATTGCCGGAGTTCTGGTGCATGACGGCGACGACCTGATCGACGGTGACATCGTCGTGGCCCTCGCGCCAGCAGTCGTAGTCGGTGACCATGGCGAGAGTGGCGTAGGAGATCTCGGCCTCGCGAGCGAGCTTGGCTTCCTGGAGGTTGGTCATGCCGATCACATCTGCGTTCCAGGACCGGTAGAGGTTGGATTCGGCGCGGGTGGAGAACTGCGGGCCTTCCATGCAGACGTAGGTGCCGCCGCGTTTGCCGACGACGCCGACTTCCGCGCACGCCTTCGCGAAGGTGTCGACGACGATGGGGCAGACCGGATCGCCGAAGGCGACGTGGCCGACGATGCCATCGCCGAAGAAGGTCGCATTTCTGGAGAACGTCCGGTCGATGAACTGGTCCGGGATGACGAAGTCGGTGGGCTTGTGCTCTTCCTTAAGCGAGCCGACGGCGGAGACCGAGAGAATGGAGGTGACGCTGGCGGCTTTGAGGGCGTAGATATTCCCGCGGAAGTTGAGCTCGGAGGGAAGGATGCGATGGCCCTTGCCATGGCGGGCGAGGAAGACGACCTTTCGGCCTTCGAGGGTTCCGAAGACGAGCGGGTCGGAGGGGTCGCCGAAGGGGGTGTCTACTTTGACTTCGTGGATGTCGGTGAGGCCGGGCATGGAGTAGAGGCCGCTGCCGCCGATGATGCCGATTTCGGCCTGGGGGATCTGAGACAAGGGTGTGGCTCCTGATTTGGGGTCAGAGGTGAGTATAGGTGGTGGCGGCTGTGAGGTGGAACGGAGAGCGGCTTTGGTGAGGGTGAGGGTCGCGGTAGAGAAGCAGATCCCTACGGGATGACAACAAAGGAAGGGGCAATGGCAACACCGGGTTCTTCGCTACGCCCAGAATGCCACCCTAATCAGAATGACGACCTAAAACGAACGGCGGAGAGACTGGGCGAGGGAGAGGCTTAGCTCGTGGCTGGCTGAGGAGTCGCGGGGATGAGGGCGGCTGGGCCGGGGATGATTGAGTTGGGCCTGGATCTGGGGGCCGGTGCCTTCAGTGGTGGTGAAGAGATGGGCGACCTCCCGGGCGAGGGCGATGGGCAGGCCTTCGGCGAGGAAGACGGTGTGGCCGGAGGTGAGGATGAGGGCGTCGCCCTCGTCGGTGGTGTAGACCTGTTCCTCAGAATCCGGGGTGGAGGTCTCATCGGCGGTGCGGCGCTTGATGACGGCATATTTGTGGTGGAGGCCGAGGGCGTAGAGGGCGGCAAAGGAGCGGGCGGCCCCGCCCGTGCGCCAGTGGGACTCATAGACGAGGGCGATGGAGGCGGTGGTGGACTGTTCCGCAGATTTCGAGCGCTCCGCGGTGGCGGAGCTCTTTCCGTCAGCCATGGCTCGGCGCTGGGCGGCGTAGTAGACGCCGCCGGCCCAGTTGGGGGCGAGCTTGTCGGCCGCGGCTTCGCCACCGAGGATATGGCCGAGAATGCGGACGTCGAGTTCGCCCATGACGCCGATGTCATAGGGGGCATAGCCGGGGTCAAGGAGTGGGTGGAGATCGGGCATGCTGACGGTTGGAACCTCGCCGTGCTCAAGCCAGATACGCGGGTTCATGATCTCGTAGCTGGTGGAGGGCGGGGTGGCGAGGACATCGGCAAAGGCGCCCTGTTTGCCGCGGCGATGGAGGATGACGTTCTCAAAGCCGAGGCCGTAGCTGTAGGGAAAGAGGAGAGACTGCTGGAGAAGGTAGGGGGCTCGAGCCATGACCGGCGAGCCCTTCGTGTCGTCATTGGCGTCGGGATCGATGAGGGTTTCGTTGTCGGGGAGGTCGGCGAGGGACTTGCCGCTCGCACGGAGGGCGTCGTCGTAGAAGACGACCATGGCCTGGCCTTCGGCGATCGCCTCGCGGGCGGTTTCGAGTTCGTCGGTGGCGACGTGGCGCTGGTCGTCGGCAAAGCCTTTCGAGACCCCGTGAACGCCGGAGTCTCCCCACGTCTCGAGACCGCCGGTCTGGGCTAAATCCTGATCCTGCAGGGCGTGGGTGAGCTCGTGAGCGAGGACGGGCTTTTGTTCCTTGGGATCGACCCAGTCGAGCAGGTTTACGGTCTTGGTCTTGTTGTCGTAGAAGCCGGCGATCTGCTCGGTCAGGAGGGAGACGAGGAAGGGCTGGAGGTCGAAGGTGCGGTCGAGCAGGCCGAACTTCTTGAGGACGATCTCGGAGCGCTCGAGGCGCCGGGTGGATTCGTCGTCATGCATGCGCTCCTTGAGGTAGCGGGTGACCTGCTCGCGGGAGATGAGTTTGCGCTTGACCTTGTGGCGGATGGGGAGGGCGGTGTCGGCGCTGACGAACTGGAGCATGCTGTCGACGGAGGCCAGGAGCTCCTTGCGCTGGTCTTTACTCATTGCGGGGCGCGTCATGGGCGGCGTGTGGGCGTCAGCCTGATTGGGCGGGTGCGCGGTGGGGGGCGGCGGCGTGGTCTGGCCTTGCGTTTGGGCAGCGACCGGCGCGAGACAAACGGCAAGAGCAAGCGTTGCGGCGCGGGACCGAAGACGAACAGGCAGGATGGATGGCAAGCAGGCCGCTCCTTCGCGGCGGTGAGTCAGGACGGACGACTATACTCAGAGTGTACGGCGACGACCCTGCCGTTCTGCCCCTATGCCAATCACTTCCCTTTCAGACCATGACGCTTCGCTTCAGAGTGCGGATCGCGCGGGCTTTGAGGCAGTGCTTTCCGGTGTGTGCGTGGTGCGGCTGCGCGAGACCGGATGGATCCGCGTGACGGGCGAGGACCGGGTGCGATGGCTGAATGGGATGGTGACAAACTCGATCCAGGCTTTGACGCCGGGCGAGGGCTGCTCGAACTTTCTGCTGAACGCACAGGGACGCATTCAGGGCACGGCGACGGCCTTCGCGGACGGCGAAGCGCTTCTGCTCGAGACGGATCGGACGCAGGTCGAACCGCTGTTGGCGATGCTGGACCGGTTCATCATCATGGATGATGTGGAGCTGGCGGACGTCTCGGATGGGACGAGTGGACTGCTCCTAGCAGGGCCGGCCGCCGCAAAACTGCTGACGGCACAGGATCTGCTGCCGGAGGAGCTTGCGACCGGTACGATTCGCTCCGCGGCCGTGAGCTGGCAGGGACTGCCGCTGCGGGTACAGGCCATGGCTGGCACGGTGGTGCCGCGGTTTGAGATCTGGGCCGCGGGAGACCTTGCGGAGCGGCTGGGCACCGCGCTCGAGGCGGCCGGTGCGATCCCGGGCGAGGCTGCGAGTCTGGAGTGGCTGCGGCTGCTCGAGGGAACGCCGAAGTTCGGCGTGGACATTCGCGATCGGGAGTTGCCGCAGGAGACCGGCCAGACCGGGGCGCTGCACTTCAGCAAGGGGTGCTACCTGGGGCAGGAGATTGTGGAGCGGATCCGGTCACGCGGTGCTGTGCATCGGACCTTCCGAGCCTTTGCCCTGACGGGCGAGCTGCCGGCGGCGGGTGCTGTGCTGCGCACGGGTGAAAAGCCGGTAGGCGAGCTGACGAGTGTCGGCGTGCTGCCTGCCCTGCCGGGTCGGCTCGCAGGCGGGATGATGGCGCTTGGGTACATACGCCGCGAGGCCTTGGAACTGAAGCAGGAGATTGGGTACGGGGGCGGACGAGCAGAGCCGCTTTCGCTGCCCGTTGCATTTGAGACACACGCATAGGCGCATCCAACAGGTGCGACCAGAAGAGACGTTGAGGAGAGAGTATGCCGGAAGGAAACAAGCCGTTTGTGGTTACGGACCGCCGCAAGTTCACACTCGAGGGCGAGGTGCGGCCGGATGCGGATCGGCCCGAAGAGACAAAGACGGCACAGCCGGAGCGGAGTGGACCGGCCCTGACCGAGGCGCCAGTGCCAATGCCAGTACCCGCGGCAGCAACGGATACTCCGAGGCAGGATGCTCTCACCGAGGACGACAGTAGCGGCAGCGAGCAGGAGCTGCCGGTGCCGACGGCGGAGCAGATGGAGCAGTCCAAGCGAGCCTACGACCAGACGGCGGAGCGCATCGAGACGGCGATCCGGGCGACCAACCCGGGAATGGAACATCCGCCGGCGATGAACTTCGAGCAGCTGGTGCAGTCCATCTATCTGACAACGATCATGCAGCTGGGCGGCGCGACGCAGGAAGGCGAGCAGCCGCGGGTGGATCTGCTGGGAGCCCGGTCAAGCATCGACATGATGAGCGTGCTGGCAGAAAAGACAGCGGGCAACCTGGGCAGCAGAGAGCAGGTATTTCTGGATAGTGCGCTGTTCGAGTTGCGCATGGCCTTTCTCGAGATGACACAGGCGCTCTCGCGGTCAGCCCAGGCGCGGCAGAGCGGGCCAACGGGGCCGGGGGGAAGCGGCGGCTTTGGCGGGACGGGCGGCTTCGGCGGTCCGGGTGGCTCTGGAGCGGGTGGTGCTGGCGGAGCCGGAGGCTTTGGCGGCGGTGCACCGACGCTGGTGCGGTAAGGGATGCAGGCTCAACTTACGTTTCTGGGAAGCGGCACGTCCATGGCCGTGCCGACTCTGGGCTGTGGCTGCGCGGTCTGCACATCAACCGATCCCCACAATCGGCGGACACGCCCTTCGGTGCGGCTGGAGTTCGGCGGCAGGGTCGTTCTGATCGATACCGGGCCGGACTTCCACGCGCAGGCCGTGCGCGAAGGCATCGCGCAGGTGGACGCCGTGCTGTACACGCACGGGCATGCGGATCATGTGCTGGGCTTTGATGATCTGCGGCCGCTGAGCTTTCGGCACCCGGTCGCGCTGCCGGTCTACGCGGATGATGAGACGGCACGGACCATTGAACGGATCTTTGAGTACACCTTCCGGACGGAGAACCGCTATCCGACGAGTGCCCGGGTCCGAATGCATCGGCTGGATGAAGCGCCGGGTGCAGGGTTGAGTTTATTTGGGGCATGTTTTCAGCGGATTGCGGTGACTCACGGCCGGCAGACGATTACCGGATACCGCTTTGGCGACGCGGCCTATTTGACGGACATGAGCGATATCCCGGAGGAGAGCGTGCCGCTGCTGCAGGACCTTGATGTGCTCATTCTGGACGCGCTGCGACGCGAGCCGCACCCCAGCCACTCGCACCTTGAGCGATCGATCAAGTTTGTGGAACGGCTGAAGCCGCGACGGGCATACTTTACCCACATCAGCCACGATCTGGACCATGCCGCGGTGAATGCCATCTTGCCGGAGACTATCCGTCTGGCATATGACGGACTCAAGCTCGACTTCGAGATTGCCGGATGATCGTGTGTCGCCATCTCGAGGAGGTGCCGAACGACGTGGGGGCGCTTGTCGCGACGATCGGAAACTTCGATGGGGTGCATCGCGGGCACCAATGGGTCATCGCGCGGGTACAGGCACGCGCAGCCGAACTGGGGCTGCGCTCTGCCATTGTGACCTTTGATCCACATCCGGCACGGGCGCTGCGGCCGGGCGAGACGCGACCGATGATTACGCCGCTGCCGCGCAAGCTGGAGCTTCTGGCAGAGACAGGGGTGGACGCGGCGATCGTGCTCCCGTTTACCGAGGATCTACGCCGCACGAGCGCGCGCGATTTCGCCGGAGACGTGCTCCGGGATCGATTGAAGATTGTGGAGCTGCACGAGGGGGAGAACTTCCGCTTCGGGTTTGGGGCTGAGGCTGACGTACAGACCCTGACGGCGCTCGGCGCAGAGCTGGGCTTCCGGGTGCAGGCGTATGCGCCGGAGCGGCTGATGGGCGGTGTGGTGTCGTCGAGCCGAATCCGCGAGCTGGTGGCGGCGGGCGAGGTCTCGGCGGCGCGGCGGCTGCTGGGATGGGTGTTCAGCGTGGACAGCACACCGGCGTCGGGCCGTGGGTATGGAACGAAGTATGCGGTGCCGACGATCAACCTGGCTCCGTACCCCGAGCTGCTGCCGGCGCATGGGGTGTATGCGACGCGGCTGCGGGTGGGCTCCGGCGCGGGCGCCCGGTGGTTCGAGGGCGTGACGAATGTTGGCAATCGGCCGACGTTCGGGGCGGACTCGTTTGCGGTGGAGAGCTATCTGCTCGATTTTGAATTGGTCGAGTTGACTGAAGAGACGCCGCTGCGGCTGGAGTTTCTGAAGCGTCTTCGTGGGGAGCAGCGGTGGGAGAGTCCAGAGGCGCTGAAGGCGCAGATTGGGCGGGATGTGGGGCGGGCGCAGCGGTTTTTTACGTTGCGGCGGGGGTTGCGAGAAAGCTAGCGGTTTGTGGGTCTCTGTACAGAGGCTCTTCTGCGCTGACATCAAAAATGCAACTTATTATTCCGAGTGCGCCTTCTTCTGCTGAGCCTTTCGGAAGCGCGATAGTTCATCTACTTTCAACCAGCGCTGTATACACATCTTTTGACGACGATACAGATACCGTGTCGGATCTGACCATCTCCTCCATCGGACTCTGGCCGGCATCCCTTTTCTCACCGATAGGGCTTGCCAGTACAAGGACATGCGGTATGTCAATATGACTTGTTCGCTGAGATCGGTAGCGACGATTTCTATGTTGAATGATTCCATCCCCGGGCTGAACCAGCCACGGCCCTGTTCGTCCAAGAAACTCTTCGTGAAATCAAAGTCGAACGCGACCCGCTCTCCGGGTGGCAGGACGTGATTCTGGTAGAAGTCGTACTGCGCAAAAAAAGATTTCGAATCTCCGGCACTCTAGACGCATATCCATCAGCACGACCGCTTTGTCGCCAAGGTTCTTCGCTCGCCAACTCCCTTTAGGGTGCGGTTCATCCTTGTTGTGGTACATCTCAAGCCCGAGGATTGGCTGGACCATGGCTTTGGTCTGGAGGCTCATAGAACGAGTCATGCGGCTCGTTAGCCAGGCATACCAAGCGGTTATGAACATGAGGATCACGGTCCCTCGGGCGGCGCCCTGCTTCGTGAGCCAATCCCATACCGACAGCCAGTGTTGATGTAGGGAGTCCAGCAAGATCCGATTCCTCTCGGGATACCTACTCATCACAATGCATGGTCAACAAATAAACAACTTGTAAATGGCACACTCGATCCGCATGACACGTGCTGAGCCGTAGATAGCTCTTGAAAAAAGACCCTCTAGGCAGTGCTTCGGCAAGCTCAAGAGTGAAGTGCGGTGCTGGTGTTCCCGGTGGAGAAGCAGATCCCTACGGGATGACAAAAAAAGTTAGAGTGCTCACGTAGATTATTTGGCGGCTGGTGGGTGGGAGACGCCAGTGGTGGGCTCTTCGGGCT
This sequence comes from Acidobacteriaceae bacterium, assembly GCA_903642235.1. Lineage (GTDB taxonomy): Bacteria > Acidobacteriota > Terriglobia > Terriglobales > Acidobacteriaceae > Edaphobacter. The sequence goes on along the minus strand of CAHJWL010000005.1, from coordinate 51 downwards.
CCGGGGCGGGAGGGCGGCGGATGATGGGCGCGGGGGTGGCGGCCGGGGTGG
>CAHJWL010000004.1 GCA_903642235.1 Acidobacteriaceae bacterium | reverse complement strand
GAATGCTTTCGCCCCCGGTAGGCGCCGGCTTTCTTGGCGAGCTCGATTCCCTCTCGCTGCCGCTCTCGGATCAACTCCCGCTCGAACTGGGCAAACGCTCCCATCACGCTCAGCAGAAGATTGGCCATCGGAGAATCTTCGCCGGTGAAGGTCAGGCTTTCCTTGACGAACTGAACATGGACGCCGCGAACGGTCAGGCCAAGAACCATCTTCCGCAGATCATCCAGGTTGCGGCCGAGCCGGTCCATCGAATGGCAGATCACCGTGTCACCTTCGCGAACGAAGCTCAACATCATGGTGAGCTGCGGACGGTTCACATCCTTGCCCGATGCCTTATCTGAGAACACGCGGTCAACGCGAACGCCTTCGAGCTGCCGCTTCTCATTCTGGTCGAAGGTGCTCACCCGCACATAGCCGACCACCTGCCCTTTCGGAGGGTGACGAGGCTTTTGTGTTGCACTAGGCTCTTTAGCTTTGACCATGACCTGTAGCATAATAGCTAAACAGGCTCTTGTGCAACGCAGTTCTGCACTCACGTGCTACGTTGCGCTGGGGTATACCCTATCGTGCAGCGCAGGGGAACCGATGAAGACCGAACACCCCGCCACTCCGTCGCACGATCTCACCTAAAGCAGCCATCATTTGTGGTGGAGTACGCTTCCATACCCGCATCCGGGAGGCTAATGCTAGAAAGGTGAAAACATTCTGCGCTGAGGTGATTGATGAAGCTGGAACGCTTTAGGGTGATGGACTACCGTTCGATCAACGAGAGCGGCCAAATCGACGTGTCTCGCGTCACCGCGATCCTAGGAAGAAATGAGAGCGGGAAATCCAACCTGCTCCGGGCGCTATACAGCCTGAATCCTCCAGGTGGTCCCAAAGCGTTGAATCGCATCAAGGATTTTCCGCGTCATCGGAAATTGAGTGATTGCAAAGATGACACCTGGATGCTTCAGACAACCTGGTCTCTCAGTGAGAACGAGCGAGCGGCTCTGAATAACATCTATACGCGTATTCAGGACTCCACGACCATATCTGTGTGGAGGAGGTATGACGAGAAGCGCTTCGTTGGGTTTAACAACCTTGAGAACCTGTCGTTTGACAAGTCCTCTGTAAACACTAGCTTTCGAAAGGTGACAGCCAGCATTCAGGCCGTAGCCGACCCAATCGATGCTTCCAAGAAAGCTATTCTCTTACAAGCGGCTGAAGCGTTTTCAGAAGCCGCCGCCAAGACTGATGATGGCGCGGTGTGGGCACAGACGGCAAAGCCGCAGTTGCAAGCAATTAGAAAGGCCCTTGCCGTCGCAGGTGTCTCCCTTTCAGATGATCAGGACAAATCCTTGGTGAGCCTTGAGGAGCAGCAGGAGGTTTTCAGCGCTGATGCAGAACAGGCCACGGCGGCTCGCGCGTGGATCCTAGAGCACCTTCCTACGTTCATCTATGTAGATGAATACCCTGATTTTGAGGGACACCAAGACATCGCCAGTTACACACAGAGGAAGGCACAGAACCAGCTGAAGGAAGCCGATCTCAACTTCCAGAAACTATGTAAAGTGGCTGGCCTGGATCCAGCGCAGCTTCAGCAACTCGGCGGCCAAGGCGACCATGAGACTAGAAATCAGCTAGTGAACCGCGCAGGTGCAGTCGTCACCGCCGCTATACGTAAGCTCTGGAAGGACCGCACTCTCAAAGTGAGATTCAATCTGGACTCACAGCATCTAGACACCCTGATTTCAGACCCAAACTCTGCATACGACGTAGAAGTGAATCTCGATGATAGGAGCCGCGGCTTCAAGTGGTTCTTTTCTTTCTACGTGACCTTCGCTGCCGACACTCAAGGTGGTAGTGCTGCAAACGCGATTCTCTTGCTAGATGAACCCGGTCTTTACCTCCACGCGCGGTCACAGGGTGATCTCCTCTCGCATTTCGAGAAAGACTTCACGAACCAGATCGTTTACACAACTCACTCCCCCTTCATGGTTCCTACGAACCACCTTGAGACCATACGTACTGTCAGCATCGGTGAAGAGACCGGGACCACTGTGACGAATGATCCCACAGGTGATGCCCGAACCCTCTTTCCTCTTCAAGCCGCTTTAGGGTACGACCTAGCCCAGAGCCTTTTCGTCGGGCCTCGAAACCTAGTCGTAGAAGGAGTGACAGATTACTGGTATTTATCCGCAGCATCTACTTACCTCGCTGAAAAAGGGGAGACTTCGCTAGGCGATCACATCACCCTAACACCAGCCGGTGGAGCGCAGAAGATCCCGTACATGGTCGCCCTCTTGACGTCAGAGAAGCTAAATGTGGTCGCGCTCCTAGACCATGAGAAAGAAGCCCTTGCAACCAAACAGGAGCTGGTCAGGAACAAGCTTCTTGACGATCGGAATGTCGTCTTCGTCTCCGAAGCCTTTGAGGAGATCGCTCCGCACGAGGCCGACATTGAGGATTTACTCGAGCCAGCACTATTCGAAGCCTTAGTCAAAGAGAGCTATAGCAAAGAGCTCTCCTCAGTGGAGCTGAAGCTAAACCAGAATGTCCCCCGGATTGCGATTCGGTATGACCTGGCCTTCAAGGAGGCAGGGATTCCGTTCCACAAAACCCGCCCTGCTCGGCTCTTTCTGAAACGAATGGGAGAGACCCCAGAGACCTTGATGATTGGAGAAACTGCCAAGCGTTTTAGCAAGCTCTTCGAAGCGGTAAGAGGACGCTTCAAGGAGTGACGAACTGCCTATAATCGTTGCAGGCCGACCGATGTCCGCGTCACGGCACCAGCACCTTGGGACCAGTTTCTGCTGTGACAAGCAGAAAGCCCCGGGGCTGCTACCCCGGGGCGTTTCTTAGTCGGAAAGCTGGTGAATGCCTATGCTACCCTTACGGGTTCGCTTTGGCCGTGCGTCCTTTGAGCTGCCAGGGGAATACATCCCCCTAATCATCGGAACGCTCGTGCTGGTGGGCTGCAAGGTGGTGCACTTAGTGCTCCATCTGCTCCACCGGTAGATCACAACACCGGGGCGGGTGGACACCGCCTCGGCTTTCCTCTATTAGACACAAAAGCGCAATCTCGGCGCAAACTTTCTTTTGCAACTTCGGCGGAGGTAGAGGATCGCAACGTCGGGGAGCAGCACGAGGCAATTCATCCAGCCCATGGAATGCCTGATGGTGGCAAAGCTGCCGGAAGGTCCCGAGTGGAGCTACGAGATCAAGCTGGACGGGTACCGCGCCCAGGCTCTTTCCGAAACATCCGGGGTGCAACTGCTCTCCCGTAACGGCAAAGACCTAGGCAAGCGCTTTCCTGAGGTGGTTGCCGCCCTCGCGAGAGCCATTCCGCACGGTTCCATCGTGGACGGAGAGCTTGTCGCTCTTGACGCCACCGGCAAGCCGAGCTTCAGCCTGATTCAGAACTCAGCAACCAGCGGCGCTACATTCGTCTTTTTGCCTTCGATCTACTGGCTCTCGCCGGAGCAGATCTCACTCGCAAGCCACTTTCGGAACGGCAAGCGCTACTGCAGAAAGCGTTGAAGCAGGACGACACCGTTCAGGTGTCCCAAGGCTTCCAGATCCCCGCCACGCAGATGCTTGAGATGGTCCGGAATCACAGCCTTGAAGGGGTTGTAGCCAAAAAGCTTTCCAGCTTCTACGAGCCGGGTCGGCGCTCCGGTGCATGGTCCAAGATGCGCGCCGAGCTGTCCCAAGAGCTAGTGGTCGGCGGGTACACACCAGGAACCCACGGTATTGATGCCGTGCTGACCGGCTTCTACAAAGGGCATGATCTCCACTTCTGCGGAAGCGTCCGAAATGGCTTTGTTCCTGCGAGCCGTAGAGCAGTACACGCAAGCATCGCCGCCCTTGAGACCCCGGCCTGCCCCTTTGTGAACCTTCCTGAGGCAAGCGCGGGGCGATGGGGCCAAGGTCTGACCGCCGAGAAGATGAAGAGTTGCGTATGGCTGAAGTCCGACACCGTTGCTCAATTCCGCTTTCTTGAGTGGACCCCAAGCGATCACTTACGCCACGCCAGCTTCATCGCGCTTCGCACGGACAAAGCAGCGCAGGACGTGGTGAAAGAGCAGAGAGCATGAAGGGACCTAACTCGTTGGCATGGACTCGAGACACTCGGGCTTTATGGCCTGTTCCCCACTTCGAGATATTATTGCTGTCAGTCATTTTTTGTGTTGACGTGAGGACAGCGCAGCAGAGACGAAATAGTGGAACCTCATCACGAGGTTCAGCCAGCCATGCTGTCCGTCGTCCACGTCGAGCACAGCGCCACTGCCAGCGTGCACTCGCACGGTAGTGCGCATCGACGTTCCGCGCAGGTATACAACATAGAACGGCGCCGAAGACTGCGGAAAGTCGAGATAGTAGGGCTGCTTCCTTGGAGCGGCGCGCTGCGCCTCCATAACGGCCCGCTCCGGGCCGATTGAGGTCGCGCCAGCTTGCAGTGCAGTGGGCACCGACTGCGATGCCGCGCTGAGTTCATGTTTCCAGACCAGGATCGATCCTGAAATCCCGATGAGTGCCACGTACAGAGCCGCAGCGAACCCAATCCAAAGGTGCACCTGAAACATCGCCCGCCGCAGAAGTGTCCGCCGCGGGCGATGGAGGTAGGTCTGGATCGCTCCTGTCACCGACCTGACCCAAAGCACGTTGTGCCGGCTCGCAAAGCCGCGGTTATGAACTTGTCAGGCACTACTGTTTCTTCCACGCTTTCAGCAGCGAGGAAAAGCGGTATGTCACATTGCCGTTAACCCGGCGGCGGAAGCCATCATTGCAGGAGGTCGATCCCTGGCAGTAGGAGACGTAGGTCTTATCCAGCAGGTTCTGCCCATAAAAGCCGAACCGCATGTTCCGGACCTCGTAGTGCGCTTCCGCATCGAACAGCGTTGTGGAATCCACGTAGAAGTTCGCATCGGGCGTAGTGGGATCGAAGATAACGCCGGGGTTCTTGCCGTTGAAGCGCGCACCGGCGCCCACCCCGAAACCGCGCGCGGGCGTGTAATCGACCCAGAGCGATGCCTGGTTCTCCGGCACGGTCAGGATTGGTGCTCCGACCACACCGTAGAACGGCTTGGTATAGAGCGCTTTCTGATGGTCGTAGCTCGCGACCAGGTTGACCGAGTGCGTCAGCGATGCGTGCGCCTCCAGCTCCAAGCCGCGCGAACGCTGCTCCGCCGACTGGTCCGTGATCTGTGGATCGACGGGGTTCGCGGTCACAAGGTTCTGTTGCGTGATCTGGTAGAGCGCCGCGGTGAAGACCGCGTTTAAGCCCTGCGGCTCATACTTTAGGCCCACCTCGTACTGCCGCCCGCTGTCCGGCTTGAACGGCAGGTTGCTCGAAGGGTTGATTCCAAACACCGGATTAAACGAAGTCGAGTACGAGAAGTATGGCGCGAAGCCCTCGTCGAAGTGGTAAAGCGCACCCGCGCGGTAAGTAAAGCGGCTTGGATTGCCATCGGTCTGCTGATCTGCAAGGTGATCGTCAAGGTGCTGGGGTGCCCAGTCCTCGCGCCCGCCCAGCAGTATCTGCAGATGACCGTACGCAATCTGGTCCTGCGCGTAGACACCGTGTTGCTGCAATGTTCCGCTCGCGTCCGTCGTGGAGTACCCGGGGCTTGGCACAGTCACGCCATAGACCGGATGAAAGATGTCGATGTTCGGCGCGTTGGCTGGATCGCCGGGAGTTCCATCGTTGTCGGAGGGACCATAGCCCAGGTGAATGCCGGTGCCCTGGTGCTGGTAGTTGTAGCCCGCAAGCAGCGTATGCGACCACTTGTTCCAACGATAGTTGCCTTGGAACTGCTGGTCGAGTGCATACTGCGTATTGTTTTCATTGCTCAGGATTGCGGAGCGCGTCAGCAGATTCGTGCAGTCCGGTGCGTTTGGGTTGGTCGCGCAGTCCGGTGCGGTCTGAAGATAGCCCGTACCGTAGAGTCCGATGTACTACTGTGGCAGACCAAGGTGGAGAAAGCGGAAGCTGTTGCGCGTCGTCCAGTGTTCCGAAAGCTGCTTTTGGAACTGTGTGCCCGCGAAGTACTCCGTTTTGTGATAGTTGTCGTAGTTCGTATCGGAGCTGAAGAAGCTGGTTGGAATATTGCCATTTGCATTCGGCGCGATCTTGCCGCCGGCAAGCGTCAGGCCCTGCGCCGGCAGGAAGCCAATCTCCGATCCGGTGCGGAAGTCTAGGTAGTTTGCTAACACCAGCAGTGACGTGCGCGAGCTCGGCTTCCACAGTACGGAGGGCGCGATGTAGTCCTGGTTGTCGCGCGTGTACTGAACCTGCGACCCCGAGTCGCGCACAAGTCCGTTGACCCGGTAGAACAGCTTACCCTAGCCGAACAGAGGACCGGATACGTCGGCGAATCCCTGATAACGGCTAAAGTTGCCACCCTCGAATCGTAAGGAACCTTGTGCTTCCTCGGTCGGGTGCTTCGAGACAAGATTGACCAGGCCGCCCGGTCGTCCTGCCCATACAGGACGCTGGCCGGTCCCTTAATGATGTCGACCTCCTGCAGCGAAAACGGATTGTTGGTGTACGCGGCGTCCGGTCCGATCGTTACCTTGGGCAGCGCCAAGCCGTCCAGGAACAGCCCGTCGAAGGTGAGCGAGAAGCCGCGAATGATGAACGAGTCCTCGCGCGTGTCGATCCCAAACGGTTCTGCGACAATGCCGGCCGAGTAGCGCAAGGTGTCCTGAATAGTCTGCGTATCGCGAGCGTCTAGCTCCGCGCGGGTCACAGTCGTAATCGCTTGCGGGGTATCGATGAGCGCGGTCGAAGTCTTAGTGCCGGAACTGTCGGTAGACGCAACGTAGTCTGGAGTGCCTAGAACTTCAACGGACTGGTTCGCGGAAGCGACATGCAACGCGACATCGACGCTGCGCGAGAGATCCTCTGGAGACAGAGCCGGCAGCACATCAGAGAAGCCTTGACCAGTCACGCGCACCGCGTAACGGCTTGCCGGCAAGACAGTCGACCATCGACCGTCACGGCCCGTCTGCAACGTCCTGGTGACATCGCCGCAGCGCAGCACGACGCGGGCATTCGGGATGGCCGCGCCTGTTCCGTCTGTCACCGTTCCGGTCAGCGTCTGACCGGATGTGCCCGGATCGCAAGCTGGAATCCCAAGAGACGTAGGAGCCGAAGATGTGGGGGTTTGCCCCTGTTGTCCGACTAGGCTGGGTGTCGCTACGGCTAGAACAGCCAAGGTCCAGTAGCGCCAGGAAGACTGGCAGATGGCCGACTCTCCGGCAGTTCGGACCCTCAAAAGCTCCTGCAAACGACGTCGGTTGCGCAAAATTCCTCCACAATCTCGTGGAAGGTCCGGCGCGCATCTATCATCAGCAGTGTCGCCAGCCTTCGGGTTGTCGATCTCAGGGCCTCCGCGGTGCTTCGCCAAAAAGACAGCCGCGGAGGCTTTCCTATGTTCACTCTGAATATACGACAACTTTAGTCCGAGTTGCGGTACTATCGATACCAGCACCGGACTGGGAGTCTTTTGGCGAAGCCCCAATCAGGATGCGAGATCGACACTCTGCAGGACCGTAGCGCGTAGAAACGGCGCTCACGTGTTCTCGCGGTTGACCGGAGCACATGATGGGCGAACTGAAGAAATGGAAGATCCAGCGAGCGCTGGGTCTGGAACTGCCAGGGCTTGGCAAGCCGGGCGCACTCGAAAAGCGCAACTATCCCCCCGGACAGCACGGCAGAACTGCCAAACGCAAGTTGTCCGCATATGCCGAGCGGCTGCGAGAGAAGCAGAAGTTGCTGTTTCACTATGGCTTGCGAGAAGAGCAGCTGCGGCGCTTCGTTCGTACAGCCAAGCAAAAGAACACCTCGAATTGGATCGAGGGCCTGATCAACTTGCTGGAACGGAGGCTGGACAACGTGGTCTTCCGTCTGGGGTTCGCTCGGAGCATGGCTGCTGCGCGGCAGCTTGTAAGCCATGGTCATGTCCTGGTCAATGGCCGCTTCCTCACCATAGGGAGTGCTGTCCTGCGTATTGGGGATGTCGTCAGCCTGACGGAGTACGCCCGGGAATCGATGACGGAAAAGGCACGTTCAGCGCCACGGCTCTCCTTGCCGTCTTACTTGCGTTTCCGTGAGGAGGGCGCAACGCATGCTGGTGTGCTCCAAAGCTTTCCGGGAAGCGAGCATGTTCCGTTCGCCTTTACGCCACAGTTCGTGGCCGAGTACTACGCACAGCGGGGTGTCTAGATGCACGAAGAACACGGCGGTAGGACGATTCTCCTTGCGAAAACGGCGGGGTTAGGCGAGATCAGCATGTGCGGCTGTGGTGTGGTCAGCCTGCATCTTGGCAGCGTGACACTGCGGTTGGAGAGTCAGGCTCTCCTGCAAGTCGAACGCATGATCCAGGATGCGCTGGACCAGATGTGCGAACTTGCAGCCCAGCGCGCGACCTCCGGCGTCGTGCGGAATCATGTCCACTAGGAGCGATGATGAAAGGCGCCAAGATACGTTCGCTAGCGATCGCTTTCAGTTTCGTCGTGCCCTTGCTGCCTCACCTGTCAGCACAAGGCGCGCAGGATCAGCTTGCGTTGGGGCGCAAGGCGATCGAGGCAAGGACAGGTTGTTACCTCGTGGACTATAGCTTTGCGGAGACCGATGCACACAAACCAGGCTACGTCCGCGACAGTCGCGTCTACGATGTGAACCGCGACAAGTCGATCAAAGAGTGGATCTTTGCGGAAGACATCTCGCCGACGCGCATCCGTTTGCAACATGTTCTGTTCGGCGTGGGTCTCGATGGGAAGTTGCGCGAAGGTAGCGTCCTAAAGCACACCGGCGAGGATTGGGAGTACAACGCCCCCTTTGCCTATGAGTACACCAGCAACTCGACATGGACCGTGAAAAGCCTGCAGAACACACCTGGGCTGTGGCTTCGCCGCGTTACTAACCTAGACGATGGTCTGCGCTACCAGTGCGCGGCGGCTTGGAAAACCGGTACGGCATACCCCGACTGGAGCTGCAGCGGTGACGCTCCGGTGCCGGGCCGCGAAACGCGCGACATGCATCGCAAGGATTACAACCTGCTTGAGCGAACGAGTCGCCTCATCGTGTACGACAGCAATTGGCTTGAGCGTGAAGAAAACACCAAGGTGGTTGAGGAGAATGGCATCAAGGCACCGCTCGTTCGAGAGGTAGGCAAAACCTGGTACGTACGTCTGCCTGACGGGGAATGCTCGGCGGCACAGTCCTTTATCAAACCTCGCTTAGCATTTTGGACGATCGAACGCGAAGCCTGGGATCAGGTGCTCGACGGCCGGAAGACGATTACTGAGGCGCCCGCAACCAAGGAGTCGCTCTCACGCTATGAACAGATCTTTTCGCTGGAAGACGATTACTTGAGCAAGAACCTGAGTGATCCGCAAACGGCGCAGGCCGCAAGCGAGGCGTTGCTTCAGGTCATACGAGAACACCTCAAGTAGTGTCGCTCCTGCGAACAGATCTCGTAAAGCAGCTTGGCGCTGACACCCGCTAGTAGACGTTCCGCCGCAGGTGCACTTCGTCTCTTGTTCAAGTCAACTGCTTGCGAGCTCATACACCCTCGCGAAGGAGAGTACGATGCCAGAATCCATTGAACCCCGAAAGACAACTCCATCCTTGATATCGGAGGGCAACCTGGTCGCACGCACACTGAAGAGGTGGTTCCTACGAAGGTCTCGTGTCAGCGCGGTCCAGATTCTAAGCCCGAACTTCTTCCTGATAGAGCTTCAGGGTGACGCCCTCAGAGCTGCTCTGTGGTTGCCTGGTCAACACGTTCAAGTGGACATCGGAGCGAGCCTCACCTTTCGCACTTACACACCGATGTCTTGGAGTGAGGACGGCCGCACACGAATGCTTGTGTTCCTCCACGGGAAAGGCCCTGGATGCACATGGGCTAGAGACATAAAAGTCGGAGATACATGCGCTTTCTTTGGGCCGCACCGCTCGCTTGAGCTTTCGCGGCTGAAAGGTCCATTAGCTTTGTTTGGTGACGAAACCTGCTTCGGATTGGCTCTGGCAATTCGAGACGGTTTACCTGAGATGGAACTTAGGTGTGTTTTCGAGGTTTCGGATCTGGCGGAGTCACAGCAGGTTCTCGATACTCTCAACCTAAGTGGGGCGATGCTCATCGAGCGTGTTCCCGATGGCAGCCACCTCGTGCAAGCAATAGCGGAGATGTCGCGTCTCGCCAAAGCTGGCTACGAGAACGCTTTGACAGGTAATGCACGATCGATCCAACAGCTCCTTAAGGCGTTGAAGTCAGTGCCCGTTGAATCATCACGGTTGAGCGTCAAGCCATATTGGGCGCCTGGTAAAACCGGGTTGGATTAGCATTGCCGTTTAAAAAACAACACAAGAAGACTCGTTATTTACGACAGTGATGTAGGATCACTTCAGTCCGAGTTCCAGCCGTTCCAGCGGTTGTGACGACTTGATCGGGCGATAAAGGAGTGTCTATGTTTCTTATGCGTCCGCTCGCGTTCCCGCGTCCTTGGCACATTTCCATCTTGCCCTCGGCGTTACTCTCGCTTTGCGTTGGTTTTTCTCTCGTCGGATGTGGAGATGCACCGAGTGCCGGGCCGAGGCTCGGAAGCAATAGCTATGTGCAACAGAATTTTGTTGCCGGCAGTACAACGGGCACGGACTACTCACCGACGCTCACAAGTGAGCCGCGCATGACGGATGCGTGGGGAATTGCGATCCGGCCCGCCGGCATACCCGGCCATTTCTGGGTTGTTGCCGGTGATACCTCATACGAGTATGTCGGTGATGTCAGCGGCAAGCCACTGGTCGGCGAGCTCGCGCCCTTGCCCAGCAACAAGGTGCTGCTGCCGGGTTTCTGCACAAGCGAACCCTATGCGACTCTTCCCTGCCCGGCAAACAACCCCGCCGATACCGTAAACAACCACGCAACTGGAGTCGTCTTCAACGGCACGGCTACTAGTTTCGTCATCACGCAGACGCCCACAACCGGAGCGTCCATCACCGCTGGAGCGAAGTTCCTCTTCGCTACCAGCACTGGGCTAATCGATGCTTGGACAGAGCGCAAGAAGGCGGATGGCACCTACGATCGGAGCGCCACTGCGAATGTAGTCATCGACGATTCCGCGAATGGCGCCGCGTTCTATGGACTAGCGGTTAGTCCCACGTCGGACAAGCTGTATGTCGCGGACTTTGGAACGCAATTACGTCTGCGCGTATGGGACAGCAGTTTCAACGAGATTACCTCGACCTCGGGGTTCGCCAACCCGTTCGTCAAGGACCAAAGCTCCGTGAAAGCTGGTGAATACGTGCCTTGGAATGTGCATGTCATCGGCAGCAGCGTCTTTGTGATGTACGCCCAGGCTCAGGAAGATCCGAACAATGCAGGTATGGCCTACCCTGGCAACGAGGTACACGCTTTAGGCGCGGGCCGACTGGTCGAGTTTGACTTGAACGGCAAGCAGCTTGCCATCTGGAATGATAACGGTGAGCTGAATGCGCCTTGGGGCATCGTTCAGGCGCCGGCCGACTTTGGCCTTCTATCGGGCATGATGCTGGTGGGCAACTTCGGCGACTACGACGGACTGACCGCTGATGGGTACAACCGGGGAGCAGTGCTGGTCTTCGATCCGGCGACACGCAAGCCGATCGGCCGAATGCAGGGCATGGATGGTCAGCCCTTGCTCCTGCCAGGTCTGTGGGGTATGACATTCGGCAATGGAGATACGCTGGGCGACTCAAACGCCTTGTACTTCGCCGCCGGTCCGCAGAATGAAGCTGACGGCCTTTTCGGCTCGGTCCGCTACAGCAGCCGATAGTAGTTCAACCCAAAATAGAGTGACCCACTCCGTTCCAGCGGAGTGGGCCGGTAACGCCGTTCGACGAAGGAGTGTCTATGCGCCCTGTCTATGACGTCCTACTAAATATAAGACGCAGATCAACCCCAAGAAGCTCCCGAGAGCTCGTACTTGCAACTGCAGCTTTGCTCTGTCCGCCCGCAGCTTGGGCCGGAACGGGCGGCAGCGTCTCCGGCACCGTACGCGACATGACCGGAGGGTCTTTGTCCCATGCCACAGTGACCATCACCGAAATCGCAACGAGTGTCACTCATACGGCGGAGTCCAATGATTCCGGATACTTTTCGTTTCCTGTGCTGCCGGTTGGCCGTTACGAATTGCGCGTGACCGACAGCGGCTTCGCGGCCTACATACGCAACGCGATCACCCTGAACAACGACGGCGCCTTGACGCTCGATGCGGAGCTGAAGCCGGGACCAGTAGAGCAAAGCGTCACAGTTACAGACGATGCGCTCCACGTCGAAACGGTGAGTTCGCAGCTTGGCCAGGTTGTCACCGGTCGGCAGATGAGCGCCGTACCCCTGAACGGCCGGAGTTTCACCGATCTGCTGTCGCTGCAGGCGGGCGTTGCCCCCCTCACGTCGCTGCAAGGCACCACGGTGCAGGATGTCGGTGCTACCTTCCTAAGCCCCTCAGGAGACCTGAATCCAGGTACGGTGTCTATCAACGGGCAGCGTGAGTTCGCGAACTACTTTTCCGTCAATGGGGGCAACACAGAAGAGGACGTGAACGCCGGGACGGCTATCGTTCCCAATCTGGATTCCATCGACGAGTTTCGGATCGTGACAGCGAACTTCGACGCGCAGTATGGAGAATTCAGTGGGGGCCAGGTGAACGTCGTCACCAAGTCCGGCACGAATCGGTTTCACGGCAATGCCTTTGATTTTCTGCGCAACACGTCGCTCGATGCGCGCAACTACTTCTCTCCCGATCGCGGCGTCTACCGCCAGAACCAATTCGGAGGCACAGTTGGCGGTCCTATTCGCCGCGACAAGACATTCTTCTTCGTCGATTACCAGGGCACGCGCCAGACACAGGGCATCTCCACAGGCGTGATCGGAGTGCCCAGCACTGCGGATCGGACCGGCAACTTTACAGACCAAGCAGCGGGGACATTCTACGATCCGGCTTCGGGGCAGCCTCTTACCTCTGTCAGCGGCCCCTACCTCGCCGGCCTTCTAGCGCAGAGACTCGGTACGCCCGTCACCGCTGGAGAGGCCTACTACTATCCAGGCTGCCCTGCCGGCCAATGCGTCTTTCCCGGCGGGATCATCCCGCAACGCGCATGGTCCACCCCGGCGCAGCGCCTGCTGCAGTACATCCCTGCCCCCAACACGGCGGGCGGCTTCGCAACATCCCGCTCCAATCAGCTACTGCGCGACGATAAAGGCGCGGCTCGCGTGGACTTCAACACTCGTATCGGCCTACTCTCCGGCTACTATTTCGCCGACGACTTCCGCCTTGACAGTCCGTACCCGGTCGCGCAAAGCGGAGCCAGCGTTCCGGGCTTCAACGCCCTGACCACGGGCCGCGCGCAGCTCGCAACCATCGGCCTTACAACCACGTTCGGACCAAAGGCCGTCAATGAACTCCACAGCAGTTACTTTCGCGACTACACAGATCTGGGCGAACCCGTAGGAGGCAAGGGCGTCAGTCTGGCTTCCCAAGGGTTCACCAACACCGATGGCTCACCCAGCATTGTTGCCCTCGATCCCAAGGGAGAGAGCGTGGAGAACCTCAACTTCAATGCTTTCTCCACTGGTGCCGCAGCGAATCAGCTGACCCAGAGCAACAACACCTATCAGGTCCTTGACAGCTTCACCCGCATCATCGGCAATCACACCTTGAAGTTCGGTGCGCAGTATCACAACGACCAGGTCAACGCCCATCCAATCGCACAGTTCAACGGCAACTTTGTCTTCAACGGGACGGAGACCGGTGTCGACTTCGCCGACTTCCTGATCGGCACGCCGACGCTCTACAACCAGAGCCAGCTCAATCCGTTTTATGCACGCAACTTCTATGTCGGCGCATTCGCGCAGGATAGCTGGCGAGCTACGCCGAACCTGGTCTTCAACTACGGCCTGCGCTGGGATCGCATTCGTCCATGGTCTGAAAAGTACAACCAGATCTCCACCTTTGTCCCGGGAGCGCAGTCCGTCGTCTTTCCGTTCGCGCCTCGCGGCATCCTGTATCCCGGCGACCCAAATATTCCCGAGACTCTGGCACCTACACGTGAGAAGAGTTTTGCACCACGCGTCGGCTTTGCGTGGTCCAGCGGCAACGCTCTTTCGTCGCTCGTCCGTGGGGCAGGCCAGACCAGTATCCGCGGCAGCTACGGCATGTTTTACACCGCCTATAATGCGCTGTCGATCGGTGTGCTTGCCGCTAATGCGCCCTATGGCAACACTTACACCAGCCCAGCACCGCCCCTCTTCGCTACACCTTTTGTTTCTGCTGCAACGGGCCAGAACAACGGTCAGCCGTTTCCCTATACCTTCGCTCCACTCAACTCATCGAGCCAGCACCCGGACCGGAACATCGATTGGAGTCAGTTCAGCCCGATCAGCGGCATCCCCGGCTTTGATATCCACAATAAAACTCCTTACACGCAGGAGTGGACGCTGCAGGTCGAGCAGCAAATGGGTGCGCACACCGTACTCACGGCAGGGTACGTGGGCAATGCAAGCCACCATCAGCTTGTGCTGCTGGATGCCAATCCTGGCAACGCGGCGCTCTGCCTGAGCCTCAGCCAGCCAAGCCAGGTCTTGGCAGGAACAATCACTTGCGGCCCGAACGGCGCTGACAGCGAGTATCAGAGACCTGATGGGACCGAGGTGCTAGGTACGCGAACCACGCTCGGACCAAGCTTCGGCGACAACGCCCTTCAGTCCACAGTGGGCAATGCCAACTACAACGCCCTGCAACTCAGTGCGCGGTATACCTCGACGCGCCTGCAGTTCGCGGCAGCGTACACCTACGGAAGATCCATGGACCAGTCTTCCAGCATCGGCGAGGCTGTCAATCCGATCGACCCGCGCCTGAGCTACGCCTTGTCGGCTTGGGACATCGCGCAAAACTTCGTCATCAGCTACGAATACAACCTGCCGTTCGACCAGTGGCTGAAGCCGAGCCGGCTGACCACCGGCTGGACTGTCTCCGGCATCACGCACCTTTCCACCGGCTTCCCTGTCACGTTGGCTACCAACGGCGACAATTCCCTACTGGGAACCACTGACAACGGCGTGAATAACTCCACCATTGACGAGCCGGACTACAACGGTGCGTCACTGCACCTGAACGGCAACCCGCGCAAGAGCGGCAACAACTATTTCAGCAGCGCTGCTTTTACTGCCAACGCATTGGGAACGACGGGTACAGCACGGCGACGTTTCTTCCCCGGCCCGGGCCAGGACAACTTCGACATGGCCATAGCCAAACATCTGGCTCTGACAGAAAGCACAGCGCTGCTGTTCCGAGTAGAAGCCTTTAACGTCTTCAACCACACCCAGTTTTTCGGGCCGTCTGCCATCGACGGCAACTACAGCGACCTCAATACGACTTTCGGGAAAGCCGTGTCTGCGGCTCCGGCGCGCGTGTTGCAGGGCGCTATCAAAATCAACTTCTAGCAGGCAATTCAAAGAGGGGCGAGCGAAGAAGTTCCGCTCGCCCCGCTTCTCATTAAACGGCCTGAGAAGCAGGCAGCCACCTATATAAGGTAGGGACTGAAACTCCGAGATTGCTAGCCACATCGCGTGCCGGCACGCCAGTGGAGAGTAGCTTTTTGGCGGCTTTGACCTTGCTTTCCGTCATCAGCCGCTTGCGGCCACCCGTGCGGCCAAGCTGGCGTGCGACTTCCAGCCCAGCGCGGGTTCGCTCGACGATCAGTTCCCTTTCCATCTCAGCCAGGCTAGCCATAACGTGGAAGAAAAAACGGCCAGACGGCGTGCCTGTGTCGATCGAGTCCGTCAGGCTTCTGAACTGGACTCCGTCTTTCTGCAGTTCGCCCACGAGATCAACGAGCTGCTTGACGCTCCGACCCAGCCGATCCAGTTTCCACACTACGAGGGTGTCTCCCGCTCGCAGGTTTTCCCGAGCTTGCGCGAGACCAAGGCGCTCAGCCCGGCTCCCGCTCGCCCGGTCTTCGAAGATTTTCTTGCAGCCTGCCTTGTGGAGTGCCTCGGTTTGCATCTCCAAGTTCTGATCCTGAGTCGAGACACGGGCGTAACCGATCAACAGGCCTTTGTCTTTCGACGCGGCTTTAATCGCCGTCTTCTTGACAGGTGTTTTCTTCTCAGAACTCGTCTTCGCAGCCACAGATCGATCATAGCATTCGAGAACGAGTTTCGAGAACGGCGAAGGTAAACGAACGTGCACTTTGCATTCTCAATTGAGAACGCTCTCGTTATCCTTCGTTTTTGAGAGCCTTGACTCTGTCGAGAACAACGACCGACCACACCACAAGTTCAGACACATTTGGGAACGCGAGCTTTTTGTCACTCGGAGTCATCCAAGACACGGAGGCTTTCATGATCAAAGGCAAAGTCGTAGCAATCACCGGTGCGAGCAGCGGGATAGGGAAGGCGACGGCGCTTCACCTGGCAAAGCAGGGCGCAAAGATCGTTCTCGGTGCCAGAAGCGAAGAAAGCCTTGCCGCCCTGGCCGAACAGATCACCGGAGAGGGAGGCCTTGCCGTTTACAAGAGCACGGACGTTCGCAAGCGGGACAGCCTGGAGGCACTCGTTAAGAAGGCCCGGGAGCAGTATGGTCGCCTCGATGTCTTGTTCAGCAACGCGGGGCGATGCCCATCGGTCCCATGGACGATCTTGCCGTGGATGATTGGGAACAGATGGTCGATGTGAACCTCAAGGGCGTTTTGTTCGGCATTGCGGCGGCACTTCCCGTATTTCGGCAGCAGGGCTCCGGGCAATTCATCCATACCGCTTCTACCGCGGCGCGCAAGACCACTCCCAACCAGGTCGTCTACTCTGCAACGAAGGCTGCGGTCCTTGCCCTCTCGGACGGTCTTCGCCAAGAGCTTGCCGGGAAGCTGCGCGTCAGCGTCATTTCCCCTGGATTCACCGACACAGCCTTCAGCGAACACGTCAACAATCCAGAGCTGAAAAAGCAGATGCAGGCAGCGGCGGAGAAGTTCGCAATGACCCCGGACGCTGTAGCGCGGGCCGTTGCCTACGCCATCGACCAGCCTGACGACATCAACGTCGGCGAGATCATTCTTCGATCAACCAACCAGCCTTAGACAGCCGTTCTCGCATATGACCGTTTGTGAGAACACGAAGCTCCTCTCGCAAACAGGCGATATTTCCAGCAATATAGGGGTGTTACGTCCCAATAGCGTATACCGCAAGTGGACGCTGATTACGAGGAGCAACCGACATTGCAAGATCGATTTCTTCGTCTCGCACTCAGAGTTGCATGGCTACGCCCAGCGTATCGGATGGTCTCTCGATACCGCAGGAACACCGTACTCGCGGGTTGCGTCGCTTTCGCAGTTTTGCTTGTGTGCATTCTGCTCGTCCTGCACCGCGCCCTTGCGGAACACCTCTTACACGTCGATGCCGCCGCGATCTATCAGCTCGCCATCTCTATAGGCGCTGCCCTAGTAGGTTTAATCGGCGTTGTTTTCACCCTCACACTCTTTGTCATCCAGCAGATTTCTAACACGTCCATTCCAGGGCTGTTGAGGGAGTACGCTGGCGACCGCGGAACACAGTTAATTTACGCGGCTCTCACTTTGCTAGCCCTATTGGCTCTTAGCTCGGCTCTCATTATCCCAGCAAAACATCCTCTCGCTCCAATACTGCTCACCACCCTAGCTGTGCTCGGAGCTCTCAGTCTTCTTTGGGTGCTTTTCCAAAGGGTCGTTGATCTATCTGATCCAAGCAACGTGATTCGTCGCCTCCGGAAGCGCGCACTGGATGAGTTGCAGTCCCTTGAGCGCTTGCGTACCGCACTGCTCGAACAGATTCCTGAGTTGGCTCGCGAGCGGGTTCGTTTAGACCACGATCCGAATAGCATCCCTACAGCACTAGGACTCTTACGGCACCACAACCCATCGCTAACGGATGGGACGGAGCTGCACCTCCGTCAGCTTTATGCACTGGTCCGACGGCTCGCCTCCGAACATCAGACCGACCTCTTCCGCGAAGCAATCGGCGCTACAAGTGACGTTCTCGCGCAATACGTTGACTACCATGGCCGAAACATAAACATGCCAAGCACCACGGCTTTCATGTTTGGCATGTCTATTGTTCAGGACCGCATCTTGTCTAACGCTCTCGACGTGTACACGGCAGTGGCGAAAGCCTCGGCTCCTGTAGCAGATGTCGAGATGTCGAAGGCTACCCTTCGTGGCATGGCCGCTATCGCGTCGAAGAGCGTCCAGCGTTCACCGCTCAACGCAGCGCACGGGGAAAACGCAACAGCCGGATTTGTCATCGGGTCCATGATCGAGATCGTTCAGTTCTTCATTGTGAAGGGGCACACAGAGGGTGTTTTCACTTCTTTTGTCTTTATCTCGCCTGTCCTGAATGAACTAGCGGAGCGTGGCTTCTACCAAACAGCCCTCTATGGCATCTCTAAGCTCTCCGAGCTCTCGCAGCTCTGTGTGGTGGCCAAGCAGCCAATACTTGCTACTGAGGGTGTCGCCAATCTGATCACAATCTTGGGGTTTGCCTTAGACAAGTCACTACAAGCGGGTGACACCGCGGGGACCTGTGTAAAAGAGCTCTTCTTAGTATGCGCAATGCAACTTGAACTGGAGCCGACCAAGGTTCGGGGTATGACCTTTGACATCGGGCGGGCACATCCTGTTAGCCGGATATTCGACATTGGAGACGATACTCTTGTAGGGCTCCACCATAAGACGGTTTTAGAGAGCATCAATGCTTTGCGGGCGGACAATGAGGAGCGCTGGCGCTACCTTTCTGGATTCCTGAGCACTTTTCATGAAGCCCTACCACGGCGCATGGCAGAACTTGCGACAAACAGCTCCGGCAAGCAGCACATGCTCCTCTACAGGCTTGAGACTGCCGCCTTCAGCATGGCACAGCGCATGCTTCAACTCTGGTATCAGCTAGGCAAGTCAATCGACAAAGAACGCGCTTCCGACAAGACTGATTCTGCCGAAAACGCTATGAGCCGTCATCGTCATGATGAATATCGAAACCGCGTTAGCGAACAGCTCTGTTCCTTCGTAGTCTTCTTCTACAGCAGGTCTCCTACTTTTGAAGAGAACGGCTATCTCTCAGAGACAGTGGTTGGGTGCTATGAGAGCGTCGTCAGCATCGCAAGTGACGCTGTATTCCTAGGAGCTTCAGATATCGCCACTGCTTCCGCAGGGATGTTGAAGCATTCTGCAAGAGCAGCGCTTGACAAACACTCCTATGCGGCAGTCTCTCCTACATGTCGGTTTGTCGCTCGGCTGTTGGAAACTGCTGCACTCGCACGAACGAAGCAGGACACGGCAGTCGCGGCAACTGCTGAGGAAGTGATAAAGCGAACGTTCCTTAAATGTGTCGAACTGACGGTGCTTGAACAGGAAAGACACGCAGGACTTCATCTGGCCGACCCGGCGCGCCTTCTGACCTCGCAAATCCGTGAACACGTTCGCGGAGACCGCGATTCCCTAGTTGACCAAAAATCCGGGACGTTCACTCAGGCTGTTTCCCGACAGGCCGCCCTTGAATACCTGACCTATATCGACGCGAAGTTCACGGAGTGGGCTGAAGAGGTGAGGCTACCTCCCCCTGCTTAGGGCTGAGGAGCTCACAAGTCTCTGAAGCTAATAGGACGCGCACGCAAGGCAAGCAGAAGCAGATCCCAAGCCCACAGGCCAGAGTAGCCTTCATCTTGCCGATGGAATGGCTCGTGGTGATCGAACCCCGAAGAACCAAGACTGGACATACGAGATCAAGCTCGACGCTACCACGCCCAGGCGCTCTGGTAGAGACCTAGGGCAGCGCTTCCCCGCCTGTCAGTTCCCGAGGACGTGATTCCAGTCGATTTCAAAACCAGCAGCTTTCAATTCACGACCAAGAGCCATCTTCCAACCATTGCTTGAGTCGTACGCTTCGTAAACAACACCGCCGAAGTCGGATGGGATCTCAACGTTTCCTCTTTTGAGAGCAAGAACCCGACTTCTACCGAGCCGCCCAATGAAGTATCCCAGTTCCAGAAGAACGTTCTGCCTTGCTCTGGGCTGGACTTCTCCACCTTTCACGCCTCCTTCGTCATCCGGAGTAAGTAGTACAACCGCGAAGCCGACCTCGCCATGAGCTTCGATTTTCTCGATCACCGTTCTCCCCTGATTAGCCTGTTCATGGAGAATGATCGCTTCAAAACCTATTCGCTCCAGAAAACGTGCTACTGATTCTCTCGCCCCTTCATCATGTCCGTGGACGACAAATGCTTTACGGGCTGCTGGTCCGGTTCGTTCAGGGAGCATTGTTGTCTCTTGTACTCCCGTCCTCTCTTTAGCGAAGTCGATGTAATCTCGCGCGAACGGGACGATCATCTGCCCAACCATGTTTTGAAGATTTCTAGTGAAGTCGTTGGTCACGTGGTAGAAGGTGAACGCGAAATTGCTGGCTTCATCAGGCGTTCCAGCGAAGCTATCTATTAGCTTGAGCACAAGTCCGAGCTCCTGCTTTTGATCTCCAGGCCATGTAAGCCGCGCGCTCCCAATCATTGACCCTTGTGTTGCCTCGCCCTGTTTAATCCATGCGTCAAGATCTACATTCGCCGCCAACTCGTTGCTAACGGCTTCCAGGGCTGGCGCATGAAGGAGCCTCGACAACTTTCCGATATGTCGTTCGAAGCTGTTGTACTCAGCACGACGCAGATCCGTAACCGTGTTCTCAATCTGCCGAAAGAGCGTCTGGCTGTTCTCCTTGGAATCCGTACCCTCTCGCTTTCCACTCATCACTTGCTCCAGAATGTGGCTCTCGTACTTTTCTTTCATCTGATCAGCGATCGACCGTATCAGGGGGTTGTTCGCATAGCCAGCTACGCGGCTGTCCACGGCTAGCTTCATGTCGGCAATAGCTGCTTCAATGCTAGCTTGATCATTTGGGTCAAAGCGTACGCTAGCGATCTCACCACCTAGCTGCTTGAGCGCTTCACTCGCGCCTTTCAGCTGTCGTTGCAATTCCTGCAATCCGTCCATCACCACGTCCCTGCATAGCTTACCGTTTGGCGTTCTAATCGTTGCTGGGTGAAAAGCTGCGCCCTTCGCCCAGTTCTCAGCCAACGCACCGAAAGCACCGGCATTAGCTAAAGCGCTAGGGACTTTGCGTGCCCGCTGAGGCGCACGGGGTATTCCTCATCTCCAGCCTTTCGATACACTCTGACAGGCCCTGTGTCCTCTGATCAATTGCCGGAGGTTTCCTCCGGTAACTGGCCCTTTCGTGGGTTGAGCCCTTGAGCACCGTCGAGCTACGGGCCAAAGGCGCCTACTTGTTCGTTGTACTTCCCTCTGTATCCCGGGGGAGGTCATAGCGCACGATGTCAACGTCTCCCTCCAGGTCGTCAAGAGACACCTCGAGCACACCGTTGATGAGCTCGCCTGTCCCAATCTCCTCCAAGGCGATCTCCAGAAGCTCGCTCTGTAGCTCTGCATCCATGCCGACGGGACCGTTGACGCAGATCAGGCCTGCATGCAGTGAAACGTCGGCGTACTGCCCTTTGGTTCCAGGTCGATGGGCGGGACCGCGGAAGTCAACGCTGTTCCGGGTGACAAAGGTCCAGTCTTCCTCAAGAATGAAAGGCTTAAGCTCCCAGTCCTTCCATCCAGCCTTGCCTTGCCAGACCACATGCGAGCTTTCCGGGTGACCTTTCCTTACAGCGACCTCGACCAAACTGGGGCTCAAACATTCATCTATAAGGAGCTTCATTCGGCGTCACTCTCCTACAGAGGACTTCCGAAGTCGCCTCGTGGCTGTTCGCACCTGTGCGCCTTGAGGAGGCGAGAGCCTGCGAGGCCGGCCACGTAGCGGAGCCGCCTTCGCGTACATGGAAGCCAACTCTACCTGCCGTTCGTTCAGGCTAGGGTACATCTGCAGGACCCGATCTACGGATACACCAGCGTTCAGCGCAGCCCCAACGTCGTGAACCGGAACCCTGGTGCCACGGAGCACAGGAGTGCCGCCTAGAATTTCCGCATCCTCCACCACCAGCTCGCGCGCTTCCGCCAGATCACGTAACCGGGCGTTCACTGACTCCCACAGGGCGTCGAAGCGCACAGTCAAGAGATCATCCTCAATGGACCAGTGGCTCCATCCCTCCCAATTCGGGCTATGAACCATCTTGTTCCGCATCATCCGCAATCGGGTATCCGCCGTCAGGCGATCGGCAGTAGCACGGTAGAAAGCGATCCAGAGGCAAGCATCTGCACGAAAGGTACGGACACCTGAGGCGCTGTACGAGTCCTCCGGAAGGATGTGCTCGTCAACCATGCGATTGATGTCTCTTACGGAAACCCCGGCTGCAATTGCGGCTTCGGGGGTCGTCAACGTTTCCAGACTCATCCTGCACCTCCTGAGATATCATAATCTATCCGCCTCCCCGGATGCTTATTGAGAGCTGCGGTGACATCGCTTTTGGGAAGGGTGAGCATGGCGTTGGGTAGATTTCGCGTAGCGAACGCCAAGCGGGACTCATGTTGATCCTTAGTACGGCAGAAACAGCGAGAACACCGTAAAGTGACCATGATTCGTTTGCGAGCTCCGACACGTCAGCTTTCCCTGATGCCTTTGGACTATCTCCGCGCTTATCCAGAGGCCGATCCCGGTACCAAGAATTCCCTTGGTGCTGAAGAAGGCTTCGAAGATCCGGCGCCGGATCTCTGGAGCCATGCCACTGCCATTATCAGCAACGGTGATCACCATGCCTTCCCGATTGTCTTTCCAGTCGTGGCCGCTCCGACATCGCAACAATAGCCGACCGCGTTCCTGCGGAAGAGCATCCACGGCGTTGCCGATCAGGTTATTCAGCACCTGCCGTATCTCTCCCTGGAGACAGACCACAGGGCGCCCAGTTCGTTCCCGCAGCTCTACCTCCACGCCAAGGTATTTCAACTTCTGGTCAAAGATCAGCAGGGCTCCGTCAATGAGCTGAACGAAGCCAACCGCCTCTCGCTTTGTGGATTGTCGGTGAAACCGAAGCGTTTTGCTCGTGATCGCGGCGACACGCCGCAGTTCAAGATCCGCTTGATCAAGGTACAGAACGATCTCTTCGGTTTCGGTGCTGGTTCTCGCGAGATGGACCAGGTTGGTGACCGCCTCGAGCGGATTGTTGATCTCGTGAGCGATGGAGCCGGCAAGCCTTCCGATTGCCGCAAGCTTCTCCGAGATCAGAACGGCGTCCTGGGCGAGCTTGCGATCGTTGATGTCCTCGCTGGTGCCATACCAACGGACAATGTTGCCTGCTTGATCTCTTCGCGCAAACGCTCGTGTTCGCATCCAGCATTCGTGACCAGAAGACGTCCGAATGCGGTGCTCGATGTCGTACGGTTCCCCCGTGGCAAGGGAGCGTTCCCAGGTCGTTTGCATCCGCTCGAGGTCTTCGGGGGCACAGGCACGGACCCAGCCATCACCAAAGGCGGTCTCATGCGAAAGACCTGTTTTGTCGTAATAACGCCCACTCATCTCAAGAACTTTCCCCTGGGGATCGGCCGTCCACGGAATCTGAGGGTTGAAATCGACGGAGTGCTGGTGCTCTAGGCGTAGAGACTCCAAGGCAAACTCGGTCGCCTTCCGATCGCTGACATCCTCACAGACACCCAGCAGGTACAGCTCGTTGAGGTCATTCCGTTCCAGGATCGACAAGGATTTTCGAACCCAGATGGTCGTTCCATCAGGGCGAAGATACCGAACCTCGCTGACCGTCGCCTTGGTTCCTTCAGCCAAACTGCTGAGATCACCGGCACAGATCCCCTGGTCAGCAGGGAGAACAACTGCGAGCAGATTGAGCAACTGAAGCTCAGTGAGTAACCTCCCCGTGAACCGGCACAGGGCGGGGTTAGCCATCACAAAGTCGCCATTCAAGGTAAGCAGCGCTAAACCAACTGCTGTTTGCTCAAAAGCTGGTAGAAGCGAAAAATCTCGCACGGAAGACGCACTCATGCTGGGACTCCGAATCGCGGCTGGTGGGGAAAACGGCCGCGGCGCCCAGATATACGTGTGCGTCCCCTTGTCTGATGCAGGTGAATGACGGATGCTTCCGTCGTTTGCCCTCTTTGTCGTACGACTCGCGGCCGCTCCCTGATGTTCGGCTATCTAGCGTTCTGAACGTCTTTCTGCTTCGCTAGACGAAGCCCTCGAAGGACTGAAGCCCGTCGTTCCTGCTTTGATCCGGGGCAGCTCATCCCACCGCGTGGTCCAGCGAGACGAAAGGTGCTCAGCCCGGAGCTTCCAGGCCGAGTCCTTCGGCCCGGCGCTCAGGATGCGAACAGTCCCGCGCCCGAGCTTCGCGTTAAGCTGGTCTACCATCTTCCAGGCCCGTTCTCGCCGCTCCCGGTCCAGCTCATTCCACAAGGCCGGTTGCTGTACTGCCTCCGGCAGCAGCTCCGAGATCATCACTCCGCACTTCGAGTAGCGAAAGCCGTCTCGCCAGAGCCGTTCGCCCAAGCGCACGGCCAACGCCACCACTTCGCCGGTGTCGTTGGTCGTCGCGGCGAACCGCGCCGACGCCCCGTTCGAATAAAACGGGTCTTTGTTGAAGGTGTTGGTGTGCATGAAGACAAACAGATTGTCGGCGGCGACCTTGTAGCGGCGCATCTTCTCCGCGGCTCGCGTGGCATAGCTGGCGAGGGCTTCGCGCATCTCTGTCCAGGAAGTGACGGGAGACCCGAAGCTGCGGGTTACAGCGATTCCCTTCCGCGTCGGCTCCATCAGTTCCAAAGGCATGCAGGAGATTCCGCGCAGCTCATAGACGGTGCGGCCTCCGGTCACAGTCATCAGGGCGCGGGCGTCGTCCGGTTCGAGCGCGGCCAGGTCCGCCGCTGTCTGGATTCCAAGCTTCGCGAGCTTGGCGGCCGAGGCTCCGCCGATGCCCCAGACTTCCTCGACCGGCACCGTAGGCAGCAGCTCCGCCCGCACCTGGTTGGAACGCAGATCGCAGACCCCGCGATACTGCGGCCGTTTCTTGGCGATGAAGTTGGCGACCTTGGCCAGCGTCTTCGTTGGAGCAAGGCCGACGCACGTCGGGATGCCGACCCAGCGTTGAACGCGCTCGCGCAGCTCACGCGCCAGGGGCTCTACTTCCCTCTCGCGGAAGTCGCCCAGGTTCAGAAAGCTCTCGTCGATGGAGTAGTTCTCGATCGTCGGCACCATCGAGAGCAACGTAGCCGACACTCTTTCCGACAGGCTTCCGTAAAGCGCATAATTCGAACTGAAGACCCGTACGTTCTCGCGCTGGATCAGGTCGCGAATCTTGAACTCGGGATCCCCCATTTTTATACCGAGAGCGCGGGCCTCTAAGTTATGTGGAATCTGTTTCCCTCATCCGATACCCTTCCGAGGCCATTCCTGGCCCGGAGAGAAGCATGCTGGAGCACGAAGCAGAGCGCTGGCTGTCGATACAGAAAGACCTTGGACGGGCTCCAAATACCTTGCTTGCCTATCGGCGCTCTCTGGAGAGCTACGACAGCTTCTGTCTGACACTGCAGAAACCCGTTTATGAAGCCACCAGAGAGGATGTGGCTCTCTTCGTCCGGTGGATGACTGCTTTTCGTCTTCCTGCGAGCAGGAAGACGAAAAGCGAGCGGTCCGGACTGGCCAATGCCACGATCCGGCTACGGCTGACGGCGGTGCGGCTCTTCTATGACCACCTGATCGAGGAGGGACTTCGGGGCGATAATCCAGTCGGGCGCGGACGGTACACCCAGGGCGGCGGCTTCGGAGGTGCCCGGCCACGCGCTCTCGTACCACGCTTTACAGCCCTGCCCTGGATTCCAACCGATGCCGACTGGAAGCACCTGCTGCAGACGGCCAAGTCTGAGCCGCTCCGCAACAGGGTCATGCTCGCCCTGGCTTACGATGCCGGGCTGCGCCGCGAGGAGCTCTGCCTGCTCTGTACGGGAGACATCGATCCGGCCCATCGTTTGCTCACCATACGGGCAGAGACGACCAAGTCGCGTCGAGGCCGGGTTGTCCCATATTCGGAAGCGGCCAGCGGCTTGCTTTCCGCCTACCTTGCACACCGAAGGACCCTCTCCCGCGCACGAGGACCGCTGTTCCTCTCAGAGTCCCGTCGCAACGCTGGTGGCCCGCTGACCTTCTGGTCATGGTCGAAGGTCGTGCACTCACTTGCGGAACGTGCCGGTCTGCCGCAGCTAAGCACCCACACCTTCCGCCATCTTTGCCTCACAGACCTCGCACGTGCCGGGTGGGAACTGCACGAGATCTCCACTTCGCCGGCCACCGTAACACCGGTACCACCCTGATCTACATCCACCTCAGCGGGCGAGAGC
Source organism: Acidobacteriaceae bacterium (assembly GCA_903642235.1). Taxonomy (GTDB): domain Bacteria; phylum Acidobacteriota; class Terriglobia; order Terriglobales; family Acidobacteriaceae; genus Edaphobacter. Next base: position 360,292 of record CAHJWL010000004.1, on the reverse strand, counting down.
TGACCGCAAAGATCGCAAAAGCGTCACTTCACACCGCGCGGATGGCTGAAACTGCGGAGGTTCTCCAATGATCGACGTTCGAGCCTACGACCGTACTCACGCGCTCTCGGCGGAGGAACTCTATCATATGCAGGTCCTGGTCACCCGATTTCAGGAGGGCGGCAAGGGATGGCACAAGACTGCAAGACCTTCTCTTCGACGGTTACTGCACCCGCTCGAAGACGTTCTCGACCACTTGGGAGCGGTGAACACCGTCAAGCGGAAGTACACCATCAGAACCACCGTCATCTGCCTTTTGATACGAGCGATGGTGCGATATGAACAGAGTTTCTGGGCGTTCTCGACCGACACCTGGTTCGAACTGCTGGGCACCGACTATTACGCTTACGTCCGCATCCACGGCGTGACAGCGAATGCGCGTCACCAGCTCATCGCCGTGGCCTACCTGTTCTGCGGTTTCCAGGAACTCGGCTGCCTGGGCCGGCTGGCGTTCCCGGCTTTAGCTCGAAAGATCTTCGGCACAGAGGCCTTCGATGCCGTGATCGATGAGATGAAGGCTGACCTTCTGAACTGGGGCTATTCACGGCAGGGCAACATCGTTGGGCTTCGCTGCGCTTTAGCGGAGGCGATGCTTGCATCACGCAGTCTTCGCCTTTCCGACCTGAAAGCTGAAACGCTGGATCGCTTGTACCGCGAGGCGGATGCAAAGATCACCCGGCGCGGTCTCACCATCCTTTCGTACGTTCTGGTTCGTCGAGGACTCCTACGGAAGCCTCTTGGCAGAGACGGGCAGATCGAGCGCCGAGAAAGCATTGCACACCGGCGTGTCCTCAACGGTGTTCCGGCCGTCTGGCGCAACTGGTGTGAACGCTGGTTTGCAACCACAACACTGCAACACAGCAGCCGTGTCGGCGTGCTCTACCGGCTGTTCAACGCGGGTCGATGGCTCGCTCAAAGCGGCTATGGATCAGAACCTGCAGACTGGACTCGCGAGATTGCCGCCGCTTACGTTGCTGCTGTTGACCGGTCCACGATCGGCCAGTGGTCGACCGGCGTGGCAACACCGGCTTCGCGTATGGGTCAGCCTTTCAAACCGGCCTCAAAGGCTTCCGCACTAACCGCGATGCGACAGTTCTTCCGGGATTGCCAGGAGTGGGGTTGGATTCCGGTCCGCTTCAACCCTTTCCAGGCGCTTGCGACGCCACGCTCCGTGCGTTGCCTCATCGGCCCAGACTCAAGGATCATCCAGGACGATGTCTGGGCAAAGCTCCTGTGGGCTGGCTTGAACCTTACCGACCAGGAACTGTCTAAGCCGAACGATCCAGCAGCGCGTGGAGATGGGCACTTCTATCCGGCAACCATGGTGAAGGCATTGGTGCTTGTATGGCTGTTCTCAGGTCTGCGCCGCAATGAGATTGCTCGGCTCCGCGTCGGCTGCATCCGCTGGCAAAGCGGAGAGGATAAGGTGAATAAACAGCCGGTGTGCTTCCTGCAGGTTCCTGTCAACAAGACAGGAACGGCGTTCTCCAAACCAGTCGACGGTGTGGTGGGGCGTGCCGTCGAGCTCTGGGAGCAGATGCGGCCGCCTCAGCCCGCCTCTCTTGACCTCAAGACCGGCGAGCAGGTGCATCGGCTCTTCTCGCACCGCGGACGAGGGATGTCGCCCCACTACATAAATCATGTCGTCATTCCCTTGCTCTGCCGGAAAGCAGCCGTGCCGCTGGAGGATGCTCGCGGGCGCATCTCCAGCCACCGGGCCAGAGCCACGATTGCCTCGCAGCTTTACAACGCGAAAGAGCCGCTCAGCCTGTTCGAGCTGCAGGAGTGGCTTGGCCACAGTTCTCCCGAATCGACCCGGCACTACACCAAGATCACGCCAACGAAACTGGCCAGGTCATACCAGGACGCTGGCTACTTCGCTCGGAACCTCAGGGCCATCGAGGTCCTGATCGATCAGGACGTGGTCAAACGCGGAAGCCCACCCGGCGAGCCCTGGAAGCTCTACGATTTGGGTCACGGCTATTGCTCCTATGACTTCTTCGACCAGTGCCCACACCGGATGGCCTGCGCTCGTTGCGACTTCTACGTACCCAAGGAATCCAGCAAAGCTCAAAGTGTTGAAGCCAAAACAAATCTGCTGAGACTGCGGCAGGAAATTCCACTAAATGACGATGAGATCCGGGCCGTTGAGGACGGGATTGCCGGGCACGAAAAACTGGTCGCCAAGCTTGTGTCCTGCCCTACTCCGGCTTTCAGATGATTGCTTCCGAGAATGTGACATGACATTATCGAAGTTGGGATCAAGCCCACTCAGGCTTTTCGTGCTTGGCAGCGCCGTACCGCATGCCATCGATGAGGAGACTGACCATACGCCGTGCAGAGCTGATATCCATGTGGGGTCCCTGGCAGCATAACGTTCCCACTGCGCCCAAAAGTTCTCTGGCTTCAACTCCCGATCGGATCGTCCCCGCTCGAACCGCTTCTTCGAGCAGGCTTTCGAGTGCGGGCCGCAGGTGCTCATCGAAATACTGCGGCAGAGCGCTGTAGGCTGGGTCGCCGGAGTGCAGCGCACCTGCGAGGCCTCGCTTGGTGCCGATGAAGTCGATATACCGGTGCATCCAGCGGGATAGCGCCTCCGCAGGCTCATATTTCGCGGCCATGCTGGCAGCGGCGTCAGCGCAGGCATCGACCTGATTCTGGAAGACCGCCGCGATCAAGTCTGAGCGCTGTGGGAAATGACGGTATACCGTCCCCAGACCAACGCCCGCTGCTTCCGCAATCTCGCGAACGGGAGCATCGACACCCGATCTGGCAAACACCTCGCCTGCAGCTTCAAGTAACGCGGCCATCTTGCGTTGCCCATCGGCCCGCATCGGGCGTGGCTGTATTGAATCGACCGACACTTTCTGCAAACTTTTCATGAGCTGGCTCTTGCAAGCGGAACTGCGTTCCGTCTATTCTTAGGTGGAACATAGTTCCGACTACTTCAGCATAGCAGGACGTTGGAGTGAACCATCAAGGAGAAAGACATGCAAGAAAAACGCATTGCGTTAGTTACCGGCGGAAACAAGGGTATCGGGTTGGAAATCGTGAAGAGCCTTGCCAGGCATGATGTGATCGTGCTGCTTGGGGCGCGAAAGCTGGAGGAGGGCAAGAGTGCAGCAGAGGGCCTCGGAGAGAACGTGCACCCCATTCAACTCGATGTCACGGACCAGACCTCCATCAATGCTGCAGCCGACCGCATCCGTCAAGAGTTTGGCCGGCTGGACATTCTCATGAACAATGCTGGGATCTCGCGTGCGAGAGCCGGCGGTAGCTTTCAGGAGGCGGTCTCGACGAATCTTCTCAGCGCTGCGCCGCTGGCGGATATTCGTACCGTGTTTGAGACGAACGTCTTCGGTGTGATCGCCGTCACGCAAGCCATGCTGCCGCTCCTGCGGGAGTCGCCCGCTGGCCGCATCGTTCTCACTGCAAGCTCCGGCGCTTCCATGAAGCTAAATTCGGATCCATCCAACTCACACCGAAACATGTTCGGCAACTACTCCGTGTCCAAGACAGCGGCTCATGCGGTGACTCTCGCGTTCGCGCTCGCCCTGGAATCGACAAACATCAAGGTCAACGCGGCCTGTCCCGGCTTCACGTCGACGGCATTGAACAACTTCAACGGCACACGGAGCGTGGAAGAAGGCGCGCGTGAACCTGTTCGCCTCGCCCTTATCGGCCCAGAGGGGCCTACAGGCACATTCTCTGATGAGAACGGTCCTGTGCCCTGGTAGTCCAGCCATTCGTGGCTGCATCGCGGCCGCGAGACCACTGCGCGGAAGAGCAAAGACAGGAGTGCATCCATGCGAGTTTTTCTTACCGGAGCGACAGGCTTCATCGGTTCGGCAATTGTCCCTGAACTCATCCATGCAGGACATGAGGTTGTCGCCCTGGTGCGGTCCGAAGCAGGCGCACAGGCTCTGGCACATTCCGGTGTGAGGGTTCAACAAGGGAGTCTGGAGGACACCGAGATTCTTCGGTCCGCTGCAGCTTCCGCCGATGCAGTGATCCACACTGCGTTTGAACACGACTTTTCGCAATTCGCGAAACACTGCGAGAACGACCGCAAGGTGATCGAGGTCTTCGGTTCGGTGCTGGCCGGCACGGATCGTTTGCTCATCATCACTTCCATTACCGGAGCTGCCGCCATAAATCCTGGCGCTGTCGCCACCGAAGATGACGCCCCGGTGCCTTCCACCGTCCATCCTCGTGCCGCTTCCGAAGAAGCGGCGGCTGCTGTTGCTGAGCTTGGTTGCCGGCCTTTGGTGATGCGTATGCCACAGGTTCACAACACGCGGAAGCAGGGATTGTGGAGCTTCGCGATGCAGATCGCCCGCGAAAAAGGCTTCTCCGCATACATAGGCGATGGTCTCAATCGTTGGCCTGCGGCACACGTTCTCGACACAGCACACCTGTACCGGCTTGCTTTGGAAAAAGGACAAGCAGGAGACGTGTACAACGCAGTCGCAGAGGAGGGCGTCGCGATGCGCGATATAGCCGACGCGATCGGTCAGCGGCTGAACCTTCCCGTCGTCTCACTGTCCGAGGAGGGGGCGCAACAACACTTTGGCTGGCTGGCAAGGGCTGTAGGGCTGGACCTTCCAGCATCGAGTAAGAAGACGAAGCAAGACCTCAACTGGCATCCACAGCAACCCGGAATGATTGCAAACCTCCTAAATGCTGAAGAGTAGCGGCAGAATTCGCCGGGCGGAGGCGTTCATTGCTATCGTTGCCCGGCACAATTCGTGCACCTTATGGGGCAATTAGTCGTGCCTAGCGCCTTTGCCGCCATCTGTGTCCAAACATGACGGCGGCGATTACCTGTGGAAAGGAGCATGTGAAGAGTCGACCGAAAGTGACGAGCGTGGAGATTCCACATAATCCAACGACCTTGCGACGGCGCAACCATCGTTGTTCGAGAGCACGATGACGGGAACGCCTTCATAGTTGTCTAACCGTCTAGATGGTTAGACTGCTGGCAGTCTGACTTGAGTGACGATAACGGCGTTTGCGGGGAATGACCCGTGTTTCCGAAAAAGCGGACCCGGGGCAATGGGCTATTCTCTTATTCCTTGCGCCTCTCCTAAGACCAGGCGGAAACTCCCGCGAGTCAGCCTGATGATCCTAGCGAGCGCAACGGAAGCCGATGTTACCCGTCGAGGTGTCGGGAGAGTTATGTGTCCGTGCTGCAACTCTGTACCGGTTGCAATAGGAGGCATGACAAAGAAAGCTGCCACCTTTCACGACCCGATCGACGCCTTGCTTCGGACCTTGGGGATCGATTGTTTCTGATCCGGGATGGTGCACCGCAAACCAGTCTGCGGTCCACTCCCATGTATTGCCTGTCATCGAAAACAAGCCGAAGGTGTTTGCGGGAAATGCTTTGACGGGGCAAGTGCCCGCGTATCCATCGGCCGCTGTGTCCGCGCTTGGGAACGTGCCTTGCCAGACGTTGCAGTGGTGGACACCATCCTGCTCCAAGGTATCCCCCCAGGGAAAGGCTTTTTGTACCAGGCCTCCGCGTGCGGCGTACTCCCACTCAGCCTCGGTGGGCAGACGTCTTCCGGCCCAGTTGGCGTAGGCAAGTGCGTCGTTGTGGCTGACGTGAACGACAGGATGATCCTGGCGCGAGCCGATGCTTGAGCCTGGACCTTCGGGGGTGTTCCATTTGGCCTCTCGAGCCATGCACCACCACGGAGCGGCCTGCACGGTGTCTTCAACAACAGACTCGAAGCGATCAGAGAGGATGTGTGAGCAGAAGACAAAAGACCAGCCGAAGCGCTCTGCGTCCGTCACGTACCCTGTCGTCTTTACAAACGCAGCAAAAGCCTGGTTGGTCACAGGCGTCTCGTCCACATGAAAGGGGCTGAGAACGACAGGTCGAACCGGTCCCTCACCATCGTGCGGCAAGCTCTCGGCCGAGTCCGATCCCATCAAGAATCGGCCACCAGAAAGCTCAATCATGACTCCGGTTTCGGGGGAGCTCCCGATGGCCGAAACTCCGGTTGACGGCGCAGACATGCCGACTTTTTCGCCGCGCGACACCTGGCAGCAGGCACCGGATCGGATTGCGTCTTGTTTCAAAGTCACGCCCAGGCCTTCCAGTTTTTCACTCTAGATCTTTTTAGGTGGTGGCTGCACGTAGGACGAATCGGATGGTTGTGTCTCTGCAAATTGGTCGTCGTCTTTGACTTCTTTTTTGAGGCGATACAGCTCCTGCTTCAGCTCGGCGACCAGGGCTTGCGCAGCAGGCTCGTTGTAGATGTTGTGCATCTCCAGCGGATCGTGCGTGAGGTCATAGCACTCCCACTGGTCTTTCTTCCAAAAGTAGATCAGCTTGTGAGTTTCGGTGCGTATGCCATAGTGCGCGCGCGTATTGTGGTCACCCGGATCGTGGTAGTAGCGATAGTACATGGCATGGCGCCAGTCTTTCGGCGTGTGTCCCTGCCACAACGGAAGAAAGCTGCGGCCCTGCATGTCTCCAGGGATAGGCCGACCTGCGGCATCAAGAAACGTCGGCGCGAAATCGCAGTTGATGCCGATCGCTTCCGAGACGGTGCCGGGTTTGATGACACCAGGCCAGCGCACGACAAACGGCATGCGAAGCGATTCCTCGTACATGAATCGCTTGTCAAACAAGCCGTGCTCGCCAAGGAAAAAGCCTTGATCGCTGGTGTAGATGACAATCGTTTGATCTTTCAGGCCGTTGGCGTCAAGCCAGTCCAGCACACGCCCGACGTTGTCGTCGACACTCTGGACGCACGCCAGGTAGTCTCGCATGTAGCGCTGATACTTCCAGGCTTCGAGCTCACTGCCGGTAAGTAGTTTCTTCACGCCATCGACTTCCACTTCGACTTCCATCGGCTTGACTGCACCCCACGCTTTTCGCTCCTCTGCTGAGAGGCCGGGTGGCGGGGCAATTTTTAGGTCTGCACGTGTCAGGTCGCGGAACACGGATTGCTTTTGTTCCCGGAGAGCATCGGTGCGGCCTGCGTAATCGTCACGGAGTGTCTCCGGTTCAGGAATGTGAACATTCTCAAACTGTTTGCGGTGTTTCTCGTCTGGCGTCCACTCCCGATGAGGAGCCTTATGGTGCGACATGATGAAAAAGGGTTTGTCTTTCGGGCGGCTTTCTAGTGCTTCAATCGTCAGGTTGGCGATGATGTCGGTGCAGTAGCCCTTGATGACAGTGGAGCCGTCCTTGTCGTAGAAGGTCGGATCGTTGTAAACGCCTTGTCCGGGCAGGATGTTCCAGGTGTCGAACCCGGTAGGATCGCTGCCCAGGTGCCATTTGCCAATCATCGCGGTGTAGTACCCGGCGCTCTGCAGATATTTGGGAACGGTCGGTTGAGACCCGTCGAAGCGGTTGAAGACCGGAACACCATTCAGATGGCTGTATTTGCCGGTCAAGATGGAAGCGCGGCTCGGCGTGCAGATGGAGTTGGTGACGAAGACGTGGTCCATGCGCATGCCTTCAGTCGCTATCCGGTCGAGATGGGGTGTCTGGTTTACCTTGCTGCCGTAGCAGCTCATGGCCTGCGCCGCGTGGTCGTCGGTCATGATGAACAGGATGTTCGGCCGTGACTTCGTCCTGGCTGCATGCGCCGCAATACCTGTGAGCATCGCCCCTGCCGTAAGAGCGGAATTACCGATAAAGCTCCGTCTGGTCATGTCGTTGGATGATTGATCGGACATCTTCCATTTCCTCGCGTCTGAAATAGCCTGCTGCGTCGATGAGCGGTTAGAAGGATGCTTTCAAGCGGAACTGGACGTTGCGCGGATCGAGCGCGCTATTAAGCGTGCCGAAGGCCGCGGAACCATACGTCAGTCCTACGCCATTGAAGTTTGCGTGATTGAACAGGTTATAGAGCTGCGCTTCCAGCTTCAGGGAGACGCGTTCGATAGGGATGTTCTTCGCGACATTCAACTGCCACAGGTCGGTCCCGGGGCCGCGAATGTCTCCCAGCCGTTCGTTGCCGAAGGTTCCAGGGGCTGCCGCGGTGAACGACGATCCACTGAAGTAGTTCGAGACGGAACGCGAATGATAGGCAATGGCGCCGATCCGGTTAGGTCGTTGCCCGCTGTTGCCAACGCGAGCAACATCGGTCGATGCGGATGCTGTGAAGGGCAGCCCGCCTTGCAAGTTGGTGATGCCGCTGAGCTCCCAGTTCGCCAACAGCATCCTTTCAGGAAGATTGCCGTTACGGAAGATCTCCGGTTGCCAGATGTAGTTCAGGGTCAGGATGTTGGGACGGTCGTACGAGCCCAGGCCACGTTCGTTGAAGAACTGACTTTGACCGACCTGCTGCACCTGCGCCTTCGACCAGGTGTAAGCCGCTCCGAAGGACAAGCCGTGCTGAAATCGTCGGCGAAGATTGACCTGCAGGGCGTTGTAGTTTGCGGACGCAGACCGCACGTCGTAGTTGATGGCAGCGTAGCCCCTGTAGGGCCTCAGATAATTGACATTCGTGCCGGACGCCGGAAGCTGCCCCGGTTGAAGCTGGTTGATGTTGGGTGTCTGATCGAGATGCCGGCCCTGGTTGCCCACATAGCTGATGCTCAGTGCGGTGGCAAATGGCAGCTGCTGCTCCACACTGAGGCTGTACTGCGAGATGGTGGCGTACAGCTTCCGGGGATCCCAGACATTCAGAGTTGCTGGAAACGTTGTTGCGGCGGTGTTGCCGATGGAGCTTAGCGAGACGCCGTAAGCCGTACCCGACTGGGAGAATGGCGGATTCTGGCTGCCATTCTCGTGATTGTCGTTGTCCCAGTGATAGAAGATGCCAAAGCCGCCGCGAATGGCGGTCAGCCCCGACCTGCCGGGCGTGTAGGCGAATCCGACGCGCGGTCCAATGTTGTTGCGCAGTTCGCTCAGCGAACGCGCGTAGTGAAAGCCTCTCTGGCTTGTGGGAGTTATCAGACCGTTGGTGGGATCGCCTGTGCCGCGGACCAACGCACCATTCCCCTGCAGGATCGTTGGAGCGTTGGCCGCAACGTAGAGCGAAGGAATAAAGGTGCTCAGGTTGTCGTATTTGTCAAAGCCATTCGGCGCTCCCGTGTAGATGGTGTCCCGGACGCCGTACTCAAACGTAAGATTCTGCCGTGCCTTCCATGTGTCCTGAACGTAGCCCTCATACATGTTCGAAAAGAGGTAGACGTTTGGAATCGATCCTTGCTCTGTATAGGAGAAGGCACGGCCGGTGAGGAAGTCCGCGATGGCATTGCCTGTGACGCTGCCGTCGAAGGTGAACGTGCCAGCCTGCCCAGCGTAGGGAAAGCGATCAAACTTCTGGATGCGCAACGCGTTGAACCCGGCCTTGACCGTGTGAGCGCCGAGCTGGTAGTTCAGGTCGTCCCGGAAGGTAAACACGTTATTCGTGTTGTTGGTGAGGCCTTGCGCACCGATGCCACTGTAGCCGCCGCCGAAGGATAACGAGGGGATCACGTTGGTTGCGTTCGCACCGAAGAGCGACGGAATGGCCAGCCCGGCGGGCCGCTGTGCTGCTGCGTTCGGACTCTGCGTGATCTGGTTCCGGCTGAATCCCACAATGGCCTGGTTCACCAGCTCTGGCCCGAAGATGTGCGTCCATTGCACCACCGTGTTCGATCCTGGCTTGGCGAAGTTTCCGCCGATGGAGTTGAACGCCTGATTTGACGGCTTCAGAATCGCCTGGGACTGAGACCAGCTGTCGTGCGCATACCGGAGGAGGATCGCGTCACGATTGCCAGGATTGAGGTCGATGCGTGCGAGTTCTTCTCGCCAGTCTGTTCTGCTCTTCGGGCTCGCGACCCAGTTCGTGCTGCCGCCTGCCGCGGCTGTATTTGTCGGCAGCGGAATGTATGCGTTGAGCAGGATGAGTGCGTTAGGATCGATGTTTGTAATGCGGTTGCCAACGTAGGGCAGGCCCGTTGCTGGATTGCGGACAGGAGTCGCAACGGCGGAGAAGTCTCCGGAACGCATGGCGAGAGTCGGGACGGCTCCGGTAAAGGTGCTCTGCGGTGGCGAGGTGAACGAAGTAAGTTCCGGTCCAGAACGCTTGTCCCAAGCCTGCGAGAAGAAGAAAAAAAGGTTCTTCGCGAAGCCACTCTTTGCGTTCGGTACGATGGGCCCACCGATGTCGTAGCCGAAGTTATTGTCCTTCAGCGGAGGCTTCTGCGTGTTGAAGTAATTCTTCGCATTGAGGGCATCATTGGCAAAGACCTCGTAGACATCCCCGTGATACGTCGCGCCCCCTCCCCGCGTGACGACGTTCACCTGACCATACCCGTAGGAACCAATGTCAGCGGTGTAGTTGCTGGTGTGGACCTGTATCTCCCCGATTGCTTCGGGAGGAGGAAAGAGGTTGATGCCGCGATTGCCACCCGTGTCCATCGCGAGAACGCCGTCAAAGGTAAACGCGTTTGCGTTCTGCCTGCCGCCGTTGATGGAGAGCAGGGGGTTGCCCTCCTGTCCGCTGCCCATCCGCAGCCCGGTTTGCGAAGAGGAGACACCGGTCCCGAGGGTAAGAAGCTGACTGAAGTTCCTCCCATTCAGCGGCAGTTCTGTCACCTGGGTTCCGGAGATCAGGTCACCGAGCGCACCGGATCCATTTTCGATGAGGGGTGGAGCTGTGGTGACAGTGATTGCATCAGACACCCCGTCGACCGACGCGACCAAATCTACGCTTCTGGTTGTGTCCGCATCGAGGATGACATCATTGCGGCGTGCGGGCGCCATGCCGTCACTCTCCACCACAATGGAGTACGTACCGAGCCGCAAGGCCGGCAGGACGTAGAGGCCTTCCGCATTTGTCACTGTGGAGCGTTGCAGATGGCTCGAGGCTTCCGTGACGGTCACGCGTGCCCTGGGAATGCGTGCACCGTTTGCATCGGAAATCGTGCCCGTGAGTGTGCCCGTTCCCGTGGTTTGCGTAATTGCGGAATAGGGGGAAACGAAGGCCAGGAATGCAAACGTCGTGAGAGCATGCCGCCCCCGAAAGCGAATCGGGAAAGAGAAGGACAAGGGACACTCCATGTTGCATGCGCAACGGAAATGAGTCATCGCGCCGGGAGCGTTGACTATTTCAAGCAAGTACTGGAAGTGAAGGTGGGTAATGTACACCCGCCGAATTGGTGCCTGCTAACTGCAGCGACAGCGGCAACAACAATTCTGTGCAGAGACGATCACGACTCAACGGTAATGTCAGCGGGCCGTGACGTCAAGCTCTCCCCGCCAGCGCGCTGATCGGCTTTCCCTAGCTGGATGACGTTCTTTGCGCTGGCAGGAAGGCTAGACAAGGTGTTCGGCGATGCCTCGCACCGCCCCGACTCGATGGCCCGGTGCGGGGTCCAGTCGACTATCTGATTTCAAGTAGATGCCCTAGCGGGGATTGCCCCATGTAGCCTCCTCAAAAGTGGGCTTCCGCGTATCCGGCGATCTCTCCGTGCTAGAACGCTAGCCATTTAGATTGTTGGACTGCTAAATGGCTAGCTCACCCCAGATCAAGCCCGAGGCCATCATTCACCGCGTGGGTCAGGGTCTGCTCCGTCCCGAGATACCGTTCCGTCGTCAGAACGGAAGCATGCCCAAGCAGCAGCTGGATCTGTTCCAGGTCTCCACCAGCCTTCCGGCAGAGCTTCGCGCAGGTTCGCCGGAGATCGTGCGGAGCCAGCTTTCCCAGCTCCGTCTCCCGGGCGTAGCGAACCACCAGCCGCCAGATCGCTTTCTCGTCCTGTATGCCGCGGCTCAGCACCAAGCCGGCCTTGGTCACCGGACGGAAGAGCCGGCCTTCGCTGATCCTTGCGGTCGTAGTCCAGAGATCGATGCGAGCCTTGACTCCAGCGGGGATGGTCACGGTTCTGACGTGATTCCCTTTTCCAAGCAGATCCGGGATGACCCAGCGGGCGTCTCGTTGCTGCAGATGATCAATCTCGAGTCGAAGCAGTTCCGCCCGCCGCAGGCCACAACCGATGAGCAGGGCCAGGATGGCTCGATCCCGCCTGCCGATGACTATTCGAACTCGGGGCGTTGAGCAGATCGTTTGCCTGCTCCTTGGTCAGCCAGTTCCCTACTCGCGTCCCACGACGCTCGACACCAGGAACACGTTCGATCGCCGCCGCGATCGATGGCTCAAGCAGCTGGTTGTCGGCCATCTCGCGGGCGAGCTTGCGGACGGGAGAAAGCCGCAGGTTGACCGACGAGGAAGACAAGCCCTCTGCCAGGAGCAGGGACCGGTACTGTCCGACGAGCGCCTTGGTGAAAGCTGGATCCGTGCCAGAGCTCCGGACCCATCCGAAGAACCGCACCAGACCGGTCCGGTAGGAGCGCCGGGAGTGTTCGGAGGTCAGCCCGTCAAGCACCAGGCCGATCAAACGGGCCTCTGAGCTGCTTTCTTCGGGGTTCAGGACCGAAATGGCTGTTTGCGGGCTCATGACAACATTGTGGCACGATAACCAGCATTATCGGGCGTAATGTCTGTCGCTCCCACGAACGATTCTTGGCAGGTTGGCCAACTATCCCCTACCCTCAAAAGGTCTTCCTCTGGGGCCTCTATGCCACGACCCGTCAAGTGGGCCGCCGATTTTCACCTAATCCGCGAGCGAGCTGGTGCTTCCCGAATCGAGACTTGGAGCCGAGCTGATATCGAGAACCTCTTCTCCGTTGGTCGTGCCTCCGCGCAGACGTTGATGAAGGCGATTGGGCAGTTGCAAACCGTAGGGAGCGCTCACTTCACTGACAAGGCAGCGTTGCTGGCGTTCCTTGATGCCCTTAACGCGGCGCCAAGCCCGGAGGAAGGCGTCCGAGTACGTCTGGCAGATGCTGAACCAGCACCGAAGCGGAAGGCGCTAAAGGTGAGTCTTCCGGAAGGTCTGCGGCAAGCAATGCTTCCAGACCTCCCCTCTAACATCTCGCTTTCTGCTGGTCGGCTTGAGATCACTGCGCAAACTGCAGTTGGCATGCTCGAAAGCCTTCTTACTCTAGCTCTAGTCATGCAGAACGATCTCGACCGGTTCCGCCTCGTCATCGAACCCCCCTCACCAGCGAAAGTTGAAGACGATGATCTTCGAAGAATGATCGATCACATGCGCGGTAGAGAACGCCTTGATCCTTAGCACGCTAGGCTTCTAGAAGGCTAGATTGCTAAGTCACTAGGCCGCAAAACTTCCTAAATGCTCTCCGGAGTGTCAAGAAATCGCTGCCTCATCGCGCTTATAAGTAGATGATTCAACGCGACTACTTGGCTGGAGGGGGTCGGGTAAGGAAGCGGCATTGCTGCCGCTCCCTCCCCTAAGAACCGGACTTGATGGTTTCCCATCATCCGGCTCAAGCCGTGTATAAGCCCCGCGCGAGCGGAGCCGGACTACATTGCGCAGAACGAGAGCATGGCCTGACTACCTCATTTTTTTGCGAGTCTTGAAGTAGTTGCGCCAATGCGGGTCGAACGGGTTAGCATCCGACTTCACCTTGACGTAACGCCGAATGGCGATCTGGGTGGGGTCAACCAACCGGACCACATCCGAGCGTTCCGAGCCAGACGGTAGAGCGAAACACCACTTGCGCCGTCCAAGTCGATGCCAGTATCGATCTACGATCCAGGTAGCGGACTTGTTCGGATGGCGTCGCTTCGCCCATCGCCAGAGCGAGTGCCAGAGAACCATCCCTACTTTCTGAAACGCCGAGCCAGCTTCGATATGGCGGTGATAGTACGCCCAGCCCCGAATGATCGGGTTGAGCAAACGTATCAGGTACTCCTGTTTCACGGCTCGATTCGAACGAATCGCATCGCGTACCTTCTCCAGAAAGGCATGCATATTCTTTCCGGAGGGCGTAATCAGGAGCTTACCGCCATACTTACGCAGGTTTTGCCCGAGGAAGTCGAAGCCATCTTCGATATGCGTGATGCAGGTTTTCTCGGGTGAGAGCTGCAAGCCCCGGTCGAACATAAAGCGTTCGACCAGCGGCTTGACCTCACTCTCCAGAAGCTCCTTCGAGCATCCGGTGATGATGAAGTCATCGGCATAGCGGACGAAGTTCACTTTCGGATTGAATAGCTTCCCACGGATCTTCCTTGGACGGAAGGTCTCCTTGAGCAGCCGCCCCAACCCATCCAGCGTCAGGTTTGCCAGTGTAGGCGAGATGATTCCGCCCTGTGGTGTCCCTGCCTCCGTTGGAAACAGCGTTCGATTCTCCATGTAGCCCGCCTTCAGCCATTTCTTCAGCACTTCCTTGTCCGTGGAGATGTGGTCGAGCATCCATGTGTGACTGATGTTGTCGAAACAGCCCCGAATGTCGCCCTCCAGCAGCCACGGTGCACTGTCCTTACGGCCCAGCACACAGAAGCAGTAATCGATGGCGTCAGCAGTCGAGCGTTCCGGTCGAAAGCCATAGGAGTTGAGATCGCCGGTGGTCTCCGCGACGGGAAGCAACGCCAGTAGGTAGAGTGCCTGCATGGCGCGGTCTTTCATCGTGGGGATACCGAGCGGCCTCAGCTTGCCATTTGACTTCGGGATGAAGACGCGCCGCAACGGTTGCGGCTGATAGCCGCGCCGTCGTAACGTATCGATGGCCTCGTATCTGGACGCCGGGGTGCTCCAGATTGCTCCGTCCACTCCCGGTGTGTTCTTGCCCTTGTTGTGCGTCACTCGCTTTACGGCCAAAGCTCGACCATGGAACGAGTGGGTCAGCAGCCATTGCAGGGCTTTCAACCTGCCGTGACGGCCTTCCTTTGTTGCCTTGACGATACGCGCCTGCAGTCTCCTGACCTCTTGCTCACATTGGGACCAGTTGACCTGTGCCCATTGCGCTTCCGGGTCGGAGGCGGCACACATGGATTGCTCCACATTCATTTGCGATTTCCTCCTGCGAAGATTCTGTAAGTTCTTTCGTCATCCACGACCAACTGGAAGTCAGCCTGCTTTCGCAGCGGGGTGATATTGCAACCCCTATCCACTCCATTACAGAGCGACGTTCGCTTTCTCCAGCATCCTCTACCCGCTGCCCTGACAACGTGCCTTGCGGCAACGCCTGCCCCCGAAAGGGCGAAGCAACGGGCTTACCTTGTTCCGTTTGAATGACACGAGTGGCTTAGTCCCTACCTCTACACCGGCAGCCTTTGTGTCCGTGTGCACCAAACTTCCAGTGAATGCATCCGGCTGCGTGCCTTTTGGCCAGAGCCTGTCAGCGTCTTTGGCTCTTTGGGGGTTACGGTGCTTTCGGTAGTTCACATGTGTTGGACATATCACCCAGCCTAACCCTCCAACCGCCTTGACGCTGGCAGTAAAGGAGAACGCCTCACGGTGTTCTCCCCGTTGGATAACAGAGGTATGTTGTCTCGACAGCTTTCGACCCGACCGTTACCAGCCACGCCGACGTCGATAGGCTACTGCGGACGGAACCGCAGGTTCAGCTCACTCCTTTCAGTGTTGAACAATCAGTCAAACGGCATCAAGTCGCACGGAGGTCTCCCCCCTGCCTCCAGAGCTGCGCCGGCGAAAAACCGGCCCATCTCTTCCGTCACCCCCTCTGCGGGGAGACCCCGCAACGCCCCAAGAACAAGCAACAGCAACAGCCTGCTAAGGGGCTCTGCCCCTGGCGCGCGCAAGAGCCACCTTTATCTTCCGCGCTTCGCTTGTGCAGACCGGGCTTCGCCCGCCCTTCGGGAAAGGAATCCGGCTCTTGCACTTGCCACCCCCGCTGGCGTGGGCCAGGGCCAAGGCGTGTTTGTGAGCAAACACAGCACGGCCATTCAGGAGCGAACAGCATGGGATACACACACTACTGGGACCGACCGCAGAGCATCGCAGCTGAAACTTTCAACGCGATCGCCAAAGACTTCGAGAGACTTCTGCCGGCTTTCGAGCGGGCAGGCGTGCAACTCGCCAACGCACAGGGCAAGGAGTTCCCGGAGATCGGACCTGAGTTCATCGGCTTCAATGGCGCCGAGAACTGCGGCCACGCAAAGAACCCCGCCGTCTGTGTGCCATGGCCGGCAGAGAAGGCGTGCGGTATCGGCGACAACCTGGGTATCGGCGGCACGCTTCCGTATCGGACCTGCAACGGCGATTGCTCCTACGAGTCGGTCTGGTTTGAGCGAAGCATGAGCGCGGATCAGGCCGATAAGAACGGCATCTTCAGCGGCGCGTGCAAGACCGCTTTTCGCCCCTACGATTTAGCCGTGACCGCCTTCCTGCTCATCGCGCAGCACCACCTCGGTCCGGCAATGACAGTCGGCAGTGACGGAGAACAGGCGCAGTGGGACGATGCCTGCCTGCTCTGCCAGTGGGAGCTCGGCTATGGAGCCGGATGCCGCCTCAGCTCAGAGCGGCAGTTGGCGGACGTCACAACCTGCGCTAGCTAAATGCAACAAAGCAGGCGGGATGCTCCGCCTGCTCTCGTTCAACTCAGTTAGTGTCCGCCGCAGAGAGAAGTGCCCCTGAAGGGGGATGTCACGTTACTAGAGCGTAGAGATCACGGCAGGTGCCGTCGCTTTTTCTGTCCCTTTCCGCTTCAGGATGCGCTAGGCTAGGCATCCAAGAAGCGAAGAGAAGGCGAAGAAGCAGATGCGGGCTCAGGCAGCACGTCTAAAACGTGAGATCGAGGCGAAGCTGGCCAACCGGATTCCGGCGGCGCTGTCCCCGATTGCGCAGCAAGCGCCGCGGCTGCACCCGATTGGCAACACTCGGCTGGATGATCTGTTGGGTGGCGGTCTGCCGCTCGGCTCAGTCTGTGAGCTGACCGGGCCAGACGGTTCCGGCCGATCTTCAATTGCGCTGTCCCTCCTTGCACTCGCGTCGATTGAGGGGGCGTGCGCGTACATCGACGTGAGCGACATGCTCTCGCCACACAGCGCTGCTGCGGCTGGCGTCGAGCTCGCAAATCTGCTCTGGGTACGCTTCACAGCCGCGACACAGCCCCGTATCTCTTCCCTTGTAGCACCAGCAGAGTCCAAGCCGTTCGGGGCGGATCACACCAGCCACCGGCCCATCCATGGCGGCTGCGGCAGCTCGCACTCGCGCGGCGAGACCAAGGGACTGGCTCCAGCGCTCGAGCAGATGCTGTTTTACAAGGAAGAGCAGCGCAGACGGAAGATGGAGGGAACACCGGGCCATCCCAACCAGCCTCTCGGTCTGCATACTGCCTCGCAGGACCAGGTGGAATGGGAGCGATGGAACCTGCGCAAGGTCGACGAGACCGACCCTCTGCGCCAGATGGACCGGCAAGCGGCGGACGCGGCACGGCTCCGTGCGGCTGCGAAGACTCCAGCAATCACAGCTCGTGCTCGTGAGGGGAAGCCATGGGACCGGCTGGACCGTGCGCTGCGCGCGACCGACCAGGTCCTGCAGTCAGAGGGCTTCCGCGTCGTCGTACTCGACCTCGCATCGGTCGAGCCGAAACAGGCGCTGCGCATCCCGTCCGCGACATGGTTCCGGTTCCGGCGTGCGGCGCAGGAGAGCGATGCCATCCTGCTGCTGCTCACCAAGGAGCCATGCGCCCGGTCGAGCGCGGCCTGCGTTCTGGAGTGCTCGGCAGGCGAGGCACCGAAGACTCAGGGCGTTCTTGGAGCTGTACCGCGTGTTGCGGAGGTCGCCCGGCAACGAACGGCACCCGCAGTAGGCAGGAAAGCACCGGGACGCGCGACGAGCTGGGACACGGCACCGGCATGGATGCAGGCGGCGGGAAGATAACGTGTCTTTCACCGCGATCCACATTCCGGAGTTCCCCGTTGCCGCATGGCAGCGCATCTCCCCTGAGTTGCGTTCGCAGGCGTGCGCGGTGCTCGAGGGCGTGCCGCCACAGGAGAAGGTCGTCTCGCGATGCGCTAAGGCCAAGGTCGCCGGCATCGAGCACGGCATGAGCAAGGTACAAGCCGAGGCAGGATGCACGGCTGTCTTCCGCACGCGGCAGATGGAAGAGGAGAAGGCAGCATTTGCGCTTGCCATTGAGCTGGCGGAGCGCTTCTCCCCACGCATCGAAGCCCTTGCCTCCCCGTTCAATGCATACGCGGAAGCCCACCGCTTTGCTGTCGTTCTCCTGATCGACAGTTCCGGGACCGGCACACTCTTCGGTTCGGCCGAGAGCTACGCACGCAAGCTCTACCAGGAACTTCGAGCCGCTGGCTTCCCTGCCGGGATCGGAGCCGCGCCGAACGCCGAAGCCGCGCTCCTGCTGGCGCGCAGCACCGAGACGATCGTCTGTGCCGATCGGGATAGCGTGCGAGGTAAGCTCGCCAGGCTTTCCACTTCGCTGCTTCCTTGCGAAGCCAAGACTCTAGGAGTGCTTTCCCGCTGGGGTATCCGTACCTTGGGTGAGCTTGCTGCCCTGCCGGAAACAGCCCTTGTCAGCCGCTTAGGTCAGCAGGGCCGCAGGCTGCAGCTGCTCGCGAGAGGCGAAGCCGATCACCTGCTGGTGCCGGAGGAAGCGGAGTTCACGCTTTCCGAGACCACGGCGCTCGATAGCCCGCTCGAGTTGCTCGATTCCCTGCTCTTCGTGCTCTCTCCGATGCTCGAAGCCGTCCTGCGCAAAGCAACGGACCGTGCCTATGCGCTCCGTTCCGTGCGGCTCACTCTACAGCTTGAGCGAGCCGAACCGCACTCGATCTCAGTTCGCCCGGCGACGCCGACGCAGAACCGCGAGCTGCTGTTGAAGCTGCTCAACCTGGAGTTGCAGGCACACCCGCCGCAGGCCGGCATCCTGCGTGTCACGCTCGATGCCGAGCCGACGCAGCCGCAAATCGCGCAGCGCGGCTTGTTTCAGGCGCAGTTCCCCGACCCGGACAAGCTGGAGCTGCTGCTGGCGCGGCTGCGATCGATAGCCGGGGAAGGTAACGTCGGCTCACCGCAGCTGCAGAACAGCCATAAAGCGGACAACTTCACCATGGCTCCGTTCCGGCCGAGTCTCCACGCGACTGCGGAACGGGATCCGCTTCCCTCCCGGCTTGCCGTCCGCATCTTTCGGCCGCCGCAGCCGGTTCGTGTCACCTGCTGGAGCGACCAGCCCCGTTTGATGGTCTGGCAGGGCTCCCGCTTCACAATCTCGTCCTGTGCCGGGCCGTGGCACTCCTCCGGTTCCTGGTGGGACGGCAAGGCATGGGATCACGACCTCTGGGATGTGGTCACGGTCGAGCCGCTGCAGGCACTGCGGTTGCGGCAGGACCACGCCTCCAAAGCATGGTTCGTGGTGGGGCTCTATGACTGAGCGCTACGTCGAGCTGCATGCGCGATCGGCTTTCAGCTTTCTCGAAGGCGCTTCGCTGCCCGAAGCCATGACCCAGCAGGCCGCCAACCTGGAACTGCCCGGCCTCGCCATCCTCGACCGCGACGGCCTCTATGGTTCGCCACGGCTCTACACGACGGCGAAGAAACTGGGCCTGCGCTCGCACATCGGCGCCGAGGTCTCGGTCGATGCCTTCGGCCAGCGGGCGAGGCCACCGGCATGGCAGCCGCACACCATTCCAAGCCGCCCGGTACGTCTCTCGCTGCTGTGCGAGTCGCAGACCGGCTACCGCAACTTGTCCATGCTGATTTCGAGCTACAAGCTCGCGCAGCGGACGAAGGGCGACGGCATCGCTCTATTCCGCAGCGTCGAGCAGTACGCGGAGGGTCTGGTCTGCATGACCGGTGGCGACGAAGGCCCACTCGCTGCAGCTTTGGAGCGCGGCGGCATGGACGAGGGCCGGAAAGTCCTTACCCGACTGATTCAGACGTTTGGCTCGAAGAACGTCTACGTCGAGCTGCAGCGGCACGGCATCTGCGAACAGGAGGCCCGCAACCAGGCGGCTATCTCGCTGGCCCGCGAGTTCCACCTGCCACTGCTCGCCACGAACGGTGTCAGCATGGCCATCGAGTTCGAGCGCGAGATCCTTGACGTGCTCACCAGCATCCGGCATGGCTGCTCGCTCGACGAGGCAGGCCTGCTCTTGCAGCAGAACGGCAAGCGGCATCTGCGTTCCGCTACCGAGATGCAGCTTCTTTTCCGCGATGTTCCTGAGGCGATCGCCGCCACGAACGAGCTCTCCGACCGGCTCACATTCCAGATGAACGACATGGGCTACGAGTTCCCCCGCTATCCCGTCCCAGACGGCGACGACATGGACAGCTTCCTGCACAAGCGAACCATGGAGGGAGTCGCCCGGCGTTACGGCTGCAAGGCCAGCGCGAAGCTCCGCGCCAGAGCCGAGAAACAGGTTCATACCGAACTTGCGCTCATTTCCAAACTGAAGCTCGCCGGCTACTTCCTCATCGTGTGGGACATCGTGGAGTTCTGCCGCAGGCACGGCATCCTCGTGCAGGGACGCGGCTCCGCGGCTAACTCCGCTGTCTGCTATTCGCTCGGCATCACCGCTGTCGATCCTGTGGGCATGGAACTGCTGTTCGAGCGGTTCCTTACGGAAGTTCGCGGCGAATGGCCCGACATCGACCTCGACCTGCCGTCCGGCGACGACCGCGAACGCGCTATCCAGTACGTCTACGACCGCTACGGGCAGCTCGGCGCGGCCATGTGCGCCAACGTCATCACCTATCGCGGCCGCTCCGCGGCCCGCGAAGTCGGCAAGTCGCTCGGCTTCGATGCCGACATGCAGACGCGCCTCACCCGGCTGGTGGGGTCTTTCGAGTGGAAGGGCCCAACCGACACCATGGAGCACCACTTCCAGCAGGCCGGCTTCGACCTCCACCACCCCCGCATCGCCAAGTATCTGGAGCTGTCGATACGGATGCTGGACCTGCCCCGGCACCTCGGCCAGCACTCAGGCGGCATGATCATCGCGCAGGGCCAGCTCGCCTCCGTGGTGCCCATCGAGCCGGCGTCGATGCCGGGACGCAATGTCGTGCAGTGGGATAAGGAAGACTGCTCCGATATGGGTCTCATCAAGGTGGACCTGCTCGGCCTGGGCATGATGGCCGTGCTCAAGGACTGCGTGGAGCTAATTCCGCACTACTACGGCAAGCAGGTCGACATCGCGCAGATTCCGCACGATGACCCGAAGGTCTATGAGTCCTTGCGCCGGGCCGATACTATCGGCCTCTTCCAGGTGGAGAGCCGGGCGCAGATGGCCTCGCTCCCCCGCAACAACCCCGACAAGTTCTACGACTTGGTGGTGCAGGTTGCCATCATCCGGCCGGGGCCGATCGTCGGGCAGATGATGAACCCCTACATGGAGCGCAGGCAGGGCCGGCAGGAGATCGAGTACCCGCACCCGCTGCTCGAGCCGGTGCTGCGCCGGACGCTGGGTGTGCCGCTTTTCCAGGAGCAACTGCTGCGCATCGCCATGGTCATCGCCAACTTCACCGGCGGTGAGGCAGAAGAACTCCGCAGAGCGCTGGGCAGCCGCCGCTCCGCCGACAAGATGAAGGTGCTCGAAGGCAAGCTCCGCGCCGGCATGGATGCCAACGGCGTCGGCTCCAAGGCGCAGGAGGAGATCGTCCTTGCCATCAGCTCGTTCGCTCTGTACGGCTTTCCGGAGTCCCATGCCGCCAGCTTCGCCCTGATAGCCTATGCTTCCGCCTGGCTGAAGTTCCACTACCTGCCCGTGTTTACGGCCGCCATCCTGAACAACCAGCCGATGGGCTTCTACTCGGCAGCCGTGCTGGTCAAAGACGCGCAGCGGCACGGGCTACGCGTCAAGCCTGTTTGCATTCTGCGTTCCGAGTGGAATTGCGTGCTGGAGCGCGAACCAGAGGACGCCTACTCGCTCCGGCTCGGTCTTCGCTATGTGCGCGGTCTGCGCGCTACCGTTGCCGCGGAGATCGAGCGCATCCGGGCGATGCGGCCCTTCGGTTCCATCGAGGAGCTTGCCCGCCGCGTGCCGTCCCTCTCGCAGGCCGATCTTGCCACGCTCGCTGAAACGGGTGCCCTCAACGCGCTGGGCGACAGAATGCACCGCCGCGATGCGCTCTGGCAGGTCGAGCGTGCCGGCAGGCAGGCTGGGCCGCTGCTCTCAGAGCTGGACGGCGACGAGGATGACGACTCCCCGCTGGCAGCCATGAACCCGGAAGAGCGCATGGTCGCCGACTACGCCGGCACCGGCGTCACTGTCGGACGGCATCCCATGGCGCATTGCCGTCCCCGGATGCGAACGCTGCAGGTGTTCCGCGCCGGGGACCTCAAGCTGGTGCGCCACGGCGTCAAGCTCCGCATCGCCGGCCAGGTGATCGCCCGGCAGCGGCCCGGCACCGCCCACGGCTTCATCTTCCTGTCTCTCGAAGACGAAACCGGCATCGCCAACGCCATCATCGACCCGGACCTCTACGAGGCTAATCGGTCGCTCGTCACCTATGCCAAATTCCTCTTGATCGAGGGCTCTCTCCAAAACATCGACAAGGTCATCCACCTTCGCGCGAAGCACATCGAGGAGCTCGACGTTACTGCCGCGCCCATGGAATCCCATGACTTCCATTAGGAGCCTGCCATGAGCGAACCGATGACCTCGCCCGGCGAGAAGCAGCCACCAAAGGACTGGTGGCTCGAGAACGCCTGCCGCATCGCTGCGTTCCGCCTGCGGCAGCAGCGTTACATCAGCGCCAATACCGTGCCCGTACGCGAACAGGTCCGCGATGCGGTCGAGTTCGTCCGCATCGTCTGGGAGGAGATCGAGAAGCACCTGCGCGAGGAGGACTCATGCTGAAATCCAGCCGAGGCAACCGGCTTGCCGCCACTTGGCAATGTCCGAAGTGCAGGACGGAAATCACTGCACAGCACTTCCGGCTCGCCCCTGGAGATGCTTCCAGCCTGCTTTGCCCCAACCAGGCATGCGGCCAGCAGTTCGCTTGGAAGCAGCAGAACAAAGGCAAGCTCTGGCCGGAACAGCGCGCATACAACGTCCTGCGCTAAAGCAGACTGGATCACTTCCGCTAATGCGACATATCAGTACCGATTGAAACAAATGCTTACCTAATCGCTAATGGCAGCGGGCGAACTCCTCGCAACCTACGACTCACAGGGCTCAGAAATCGGCGTGCTACGGCCCCACCCCAGAGGAGCTGTGGCTGCGGTGGTCCCCAAGGTGCGGACGTGGTAAGGCAGCTGGCATCACCTAAGCCAAATCAGCTACATGCTAATATCGGACCAAGTTGGTCCTAATGCTGGAGGAACTTACCCTGTACGCCTTTGCTGCCCTGCTGTGTCTCGCTTCGCCTCTGGTCACCCCTGGTGACTCACCTGCCGTCTCCTCCCATGCAGAGCTCCGTGGCGTCATCACCGACCCTTCCGGCGCAGGCATCGCTAAGGCCACTGTCATTCTTGAAACCAGCGGTGGCAACGCGGTGGTGACGACGGCCACCGACGCCTCCGGCCACTATGTCCTGGAACTCGCCAGCTCATCTGACGCCACATATCGCGAGCGCGTCCTCGCCCCAGGCTTCCGCACTCTAGTCTCCAACAACCTGACCCTGCCCGACGGCACGAGCCGCATCAGCGATCTTCGCCTCACCATCGGAGACGCGACCGACACGGTGACCGTAACTGCGGATGCGACCATCGGCAATGGAGCCATCGCCACCACGGCGGCAGCGGGCACACTCGGCAATCTGAGCATTCGCGACATGCCCTACTCGGTCGACAGCTTCACCGCTGCGCTGATGCTCGACCAGCAGTCACAGACCGTCTCGGAGGTGCTGCAGAACGAGGTCGGCATCCAGGATGGCAATGGCCGCTACTCTGAAGATCAATACCTCACGTTGCGCGGCTTCGTGCTCAACCCCGGTCAGTCTCTGCTAAACGGCATGCCTGACCTCGTTGATAGCCGCAGCCCTTCGCTTGAGAATGTCGAGCGCGTGGAGCTCTTCAAGGGACCGACCTCCTTTCTGAACGGTGCCTCGGCCTATGGCGCACCCGGTGGCACGATCAACATGGTCACCAAGCGGGCCGGCGACACGCCGCTCTACCGGTTCGATGGTGGATATTCCATGCACAACGATTGGGAGGGGCACCTCGACGGGGGCCACCGCTTCCTCCCTAAAGACGCCCTGGGTGTGCGCGTCGAGCTCGGCGGCCGCTTTGGCCGACCACCCGTCGACAATCAGGAAGAGCACCTTGGCTCCGCCAGCACCGGCATCGACTACCGCGGCGATCGCTTTCATGCCAGCCTCGACCTGAGCGACCAGTACCGCAGTCTTCTGGCTTATCGCGACTACATTTATCTCTATCCAGGGGTCGCGGTACCGGCTGCTCCAAAGATGACAAGCAATCTCTTCGACCACTCTTCCAGCTACACCCATCATGAGGTCGTAACGCTGGCTGAAGGTGCCTACCAGCTCAACAGCCACGCGGAGATCTACGGCGCCTACGGGCACGCCCGCGAGCTTGAGTCGTACGTAGGCCCGGGCTCAACAGCCCTAACGGCCGACGCCACCCTGCCGGGCAGCATCTCTGTCACCGATCTCCCCTTCACTTCCTCAGTGCACAACAACGTCGGCCGCCTGGGCTCGCATCTTGACTTCTCCACCGGGCCTATCCACCACGCGGTCACGGTTGCCGGTGATGTCCTCCAGGTGAAGGCTGCTTACTTCTATGATCCTGCAGATCCTGGCACTGACTCCTTCACCACCAACCTGTACAACCCCGTCCCGCTCGCCCCACAGGACAGGCGGGTCGCCGGCCTTAAGGGCGTCCCGGATACCAGTCTTAATCGAAACTCCAGCATTCTCTTTGCCGACGTCGCTACAGCCCTGCATGGCCGTCTGGTCGTCATCGGTGGCCTGCGCGGCCAGTGGCTGAACGTGCAGTTGCTGGGCAGCAACAGCCGTGGCGCCAACAATACCAACATCTTCACGCCATGCGCCTCTGACTGCGCGTACAACAAGGCGGTCCCAAGCCCCTCGGTCGCGGCCCTCTATCACCTGCCGGCGGGCTTCTCCGTATACGGTAATTTCATGCAGGATCTTCAGCCGGGCCCGACCGCTCCAGTCGGCTCCGTAAACGTCAGCGAGATCTTCGCACCCTACGTCGCTCACCAGCAGGAAGTTGGCGGCAAGTTCGAACACGGGCAGTTTGGCGCGACGCTGGCGATCTTCCAGATCACCGAGCCAGACGGCGTGCTGAATCCAGTCACTCTCGTCTACGGCGTTACCGGAAATCAGCGTAACCGCGGTCTCGAGTTCTCTTCCTTTGGCAATCCCATCCACAGCCTCCGTCTGATCAGCGGCATCAGCTTCCTTGACGCGCGACAACTCAAGACAGAAAACGCTGCCACGGAAGGGCGTCGTGCCCAGGGCATCCCCGGCACCCAGGCCAACGTTGGCGCGGAGTGGACGCCCGGCTTCCTGCGTTCGCTCGCGCTGAACGCCCGTGTGACTGCTTCGAATGGTCAATTCGCCGATACCGGAGAAACGCAACGCATCCCTGCTTGGGCAAGACTCGATATCGGTGGCCACTACACGTTTGAATCGCGCTTCCCCACCACCATTCGCGTCAACCTCGACAACGTCACCGGAAACGACTACTGGGAGTCCGGCCTCTTGGGCCTCGCCTACACTGCGCCACGCACTCTTCGCATCTCCAGCGGCCTCCGCTTTTAGCGGGGCCGACACGACCCCTCCGCCTCTTCTGTCCAGAGAATCTCTTCCTCGCTGACGCCTTATGCCCCTCCTCCACGATCTCGTCCATCGCCCGCGTCGGCTCTTCATCCGGCGCGCGCTTTTTCAAATCCACCTCTGGCTTGGACTGCTGCTCTCGCTCTATCTCATCCTCATCGCCCTCTCCGGCGCGCTGCTTGTCTATCACGACCTCCTGACCCGCTCCACGTTGCCGTCCAACCTCTCCCCCCTCGACCCCGCGCATATCGCAAGCCTCCCACGAGTCATCGAGAACGCGAAGGCGTATTACAAGGGCGCGGGGGTCAGCTCCGTCACGCTGCCCTCCGCTCACATCCCTGTCTTTCAGCTCAATCTCACTCGCGGCTCTGAAGAACTTCGCGCCATCGCCGAACCACAGACCGGCGTCGTCCAACCTCTGCCGCGTTCCTGGGTTGACGTCGTCTACGACTTCCACCTCTACCTTCTGCTCGGCTCCCGCCATGGCATGCAGTGGAACGGCTTGGGCGCTATCGGCCTGTTGGTTCTTGCGCTCACTGGTCTGCTCCTCTGGTGGCGCGGTCTGGTTGGCTGGACACGCGGGCTTCGTGTCTCATTTCGCCACCACTGGCGCCGCATCAACTACGACCTCCATCACGCCCTCGGCATCTGGACGCTGCTGATCGTCTTGTGGTGGGCGCTCTCTGGCGTTTACTTCGCCTGGTATGAGCCCGTCGTCAAGCTCCTGGCTGTTGTGACACCTCTCTCCTCCGAGCCGGAGCCCCTTCCTGTTTCTCTCGCAGACGCCCCCGCAACGCTGCAGAACATACTGGATGCCGCACAGAAAGTAGTTCCTGCTGGCCGTCTGACCATCGTCTACAACCCCGGCCTCACACCCGGCCATGACGTAAACGTGTGGATGTATCTCCGCTCTCCGGAAGACTTCAACCACGCAGACATCGTGCGCTTCGATCCACGCTCCGCCTCTGTCCGCAGCGTTCGTCACTACGGCCAGAACAAGACATTTGGCGACTGGCTGCTCTGGCTCATGCAGCCGCTGCACTTCGGCAATCTCTGGGGAGGTGCGATGCGCGCTCTCTGGTGCCTGCTCGGTGTCTCGCTCGCGGTCCTCACCGCCACCGGTGTGCTGATGTACTGGAACCGCTTTCTTCGCTGCCGCTGGCTTGCGCTGCAGCAACCTCGCATGCAGACGCAAACAGTTCCAAAGACGATCTCACAGCCTTGAGGCTTCCTAGTAACTAAGCACCCTCGAGCAGGCCCACACCAAAGGACACCATCCCTGTCATCCGCTTGTGCCGCCATGCGCTTTATCTCGGAGCTAAGCCATAAGCTCTCGGTTCCTTATAGTGCAGAACACAACTCGACACCGGGCCAAAGCAGTACCAATAAACGCGGTTGTGGCAAGTTGACCCTACTTCCCGGCCGCACATAGGCTGCTCGGGCCGGATCACTTCAGCTAATGCGACTTGGCGTTACTTACTCCGCGTCCCTGCGTTCAGGAGCTCTCCGGATGCCACTCCTTCCTGCAACGAGATCAGGGACATTTCTTCCTCGGACAGACTTACTGGCGGAATGGATCGTCGTTTCCCAGTCGCACGAAGGGCCACGCGTCTTGTCTGACTCCTATTGGTTAAGGGTTGACAGGGCACAACCCGTCAGGTATTTTTGACACGTGAAACAACGCCCCCTCCTGAAAGGAGACCAGTTGCTGGCCGTTGTCGCGGCGCTTGCCAGTCCGCATCGTCTGCGCATCATTGCGGCACTTGCAACGGGCGGCCGCAACTACGTGAGTCAGCTTGCGCGTGAACTTGGCATCAGCCGTCCGTTACTGCATCTTCATCTGCAAAAGCTAGAGGACGCGGGCCTGGTTATTAGCCGGCTTGAGCTGTCGAAGGACGGTAAGGCCCTCAACTACTTCGAAGTTCGTAGCTTCGACCTGGAATTCACGCCAGCTGTCATCGCTGAAGCAGCTAAGACCCTCGCGACGACCAAACTGGAACCCTAGAGGTCTGCATGCCCCAAACAACCGAAAGCATCTTTCTTGCCGCGTTTTTCTTTCCGTCTGCCGCAGCGGTTCTCGTCTTCTTCATGAAGTACGTGTCTGCTGTACTGCAGGCGAGAGTGCGGCTCGCTCAGGATGAAGCGTATCGCGAAATCGCCCAGAAGAGCTCGATCGCACAGTCTGAGACGACAACGGCCCTCGTGTCGTTCGGTGCTACGCTCACCGACATTCAGACTCGGCTCGCCGTCGTTGAAAAAATTCTTAAACAAGTTGAGTAGGTAGGACTGTCCCCGGAAGAGCTTACGTTTCCAGAAAAGAGGAGATCAGTGAACGAAGTTTCTTTGTTCCGTTTGTACGTGCTCCGCGCCATGTATTTGCTGATTGCAGTCGGCTTGAGCTTTTCTCTCTGGCCCGGCATCCTCATGCCTGCAAAGCATTGGGAGCTGATGCAGGGGGTGGAAACATGTATGCTTGCCGCCTTCTCCCTGTTGTGCTTTCTTGGCCTGCGTTATCCGCTCCAGATGCTGCCGATCTTTCTTTGGGAGGTGGCCTGGAAGACGCTGTGGCTCTTCCTGGTTCCGTTACCGCAGTGGAGAGCCGGTAATATCGACGAGGCGATCAAGCCCACGATCTTCGCTGTCTCGCTGGTAGTGCTGGTCTACCTCGCCATCCCCTGGCCGTATGTCTTTCGCAGGTATGTAAGAGCACATAGTGAACGTTGGGGATGACAGATATCACGCAAGGTCCTGACAAACGCCGTTACGGGAAGTTGATCTGCCTTTCTCACCGCTGATCAGTTGCTTTCTGACAAGGTAAAAGCTAGATCGCCGGAACACTATTCGAGGGTTTGGCCCACATCTCCTCAAACTTGGCCTCGAACCGTCCCACGGCATCGGGCGAGGACTCGTACAGCACATCGTTGTCCTGGCGTTTGAGGCCGGTCGGAGACCAATTTGCGGAACCGCTACGCAGCATGTGGCCGTCGATCGCATAGCTCTTGAGGTGCATGAGATCCTTCGCACCCTTTACCCGCACCTCGACCCCCGCCGCAAACAGGATGCTGGTCGTGTTGACCCCGCCCCACTGCATCTCCTGCGTGAACTGTTCACGGTCCCGATAGACCCGGACCCGCACGCCCTTGCGGGCGAGCGTGGCCAGCTCCTCCGCCAGCTCCCGGTCGGTGAAGCTGTACATAGCCACATCCAGGTTGCGGGTCGCGGTCTCGACCTGGGCCAGCTCGCTTTTCTCCAGATTGATTCCAGGAGAGTAAAGGTGGGCGTCCGTCTGCGCCGTCCCAGGAACGGCGGCCAACAGCAAGCAGAGTAGAGCGTATGTCGTCATTCCACTGTGGTCAGCCTACCGGGTTCGGCCCCGCTCCGAAATGTTCCAAACGGGGTTAGGCTACAACGGCAGCTCGCCGTCCTCGGCGGCTTTCGCGGCGGCCCGCATCATCTCCGGCCCGTTGTTCCGAATGTTGCCCACCTTCGGATTAGCCTCGTGGACTTCCATCTCTTCGGACTCGTAGGGCCGCAGCAGATCGAGCGGCAAACGCTCCGTCTCCTCCCGATCCAGCCAGCGGTCGTAATCTCGCGAGTGCAGAATGACCGGCATACGAGGATGGATCGACGCCATCAGCTCGTTCGCTCGCGTCGTCACAATGGCGAAGCTCTGGAGCCAATGACCTTGAGCATCTTTCCAGGCGTCCCAGAGGCCCGCAAAGTCCATCAGGTTTCCATTCGTCAGCTCGAAGGAGTAGGGCTGCTTTGGCGGCTTCCCGGCTTTCGGCCACTCGTAGAAGCTGTTCACTGGAACGATGCAGCGGCGTTTCTTGAAAGGCTCACGCCACGTTGGAGCTTTCGTGATCGTCTCCGCTCTCGCGTTGATCGTGGAGAGGCCTTTCACGTCCTTCAGATCTTTGGTGAAGAACGGGACCAGGCCCCAGCGAGCCAGGACCAGCTCGCGGTCGTTCGATTCCCTGCTCTGCCGGATGATGGGCTGGTATGTCGTCGGCGCGACGTTGAGGAATCTCCAAGGAGTGTGGGAAGGGTGGGAAGCCGGCTTTATGGCTTTCCATGCTTTCCACACTCTGTCATTTTCATGGCCTGCACTTGTCTGCGGGTCCTAGCCGAAGTTGCGGAAAGTTCGACATTCTTGATCTCGTACTCAGCCTTTTTGCTGACTAATGAACAAGTTGAGGATTATGCATGTGCTTTAAGATCTCTGGGCATCAAACTGTGTAATCAACAAGTCCGCAGGGTTTGTTTGACCTTGTCGAAAGAGGCTGAAGAATGAAGATCATCCGAGACCAACAGATAACGGGCGAGCTCCTTGAAATTGACAACACCCGTTTTATAGACTGCTCTCTTACCGACTGCGTCCTGCAGTATGGAGGCGGCCAGGTTGTGATGGACGGTACACGACTCAGCAGGTGTCATCATGTCTTCGTCGGTACGGCACGGCTGACCATCAACTATCTTGTGGCCATGCAATTGGTGCCGCCGGACAAACGCTTCACCGCATTGGAGAATATTCACTGATCTAGCCTCCGTGTTGCCCTTGACGAGCACGGGACCTTCTAGGGTTTTGCCTTGCGATTGTCGAGACTCCAGTTAGCTATCCAAGTGGAAGTTGACCCATGGCGAAAGGCAACATAGCAAACGAACAAAGCAGAGCGCTACTTGTTAGCCCGAGTCGAGTGGAAGAAACATCTTGCCATGCTCTCAACCTCTCCTTAGAGGCGCAAGCAATCTAGCAGAACGTACTGGTGGTGGGCGCCGGTGGCCCTCGAACTGAAAACATTCGCACTTAGTACCGAAGGGTAAGCTGGTGTGCATGCCAGTAAACTCGTGGACTGATGCGGAGCCTGCGCGAAAGCGATCGTTTGCTCTCGCCTTCGTCACAATCTTCTTCAGCATTTTCAGCCTGCAGCTGATTGATGTGGCGCGGCTCTACTCCGCGAACTGGGATGAATGCCATCATCTGTATGACGGCTACTTGATCCTGAAGCAGCATGACTATAGAGCGAATGCCGAAGTTCCGCCGCTGATCAAGATCACAGCGGCGCTCTCTATCCTTAGACTGCATCCCACCTTGCCTCTCGGAACGGGCACGCCTCAGACAGAGAACGCCTTCCTTGCCGGCCGAGCATTCGTCTTCCAAAATGGTGGAGACCGCCTTCTCTTTCCGGCACGCCTGGCGTGCATGCTCTTCAGCCTTGCCACAGCCTTGCTCGTCTACGCGGCAGGCAAGAGATTCTTTGGAGTGCTTGCGGGCGTTTGTGCTCTGTTCCTATTCGTCTTCGACCCCAACGTTCTGGCGCATGGCACGCTCATCTCGACTGACATGGGCAGTGCTTGCTTCCTGTTGGCATCCGTGTACGCGTTCTACCGCTACTCCGTTCAGCCTAGCTGGCGACGGTTACTTCTCACCGGCCTATTTGCGGGGCTGGGGCTGGTGGCGAAGTTCACCGGTGGCCTGATCGCGCCCATGTTGCTGCTCCTTTCACTGACGGAAGGCCTGCGCACGCGAAATATGGCAGTGTTCGCACGATTGTCGACCGCCTCCCTTGCTGCCCTCGCCTGCGCTTTGCTGGTGCTCTGGGCGTTCTATGGCTTTCGATATGCACCGGCGCCTGACGCGCTTCAACTCTCGCCTGCGCTTGGTGAGTATCTTGCCTCCATGCCAAACCCCGCAAACGCAGCAAAGCTGGCTCTTATTGCCCGGTTTCACGTACTGCCTCAGGCCTACATTTGGGGACTCGCAAACACGAAGCACATAGAAGCGGAGTACACCAGCTACTTCTTCGGACATGTATACCGTCATGGACCTTGGCAGTACTTTCCTGTGGCCTTTCTCATTAAGTCCACGCTTCCGCTTTTGCTGTCTCTCGTCTTCGGTTCCGTTCTCTGGGTGCGAGCAGGTAGAGCTTACGCTCGGCAAATGGTCTTTCTTCTTGTGCCAGTGTGTGTGTATTTCGCTGTAGTCACCACGTCGCATTTCGACATCGGCGCACGTCACTTAATGCCCATCTATCCGTTCTTGTATATCCTGGCGGGATCTGCGGCTGCCACGCTCCTCCGGCGTGGACGAGGTTGGGCGGTCCTCGCAATCGTGCTGCTGCTATGGCAGGTTTTCACAACTGTTCGCGTCAGCCCAAATTACATGGCATATGGGAATGAGGCGTGGGGTGGTCCGCTGCAGGTAAGGCGCTATCTCAGCGATGCCAATGTGGACTGGGGTCAGCAGCTCAAGACAGTGAAGCAGTACCTCGACCAGAACCATGATTCCAACTGCTGGTTTGCTTATTTTCCGGACGGCGCGGTGCAGCCGCAAGACTATGGCATCCACTGCCATCGCTTGCCGACTCCTAGCGGTTTATGGTGGTTCCATCTTCCGATGGAAGTGCCGCCTCAAATTAGTGGCACCGTCCTGATCAGCGAGAGCGATCTTGAAGGGGTTGAATCCGGCGATGGAGTCCTGAACCCGTATGCGCACTTTCAAACTCAGAAGCCGGTCGCCATCCTGCAGGACGGTATTTATGTTTACCAGGGAAGCTTTTCGGTGCCACTCGCTTCAGCTTGGGTTGATGTTCGTCACTCAGCGGAGCTTGTCCAGAGAGGCGACCTGCAGCAGGCACTTACGCTTGCGCAGCAGGCTGCGACGCTTGCACCTGAGTCGGTCCGCACACAGCTGCAGCTGGCAGACGTACTTGCACAGGAAAAGGAATGGGCTTCGGCTCGGGAACACTACCGGCTCGCACAGGAGAACCTGTTGAAGCATCGGCCCGACCTGGAGCAAGAAGAGCTTGGCCCACAGATCCAGCACGGGATTGAGAATACGTGGTTGAGGTAAACCGGTGCTGCTCCAATCACCGGCCTGACACGTAGGTCGTTCTATATCGCCTAAGCAGAAGTGATCTAGCCAGAGCAGCCTGCTCTACCGCCAAGTCAACAGACCAGACGATCCTCGAATGAGCTGGCCATCAGTGTCTCAGCAGGCCGAACGCGATGCGGCCGCTACTAGGTCGAATAGTTCGGTACACTCGATTGTCTTTGCTTTTCTCCAATTGCTGGGCTTAGATCATTGCGCAGCCAGTCGGATGCTCTTGAGAAGCTGCATGCATGCCATCTGGGCGGTACATGGTGTGCGGCAGGTACCGGGGTCGGACGCTTTCTAAAGTAATTCTGCTCATGGACACGCCCGATCGATCGATTAGGAGTCTCTGCCCGCGGCTGGCAGATTGATGCGAAAAGTAGTCCCCTGCCGTGCATCATGCCTATTCGTTCTGAAACGAGAACTCCATGATGCTTGTGGATGAGGCGGTGAGACAGCCACAATCCTAAGCCGGTTCCGGTCTGCTTGGTCGTGCACCTGTGGCAGGCGCACGATCGCCACGCGCACACTGCGCTCGGCAACCGCCCGCGCCGCGGTTTCGGGATTCCGCGGCAAGGTCGTTAGTGCTGGATCGGTTTCCAGGCGAACGTGACCCGGTCCACCCGCGGCCAGCCCCGTGCCGGAGGTGACAACGAGCAATTTGCCCGGTTCGAGCACAGAACCCATCACCTCGATGGCCATGCGCTCATCCTGCCCGCTTTCAGCAAACTTCGACATATCGTCATGATTAAACGCGAGGTTCACCACGGCGTCCACGCCCGTTGCTCCGCTGCGCAGGCTTTCCAGGTTCCTAAGATCGCCATAGTGAACTTCGGCGCCTACGGCTCTTAACTGTTCAGCCCCCGTTTCGCTGCGCTTAAGGCCACGCACTTGGTGCCCTGCGGCAAGGAGTTCCTTGAGCAGTTCAATGCCGATGAAACCTGTTGCTCCCGTTAAAAATTCGCATCTTCTCTCTCCTTCTGTCTGTCGGCGCGAGGTGGCGGCGTCGCGCCAAACCGAAACGTGCCCTCTCCCTAAACGGAGACCCTCTCCGCTTGGGAGATAAGCGGAGAGTCTGTCCGGTTGCACAGACCTGAGAAGATTGATCTCATGCCGAAGCACAGTTCACAGGCGACAGACGCACGCAGGCCCCGCGTGGATGCGCAGCGTAACCGTGAGCGCCTTCTGGAGGTTGCGCGAGAAGCCTTTATTCAACAGGGGCCGGAAGCAGCGATGGGCGACATCGCCCGCCGGGCAGAAGTAGGTCCAGGTACCCTTTACCTGCACTTCCCAGACTCGCGACGCTCTGATCGAGGCGGTATTCCGGGATCACGTGGAGAAGCTGGCGGAAGCTGGAGATCAGTATGCAGCGACTATGGGACCTCTGGACGCGCTTCGAGCCTGGATGCTCACGTTCGTTGATTATTTCGTAGGCAAGCTGCTCATTCTACGGCTTTGGACTCTGTGCCCGGAGCTCAACTCGTTTGATTTAAGGTTCACGTGGCTTCATCCACGGTTCCTTCTCACAACTGCTGGAGAGCGCGGTTGAGAGCGGCGAACTTCGTTCCGGAACTAATCCTGACGATCTCTTTCGTGCTTTTATAGGAGTCTTCCAAACCACGTCTATGCCGGATTAGGAGTCGAGCGCTCGCAGGATCGTCGGCATCCTCATCAATGGCTCGCGCTGATGCATCAGTCTAGAGAAACGCCGTAAGCGGAAGTTGAGGGATCAGCACTGCCAAAAACGGTCGTTTGTGACGACGCTCCATAAGGTCGGTTTAACTTCATCACATGATGTAGTAGCGGAACGCTACCGGCCGGCAGCGCCGTACCGCATGCCGTCGACAAGCAGGCTGACCATGCGCCGCGCCGTGGCGAGATTGATGTGCGGTCCCTGGCAGCACAGGGTTCCGACCGCTCCCAGAAGCTCCCTTGCTTCCACGTCCGGCCGAATGGCCTTTGCCTGGACCGCTTCATCCAGCAGACTTTTCAGTGCGGGCCTCAGGTGTTCATCGAAGTATTGCGGCAGAGCACTGTAGGCCGGGTCGCCGGAGTGCAAGGCACCGGCTAGTCCCTGCTTGGTGCCGATAAAGTCTACATAGCGCTGCATCCAGCGGGAAAGCGCTTCAGCAGGGTCATACTTCGCAGCGAAGGCGGCAGCAGCTTCAGCACATGCCTTGACCTGGCTCTGAAAGACGGCAGCAATCAAGTCGGAACGCTGCGGAAAGTGACGGTATACCGTCCCTAGGCCCACGCCTGCGGCCTCTGCTATCTCCCGAACGGGAGCGTCAACGCCAGAGGCGGCAAAAACTTCAGAGGCAGCTTTCAGCAACGCGGCCAGCTTGCGTCGTCCGTCGGCCCGCATGGGGCGCGGCTGCACGGGATCGTGCGCTACTTTCTTCAGTTTTCTCATCGTTAACGCTTGCATGCGGAACAATGTTCCGTTTATGCTGAAAACGGAACGCCGTTCCTTTTGACTCAGCATAGCAGGACAGCCTCGTGGACCAACAAGGAGATCGGCATGAAAACGAAACGGGTTGCGTTAGTAACCGGAGGCAACAAGGGTATCGGTCTGGAAATCGTAAAAGGACTGGCCAGCCAAGACGTGCTCGTGTTGCTTGGCGCGCGTAACCTGGACGATGGAATGCATGCGGCGGAGGGCTTGGGAGAAAACGTGTACCCTATCCAACTCGACGTGACGAACCAGACTTCGATCAATGCCGCTGCAGACCGCATTCGCAGAGACTTTGGACGGCTGGACATTCTGATGAACAACGCGGGGATCTCGCGTGCCAGGCCGAATAGCAGCTTTCAGGATGCTGTATCGACGAACCTTCTCACCGCGGCACCGCTGGCTGACATTCGTACGGTGTTCGAAACGAACGTCTTCGGTGTGATCGCTGTAACGCAGGCCTTGCTGCCGCTTCTGCGCGAGTCGCCGGCCGGCCGGATTGTGCTCACGGCAAGCTCCGGCGCTTCCATGACGTTGAACTCGGACCCGTCGAACTCACACCGGAAGATGTTCGGCAACTACTCGGCTTCTAAGACGGCGGCTCATGCGGTGACCCTGGCCTTCGCGCTCGCGCTCGAATCGACCAACATAAAGGTCAATGCGGCCTGCCCCGGTTTCACATCGACGGCCCTAAACAACTTCAACGGCACGCGAAGCGTGGAAGAAGGGGCGCGTGAGCCCGTTCGCCTCGCGCTGATCGGAGCGGATGGGCCTACAGGCACATTCTCCGATGAGAACGGCCCCGTGCCCTGGTAGTTGGTGAAACCTCAAGTCAACGTGTATGGCTGCCAAACACGTTGCGGAAACAGTCGAAGACAGGAGTGGGACCATGCGAGTTTTTATTAGTGGAGCCACCGGCTTCATCGGTTTAGCCATTGTTCCCGAACTCATTTACGCAGGACATCAGGTAGTCGGCCTGGCACGCTCCGATGAAGGGGCCGCAACTCTCGCTGGTCTTGGAGCTACGGTGCAGCGCGGCAGTCTGCATGACATGGAGAGTTTGCGTACGCCTGTAGCGTCTGCCGATGCGGTGATCCACACCGCGTTCGAGCATGACTTTTCGCAGTTCCAGAAACATTGCGAGAACGACCGCAAAGTCATCGAGGCTTTCGGCTCCATGCTGGCCGGTACGGATCGTCCACTTATCGTCACGTCGATCACAGGCGCAGCAGCGGTCGCACTTGGTGCGGTTGCGACGGAAGACGACGCGCCGGTGAGTCACACCGTTCATCCTCGTGCCGCTACGGAGGAGGCGGCACAGGCGGTGTCAACGCTCGGTTGCCGCACTCTGGTAATGCGGATGCCACAGGTCCACGACACGCGAAAGCAGGGTTTGTGGAGCTATACCATGCAGATCGCTCGGGAAAAAGGCGTGTCCGCGTACATCGGCGAAGGTCTCAACCGTTGGCCTGCGGCACACGTTCTCGATACGGCACAACTGTACCGGCTTGCCCTAGAAAATGGACAAGCAGGGTCGGTATATAACGCGGTCGCAGAGGAAGGCGTTGCCATGCGCGACATAGCCGGTGCGATCGGGGAACGGCTCAACCTTCCGGTCGTTTCACTTTCCGCGGACGCGGCGCAAGAACATTTCGGTTGGCTGGCGAGAGCTACAGCTCTAGACCTTCCAGCATCGAGCGAAAAGACCAGGCAGCACCTAAACTGGCATCCTCAGCATCCCGGAATGGTTGCCGACCTCCTCATGGCTGAAGTTTAGGGTAGGGAGAATGCCATTTTCCACGGACGACTGGCGCCAGTCACAAACCTCGTTCATGACAGCGAACAGAAAGGGCGCTACCGGGATTCCTTATATCTTATAGATGTTGAGCTTTACCTGCTTCTTAGGGGAGGTCAAACCTCTCGTCTAGGGCGTGACCGACGGCGGTAAAGGCCAGCTATGCCGATAGCTCCGGAGCCAAGCAGTGCGAGGGTTGAGGGTTCGGGAGTGGAGACGAGCGCGGGGTAGTAATTCAGGGTGTACTGCCCCTCATCTGGGAGAAGGTTGACACTGCCGCGCGCGAACGAAGACACGCTTACGGGCGTATGCGCGGTGAAGGAGTATTCGTCCGTCTCGCTACTCAGAGACAGCTGGTAGTAGTCGCCCGGAGTGAGGCTGATTGTCTGGTTGAGGGTGAAACTCTGAGGGTAAAAACCTAGGTTGGGATAGGTCGCACAAAGGGCGATGGTTGTGCTTGAACATGCCCGTGCAGAGGCGAGATCCGGACCGAGCGAGCTGTAATCCTCGCTGAATGTGATCTGGTTAAGAGCAAGCGTCTCAGCGGCGTAAGTATAGCCATTTGCGAGCGCTGACGAGAAGCCGCTTGCCTGGAGATTAATGTCGACGGGCGAGTTCCCGGAGCCGTTGACCGAGAATATCTGGTAGTAGAAGGCAGCTGCAACGGAATAATAAGTCTGCGCGCCCGGACTGACGTAGGCCGGCCCCGAGGAGCTGAGAGCGGTAGACGTGGTGGCAGTCCTGCCTCCGAGGGAAGACGCAGTGCCGGTTTCCGGATAACTTTGTGCACTTCCAAGGAAGCTGACAGAGACCGTTCCAGATCCGCCGGAGTGGAAGTTGTTCGGTATGGCTGGGAGAAAGACTTCCTTACCTCCGCCGCTGGTTACCTGACCGTTCTGCTGTGACCATGCCAGAATCGGTGTGAGAAGTGCCATTGTGAATGCAGGTAAGACGATCCACGAAAGGGATTTCACCAGAGCACCTCATTCGGACGACGCCCAATTATAAGACCAAAGTCTCTATCAAGTGGCGCCGCTGGATTGTGCGGAAAGCGGCACTCCAGCCATCTAAAACGCTGTGATCAGTCGATCACACTTACTCATAAAGAGCAGCTGCGGCTTCGAAGAAGCTCCGGTTCATCGCGCTTATAGGTAGATGATCTTACGCAACTACCTGCAGAAGGGGGAGGGTTCCCCCTGTCTCCAGAGTTGCGCCGGCAAAAGATCCGGCCCATCTCCTCCGCCCCCCTCTCTGCGGGGAGACCCCGCAACGCCCCCTAAAAGCAAGTCTGCGCGTTCCGCGCTGCTGAGGAGACCAAGCCTCCTGAGGGACTCCGTCCCTGGCGCGCGCAACAGCCACCCTCATCTTCCGCGCTTCGCTTGTGCAGACCGCCTGCGGTGCCTCCGCTCTCGCTCCGGGAGGGAACCCGGCTATTGCGCTTGCCGCCCCTGCTGGCGTGGGCCAGGGCCAAGGCGTGTCTGTGAGAGCAGCCACAGCCGAACCACTCAAGAGCGAGGAACCAACACCATGAGCAACACCACCGCCATCATGCCCACCACCCCCAAGCCCCAGACTTCGAAAGAAGTCATCGCTGAGAACATCAAGCTCCTCATCGAGCAGTTGAAAGCAGGACACTCCGAGGGTCTTACCGCCTACCTGACAGCTATGGGCCGGTTTCACAGCTATTCGTTCGGCAACATCCTCGAGATCGCACGGCAGAAGCCGGACGCAACCCGCGTTGCTGGCCTCCATGCGTGGAACCAGCTTGGCCGCAAGGTGATGAAGGGACAGAAAGGCATCCGCATCCTTGCCCCGATGATCGGCAGCCGTAAGAAGAAAGACACCGACGCCACCAGCAAAGACCCGGCAGTGGTCAACAAGCCTACCCTCGTCGGCTTCCGTGCCGTGTACGTGTTCGACGTGAGCCAGACCGAAGGCGCAGAGCTTCCCGCCTTCACCGAGCGCACCACCGGCGAAGTTGGCGAGTTCCGCGAACGCCTGATCGCCTTCACCGCTACCCACGGGATTGAGCTTGAGTTCAAGGACTCCATCGCACCCGCACTGGGGATGAGCTACGGCGGCCGAATTGCCATCCTTCCCGGGCAGGCACCCGCCGAGGAGTTCAGCACCCTCGTCCACGAGCTTGCACACGAGATGCTGCACAAGGCCGAACGCAGGACAGCAACTACCAAAACAGTACGCGAGACCGAAGCCGAGGCGATCGCCTTTGTGGTCTCGCAGACCATCGGCCTCGACGCAGGACGAGCCTCCGCCGATTACATCCACCTCTACCACGGCAACGCCGCACTCCTCACCGAGAGCCTTGAGGTCATCCAGCGCACTTCAGCCCTGATCCTTTCCGCAATCGAGACAGCACAGGTTGCAGTAGAAGTCACATCCACAATCGAACGCACCGGCATCGACGCAGCGTTCGCGGAGGTGGCCTAGTGCAGACCATTCTGGACATCCTCAACAAGGCCGGCGGGTGGCACCCCGGCCTCTATCTCAAGATCGACGACACACCCTACATGGAGCTTGTGATCGAAGCCATGGATGAATCAGGTCCCATGGGCTTACCGGCACTCTCTATCGCCCACTACAGCGAGCAGAACGGCGACCTGATGCGCGACCCGGAGATGTGCTTTGAGCTTGGTCTCTACGATGGAGCCCACCTCGTTCCCTTCTACTGGCGCAACGACTACGCCGGAGCCGAGGAGTGGAGCCGCAGTATCGTGGCCGACCACTATGTGCACCTGTTCGAGCTGCACATCCAGCACCAGCGCTTCGCCGAGATGTGGAACCGCAACCTGCGTCAGCAGGGCTTCGCCGAAGCCTTCGACCCGCAGAAAAACATCCGCAGCCAATCCTCTTCCCGCCACGAGCGGATGCAAGGCCCCGCGTCCGCTCCACCCTACGAAAGATTGTCGAAGACTTCGTTGCGGTACCGTAGCTTATGTGGATCCGCTCGCTTTGTTTGATCGCGCTCTCCGCCACCCCGGTCTTTACAGTCGCGCAGCGCCGGACCTCGGAACCCATACGCGCTCGGGCGCTCGGCGTTCCCTTCGACGGCTCGCCGGGGCCACTTGACGCTATCACTGATGTCAAGGGAGTAATGGTTGGGAACACCACTCTCATCTCTGGAAGTGGTCCGCTTCGCGTCGGTACAGGTCCTGTGCGCACCGGCGTGACGGCCGTCTTCCCTAGAGGAGAGAGCAGTGCGGATCCGGTGTATGCCGGTTGGTTCAGCCTCAATGGCAACGGCGAGATGACCGGGACTACCTGGATTGAGGAGTCCGGCTTCCTGGAAGGAGCGGTCGCTCTCACCAACACCCATAGCGTCGGCATCGTTCGAGATTCGATGATTGCCTGGAGCCTGAAGCAGAATCGGCTGCAACATCCCTGGTCTCTCCCCGTGGTTGCCGAGACGTGGGACGGCTGGCTCAATGACATCAACGGCTTTCATGTGACGTCCGAAGATGTGTTTCATGCATTGAATGCGGCTGCGGGAGGCGAAGTAGCAGAGGGCAACGTGGGTGGCGGCACGGGAATGATCTGCTATGGGTTCAAGGGAGGCATTGGTACAGCTTCGAGAAGCCTGTCGGTAAAAGAAGGGGGATATACCATTGGCGTGCTGGTGCAGTGCAACTGCGGCAGGCGCCCGCAGCTTACGATTGCCGGTGTTCACGTCGGAGAAAAGATTCCTCAGAACGTGCCCTACTCAAGTATCGGCTCTACGCCTGATGCCGAATTGCAAGGTGACGTCGGCTCGATCATCGTGATTGTCGCCACGGATGCGCCGCTCCTACCGCATCAGCTCAAGCGAATCGCGCGCAGGGCCTCACTCGGACTTGCGCGTACAGGATCGACGTCCGGCAACAGCTCCGGCGATATCTTTCTTGCCTTCTCGACCGCAAATCCTGCTGCCGACAAGGAACCTGGCCCAAACACTGTACGAACGGTTTCAAATCAGAGAATCAGTCCGCTCTTTACTGCCACGGTCGAAGCCACAGAAGAAGCGATCGTGAACGCGATGGTGGCGGCGACCACGATGTCCGGTGCTGATGGACATACCGCAATTGCTCTTCCACATGATGGTTTGCAGAAACTCTTCAGGACGGAAAAACAGTAGTCTGGTCGCAATGAGAGACCAGGGATCGGCAGATTACCGATACCACTGTGTCACAGGCGACTTATTCTGGTTTCAGTCCACGTGTGGTTAACTTCCGCTAGCTGCCTTGCGGTGGTCTCGATTCTTGAACGTACAGGGCAAATACAAAAGATCTCATGGACGTTCTTCCGCCTTGAGATAGAGCGCCAGAAGGGCAAGCTGCCGTTCGTAGGAATCCTGCAGGTGCTCGCGCTGCTGAAAGCCGTGGCCTTCGTGCGGGTAAGTGATGTAAGTGTAAGTCTTGCCGGCCTTCTTGAGTGCTGCAACAAACTCAGCGGATTCCTGCGGCGGAACTTGCGGATCTTCTTCCCCGTGCATGATCAGCAGAGGCGTTTGAATGCGTGCGACGTCGGGCAGGATATTCGCTTTGCGATAGACTGCCGGCTTCTCTTCGGGCGTGCCGCCCATCTTGGTTTCCCAACGAATGGCGGAGTTGCGATTGGTGTACTGAAGAAAGAGAGCGCGATCCACAACACCGAACAGCTCGATCGCCGCAGCGAAGGTTTTCGGCAGCTTGGTCACAGCGTTGGCAACGATCGTTCCGCCGTGACTGCCACCGCCGATGGCAACTCGCTTCTGATCAGTGATGCCGGCGGTGATCAGATAGCTCACGGCAGCGGCTATGTCGTCGATCTCACCTCCGCCGGAGTCTTCGACATTGCTGTTGCGGAAACGCTCACCATAGCCCGTACTGCCGCGGAAGTTTGGTTCAAATACAACGTAACCCTGCTGCGCCAGATACAAAGACCATGGCGTTAGTGAGAGCAGCACTTGCGCCTCGGGCCCACCATGCGCCCAGATTACAGTGGGATAGCGACGTAATGGATCGAAGTTCGCGGGCTTGTACAGAATGCCCGCGAGTGGGAGACCGTCCTTGCCTTTGAAATGAGCAACCTCGGGGATCATACCGAGTCCTTCAAACCTTGAGGGCTTTTCTGGCCCGAGCAGCCGCGCCTCGCCGCCACCGGTTGCCGGAGCGACGTAGCTCGCCGGGGCCCGCAAGGCAGTTCCGCGAGAAAAATAGATCTGTTTGCTATCAGGAGACCACTGCGGTGCTACCTCGACGCCTGGCAAATGTGTGAGTCGATGCGGCGCACCACCTTCCGCAGGAACTACCCACAGGTGACGCTCTTCCGGGAGATCGCGGTTTGAGACGAACACGATTGATTTCCCGTCAGGCGAGAAGACCGGGCTCTCGTCCTCGCCGATGCCAGTGGTCAGAGGATGTGGTGCTCCGCCTGAAGCGGGTAACAGCCAAAGTTTGTCCCACCCGCTCTGCTGCAGGACGACGACGAGTTTCTGACTATCCGGCGACCATGCGGCCGTGTTGATTGCCCAGGCCCCTCCCGGATCGTTCTTTGCTACATAGAGGTCGACCGCTGTGCCGGCTTTACCTGTTTTCTGATCGAAGGAAAGAACCTTCAGTTTGCCGGAGAAGGTTGTTCTCGATCGCTCAGTGTAGGAAATGCGGGTACCATCGGGCGACCAGCGGGGTGCGGGGTCGAACCGGTCGGAAGACACGGCATCGCCGTGGTCCGGCGTTGCGGAACCGAGAACGTCGCGGCCGGTGTAGGTCTCTGCTGTGACTAACGCATGCTCATCGCTGCCGTCAGGCTTGACCACATAGAGCTCATTGAAGCCGTGCTGCCCGGATTCGTACAGGATCCACGTTCCTTTTGGGCTCCACTGCGGATGATGATCGGTCGCTCCTCGGGGGTCGCCCGCACCTGCTGGATCATGAGTAAGGCGGCGTGGCACTCCCCCATGTACGGGCACGATCCACACATTGCCTTCGCTGATGAATGCAACGCTTTGACCGTCGGGAGACCAGCCAGGCTCCGACTTCGCGGCTGGCGTGGTTGTAATCGGTGTCGATGCTACATCGTCGGATATGGGTACGAGAGCGATCTGCCCGTGCGTCTGCGTAAGGAAGTACTTGCCGTCAGGGGAGAGCACACCTGCTCCACTACGGCTCGCGCCTACTGGCGACAGAAGGTCGTCCAGTGTCAGTCGGGATGTCTGCGTCAATCCCAGCGTAGAGGAAAAGAAAAGCAGCAAGGCGACGCGGTGCATGAAATCTCCTGAGGGTGATTGCTAGAAGAGAAATTTGCCGAAGACAACGAGAACGCGTCCGGAGACAAGTGCACCCTGGCCCGTGCCATAGATGCTGGTTGGCGAACTGACGGTGGACGTGATGAGACCGAAGCCGGCAGCTCCTACGTTGCTGTTTGGTACGGCGAGGTTGGTGTGATTAAGCAGGTTGTACGCGTCTGCGCCAAGGTCGAGATGAATGTGCTCAGTGACTGGAACCGTCTTGCTGAGTTGCGTGGCTATCGAGAAAAATCCAGGTCCGCGAAAGCTGTTAGGTGCTGTGTTGCCAAAATCGCGTTGTCCCTGCGGATTGCTCGCGCTTACGGCAGAGGCAAACTGTGCCGTCGTGAGGCAGCCGATGTGTACCGCTGCTTTGCCACAATGTGAGCTGGACGCATTGGGATCAAGCGTGTCAGCGAGGATCGCCGTGCTGCCGGGGAATGTATTGGGTCCCGAGCTGACGAGGATGGTCTGGATCAGGCTGTTGGTAACGGAGAAGGGACGACCGCTATACCGGTAGAGCTTGCCGCCGACGGTCCAACCTCCTGCGGTCGCATTGAGCAGCTTGTTGTGCAGGCGCGGCTGCTCGTACAGCAGATCCGCCTCAAGGTTGTGTCGCGTGTCGAAGTTCGTTGGACCGTAGGAGCCGGTCCCTGTGGGGTTGCTGTTCGATGCCGCGATCTGGACAGGATTAAAGATGGTGCCGAACTGCAGTGCCTTGCTCCAGGTGTAGCTCACCTGTCCTTGCAGGTTGTGCACGAAGGCATGCCGCTCCGTGACCGTCAGGCCGTTGTAGTTGGAGCGGCCAGCGTTCAAGATCTGCGTGACCATGGAGAAGCGCGGGTCCGGCGTACTTGTGGGCAGCCCGGCAAAGCCGTCTGGGTACAGTCCTCGATTCGAGACGTAGGCATTGGCGGCGGCATTTGTTAGTGGTTCATCATAGCCATGGTTGCCGCTATACGAGAAGGTGACCAGATCGTGAGCCGTCAATG
The DNA here is from genome assembly GCA_903642235.1 of Acidobacteriaceae bacterium. GTDB lineage: Bacteria > Acidobacteriota > Terriglobia > Terriglobales > Acidobacteriaceae > Edaphobacter. Next base: position 316,372 of record CAHJWL010000004.1, on the reverse strand, counting down.
GCTGCTCCACTTCGCCGCTCCACTCCAGAACCTTGATGGTGTGGAAGCTGTCTGGGTTGACGTAGAGCGTAGGCGTTGCGAAGGTCGTTCCGCTGGGGACCGCGTTACGTATCTGCGTGAGTGTTCCGCCCTGGGCAAAGCCGGTCTGGAAGGCTCGGCTTGAAGCGATCGCGGCAGCCTGCGCGCTGCCCGCGTCGCTCGTAAGGCCAACTGTTCCCGTGCTCACGGTGGGCGAGAACTTATTGGGAGCATTGCCGAAGACATTCGCCGTGATGCCGCCGGCGATGGTGTTCGCGAAAAGGCCGACACCGCCGCGGATGACGGTTTTACCTTCACCCAACGGCGAGTAGGCAAAGGCAAACCGCGGCTCCGTGACGATTCCTTCAAAATTCTTAAAGTTTTTCGGCAGACCAGTCTGAAGTGTCTGGTTGTACGGGACGGAGATGCCGGCCTGATATCCCGAAGCAAGAAATGCGGTGTTCGTGCGGGAGTAGCAGTTCTCTTTGCAGGAGGGATTACCCTGGAGCTCAAAGCGAACGCCGTACGTTACATTTAGGTTCCTTCGCAGCTTCCATTCATCCTGTGCGTAGAAGCCGAGCGAGTTCAGGCGGGTGTGGACCGTCTGTAACAACGGGAAAGACTGCGTATAGGTGCTGCCCTTGCTGGTGCTGTTCACGATGCCGTTTGCAAAATCAGTGAGGTCGGCAAAGTTGTAGGTGCCTACGACAGAGGCAGTCGCGGTGCTGGAATCTGAGATGCGGTTATTGCGATCGTTCACGCCAAACTGCAATGTGTGCTGGCGAACCGTATACGAGAAATCGTCTATCAGTCCAAGTTGCTGTCCACGTCGGCCGACGGGCAGCGAAGGGCCTACCCCGGCGAAGCCCGTGGTGCTTCCAGTTGACGTGCTGGTCGGTCCGCTGTTCGTTGTGTTGCTTCCGTTGGCACCGCCGTCGGTAAAGCCGAAGGCAGTTGGCAGAGCTGCTTGCGTCGCTGCGAAGTCAGCCGGTCCGGTTACGGCAGAGTACCAGTTGCCATTCAGGACGAAATTGTTCACAAGATTCGCTGTGATGGCGTAGGTGTAGTTCAGCTGCGGAATGACCCAGGGCTGCACACTCTGGCGGTTATAGGTTGAGCTGATGGGGCTGGTAAAGCTTGCCTGCGTGCCGGCATCACGGCTGATGCGGAAGTAGAGCTTCTGTTTGTCGTTAATGTTGTAGTCGACACGGCCAGAGATGAAAGTTTCTGTGTTGACGCTGGACGCTGTTGTGCCAAATGCAACCGCGCACGGGGTGTCGACGCCGAACTGTGAATTACTGCCAGGACTGATTTGTGTTTTCGTAAAGGTTTGCCGACCGCAGCCGAGATGTCCGCTGCTGTCCTGCAATGGGAGCGAGCCGGTCGTGACGGGGACGGCTCTTCCAGCCCCGGGAGCCGCGCTGTAAAGCCTGAAGAGGTTCTGGTATATCGGGAGCGCGGACGCGGGAACATGCGACAGCACATACTGCTGCAGCTGCGGTGACGGCAAGGAGACCACTCCGCTGGAGGGAAGGGCGTAGCGCAGACCTTCCGTGTTGAGGAAGAAGGCCAGCTTGTCGCGCAGAATGGGTCCCCCGATGGATGCCGCGTACTGATTGGCAACGGAGCGGGCGCGCGGCGTATTGTTCAGCTTGTTAAAGTAGTCGTTCGCATTAAGGAAGCTGCCGTTGTAATTCTCAACTAGGTTGCCATGAAAACGATTGGTTCCGGACTTACTGATGTAGTTCACCTGCGCGCCAGCTTCCCGGCCATACTGAGCGCTGTAGGCGTTGGTAATAACGGCTGCTTCAGCAACGTCATTTGCGCCGAGCGTGTTGTTGCTGGCCCCGGACTTGTTGTTGAGGTTGTACGGCTCGACAATGTCCGCGCCGTTCATCGTAAATAGAACTGAGTTAAAAGGAAGTCCGTTGACATTAAAGTTCGCATTGCCGCCGCCAACATTTAAACGAAGACCTGGTGTTGTAAAAGCGACGTTGGTGATGTCACCGCCATTCACGGGTGTGTTCTCGACGTACTGCTGGCTGAAGGATGTGACCTGATTGCCATTCTCTGTCTGCAGCAGGGTGGCTGAGGTATCCACATCGGCCGATTGCTGCACGGACTGCGCGGTCCCAAGGGTGAGATTGATCGATTGCTCTTGGCCTACCAGCAGGTGCACCATAACGGAGGTCGCGCTGAAGCCACCTCCTTCCGCAGTGATGGTGTAGTCTCCTGGCTTCAGAAAGGGAAAGCGGTAGTCACCGTTTGCGCCGGCCTGAGCGGCGCGAATCGTGTTTGACTCGATCTGGGTAACCCGAATGGTTGCATTCGGGACTGCCGCTCCACTGTTATCTGCGACGAAGCCCGTCACTGTTGAAGTCGTTAACGTTTGCGCTAAAACGAAGTAAGGAAAAACAACGAAGCTGGATAGCAACAGCATTAGGCGGAAAAGGGATTGAGATCTCATGAGAGGTCCTGAGGCATGTGTGCGATGTTCTCGCTGCCTAGCTTTGAAGCCCGCCCATCAACGTTCCGCGTGAGCGGTCGCAGAACATCTCGCGAACAGGTACTTGGACTAAAGGTCAAGAAAGAGGCGTGAGGGAGTAGCCCTCGAAGCGACAGGTAAGGGCCAGTAACTCAGATCTGTTAGCCCTACGCCGATGCAGATTACGCTTGGAGTCGACAGGAAGAGACGCACAGTGCAGGAAAGCTGAGGGGTTCTATCAGCGACATCTGCTTTGAAGGCGTCATCCGAGAAATATAGCACGGACCTAGAAGTTTCAAAGCACCCTAATTCAGTTTCTTCATGGTCCTGAGTCACGAACTGCAACCCCGTAGACACGAACCATAAAGCCTCGCAGCAGGATTCTCGAAACGGGAGCAGTGACAATGCTCCCGCACGATTGCCCCGCTGCCCATGGCAGCCAAAGCTCCTAATCGACCACCTTTGGGGGCGGCAGTCCAGGTCTCTACCCCTGCACTCCTCCTCCCTCCGAGAACATCAGAGAGGAGAAAACGATGGACAGGACCGAAATGACAACTCGCAACATGCTCCGAGCGATAGAGGCGTGCTCTACGACATAGGTGTTTTCTGCAATCAAGGCATGATCCCCGATCTCGACAGCATCCCTGCAGCATCCGTGCTGAAGAAACTCTTGCTGTTCAATACCGCAACGCCCGCGGCTTCCTAATCTACATCCGACCGTCCGGCAAGCATCGGTGTATTGCCCTCGACGATCTTCCCGAGATCGCGCTCTCGAAGCTCGCAGCTGACAGATTCAATCCGGGATCTCATTGTTAGACCAGCACCGTGAGGACTACATGGGCTCCAGTGGACTGGCCCAATAAATAGGTTGCTCGACTACAGTTTGCAGACGAATTTGCCTAAGCATTTCGGGTGTGCTAATGGGTTTCGACATCAGAGCGAACTCATAGCCTTCTGTCTTTGCCTTTGCAATTAAACCCAATGTCTCATCATGACCAGAAAACAATAGAATCTTACAACTGGGGTGTCTGCTTGTGATCTCAACGGCCAACTCAATGCCCGACATCTTCGGCATAGAAACGTCAGTAATCACAAGAGAAGGAGGGTTCGCATATGAGAACGTCAACAGTTGCTCAGGGCATTCGAACCAAGTGGCCTCGACGCCCTTCTGCCTTAAGAGAAAGGCCATCATCTTTGCTATATGCGGTTCATTATCCACTATCAGGATTTGGGAGCGCGGTTCCAATCTAGATTCAACATGTGTGTTCACCTGGCAAGCAATCCTCAGGCAAACGAGGTGATATAAGAATCCCCTAGAAGAGGGATTTAGACTACAGCCCAAGTGCATCTCTTGATACCTAGACCAGGCAGAAGTCGTGCTGATCGTTCTGCTGACATGAAAGCCGTTAGGGGTACCTGTCGAATGGCTCACACGGTGAATGTCTTAAATCTGACCCTTTCCTAGCTCAAGCCGTCTGCTCACAATTGCCGATGTACGGCAGATCTGGCCGGAGACTGCCTCTTTGTTACCTCGCTCTTGAAAGAGGACCTCCTTTACTGACTTTGTCCTATCATGAACGAAGCGGTTTAGCTTCGCAGAGGAAGACCTTTCGCAATGCCGAATGTGCCTTACAGAGCCGTCATTAACCACGAAGGTGTCGTGATCTCAACTTGAAAAACGATCCTGATGAGCGTAGTGCGATCGCGCCCTCGCTACAGAAACACTGGAGCCGTGGTTTTGACGGAGACAATCTTGGCGACGTCGCTAAGCTAGAAGTTTTGAATAGGAGATAGAGACACCTCGTTAGTAGCCCGGATGAGAAGTCCCGGGGCAAGTGGATGATGTTCCAACGTAACACTTTCGTGTTACCGCACCTAAAGTTTAGGAGGAGAGCTGCCGATTCCCGATTTGAGGAACGCGGCTCATGACTCTCAAACACATTTTGCTTACTTTGATCTTCCCTGGCACGCTATTGCTGACCGGATGCGGAATGCCCATCACACAATCTGCAAAGACCGAGGCCGCCGCATCGCCAAGCGCCCCAGCAAGTCAGGCACCCTCAACGAGTTATGGGAGCTCAGCCGGAACTACTGCAAACCCCAGCCCCACAGACCCGGCCTCAGGGACAAGTGGCGGTGGCGTGTCAAGTGGAAATGGCAATCCTACAAACTCTTCCAGTGCTCCTGCTTCCAGCTCAACGGGCGCTGTTCCTTCAGCCCCGACAGCAGGCTCTAGCCCGACCAATACTCCGGCCGCTCCAACTCCTGTCGCAGGTTCCAACTCCACGAGCACCAGTCCTTCAGCCCCTGCTCCCGGCTCAAACTCGACCAACAATACCATCGCTACACCTCCTACCGCGGGTTCCGGTTCAGTAGGCATTGTTGCTTCAGATCCCATACCTGCTCCCGGTTCGATGGGCACCATTCCTCCAGGATCCACATCCGGATCCACCACGACCAACAGCCCTACTACTCCAGTTCCGGTTGCAGGACCAAGCACCACAAGCACCGTTGTTTCCAGTCCTATCGAAAACCCCGGTTCATCAGCTCCTGTGGCGGGATCTAACATGTCTAACATCCCCACTGCATCAGCATCCGGCTCCGCCTCTTCAGGAACGAACATGCCTTCCGGCCCCGTGAGTTCCAGTTCGATGGGCACTCCTACGATGTCGGGTTCTGTATCAAGCTTGAGCTTGTCCGGCACTCTCGCGTCAGCTACCCCATCTACTGTCGAAACATCAGCTAGCACCGTTCCTTCTGCTCCGATATCGAGTTCCACCAGCGCCGTCGATGTTCCATCCCCATTAGGAACCGCCATCGTTCCCGATCCTACCGTTGATCCCCAGGAGGCATTTCAGATCAATGGGGGTGTGCCGGCAACTGCGCAGCCTGGAGAAGTGGTCATTCTCCTTCTTTCCTCGACCTTAAGCCTCCCCCACCATGTCGCTTGGTCCCAAATGCCGGCGGATCCGAGCTTCGGTCAAGTTTCATCGAGAGGCACATATACCGCACCTCTGACGATGCCAGCTGCGCCCTTTGTCACCCTGACGGCAACCGACGTTGATACCTCAGTTACCTCTTCACTCGTGATCTCCTTTGTAAAATACTCTCCACTCATCAGCAACATAAGTCCCTCTCATGTCGCAGCAGGCGCGTCTACGATAGTCACTGTGACTGGAGCGAACTTCGGTTCATTCACCAAGGCGTTCGTCAACGGCCAGGAAGTCTCTGCTTCTGTGATGTCCTCTACATCTCTTACCTTTACCGCCACGGTTCCCTCAACATCGACCAGCGGCTTGACGCTTCTTCTCCAGAACGACAATGATCCCTTGCAGCAAGCCCTTTCGCCCATCACTGTTTCAGTGCCAAGCATCAGCTATGATGCCGCCTCTCGATTTCTTCAACAGGCCTCCTGGGGCCCTACCCCGGCACTCATCGCCCACGTGCAAAGCATAGGTTTTGATGCCTACCTAAAGGAGCAGTTCGCGTCGCAAGAGGATCCCTACGTAACAGATACAAACTTTATGCAAACAACGGCTAACCTCTGGATGATCGCAGCGACTCACGAGCAGAGCCAACTGCGCACAAAGGTTTCTTGGGCCTGGTATAAACTTTTTGCCTCTCCAGGAAACACGGTTAATAGCATTTCGAGTGCTGTTCCAGAGATAACGAACCGAGATGCTTTTGGGACATTCACCTCCCTTTTGACAGACGTGTCTCTGAACGTCGAAATGGGCATGTTTCTCAATTACTGCTTCACAGATAACGCGTCTGCCGAACCGGATGAGAACTTCGCCCGTGAGGTCATGCAACTCTTCACGATCGGTGCCAACAAGCTTAATGATGATGGCACCCTGGCACACGATCAAGATGGGGTGGTGATCCCGGCCTACACACAAGATGACGTGCGATCAATAGCACGAGCAGTGACCGGGCTGAGCTATTCAGGAGATGTTTGGAATAACAACGACGCTGAAGGTCTGATCCCGATGGTCTCCGGTTCCCCGGGCAACCACGACAGTGGTAGCGCGCTAGTGCTGGGAACCAGCCTGCCGTCCGGCATGGATGCACAAACAGAGCTCAAGCAGGTTGTCGCGCTTCTTGCTTCGCAGCCGAACACCGGCCGACGATTGAGTGCCTACCTCATACACGAGTTGGTCACGAGTAATCCATCGCCGGACTATGTGAAGCGCATCGCAGCTGTTTGGGCCAACGACGGCAACGGTTCGACAGGAAACATTCAAGCAGTGGTAAAAGCGATATTGCTGGACGATGAGGCCAGACGGCTTGACGACCCCTCTGTGGAAGCTCCATACAACTTCGGCAGGATGCGTGACAGTGAAAACTTCGCTACAACGGTTATACGGTCATTCGGTGTGACCCCAATCGGCGGTGTGCCCCTCTGGGGAGCAGCCAACGACTTCGGACACATCTCGCATGAGGGCGCATGGGATGCTCCGTCCGTCTTCGGTTACTACAGCGATAATTATGGTCTTCCCGGCACAACGTTGCGAGCACCGGAGGCTCAGCTATATACGAGCGATGCGATATCAGCAAGGGCCCACTTCGTTGCTTACATCTTCGGTCTTCCCGGAGTTCCGAATCCAGTGCCGTCCAGTGTCGATTGGAGCAAATGGGCCAATCTTGCCGCCAACGACGGCGGCCCATTACTCGATGCTATCAACCATCTCTGCTTCCACGGGACCATGTCGGCCGAACTCAGATCGACGCTGCAGAACAACCTCCAAAGCATCTCTGGCACTGATCTCATCACTCGAAGTCAACAAACTGCATACCTTGCCGTAATGTCACCTGAATTTGCCGTGGAGCGCTAATCAAATGACCTCTCTCACTCGTCGCAACTTGCTTAAGGCATCCGCCTTCTCTGCTCTTGCCCAAGTAGGTAACAGTTTTCTCCGGCCGGCAAACCTCTTGGCACTCACAGCGCCTCAGGCTGCCAATGACTTCAAAGCATTGGTCTGTATTGCTCTCGACGGGGGCTGCGATGGCAACAATGTTCTTGTGCCACTCGACTCTGCCAGATACGGCCTTTATGCTCGGACGAGGGGTTCCTTGAGCCTTGATCCAGGCGTCCTGCACCATGTGCAGAATGGACCCAGTGAGGTGTACGGATTTCATCCCGCCCTCGCAAACCTCAGCTCCTTTTACCTCAGCGGCAAAGCCGCGGTAATACGAAACGCAGGTCCTCTCACGCAAGTGATTACAAAAAACGATTTCCTCAACAACGCTTCAACGGTGCCTTCTGACCTTCTGAACCACGAGCGGCAGCGTTATCAATGGGGCACTTCATACACTGCCGCGGGAGCTACAAGCAACTACACGGGGTGGGGAGGGAGGATCGCCGACTCGTTAGGAAGCATGAACTCTGGCTCGTTCCCGACCGTGACATGTCTGACGCCCGGCTTTGCCGAACAGATCTTTTGCTACGGCAAGACGAGCTATCCGGCAGTCGTCAGTCCTGGGCGATCAGGAGTTTTCCCAACCGATGCCAGCGGTCCGCTGCAGCTTCTCGCAAAACTGAGTGGCAAATCCGCGCTGGTAGGTACGGCCGCGTCAGGTCTCAAAGATGCGATGGACCAGAGCGCTCTTCTGTCATCCGTACTTTCATCAACCCCTTCCTATGCGACGGTCTTTCCAAACTCTGCTCTTGGAGCCCAATTAAAACAAACACTCTCGATGATCGCTGCTCGAGCATCTCTCGGTATGCAGAGGCAAATCTTCCTTTGTGCTCTACAGGGTTTTGACAATCATGAGAACCAACTGTGGAACCAGCAAGTTGCTCTCGCTGATCTCGACAACTGCCTGGCGGCTTTCTCCGCAGGCCTTCTCGAACTTGGATTGCTGGATCAGGTCACAACCTTTACGACGTCGGATTTTGGACGCTCACTCGCTGTAAACAGTTCTGCCGGTTCCGACCATGCCTGGGGAAATCACCATCTTGTCATCGGAGGCGCGGTTAGAGGTAACCGGATGTATGGCACTTTCCCAGACATCACCCCAAATAGTGCCGACGACTTAGGCCAAGGGCGATGGCTACCCTCAACGTCAGTGGATCAGTACGGGGCCACCCTTGCTGCGTGGTTTGGAGTACCCAGTTCACAACTATCCTTGCTCTTTCCAAATCTGAAGAACTTCGCAAAGGCAGAGCTCGGCTTTGTCTAAAACCCGGTAAGCCACCATAGAAGCAGTCGTGACACCATCTCCCTCTCCGGCAATGCATCCTCGGCGATAGTTCCTTGACCAATTCGCGCTGAGACGATCGTCGATTAATTCATGGCGTGAGTAGGAGCCGACCAGCGTCCTGAGTGCTCGTCAGCGCTGCGCAGTACTCTGCTTACTTCATCTTTAGTGAACCACAAGAGTAAAAAGCTAATAACTCCGTCCTCATGGGTGAAACTTCCTGATCAAGCTCGAAGCTCCTGGCGTTTAGTACGTCTGACCTCCGAGCGGGAAGTCACACCTATAATCTAATCGCAGCATTAGACCTAGAGCATCTGGCAAACACGCGAACGATCTGTCATTTACAACTTTGGCATGATGACCTTCATGGTTCAAACAGTTATTCTTCCTTCAGTGACCATGAGGAGCTTTATATGTCATCAGCACGGGCCCGCAACTCCCAGAGGAAGTCATCTGGGCAAGTACTTCCACCGATAGCCGCTTCTACCGAACCGAAGTCTGAAGAGACTGCGGTTGTCATCAGACCTCAGCGGATCAGGCAGCTGACGATTCCAGGGGTGAAGTTCCCAGTACCCGTACTCGGTCGAGTGGGGGGCTCACACTTGTCGATGCGCCATTGGCGTGTTCCTGGACTAGTTACGAACAAGGCTGAAACAGGGACGACAGGAGGAGAGCCTCGCAAGTAGGGCGAGATAGCAATCAAAAGGCAGCAGTCCCGAGGCAGAACGGGGCTGCTGCCTTCAGGTCTCCGAAGCCGGTCTCATTCCGTCCGACCACGCATTAGCTCCCGGCCGGAGGTCTGCTTCGAAACAGGTGATTCCTCTTGGACGAAGCTCCCATAGCGTGAGCTTCATCAACCTCAATGGGGCTGACAAAGGGGTAGCTCATGATCCGCTTGGCGGCAGGTGCTTGCGTCGGCGCGCAGATTTGAAGAGAGTCGTTCGCCGTGATCTGGACGATAGCGCTTGGCACCCGCAGGAGCAGTCTACTCACCAACGAAGCCCATTCGTTTTGAGTTCACTGGTGACTTGGGGCTGAGTCTGTCATTGCTGCGGCAGCAGATGGCATCCGGCGATGCTTCGTTTTGCGGCCCCGGACTTTTGATCCGCATCGTCGCGACATTTGAGGAAACATCGCTGGCTGCGTTTGTTGGTAAAGCTAAAGCAGCGCCGAGGCCGGGCTCCCGATCATGTGGACGACCTCCAACTCTCAGTGCGCTGAGTCCATTCGGGTCTGTTAATGGCAGATCCTCCAGAGCACCATCAAGCAGAGATGCTTTCATCTATCTGACTTTGCAGTCCTCAACAAATCGGCTCTCGATGTACGCCTCAATAGGAGAGTGGCGTTCTGCCTTTCGAGCGTGAATGCCGTCTCTAGAGTCAGAGGGGCGCGCATTCGCGACTCTCATATGCGGCTCTGCAGAATAAGGACGCGGATCGTATCAAGCCTGCAAGCGCAGCATAGCGAGACGTCTTCGCGTGCTCATTCTCGTTAAATCCGCAAAGACTTTGGCGTAGAGACACGTGGCACTTCTATAGATTGTAAGTAAAGGTTAGTTCAGTCAGAGCGCTGTCCAGGTGGGGACGGAGCTCGATTAGCACCATAGGAGAGACCGCATGAGCTTACAGTTGATCGTACGTGATCTTGAGCTGCTGCTGTCAGCAATGCAACAGCTGATTCAGGTACTCATTTCAGGCGTAGCTCTGCTGACCAGCGCCCTAGCGCTTTGGCGCCAGGCTTTCAGGCGGTTTAGTTTGGCTGGTGGTCAGCACGAAGAGCACGAGCGTAGTCAGATCCTCGAAGCCAAGAAGCGATATCCCGCCGCGGTGAAGCGCGCCTCTCATTCGTCATCACAGCTCGTTCCGCCTCACAAAGAATGCTGATCGCTTCTCGATTGGAAACAGGTCTGATGGATAGACTCGCCAGTTGCTGGTTGCTCAAGTAAGTCACAGCGTGCGCCAATATACGAGCAGCAACTTCAAGGTTGGAGATCCCGCAACGGCGATCTATGCAGGTCAGACAGGCGGCCTTGATTGACGGATTTGAGATAACGTTTAGGGAGTTCATGATCTCTCTATCGGCCAGATCCAGGTGAAGTTTAGGCGCTCAATAAATGCCAACTTCGATATCAACGTCTAAGCTCCCGATTGCGAACGATCGACGACAGACATCGTCGCAAGACTGAGTCAAAGAGATCATCTAACCTGAAAAATCGATTCTGTAAGTCCCGCCGTGCTCTCGTGCGATACCAAGGAATACCGTGCGAATGGAACGAGCGATCCGTCCATCTCTGCCGATCACCTTGCCTGTGTCCCGTTGGGACACCCTCACTTGTAACATCAGCTTTCCATCCGCAGTCTCAGAGGGAGTAATGATTACTTGATCAGGATCACTGACGAGTGCCTGGACAAGTAGTCTCAGGAGACTGATGATTTCGAGGGTTCGGAATGCCGTACTCATCCAAAGATTCTAAACAGTTGGCGCGTTCTCCTGATCAGGAGACTTCTAGTCCTGACTGCTCGGTCGCATGTTGCTGCTGAACACTTCGCCTATGTGTGTCTTGTCTGGCTGGTATGGAGCGTCACAAGCGTAAAGGACTGAGCCGGTACGGAATCTTCAACTAATGCGCCATTTGGGTCAGCAGTGCGGCTATGACCGTATTACCATTCTCGACGCGTTTTTCCGCGACATATGTCAGCGTTTGCAGCCACGTCATTCCAAGGGCTGCGGCAACCCGCAGATGATGGTTAAAAAAGGACTCTGCATATTCTTCCGGCCGGGCTCGCTGAAGCGAGCTCAACTGCTCATGGGTCAGACAATCGAGTGGCACGGTATGCAGGGAGGACTGACTCTGCTTACGTTCGTTCAGGATTTGCGTGCAAGTCATCTTTGCTCTCCTTCTGATCTCATCGGCGGGGTGGACGGAGCCTTTATACAACCTTCGTTGCAGATTTCAGGCGTTCTCAATGAACGCGCGTCGACAATATCGACCGGCACCCGGAGCTGAACGCCTCGAAGCGGAAGACGGCCGAGGCGCTGTTGGCTTCATGGGCGACGATCCGCTATCGACGGCGTAGCCGGTGTGGGAAAGACCAAGACCTTGGGCGTCATTTGGGAAGGAGCGGCTGCCGAGAGCTATCGTCAGAAGGGTCTTGCGCTGAAGTCCCGGCAGCGCAGAAGCCGGGCGAGGCTGTGATCGAAACCTCCATGCTGCCGATGCATTTGGCCGTGGTCAGAAGGCGAACACCGGAGAGGAGTGGCTCTATGTGCTCGATAAACTTCACTTCCGTCGACGAAGCAGATGCATGCATTCTTAACGCGCGTCTGCATCCAAACGACCGGGTTCTGCTGATGGGGGACCGCAGGCAGCATGAGGCGTTCGACGCCAGCTACCCGTTCTCGCATCTGCAGCAGGCGGGCATGAAGACCGTCTCGCTCGGTCAGATCGTGCACTAGAAGGCTCCTGAGCTGCGCTTTATGGTCGAGCAGCTGGCGTTTTGGAGGGGTAGCTGCGGCGTCTAAGAACCTGGAGAGCCAAGGCCGAGTGCACGAGTTTCGTGGCCGCGATGAGCGTCAAAGTGCGACCGCTAAGGTATATGCGGAGGGCTCCGGACGACATGCTGGTCGTCTCGCCTAGTATTTGTTCCGCGTGTAAATCAACGGTCGCATCCATCCCGAGCTGCAGGAGCACGGTCGGGTGAGCCGGGAGCGAAGTCGCGTGCAGACGCTGGTGCCACGGCAGGACTGTAAAGGAGCACTCAAACCTGCGTGAAATATTACGAGGTCGGCAAAGTGCTGCATTACAGCCGTGGGCGAAGGAGAACGGCATCAGCCAAGGCGAGTGCGCCCGCGTGGTAAACGCGGACCGCCGGCAGAACCGGATTGGCAGAGCTGAACGACAAACGGCAGCAAAGCTCTGATCCGCCCCGGCTGTCGGGTGTGTTGATCTGTCAAGAGGAAGAGTGGGTATCCTCTGCAGGAGACCGCATCCAGTTCACCTGTCCGGCTAAAGATCTGAAGTTCCCTAACTGCCAGTTGGGCACGGTCGAGGGCGCGACGGAAGGCCGCACAGTGCTAAGCATGAATGACGGCCGTTCTCTTGAGATCGATCTTGCCAAGAACCGGCAACTGGATCATGGTTAAGCTACGACGAGTCAGTCCAGCCAGGGACAGACCGCTAGACGCGTGCTGGTCTACGTCGATCCAAGCTGGCGCGAGAGCTTGACCTTCACATTCCTCGTTTGCTCACGAGCAGATTTTCACGCAGGAATAAGGAGGTATACTCCTCATTCGTGGAACGCCGCTCTTTAGTCGCTACAATCCATCCGAAGATCGATCGCTGAAGGTGCGACACAGCCGGGGTAGACGAGTCGTTCCCAAACTGTACGTAAGCCGTTAGGCCACCCAGGCGCGGTCTTAGACCGCAGCTGTTCCCAGTTCGATTGGCGAAAGTCAACGCAACAACGTACCTTTTGCTACATGCTTGGAACACAGATCTTACGGGCGTCACGCTCGAATGCCTTTCTGGTGCCAGTAATCCTGATTGGCGCCGCACTCCTTGTCGCCGCTAGCGGGTGGACGGCGCTGCGCTCGGTGGAGTGGCTTGAGACTAGTGAGCATTGGGTTGATCACACGTGGGAAGTGATCGCGCAGGTTGAGCAGATGGTGGTTTCGGCAAAAGACGCCGAGACTGGTAGCCGTAGCTATGTGCTTACTGCCGACCCATCTTTCCTCACTTCTTTTCACGAAGCGCAGCAAGATTTGCCTACTGAACTTAAACGGTTCAAGCAATTAACAACTGATAATTTGAGTCAACAACAACGCGCAACGAATATGCAAAACGCGTTAGACCGGGGTATGAGCCTTCTTGACCAGGCGAATCTACTTCGCGCCACACCTGGTGAGTTCGATCATGATGGCGCAATTGCCACCATGGAATTTGGTAAGGCTTCGATGCAACAAGTGCGACTGACCGCGATCGCTATGGAGGAAGAGGAAAGGCGTCTGCTTCGCGATCGGGTGTCGGAGACCCGACACGCCGCGTTGCGCGTCCGGCTGACCTTGATTGGGGCTAGTCTTCTCGATTTCTTCTTCATCTTCTTGATCTCGCGATACCTCGCGCGGGAGCGTGCACTTCGCCACGAGACAGAGATCACTGCGCGAAGCCTGGACCAGTCGCGAATTGAGATCGAGCGAAAGGCAAACGAAGTCTACATCTTGAACGAAAGTCTGGAACTGCGGGTGCAGCAGCGCACGGCGGAACTGGAGGCAACCAACAAAGAGCTTGAGGCATTCAGCTATTCGGTGTCGCATGATCTGCGCGCACCGCTGCGGACCATCGACGGCTTCAGTCTCGCGTTGGAGGAAGATTATGCTGATGTAGTGGGCATGGAAGGCAAGGACTACATTCAGCGCGTGCGAGCGGGTGTGCAGCGCATGGGTGGCCTGATTGACGCGCTGCTGCAGCTTTCCCGAATCACGCGAGCGGACATCGAGCGGAAGGCAGTTGATGTCACCGAGATTGCGGAGTCTGTCGCTGAACAGATGGTGGATCAGAGTCCGGAGCAGACGATTCACTTCTCAATCGAACAGGGTTTGAAGGCATCAGCGGATGCCGGGCTTCTTCGGGTAGCGCTGGAAAACCTGTTTGGGAACGCCGTCAAGTTCAGCTCAAAGAAGGCAGAGTCGCGGGTAGGCTTTGGCTGGGATGACGGTCAGAAGGCATTCTTCGTAACGGATAACGGAGCCGGGTTCGACATGACCTACAAAGAGAAGCTTTTTGGAGCATTTAATCGATTACACGGTGATAGGGATTTTAAGGGTTCCGGGATTGGCCTCGCAACCGTGGCGCGCGTGATCCGGCGCCACCATGGAACTATCTGGGCCGAGAGTGTTTTGGACCGCGGATCGACCTTTTGGTTTACGCTAGGTGGGGTGACTCCATGATCGAATCGAAGAAGTTGATTCTGCTTGTTGAAGACGACCCCGACCACGAAGCTCTGACGATTCGCGCGCTGAAAAAATCGAATATGGCAAATGAGGTGCGGGTCGCGCGCGACGGAGAAGAAGCAGTAAGCTTGCTGTGCGGGCCAGACTCCATCAAGCCCCAGGTAATTCTCCTAGATCTCAAGTTGCCGAAGCTGGATGGTCTGGAAGTGTTGAAACGTATCCGTGAATACGACGACACGCGGACTCTTCCGGTTGTCGTGCTGACCTCATCAGACGAAGAACGTGATGTGGTTCGAAGCTACCAGCTTGGAGTGAATAGTTATATACGGAAGCCTGTAAACTTCAACGATTTTGCAGAGGCCACGCGTCAACTCGGAATGTATTGGCTGGTTTTGAACGAATGTCCGCCAAGCTAGACGCGCGCGCACTCCAGATCCTCCTGGTCGAAGACAATCCAGATGATGCCCTCCTGTTGGATCGGCATCTCCGTAAGCACGGCTATGCTCCTTGCATTGTGCGCGTAGAAACTTCTTTGGAAATGCAGACGGAGCTTACCAAGGATGACAAACCAGAGGTCATATTTGGCGACTACAACCTACCCAGTTTTAGCGGTCCGGCGGCTCTGCGTCTCCTAAGAGCTTCAGGGCTGGATATTCCATTTATCATGATGTCGGGCGTCGTGTCGGAGCAGACGGCAGTTGATTCGATGCGGGCTGGCGCACAAGATTACGTGTCCAAGCAGAACCTGATGCGACTAGTGCCGGCGCTGGAGCGGGAGCTAAAGGAAGCAAGCGAGCGACGCGGAAAGCTCGCTGCGGAGATGGCGCTGCGGGCCAGCGAAGAAAAGTTTCGTCATTTGGTAGACGCTATGCCGCTGGGGCTGCTGTTAAACGATAATGCGGGAAGAATTATGTATGCCAATCAAGCGATTGGACGGCTCCTACACAGGTCGCCGGAAGAGCTCGCGTCCGGTAACGAGAGGGTTGACCAGGTTTGCGGTGACATTTACGCGGCGCAGCTTGCGTGCGCAGACGGGGCATCAACTACCTCGCCTTTTGAGGCTGTTTGTCACACCAGCAGTGGCTCAGTGGTCGAGGTGCTGATCGGTACTGCGTTGCTGAACCCAGAGGCGGATGAGGCTTCGCGGCAGTTTGCGGCATTTGTGGCGGACCTGTCGCTGCAGAAAAAGAGCGAACATGCGTTACGGCAGGCGGAGAAGCTGGCGGTGGCGGGTCGGTTGGCTGCTTCCATCGCCCATGAGATCAATAACCCACTGGAAGCTATCGTCAACTGTCTCTATCTTGTTTCGAACACGGAGCTGCCTGAGGATGCGCGAGGCTATGTGACGCTCGCGCAACAGGAACTGAATCGCGTGTCGCAAATTACAATGCAGACTCTGCGGTTCTATCGCGGCTCTACACGCCAGGAGGCAATCGCGCCTGAAGAGCTTGTGGAAACTGTGCTAACGCTGCTGGAGACGCGTCTGCAACGCGGGAACATACAGGTAACCCGTCAATTTAAGGCGAGGGCGACTGTTCATGCCCAAGCCGGAGAAATACGGCAAGTGATCGCGAACCTTATAGGGAATGCGATGGATTCGATGCTAAATGGCGGTCGCCTCATCCTACGAACGCGCGAAGAAACTAATTGGAGCTCCAGAGTCTGCGGTGTCGTATTGACTATTGCGGACACCGGACACGGGATGGAGGCGGCAATCAAGTCGCGCATCTTCGAGCCGTTTTTTTCGACCAAAGGCATAACAGGAACGGGGCTGGGACTCTGGATCTCGCAAGAGATCGTAGCAAAGCACGGCGGAAACCTGCAAGTACGTAGCAAGCCAAAGCATGGCACGGTGTTTCGATTCTTTCTCCCTTTTGGAGCACCCGGAACCGAGCAAGCTTAGTTGTAGACCTGCCTTTCCGCTAATTGACATGCTTTGACGTTGACCTAGGAGGTTCTCTCGTACAACACAGTCACTCGGGCGGCTCAATAGAGCCGCTTCTTCCGTAGCCTCGAAGATGCCTGGTAAATCCGGAGCTCACAATCCCAGGTTGTCGTTCACCGCGATCGCGATCTCCTGTTCCGACCCAAGGTAGCGTTCCGTGGTCTGGATGGAGGAGTGTCCGAGCAGGAACCGGATCTGTTCGAGATCGCCGCCGGCTTTTCGGCAGAGCTTCGCGCAGGTTCGTCTCAGATCGTGAGCCCCGAAGCGCTCGATGCCGATCTGTTTGGCGGACTCGGTAACGATGTCCCACACCGCCCAGTCGCTCAGCCCCGCCCCGACCTTACCGCCCTTGCGGATCGACCGCAGCAGCCGCCCCCCTTCGATCGCGGCCGTGGTCATCCAGGCGTTGATGCCCTGCTTGACCCAGAGCGGCACCGCCACGGTGCGGACCCGCCGTCCCTTCCCTACCAGATCGATCAGGACCCAGCGGCCCTCGCGCAGCTGGATGGTCTCGACCTCGAGCGCGGCCAGCTCCTTTCTCCTCAGAGCACAGCCGACCAGGAGAGCCAGGATCACGTAGTCCCGCTTGCCCTTGAGGGTCGACCGGTCGGGGACCGCCAGGAGCTCTTTGGCCTGCTCGCGGGTGAGCCAGTTGCCCAGCCGCGTTCCCTGCTGCCGGACGTTCGGGATGTCCGTGAGCGAGGCCGCCTCCTCCACTCCCAGCAGGCCGTTGCGCCGGGCTTCCCCGACCAGCTTGCGCACAGCCGAGAGCCGGACGTTTATCGAGGAGGGGGCGAGGTCGTCCATCCCGGACTTCCATTCCTGGAGAAGCGAGCGGGTGAGCGGCCGGCCTGCGGAGAAGGCGAACAGGTGATTGAGGGCGGCCCCGTAGGCCTGCTTCGAGGTCGCGGCCGTGACCGCGTTCACCACTAGGCGGCGGAGCTCGAGCTGAGAGGGGGTCAAAGCAGGTGCTTGCGCAGGCAGGACGGCGAGATCCAGGCCGCTTTCCTGCCCTGCCACGGCTGCTTCTTCGGTTTCGGATGGTTTGACCATGCCAGCAGTTTAGCCCTGACAATACCCATTGTCGTGGGTAATCTTCTCTCTGTCCGCTCCGGGTTAGTGCGCGATCAGGCCCCCATCCCTTCCCTTCTCCGCACCCTTGATCTAGGCTGTTTCCAGGCGTTTAGGAGATTTCTCGCATGGCCCGGCCCCCGTCCTGGCTCCCCCGTTTGCACGAGATCCGCCGCACGGTGGCCAACTCGGTCCGGTCGCACTACGACCGCCGCGACCTCGAGCGGCTGTTCGAGCTCCAGCCCCGCGGCGCCGGCAAACTGCTCGAGCTGCTCCCGACCGTGCCGGTCGGAACCGCCCATCTGGTCGACCGCGAGGTGCTGGTGGGCTTCCTCGACCGGGTCCGGGAGGCAGAGGACGTCGCCGGTCTGTTTGAGACCGTCCGCCGGGAGAAGGCAGCCGGCCCCCGCAGAAAGATCCGGGCCCTGGTCCGCAGGGATCTCGACCCCCTCGGCCTCCCTGCCCTGCCCGACTCGATCGCGCTCCGCCGCGGCCGGATGGAGATCAGCTTCCGCTCGCTCGAAGATCTCCTCGAGTCCCTCGTGATCCTCGCCCGCGTGCTCGACAACGACGCCGACGCCTTCGCCACCGCCTATGAACCCGAGAAGCCCCCGGCCGTCGACACCGATGGCGACGAGCTGAGGCGCATGTTCCAAGAGCTCGAAAAGATGGAGGCGGAACGGAGCACGGGGCTTTAGGCGAATGTCGAGATCAAAGTGGGTAATCGGAGCGGAGTAAGGGATGCTTCGTGACTGGCCGGGTTGTGCCTCGATGCGGCGGCGAGTGATTAATCAAGCAGATACTCTTATTTGCAGCATTACGAAGAAATGAATGAATGTGATTAGGACTTTGCTACTCTGCTACAAAATGATAATCACACTTTGCAACGGAAAGGGCGGGAGCGGAAAGACAACACTTTCAGTGCTGCTTGGGTCCGCCCTGGTCGAAGCAGGCCACAAAGTGGCCCTTCTTGATACCGACCCTCAACACACCGCTACTCGCTGGATTGAAGAGATCGGAGGGCTTGAGTTGGCCGAACCCGGTCAGGAGTATGGAGCCCTTTTCATCGACACCGCTCCCCGTCTTGAATCCAAGGAAGTGACTGACTCTATTCAGCGGGCTGATGTTGTGGTTCTCGTGACGTCACCGTCACCCGCTGACCTATTCACGTCGAGAGACACGGCAATACTGATTCGCCGTGAAGGTGCACAAGATAGGGCGCATGTCCTTTTCAACCAGGTGCAGCCAGGAACTATCTTGGCCAGAGATCTCGACGATATGGCTGATCGAATAGGCCTGCCTGCATTCAAGAACACACTTCGCCGTAGACAGGCCTACCAGCACGCCGTACTGATGGGCTGGAGGTCGCTCGGCGGTGAGGCTAGAGAAGAGTTGTTCAAAGTGGCTCTAGAAATTGTTGGTTCAGTAAAGAAGCAAAGTCGTAAAGTAGCAACATAGCAAAGGAGCATTATGTCCTCCAATACACAAGAACTTCTCTCCAAGCTGAAAACATCGCTTCCGAAAATTGAATCCAGTACAGAAGCGAAGAAAACAGTTCACGTCTTTCCTGAGGTGCGGATTGAGAAGACTGCTAGAGGAACTCGCGCTCCTAAGCTGTCTGTCAGCCTTTACCAACAAGATATCGATCGCCTCGACACTATCAAAGACTTCATGAAGTCGCAGGGCTTTAGAAATCTGTCGGATTCAGAAGCTTTGCGTTTGGCCTGTAGGAAGGTCGAAATTGATAGAACCTTGGTTGAGGCTTACAAATCCATGCAATCTGAAGATGGTCGTCGTCGATAAAGTGGCAAAGTAGCAAGGTAGCAACTACCGATAGTAGTAGAAAGTTATGTTTTTTTATGACAGAGATCATTCCTTCGCCTAAGAAACGTGACTACGTGGCGGAACGGCGCGCGGCTCGTGAAAAAAAGGCTTTGCGAGTAGCTTCTCTTGCAGATGATCGGAACACGGGCAAGCTTGGAGATGAAATCATCAAAATCGCCCAAGCAATGATTCTCTGTACCCTGCCATACCGCGCAACTGACAAAAATAAAATCACGCGAAGCGCACGGCTGGGAGACGGATCAATCCTGTACGTCACGTTTACGGCCGGCATGCGCGACGTGCCTCTTCCGTTTGGTGCCGATCGAAAGCTTCTCGCATGGATCTTCGATCGAGCTATATCGTCAAATTCTCCCTTTATCCCGTGGAACTCTGCAGTTGAATACCAGGATGAGATTGGTCAGAGCCGGGGAGGGAAGAACAACAGGGAGCTGCGAGAGCGATTTCGGCGGATTAGTGGTTTGGTCATAAGCATCGAGCGTAAAACACAGACTGCTCAAGCTGATCAGTTTTTCACTGTCGTTGAGAAGTCCTACCTTCCGGCGTCCATTAAGGACGACTCCGACGATGACGCTTTGCAGCAGAGCTTGCCTGAACTTGCTGATCGTTACGGCTTCGTCTTAACACGCATGCTCTTCGATGACATCAGAAAGCATCATGTCGCTGTGCCGAGAAGCCTCTGGCTTCAAAACAAAGGCTCCTCGCATGTCCACGACCTTCTTCTGTGGCTTTATTACCGCTGCTATGCAGCTCAAAGTGAGAGCGTCATTCCATGGGACTCTTTACGAGAGATGTTCCCAGACGACGATTCAAATGATCGTCGGCTTAGACAGCATGCGGAGCAAGCCATCAAGGAACTACGAATACTGTGGCCCAGTGTCAGAATTGATGCCGTACCAGAAGGCGTATGGGTAAATCGCGCGGCTCAAGGCATGTTGCCAGATGATGTGGATCGAAATCGGATCAGGAGAAGCTGACAATGGGGGTTCCGCGTACAAATGGGGTTCCGCGTACGCTTGCGATTGCCCCCTCTAAGAATGGGGTTCCGCGTACGCCTTTATTCACCCAGGCGGCAGGAATTCAGCTCGCGCAGATGGGGTTCCGCGTACGCTTAGATGGGGTTCCGTGTACTTCAAAACGGGGTTCCGCGTACAAAGCAATGGGGTTCCGCGTATTTCCACAAGGGGTTCCGCGTACGCCTTAATAGGAAGCAAGAGAAAACAAGAGAACACAAGGTCAAGAGAACAACAGGAGTAGACCCTGTGGAGACTGTGAATCTATGGACAGATCAAACAACAGCCAAAACATTCCTATGAAGGTTAGGGCTCTCTAAGCCATTAAGACAAACCTCCAGAACCTGCGGCAGGGAAGCAGAACGCCCCCTAGCCAGCTTCAGTGACTCTCGAGGCATCCAGTACATCCCCAAAACAAGCCTAGCGGCTGTATGGAGGCGGAGGAGGGAAGTACCGGAACAACTAGCAAAGTCAGGCCTAGGTTTACACCCGCCGTGTCTGTTGGCGAAGCTCAGTCTGTTTTGCCTTCGAAGAGCTTCCGCGCCGCCGGCGGATCCTGCGCGCCGAAGTCGAGCATGGTTTGTTCGTGCCCGGCGGGATGCTTTTCCCGCCACAGCTCAAGCAATAAAGTCGGCATGCGGGAGCGAACCACCTTGGTTCGCTCAACCTTGGCATGACAGGCCGGACAAAGTGAGATCATCAAGTGCAAAACTGACTTGCCCGGAACGCGGTGGTGTACCGTGATCGATCGCTTCTGCCGTCCCGGAGCGTCGCACACCCGGCAGGCATAGCCATCCCGCTTCAGCACCATCTCCCGCAGACCGCCAAAATGCTCCTCGTCCTGCCGTCGTAGTGTGTAGCAAGTGGCGCACAGGCCCTGAGCTAGGATCTTCTCGGCACCGCAGCCACAGTAGAGTGCCCGTTGAATCCCTCGCTTGGCTAACACTCGAAAACCTCCCTGCGAAGGCGGAAACTAAAGAAGCCAACCCGTTCTGATGATGGGCCGAGCCCATGGCGCAGTTCCGCTGCCTCTCTGTTGTACCGAAAACCAGCGTCGAGGCCACGTACACTGATCCGGACATGGATACTACAACCCTGATCGCCTCAATCGACGCCGAAATTGCTCGCTTACAACAAGCCCGTAACCTGCTCTCTGATAACCCGGCCGCCACCGTAAAGCGAGGTCCAGGCCGACCGAAAGGCTCTAGCAAAGCCAGCCACAAGACTGCCACAAAGACAGCAGGGAAGGGGACTCCCAGCGCTGAGGGAAGAGTTAGCAGAACGGCGCAGAAGAAAGCGAAATAAGCGAACCTTTATTCGCTGTTGCAAGCTCCGACATTTGAAGCTGTCTCACCATAATATCTAGGTTTTCCCTGG
This sequence comes from Acidobacteriaceae bacterium, assembly GCA_903642235.1. Classification (GTDB taxonomy): domain Bacteria; phylum Acidobacteriota; class Terriglobia; order Terriglobales; family Acidobacteriaceae; genus Edaphobacter. The sequence continues at coordinate 294,471 of CAHJWL010000004.1, read as the reverse complement.
CATTGTGCTCACAAACTACGCTCATTCACTTGCAAATCGGGATGAAACAGAGTGGGAGCCGCTCGACATACACCTAACATCTGTCGCAGAAATGGCCGAACACTTTACCTCCATCTTTACTGCTGCCGGTTGGGGGATTGCTCTTGGGCAATGCCATGACCTTGGCAAAGCGTCGGCGGAGTTCCAAGCTAAACTGCGCGCGGCTAATCAGCGGGTAGCACAGGACGCTGGCGTTGAAGGCTTTTCTATAGCGCAGCGTGTCGACCACTCCACCTTTGGTGCACGATACGTCAATAATCACACTGGCCCGATTTTGGGAGAGTTGCTGGCATATTGTGTGGCCGGTCATCATGCAGGTTTGCCGAATGGCAGGATTACCGACGATGCGACTTCCAAGAGCACCCTGGAAGCGCGTCTAGATCCAGCATCCGTCACTCTGCCGCACGTTGTCGATCCTGGCTTGGCATTGCCGGCATTGGAGCTGCATTTCCGTCCAACTGCCGTTGACATGGACTTTGCGCTAGCTTTTTACACCCGCATGCTCTTTTCGTGCCTGATCGATGCGGATCGCAACTGTACGGAGCGCTTCTGCAACCCGGAGCAAGCGGCTCAGCGCCAGATTGCTCGTCCATTGATCGCGGATTTAAACAGTGCGCTCCGAACCCACTTGCATATTAAGACGGCAGAAGCTGAGGCAACCGATGTGAATCGTCAACGAGCGTTCGTGCTGCAGCAGTGCCGACTTGCCTCCACTGGTCTACCTGGATTCTTCTCGCTGCAGGTGCCCACAGGTGGCGGCAAGACCCTATCATCGCTTGCGTTTGCGCTCGCCCATGCGCAGGCCCACGGTCTTCGTCGCGTTGTGATGGCGATTCCCTTCACCAGCATCATCGAACAAACTGCTGAGGTGTACCGTCAAGCTCTTGGATCGTTGGCTGAGCATGCTCTGGTAGAGCACCACACCAACTTAAAGCCCGAATACGAAACGCGTGAGAACCAGTTCGGCACAGAAAACTGGGATGCGCCGCTCATTGTTACGACCAACGTGCAGCTCTTTGAAAGCATGTTCGCCGCAAAAACGTCACCTTGCCGCAAGCTGCATAGACTGGCGGGCAGTGTGCTGGTTTTGGATGAGGCGCAGACCCTGCCGGTGGATCTGCTCGCGCCCACGCTGCGCGCGCTACGTGAACTGGTGCTGCACTATGGTTGCACAGTGGTGCTGTGCACGGCGACTCAACCAGCCCTCGAGCGGCGTACCGGCTTTCCTCAAGGCATCGAAGGCGTACGGCCCATCATCGCCAATCCGGAACCGCTCTTCGCCGCTCTGCGCCGGGTTCAGGTGGTCCGGCTGCCCAGCAAACAAACCGTGGCGGAGCTTGCCAGGCGCATCGCAGAGGAAGACCGCGTCCTTGCCATTGTGAACACTCGGGCGCAGGCAACAGAGTTGTTTGTCGCTGTTCGCGAGCAAAGTGATACTCCAAGTTGCTTTCATTTGAGCACGCTCATGTGCGGCGCGCATCGGCAAGCCGTGCTGCAACAGATTCACCGGCAGGTGCGGATCGGTCCGTGTCGCGTCATCAGTACGCAGCTTGTAGAGGCAGGCGTGGACCTCGACTTCCCCGTCGTCTATCGTGCCGAGGCCGGCTTCGACTCTATCGCGCAAGCTGCAGGCCGATGCAATCGCGAAGGCAGGCTCCCTGGGTTGGGAACTACGTATGTGTACGAAGCCGAGCAACCACCACCTAAGGGGTTTCTACAAGACACTGCGCAAACCGCGCGTGAGCTGTGGCCGCACTATCCCGACCCGCTTGCACCAGCGGCAATCGATGCTTACTTCCGTCACTATTACTGGCGTTCATCTGACCTGTTAGATAAACATGGGATTCTTCCTTGCATGACGATCGATAAACATCGCAGGCAGACCCGCTTTCAATTTCGCGATATCGAAGAGAAGTACAAGATTATCCGGAACAATGAGGTTCCTATCCTGGTTCCGTACGGCGCTCAAGCCGAAGATTACCTTGCACGGCTGCAATCACCCCACGTACCGTTCGTTTCGCAACGTGTTCTGCAGCCGTACCTCGTCTCCGTTCCAGAGCGTACCTTTAACACTCTTGTTCGCAGCCATGTAGTGCGATTGCACGAGTCCGGGGTCGGCTTTTTATTGCGGCCAGATGCATATTGCCAAGAACGCGGGCTCAGGCTTGAAGACCTGGGCCTCGATGCCAGGTTGTGGAGCATATAACAAAAGTGGTGCGTAAAGGGGCCTCGTTGTGGCACGTGGTGTTCGATTGCATTGTTGGGGCGACTGGGCGCTGTTTACCCGGCCGGAGATGAAGGTGGAGCGCGTCAGCTATGACGCTATGACTCCGTCGGCGGCACGCGGCGTCCTTGAAGCCGTTTACTGGAAACCAGAAATCCGCTGGTTTATAAACAGCATCACCGTGTTGAAGCCCATACATTTCACCTCCGTGCGACGCAATGAGGTGAAGGACAAACTCAGCGCAAGCACCGCTGCGAAGGTGATGAGGGCCGGCAAAGGAACGATCGAAATCGTCGCGTCAGATCCTGATGTGCGACAACAGCGCGCGGCACTTCTGCTACGCGACGTTGCATACGTAATCGACGCCCACTTCGATATCCTCTCTGGACCGGAGAACGCCGCCAAGCACCTGGAGCAGTTCAACCGCCGTGCACGGCGGGGTGCCTGTTTTACCCGCCCCTATCTCGGCTGCCGTGAGTTTGCCGCCCACTTTGCTCTGCTCGAAGCAGATAGTACCGCGCTGGAGCCGCACGAGACCCTTCGTGGCGAACGCGATCTGGGCTGGATGCTGCACGACATTGACTTCTCCCATGACAAACAGGCTCGCTTCTTTCGCGCCCACATGCGCGACGGCGTTATCGCCGTTCCCAGTCTGGCAGAGGCCGTCGCATGATCCTGCAGCGGCTGGCGGAGCACTACGACAGGCTTGAAGCGGCGGGCTCGGTACACTTGGCACAACCCGGCGCTTCGCAGCAGCGGATCAGCTTCTGTATAGTGCTCGAACCGGACGGTCAGTTTAATTCCTTTGAAGACATGCGACGGCAGGAAGGCAAAACGCTGCAGCCGCGCACGATGATTGTGCCGGGGCAGAGTAAGCCTCCCGGACAAGGACTGAACCCTTGCTTTCTCTGGGACAATGCCGAATATCTGCTGGGTTGGACTGAAGATCCAACTCGCTTGGAACGAGCAGCGCGCGCCTTTGAAGCATCGCGTGCCATGCACCTGGCGCTTGAGTCCTCGATCGCCACGCCAGAGTACACGGCAGTATGTGGATTTTTACGGAACTGGCAGCAACAGGCTTCAGCGGACCTCCGCGAGCGGCTTAAGGAGGTCGCAACGAACTTCGGCGTCTTCCGCGTCGCGGGGCAGCAACGCTACGTGCATGAGGTGGTGACTGTCCCTGCTGCTGCGAAATTGGCGGAGGGAGAGGCCGTATCTTCCATGTGCTTGGTGACCGGCAGTATCGGTCCCAGCGCACGTCTGCACGAACCCAAGATCAAGGGCGTCGCGGATGCCCAGACTGGCGGCGCCCTGCTGGTGTCATTCAACGCAACGGCCTTTGAGTCCTATGGTAAGGAGCAAAGTCGTAATGCTCCGGTGAGCACGGTTGCCGTTTTCAAATATGCCAACGCGCTTAACCATCTGCTGTCCTTGCGTGAGCGTCGCATTGCGCTCGGTGACGCGACGGTCGTCTTCTGGGCCGACCATTTCGAGCCTCTTCTAGAGGACTGCTTTTCGATGCTATTTGGCGGCACACCAGCGCCTGCCGGCGAAGACACATCGCCTAAAGAAGATCAGACGCGCGTCGATGAGGCACGCCTCCTGCTGACGCAGCTACGCGACGGTACGTGCAACACCTGGACTAAACCCGACGGTCAGTCGACCAAGTTCTACATCCTGGGTCTGTCGCCGAACGCGTCGCGCCTCTCGGTTCGCCTATGGTTCGAGGCGACGGCACCCGAGTTAGAACGCCGCCTGGGCGAGCACCTGCGCGATCTGGCGCTCAAAAGCAACTTCGACGAGCGACCGCTTTCCATCCGCATGCTCGCCAACGCCACCGGCCGGTACCAGGCCAACGGCAAAACAAAGTTTGACACTAAAGGGACATCGCCGCAGCTCGCCGGCGAACTCGCTCGCTCTGTTCTCACAGGCGCGGCCTATCCGCAATCGTTTCTCGCCACCATCGTTCGCCGCATCCGCAGCGACAGCTACGTCGGCTATGAACGGGTCAGCGCCATCAAGGCTTGTCTCGTCCGCAACGCGGGCCTGCGCAGCGCATTCCAGCAACCTTTCAAGGAGCTTCCCGTGGAACTCGATTCTCAACGCGACAGCGTCGCCTACCGCTGTGGCCGGTTATTTGCCCTACTCGAAAAAGCTCAGACAGACAGCGTCGACGGCGAGTTGAACAGCACTATTAAAGACAAGTACTTTGCCGCTGCTAGCGCGACACCCGCGCTTATCTTTCCACGGCTTTTCCGGCTCAACAACCATCATCTCGCAAAGCTGGAAGTGCCGGGGAAAGTCTTCTATGGCAAGCTGTTTGCCTCCGCTATGGAGGCACCATTTGCCTTTCCTAAATCGCTCAACCTTGCCGGGCAGGGGGAGTTTATAGTCGGCTACTTCCAGCAACAACAAGCTCTGTATAAGAAGAAGATCAAGCCTTTCGAGGAGACTGCATGAGCACGCCTATCCAGCACCGCTACGACTTCGTCTATTTGTTCGACATCACGGATGGCAACCCGAATGGCGATCCTGACGCGGGCAACTTGCCTCGCATCGACCCTGAGACCGGTCAGGGCTTGGTCACCGACGTTTGCCTCAAACGTAAGGTGCGCAATTATGTCGCGGATCAGAAAAGTGATGCGCCTGGACACCAGATCTACGTCAAAGAAAAAGCGGTTCTTAACCAGCAGCACAACCGCTCCTACATAGATGTTGGGATCAAACCTGAATCCAAAAAGCTGCCGAAAAAAGAAGCGGATGCAAAGAAGATCACAGACTGGATGTGTGCCAACTTCTTTGACATCCGTACCTTCGGTGCGGTTATGACGACCGAAGTGAATGCCGGCCAAGTACGCGGTCCCATCCAGCTCACCTTCTCGCGCAGCCTTGACCCCGTCGTCACTGCGGAGTTTGCTATTACCCGCTGCGCCGTCACCAACGATAAGGACCTGGAGAAGGAACGTACGATCGGTCGCAAATTCAACATCCCTTACGGAATGTACCGCGGCTATGGCTTTCTTAATGCCTCCCTTGCACAACAGACGGGCTTTACCGAAGACGATCTCCTCTTATTCAAAGGGGCTCTTAACAACATGTTTGAGACGGATCGCTCCGCGGCGCGCGGACTAATGTCGCCCGTACGCTGTATTGCCTTCAAACATGAGAAAAGCACTGGCAATGCTCGTGCTGACCAGCTCTTCGCCAAAGTTTTCGTCAAGCTGCGGCCAGAGCTTTCAGCGGAAAATCGGCCACCCCGCTCTCGTGAGGATTACCTGATCGAAGTGGATAAGGTTCTACCTGAAGGCGTCACGTTAGAAGAGTGGGTCTAGCAATGCCTCATTAGAGAAAGGTGCACACGCCATGGAAGTCGACGACGCACTGCCGTTGAGTGGCTTGCAGCATTTAGCGTTCTGCACGCGGCAGTGGGCATTGATTCATCTGGAGCAGGCATGGGCTGAAAACCGGCTTACCGCAGAAGGCCGGCTTCTACACGAGCGGGCGGATCTGCCCGGCCAGTCACGTCGCGCAGACCTGCGCACGGTGCGTGGCATGTTGCTGCATAGCCTCAGACTACGCCTGACCGGGCGTGCCGACGTTGTAGAGTTTCGGCCGGAGCCCTTTCCAGTGGAGTACAAGCGCGGCAAGCGCAAGCCCACGGACTGCGACCTGGTGCAGCTCTGTGCTCAGGCGCTTTGCCTAGAAGATCTGTATTCGAGTGTCTGGTTGATGCGGCGCAATGGGTCGCCTTTCGCGCAAGCCTGCTTGCCGAAGCAGTTCCGGAGACAGATAGCCTTCGCTTTTACTTCTTGGGCACAGAATGGAGACGGCGCGTCGAACATGTTGGTGCAAAGACGTCGTACGACCCGCAAGGTCCACTCATTTTGTAGAGACGGGTGGATAGGCGCGCGAACCCCAAGCGCACGTTGAAAGATAGGAACCTTCGCGCAATGCGTAAGTGCAATGCTTGTAGAGCATTCAAGCGTGAACGATTTGAAGAACGACTCTAAAGTAATCTGCGCTCCCACATACGCAAAAGCGTGGTCCTTAACCCAGTACATGCAGCAGATTAGACTAAGTGCCGTCGCTCCCCACGCGGGGAGCGTGGATTGAAACATCCTGCGCCGAATCTGCTCACGCTCGGCAGAGGAGTCGCTCCCCACGCGGGGAGCGTGGATTGAAACCGCTATGCGAGCGTCCTTCGGGTCAGGCTGGGCGGGTCGCTCCCCACGGGGAGCGTGGATTGAAACTGGTGAGGCACTGCCGTCTAGGGTAGATCGGTCGTCGCTCCCCACGCGGGGAGCGTGGATTGAAACGCCACCCACTCATAGCGCACGCGGCCCTGCTTGTGTCGCTCCCCACGCGGGGAGCGTGGATTGAAACAGGACGCGGTGAATGCGGCCTGCACCACCACCGTGTCGCTCCCCACGCGGGGAGCGTGGATTGAAACAGCTGGCATCGACCGTGGGGACAATGAAAGGGCAGGTCGCTCCCCACGCGGGGAGCGTGGATTGAAACAGCAGTTCGGCATCGAAGGCCATAAGACGATCTCGTCGCTCCCCACGCGGGGAGCGTGGATTGAAACAGACAAACGCAGTCAGCACCTGCTTCGAATCTAGTCGCTCCCCACGCGGGGAGTGTGAATTGAAACAGTTTCTTCCCGCGATCCTCAGCAGCGTTGGTGGTCGCTCCCCACGCGGGAGCGTGGATTGAAACACTCTCGCCCCGTCCAGCCTCACCTATGTCCCCGTCGCTCCCCACGCGGGGAGCGTGGATTGAAACTCAATCCCCGGGTGCGACCCGTCGTCGCAAGCGCGTCGCTCCCACGCGGGGAGCGTGGATTTAAACTGAGCGAGGTGTCGAGCATGGGGAGGGCTCCTTGGTCGCTTCCCACGCGGGGAGCGTGGATTGAAACGCCAGAAAGACACCGGTTTACAAAGCTCGGAATCGTCGCTCCCCACGCGGGAAGCGTGGATTGAAACGGCTGGAACGATTCACAGTAGTCTTCTCACGCCGTCGCTCCCCACGCGGGGAGCGTGGATTGAAACATCACGTGCGGATACATCGAGTTTACGTCATAAACGTCGCTCCCCACGCGGGGAGCGTGGATTGAAACACCCAGATTGACTACTACCCCGGAGCGCCGCCCACGCCGCTCCCCACGCGGGGAGCGTGGATTGAAACTTCTTCGCTAGCGTTTTACCCTTCTCGCCATTGAGTCGCTCCCCACGCGGGGAGCGTGGATTGAAACACCGTCTTCCCTGACAGTAACTCGACCTGCAACGTCGCTCCCCACGCGGGGAGCGTGGATTGAAACGTAAAAAAAGAAGATGGAGCACGCGCCGGGTTTGTGTCGCTCCCCACGCGGGGAGCGTGGATTGAAACCCGTGAGGTCTGAGGCATTAGTCCTTGCGATCTGTCGCTCCCCACGCGGGGAGCGTGGATTGAAACATACTAAGAGTGCGACCTTCAAGCAGGCCCATAGCGTCGCTTCCCACGCGGGGAGCGTGGATTGAAACAACAATCCAGACATTCCAGTCTCGAATGCACTGGTCGCTCCCCACGCGGGGAGCGTGGATTGAAACAGTTCGTAGATGGTCGAAAGATCCAGAACGGGCAGGTCGCTCCCCATGCGGGAACGTGGATTGAAACCGGTTGTTACGGTTTCAGGTAAGGGTCTCGCTACCGTCGCTCCCCACGCGGGAGCGTGGATTGAAACTGCCTAGCTGCGTCTGCGGCTTTCGATCAAACCACGTCGCTCCCAACGCGTGGAGCGTGGATTGAAACTCTAGCTGTGTTAGCGACATGTCGAGGTTCGCCTCGTCGCTACCACGCGGGGAGCGTGGATTGAAACACCCCGCCCAGAGTCGTCGCTGAGGCGATGCTGAGCAGTCGCTCCCCACGCGGGATCGTGGATTGAAACCTTTGTGGTCTGAGCGAGGGAGATAGCGGCACGAAGTCGCTCCCCATGCGGGGAGCGTGGATTGAAACAAGTCAAACTGGTCTGGCATCACCGGCACCTGGACGTCGCTCCCCACGCGGGGAGCGTGGATTGAAACGACGGACGCAACGTTGTCAGGCCGGTGCCAACAAGTCGCTCCCCCACGCGGTCGCGGGGGTTAAAGCATAGATATAAACTCGACTATTTTCGGCATTGCGACACAGCTGCTCGGGAGTAGGATGAGAGGTACTACTTTGGAGTACTTTTATGCCAGCGTCCGTTACCAGTTTAAAACTTGATCCAATAATTAAGGAACGTGTGCAACAGCTCGCCTCGGCGCGACAGAGAACTTCACACTGGATCCTGTGCAAGGCGGTGGAACAGTATGTAGAGCGCGAAGAGAAGCGTGAACAACTGCGACAGGATGCGCAGGCTGCCTGGGCGCACTACCAAGCTACCGGGCTTCATGCGACCGGTGAAGAGGCGGACACCTGGCTAGCCAAGCTCGAAGCGGGTGAGTACGCCGCATCACCGCAGTGCCACGGTTAGTCTGGTCGCAGTCTGCTCTTGAGGACGTCACCCGTCTCTATGCTTTTCTCGCGCCTAAAAGCCGCGAGGCTGCGAAGGCCGCGGTGATGGCAATTCGGGGTGGCGTCAAGGAACTAAGCAAACATCCGCAGATCGGTCGGCCCGTTGAAGATATGCTTCCGGAGTTCCGCGAGTGGGTAGTGGACTTTGGGCAAAGCGCATATGTCGCGCTCTACCATTTCGATGGAAAACAGGTTGTTATTTTGGCCGTTCGGCATGGACGCGAAGCGGGGTACTGATGACATACACCAGGCAGTGAATTGATGGAGACGAGAGCGTACATTGCCAGCTGAGCCAAATTGAAGTCGTGGTGCGGCCGAGATTATGACGGGAGAAGTACCAAGATCCTTTGCCAGAACTGATTGGCTGACACAGTGTTGCTCTGAAAGAGTCGATTTGGAATTGCGATGGACTGGAGTGACACGCATTTTGCAAAGAGCTGCACTGCACATCTTAAATCGACAGTCTCGGAGTTGAGAGACTACCTTCCGGCTGCAGAGATTGCAGAGCTGCCCATCGCCTAAAATCGACCCATACATGACAACTGACTCTATTGTGGAAGCGATTGACCAGGAGCAGGAGCGCCTGCGGACGATCCGCGCCATTCTGCTCCCGCTCCTCGAGTTCGGAAGTGTTTCGGCAGCGCCTTCCATCGTCCGCATCCGCCGCACACGCAAACCTAACCGGGCAATCTCACCAGGCGTTTCACTGGAGCCGCTTCCCGCATCTCCGAAGCAGATCGAGGTTGCTCCCGTGCTTTCGTCCGAAGCAGACGATAGCGGCGCCGCTATGCCTGTGGTTACTCTCCTGCCATCGCGACAACCGCCTGTCCGCCGCGTCCGTAAACCTCACTTTGCGACATCACTTGGAGCGTTGTCGGGCATCGTTCCGAGTGCGCCCGTAGTAGTCAGACCTACGGTTCTTGAGTCGATCAAGCCACCGCCGCCACTGCTTCCCGAAGTGGAGCCGCACAGCTTCGCCGCTATGGTGCGAGCTGCGGAGCAGCAGATGAGGCCGGCATCCTGAGCGTCATCTCCTGTCTAGAATCGCCTTCCGACTCACTCTGCATCTGCGCTCAGAACAGCACCGTCCCGATACATTGTTGCTGCACGATATGGAGAACAAGCAGAGACGCGCTGCTTTGCAGCGGAAGAAGAGTATGACACATCACCCCCAACTGGGATCTGTGTAGCTGCTTGTAGTTCACTCGGGTGAACCTATTACAGGTCAGCAACTTATCTATTCCTCTGTTCACATGGGTGAACAGTCGCCGACAGAATGATCGACGAAGCGGTTTGACCGTTAACTCTTTCATTCCGTTGTAAGTAGCTGCAAAAGTCGCCTGTGCGTCGACTTGACGGCAGAAGCCGATCCGCTTAGGGTGTGGAACAAAGAACTCCCCCATGAGCACTCCCCTAAGTCCTATTCCGGCCCTACTAAACGGTTCTCCCAGCGAACAAGACAAGCCCAACTTCCGCACCAAAACGCTCGGCACCCGGCTGACTCCCGAGGAGATGCGGGAGGTAGAAGAGGCGTCTGAGCGGGATGGCAAGAAGCCGGCCGAGTGGGTTCGGGAGGTCGTCTTAAGGGCAGCCCGGCCGAGCCCGGCTGCTCCCACGGAGCTGCTGCTCGAGGAGCTGGCGGCGCTCCGGTACATCGTGCTGAACGTCTTCGGAGCGACCGCCCAGGCGGCCCAGCAGAACGAGAGTTTGGCCCCTGAGAGCGTGCAGCGGATCCGCGACGCGGCCGACAGCCGCAAGCGGGCGGCCGCCCTGAAGCTCCTTGCGGACTTCAAGTCGGGGCAGCCCGGATGAGGAAGATCTTCGCTATCGTGATCGCCGGCATGATCCTGTTCAATGCCGGCTTCGGTGTGTTCCTCGGACCGCTTCTCTATACCCTGACTCCGCTCCAGAGACACTACCTCGGGGCATACCTCCTGAGTTCCTGGAAAGCAAAAGACCTGACGGCCACCACGGAGGTGCGGTGGGTCTGGAAGTTCAAACCGGAGGCTACGCCGCAGGCGAAGCGGGGAGCGAACAAGGGGTTGCCGAAGTACCTCTATGCCCTTGCGACCGAGGACGATCTCGTGCCGGTTTCGGCAAGGGACATGCTCTGGAAAGGCGGCCGGCTTTCGTTCCTGATGAGCCGGAAGGCTGAGCTCGAGGGATGGTCCAGTGTCGTTTGGCTTGTGCCCGTTCAGGTGAACTCGGCTCAGTTGGCCGACTCCCTCCGGCATGACTTCTTCGAAGGCGAACCGGCGTGGCGGTTCTTCGTGCAGCCGGTCCTGCTGCTCGTTTGTTGCGGGGTGCTGTGGCTTGGGGTGAGCGCCTGGAGGGATGCCCGTTGGGAACGAAACTCGTGGCAGACCCCGGTTCCTTTCTGGCGAGGTCTGCGGCAGAGAGCGATCGCCTCCGGTGCTGTGATCCGGAAGCAAACGGAGCCACGGCGAGCGGAGCCGAAGCAGGGGGTCACCACGGTCCGGACCGAACCCGAGCCCGCATTGACTGAGCCGGTCTCTACACCCGCTCGGTCGACCGCAGCTCTTCCCGTAGCTGCCCGGCCGGGACTCCGGCCCACACTCTGGGATGAGTCGAAGGGGCTAGAGTGAGCACACGTCCGATGCAGTTTCCGCGTCCCGGCCGCTTCCTGCTGTGGGCGATTCTGTTCCTGTTCGCCGCTCCGGTTGCCGTGGGCGTTCCGTTTGCGCTGTGGATGTACTGGCGGCTCGATCCAGTCCAGTCTTTTTACTTCGGGTCGTATCTGGAGAGTGCCCTCGAGGGCGGCACAAGGGGCGCTACGGTCACGGTCCGCTATGCTGGCAAGACGGCTCCGGGCCGGCAGGCCGCGCAGTTGCTGCCGGGGGACGCGGAGCGTGGAAGATCTGCCAGCCAGCCACTTGTTCTCAGCACGAAGGCCATCGCGGAAGGCTGGCGCGGTGTCAGCGTTTCCCCGCCACGAAAGGTACGGCCGCCGGAGCTCGAGTCTTATCTCCAGACGGCGGTTTATGACGGAGACAGCGCATGGTGGCTCTTGGGTCAGCCGGTGCTCGCCTTGATTGCCGTCCTGCTCTTTCCATACTTAGCGGTACGGGTGTGGCGCTCCGGATCGACGAGCAGCCGGGCGCATGAGGAGCGTCACGGACGGCGCACCAAAGGACCCCAACTAATCTCCGGTCTGGCTCTGTTCCGGCGTACGGCAGAGGACGGGATCCGCCTCCGGATGCAGAGGCGAGGAATGCTGCCCGGCGGCAGCTACCGCGTCCCGAAGCGGCTGGAGTCGAGTCACATCCTGCTCATGGGCGACACCGGATCGGGTAAGAGTTCTGCGATCCGGCAGATCCTCCGGCAGGTCGAGGAGCGCGGCGAGACCGCCATCGTCTACGACCCGGCGATGGACTTCGTGAGGGAGTTCTACTCGCCCGAGCGGGGCGATCTCCTCCTCAATCCGCTCGACGCCCGGTGCCCCTGGTGGAACCTCCGCGGCGAGGTCTCCGGGCCGGAGATCGCCGCAACCATCGCCGCCGCGATGCTGCCCGAGAAGGAGTACGAGAAGGCCTTCTTTACCGATGCGCCGCGCCGAGTACTGGCGCGTCTGCTCCTGCAGCATCCGCACGTCCGCGATCTGCTCCAGTGGATGAACGACCCGGACGAGATCGCCGAGCGGGTCAAGGGAACGCCGCAGGCGGCGCTGGTCGATCCCGGCGCTCCGGCGCAGCGGGCCGGGGTGCTTTCCAGCCTAAACCTGATCGCCGACAGCCTGGAGCTCTTGCCGCCGTCCGACCACGCCGGTCCGAGCTTCACAACGGCGGAATGGAAGACCCAGCGCACCCGATGGGTCTTCCTTACCTCGTCGGCCGCGTACCGGGAGAAGCTGCTGCCGCTGCACTCCGTTTGGCTCGACCTGTTCATCCTGCGCATGATGGAGCCGTGCATGAACGAGGGAGCGAAGCCCGTCTGGTTCGTGCTCGATGAGCTGGCCAGCCTCAACAAGCTGCCACAGCTCCATGCCGCTGTGACCGAGAACCGCAAGTACGGCAACCCGGTCGTCATGGGCTTGCAGGGGCGGAGCCAGATGGAGAAGCGCTACGGCCAGGATGCCGAGGCCATGCTCTCGCAGCCCGCGACCAAGATCTTCCTCAAGACCTCCGAGCCGCGCGCGGCCAAGTGGGTGTCAGAGGCGATCGGCGAGATCGAAGTCGAACGGCTGAAGGAGTCCCGCAGCATGCAGCTGCTCGGGTCCAAGCAGAGCTATGCCATGGAGATCGCCACCAAGCCGCTGGTGATGGCGTCCGAGATCGCCGGGCTACCGCCGCTGTATGGATACATCAAGCAGGAGAACCGCGTCGTGCCGGCTCACTTCCAGCTGGCGAAAAAGCGCGGCAAGCAGCCGGAGTTCGTGGAGCGGGAGAGGGAAGAGCCTGCACCGCAAAAGCTGGTGGAGAAGCCGGTAAAGGGTTCTGTTCTGGAGCCGGCACCGCTTCAGCAGATGCAAGCCGATCTACTGCTAGCCAGAACGGCCGAGGTGAAGCAGGAAAAATTCACTTGGGACAGCAGCAGAGAAATCGATTGATTCGTGATCGTCTTTGCCGTTATATGTAACGCTGGCACTGACCATGCTGGCGCTAACCGCCTATGGGTGCGCTTGTATACCAATGAGGATGCTGTCAGCGCTCGAAGGCTGCAGACAAACTTCGCCTGCTTGGCCGGTGCAGGTGGCAACGGAGACGCTCGGCGCTACTCCAAGTGGCTCTAGTCCAACAGCGACCAAGGCTTTAGCTAGGGCATTCGCTGCGTCCTTCGTACGTTGTGAGGCCACCGGACCGACCATGACAAATACACCTTCCCCGCACCCTAAAAGGGCGCGGTTGATGTTTCCGACATTCCATCCTGCGTCACCCGATAGCGCTCCAAATAGTATGAGATTGAACATTTGCTGCTCGCTCTCATGTCCCGGGCAGGTACGAACTTCTACCTTTTGTCCGGGAAACGGCTTCAGGAACGAAGTAAACAAAGAATGCTTTGCAGGGTCTCGGAGCATGTTCTCTCTTCGATCAGTTGGGATGATGGGAGACGGTCTTGGGTTAACAACGATCAGGCGATTCTCGGTGGCTGGAAACTGCCGCTCCGACGGCAAAGGCACTGTTACCTGCGTTCCATTCGCTACGAGTGCCTTTGCTAGTGATTCAGCTAGCCCCGCTTCGCGAGTGGGAAATTCTAGTGTTACGCCAAACTTCAACGGTGGTTTCCAAGGTTCCATTGCGAGTGCTGGCGCTTGTTTGATATCGGGACGACCTGGCATAGGGCGACATGAACCGATGGCATCCCTAAACTCTGTTGCGTACATGGCGGGTTCGGGATCACTCCAGTATGTGAGCACTGCGGTCTCTTCCTCGCCCTTCTGGGAAGGCAGCATGGTGCATAGGACATTCTTTCCGCCGTCAGATAAATGTCTCCACTCAAGACTCTTCTCTATTTGCACGCGAGCAAGGTGCTCGTCTTCAGCGGCTTTGCGGAGTCCGGCTGCATCTTCTTCTAGCTGTGCAGCCTTGCTGTTCGCATCTGCAGCCTGCTTATTAAGATTTGCGATGATGGTGTTAAATCCTTCATTAGTGCCGATCAGAGCTGCAAACGACACGGCCAAACCTGCGATGCAGGTAATACTTGAGGTCGCTGCTAGCCGTTTTAGGTGTCGCTCTCCCCATTCGGCATATACCTCACCGAAGACTCCGATGAATACTAAAGCTTCGCCGACATACTCTGCGACTTCCCATAAATTCATGCGCACTTCCGCAAAGAGGAATCTTTCATCCCAAGATAAGCACCCCAACTGCTAGTCTCACGTCAAGGTATACCGACCCGTTCACTGAGCCTGACTTCTCGATCAAGCTCCTTCCAAGAAGTGGGAACAGCTTCCGGAAAGTCCCAAACTACCTAAAGCATGCAAAAGGCTTCCACTCGCATAGAGAAGAAGAACGCTCATGACGTCCTCCCTACCATCAAGCTTGATTCCTAGATCATCTCAGCGACAAGCTCTTGATGTCCGAACAGTCCGGCCTTTTAGGATTCTCTGGTTGCTCAAGAGCGATCGACCTCTGCATCCACATCCGCACTGAGGTACTACGAAGATTTGATCTATAGACAGTTGGTCCATTCTAGATGAGCAGCAACAAGATCTCTGATCCATCCGCCCTCCTCGGGCTGTAACCGGCTTTCAGGAAATGACAACATACTCATTTGCATGATTCATACTGTTCAAGTATCGACCAGTTTGCAGGGGCATCGAACTAGCATCTTTCCATGTTGACCATGTCCTCCAAAGCGCTCTCAGCCGGCCAGGCCCGTACCTACCACGCTCGCGAGTTTGCCTCGGAGCGGCAGAACTACTGGAGCCGGGACCAGCAGGGCCACAGCGAGTGGCAGGGCAGGCTGGCGGAGAAGTGGGGCCTCTCGGGGACGGTCGGCAACGAGCAATTCGCCCGCTTGAGTGAAGGCCAGCATCCCGTGACGGAAGCGCAGCTGGTGAAGCACCAGGTCTCGCGCACCTACGAGGGCAAGGGCGGCCGTGAGGTCACGAGCGTCGAGCACCGCGCCGGGTGGGACGCGACGTTCTCCGCGCCGAAGTCGGTTTCACTGACCGCTCTGGTCGGAGGCGATGACCGGGTGCGCGAGGCGCACCGCGAGAGCGTGCGGGTGGCCTTGCGCGAGATCGAGCACTACACCCAAGCCCGCATCGGCAATGTGCATGCACCCGAGACGACGGGCCAGTTTGCGACAGCGACCTTCGAGCACGACACGGCACGGCCGGTTGAGGGCTATGCCGCGCCGCAGCTCCACACCCATGCCGTAATCTTCAATGTCACCGAGCGCGACAACGGGCAGACCCGTTCCGTGCAGTCGCACGAGCTCTATGCCTCGCAGCACTACGGCACGGCGATCTACCGGGCGGAGCTGGCCACACGGCTTCAGGGTCTCGGGTACGAGATCGAGCGCGGCAAGGATGGCCAGCCGGATATTAAGGGCTACAGCCGCGAGTACCTGGAAGCATCGAGTCCACGCCGTCAGCAGGTGCAGGACTACATGCGGGAGCAGGGCATCGATGGCGCGGCTGCGGGGCAGATCGCGGCACATCGCACGCGGGACAAGAAGGAGCTGCAGACGGCCGCGGAGGTGCAGCGGGCGCATGACGAACTTGCCGCGCAGTTCGGCCATCAGGCCGACCGCGTCGTGGCCGAGGCGCTCGAGCGTACGCAGACGGTCCAGCAGGAGCAAACACACTCCCCGGAGCTCAAAGCCCGGCAGGCCGTGACCTATGCGCGCGACCACCTGTTCGAGCGCGAGGCCGTGCAGGACCGCCGCGCCCTGTACGAGACGGCTCTGAACCGGGGCATGGGCGAGATCACTCATAGCCAGGTACGGCAGGAGTTCGAGCGCCGCCTGCAGGCAGGCGAGTTCCGGGATGCGCCAGCCAACGTACGTGGACCGCAGATCACAACCGCTGAGATGGTGCGGATGGAGCGGGAGATCGTCTCCATTATGCGGCAGGGCAATGAACGAAGCTCCAGCAGTCCCATGCTGCTCGAGGGCCGCGAGCGCGCTGACACCGTCGACCGGCACCCGGAGCTGAACGCCTCGCAGCGGAAGACGGCCGAGGAGCTGTTTGCTTCGCGGGAGACGATCGTCGCCATCGACGGCGTAGCCGGTGCGGGTAAGACCACGACCCTGGCCGTCATTCGGGAAGGAGCGGAGGCCGCAGGCTACCGCGTGGAGGGTTTTGCGCCGACATCCCGAGCGGCGCAGAAGCTGAGCGAAGCCGGGATCGAGACCTCCACGCTGCAGATGCATCTGGCCCGCGGGCAGAAGGCGGACACCGGAGAGAAGCGGCTCTACGTGCTCGATGAGTCTTCACTTGCTTCGACCAAACAGATGCACACGTTCGTGACGCGCCTGCACCCGAACGACCGCGTTCTGCTGGTGGGGGACCGCAGGCAGCATGAGGCGGTCGAGGCCGGCAAGCCGTTCGCACAGCTGCAGCAGGCGGGCATGAAGACCGTCTCGCTCGACCAGATCGTGCGCCAGAAGGATCCTGAGCTGCGCAACGTGGTCGAGCTGCTGGCACGAGGGGAGGTGGCCGCGGCGGTGAAGAACCTGGAGAGCCAGGGCAGGGTGCATGAGTTCCCGGGCCGCGACGAGCGCATGAGCGCGATCGCGAACGAGTACGCAAAGTCTTCGGACAACACGCTGGTGGTCTCGCCCGACAACCGCTCCCGCGCGGAGATCAACGGCCGCATCCGTGCCGAGCTGCAGGAGCGCGGTCAGGTGAGCCGGGAAGAGCATCGCGTGCAGACGCTGGTGCCGCGGCAGGACCTTACGGGAGCGGCCCGGACCTGGGCGGAACGCTACAAGATCGGCGACGTGCTGCGCTACAGCCGGGCGTCGAAGGAGACCGGCATCGGCCAAGGCGAGTACGCCCGTGTGGTGGACGTAGAGGCGAGGCAGAACCGGATCACAGTGGAGCTGAACGATGGACGGCAGCAGAGCTACGATCCACGCCGGCAGTCGGGTGTGTCGGTCTACCGGGAGGAAGAGAGGGCGTTCTCGGCAGGGGACCGCATCCAGTTCACCGCGCCGGCAAACGACCTGAAGATCGCCAACCGTCAGATGGGCACGGTCGAGGGCCTTGCGGAAGGCCGCATGGCGCTACGCATGGATGACGGTCGTTCCCTTGAGATCGATCCTGCCAAAGATCGGCATCTGGATCATGGTTATGCTGTGACGAGCCACTCCAGCCAGGGACAGACCGCAGAGCGGGTGCTGGTCCACGTCGATACCGAGTTAGGTGCGAAAGATCTGCTCAACAACCGCATGGCGTATGTGGCGGTCTCGCGCGGAGCGCACGATGCGCAGCTGTTCACGAACGACCGTGAGAAGCTGCCCATCGCACTTGGGCATGAAGTCTCGCAGCAGAGTGCGCATGTGCCCGAGGTGGCCAAGGAGCAGGTGCTCGAGATCACACCAAAGCATGAGCACAGCTATGGCTTCGGAATCAGCATGTAAGGCGGTTACTTCCACAATCGCGATGAATGAGGTGGTCCGTACTTTGCTTCCTCTGCTTGGACAGGAACATGGTAGATCCGCCTGCAACCGGCTTTTCGAAATTCGGGCAACTACGCCTCAGTTCCCTGCTGATCGGGTCGATACTCAAGCATACCCTAACAGCATGATTCCAAGCTGTCACAAAGGTGCTGGCTCAACAGCATGATTACGACATGAGTTGTGACTTCACTTCACTGTTCCATCCTCTAGTCTTCCACCGATCTACAAAGCCCGTCACGAACAATCGTTTGTGATAAGCGTCGAGCCGCTTCCCTAAGGAGAAGTTCGTTCGTTTTTTGTGTCACGAGTCGACGTCTTCTTGCTCAGAGGTTTTCTTCCGCAAGCATTTATGTTTTTCTGCCAAGGCCTGGAGGTTACCCTTACGTGGTCTCCAGCTGATCCGGTCCTAACTTCGCTTCGATCAGGCATAGTTGTAGAGCCATTGATCGGACGAAGAGGTGGGCCATTTACTGCAGCAGGCGGGACAGAGGGATTGACCGGAGCTGATGGGGCAGGGCCTGATCTGACAGGCTGGATCTGGTTTGTTGTCCATTGGATCTTCAGCAGGTGAGTACTCGCTTCGAGATCCCTAACGTACCGAAGCCCAAGTAGTAAGAGAGCAACCGTGGCAAATACAACCAGGCCAAAGTAGATTCGCTTTGTTACGTCTGCGACAATCCGAAAGACATTCGTTCTGCGAGCGATTGAAATGATTAGGCAGTCCGTTTGTGCTTGCTCGCCACCTTCAGGGTTGCCTTCAAAGCCATTTAGATCTCCCCATACGATCCGACGAAAACCGCGGAGGATGTGCCAGAGATTAAACAAGCTGAGAACTATGAGGCGCAGCAATAGAAGGTAGAAAAACAGCTCGAACCCAACGTTTAGAAGCACTCCGGCCTTTGATACCGGGAAGCGAACATAATCGAGGAGCTTGCTGATGTTCGTGAGGAGAAAAGTGAAGGCTCCGAGCATGGCCGCGTTCACCGAGAGGAGCATGCCGAATTTTGTGTCTAAGACTCCGAGATGGCCAAAGAGGTGGTCGATTCTACGTGTGCCGTAAGATGACCTTCCAATGCTGCCCGCCAGGAAGCCTTCCGCCGGCGCGGCCCGGTCAGCTAAGCCGAAGTAGACGTCAAGGTGGCTTTGCCACTCTTCCAAACGACGGAACCAGCACTCGTCGCTTGTACTCCATTCCCAGAGCAGCAAGAAGAAGATTTGTTGCCGCCAGCGGGCGAACCTTGACTCGCTTTTCAGCTTTTCGTCCAATGCATTGAGATGGCAGAACAGTGCCCATTCCGCCTTTGTATTCTCAAGGTTGAAGAACCTTCCGGCAGCGTCCATCCATCTTTTCCCAGTTTCGGGCTGCGTCATGGAAACCTCCTTAGTAGAGTGGTGGGGATGATCCTACTGCTCGATTCCAAACTGCTATCCAAAGGCGACACCCCGCCGCAAGTATCCGCCTGAGATGGATTGAGGTAATGCTTGCGGCCCACGTAAGCACCTTCGCGCAGCTTGGCCAAAACTACTTACTTTCGTTGGCGCTCCCGGATCAGGTCGCGCTCGAACTCAGGGAATGTTCCTATTACGCTCAGGAACAGATGTAACATGGGCCAGTCCTCTCCCGTAGAAGTTAGGTGCTCCTTTCTAAAGCGAACGTGCACACCGCGATCTGTAATACCGTGAAGCACTTTGCGAAGATCTTTTAGATTGCGGGCAAATTGATTCATCGAATGGCAGATCACCGTCACGCACCTAGCCGGTCAGCTGAGTCAGCTCCGGACGGTGGGCATCCCTGCCAAAAGCCCTTGTCCACGAAGCGCCTATCGAGATAAACGCCTTACAGTCGCCGCAGGTCGCTTCAATCGAGAGAGCTGTCGCGCAGGTAGCGACACAAGCTGGCTAACCCTATTCTTTCCCTGTTTTGTCCCTTTAGGTTCTACAGCCTAGCCCATCTTGTGTAACATTACCAACTCACGACCTTTGTGAGACGTCGTTGTGTCACGCGTGCCGTGTACCGCAGGGGTATACCCGCTCGATACGGACTGGCGCTCACCACCAACCTTCAATTGCACCGGCTTCGCAATGTAGATCGCGTAGGTTCCATCCAACCAAAATGTCAGGATTACCGTAATGATCCCTTCAGCCAAGCAGATTGACGTCGGCAGTGCTAATCCGCAGACGGAGTTCCTTTACCGGTTTCGCTCGGCAAGAGCACTCTTAGAGGACTACGAAGAGCTTGAAAAGCAGGAGATTTATTTCGCTTCCCCCAACGAGCTGAACGATCCGCTAGAGGGATACAAGGAGGTCTTCTGGAGAGGCGACGAGATACTGTGGCCTAATCTTCTGCGACACTACATACTCTGCCTTATGAATGAAGTGCTGCTGAGCAAGCTAAGCTTGCCGGATGATGCACGACCTGATGTCTCCTTCATGCGTGGCACAGAGGAAACGCTGCCCACGCGAGAGTTGCGGGCCTTATACAAGCGTGCGGTCACGGTCTTCAATAGACATCCAGATATAGATAAGTTCGTGGCTTCTCTCTGCCGCCGTAAAGGGCTGCTTCGTAGCGCGGAACTCACCACATATCTTCGCCTTCTTCACCATCACGCTCTGAATTCCGTTATCACGGTGATGGAGGAGGACATGCCAGGACTGTCCCGAAGGACAGAAGAAGACCCACTACGCTCAGCTAGTCTCCGTCCTTTGGCTTGCGCCATGATGTCAGAGCATCTGGAGAAGGCGGAGGCGGAGCCAACTTCAATTCAAGGGTTGGCAGAAGCCCTCGGCGTTGCAGACTCACTTGTGGCCGACCAACAGTTTCTGTTAGCCAGGTATCAGAAGCCTGAAGTGTTCAGCAAGAATCTGATGTGGTATGGAGTTTTCGTAGAGTTTCCGACCCGCTACGTTCAGCAGTTAGATGAGCTCCTCTACAGCAATTGGTACACCGCGTGTTTCGTTCGAGACCCTACACAAGCAGCGATGTGGGGTAATTACTCCGACGGCCACAAGGGAGTGTGTCTGCAGTTTCGCACGGCGAAGGCGCTTGCGAACTATCCCGCGCTGACTTTCAATCAACAGGTTGGTCTTGGATCGGCAAAGGCTGGGCCTGAACCTATCTTTGGGGACGTTATGCATAAATGCTATCCCGTCAGGTACCAGCCGAAATTTGTTGAAGTTGACTTCTTCCGTTCGCTCGGAACGCTGAATAGGAGCATGATGAATTTCTGGTTCAGGAATGAAAACGGGACGGTAAGCGAACGCGTTGCGGATATTCTTACCGAATCTGAGCAATGGAGGTCTTCCTACTGGGAAACATCAGCAAACACGACGACAACGAAGCTTTCTGACTGGTCGTACGAAGCGGAGTATCGCGCCGTCTTACAAGGAAGCCTAATAGATTTCTCCAACAAGCTCGACAGGAAGTTAAAGTACCGCTTTGAGGATCTTGAGGGCATAGTCTTCGGCGCCAGAACCAGCACAGCTGACAAGCTCGAAATAATGGCCATCATCGAGAAGAAATGCGAAAACGCAGGGCGAACATCGTTCGCCTTTCAGCAAGCGCGTTTCTCTACTGCTAGTGGGAAGTTTGAGATCGTGCCCCTCACCCTTCTGAACGCGATTGTTGACAAGAGCCACAATCGGAATGCCACACCTCCGAGCGTCGCACAAGACTCCTCTCGATCGGATGTTTAGCCGCTGCTAAAGCGTGATCTAACCCATAACGAGAACGGTCCTACGGAGTGCGGCCGAAATCGTACTTCTTTCATTTCGTGTATGTTGCGTCGCGATAGCGAATATCTATTCGATACGGGCAGAGCAGCCAGCAGCATAGGGCAGGTAAGGCACAAACGGGCAGTAGCGCGACTTTGATTCTGATCAGCGTTCTGGGTAGGCTGTGGTGCAGTGACCGCGTGATCTCCGGAGCCGCGGAGGCTAGCACAACCGTCGTTCATGACAGCGAGTAAAAAGGGCGCTCCCGGGATTCCCTAACGCTACACATTGTCGACACTTCTGAGATGTGACGTTTAGGTATACCCCTTCTATACAGGCAGAGACAGCCGTCAATCACCCTACCGCGGTGAGGATGGCGGCAACTGGGTATGATGTTGAAATCAGATCCGGTCACCCATTACAAGCTCGTCAGCGCTCAACATGCTGCAATCCATAATTCTGACATGGCTTTTTGACAGTTGTGCATAGGCCGCGATCGACAACACCCAGGGCACCTTTCAAGTGATGAATTGGGATGCGCAGAGTAGCTTTCGTAATAGGATCACCACATCTCGAAGGCTTTCCCTTCTTTGTAGTCAATGACGTTTGAGTCATGTCTTCGCTCCTCGATGAGGCGGTAAACAGCAGGCCGCCCGCTGCGAGAATCGGAGCGCCAAAACCTACGTTCCCCGTCTGCTGACCCGCGACCATCGGTACGATCCGCGATCGAGGAAACACCACTTGCTCCCACCCCCGACACTGTTTTTCATACGCCGATGGTGATGAACTCACCGTCGCGCGTGGACAACGACATCAAACGCGCTCGGGAGACGTTGGCCGGAATGGTGCGATGGCCGCAGAGACGACAAGCACATGCAGCTCTGAAACGCTCCCAGATCGTGATGAAGCGCACAGGTCAAAGAATTACCACTTTCCCGCCCAAAAGACCGGTTGCCGCGCTGCGCCACGTTCGGGATGTCGGAAAGATTGCTGGCCTCCTCTGCACCGATCAGTCCGTTGCGCCGAGCTTCGGAAACGAGCCGCCAAGCCGCCGCAAGCTTCACGTTTACGGTCGATGCGGCAAGGGCGTTCATGGACGCCTTCCATCCCTGCAAGAGCGCTCGTACCAACGGCCGCCCAGACGCAAAGCTGAAGAGATCATCCAGAGCTCTCGCATAGCTTCGGCACGTGTTCACTGCCATGACAGAGTTCAGCACCATCTGTTTCAACAGCAAATGCGACTCCGTGAGATCCCGGCGATCGTCGCCATTCACCGGATCCGGGATGCAGAGGTCACTCACATGGAGCGTATACGACATCAACTATGAGAAAACGCGGCAAATAATTTGGGAACCGGCGACATGGATTGTGAGAAGCAACAGTAGGCCATCATCCAATGGCGCATTGCCGTGCCCGGCTCCTCCACCTGAACGTCTTCCGTGCCGGAGACCTGAAGCTGGCCCGTCACGGCATCAAGGCTCGCATCGCCGGCCAGGTGATCGCCCGGCAGCGGCCCGACACCGCCCGCGGCTTCATCTTCCTGTCGATCGAGGACGAGACTGGCATCGCTAACGCCATCGTCAACGCAGACCTCTACGAGCCTAACCGCTCGCTCGTCACCTATGCCAAGTTCCTGCTTATCGGGGGCGCTCTCCAGAACATCGATAAGGCCATACATATCCGCGCGAAGCACATTGAGAAGCTTGATGTGACCGCCGCTCCCATGGAGTCCCGTGACTTGCACTAGGAGGCTGGCGTGAGTGAGCCCATGACCTCGCCCGGCGACAAGCAAGCGACTCTTCGCTCTCCGCAAGGCCAGAGGCCTCACCCAAGTCCAGCTCGCCGACGCGCTCGGAACCACCCAGCGCGTCATCTCCTACT
This sequence comes from Acidobacteriaceae bacterium, assembly GCA_903642235.1. Lineage (GTDB taxonomy): Bacteria > Acidobacteriota > Terriglobia > Terriglobales > Acidobacteriaceae > Edaphobacter. The sequence continues at coordinate 270,995 of CAHJWL010000004.1, read as the reverse complement.
ACGAGACGGAAGCCGAGCTGCCCCCGGCAGCCACACTTATCCCACTCGCACAGGTGCTCGAAGTGTCTACCGATGAACTGCTGGGCCTCGAGCAACGCAAGACCGCCGGCCGGGAGCATCCCAATTAGCAGCGGCTATGGAAGAGATTTTAGAAGATGGAAGCCCTTCCCACCAAGGACCAGCGTGCCGTCATCCGCCTCATCAACTCACTCGCAGGAGCAGGACACGCCCATGCCGAAGCAAGCTAAAACCCGGACGGGGAGGCGTGTCACCCTCAACCCGATGCGAAGCAGCGTGCTCTTTTTCTCGGTCGGCACGCTCCCGATGGAGGCCCCAGACGCAGCAAGGCCGCCCCCGAAGAGAAGGCCTGCGGCTCCTTTCGGAGTTTATCGACTTCGCAAAAAGCCGATCACCATAGGCACGACAACGATTGCTATAACGGTCAGCCCCATGACACATGGAGGAGAGGAGATTAGGTTCGGGAGAGACATTGTGGAACCCTTGCCTCGCAAAAACAGGGCTCCGACCGCAAGAGACACCATCGCCGACAGCGCGACTAGAAGTGCCTCCTGCGGCGTTTTCCCATATTGGAAGGGCGGCACCGGAACCAAAAACGTGATGACTAGCAGCACGCATAAGGTAAGCACCTCGACGCCGAACAGAGTCCATTTCAAGACTTGATAGGCAACTCCGGCTTGATGGTTCTGAACTGATACATGCACGCTCATGGCTCCTCCTCGCAGTGTTCTGTTACGCGCAACCGCCAGTATCCCGATTCTTCAGGCACGGAGGATCAGTGTTCCTCTTGGGCGTCCCTTCCGGATTGCCGCGAGGGATGTCATTGAAGAAGAGCTGAAATGGATTGTAACCAGGTCGGGGATTTCCGAACATCATTCCTCGCTGGTCAAGATCATGACCATTTGGACCCGGAGGAGGATGGCAGCCGTACTGAGCACAGAGATCACTGAAGAACCCTCCAGGCGTTATCGACTTCGACTTTGTCTTTCCGAGATTGCGAAGGATTTTGCTGCAAGTGGTCGTGCAGTTTTTCGAAAGGATGCTGTAATTTCCATCGGGATGAGCCTTGATCTCGGCGATGACTGCTTCGGCCTCCTCGGGCGACGTTTGAATAGTAATGCTCTTGTAAGCGGCGCGAAGGTCGTCGGGTGAGTGGATATTTTGGAAGCCGAAGCTGTCCGTTCCAGGAGTGCTACCTAGCGTTCCCAAGACCGATGCCCCGTTAGCATAATCCGGGCCAAAACTCCTGATGGCAGACTGTCCGTTCGACTGGTCGTATGCCAACAGCATTGTGTGGCCGGGTGAACCCGCAAGGAGATTGGCTGGCTCGTAGAAGATCGTTATGTCTTCGCCGTCTGGATCGGTATACAGCAGCGGATTGTTCGCCGCATACGCATATTTGTTTAAGGTGCTCGACGGATTCATCATCCGGTCTTCAGTGACGTTCACCTTGTCCGGCGACATCCAACGGCCCATGTTGCTGGCGTAGTACCTGGCCCCGAAGTAGTCGAGCCCCGATTCGCTATCCCGTTCCTTGCCGGTGAAGTGGTGTTCAGTCGCATCCGGTCCATTACATACCTGCCCATCACCAAACGCGAGACTGGTGCATTGTTGATCGACTTGTCCTGATGCCAAACCGGTGTCTAGAACTTCCATGCGAACCGTACCAAGAGGATCGCTTAGTGGAAAGTGCAGTCCGGCTGGGTTGTAGCTCGCTAGCAGCGCTCCGGCTGCGAAAACATTGGTATGCACCCAGTTGTTATTTCCATCAAGCTCTGTGACCTGCTCCCCCGACGGACTGAGAAGGTATTTCGCTGTAATTGCTCCAGCAGCGGGCGGCGCTGCGCCAGGGCAATTGAATGTCGAAGACGATGCTTTCGCGACCCGGTTTCCCTCTGCATCGTAGATGTATTGTGTAACGAAGCTGCTGTGATTGGCGTTGTAGAAAGCGCACAGTCGACCTTCGGCGTCGTACCGATAATTGTTTACGCCGTCACTGAGGAGGTTTCCTGCAGCATCGTAGCCGTTGTTCATGCCGCGGGGATTGGGATCGCTTGCGTCGTCGCTCGGGAGAGTTCCTACAATCGAGTTCGCGCATATCCTGTTTGATCCCGCATTCTGACAAGGCTGGCCGTCGGTCGTATCGAAGTCCGTCCGATAAGCCTCTGACGTGGGATTGTTGTTGTGAGAAACGTTCTGAGACAACCGATTACCGAAGGAGTCATACTCCTCGTTTATGGCGTATCCCTGGAAAGGGCCAGAGCTGCTGGATCCGCTCCTAAAGCGATTCAGCGAGTCGTACTGCAACGACCAGGCCCCATTCACGCTGTCCAATGAGCTGGTCAGATTACCGACACCGTCATAGCCTCCAGCAGGAACCTGATACTCGTACACTGTTGTGCTTTGACCGGAGAGGGTACTAACGCCCAGTATGCCCGCATACAGTATGGGCAACAACATCCGCACCTGCTTCAGTAAAGCGTCATTCCAAATCATCTCTCAGCCTCGCAGAAATCTTTCAGGACAGCAGAATCAATATTTTCAGCAGCCGCCGCTGCAGGTTACGACATCTCCAGCCTGTGTTTTGTTTAGAGTTATGTAGCCGACCGGACCTTGATGCAAAATCTCATAGCACGAGTCGGGTGTGCTCTGAACATCGAATTGTTTGGTATAGGGACGGTTTGGGATATACCCGCTGATCGTGACTTTGTCGGCGTTTCCATACGGGATCGCCACAGTGGTGTTAGGAGCGATCACGAGCTTCGACTGCGCCCCATCATAGCCAGAGATGCTCCACGAGTAATTGGAGCGATTTGTGAAATGGCGGACACATCCGCTTTGTGCCTGAAGTACTCCAGGAACCAGTAGACAGATCACGAAAGCTGTTTGTCGTTGTAAGGTCATAGCATCTCCAAGATGGTCTGCTGTTATTGCGCCTGATAGGTAAATGGTTGAGAGAGTTGCTTGCAGCTATCGTTTCCGTAGTAGTTAACCGAGCCGTTGTGCGTTCCGGAGCCGAGAGGCCGCAATAGAGGATTTGGCCCGTTGACACCTATTACTGTATTGTCCGCCTGAACGAAGAATGTGTCTGAATATTGGCCGTCTACGATGATTTGGCCTTGTCCTTGGCAGGAGGCGTTCGCTGGAGTTGCAGGTGGAGTAAGGGTGACGATCACCTCGCTCCAGGTGCTCGCTGGAACGGGAGTAGAAGGGTAGGCCAGTGCGATCGAAGGTGCCGTCAGATTGTTATCAACTACGTTGAAGGGGATGTTCCCAGATTCTGACTGCTTGAAATCTGCATCTCCGAAATACGTCAGCGTAAGTGTGTGTGAACTCTTGCTCAAGCCCGGATAAATCGGCACGAGATCATGGCCGGAGTCATCAAGAGTAAAGCCTCCTGCAAAGTTGCCGTCTATAAAGTACTGACCACCTCCACACGCCGAGTTGCAACTATTACTTACGTGAATCCAACCGTACTCGCCATCGAGAATGCCCGTCGAAGGGTCGATTGTTGCAGATATCTGTCCAAGAGGCAGATGGTTCGGAGCGACAACGAGGTCTCGGCTTACAGAAGAAGCGCGATAGGAACCACTGCCATACCAGTAGACGATCATTTTATGCGTATCAGCAGTGAGCGTCGTCGAGCTATAGGTGATGACTTCTCCGTCACCATCTATCTCAAAACCGCTGGCGAAAGTCCCGTCGATATACACTTCTCCTACCCCGGAACCACAGTTAGTTCCGCATGCCGTCAGTGTGATATGGATCGCTCCCAGCTCTCCCTGAGGGACCGGATCAGGATCCACAGTAACGGTCATCTGTGGGTCGGGGAGAACAGTGTCAGTTGCAGTAAACGTCGTTTTTGCCGAGGTGAAAGTAGCTCCATCTGAGCTTCTTTGATACGCGACATACACCGTATGCGGCCCAGGTTGCTGGGGCGGAAGTTGGTTCTGTTGCTGATCGCCTGGACTGTAGGTGAAACCGCTTACGGACGGGCTGTCATCAACATAGACCTGTCCAGTGCCACTGCCGCAGGTGGCATCACACGCAGTTACAGCGATAGCTGAAACACCACTTGCAACCGGGTTGGGGCTTACGGAAAGCACCTGGGCGTGTGACACGCTGCTCGGCTGAGAACCGGAGGGTGTGACTGCACTTGCTAAGTACTTGTCGTCAACCAGACGACCACGAGTGTCATACTGTCGCATGTGGGTCATCAGTGGGGTCTGAGAGTTCAGGGGTAGGCCCAGCTGTGCGTTCTGAAGACCAAAAGGTCCGTACGGCTGCGAAAGTTTTGCAGCATCAGCCATCAAGAGTGTCGTTGGGTGAGAAGCATCGTTGTCGGCGCTTGTACTGGTAAGAGAGCTCAGGTTCTGAGCACCATCAAAAACGGAAGCTATGCTTATACCGAAAGCTCCCGAAGTCCCAGATCCATTCGTCGAAGACTTAACATCTCCTGCTAGATCGTATGTCCAGTAAAACGTTCCAACGTCACTGTTGCATGGCGCCAAAGGGCATTGCTGCTCTTGTATCTTGCGGCCCATAGCATCATAGCTTGGGATTTTCTTCCACGAGATCGCTGCAGACGGCACACCTGCAGTGTTCGTTGTAGGACAGCTGCCCGCTTGGGTCCATTCAGCTGTGAGCCGGCCAACAGGGTTGCGGAGAGTGCCTTGAGTGGGGTCCGTGTCGTATTCAAAACAGGCGCTTGGGGTGACGTCTACACCAGCCGTCATTCCGGAGTAACTTTTACCGGTAAGTCTATTGAGTGCGTCGAAGAGATACGATGTTGTCTGACCACGAGCATCGGTTTTTGCGACGAGGTTTCCGTTGCCATCATATCCGCCGTTACAGCCCTGTCCAGACACAATTCCATAGCAGATCTTCCCCGTCTCCGGATTGGTACTCGTGAGAAGTCGGGAGAGTGAATCATAAGTAAAGCTGCGGTTTCGTGGAGTCTCTCCGGAAGTCCCTTTCTGGGCAACCTGAGTAAGATTGTTTAGCGCGTCATACTTGTAGTCAGTCTCGAGAAGGGCGGTTCCAGATTTGGGGTCTGGACTCATAACCGCTATTAATCGAGACAAGCCGTCGCTGACTCGCTGAGTTGTGATTTTGTTCTCATCAGTTTCATCCATCCAGACTCCGGTTGCACTACTCAGATCTCCGGACGAGCAGGACTGCTTTGGCACTCCGTTGCCGGTCGGTGCACTCGGAATGCTGTTGTAGCACCAGGACAGCGTCGAGCCGTCGGGATTTCTCTGCCCCACTTTCCGCTCCAAAGCGTCATAGGTGTAAGTGGTCGCTCCGTAGGTAGGATCGCTCGTGCTCCGGTATGGGTTCGTTGTAGATACGATGTTGCCATGTCCGTCGTAAACCATGTCCACGGTATCTGTACCCGCCGGGTCGGAGGTGAGCTGGGTGTGCAACACATGACCCATGCCATCACGGGTGACGGTGGTGCTCTTCTTTGTTCCCGAAGAATCAAGAAGTTGAGTCGTAGTGACCGATGGACTCGGCGCTGCATCATTGTAGTTGGTGATGGTCTGTCCGCCATCCGGGAAGTCTACTTCCGTCAAGCGATTGAGTGGATCGTTATATGTATAGCTGGTCGTCAGAAGGTTCTCGTCGGTTGCGGACGCAAGTTGCCCATCCTCAAAGCGGTAGTAGAAATTCTCGATGTGGGGAACGTTGACGGCAGGGCGGGTGATCTGGGTAACGTAAGCATCCGTGTTGCCCGAAGGAGTGCCGCTTGTATACTTATCTGCATACGAATAGGACGTAGTGTTGCCGTTTGGGTCTTGCATCGAGAGGGCCTGTCCGGCGTCGTCGTACGTGTAGCTGGTCGTCGGTGACGATCCTGTATTTTCCCACTGGACCACTTTCGTAGCATTGGCACGAGGCAGGGTGGAGCTGGGTCCATAGTTGTCTGTGTCATGCCGTATAGCGTTACTGACACCCGCTACAGGCGCAGCGGTCGAAGCTGTCGCGAGCGAGGTCTGACCGTCGTAGTACAAGTCTGTTTCGGCAACCTTATTTCCTGCCCCGTCTTGAGTAATGATCTGATTGGGAAAACCTAGTTCGTAATACTTGTACGTTGTTTTTCTTAAAAGGCTGGGAGCTGTTCCGGCGGTATACTCATCTTTTTCCTGAACCACAGAGGGATAACTAGCGAAGTGTGTGTCCGTCTCCGTTGTGATTCCATTGGGCAGCACGGTCTGCTGCTGTGTCTGAAGAAACTCATCCTGCCATTGCTGATTTACCGTCTGCAGGAGTGTCCCGTTTCCATCGAAGTATGTGATCTTCGACTCGACGGGAATCTGTGGGGTCCGCCGGACGTTCGGCTGCGCCGCCTGGTAAACCGGAGAGTATTGATAAACCGCGGTCGTAGTCTGCTGCGTTACGTTGTCGGTAGTCACCACATTCGTCGTCTTCACGTCCCAAGCAAACGGGTTCTGCTGAGTCCAGTGCGTGTTGTAAGTAAATGTCTGACTCAACGCTGCGGGTGACCCCGGCGCAAAACCGACCTTGCGGGTAGCCACAACGGGAGTTTGATACTGAAAGTTGCAGGCTCCTTGTGCTAAAAAGGGAGAGTACCCTTCAGGATTGTATGCATCAAATGATGCGAGCGTGGATAGCGTGTCACTTAGCTTCCATGTGTATCTAACCCATCCACCATCTGGGTAGTCCACCTCGCTTAAAAGCCCCCAAATAGGGTCGTATTGAAAAGTGTATTGTTTCCCGTTTGGCAATGTCACACTCTGAAGGACCTGTACAGCCGTTTCGTTCACATTGAAACTAGCTGTGCAGGTTACAGTTGGGTCAGTCTGAGGATTCACCTGCTGTGAGCTAGCGGTCCAATGTGCCGAAGTTGTTGTGTAAACAGGGGTGTAGGAAAGGCCTCCAATCGTATAGCTTGCTGGCTGATAACCGTCAGCTACAGCTTGGTTATACGAAAAGCTGATAAGCGGCCTTCCAACTGTGTCGGTGACATTTAGTGACTGTGGGTTGCAGTTGCGGCAGCCATCAACAGTGAGAAGATTGCCATTACGATCCTCAATATTTGGAAAAATTAGAGCAAATCCCTTGATCTTCAAAGACTGAAGAAAGGAATAAACAGTACCGGCAAGATCAGTAACTTTGAACTTAGGTGAATCGGGGTAACAGCCGGACTGACTTGTGGAGAGATCGCCACTGCAGTAATCTGAGCGTGCTTGCACCTGCGAGTCGCCGCCGATGTTGGAGACTTCAGTAATCCTCTTGCACGCATCTGGATTAGCACGAAGAACGCCTTGGTTCGCGAGAGGAGGTGAGACTAGGCCCAGTCCGAGCGCATGACCTACACCACTGGAGTCATATAAGGTGTAGGAGGAATATACCTTGCAAGTACCAGATTCCGGAGCGGATAGAGGTATATCAGCTTCAGAGAAGACCGCATATGGAATTGTGTCACTCCATCCTGCGTAACTTCGATCCGGTAGTGATTCTCCTACGCATTGTGAGTTGTCCAGACCTCCACAGCCGGGCCGTCCCGAGATAAAGTGAAACACCGAGCCGGAGTTGTACGTAAGGGCGAAGGGCATCGAGAGCCCTCGTCCTTTCGGAACGGGTATATCCAGCTTCAGGTTAACTGTTCCGTTTGCCGGACTTACCGTCTCCGCCAGTGCATGGATATATTCGTGGCCTGAACCTGGTATTGGGCGAGCTATGTCATCACCCAGAGGATATTGCTGGGCGGTGAGCATCGGAGTACACCAAAGCAGGTAAATGGCTAACGCAATCCTGGCCGATCGATCGTGGGGCCAGTACTTGTACTGGCGGTGAGTATTCGACCGGTACAAGGCTTTGCGAAACGACATGGTGAGACGCATAAGACGCGAGGTCGCACAACGCGATCGAGCGAGCATGAATACCTCAAGGCAGACTACTTAGAAACCAAAGTTGATCCAGAGTTGGCAAGTCCAAAGCTCATTGTTGATTAGTCAATGAATTGGAAATGCACAGGGAACACGGATGGATAAGTAAAGAGATTACTAATGATTCCCAATCTAAAATCAAGTAACCATACCGTCAAGCAGTTTTAAGAGTTGCCTATAGAAGAATGACGTGGTGCTGCTATAGAGGAAGCTGATAAGTGAGAAGTGGCGTGCGGCAGCTCACGAGAGAGCGCAAGGGACTTACAAGAGATCAACATTGCTGGACTAGCGGAAGTCGGCAACATCGCTTTACAAGTGCAGAGGAGCTGCTCAGATTGATCTAGGGGGAGCTCACAATCCCAGGTTGTCGTTCACCGCGATCGCGATCTCCTGTTCCGACCCAAGGTAGCGTTCCGTGGTCTGGATGGAGGAGTGTCCGAGCAGGAACCGGATCTGTTCGAGATCGCCGCCGGCTTTTCGGCAGAGCTTCGCGCAGGTTCGTCTCAGATCGTGAGCCCCGAAGCGCTCGATGCCGATCTGTTTGGCGGACTCGGTAACGATGTCCCACACCGCCCAGTCGCTCAGCCCCGCCCCGACCTTACCGCCCTTGCGGATCGACCGCAGCAGCCGCCCCCCTTCGATCGCGGCCGTGGTCATCCAGGCGTTGATGCCCTGCTTGACCCAGAGCGGCACCGCCACGGTGCGGACCCGCCGTCCCTTCCCTACCAGATCGATCAGGACCCAGCGGCCCTCGCGCAGCTGGATGGTCTCGACCTCGAGCGCGGCCAGCTCCTTTCTCCTCAGAGCACAGCCGACCAGGAGAGCCAGGATCACGTAGTCCCGCTTGCCCTTGAGGGTCGACCGGTCGGGGACCGCCAGGAGCTCTTTGGCCTGCTCGCGGGTGAGCCAGTTGCCCAGCCGCGTTCCCTGCTGCCGGACGTTCGGGATGTCCGTGAGCGAGGCCGCCTCCTCCACTCCCAGCAGGCCGTTGCGCCGGGCTTCCCCGACCAGCTTGCGCACAGCCGAGAGCCGGACGTTTATCGAGGAGGGGGCGAGGTCGTCCATCCCGGACTTCCATTCCTGGAGAAGCGAGCGGGTGAGCGGCCGGCCTGCGGAGAAGGCGAACAGGTGATTGAGGGCGGCCCCGTAGGCCTGCTTCGAGGTCGCGGCCGTGACCGCGTTCACCACTAGGCGGCGGAGCTCGAGCTGAGAGGGGGTCAAAGCAGGTGCTTGCGCAGGCAGGACGGCGAGATCCAGGCCGCTTTCCTGCCCTGCCACGGCTGCTTCTTCGGTTTCGGATGGTTTGACCATGCCAGCAGTTTAGCCCTGACAATACCCATTGTCGTGGGTAGAGTTAAGGTTCATCATCCTGCTACGTCCATAGTGGGTATGATTATGGGTATATCTAAGCTTATTCAATTCTACTGTTTCATAACAATAGACTTATAGGGCTGTTTCGAATCCCTCTCCCCCGTCAACTCCCCTTCGTTACTGCAAGTTATTCAAAGGAAGTGACGAGCATACCTGCGTGAGCATGGCTGACCTGGCACTCGCTTACGGTGCCACCAGAATCGGCTGCTTGCCTTCCCACTTCACCTTCAGCATGGACAAATGGTACGTACGGCCCTTATCGCTGCTCCCCTGATAGTAGAGGTAGGTTTGCCCATCGTCATCCTGCAAAATACCCGGGTGGCCGCTCTCGGTTGCATTCCACGAGCCGGCGGGACCGTTCGTCAGCAGCGGCTGATCACTCATGCGTGTCCAATGAATGCCGTCGGTGCCGGTGGCGACGCCGATCTGCTGCGGTGAGTTGTTATACGCGCCAGCGTAGAAGAGATAGAGCAGACCCTCGTGCTCCGCAAGGGTGGGTGCCTCGATGCAGGTCATCTCCCATGGCAGGTCCGGCGAGAGGATGGGAGCATCCCTGCTGACGTCGTGCCAGGTACCACGCGAGAAATTTGATGCGAGCGGCGCCTTGGCCATGCCGATCAGTTGCCGTTTGAAGCTGGGATCACGTGTGGCGAAGTACATCCAGAGCTCGCCCCCATGAACGAATACCTCGGCATCGATAGCGCGACCGACAGACCACGGCATATCCGTGGGATGGTAGACCGGGTTCGATGGGTCCTTCTCGAAGTGGATGCCGTCGCTTGAAACCGCGTGGCAGATTGCATCGGTCGGCTTCAGAGCGCCGGTCTGGTAGAAGAGGTGAACTTGTCCGCGGATGACACGCGCGCCAGGAGCATAGATGCCGAGTGCCTCCGCCGGCTGCGTCGGTCGTATTTCACCGACCAGCTTCCAATGTATGCGGTCGGTGCTGCGCGCAACGCCGATGCTACCGAGCCCGCTCGGGCCCTTCTCCTGCATGGCCGCCGGGGCATCCGGCTCCTGCCTTCGTGCCTCGCTGAAGTAAAGGTAATATGCGTCGCCGAAGTGCACAACAGACGGATCCTTCGCCATGGGCCGGCCAAGCGACTCTTCCGAGAAGTACATGGCCGGCAAGGGCGACGCTTGCGCAGCCTTCGCCAGTGTCTGCTGTGCGCCGCAGAGACTGCTTGTGAACAGGGCAGCGGTCGTAAGTAACAGCTTGCCGCGGAACGAGGTCATCGGTGTAACTCCGTCACGTTCGGTGTGCAGGGCGATACAGCGGAGCCAGTCGCGCCGGCTTCGTAGGTTTAGAAGACGAGTTTGACTGAGAGCTGGATCTGCCGTGGCGTGTTGGCTGCGGCTCGTAACGTGTACTGGATGCCGGTCAGTGTGTCCGGCAGAACATCGCCCTGCACGTTGAACAGATTGAAAACGTCAACGTTGGCGCGCAACGCAGCCTTCTCAGTGAGATGGAAGACCTTGTAGAGCGAACCGTCAAACGAGTACACGTTGGGTCCAGCGAGCGTCGTCTTGTAGAACGGATTGGCAATGTTGCCTGGACCTGGATTAACCGTTGTGTTCACCGTCGATCCATCGTTCAGCTTGAACTGACGATTGTTTGTTAGGTAGTTCACGCTGGCCGTGTTCATGTCGAAGTAGGTCTGGTAGGGCGTGTAGTCCGTGGGTAAGCCGCTTACGCCGTTGGTGCTGTTATTGCGTCGCGCCGGCGCGATAAAACCGTTGTACCAGAGATAGCCCGGTGAGCAGACGCCGTTGGCGCAGTCCTGCACCTTCTGCCCATGCTTATAGAGCTTGAAGGGAGCGGTCATAGGTCCATATAGACCGGGGCTCGGCTGGAAGAGCGTGGACCGGAACTCATAGTAGCCGGCAAGCTGGAAGCCTCCAAGCAGCGCATCCACGAAGCCATTGCTGTTGCCGAGAAAGCGCTTGCCCTTGCCGAGGGGCAGGTCATAGATAAAGTTGCCGCGAATACGGTGCTTGGGAATATTGACGTCGCGCACGTAGTTGAGCCGGTGATTCTCATCATCCTGGCTGGTGAAGTTCACAGCACCCGGCGTGAACGACGCGAGCGGGTAGACGAAGCTATCGCGGAAGCCGTTGTCGCCATTGCGGAAGGCTGCCGAGAAGACGTAGAAGATTTGGAACGAGTAGCCGTTGGCATACAGCCGCTGGAAGTTGGCTTGGAAGCTGTAGTCGTGGTTGTAGCCGGTACCGCGCAGCTGCTCCACCGTGCCATAGGTGCGGTTGTCATACACGTTGCGCGCCACTCCGGAGTAGTAGCCGCTTGGTGTTGGATTGTTTGTCTGGAGGTAATACGCAATAGCCGGCGGCGCGGTGTTGTATTCCCAATATTGCGGCAGGTTTACGCCGTCGTTCTGCAGGTAGCTGAGACGGAGCGCCGAACGACCTTTGAGCTGCTGTTCTATGGTGAAGTTGGTCTGGCGTGCGTACTCCGCCGGCAGGTTCTGCTCGATCGAAGAGACAGTAAGTCCTGGCGTAATGGATGAGGCGTCGGCCGAGTTCACCGCATTGCTGCTGTTCTGACCGGCGATGATGGTTTGCGGCGAACGCAACAGATAGTTGGGCAGACCGTCTGGTGAGGTGGAGGCGTTGGTCAGATCGGTGCTGAAGGTCGCCTGATAAGGAGCAGTGGCGCGTGCGCTTGCATAGAAATTACGCACCGCCGTGGGATAAAAGTAGTGGCCAAACCCGCCGCGCAGCACCGTACTGTGCCGGTCGCCGAAGACCTTCCAGGCGAAGCCGATGCGGGGTGCGAAGTTCGCGAAATTGCCGTTGACCACGTCCAGCGGACGGCCCACGTCGCCGGCATAGGCAAACCTGGCTCCCAAGGCCTGCTCCTGCGCCACGACGGAGGGTATGGCCTGACCGGTAGAGATCAGCCGCTGCAGCGGCTCGCCGAGCAGAATCGTCTTTGTTGCCAGATCGAAGCCGGCAACGGAGTGATCCGCCTCATGCACGGCGGGGTGGATCTCATAACGCAGGCCGAGGTTGAGTGTGAGGTTTGGCGTGACGTGGAAGTCATCCTGAAAATAGCTAGAGATCTCTTGCTGACGAAAGTGATAGTACTGATGTACCCGTGACGCCTGGTACTGCGATGCCGAGCCAAGGAAGAAATCAGCCGTGGCCAGTCCAGACAGCGGCTGTGCAGATTCTGACGTGCCACTGCTGGGCACACCGCCGGTGTTTTGCAATTGCGCTGTGCCCAGGCCGCTGAACATCGTGGTAGACGGATTAGGTGACTGATCGGGAAAGATTCCGATGCGGTCATGGCGGTAGCGACCGCCGAACGTCATTTGGTGGCGACCGCGGATGAGCGTTAGGTTCTCATCAATGCTGGTCTGGATCGTGACGTTATTGCGGTTGTTGTCAGCCGTGGAATACGCGGTCAACAGGCTGTTGGCCGCATTGCCGATGCCCGCGCCCAGAATCAGAGGGTAGATGCGTGAGTTGAAGTTGTTGGGCAGCCCAAAGGTCGTGGGCGTGCTTGCACCGGGGTTGATGCCGGTTACAACAGTTTCTGTCTCCCACGTGTTGCCGACGACCGTCTCGCTGTAGAAGCTAGGCGAGAAGATGTGGTTGAAGCCCATGGCGCCGCTATACACGTACGCTGGGTTCACCGTCAGATTTGATTGCAGATCTGTCGTTGGCGGACCGTAGCCGGGAGCCCGGTCGGGATTGAGCGAGTACCGTTTGAAGACACTATCTGTACCCCGGAGGTACACGTTGTTGTTCTGGTTGAAGCGGTAGTCTAGCCGGCCCGTGATGGTCGGTGAGTTCTGGAAGGTCGGCGTGGTGCCGAAGTAATTTGGCGCAAGGTACGGGTTGGCAGTATTGGTCGGCGCCGGGGTGATGGCATAGAGCGTCTTTGCCAGCGGGCTGATGCGTGCGGGATCAAAGGCGTTCAGCTTGCCGCCGAAGCTCGCCTGCTGGCGCACACCGACATTGTCTGTGGTGGCCGGGTCATAGATGGAGAGGACCTGCCCGTTGCTGTTGGTGAGGCCGCTGAAGTCTCCCATGCGCATCGCAGCGGTGGGTACATAGATGCTCTGCGGCTGGCCTTGGCGGAGCGAAAGCCGTTCGAACGCGATGAAGAAGAACGCCTTCTCCTTGCCGTCGTATAGGTGCGGAATCGTGATCGGTCCGCCGAAGGTGCCGCCAAACTCATTGCGAATGTACTTTGGCGCGATGTTTGTCGCAGTTCCGCGTGCCTTTGCGATGCCGAGACTGTTGTTACGAGCCGTTTCGAACAGCGTGCCGTGAAAGCTGTTGGTGCCGGATTTCGTGGTGAGGATGCCTGTGGCAGGCCGGTTGAATTTAGCGGAGGAGTTTGCAGTTTCTACACGAACCTCCTGGATGGTGTCTGGGTCTGGTGGACGCCCAGGAATGCCGCCGATGTCCTGGTTCTCAAGGGGTGCGCCGTCCTGCACAAAGGCGAACGCGAAAGACTGGTTGCCGTTTACGCGCAGCGAGCCGCCTGCGGGGCTGCCGTCGAAGCCGGGTGTGGTGCGGAAGACGAGCACGCCGATGTCACGGCCGTTTACCGGCAGTTGCTGGATGCGCTGGTTGTCCAGCGTCGTTGCAATCGTCTGGTCCTGCACGTCGGTGAGCGGCGTCACATCGCCGACCACGTCGACCGTACTGGATGTACCGACGGAAAGACGCGGCTCAACGACCGCGGTCTGCGCGGCTTGCACCACGATGCGCGACTTGTAGGTCGACATGCCCTCTGAGATCACGGTGATGTCGTATTCACCCGCAAAGAGGTTGGGTGCCGTAAAGAACCCCTCCCCATTGCTGACCGTATCGAAAACCTCGTTGGTGGAAGCGCGCACCACATGCACGGCAGCCTTGGGAATGACGGCACCGGTCGCGTCTTTGATCGTGCCCTGGATGGAGCCGGCACCGCTCTGTCCGAGCACGCCCACCGTGGAGATCATGGCAAAGAGACCCGCAGCCATGCCGGGACGCAGTACGCTGCTGCGAGACAACAGGGTGGCCGATGCGCCAGCCCGAAATCCTGGGAACTTCTTCATCGCGACTACTCCCATGCCAGACGGAGATCGAGCCGACCGCCTCCGCGGTGGACGACACATAGTGGAACTCTGCCTGGTTCGCGGATCATCATAAGCATGACTTCCACGACTGCAGTGGTACAAAAGCACTACGATTTCGACCGCTCTTTCGTGGAGCGCTGGTCAATCCACTCTGCCGGTACATATACTTCAGCGGCCATGCGCCCCATCATCTATCGCGAAGCATCGAGCGGTCGCACAAGCGCGCGGCGTATTGCGGCTTTGTGCCTTGGCGCATTTCTGAGCGTGCCCGCAGGATGCAAGCAGCAGTCCACACCGCCCAATGTAGTTGCCATCGCGGACATTACCGCGAACGAGGCTGCGCGTGGCCTGCACGCGGGACTATGGCATGCGTGCAAGCAGCTAGGCTACACGCGCTACTGGAACGCCCCGACGCATAGCGATGACTCGGAACGCCAGATCGATCTGATGAAGCGGCATCGAGGTGAGGCAACGGCCGGCCTTGTGCTTCTTCCCGACAGCCCAACAACTCCGCTGACGGAGGTGATCAAAGCCCGGGATGCAGGTGTGCCGATTGTGGTCCTGCACGATGCGCTTGCGATCGACCCAGGGCCGGGCGTCTACAACGTCCTGAGCGATGCGGCCGCAGCGGCACGCCTAGGAATTGAGCGCATGTACCGCGATCGTCCGGACGACATGCCCGTTGCGATCACCGGCGTGAGCTTCGACAGCTCAGCCGTGCTGCTACTGGAACGGGCGCTGCAGCAGGCGCTGCATGACACTCATCCGAAGGCTCATGTCATGGTCATCGCGGACGAGCGAAGCGGCCAGCGCGCTGCGCAGGAGGGAATGTCGAAGGTGATGGCAATCACGCCGGAGGTGGGCGGCGTGTTTGCACTGCAGTTCGAAAGCATCCGGGCTGCGGTGGCACAGCCACCGAATGGTTTGCAGAGGAGAACTCGCCTCGTGGGTTTCGACCTGGAAGCGGGTTTACAGCAAGAGGTAGAGGAAGGCACGCTGGACTCGCTGGTAGTGGAGGACCGGTTTCGCATGGGCGAAATAGCCGTGCAAACGCTGGCCGCCCTGCGGCGCAAGGAACATCCGGATCGCTTTCAGGTTGTGCAGCCCCTGCTCGTAACGCGAGAATCGCTGGCGATGCTGAAGCGGCGGCCACCGTTCAACGGTTTGGATCGATGAACGCTCACGTCCGTGTCGGGCTAACTGTTGCCTTCGCCATGGCTCTGCTTGCCGTGATTTTGCCGTGGTGGCGTGCGCATGCAAGAGGGGGACGGTTGCCGTACCAGGACCAGTTCGCGGCCGGTTCTATGACCGAGTGGAAGGAGTATGGCGGCAGCTGGCAGGTGATCAACGGCATCGTGCAGAATAACTCCGACGAAACGGGCAGCAAGCTGATTACCGGTTCGCCCTCGCTGCAGAACTACCGCGTACAGGCGGACGTGCAATTGCTGAACAATTATGGAGACGCCGGTGTGTTGCTGCGCGTGCAAAAGCCCGAAGTCGGTGTAAATGCCTTCTTCGGCTATTACCTGGGTGTGCGGCTGCCGAACGAGGCATGGCTGGGTCAGATGGATTACGGCTTCATGCTGCTGCAGCGGCGCACGCTCACCACCGTCGTGCGGCCGGGCGTCTGGTACCACCTTGACGTCAATGTAAACGGCTGCTCGATCACGGGAGTAGTAAGCCTGCCCGGCGGAACGCCGCTGGGCAGCGTACGGCACGATGCTGAGGACTGTCCACGCACCGGCAGCTTCGGTCTGCGCTCCTTCGGTGCGGGTGGCTTTTGGCGCAACGTGCGGGTTGAGGCGTTACCGTGATGTGCAGCATTCCCTCACCCTTGCAGACCGTTCTCTTTGCGGCGCTTCTGGCGACCTCGCAAAGCCTCGCGCAAGCCCCGGCGACGGCGGGTGCCACCGCTACTTCGCAGCCGTTTGTCTCCATCGCTGCGCTGGACACCTCTGCATTCACCGTCGATCAGGTCTTCACCGTGCAAGGCGTTATCACCCGTACGGACAATCCCATGGTGCTGCAGGACGCAAGCGGCGCAACCGAGGTCGATTCCGTCTCAACGGCGCCGTCGCTGCGGCTAGGGGATGAGGTTCAGGTCACCGGCACGGTGCGCCCCGGATTGTTCGGGGCGCACTTCTCAAAGGCGACAGTTCGGCTGCTCGGTCCCAGTTTGCCGTACCCGCCGCTGGCGATTACACCATCCATGGCCGCTTCGGGCCGATATCAGCGTCGCTTCATTGTTACGGAAGGCGTCCTGCTCTCCGCGCGTGAGCAACACCATACGGTGCAGCTTCTGCTCGAAAGCGGGCACCAGCGCTTTCTTGCGGAGCTCCCTGCGCTTGTGAGTGCAGATGACTTGAACCGCCTATGGGAAGGCAGCCTAATGAGCGTTCGCGGCGTGTGCTTGGTAGCTGCAAGTACGGATGGGGCGCTGGTACCCTTTCGCGTGCTGATGCGCTCGCAAGAGGACCTCCGACAGAGTGCGCCGCCTCCGTTCTGGACGCGCGGCCACCTGCTCGCCATGTGTGCGCTGGTGCTGCTGGCGGCTTACGCCGGACACTATTTTTACCTGCGTCTGGTGCGCTGGCGCTTCCACCTGATCCTGCAGGAGCGGGCGCGTGTCGCCCATGATCTGCATGACACGCTGGCGCAGAGCTTTGCCGGTATCGGCTTCCAGCTGCAGGCTTTGCGCAAAGCGTCGGCACCTTGCAGCGCTGCCATCGCGCCGTACCTGGACCTTGCCATCAGTATGGTGTCGCATAGCCACGAGGATGCCCGGCGCGCCATCGCCATGCTCGAGCCCGCCAACTTCAACACCGGCAGCTTGCTTGATAACCTGCGCCTGCAGGGCGAGCAGTTGACGCAGGGTGGCGAGCTTACCTTTCAGGTCCGCAGCAAGGGTGAGAACAGGGTGCTGCCGCGAGAGATCGAGCAGCAACTGCTGCGAGTCGGCCATGAGGCGATCACGAACGCCATCTCCCATGCACAGGCCACCGCTATCGAGATCACACTGGAGTATCGCCCACAGCATGTTGAACTGCTGGTGAGCGATAACGGCAAAGGCCTGCCTGAAGGCGAGCCGCGCGCCGAGGACGGCACGCCCCTGCATGGCTATGGCATTGCCGGCATGCGCACACGCACACGAGCCGTGGGTGGGACCTTTCGCCTGCAAAGTACCGCCGGCAGGGGCGTGACGGTCTACGTTAACCTGCCAGTCAAAGCGCCTAATACTGCTGCTCGCTGGCGTACTGTCCTTACCGAGCGCCTTTTCTCATGAATACTCCACCGATGATCCGCATCGTTCTGATCGACGACCATCCGGCGATCCTGCTCGGACTGTGCAGCATCTTTCAGCTGCAGCCCGACATGGAGGTGATCGCCACCTACGCCCGCGGCTCAGACCTGGCCAGACTTACTGTGGAGATGGCACCAAGTCTTTTCCTGGTGGACCTGCGCATGCCGGAGATGAGCGGCGTGGCGGTCGTGCGCACCATTAGCCGCCGCTTTCCCGCGGCACGTATCCTGATCCTTACCAGCTATCTTCTGGATGAAGAGATCTTCCGTGCGCTCGAAGCCGGCGCGCACGGCTCCATGCTCAAGAACATCGATCCGGACGAGATGCTTTCCGCCATCCGCAAGGTAGCTGCGGGGGAGAGCTACATAAGCCCGGACATCGCGTTACGCCTGGAAGAGCGTAGCGGACGATCAGCGCTTACCTCGCGTGAACTGGCCATTCTTCAGCACGTGGCGATGGGCAGCACAAACAAGCAGACGGCCACTTCCCTGCACATCAGTGAGTTCACCGTGCGCAACCATCTCAACCGGATCATGAGCAAGCTTCACGTGGACGACCGCACCGAGGCTGTGATGGTAGCGGTACGCAGCGGCTTGATTCAGCTCGAGTACTAAGCCGCTCCCGCATGCTATGCATCGTAGCGACAGCGCTGGAGTGGGGCGGCGACCCTGAAGGCGTATTCCCACTTCTAGAAGTGTTGTGAACTCCTGAGTTTGAACGAGGTACGCAGACGTTTAAACCCGACTTGTCTCTCAAAGGAAGATTCCTGCTCGATTTCAGGGATCGCTTCGATCAGGTGTATGGCCTCGATTTGATTGCAGAGGGCTTGAAGCAGGCTGCGGATGATGAGCCGAGCCTGCGCTGCGCCCAAACATTTGTGGATGCCGAATCCAAACCCGACATGAGGATTGATCGAGCGATCAAGAACAACTTCATCGGGCTTTGTAAAGGCTGTTTCATCACGATTCGCAGAGGGCCAGCAGAGACCCACGCGGCCGCCCGGTGCGATTTCCGCATCAAGCACCTTTGCGCTGTGCGGACAGCTGCGGACGATTGCGGTGAGCGGGCTGACATAGCGCACGAATTCTTCCGTGGCAGTAATGATGCGCGCCGGATCCTGGCGCAGAAAGTCCAGACCCTCTGGATGGGCTGCGAAGTGGGCGATGATGCTTGAAACGGTGTGGATTACCGTATCGCGGCCGCCCGCAAAGGCCATGTTCGCGAAACCGTGCTTTTCTTCAAGTGTCAGCTTGCGGCCCTGGAAGTCTGCCCGGTTCAGAACGCTGAAGAAATCGTGTGCCTCGGAGCCCTCGGCCGCCTCGAACTTTTCGCGGATGTAGCTGCTGAGTTCCGCTCCCTTCGAGACACCGTCACCTTCCTTGAAGACGTGTGTACCCCAGCTGATCCAAAGGTTAGCCTCGCTGTCGTCCACATTCAGCAGGCGAGCGAGCGACCGGGACTGGAGCGGCAAGGCCAACTCACTCACCACATCAACGGAGTCCGGAATGGCAGCCGCAGCGAGAGCCTCATCCACCAGCTGCTGCATGCCAAGCTGATAATCGGCATCATTGGGTCGGCGGAAGAACGGTTCAACCAGAGCGCGGTAGTCCGTATGATCCGGGGGATCGGTCTCGATCGGATATTGCCGGACCGAGCGGACGTTCGCTTCAGAGTGCGGAACGATCATGAAGGGATCGTCGCTGCTGAAAGTTTTCCAATCTTTACAAACCTTCCGCACGTCCTGCAGGCGAAGAACCAAGGGCATCTCCTGCCCTTCGGCTCGCATGTACTCGATTCCGCTTTCTTGACGTTTTTGCCGGAAGGGATCGCGTTCAGTCTTCATGATGTTCTTGTCTCAGATGAGAGAAGTTCCTTGAGTTCACGGCCTGTATCGGCGAGGACCTGCGGAGAAGGCCTCGCACCGCGAAGAATGAGCTTGCCAGCCAACACATACGCACGGGGATCATTGATTGCGTCGACCGCAATGAGTCGGTCTCTCTGCAGGTACCAGGCGGAGAACGATGAGTCCGGCTTAGCCACACCCCGGAGGATGCACTCATCGTACCCCGCCGAAACACCGGCAATCTGAAGCTTCACGTCGTACTGATCGGACCAGAACCACGGCAGCGTTTCAGCCGGCAGCGGCAAGCCGCAGATTGCAGCGGCGATGATCTTCGCCTGATCGATGGCGTTCTGAACGGACTCAAGCCTCAGCCGCGTCTGATACAGCGGGCGGAACTGGTTGCAGCAATCTCCCATCGCAAAAATGACCGGGTCGCACGTTCGATTCGCTTCGTCCACAAGAATGCCATTGTTCACCTCGAGGTTTGCAAGGCGGGCAAGATCATCGTTCGGCCTTGCTCCCGCGCCGAGAACGATGAGGTCAGCTCGGCAAACAACCGAATCGTCACCATCAAGGAGGGTAAGGTGACCCTCTTTCTCCTGGATCATGGATACAGATACGCCGGTCCGCAGATCGACGCCATGTTCGCGATGGAGCGAACTAAAATAGGCTGACACGGCCGGGGATGTAACCCGCGATAAGACGCGATTGGCCATCTCAAGAACTGTCACGTCGCGGCCGATCTTCCTCAGCGCGGATGCTACTTCCAGGCCGATGAAGCCGGCCCCGATTATCGCCACATGTTCAGCGTCCTGGACTTGATCGCGGAGCGCCTCCGCGTCGGCGGCGGTTCGAAGCGAGAAGACCCGCGGATGTTCAATGCCTGTGATCGGCGGCCGGCGGTTCAGAGAGCCGGTCGCCAGGACAAGCGTGTCATAGGGAAGCTTCGTCTGACCGACATCGACCGTCCGTCTTTCGCGGTTGATGGATTGAACCGTCTGTGCGAGCCGTAGCTCCACCTGCTGCTTTGCGTAGAACTCCGCAGGCCGGATCATCTGCAGCGACGCGTCGGCACCAGGATGGAGCTGTGACTTGGATAGCGGCGGGCGGTGATAAGGGATGCCTGGCTCATCGCCGACCAAGGTAATGCGTCCAGGCCACTGTGCCTGGCGCAGCGAAGCGCACAGTTGGGCAGCCGCGTGACCGGCACCCACAATCACGCAGTGCTGTTGTGCAGCGCTCACCGGCCGACCACACGCACCGTCAAGCCATCCAGCTCTGGCCGGATCGGAACCTGACAGCCAAGCCGACTGGCACTGGTTGAACCGTCCTCCAGTTCCAGCATGGCTGCCTCCGCGTCTCCGGCGGGACCCACCCGGTCCATCCAGGCTGCATCGATATGGATATGACATGTGGCGCAGGAGCAGACTCCGCCGCACGCGCCTTCGATCCCGTCGACCTGATTCTGCACCGCTGCCGTCATCAGGCTGCCGCTCGACGCCTCAACAACAACCTGTTGTCCATCTGGTGTGATGTAAGTGATCCGTGCCACAGGTGCTCCTTGTCAAAAACCGTGATCATCCTCAGTTCGTACTGGACGGGTTGTACTTGCCACAATGTAACTCTGTTGATCGAAGAAGTAGCTTGAAAGGTCGATCTCGGCTTCCTGTGGGCGGTCTTCGGCGCTTCTTGCAACAGCTGCACCTAGAGAGACAGACGGACGGGCGCGGATCAGCGAAGCGCGATCTGGCGGAATCAGCCGGTGACCACCTGGTACGGGCTGTAGGTCTCGCCTGAGATCGCTGAGAACGGTACATACGTCCGATCGCCAGCGGAGGTTGCAACCGTCCATCGGCTCTGGTCCGTCTGCCGCGCCGCGAGCAGAGCTGTCTCCTTAACTGTCTCTGCAGGCCCCAAGCCGTAGAGCAGCACCGGGCCGCGCAGCAGGGCGACTGTGTTTGGCGTCTCCGGTGCGATCGGCTGGATGCGCAGCGCGAGCGGAAGATCCAGCGTAAGGCGATCGTGTTTGCCCCAGACACGCTCAACCGTGGTGAAGCCCTTTACCAGTGTCGGCATTGGTAGCGGCTTTCCATTCAGCGTCATGCGCGCGTTGTTGCCCGCCCATGCGGGTACCCGGAAGGAGAGCGCAAAACGCGCGGCATGTGCGGGACGCACATCGAAGTGGATGGCGCTGTCGAACGGGTAATCACCGCTCTGCTGCACTTCCACGGGGCGACCACCGTCTTCAAAACGAACTGTCGATGGCGTGTAGAGATTGACATAGAGCCCTCGCGCGCCATGTAGGTAGGCATTGATGCGGTAGTCCGATGCCGCTTGCGCGAGCGTACCGGAGCAGCAGGGCCATTTCGTAGCGTGGTAGGCCTTCTTTGCCTCAAAGTTGTAATCGGAGTAGTAGAACGATCGGCCATCCGGCTGCAACGGAAGTGAGCCGAGGATCGTGTTGAACATTACGGCTTCCATCGAATCGCCATACCGGCCGTCGCCCGTGATAGCGAGCAACGAACGCGTGATCTTGAAGTGGCCGTATGCGCCGCACGGCGTCTCAAACGAGCTGTGCGTTCCATGCAGGCTTTGCGCCAGCTCGCCGCGTCCTGGCGTCACAAACGCCTCATTCGGTCCCCAGCCGCCGCTGGCGAAACTCTGCTGCTGGACAAAGTCGAAGCCATTCACGGCTGCGGTCAGCGCCTTCGTATCGCCCGTGACCAGGTAGGCCTGCGCTGCCGAATTCAATGCGTTCAGGTGGCTGTAAGCATGCAGCCCCGGCAGAACGTTCTCACCCTGCGCAAGCGGATTAAGAAAGCTGCTGTGCATGAACTTCAGCGCAAGCTCGCGGTAGTACGTGTCGCCCATGCGCTGGTAAGCGAGGAAGTAGTTCTCGGGCAACGTATACGTCTCGTCGTAGGAATAGGTCTCGTCGCGCGTGGACCGCTTCTTCTGCTCCACGCGCGAGAGCGCCTTCTCCGGCAGGTGTGGCTGGGCCAGGGCGTTCACCCGGTGGAGCACCTCTGCCGCATTCCTGTCTCCGCCGAACTGGTAGGCGTCGACGAGGCCGCAGTTCAGCTTTTCCAACGTGTACGCCGGGAAGCGGTTGTCTTCGTTGAAGAAGCTGCCCTTCGCGTCGAACGAATCGCCGAGCCCAGCAACAAGGCCGCGTACGCGCGCCCGCATCGGCTCGGAATCTTCAATGGCTGCAGTCCGTGAGAAAGCGGACAGCCACTGGCCGAAGGTGTGCCCTGGGCTGTACGCGTACGCGTCGTACCAGCCGCCAATGGGTCTGCCCGGTGCGTCCTTGCCGGAGCGCACGCGGTATGGCTTGAGCAGTTCGTCATCGCTGAGCGAAAACAGTACGGCGACGGTGTCCTTGCGCTGCTGCTCCGGCTTGCCTGGTGCGAGGGTTACCGTGCTGTACGGCATCGGTGTTAAAAGAACGCGGGGCGCAGAGAGAGCGGGCTGCAAAGGAGCATTCGTCTCTGCCACGGCGGCCTGCCAACAGTACGGAGCGAGCGCTGCACTGGCGGAGGCGGTACCAGCTTCCTTCAAAAAGCGGCGGCGATCAAGTCTTCCAGCGTAGGGCATAGCAATCTCCAGACAGACATCAGAACAGACGCACTCAGAATGTGAAAGCGTTTACATCATAGCCAGCCGGAACAGGTTGTGCAACGGTGATAGTTGACAGCAGTGCAGAGAAATAGTAGAAGCTGAGATCCCGGTGAAACGTTTCGGCATTCCGTTCTGAAAGGCCAAAGATGTCCTCTAAACAATCGATCATTGTGCAACCGCAGAGTCTTGCCGTTCTCAAGCTTGTACGTTTCGGGAACAGGGCGAGGCGGACCTTCAACTTCCGCGTGAGATGCGCTCTTCTCATTCTTCTTGCGGTCGCCGGCGCGATGCCGCTCACGGCTCAGTTCAGCGGAAATATCCAGGGCACGATCGTGGACGCGACAGGCGCGGTGATCCCATTCGTAAGGGTCGATCTGCTCAATATCGAGAAGAATGTAAGCCGAACTGCAACAACAGATGATTCGGGAGTGTACCGCTTCCCCAGCCTGGCTCCCGGGAACTATCGCGTCACAGCTGTAGCCCAGGGCTTCAACAAGGCTGAGGCGACAATCACCCTGAGCACGAATGAGACACGCGACGTGGCGCTGAAAGTCGGCGCGGAGGGTGTGACACAGGGCGTGACTGTCACCGCAGAAGCCCCGCTGCTGAATACTGCGGAGACTCGCAACCAGCTCACGCTTGACACAAAGGCCTTCGACAACTTGCCTCTGCCAGGACGAAATTTTGTCACGCTGATCACGCTTGCACCCGGAGTGAGCGGACGAGGCACAACGACTGACAATTTCAACACCGAAGCCGCTAACGATGTGAGTGCAAATGGCCGCGGTGCGAACGGAAACTTGTATGTCATTGATGGTCTTGACATCACGAGCAGCGTTCGGCCGGGTGTCACGAATCTGACACCAAATCCCGATTCGATTTCGGAAGTGGCGATTCAGACAAACACTTTCAACGTGGATTACGGTCGGGCGAGTTCAATCCAGACAAGCATCACAACGAAGTCCGGATCAGACCGAATTCACGGCTTCGCCAGCGATTACTTCACCAACCAGTATCTGATCTCACGCCAGCACTTTGGAACTTACCAGCCGTACCACAGCAACAACATCTCGGCAGGCATAGGTGGTCCGATCGTCCCACACCACCAAGCCTTCTTTTTCTTTTCCCTTGAACCGCTTCGGTCCGTTGCGGCCAACAATCCAACAGGCGTTACCTTCGAAGACCCAGCCTTCATTCAGTTCGCAAAATCGACGTTCCCCAACACTGTCGGCATTGGAGTCGTGTCGAACTATGCTGCAAGCGGCATCTCGAGTGTGTCTGTCGCACAAACCGCAGCACAAGCCTTTCCCGTCGGTTCTGCACAGGCGTGTGAGACCGCCAGCACAAATTTTTTGCCTTGTTCAACTCCAGTCGTTGATCGTGGCAATTTCAGTAGTTCATCCCCGAGAAACGCAGTTCAATACAACGTTCGGCTCGACAAGTACTTCAGCAAAGACAGGCTGTATGGAACGGTGTATCGCCAGCACCTGGATACCGGCTCGCCGAACGCACGGCCGGCGTTTAGTACAGACAACACGTCACAAACACAGGCCTACCAAGTAAATGAGACGCACACGTTTACGCCCAACACCCTGAACGAAGCCAGCGCAGCGTACCTCAGGGTTGAGGGCGAAAATAGCCGCACCGGAGACTTCAAGGTCCCTGCGATAAATGTAAGCGGGGTGAGCGGGTATGGAGTCGGCTTCGCGCAGGGCGACTTTGTTCAAACGAATTATCACTGGCGTGACGTTCTGACGCACATTGCCGGCAATCACAGCTTGCGCTTCGGCGTGGATGGCGTCTACTACACCGGCGACGCACTCTTTGCCGGCGTACATAACCAGCCAAACTTCAACTTCAACAACATTCTGGACTTAGTGCAAGATCGTCCAGTGAGTGAAACATCCCTGGCCTACGACCCGGTCACAGGGAAGCCCGCAAGCGGCGACTACGGGTATGCGACGAAGACCTACGGAGGCTTTGTTGAAGACACCTGGAAGATAAACCAGCGCGCAACCTTGAACTTCGGTCTGAGATACGACGATTTTGGCAATCCATACGGTAAGGACGGTTTGCGGTACGCCAACTTCTTTCCCGGTAGTGGAGCCACTTTCGACCAGCAAGTAGCGAGTGGATCATTGCGGGTCGTTGAGCGTGCTTACGGAAGTAGTATTCGAGGTATCGCGCCGCGCGCCGGATTCGCATTCGATATTTTTGGCGATGGCAAGAGCACGCTGCACGGGGGCGTGGGTCTTTACCATGATGGTCCGACGCTCGGGCAAGGTGGCGACGTCTTCAACGGCAATCCGCCGAACTACGTGGTTCCTACATTCTTCAACGATGGAAAGACTGCGGCGCCGATTTTCAGCCTTGGTAGCAGTTCTGCTACTCCTACCGGGTTCGCGTACCCAGCCTTTCCAGGCAAGCCGCTCAACGCGCAGGGTGGCATCACGGGACAGCAGGTCAATATTGGGGGTATCGACAGGAACACAGGCGCCTCAAACACGGTCAACTTCGCGCTTACAGTCGAGCGACAGTTGAGTGCAGGGTTTGTGGCGACTGTCGGCTATGTGGGGTCCATTTCGAACAACCTGGTCACAGGCGGTGGAAGTACGACGGCCACGATCTACGGCACCGACATCAACCGCTTCAACGGTGATCTGTATCAGCAGACGCCGGGCGCAACACCCGGGAAGTATCGATCATCACCGAATCGTCTGAACCCCAGCTTCGGAACGATTACGTTCGGCCGCAATCTTGCGCACTCGAATTACAACTCTCTGGTCACCGGAGTTAAGGGTCGCATCAGCTCTCGCGGCTTTGTCACAGGGTCTTATACCTACAGCCGATCGATGGATAACTGGGGCAACTATCCCACGAACGACTTAGAGCATTTCTACAGCAGGTCAGATTGGGATGTGCCTAACCGATTCTCGTTGGGGTATAGCTACGTGCTTCCGGGTTTAGGAACAAACGGCTTTGTCAGCCGGCTCACGAATGGATTCACCTTAGCTGGAACGGCGATTCTGCAGCAAGGCCAGCGGTTTACGGTCTATACAAACCAATCGTTCCAGCCAGCGACAATCGATGCGCAAGGCCAGGTTACCAGCCTTAACCCGCACAGCGGAGACTTCAATGGGGACGGGAACAACAACGACTTTCCCAGCATCGTCAGTCCCTCTATCCACCGCTCACGCACCGACTATCTCACGGGAGTTTTTCCTTCAAGTGTTGCAACGAACGCTTCTGGAGCCTTAACGTGTGGTGGTGCTTTTGGCACGGTTGGTCAAGCATGCGGCAACTTTGCCCTGCCGACGCTCGGTCAGGAGGGGAACGAGCTTCCAAACACATTCCAGAACCCAGGGTTTGCTCAATGGGACCTGGACGTGAAGAAAGTCACAACCCTTCGGGAGGGTGTAACTCTGGAACTCCGGCTCGACTTGTTTAATCTATTCAATCGCGTAAACCTGTACGGAGTGGACGGAAATGCCGCCAACGGCACCTTTGGACGGTCGAACCAGCAATACACCCCGCGTAACATGGACGTAGGTGCGAGAGTAAGTTTTTGAGGCAAGGTGCGCTTGTTGCATACATTTAGGAGCGGAGCACTCACACGGCTCAGGGCTAACTCCCTTGGGGCTACGTCTATGCTCTTCATCGCTTACCTGTGCGCAAGCAGGATGCTCGCGCAAGTGCCCTCGAGAGACAGCATCGCGGAGGAGCTTCGGTCTGGGAAGCCAGTTGAAGCTCTGCGCGATGCGACGACGGCGTTACGGAGCTCACCCAGAGAAGCTCGACTGCTAACCCTTAGAGGGTTGGCAGAGATGCAACTCGCCAAAGAGGAAGATGCGTTGCGCTCTTTCCAGAGTGCGCTTGCCGCTGATCCGAAATACGTGCCGGCGCTTGAAGGTGCTTGTGAGGTGCTTTATAGACATGAGCCCGCCAGTGCAGAACCATACCTGAAACAGCTCCTGCAACAGCTCCCGAACGAGCCGAATGCCAATGGTATGGCGGCTGTTCTCGCGTACCGCGCGGGCAACTACGTACTTGCAGCCGAGCACTTTGCCAAGGCGGAAGCAACCTTGGCGAACAATCAGCAGGGATCAGACACATATGCCGACACTCTTGCGCGGTTACAGAGAGTGGACGATTGCGAACGGGTCCTGACGGCCACTTTGCTGCGGTGGCCGGCAGACAACTGGGCACGTTACAACCTGGCTGCCTTACAACACAAGCGTGGGGCCAGCGAGACCGCGCTCGACACTCTGCAGCCTCTGCTGGATGCGCAAGATGGGCCCGCAATGACGCTGGCGGCAGCTTTGCTGGAGAGATCCGGGCACACTCCTGCTGCTGTTGAACTTCTCCGGAAAGCGATCGCGGCAAACCCGAATGAATCGCAAAACTACGTTGACTTTGCGACCATAAGCCTGGACCACAATTCACCTCGTGCGGGGCTGGCCATGCTGAACGTGGGCCTACATCGGCTGCCAAGAGCCGCTGCGCTTTACACCGCGCGAGGGATTCTTCTCATGCAGGTCGGGGATGTCGCCGGCGGCGAGCGAGACTTTGCCGAGGCGAATCGACTCGATCCAAAGCAAACTTTCGGCCGGGAAGCACAGGGCATTGCTGCCATTCAGCAACACGATCTGCCGAAAGCATTGGAAGAGGTGAAGAACTCGTTGCTCCTGACTCCCGAGAATGCCTACCTTCACTACATGGCCGCGCAAATCCTCAAAGTGGATGCTGCTTCCGGGACGGCGCGTTCGGCTGAGTGCCTCACCTATGCACGCAAGGCCGTCTCACTAGACCCTAAGCTTGTGGGAGCGTGGGACATCATCGCCGAGCAGGAGTTCTCGTCAGGAGATCTGACGCAAGCAGCGGAGGCCGCGCATGCCGCTCTCCGCGCCGACCCTGCTGATCAGGAAGCGGTTTTTCGTTTGATGATGGTCGCGCGCCGTAACGGCGACTCCCGCGAGGTCAGTACTTTTGCCAAGCGTTTACAAGAACTCAAAGCAAGAGACCAGCAAGGGCCTGATCGGTACAGATTGTACGAAGCTGGCGAGACTCAGTACGCGGCTCCGCAATAGAAAAGCAGAAGATGATCTGGACTGCTTGGTTTGTGGCACTAAGCAGGTTGTTGGCGCTAGAGCCTCTTCTCCTGGCGGGCAAGAGTCATCTATACGCGAGAGTGATCTGACCGATGCGTGGTGATCGCGCATTTTGGACCTACCCGGGCTCGAGTTCGTACATCGAACACAATCCGCGTTCGATGTACAGCCTCCGAGCAATCACGCCTTTGTATGCGGTTCTTGCGACTGTTTTATGAGAACCTATAGCTCAACCAGCTATGTCTCTCAACTGAGTAGTTCTTCCCTTGGCAGTTGGAGGTGCAGAAGGCGATTGAAATCGTCACAGAGAGCACAATCACATGGATGCCGCGATAACGGCAGTGAGCGAGTGCCTCACCGGGCAAGCCTGTTTCCGCTGATAGCCCCTGCCTTTGGTACCGCTGTTGATTCGCGAATCACCAATGAAGTTGGCAAGTGTAGTAAACGATTTGGCTCCAGACCAAGAAGCGTCGTAACAGACAAACGACTGAGCTCCGAGCGAGGAACATTAACAGTGGTCAGAGGCGGGTCCAGAAAGCGTGCGAAATAGGTGTTGTCAAAACCAACTACTGAAACGTCCTGAGGTATCCGCATGCCACGCGCTCGCAGACCACGGTAGACACCCATTGCAACGGTGTCTGTCACAGCAATCACGGCCGTAAATCGTTTTATATCGATGACCGACCTGATAGCTTGTTCGCCGGCGTCAGCGCCAGGTCCCGCAATGTCAACGATTGCAGTGTTAAGGCCAGAGGTCCTGCAGGCACGAACAGCAGAAGAAAAACCCTGATCACGCAGCTGGTGTGACAGGAGGCCCTGCTTTATCGTCTTTTGGGAGTTTCGAACATAGAGCAGGTTACGATGGCCCAGTTGTAGCAGATGCTCAACTGCGGCCCGCATGCCTCCACGAGAATCAACACGAATGATCGAGGTTTCATGCGTGGGTTTCCCTGAGTCTAAGAAGACAGCCCGCGTGCCACTTTCATCCACCAAGTGCCGAGCTTCCTCATCGTGCTCAGAAGTGATGACGGCAATCCCGGCGATGCGCGCTCCAAGTAGCTGTTTTACGGCGGCTCTCTGCCGCTCAGGCGAAAAGTTTGTTGCCATCAGAGATATCTGATAACCGTGCCGTTCAGCTTCTTCCTCGATAGCTTGGGCGGTTTCAGCAAAGAAGGCATTTTGCAGGTTGGAGATCACGACTCCAAGTAGTTGACTCTGCCGACGAGCCAGATTGCTGGCATAAAGATCCGGGCGATAGTTGAGTTCCCGAATGGCTGAGCGAACGTGCTCACGCGTAGCTTCGCTCACGCGTCCATTGCCATTCAGCACTGCAGAGACGGTGCCTAAAGAGACACCCGACCTGAGAGCCACATCCTGAATACGCGGTTTCTTGGTGACCTGCATTGAAGCCCGGCGATCTCCAGCAACGAACTGTGAGCTTCTCGACACTTTCTCTATTTTGCCACGCAGCAGCGAAGGGACACGCCAGCGATCTGTTGTGTAGATGCCAAGTAGGACTGTCGCTTGTCTGCGAAGGTGGAGTGATCCAGAAGTTGAGCTTAATGGTAAGGCGTTTGAGAACCCGCAACCGTTGCGCATTGCAAGCCGATCTACAACCATAAGAGTCGATCGCCCAAGTTCTTGTCTGATTCGGTTATGTTCACCTTGCAGAAGGTAGTGATAATAAAAGTGACTGTTTCAGCGAGAGATCCGAGCCTACCAAGGCTCTGGCCCAGTGCGAAGGCGCCTGTCCAGAAGATGACCGAGACTCAGCTGATCGCTTCGTGGCCGAGCAGATGAAAGCGCCTCCCAAGCAGATTGTGGCTTCTTTGACCTGCTGATCGGAACCACGAACACCCAACCAGAAAGAACGGCGAGTTCACAACCCGGGGCTTGGAAAGCTAGTGAAAGCGCAACGCGCAGCCCGGATGGTTGTAATCCGCATTAGGCGAGGCAATCAAGATTGGATCAAAACGACAGTCAAGTTCCGACTGGCCAAGTCCGCCAAGATGCCATTGTGCCGCCCAAGACCTAGTTGAAGCCGATAAGACGTTCATCGGCAAAGCTCGCAACATGGACGTGGCGAAGCGTCAGTGCCGCATCACTGGTTCCGGCACCGCATTCGCGCGAAGTTGTTTCGTCCCGAAGTCAATCAGAAGCGAACTACAGCAGACGTCACCAGGGTCGCCGCCACAGCGAGAGCGATGATCCTCAAGCGATGTCTTCTATCCCAAGTCCGATGAGCTTTCTGCCATCCAGCGGTGCCCTTGATTACCTGATTATTCAAAGGCACCAGAAAGAGCAGTGTGGCAAGGATTGTGAGAAACCAGATGCTGCTTGCTGCCAGCAGGATCGTGAAGTCTGGCGAGTACCGATCCAGCCATGTCTCCGCCCCCAGCATCACCAACCCGGCCGCGTACCAGATCGGCATGATTTTTCCAAGCACCGCAGCTAAGGGACTCAGTAGTCTCAACTGCGCGTCAGGATCAAGCTGCCATGCGATCGGATTCACAAACGCCGACACAGAAAACTCGACACCTACCATGGAGAGCACGATAAACAAAGCAGCGACATGGAACAGGTGCATATAAAGGTCCTCGATTGCTCAAACAATGTTGATCTGCAGAGGTGAAATGTTTCGCTCCAGCATCGTTCATCCTGTGAAATGAGCTCAGCTCAGAGGTGAACCATGACCCGGAATGAGGAGAATGGTTCGACGCTCTCCCACCTGCGACACATCGAATCCAGTCATGTCTGCCTTCAACGCGTCACTTTCCATGTACTGCTGTGTCACGGCTTTTGGGTCTACATCCTCACCAAAGCTGATGAGCGCAACGACGTTCTGTGGTGTCGTGGGCGGCGAGAAGAAGGCGTGAGTCTCCACACCTGTTTGAATTAGCTGCAGACGTGAGGGCCGAGTGCTTCAGAGCACATGGACGAGGAGGAGCCCGGTAAGAACCATCACCGCACAGGTAAGGCCGTGGACGGAAAAAGCGGTCGCTCGCGAGCCTCCCGAAGCCAGAACATTCGACATATCGCCAAATGGAATCAGGGCAAGGACCAGAAGAATGATGCCTACTGTCCGACCGTTCGTGGTGAGCATCAGGGTCAGCACGGCAACCCCGGACACAACGTCTCGTATGCCTTTGAGGCGGAGCCAGGCCAAGGTGTCCACATCGAGGGCAGGCGGCTTGAGCCCAAAGCCTGCCAAGATTTTCTTCGGAACTGCGATGTAGAGGAGACCGATCGCGACGATCCCGAGAGAGACCAGAACGGACAGGGAGAGTGGAAGAGTGGAATGCATGGCAAGTACCTCTTATCTACAGTCTAGCAACGCTAGTAAAGATCCGATTGCTATTGTTTTGATGCATAGATTTAGCGATGTTCTCGAGCTCTCATATTGGCGAACCGGCTCATCAAGGAATGTAGGGTGCGCGACAGGGCAGCCCGCCGGCCCAGATCGTCACCGCGGCTCGACAGGTAGCAGAAGCAGAGGACTGGCCGAGCGTCAGCGTTCGCCGGCTCGCAGACGGAACTTCTACCGGCCAGTTCTGTACTCACATCTCGTGAATCGTGAGGCCATTGTCGCGGCGGTTGCCGTAGACGGCTTAAGAGCTGGGTCTTGCCTGGAGAAAGCCTGGCTGGGAATGGCTCCAGCCAGAGATTGCCATGACGCAGGTGGTAAACCGTTCGGAGTGGAGAGAACTTGCGCTTTGCCACTCTCTCCGTTTGGAATTGGCAGAACGCGGCTTGTATGTGGAGGGCGTTCACAAGCAACGCTCCGCCTCGCTGATGGCCAGATCCTTGATGCTTGCTTCACGCCGCTGCATGAGGCCGGACGGCGCGAATTCCCAAAGCTCGTTGCCGTAGGAGCGGTACCACTGGCCCTTGCTGTCGTGCCACTCATACTGAAACTTGACCGCCATACGATTCGCCCGGAAGCCCCAAAGTTCTTTTTTGAGTTTGTAGTCCAATTCGTGCGTCCACTTGCGACGCAGGAAGTCTGTGATTTCGCTGCGACCCTTCAGGAACTCCGTCCGGTTCCGCCACTGCGTATCTTCGGTGTATGCGGCGGCGACGCGCTCGGGATCACGTGTGTTCCAGAGGTCTTCTGCCATCTGTACTTTTCTAGCTGCGGTTTGAGGATCATCGAAAGGCGGGACAATGGTGGTGCTCATAGAAGATGTCCTTATCTGATCAGCTGACATCGGCAACATCTGCCGACAGTTGATCTTGGGGAAGGTTAGAGCCGCGCTTCAGAGCTATTGGCACGAAGCGGCAAAGTCATGCCTGTCACTCTCCGGACGGGGCTCGAGCCAGCAGGAGGAGAAGCCCGCAGGCTAGCGCGAGAGCTCCGCCAAGGAGAAAGGCCGGCAAGAGGCCGGCATAGTCGACGACAACGCCGCCGCCGAACGAGCCAGCGGCAAGCGCGATCTGGAACACGGTGATGCCCATGGCCGATGCGGGCTCAAACCGCTCCGGAGCCGACCGGTAGGTCCAGATCTGGGTACACACCGGGACCGCTCCGAAGGCCGCGCCCCAGGTCACAACTGCGGCTATGGAGCCGATGCGGTCCGCGCTGAATGCGGCAGCCGTCAGGATAGCCAGACCCAGGAAAAGCGAGACGACGAAGAAGGTCCAGCGAAGCGAGCGGTTTGCTGCTCGTTCGCTGGCAAACGTGCCGACGATGCCGGCTGAACCGTACGCTGCAAGAGTCCAGGTGACGCCTGACGGCGTGAGATGGACGATGCGGGACAGGTACGGCTGTAGGTACGTGTAAGCGGCGAAGTGTCCGGCCGCAGTCAGGGCTGAAGCGAGAAAGCCTACCCGCATGGCTGGGATCTTGAACAAACCCGCCAGCAGGCCGAAGGTGGTAACGTCGCGATTCGGCAGGCTAGAGAGGAGCAGGGCTTGGCTGAGGACGGTCAGACCTGCAAACCCGGCGACACAGCCGAAGGCAAATCTCCAGCCTGCCAGCGCTCCTAGGGCCGTGCCGATAGGAAGGCCAACCACCGTTCCTATCGAGACTCCAGCCAGGATGATTGCCGTTGCGCGGCTTCCCTGCGCTTCCGGAACAAGTCTTCGGCCGACGGCTACGGCGAAGGTACAAAATCCGCCGACGCAAATGCCGAGCAGCACCCGGCCAGCCAGGATCGTGGCGAAGCTGGATGACAGTGCCACGATCACGTTTGAGAGCATGACAAGTGCCGCAAACCCGATCAGCAGCAGGCGCCGATCTATCTTGTTCGTCAGCAGCGTGAGCGACGGTGCCGCGACGGCTGCGACGATACCCGGAATGGCTACCATCAAGCCCGCCGTGCCGACCGACACATGCACATCCGCAGCGATCGTTCCAAGCAGGCCGATGGGCAGAAACTCCGTCGTGATCACGACAAAGGCCGCCGTCGCAACAGAAGCGACGGCCAGCCATGACCGGATGCCGCTGTTCCCTGGTTTTGTGGCAATCAGATCTGTCATCGAAGAACTCCTAGACGAGACATCCGTCCGGGCCACACCCGATCCTCGTTCCGACTGCCGCAGACTCGATGAGGGGAAGGTTTGTTGTCAGAGCCTCACGCCAGTCGGCTGGTCGCCCTAGAAACTGGGCGTGATTGAGCCGCTGAAAGACACTGTCCCGCTCCAGAAGGAAGGTTGGGAAACCAGTGCCGCCACTCGCACTCAGGAGTCTACGGCTCTCCATGAAGTGAGCTTCCAACCTTGCTGTCGAGATCGCTCGCAAGGAGGTCAGGAACGGCATTCTGTTTAAACCGGTGGCTTGCGCTATTTCGACCAGCACCTGCTCGTCCGCGATCCGCCGGCCCTGGACATAGTGAGCTTTATGCAACTGAGCAAGCATCTCCAGCCCTATTCCACCGAGCTCTTCTGCTGCAAGGATTGCTGCTGTGGGCGGCCCTGAATCGAGAACAGCCAATTCATCTTCAAGCAGGCCATCCAGATAGGCTTTGCCAAAGTGCTGGCCTGTAGCCTTGCCGATCTGTTGATCCTGCGGGCGGACATAGTCGCGCCATGCCGGGGTGATCTTCTGCCGGCGAGTGCCTGTCATCATGCCGCCGCCATGCAACCGGATCGGGATGAGCTGGCTTGCAGCTTCTAACAGGGGTGCGGCGGCGTAGCACCAGCCGCAGAGTGGATCGTAGATGTAATGCAGTGTTGCGGAAGGCATAGGAGATCTCTTTTACTGTGTTGGATTGCGACACAATCAGGCGTTGGACTACTTCAGGCTGAACCACGCACCCGGTTCCTGAGTGTCGACGCGTATGCCGAACTCCTTCGCCTTACTCTGGAGGCGTTCGACGGGATGCGGTGTCTCGGCGTACTTAACTGGTTTGTCGAGTGAGCCGTAATGAATAGGCACGATTGATTTAACTTGCATGATGTTCGCTGCGATAGCCGCTTCTTCCGGCGTCAGCGTGGCCTCGATCGGGCTCGGCGGCTGGAGATGCGGCCAGTCGCACACCGGCGCATTAATGGGCAGAAAGGCGATATCGAACGACTTGAACCGGTGCGCAATCCGCCACCAGTTGCCGTGAAACAACGTGTCTCCAGCATGGATGATCCGGCGGCCATCGCACTCGACAATCCAGCTGTGCTGCGGGTCGCCGAAGCCGTCCACAGCCGGAGCCGAGACCATGTGGAAAGGACCGACACTCCGCTCTGCCCACGGTCCGACGATCTCGGTCGCGAGCTGATAATGGGTGAACTTCGTCTCGCCAATGGAGGTGAGTTCCACATCATCCCTGTTCCCGGTTGCTGCTTCTGGCCGGAAGACCGGTGCACCGGCGCGCAACGCCACCGCGAGCGCGTCGGCATCGGCGTGGTCGGCATGCAAGTGGGTCAGAAGGGCGACGGCCGTACCGCTCGGACGCGATGCTGGCGGGAAAGGCTCGTCGGGATCCCGCAGCAGCGGGGCCATGGGCGAAGTGTCTTGAACGTAGTCGATGACCAGCGTCTGATCGTTACACTCGATCTCGACGCCGGCCCAACCCAATCTGCGGGTACGCATGTTGATTTCTCCTTGATGCGAATAGGTAAGCCGGAGGCTTGCGGATGAAGTTCGAAGGCTGCTTAGTACGCGACGGAAAAGCGGGCGCGAGAGAACTGCGGCTTCTCAGCTTCGTTGAGCATGGCGTGTGCGTAGTCTTCGATGGAGATCCTGCTCTGGCCATCGGCTCCCGTCATGAGCTGGTCTCCCCCAACGCGATAAGTGCCGGTCCGCTCACCCGGAGCAATGATGGCCGCTGGGCTAAGGAAAACCCAATTGATATCCGGTTCAGCACGGAGCAGATCGAGGAAGGCTGCAGTGCGAAGCGCACCATCTTTCCATTCGCTGGGGAAGTCTGGCGTGTCCAGCACCCGCTTGCCTGGTGCGACCTCAAGCGTACCTGCGCCTCCAACGACCAAGAGCCGCTCGACATTCGACCGCTTAACTGCGTCGATGATCGACTGAGGCCCTGTGCCGCTCTCATCCTTGCCTGGATTGAAGGCGCTGATGACGAGATCGTGATCTTTGACCAGCGAGGCTAGCCCCTCGGTGTCGATGACATTGCCCTGCACCGGCGTCAGCTTCACGTGGGCAGGAAGCTTGGCAGGATCGGTACTGATGGCGGTCACTTCATGACCACGGTCGAGGCTTTCGAACAAAATGCCGCTTCCGATAAAGCCGGTTGCTCCAATGAGTGCGATCTTCATGGTGGATCTCCTTCTTACTTATGTGTGAGGCTGGTCGATGCGTCGCGACACTGAGCCTGCAGAACGTCGAACCCGATGCCATGTTAGGTATGTCGGTATACATTGTTATATGATGCAGGAGAGGGGTTCTTCGAATCAATATGAAACAAAGAATTTCTACAACTCGGCATGCGAGCGGTCGTGACCGGCTCTTGGCGACTGCTCGGAACCTTTTCATGCGTCGCGGTGCGTCGAACGTCGGCATCAACGACGTGACGGATGCCGCCGGCGTCGCGAAGATGACGCTCTACAACAACTTCGAGTCCAAAGAAGCCCTGGTTCTCGCCGTGTATCAGGACCTGATAGAAGCGACCTTGCACGATCTACGGCACATCAACAAAGCGGGGAGATCTGAGGAAAGGCGGATCCTTGCTATTTTCGATTACCTCGACAGCAAAGGCCAGGAAGACGGCTACCGCGGCTGCCCGTTCATCCATGCCAGCCTTCAGGACGGGGAACCATCCGGTGCAGTCTATGAACTTGTCAGTTCCTACAAACGTGCGCTTCGGGAGCACGTACTAGGCTTGCTCGACGAGAGCCGAAGGAATCGCGAGGAACTGGCCGACCAGCTGCTCGTTCTGCTCGATGGAGCTGAAACAGAGCGGTACCTCAAGGGCGTGACTAACTCCACAAACTCTGCAAAGCGGGCGGCGAAGGCATTACTGCTTTTTCAGCAGTAATGCCTATGTTGACGAGGAGCAGCCTATCACTCGCTTGGACGCTTTGCTGAAGGCGTTTTCCGAGCGATGAAGCTCTCCGCCAGCGACTCGCCAAAGGGTTGCTCGCAAGCAGCGTGCGTCACCAAGTAAGGTGCTCGTTTGCGGTACGAACGGTCAGCTCGCTTGAACCTTGCTTAGACCGAATTGCTTGTAAATGCCACTGAGAAATGTCTGGTCATCTTCCTCTTCACGCTTCTTCATGAGGAACTCCGCATCTTCGCCGGCTGGATAACGCAGCTGTTTTGAACCGTCCGTCGCCGCACGGAAGATCGTCTCCGCAATCGCCTCCGGCTCCGAAGCTCCAGCCGCTGCATTCTCAAACCCCTTCATCGTTTTCCCAAGAAGGTCCTGGTACTCCGTCATAGAAGTATCGTTGCTGAAACTCACTGCTTGATTGAAGCTTGTCTTGACCATTCCGGGTTCAATCAGCTTGACGCGCACACCGATGGCCTCTGTCTCAAAGCTCAGTGCTTCCGACAATCCTTCAACCGCAAACTTGGAACCGTGGTAAAGGCTTCCAAACGGAAAACCTATCTTGCCGCCTATCGAACTAACGTTGATGATCAGTCCACTGCGGCGGCTTCGAAAGTGACTTAGCAGTGCCTTGGTCACCGCAAAAAGTCCGATCACATTGGTGTCGAATTGAAGCCTGATCTTTTCGAGAGAAGTGGCTTCAAGCGGACCATAAGCCCCAAAGCCGGCGTTGTTCAGGACGGCGTCAATCCCGCCGAAGCGCTCGATGCCCTTCGAGACTGCGGCCTCGATGGAAGACGAATCGGTGACGTCCAGTGGCACCACTAGGGTATGCTCCAACTTGCCAAGTTCCTGACCTTCACTGACCTTGCGCATGGTGGCGACCACGTTCCAGCCTCTTTGCTGAAACAGCTTGGCTGCCTGTCGGCCGATGCCGCTCGAAGCGCCAGTGATCAGGATCGTCTTTGCTGAACTGCTTTCCTCTCCCGTGAATGTCATACCTGCTTCCTCCCAAGCTCAATGTAAACATCGTTCTCTTATGTGTCAACGGCGTTTACAATGATTGCAGTTGGTGGGTGATGAATGGTTCTACGAAAAGAAGCGATCAAGAAGAAAACGGGAGGAGCGTACCGGCACGGGGATCTAAAAACCGCCATGAAGCGCGCCGCTCTTCGACTGGTTCAAGAGAAGGGACCGCGCGGATTTTCGATCAACGAGGCTTCCAGGTTGGCCGGCGTAACGGTTGCCGCACCATACCGGCATTTCGCCGATAAAGAATCACTCCTTGCCGAGATTGCGGTTGACGGAAACGTGTTGCTTCTGCAGCAGGTCAATGAAGCGGTATCGAGAGTCTCGGAAGTGAAGCAGAAGATGCTCGAGTCCGGTATGGCGTATCTTCGCTTCTCCGCAAACCATCCGGATTACTTCAAAGTCATGTTCGGTGCCGGTCTCGATCGCTCCAAGTACCCTGAAGCCGAACGCACGCTTCGTTCCTGCTTCGATGTGATCTGGGAGTTGTCCCACCTGATTGAGTCGACACCCGAACTGGCCGCCCAACGCGCCGTCTCAGGGTGGGCCCTGGTCCATGGACTAGCTACACTCACGGCAGATGGATCGCTCGCTACCGCCATCAAGCCGCAAACCCATCTCGAACACCTTCGCCCTCTGGTACAGCGGTTTCTCGATCAGCCCTACTCCACCACCACCTGACAAGAAGCTATCTGTCTCTCTCTCTCTCTCGACTATTTAGTGATAGCCGTAATAAGCGCCGCGCTAAGGTCGCTCTGGCGGTAGCTGCCGTTCGGTCCGGTTGTGGCGGTTGCTTTATCTTGACGCCGTTTAGATAGACGGTTATCGTGAAGCTGAGCGGTTTGAACTGTGTTCGGCGGACTAGTGCGATCCGTAATTTGACAGTGTACAGATATGGCCGGAGTGACCTGCCGGCAGAAGAGGTTTGGATGAGCAAAGTTTGGTTGATCACAGGAGCATCGCGTGGTTTCGGACGTATATGGGCAGAGGCAGCACTTCAGCGAGGCGACAAGGTTGTGGCCACCGCGCGAAACCTGGAGAGCGTTGCAGACTTTACAGAGCGCTTTGGGAATGCGGTACTTCCCTTGCAGCTCGATGTAACCGATGCTGCCCGTGTTCCGGAAGCGGTGAAGAAAGCGTTCAACCGCTTCGGTCGAATCGATGTCCTCGTCAACAACGCCGGGTACAGCCTGATTGCCACAACGGAGGAAGCGACCGACGAGCAAATCGCGGATCTCTTCGACGCGAATTACATCGGCGTTGTGCGCGTTCTCCGGGCGGCTCTGCCCCTATTGAGACAGCAAGGTAGTGGTCACATCCTGGGTGTCACCAGCAGTCTCGGCGTGGTTCCCGCGCCCCTGATCGGTGTCTACGCCGCAACTAAGGCGGCTGCTGAATCTCTGCACGAATCACTGGCCAAAGAAGTTGCGCAGTTCGGGATCAAGGTCACGATGATCGAGCCTGGAGCCTACGCCACGGAGTTCGGCAAGAGCGCCACACGTGCGGTTCCGCTTGAGGTGTATGACGCGTTCCGTAGAGATTTCATGGCTGCTCTCATGAAGCTGGAGCGCGAAAACCCGAAAGCGACGGTAGAAGCATTGTTTAAGGTTGTCGATGCGGAGCAGCCGCCATTGCGCCTCATCCTTGGCAGCACGACTTTGCCACAGATCCGCTCGACCTATGCTGACCGCTTTGCGACCTGGGAAGCTTGGCAGGCTGTCTCGGATGCGGCCCAGTGAGGGCGTGCTTTCCAGCCCGAGGATGTCCACTCTCATCCAACGCTGGCCGCAGTACAATTGGCGGCCAGCGTTCAGTCCATACTTGCAGGTGTTTATGTACCACCAAAATCGGTGTACCAGTTTGGTTCGCTAACGCCGTGAGAAGCTTTGCAACAGGAAACTGGAGGGCTGGACGGCTTATGTATGCGCCCGACACCATTCACGAATTTACCGTTGTATCCGATGGTACCGTTCAGCTGCTTCAACGGTGCTCTGGAACTCGCATACGCTTGTGGCGCACGTGCTTTTGAGTTACCAACGCCAGAGAGGACTGAGGAATCAGGGTGCGTGCGACGTTTGTACGGAATATCACTTGCGAAGTGATATGGCGAGGGCACCACTGCTGCATGCCGCTCAGAGCTGTTCCCACCGTGAGGACGACGCTTAATTACCGTCGCAGCCTACATACCTAGTTACTCGAACTCTGCTCTGCCGCACCGGCACGCCCCGAACCAAACTCTTTCTATGCGTCCTTTAGCCGGAGATGTCTTGCCCGGCGTTTATCTGTACAGTGTTTACTTATGGATCGCAAGAGTGCAGCAGGAACCGCTTCAAGTACTCTTCCGCGCAGCGTGCGTTTGTCGAAACGTCGTCAAGGTGCTGTAGCTTTCCAGCCTAAATCGCGGGACAGCTACCATCATGGAGATCTACGTGCCGCGCTCATCGAGGCTGCCGACGAGATGATTGCACAGAGTGGCATCGAAGGCTTTTCGCTCCGTGCGGCCGCACAAAGAGCAGGCGTCTCAGCCGCAGCGCCTGCGCATCATTTCGGCGGAGCGAAAGGACTGTTGACCGAGGTCGCAATTCTTGCCTACGAGCGGGCCGGAAGACACATCGATGACGCAGGCCATTCAGATGATGCGGTGGCGGATGTGCGTGCAGTGGGCTTGGCGTTTATCCGCTTTGCGATTAATCACCCAGGGCACTTTCGGCTCATGTTTCGGAACGACCTGGTGGACCGTACCGAACCACGGCTTTCAGCGGCAAGCAAGGCGCCGGGCATTCGCCTAGGACGCGCTGTTCTCGCCTATCGCTCCAACACCGTTCCGCAACCTGGCAGCTTCGAGGACTCGGCAGAGATGCTGTGCGGCATCGCCGCGCTACATGGGTTGGCCAACATGGTAATTGAAGAGAAAGCAATGCAGTTCTTCAAAGGTGCTACCGCTAAGAACTTCGTCGCTAAATACCTGCCTAGAGTGGTTGAGCACCTCTTTCCACGCGCAGAAGCCTGCCCACCAGAGCAGCAATCTTATAAGGGAAACACATGAGTGCCGAGAGAAAAGACATCCTTCCCGCGCCTGCTCCTGTGATGAGGTTGCTTTACTTGAGTCGCCGCGATCAACCGTCAGATCTGCAGCCCTGATCGAGGCCTTACGTTACCGACGCTGACGTCCAAAGGCAACGGGCAGTAGTTCCGTTCCGATAAGCACGATTCTGTACAGTTCCTGGATTTCCTGAATTCTGTACAGTTCAGGCATACTCGAGCGCCGTGCGACCGAATCATGCGGAGCCTCCTACCGTAGATTCAACAGTTGGAATTCCCCGTCATACCCTTCCATCTCCTCCTCCACCTCCATAGGCCTTTGCTCCATGTCGCGCACCGCCGCATGGAGCAGCACCGTTATCAGAACGAGCGGTATCAGAAGCCAAAGGTTGCGCTCCATTCGGCTCTCCACATAGGCGATACCAAAAAGAAACGGCGTCAGCACACCCAGGTACAGGGTCAGGAATAGGGCGAAGTTGGAGCGGCCTGGCATTCTCGGCTGGATGAGCGGCGCCGCCCGCACATAGAAAAAGCAGTCAGTAAAAAATACGGCCAGGCAGCCACCTCCTATTGCCTGCACCAGCAGCGAGCGAGCTCCCCAACCCGACGCAGAGAACGCCGCGACACTGCTGCACAACAACCCTACCCAAGCCACGCTCGCCCATCGCTTGCCGGCCGCGGCCAGATGTCGGTCATCCGATCCCGCGATCCGAAACACCCACCGCGCCCCGAGTGACTCCGGAGAGGCAAGAGCAGTCCGCAGTCCTGCCACGACCCAGAAGCACAGCAGCGCGAACACGGCGTGCATTCCAAAGGTTGACAGCTGCGGCAGGCCCGTCTCCGACCGCAGCACCACGCCGCACGCCAAAGCCAAGGCCAGCCCCGTTCCACCGTACATCGCGAGATATATCTGGTAGCGATCGATGCGGCGCATTGTCTGCCCCACGAAGTAAAACATCGCGCGCTCCTGCGGCTCGCGCACCAGAGCACGAACACCGCGCGACAGGAACAACGTAGGTGCCTTTCTCCTCCGCGCATTGCCTTCCAACACCATGCGCTGCATCCGCGCCCATGCTCCGGGATACGTGACCAGGGCGAGCGTCATTGCAGCACCTGTTCCCCAAAGCGCCCACCGCACCAGCTCTCCCGAAAAAGCCGGTGCCGCCGAACCGTGCAGAATGCCTTCGTAAAGCGCCAGAAACCAAAGCGGTGGCAGCCAGCGCGCTTGCGCAGGATGCGACAGCAGCAGAT
The DNA here is from genome assembly GCA_903642235.1 of Acidobacteriaceae bacterium. Classification (GTDB taxonomy): domain Bacteria; phylum Acidobacteriota; class Terriglobia; order Terriglobales; family Acidobacteriaceae; genus Edaphobacter. Next base: position 228,964 of record CAHJWL010000004.1, on the reverse strand, counting down.
GGAGTGACTCTGTGTACCGCGCGTACTGAACCACAAGCAGCACCAGACCCCCTGTAACCAGCATCCGCAGCACCGCGATCATCCTGCGAAACGGTCCGTCCCGCAGGATGCAACGCAGCAGGCCGCCTATCGTCACAAGCGCTGCCGAAAGAAAGACTCCCGCCAACCCGGTCGCCACCGCGTGCGCAAGCACCTGCTGGAATACCGGCCCTTTTGCGATCAGCGGGTACAGCAGCGCACCAGGCAAGCAGGCAGCCGTCAGAAACAAACCCAGAAAGCAGCACAATGCGCCCGCCTTCGCGGCCAGCACCCGCCCGTGCCGGAGCGGTAGAGGCGTCAATACCAGGAAGTCAGCGCGATCCGGAAAAAGCATCTCCCACTCAAACATCGTCGCCAACCCCATCACAAGAAACGTTAACAAGACGAAGAAGTACTCGTCCTCCCATCGCCCCGCTTGATCTCGCCTTGGATATTGGTTCTGAAGAAAGAACGCCACCAGCAACCCGGGCATCGCTACCATCGCCAACGCTCGCACCACCGTCGTTGTGGTGTCTCCCTCCACCTGCACCGTGTCGTTGTCAAAGAAGCGCCGAAAGAAGTGCATTGCGAGCCCCTCGGACCATCCTCTCTCCTCACGCATGGTGCACCTGCATGACCTCGACCAGCTCTCGTGCCACCTTTGCCGTATCGGTCTGACGCACCAACTGCGAAAACACTGCCTCCAGATCCGGCAGGCGCATTAACTCCGTCAACTCCTGCGGCCGAGCATCGGCGACCACCTTGCCTTTGAACAAGATAATGACCCGCTGGCACACGCGCTCCACAACCTCCAGCACATGCGAGATATAGAGGATTGCCTTCCCTTCTTTCGCCAGCAGCAGCAGCAGGTCCTTGAATAAGCGCGCCGAAACAGCGTCCAGCCCCGATAATGGTTCGTCAAAGACGATCAGCTTCGGATCGTGCAGCAGAGCTGCCGCAATCAGCACACGCTGTTTCATTCCCTTCGAGTACTCCGTCATCGGAGAGTACTGCGCACCTTCCAGCGACAGCAGATGCAGCAACCCACGCGCTTTAAGCTCAACTAACCTCTCTGCCATCCCTCGTAGCCGCCCGACCAACTGCAGGTACTCCAGACCCGAAAGGTGCGTGTAGACCTGCGCTTCTTCCGGTACATAACCCAGCTGCGCTCGATACTTCAGGAGGTCGGCATGAATCTCCCGGCCGGCAAACAACACTTTGCCGTGAGTAGGGCGAATCATCCCGATGACCATCTTCACCGTCGTCGACTTCCCGGAGCCATTTGGTCCAAGGTAGCCCAACACCTCACCCGGGCGCAGGGTGAAACTCACACCATGAACGGCTGGAATGCCGCGATAGCTCTTGGAGACTGCCTGCAGATCTAGCATGCTTCACCCTATGTAGTGAACTACTTGATGATAGTGTACTACATAAATAAATGACCTCGCCTCGTCTCTCACACAGCGCCGCTCTTATCCTTCGGGCCCTTCACCTTGGCCACCGCTTCGGGCTCGACGTGATGGCGGTGACAGGCCTTCCAAGCGGCACAGTCTATCCCGCCCTTCGCCGCTTGGAACGCGACGCCTTGGTCGAATCGAAGTGGGAGTCGGACACAGAAGCTGCCGAAAAACAACGTCCCGCGCGACGCTACTACACGGTCACCGCAGCCGGGAAGTTGGCAGCCAAGGCTGCTGTGGAGCGTTACCCCCTTTTAGCCCACCTTGCCCCGGAGCGACGTGCATGAGCCTGACGGAAGCACAGCAGCTGAAGCTCCTGCTCCAAGTGGCCCGGATCGTGCCGGCAGTCGATCGCGCTGAATGGGCGCGCTTCTGGAAGGCCGAGCTTTGGTGTCATCGGCGCGCCACCCGTGGGCAAACCAGCACAGAGCTACATAGTGGCTTCATTCGGGATGCGCTTTGGCTCAGGATGGAGGGCTGTCGCTGTGTGCTTCGCGGCACCGCCATGCTTTGCTTGCTGGCCCTTGCGCTCGCTTGCACGCTGGCTCTGCTCCTTGCCCTTTGCAGCATCGGCAACTGGCATGAGGTCACCGCGCAACTCGCACTCAACTACGGTCGCTTCCTCTTCGCATCTCCACTTGTACTGCTGGTCACCTTCCTTACTGCTTCCCGGCGCGCCGTTGACGCCGATGCTGCGAGCAAGTACTTCGCCGCCTCGCAGACCGGCCTTCTGCGCATCAGCTTTTTCGCCGGGAAAGTCGTTCTGCTCTTTCTTCTCGCCTATCTTGTTGGTGCCGCTCTGTGCGCACCTGTCGCTTCTTTGTTTCCTAACACTGCAGAGTTCCTGCAGGTGCTGCTTTATGTCGTGCTCTCAGTCTTTGCTCTTCGTTGGTCCTTCGAGGATCAGGAGCAGCGCTGCAAAAGCTGCCTGCGGCTGCTCAAGGCTCCCGCCCGTGTCGGTCGGCCCTCCCACAACCTGCTGGAATGGAGCGGCACAGCTCTGGTATGCGTTCGTGGGCATGCTGTTCTGAGTGTCCCGGAACTCGAGACCAGCTGGCACCAGACGAGCGAGTAGAGTCAGACCACAGCCAACCCGTTTAGTTCTGGCGATAAGCAACTTGCGTGAACAGCCGTTACCATTCATTTCGTTGAGGACGCTCGCCACACGCGCCCTCGGCTTTCTGTGCGGACGCTAGACGGAGCCTACTAAGCGCTTCGCCAAGAATGTGGCGATCGTGTTGGAATCGATTTTGATGCGGCCACCGATTCGCAGGTGAGGGGTCTTCCCTTTCGCGCAACTCTTGTAGAGCGTTTGCGTGTGGCAAGCCAAGATCTCGGCCAGCTGGTTGAGCGTGAGGAAATCGGTGCGGTCGCGTAACGTTTCGAGGATGCTTCTCAGAGAATCTCCAGCCGCTTTGCCTTGGTTCACTCGGCGGCTGGAGGTTAGTAGTCGTCAGTTGGCGTGAGTCGCATTATGTCGCGTCTTCCAAAGCGGCGAAGTTTTGATTCACGGCCAACCTGGTCTTCGCCGAGCGGGTCTCGGCAGCTGCAAGACACCGCTGCGTGGTCTCAAGAGTGGCATGCTCCGACCAATTCATCGGAGTTCTCATCGAAACACCCATGACTTGTGGTGCATGCTCGCAAAAATCTTCCTAAGCTTATGCATATCGACCTTCCGGCATACAGGATGCTGGCCGCAGCGCCATGCCGCAAGTATCGCTAAGCTAACCGTCAGATCACCATTGTCCTCGGGTCATGCTTTGCACGCGCCAGGATCAGGCGCGGACCATTTTTCGAGGTCTAGCCATGCCCAACATCTCTGCCCCGCAAGACTCACTTCGCCCCCCACTTTTTGTCACGGCCGTTGCCGGCCTGCTCGCCCTCCTTGCCGTCCTGCTTGTGGCCTTTGTTCGTCAAGAGTCGCAGACCTTTGATGAATCGGTGCATCTGTTTGCCGGCCTCCAGTACTGGAAGCACGGTGATTTCGGCCAGCCTTCGGCCACACGGCCGAGGGACAACAGAGCATTGCACATGCACCCAAGCTGGCGCAGTCCACACAGCCGGAGTTTCAGCGCTTCCAGATCGCTCAGCTCCAGGAAAAGAAGAATCCGTGAAGTGTCAGCTGCGTTAGAGAGAGCTACCGCGTGAGTGATTGGAGTCGCGACATGTCGTCGCGTCCTCCCCCCGGTTACATTTACAGGTCGCTGATTCTAAGTCATGCGCATGCAAGGCCGTGGCGGATCATAGGCTCCGCTTACCTTTCACTATGACGGCCCAGGTGAACGCCCCCTCGTGTGGAGAAGAGGAAGGTACAAGCCGTGAGGGATCTATTGCCCGACTTAGAGCATGCCTCCACACAGATGTTCCCAAGAGTCGGCGATCCGCTTAGCTCCACTGCGGATAGCAAACTTCTTTGCGACCGCTTCGCTCAAGCCGAACGCCGCGCCGTTGCTGAGAGCAAAGCTTACGTCATCGACGCCGTAGGCCTTTGAATCTCCTAGTCGAGTAGTTGACAGATTAGGCTTCGATATGGGATGCTCCTACTCAACTAGGAGGCCGATTGCGCAAACGCAAGGTCAATCAGCAACTGCCGCCCATGGAACTTGCCATCATGCATGTGCTTTGGGAGAGCGGGCCTTCCACTGTTCAAGAGGTGCAGGTGCGCCTGGAGGGTGAACCCGCTTACACAACCGTGCAAACCATCATGAACACGATGGAACGCAAGAAGCGCGTCCGGCGGACCTTGAAGGGAAAGGCGTATGTGTATCGTGCGGCGCTACTCGAGGAAGCAGCCATGGGCGGCGCAGTCGAGGACTTTGTGCAGCGCGTCTTCAAGGGGTCCGTAGAAGGACTTCTGATGAACCTGCTCAACTCTGAAAGAGTAAATGTCGAGACGCTCGATCGATTGAAGCGGCTAGTGGCTGAGAAGGAAGAAGAGATAAGAACCGAGAGAAAGGAGCAGGGAAAATGAACGAACTGCACAGAGTGCTTCTTGGCACGCTTCTCAACTCCGTATGGCAGATCCCCCTGCTCTATACCGCTGCCTGGCTTTGCTCGAAGCTCCTTCGGCGAAGCCCGTCTCAACAATATTCTTTGTGGGTCGCGACGCTGTATCTAAGTGTGTTCATACCAGTGCTCAGCGCACTCGGATGGGTTCGAGCCGTAGTCGAGCGATGCATTGCCCACTCGTCAACAGCTTCGCTCATTCCCACTGGTTTGTTTTCTCAAGACTCCAGCTTATCGGGCAGGTTTCCATCACCATCAATGCCCTCCTCCACTCTCAACCCTGGCGATAGTCTCCTGGCGATCTGGCTCGGATGGGTCATCTTCCGCTCTGCAAGGCTGCTCTGGAGTTTCATCAAACTTAGAGAGCTTACAAGGGACGCTGCTCCCTTTCATTCGGCCATGAGCGCTGTAGTGACGAACGCCACAGCAGAAGCTCGTATTGGCAAGAACGCCGTGTCGATCCTGATCTCAAGCCGATTGACCATGCCCGCAGCGGTCGGCGTCTTGAGCCCTGTCGTCCTTGTGCCTTGCTCACTGGCGAGAGAAGCTTCCGAGAGCGATCTACAGGCTATGTTCGCTCATGAACTAGCACACGTCGCTCGTCGGGACTTCTTCAACAACCTGCTGCACGAGATCCTCACTATCCCAACTTCCTTCCATCCGATCTTGAAGAGCTTGCGAAGTCGTATCGCGGACAGCCGTGAGCTTGTTTGCGACCGGATCGCCGCGGAACACGCTGGAGGTCCACGCGAGTACGCGGCTTCACTTCTCCATCTCGCAACACTCCTGAGCAGCAGCGGCCCAACCCCAACCCCAGCCCTCGGGCTCCTTGAAGGGCAGAATCTGGAGCATCGAATCGTGTCTCTTCTTGATCAAGCACCCGCATCCTCCCGAATGCGCACGGCCATCCTCACCTTCGCGACGCTTAGCGTCTTCGCACCGTGTTGTCTTGCCGCAGCCGCCCTCACGGCACAACCAGCGGCTCTTGCCGCCGCTGATCTTCAGCCGTACTCCGGCGCATGGCACTGGATATTCGAAGGCAAGTCCTTCGTCACCATGCAGCTCGTTCCCGCAGGAGACCACTTTACGGGGTACCTGACGAACGGCAGCTTTAGCAACGATAAGGCCGGCAACATGATCGCTGCGAAGAGCCTTCCTGGAAGGTCCCCTATCATTCGGAGCTTCTTCTCCGGCGGTATCCTTCACATCATCGTTGAGGACGGACGTGACAAGAGTACGAGTGAATGGATTATGACGCTGATCGACTCTAAGAAGGCGGAGTTCAACACAGCTGATCCAGAGGCACCCAAGAACCTGAAGCCATGGATTGCTTTACGATCAGCAGAGTAGTGGTCCTGTCTCAAGTCAGCGGAGTACGGCTCTTCTTCACTGGACCGTGCTCCCCGACTAATCATCACGATCCCTTTTGGTTGATCCATCCCTGGTCACGCTCATGCGAATGAGTTCGTCGGTGTAGATGTGACCGGTCTCGCCGGCACCTCCATGGCACCAGACGATCACCGGCAGCTTTGCTGCTGCATGCTGTTTCGGCGCGACGCGAAACCCACGGATCCGTAAACCGTCGCTGGCGTACACGATGCGATCAACGCGCAGGTCTGCGTTGCCATCGAGAGCAGCGTAGCGGGCTGCCGTGTAGTAACCCCGCACCTGACCCATATCCGGCTTTGTATCCAGAGGATCGACACGCGCCGGGTCGTAAGCGCGGCTCAACCATTCTGTATACGGTACGGTTAGATGAAAAGGCTCTTCTTCGAGGATCGTCCCGTTCGACAGTCGCGCTTGTGCCGAGGTGCCTCGAGCGCAGCAGGCCAGCAGAAAGACCAAAGCCGCTAGCGGAAGAAACGACCTTCTGCATTTCGCTTTCACTTGTAGCTTCTCCATTCAAGGTTCATGTGTCGCGATGCTCTCCAGTAAAGGATCGGCACAAGAGTGTCAAAACGCGAAGTTAGCTTGTAGAAAGATTCGGCGCACGGCAGATCCAGCCTAAAATGTCTCCCCCTGAAGCGTTTGGGATTTGCGAAAAGTCCGGATGAGACGGCGCTCAGATTGCCATTCTCTCGTGAGCAGTTCACGTTGTTGAAGACGTTCAGAATTTCAGCATCGACTCTGGAATGGACTCCATCATCATCTCGTAGTGCATGCTTTGTCGCACCGACTACCAGGGGATCTGGTCGCCTCCTTGACGCATGAAGTGCCCCGACGGTCCACTGTTAGGCAGAAGTGCGGCTTCCACGCTGGCCTTTGCTCCTTCAGGGATCTCAAGTGGAGCATGCTCCGTTCCAAGCTCCGTCTTGACCCAGCCTGGATGGACTGCGTTTACCTTGATGTTTGTCGCTGCGAGCTCCTGCGCTAGGTGGATGGTGAACATATTGAGCGCAGCTTTTGAAGCGTTGTATGAAAAGCGTTTTGTATAGGCCACTTCAGGCACATTCTGATCGTGCAGCGTAAGCGAACCCAAAGAGCTGGACACGTTCACGATCCGGCCAGCTTCGCTCTTTCGAAGCAGGGGTAAAAGATTCCGCGTCAGGTACACGACTGCAAATAGGTTGGCCTGAAAGGCTTCTTCCAGCTCCGCCTCGGAGGTTTGACTTGCCATGGCGTCCAGAAGCGTTCCTTCTTTCGGGATCGCCGCGGCATTGTTGACCAGAATGTCCAGACCACCAAATGTTTCGCCAATGTACCGGGCTACTTCTTCCCGGTCCTTCGCAGAGGTAACGTCTAATTGGATCGCGCTTAAGTGTGGCAGGCCCTCTTTCTTGAGGATGTCGACGGCTTGCTGGGCCTTGTCAAGTGTCCGGGCGCCAAGCAATACATGGATGCCCTGCTGTGCCAATTGCCGTGCCGTTTCAAAGCCGATGCCGCGATTGGCTCCAGTGACGAGTGCAATTTTGTTGGGCATTGAGTGATCTCCCTATATGGGCGAGAATACGCATCAGTGCCTCATCATGTAAGTACGCACATTTAACGCCTGTAGGCACATAAGGGATACCGTGAGCAAGCGGCCTCATTCGCGATTCGACTGCAACCCGGGTTGCATAATCGAAGCGGCGCTGAGTCTGATCGATGGAAAATGGAAGGGAGTCATCCTCTACCACTTACTGAAAGGTCCAGTTCGCTTCAACGAGCTGCGCCGATCAATTCCTTGTCTGTCGCAACGCATGCTGACGGCCCAACTGCGCCAATTAGAAGCAGACGGCCTAATCCTCCGGAAGGTCTTCCCACAGATGCCTCCCAAGGTGGAATACAGCATGTCGAGCCTGGGGCTGAGCTTCGAACCAATTCTTGACGCCCTTGGCGCGTGGGGAGAAGAACATAAAGCACTCTTCAGGAAAGCCGCGAGCTCAGGCATTCAAAACGACGAACGAGATTGGAAAGGGACACAGTAAAGCTGCGGGCGTACACCCGCAGAAAGCTCAGTACCGTCAACTACCAGAGATGGCGGAAATAGCTACACGGGCTGAATTTCATTGAGAGGCTGCTTGCGCCAAAATGACTTTCTATGGGAAGCATGTGGAACGAACGATGGCGCTGTCCGTTTCCAGCCTTCTCTTAGACTTCCTCGCTATCCGGCTACAGATTCCAGCTTGAGAGCACTTCCGCATGGGTCTGCAAAGAAGCCATCGGGCCGAAGCACCCAGCCACTCTCAAGCATTTGGTTTTGCAGAGCAGGTAGCTGTTCCTGCGGAGCCTTCAGGCTCCACCAGTTGAGCCGTGGGTCGCTGTCGCCGGCCGGAGGCACTGCTCCGGCCCAGGTGTTCAGGCCAATGTGGTGGTGGTAGTCGCCTGCGGCGAGAAAGAGCGCGCCGGGTATGCTGCTTGTCCGGACGTTCAATCCCAGGCCAACGCGATAGAGCCTGTCCGCCTGCTTCAGGTCACCGACGTACAGGTGAATGTGGCCCATTGTGGTTCCGCTCGGAACGCCGCTCCACATGCTGTGAGGAATCGAGAGCAGGTCACGCAAGTCGAGCGGTAATACCGCCGCATCGAGTTCGTTCCCGTTCCAGGGCCAGCGGGAACGATCGTTGTCCGCATAGACCTCGATCTCCAGCCCGTCCGGGTCCCTCAGATAGAACGCTTCGCTCACAAGGTGATTGCTGCTGCCCGCGCGGATGCCGCGGCGGGAGAGATGCTCCGCAAAGCTTGCCAGTGCGGCCCGTGACGGCAAGAGAACGGCCGTGTGGTATAGGCCGAGGCGCTTGCCCTCAGCGGGTGAACGTCCGGCCGTTGCTCCAACGCGAGAATCAAACGCTGGTCCTCGGCAGCACCAAGCTGCGCTGAAGTTTGCGTCTGTGACAGGACATCGAGGCCAATGACCCTGGCATAGAAATCCAGCGATCGCCGAAGATCGGACACCACCAGACCAGATGCGCCGACGCTCGCCGATTTCAAAAGAACAGGTTCCGCAAGATGACTGGAAGGCATGGACGTTCTCATAGTGCTGCTCCTGGAGTTGCTGTCTGCCGTAGTTACACCCGCGCCGCTGCCGCGACGAGGGGTTCAAACGAAGCAAGGAAATCTTCACGGGATTGCTGGCCCATGTCGACCACCTTGCTGCCGCCCGCAGCCACAAACGTCACATCCTCGATCCCGATAACTTTGAGGATTAGCCGCAGGTACATGGTCGCGATATCGCGGTCGCGGATGGGTGAGCCCTCCGTGTAGACACCTCCCGAAGCCATCAGCACAGTGCATTTCTTGCCGTGTACCAGGCCTTCGCCTGCCATGCCCAGCGTGCGGCCTTTCCGAACGATGTGATCCACATAGGACTTGAGATTTGCCGGAATGTTGTAGTTGTACACCGGAGTGCTGATGGCGAGGTGATCGGCGGAAAGCAGCTCATCCACGAGCTCGTTTGATATGGTGAGCACTTCCCTCATCTCGGCGGTGTGCGCCTCAACCGGCGTCAGGCTGGCGCCCAGCCACGGCAGGTTTACGTAAGGCAGGTCCATCGTCGCCAGATCGCGTTCGACGACCTCGCCCCCCGGGTGTGCGGTCTTCCAGTCTTCGACGAACTTCGTGGCGAGATTGCGGGAGATTGAGTACTCTCCGCGCGGGCTTGCTTCTACTACCAGGAGCTTCGGCATGGCGTTTCCCTTTCGTTCAGGCGGTTCTGCCCGGGATGTGTCCTTTGTTACGTTCATGTTCAAGTAGGCCGGCGGCGGAGAGCTGCGCCGCATCCGCGTTGCCGTCTCACATTTGCGTTAACGGGAAGCCGAGCGCGAGCATGATCTTGACGATGCTTGCCGGGCCGTCGGTGAACGCTTCTGCAAAGGCACCCAGCGTGTCGGGCACGAACATCAGCAGCGTCAGAGTCCAATAGATGATCTTGTTCCGGCGTAGTGCCTTGACAGCTGGTTCATGCATCAAGGCTCGGGTTGAACGTGTGCAGGGAAGCTCGAAATACTCTGCATTCGATGTCCTCTCTTGTGCTCGCTCCGTCCATGCAGCGTTTGCGAGCGCGAACGAACTGTTCGTAGCGCTAGTATGGAATGCATGCAGAAATCCCACAAGGAGGCACGTTTATGAGCGGAGCGAACAAATTTGTTCCTACGGACAGTCTCGGTCCCGCGGACTGCAAAGAGCTCGCCGACGTACTGGTGAACGTTGGTGACAAGTGGACAATCCTTGTCGTAGGTGCGCTTTCGAAAGGGCAGTTGCGCTACAACGAGATCCAGCGCAGGGTTAGCGGCATTTCGCAACGCATGCTTACCCTGACACTCAAGCGACTGGAAACCGATGGCATCGTCACGCGCACTCTCTTTCCCAGTGTCCCTCCGCGCGTGGACTATGAACTGACGGAACTCGGCATGACTCTGCGAGGTGCTCTCGTCCCTTTGCACACGTGGGCTGCCCAGAATAAGCAGGTCATCACAGAGAACCGACTCATGCGGGCTGCACAAAAACAAGCCTCTAAAATCCCGATCAGGTAGCAAGCGGCAGGTCGTCACGATGCTGTGCCCGGAGCCACTTCAAGCACGCAGATGCGTGTCATCCTAACGAGCAACGATCTCTTCCCACCTTTCGACAAACAGGGTATGGCGATGACGCTCCATCCGACAACACGAGACCAAGGCAAGCACATGATCCACACAGGCGGCCGGTACGGCCATCACGTGCTCCTTCCCGTCATCCCCTGAACAGCTGAAGGCACAGAGATTGTGCTCGGTTCCAGCACGATCTTCCGTTCTGACTCTTACCTTCAGAGGCGCTCTCTTATCGGCTTCATGAAAAGACAAGGTGCTCTCGCAAGTCACTCCGTCCCTTTCTGGATAGGAAGCTGCAGGTAGGACGCGTGATTGCCTCCGGTGTGTACGATGTGCGTACCGCCGAATGGTGAGGTGTATTCCGCCATGCCGGGCATCATCGTGCCAAGCAGGCTGCGGCCGCTGACGATAAATCGTAGCTGCTCACCAGCACGGAAGACGAGCCCAACCGGAAGCAGGTCAATCTGGACATCGACGATCTCACCTGCCGCGAGTTTCTCGGTCCGGTCAAAAGTATGGGTGGGAACTTCCTCGGTGGACAGCGTCTCGTCAAGACGGCGCAACGACACCCGCAGCCGGCCGTCCGAGCCGCGGTACCGCAACACAGATCCGCCGTAGTCGGTGGCATCGTGGATCTTCGCATTCCGGTTTGGCACTGTGAATTGTGCGAGCGGCGTTCCATAGACATCGAGCTTTTGCACAAGGACGAAGAGGTCCATGTCGTCGGCGCCGTCGACTTCGACCCAGAGATGAGCTTTGGGATAACCGACCAGGACCGTTTCCTTCTCAAAGGGGTGGATGAACGAGACCGATCCAGGATTTGATCCAACAATGTAACGCACGTTCGCCTCTTTGGCCGGAAGTTCAGCGCTAAGGGCACGTGTATCGGCGTCGAGGTAGAACTTCGTTGCAGTCACGTTCTTTGGCGGAAAAACGTTCGAACCGATGCCGACCCGGTCGCCGCCTTCCAGGTCAAGCAGGGAGTAGCGCACGTGTGGCGTCTGCTCCCACCCGTTATCGACACCTTTGAGGAAGTGATCGAAGAAGCGGCGCAGGTCTTCGCGATTCCCTTCGTCGTAGTAGTCCGGCCATTCTTGCCGGTTGTGGATGCGAAGCCACTTCTGGCTGGAGGACATGCGGCGCCAGGCCCGAAAGGTGCCCTGTACATGCAGCGTGTTCGAGTAGCTGGAGACGACATACGCGGGCACCGTGATCTTCTCGTACTGCGGGACCTTGTTCTCCCACAGTTCGTTCATCAACGGGCATTGCTCTGCCTCGGCGATGATGTCCTCCTTCTTACCATGGCCCCAGAAGGAAAAGTCACGCAGTTGCTTCGCAAACCCGCTGTCGGGCATCCCGCCACGCATCACGAGGTCACGGTAGGTGTCGCTCATACCTTCCCACGGATTGATCGCGGCGAGGTGCGGCGGCTGTTCTGCCGCCGTAAACCACTGTGTGGCGGCCAGATACGAGGTACCGCTCATCGCAACCTTGCCATTGGACCATTCCTGCACGCCGAGCCATTCGATGAGGTCGTAAGCATCTCGCCCTTCCTGTCGATCCCACAGCACACTGTCGCCCTGCGACTCCGCGATGCCTCGAAGATCTGGATTGCAAACCGCGTACCCATGGGCGCACCAGAACGCGGGATCCGGCCCCTCAAACTTATGCAGGCCCGAGACGATGGACGTGTCCAGGCCCACCATGGTGAAGACCCCCGTCGCGCTCGGCGATGTTCCCTGCCCCTTGCCGTAGGGGCTGAACGCCACGATCACCGGTACCTTCTCCGCCCCTACTGGGCGGAGCACGTCTACATAGGTGATGGTTCCATCACGCAGCGTGACCGCGATGTCTTTGTCGAGCAAGATATCCGACTGCAGCGCCTTGAATTGCGGCGCTAGACGAGTGCCGGCCTTCAGGGTGCGTGTCCCAGGTTCGAAGTTGCTCAGTATCCCGTACCGCTCCCCACCGGGAACCAAGGGTTTAGATGGCATGTAGATTTTCTGGATTTCGCTCATAACAGATTCCTTTCAACAAAGTGAGTGCAACGAACTGCGTCATACATGATGGTCAAGAAGCAATAAATCAACGCATGTTGATATATATAACTATACACTTCTCGTGAGCGAAGGTTGAAGGGAGAACCTCGATTTGACTGTTAAGAACAGCTCGCCTCAGAGAGCGCGCGGCAGGCCGCTGGGCAACATCAGTACTCGACAGAAGGTGCTTGAGGCCGCGCGCGCACGGTTTGCCTGCGATGGCTTTACGGCAACGACCATTCGTTTGGTGGCTGCCGACGCGGGAGTCGATGTAGCTCAGGTGATGCAGTTCTTTGGTTCAAAAGAGAAACTCTTCGCAGCCGTGCTGGCCATCCCGCAGGCCGCGCTGGATCGCATCAACACGGTCTTTGAGGGTCCCGATGAACATCTCGGAGAGCGGGTGGTCCGAGCTTTCCTGATGTCGTGGGAGCAGATTCCCGAGGAATCTGAGCCGCTCATGGCAATGCTCCGTGGCGCAATCGTCAACGAGCATGCGCGCGTTCAGCTTCGGGACTTCATCCAATCCAGGCTAGTCTCGGGTCTCGGAAAAGAGCGTGAAGCCGAAGCCGTTCTTCGGGCTGGGCTGGCGTCATCCATGCTGGTCGGCTTAGTCACAGGCCGGCAGATCATCGGCGTTCCTCTTCTGGTAGCGACTGAGTTAGACAAGTTGATCGCGATGATCGCCCCAGCTATCCAAGCAATCCTGGTTCATTCCGATCACGCCCCACGCGCGCTTTCTGGTCAAAAAATCGCTCACACATGCTAGCAACACTAGTACAGACGTTCGGCTTAGCTGGAAGATTTCAAGAGTCCACACAAAGCTAGCGTTGCTACAATCGTTTTGAGGTGAGCTCTTGGCCAGCACGCGAATCGAGGAGCGGAAGCAGCAGGACAAGTTGGTACGGCGATCTCAGATCGTTAGAGCCGCCCGGCGCATCGCGGAGGCCGAGGGCTGGCCGAGTGTGACAGTCCGGCGTCTTGCAGATGAGATTGCCTATAGCCAACCTGTTTTGTACTCCCACTTCGCAAATCGTGAAGCTATCCTTACGGCCGTCGCCGTTGAGGGCTTTCAAGAACTAGGGGCAGCCATGGAGGAAGCTCGCAAGCGCACTCGGCGTGGCAGCGCTGTTGAAGCAGTGGCGGCGGCCTATCTCAGGTTTGCTGCTTCCTCACCAGCACTCTACGAAGCGATGTTTTCGCTGAGTCTGGACATCTCCTTTGGTGACGACCAGACACCATCCGAACTCCGGGCTGCGTTTCTCCAATTTGTGGAGCTCTTTCCGAAGGGAGAAGTCGGAGATGTAACATCCCAGCTCTTGCCTCAGCGCAGTATGCGGTCGGAGCTCCTATCAGAGTTGTTCTGGGCGAGCCTGCATGGCACTGCTGAACTGACCAGAACGCGCCGGTTCCCTCCTGCTCGACAGAAGAACAGGGTCAGCGGACTGGTTAAGCTGTTCACATTGCCTCCGCAAGAATTTCAGCCTTAGCAGAACCCTTCGATCGCGACGACAGATTAACGACTCCGACCTAGTCCTGACATATCGCATTCGTGTCAGTGATGCTGCACGAGGCACGGAGTGGAACCAACAACAAGCCCCAACACACTGTACAGAACGTTCGTTGTCAGACTTAGATCACCAAGCCTGGTCAAGAGTTCATGCTATTTTGTTCCCCAGACTCCAAAGACCAGTTCTCCTAGATATGTAGCTCCGGTGCGCACCCGCTCCTCGCGTAGGCGATCTCCGAGTGTGTCGATATCGACCTGCTCCTCCGTCGCGATGCTCTCCTGCACGATCCTGGGCAGGACGGCGCGAACAATCTCGTGTGTGGGATAGCTGATCTCCGGTGTTTGCACAATCGCTTCGGCTCGGACATGCTGCAGGGTGAGCCCTGCTTTCGAGACAGTGCCGGCCAGCTCGTAGCCCATGTGCATGTTGGCACCTTCTCGCGTGACGGTATCCCACAGCCACTGGTGCGCCTGCTGGTGAAGGGGCAAGGGCACCTGCCAAGGAGACAGCGGCGTCGCGTCGTGCTCCTGAAAGACAGCGATGCCGCCCCTGCGCAAGGGAGCGATCGCTTGTCGGATGGCCTTCACCGGGTCGGGCTGGTAGAGCAGGACTCTGCGGCCGATCACCGCGTCGAACTCTCCTGCGCCACCCGCGTCCGCAAGATCCCGTCGTTCGAACCGCGTGTTGCTCAGGCCTTCTCTCGCCGCCAGTTCCTCCGCTGTTTTGAGAGGAGCGGCACTGCGATCGATTCCCAGCACCTGTCCGCTTTCCCCAACCAGGCGCGCAGCCATCAGCGAGACGAAGCCGCTACCGCAGCCGACATTCAACACCCTCATGCCGGTGCGGAGGCCTGCGTCCGCTAAGAGCCGCTCTGTCATTGCATCGACTACGTTGGGCATCTGAACTCCTTTGGCTAGTTGGAGTCTACTTTCCCGAAGACGTTGCCACTGGTAGCAAGAAGCTCTCTTGAGATAGCTTCTAGGGCCTTACCGTCGGCAGCTTCCGTTTGTTCCAGGCGGTCATCCCACCGTCCATGGAACTGACATTTGGGAACCCTTGTGCCTGAAGCAGGCTCGCGGCGATGCTGGAGCGGTAGCCGCTACCGCAGACCGTGATCACAGGAGAGTTCCGGGAGATCTCGCCCGCCCGTTGCGGAAGCTCACCGAGTGGAATATGCATGGCGTCTTGAACGTGACCGCTCGCCCACTCTTTCTCGTTACGCACGTCCACTACCTGGGCGTCACTGCCTCGTTCGTTGACTTCTGTCGTGGAGAGCTGCACCGTCCGGGTGAACTCCATGCCTGCATCTATCCACGCGGGCATGCCTTTCTTGAGAAAGCCTTCGATCCGGTCGATGCTCACGCGGGCGAGCGCGCGGCGTGACTCCTCGTCATCGCCCTGGTCGTTGACCAGCACCAAACGCTTGTCCGGTCCGATCATCCAGCCTGCCCACAACGAAAGGTTCTGGCCCGCTCCGATGTTGATCGCTCCAGGCAGATGCGCTCCGCCGAAGGCTTCAGGCCGGCGCAGATCGAGGACTGCCACATCCGCATGGGAAGAGAGGACAGCGACTTCGGCGACGGTCAAAGCCTTTCCGCCTGGCAGCATTGCAACACTCGCGGCGCCCTTCGCGTTAAGTGCCTTCATGCGCGGGTAGTACGAAGGCATGGCAGGAACGCTCGCCAAGATCTCGTGCACAAACGCTTCTTCACCGAGCTTGAACGAGGGCTGGGTCGCACGTTCATAGCCAAGCGTCGACTCTGCCCGTTCGCTGATGCCGGAGCCGCACAGGGAACCGGCGCCGTGGCCGGGGTACACCTGTACGCCGTCAGGAAGGGAGGCGATCCGTCTGTGCAGACTGCGATAAAGCTCATGGGCGAGTTGCTCCTTCGCATCGTCGCCCAGCAGATCGGGACGGCCGAGCGAGCCAACAAAGAGGAAGTCTCCGCTGAAGAGCGCGACCGGTTCCGACGCGTTGTGCGCCTCGTCATACACAACGAAACTGAGATGCTCGGGCGTGTGCCCGGGCGTGTGAACCGCGGCCAAGCGGACCTTTCCAAAACGTAGAGTGTCTCCGTCGCGGAGTGGCCGGTGCTTCGGCACGTAGCGGTACGGGTCCTCAACATGGGAACTGAGCGCAAGTTCAGCGCCGGTAGCCTCTGCCAACGCAGGCGCACCGGAGGCGAAGTCGGCATGGATGTGTGTCTCCGTGACGTATCGGATCGTGAGGTCCTGCTCCTGTGCGTACGCGGAGTACCGTTCGAAATCGCGCATCGGATCGATCACGATCGCTTCTGCTTCCGACGAAACGACATAGGAGTACTGTGCCAGGCCCGCGACTTCAAACTGCTTGATCTTCATCGCTTTGACCGTCCCGGCTTGCCGGCCAGGGCCTCGAAGTCGCGGCGGCTTTTTTCCGCTTCACTGCTGCAAACCAGGGCGCATAGCTTGAAGACCATAGGATCGCTGATGGCGTAGAAAACAGTCGTGCCTTCACGCCGGCGGCCGATCAGCCCGGCATCGAAAAGGATCTGCAGGTGCTTGGAGACGTTCGGCTGGTTGCCGTCCAGTGTTGCCACGAGTTCACCGACAGAACGATCACCCTCCTCCAGCACCTGAAGAATGCGCAAGCGGTAGGGCTCGCCCAGCGTGCGGAAGCGCCGTGCCACCAGATCAAGCATCTTGTCACTCATCGCCTGCCTGGCCATACATTGACTGTATCACTATGGAAGCATACAGTCATGGTCTGGAGAGGTGTATATGGAAACACGTCTGATCGACGTACGCGAGTACCCCGAGTTTGCCGCGGGCCACATCGAAGGTGCCGAGCTCGTTCCGCTTGGAACGGTGGATAAAGCGAGTGAGACATGGGACCGTTCGCAGCCGCTCACCCTGGTATGCCGTACCGGACGGCGTGCAGAACAGGCCCGGCAGACGCTGGCCGCGAAGGGCTTTCAATCTCTCAACGTGCTTGAAGGCGGTGTTGAGGGCTGGAAGAGCGGCGGCAAAGCACTGGCGGTGGCCGCAAACAAGCCCTGGTCCATGGAGCGGCAGGTGCGCGTGACCGCAGGCTCGCTTGTGCTCGCATCCTTCGGGTTGGGCCTGCTGACCTCCAGGAAAGTGTTCGTCGGCGCAGCCGTGGTAGGAGCGGGACTTGTCTATGCAGGCGTCAGCGATACGTGCATGATGGCTTCCGTTCTGGGCCGCATGCCCTGGAACCGTCTGGAGAAAGCAGGGGCATGGCGCCACTTACGATCGCCGGCGGCTCGTCTTGGGACATCTCATCGGCATGATCTCGGCATGCTCGGCATGGCGGAGGAGCGTTCCTGGTCCCCCGCCTAACCTTCTTTTAAGGCGTGTTGCAAAAGGTCGCCAAGGATACACCCGTGACTACGCGCGGCTGCCCATCGGTGCGCTCGCGTTCTGGACGTACTACGAAGCAGGGAATGTGGATCTGCAACTAGCTGCCCTTATCGCGTCGGGCTTCGCCTTTGGAGTCAATGCGGAACACCCTCTGCAGCGGCGGCGTCGGCATCATGTCAGCCCCCAGCTCTTGCCCACCCCGGCAGACGCTTGCCGCTCGCACGATTGAGCCAGCCGACACTCAGCCAGGACAGCAGGTGCTGAAGCCGAGTGCCGGAACGGGGGTGCTCTGTGAGGCCATCACCGCAGCGGAACCGAGAGCGAATCTTCGCCGTCGAGGTGAATCATCGGCTCCGTGAGCTTCTGTCTTTAGCGGTCAACCGGGCCGAGCGCGTACAAATCGATCGGCGTCGTGCCGCGATTTCTCGGCCACTTCCGTCGCGTAGTTGCGATCGCTTTGAGCAGCTCGTAGACGATGGGATCGCTGACTCATCTGCGCTAGCTTCCTCCTACGCGCGGTCACGTCGTTGATGGTGCGGTGGAATTTACACCTTCTAACGGTGATGTGAAGCTGCTTAGGAAAGAACTGCCATTCCAGGCAAAGAACGCTATGTGACGCATCGCACTCGTATGTCGCCGGAAAGTGTTGTTCTCGCCTCGAAGCATACTGAATCAACATCGGGCAATGGATCGCGTGACCTTAGATCTCTTCTGAAGCTTGGTACACCGCTTGCTCTCGGCGAAGTGGGTTGGATGTCGACCTACATTGTTGATGCTGTCATGATCGGGCATCTGCCCAACTCACCTCTCGCGATTTCTGCTTCATCTTTAGGAAACGGCATCTTCTATGCAATAGCTTTTGCCGTTGTCTTTTTACTCAATGGCTTAGAGACGCTGGTGGCGCAAGCGTATGGCCGCGATGATGGCTGTGAATGTGTGTTGCTGCTTGTGCAGTCTTTCTGGATCATCGTGATCGGGACACCCCTGATCGTTGTTTCTACGCTTGCCGTGTTTGCTCTCTTGCCACGCTTCGGAGTTCCGCCCCTGGTCATGTCAGAGACGCGGCTGTACCTCTATCCTCTGCTATGGTCAGCTTTTCCGTTACTCGCCTACATGGGCCTGCGACGGTTCCTGCAGTCCTGCGACAGTGTTTACTGGGTCACCGCATCACTGATGCTTGCGTCAGCGGTGAACTGGTTCTTTGACTGGATCTTCCTGTTCGGTCATCTTGGATCGAAGCAGCTTGGCATTGCAGGGTCGGCCTGGAGCACGAACGTCGTTCGACTCTTCATGCTGATCCTTGTCCTCATCGGCTCTCTGCAAACCTTTCGACGTCTCGGCCAGTTGCCCACGCGACACATGCTTCATCCTGAGTGGTGCCGTTTAAAGGCTTTGCTGCGCATCGGCTGGCCAAGTGGCGTGGAGAGTCTCGCAGAGCTGGGAACTACGACGTTTCTTTCCATCGTCTGTGCGCGGCTTGGCCCAATCCTGCTTGCAGGAAACCAGGTGCTGCTCGATCTGACTGCGCTGGTCTATCAACTAGCGGTTGGCTTGGGATATGCAACCGTGGTCCGGGTGGGCCAGAACGCCGGCCGCGACGACACTCGCGGCGTGATTCATATAACGCGTGTAGCCCTGATTTTAGGAGTCACGGTTATGTTGAGCGCAGGACTGTTGTTCGCGGGCTTCGCACGGCAGTGGGCCGCACTCTACACAAACAGTCCCAGCGTAGTCGCTGTATCAGTGCCCCTCTTCAAAATCTGCTCCCTTACTTTGCTCACAGACACCGTTCTCGTCGTACTCGCATCTGCCTTGACCGGTATCGGCGACACACGTACGCCCATGATCGCAAGTGTCATCTGCAACTGGGGCCTTGGCATGCCGCTCGCTTACTTTCTAACCGTTCACGCTCATCTCGGATTAGGCGGTCTATGGCTGGGACGGCTTGCTGGTTCGCTCGGAGTTGCTCTAAGTCTGCTTTTCCTTTGGCGCCGCAGACAACAACACTGGGAAGACTCGACAACCAAAGAACTCGCCACCTCCTATGCCACGAAAGCCACTCTTCATACAGGCGCGCGTGCCTGATTGCTGCTTTTTGGGGAACATTTCAGGTAAATCCTTAAAGTAGCTCTCTCTTCACCAGCAGCAAAGACGATGATCAACATCTCAGATGTGGAGCTTTGTGATTGGAACCCAAACCGAGTCTTCTTCCACCAGCAACAGCGGGCCGTTCACCTTCATAAAGCAGGCGCTCTCCGGTGAACCTGCAGACTACCTGACCGGTAACCTCAATCGTGCCGTTCTTCTCCTCGCCATTCCCATGATGCTGGAGATGGCTCTTGAATCTGTATTTTCCATCGTGGACATCTTCTGGGTAGGACGTCTCGGTCAAGGTCCAGTTGCAGCGGTCGGTCTGACAGAAAGTCTGCTCACGCTCGTCTTAGCTGTCAGCACTGGTCTAAGCACATCGATCACTGCAATCATTGCTCGACGCATCGGTGAAGGAGATAAGGAACGCGCCGCTCTTGATGCTGTCCAGGCAATCGCGGTGAGCCTGGCCATTGCACTCCTGATTGCTGGTCCTATGTTTTTCTTTGCGCCTCAGATGCTCAAGCTGATCGGCGCCACACCACAAATTGCCGATCTAGGCCGCAACTACGCGCGCATTACCCTCGGCACCTCCGGCATAATTCTCCTCCTCTCGCTCAACAACGCCATCTTTCGTGGCGCTGGCGATGCTGCTTTCGCGATGCGTCTCTTAGCAACTGCCAACTGCATCAACCTCGTTCTTGATCCTCTTCTTATCTTCGGCATTGGCCCTTTCCCAAAACTGGGTATTGAAGGCCCAGCAGTTGCTACACTGATCGGCCGCGGTTGCGCCGTGGCGTACCAAGTTTTTCGACTGTGGCGCGGAACGGATCGTATCCGAATCACAAGAGATTCGCTTCACCTGAACGTTCACGACCTTTGGCAATACCTGAGATTATCGTCCGCTGGTATGCTCCAGTTCCTGCTTGAGCAAGGCAGTTGGCTGGGCATTGTGCGCATCGTGAGTCTGTTCGGTGCAGCCGCTGTAGCAGGCTACACAATCGCTTTTCGTATCATCGGTTTTGCACTTCTTCCCTCCCTAGGCGTCAGCAACGCAGCGGCAACCCTGGTGGGTCAAAACATCGGTGCGCAACAACCGGATCGTGCGAGGAGTTCGGTTTGGCGAACGGGCCTTTGGAACTTTGCCTTTCTCGGCTCATTAAGTCTGCTCTTCATCCTGTTTGCCCCGCTGCTTGTAGGTGCCTTCACAAAAGACGAAGAAGCCAGGCGTACGGCCATTGAGGGTTTGCGCTTCTTCAGTTATGGAAATTTCTTTTTCAGCTTCGGCATCGTTTTTCTTCAAGCATTCAACGGAGCAGGCGACACACTTACTCCGACCTACATCAACCTGCTCGGCTTTTGGGTGCTTGAAATCCCGATCGCTTACTTTCTTTCACGCCATACAAGACTCAAGATCGAGGGTGTCTTTCTGGCAATCCTGGGTGCTCAACTGCTTGCAGTACTTGTCAGTGCCACGTTCTTTCTGCGGGGGCGATGGTTACGATTGAAAACGCTTGAAGACTGATGACTAACGATCGCTACAGTCAGACGTTGCGTTCGGTTTGGCTCGCACCTGATGTGGTCCGCTCACAACAAGAAGCTCCCTCACAGGGCGCTTGTTCCTGCGCAGTCGCGAAGCGACGCACTGGCCTACGAGGCGAAAGGTCTGGTATTAACGGTCGCAGACACAGGTACGGGCATCCGCGCAGAAGTTAGAAGAACTTTGATCCGTTATCTACGATGAAAGAGTTCGGCGATACCGGACTAGGGACTATGGGTGAGCACGGAGGTCATTGACCGGCATCCAGGAGCTCTGAACAGCGGAAGCAGCCAAATGGACGGTCATAGCCGGAAGTCTTCACTCTGTTCCTGCCCTTCGACGCAGCCACCCGTTAATGTCATGTCTTACTTAACAAGTTCCACGGCTGTCCTGCACTTTCCTGAGCAGCCTCCCTTCCTTTCGGTCCTTCCGTTACACTCAGGCAGCGACCGTTGCGCGTAGCCACATGCCCTAAGGCGCCGCACGTTTCTTGTGTCCTATGAACCAGGCCCGGCGAAAATTTCTGAAGTTATCGATTACAGGTGCGCTTGGATCATCAGCCTTGCGCCTGCCCGGTCAGGGTGTCTCCGAGCGCCACGTCAAGGCGCAAACCAAGGCGCCGCGCTCTGGCGTCCCCTTCTCTTCGCACCTCGTTGATGTGGCCGCGCAGGCTGGTCTGACCATGCCCACTATTTACGGACCTCTTGACCGCAAGGACTACATCCTCGAAGCCGTCGGCTGCGGCTGCGCCTTCATTGACTACGACAACGATGGCTGGATCGACATCTTCCTGCTGTGCGGCACGCGGCGCGAGTCGCCGCCACCTGAAGCCACTAATCGCCTCTACCACAATAATCGCGACGGCACCTTTACCGACATCACTCATAAGGCAGGCCTTGCCGCAACCGGCTGGGCCGCCGCGGTCTGCGTCGGTGACTACAACAACGATGGCTTTGAAGATCTCTTCGTCACCTGCTACGGCCAGAACCGCCTCTATCGCAACAACGGCAATGGTACGTTCACCGACGTTACCAGGGAAGCAGGGCTCACCAACGATCCTTCTCGCTGGGGCTCCGGATGCACCTTCGTCGACCTCAACCGCAACGGACATCTTGATCTGTTTGTCGCGAACTACACCGGCTTCGACTTCGTCCACGTCCCTCGTCCGGGCAGTGCAGCTAACTGCAGCTGGAAGGGCGTAGCCGTGAGCTGCGGTCCACGCGGCCTGCCGCCCGGAAAGCACTCGCTTTACCGCAACAACGGAGATGGAACCTTTACGGACATCAGTCGTGAATCCGGTGTTGCCGACTTGAAGGAGCAATACGGTATGACTGCCGTTGCGGCAGATTTTGCCGAGACTGGGCTGCAGGATATCTATCTCGCCGCCGATTCGACACCTAGCGTTCTTTTAATCAACACAGGCAAGCCACGGCTCCAGGAGATGGGTGTCGAGCGCGGCGTCGCTCTGAGTGACGATGGCATGGAACAGGCCGGCATGGGTATCGGCGTTGGGGACTACAACCTTGATGGCCGGCTCGACCTCTTTAAGACCCACTTCTCCGACGACACCAGCGTGCTCTACCGCAACGATGGCCATGGAAGCTTCACAGACGTGACCTTCGCCACAAAGATTGGAGTAGAAACTCGCTTCACCGGCTGGGGTACGGGCATCGTCGACCTCGATAACGATGGTCTGCCCGATGTCGTCGTCGTGACCGGCAGCGTGTACCCGGAGGTCGAGAAGAAAGCGGCCGACTACCCCTATAAAACGCCTCGCGTCGTCTTCCGCAATCTGGGCAATGGTAGCTTCGAAGAGCTTACCGACGAGGCCGGGCCGGGTGTCGCCGCGCCGCATTGCAGCAGAGGCTGCGCCTTTGGCGACTTCGACAACGATGGCGACATCGATGTACTCATCATCAACCTGAACGAGCCCCCTTCGCTCCTGCGCAACGATGTCCAGGGCAAGCACAACTGGATTAAGATCAAGCTTCTTGGCGTCACCTCAAACCGTAGTGCAATCGGCGCCCGCGTGCTTGTCCGATACGGCGGCAAGACACAGGTCCAGGCCGTACTAAGCCAATCCAGCTTTTACTCCGCGAGCGATACCCGACTACACTTCGGCCTGGGCGACGCAGTTTCCGCAGACATCGAGATCTTCTGGCCCAGCGGAGGCCACCAAACACTTCTCAAGCTGTCCGTGAACGCTCTCCTGACCATCAAAGAGGGCGTTGGCGTGGTCCCAAACTCTGGCTGGGCACGGTAAAGACACTCGATCAGGAGCAATCTTTAGGGTGAAAGGCCCGTGGTTCTATCGCTCTCCTCAACCCCCTTCGCCTGCTCATGCCCGTGGTTCGCGCTGCGTACCCTTGCGAGAAGCTTGGCTGTAGCCCTGCTTTTCTCTGTCTCGCCAAGCCGATCGTAAGCCCTTGACAGCAGGTAATATGCCTGCTCGGACCTTGGGTTCTGTTCTATAGCTGTCTTTAGCTGCTCGACCGCCTCCGGTACACGATTTTGATTCAGAAGCATCCTTCCCAACTCCGAGTGCGCCATCGCGTACTGTGGGCTGATCGCTAATGCTTGTTCGAGCGCACTCTCCTCTCCGGCCTCGTCCTGCTTTGCACGCAACGCGAGGGCAAGCTGAAAATACGTACGCGGCTGGCTCGGGGCCAGTTCGATGGCCTCTTGGTATTCCGTGATTGCTCCATCGACGTCATTCGAGTTCATCAACGTGTTTGCCCGCAGGTAGTGCGCCTGGTATAACTTCGGTTCGATCGCCACCGCCCGCGTGAGATCCAGGAGCGCTCCATCGAAGATCTTCTCGTCAAACTCACTCTCCGCAAGGGTGACCAGGAAAGCAGCAGATTCGGAATAAAGCGCGCGTTTCCTCTGCAGCAACGCAATGACCTCTTTATACCTGCCCTCAAGTTGCAGCGCATTTGCCAGCAGCAGCAAGGTTTGCAGAGAAGGATCCCGCTCGTAGGCTACCTTCGCTGTCTCTCGTGCAGGCACAAGCTCGTGATCAGCGAGGAAGACTACAACCGCCATCTGCAGTTCACGTGAAGATGTCCCTGAGACCGGCTGGAAGTGCAAGAGTGCCTGCCCCGCCTTTGCCGTCTGTCCCAGCGCCAAGTAGTGACGGGCCAGAGAGACCGCAATGCTGTTGTTTGAGGGCCAGCGGGCATGCCCCTGCTGTAATACGTGCTCGGCTCCGCTTGTGTCCCCGGCGCCTTCGTGTGCCGCTGCCAGCAACAGATCGACGCGTGGCTCACATCCTGCCGCGGCAGGTGATGCGTAAATTTTTATAGCTTCCTGGTAGTTCGCCTGCTGCATCGCTTCGACGCCACGAGCCAGCAGATCTTCCATCTCCTTCCGGGAAGGGCACTGTACCGCAGCTCCGGGTCTTCTCTGCTTCTCCGGCCTTTCCCTCTGAAGCAAAACAGCCCCGATCCCCGCCATGCCGCCATACAAGCAGACAAGGGAGATCAGGGCTGAGAAGGCTTTTACTCTGACGTGCACCAGTAATACCTATCAGAACTTGAAACGCAGACCCAGTTGAATCTCCCGTGCTGCAGAAGCGGATTGAACCCGCCCGAACTGCGGATCGTTTACTCCTATATCGAGTCCTGTAAAGTTGACTCGATTGAAGACGTTGAACGCATCCGCCTGAAAGTTTAGCGTGTACCGCTCCGCAAACGTCCAGCTCTTATATCCGGAAAGATCCCATGTCGCCGCTCCCGGCGCAATAAGCTGTTGCACCGAAGCATTTCCCTGAACCGCCGTACCTGTCACTGGGATTACATTCTGAGTGTTGAAGTATGGTCCCAAATACCCGTGCTTCCCCAACCCACTGTGTAGCGATGAGTTGTTTACCGGACCCGTGACATCAGGCAGACCATTCACAAAGATCCCGAGATTCTGATTGCTCCCTAAGGTAAACCACGGGCCGGAGTGGATCGACGCAATTGTTGAAACACGCCATCCTCCAACAGCCGCATCAAGCAGAGCTCCCTGATTCAGGAACTGCTTTCCCTTTCCAAAAGGAAGTTCGTAAATGGCATTCGCGATGAAGTTCTGATTCAAGTCAGTGTCACAATGACCTCGATCTACCCGCAAGTTGAGCGGGTGCCAGGTAAAGCGATCTTGGTAGGGGTATCCCAGGCATTTTGAGAAGGTGTAATTCCCGAGAACCTCAAATCCAGAGCTGTAGCGGTGTTCGACTCGAGCGACGATGCCACTATAGAAGGAACTGCCGGAGTTCGTATTCTCCTGAACCCCGTTGAATGGAGTGACACCATTCGATGTGTACCGGGTGTCTCCGTTTCCATTGATCAGCGGAGCAATGTTTGGACGCTCTTCGAAGTGATGCGCGGCGCTACCAAGGTAAACAGCTTCGAGCAGCCAGCTCTTAATGGTGCGATCTACCGTCAGATTCCACTCATAGGTATACGGCATCTTCCCGTCCGGCTGAATGAACGAGGCAGTCGGACCTCCACCTGGAACATTCGGGCCGAAGAGATCACCCAGTGCAAAGCTGGGACCCACGAATTTGCCGGTCGTGTCAATTGGACTGCGATTGTTGTAGCTCTGGATGAGGTAGAACTTGGTTGTGTCCACAGCAACTTCATATTGATTTAAGTTCGGTTGAATGAAGAACAGTCCAAAACCACCCTTTATATCTGTCTTTCCGTCCGCAAATGGTACAAAGTTGAAGCCGAGACGCGGCGCAAAGTTCAGATATCTGGGTTTGACAACTGCCCGTGTGAGCCCAAGAGCATTTGTGTCCGGATAGGACAGATCCTGGCCTCTTGCAACGTCAAAGCTTCCCACTCGATTCCTGGTGTCATATGGTTGAGACAGATGGGAGTAATTCACACCGGCAGTAATGTTCAGCCGGCTATTAACCTTCACGCTGTCGCTCGCGTAGTAGGCCTGGTACCACTCTCTCAGGTTGAGGGTAGGATCTCCGATTGCAGTGAACGCTGAACTTGGCACACCGAGCAGGAGATCAGCAACCGGATCTCCGCTGTAGGTACCATTGAAGGTAATGTTCGTGGCCGCCCAGTCCTCGTAGAGAAATATGGGTGCGTAGCGGATATCCAAACCGGCGGAAATCTGATGCTTCCCCTTTTGGATCGTGATGTTTTCTGTTCCCTCGTTCAATCCCTCGCTGACAAGGGTAGTTCCACCGCTCGATCCTGGGTTTGCGTGGCCCGTCACGTTGAACGAAGGTGGGCCATATGATCCTGGCTGGTCCGCCTCATTGATGAGTCCTAGTGGATTCGCCTGAGCAGCATTGAAGCCATCTGTCCGCTCACTGCCCGTTTGTGTGTGCGTCCAACCGTACCGAACATCATTCACAAGGTTTGGAGAGAACACATGGGTCCAACCAGCGACCAGATTTTTTGGGTTGGAAGGAAAGTCGATTGCTCGACTAGGTGTAATGTTTCCAACGGAGGTAGATCCTCTCTCAAAAGTGAAGCGGAAGAAAGTATTGTCTTTGGCCGAAACGGAATAATCCAGTCGAGCGCTCTCCTGATCTCTTCCTTGTGCCGTATTGGCGACGTTAAAGTAATTCGTGTTATTTAGAAACGCTCCGTTTGGCAGGGGATAATACGCGGCAATCTTCTGACCGAGTGAATTAGAAGATGAAGTTGGTATCTGATTATTCGGATAGCGTATGTTGGTGGTGGGATTGACAAGGTGGACGGGGGTATCCCCTTGGAGAAGAGCGCTGAAGTCGCCAGAGAGTTCCGCCGCAGTCGGAACGACGTTAAACGAATCTACAGGTCGCACCAGGCGGAAGCCCTCATAGTTCAGAAAGAAGAAAGCCTTGTTTCGCCTGATCGGGCCACCAAGGAAGGCACCAAACTGATTCTGATGAAATGGGGGAGGTGCTCCAGGATCGAAGTAGTTTCGTGCATCGAAATCGTTGTTCCGCAGGAACTCGAATACTGAACCATGAAGATTGTTTGTGCCTGATCGAGTAACAACGCTGATAAACGCGCCGCCTGCTGCCAGGTTTGCCGGAGCTCCCGACTGCTCCACTTTGAACTCCTGCACATTGTCGAGCGAAGGAAGTAATCCTTCAGCGCCGTACCACGCATTGCGGGTCTCAATCCCGTCGTACAGAAAGCTGTTATCGTCCTCACGCAAGCCCGCGATAGCTACCGTCGCCGTAGAAGAGGCAGACACTGAACTGCCGTTGAACTGCGATGCGGGAGAGCTTACTCCCGGCAGGAGTGGTGTGACGCCTGCTGACAACTGGGCCAATTGCAGGTAATTACGCCCATTTAGCGGCAGATCCTCCACTGTCTGCCGTCCGATGACCTGTCCCTGTGTACTATTCTCCGTTTCAATCAACAGCGAGGCAGAAGATACTGTCACCGATTGCACATCTTTGCCGATTGTGAGGGTGAAGTTTTGCTGTGACTGCTGTGCCACCAGGAGTGGAAAGGCCTGCAGATCTTCGGTTGAGAACCCAGCACTCGTTACTTCCATGGAGTAGCTACCCGGCGGAAGCTGCGTGATGTGATAGATGCCATCGCTGCCCGCGAGCGTGTGGAACTGTACACCCGTGCCTGCGTTCGTCGCTGTAACGATTGCTCCGGGCACAGCAGCGCCCGTGGCATCGCTTACTGTGCCGGAGATCGTGCTTGTCGTCTGCGCTCGAATGACGATTGGGAGAAAGAGAAGCACGAGAATGAGGAGCGCCCCGCTCGGCGGCAGTACTCTCTGGAGAAAGGACACATGGAGCCACCTGGCTTGCTTCATCATTTACCTCCTGAGATCGACAGCGCCCACAAGTTTGCTTCTCAGTAATTTGGGTGTAAAGCTCGAAGGCATTGCTTGATCGGCGAGAGTGTATAGAGGAAGAGGTGTTTTCTGCAAGGTTTATTGTGGAACAGTCGAGAGCCACGCAAAGGGTGTTGTAACGAGCTTCCTCGCCGAAGGCGGCAATGTGGAGCTCACCTGAAGTAGCGGTGAAGTCCAGCGAAGGTCCGCAGCAGCGCAGCCGAAAGGCAAAGCACCCTCACAATGACTCGTTAGAAGCGTTCAGCAGGCGAGTCTGCGATACCGTGGCGCTATCAATGATGCAGTGGCAGATCGTCGGCTTCTGCACAAGTTGGACTTCGCGATACGTTTCGGCGTTCTTCGATTCGGAGCTCTTCGATATATAGATCTACGTGATTTGTGTCGCGGGCGGTGACAAGGTACGACGCAAGGGTGTCCCGGCATGACTCGCTCTTCTCTTCTCATCATCAAGAAGATCAATCTGGCTGACAGGGTTGGCGCGTGTCTTGAGGTCATGAACCGCGATAAGAAAATGCGCGGGTCGCTCCCTTTTGTCTTCAGGCATCTAAGAGAGTGACGTGAGCGCCGACGATTGTAGGCTGGATCAATCTCTGCAGACAAAGTCCGGTGTGGCGCGACCTTGGCTTATCCACCTCGCCCGGTGCCCTGGCCACTGGTCAGCATTCATACGGTCACCCGCATGGCGCGAAGTGGCACAGTCACACCCCTGATTGGAAGACTCCGAATGAAGCTCAGCGACACAGACGATCTGGAATGGACCCTGCTCCAGGATCGCCTTCGGCAGATCCTGCCCGAGCAGTATCAGGACCGCTACGACGAGGTCGCACCCACATCGATGGGTTCGGCCGCTCTCCTCTTTGACTCCGCCGGACGCGTCGCCTGGGATCAGATGTGGGGAAGCTTCTGTGACTTGGCCATGGCTGGCGGCCCGCCACATAGAAGCCGCCTTCTTGAACCCGGAGGTCTCGACCAGAGTGAGGCAAACTCACCGGAGTATATGGCTGTCTACACGGAGATCGCCCGCGGCATTGAGCTGGCGACACGCCTCGCGGTCGAGCCTCCGTCGACGCCGGGCTGGATCCGTGTTCACTGCGCTCACTCAGGTATGGCTGGTTGGCTGGAGCGCGCCATCACCATGGAAAACGTCTCCGTTCGCAGCTTCGGTCCCATGCTGGAACTTCCAGTCGGCGTTACCTTCCGGCTCGAGAAGGAGATCAAGAACGTCATTACCGTTGCGGCCAAAACAGTCCATTACTGGACCGATCACATTCCACCTATACAGCAGCGTAAGATCGCGAACCTCTTCGCCAGAATGGACGCGGAGGCTGCCCTGCTCCGACCCGGCAGTGCCGGTATCGCCATCTCTCCAGAGCGTTACAGGCAGACGGCCAAAGCATGGGAACATGCGACGGGAATGCCGGCGCGCGATGCGCGCTATAACGGTTGGACAGGCCTGACAACTCCCAGTGTGTCCTCTGCCATATGGCTCATGCGGGCCCTGGTTGCAAGTAACATCCTTGCGCGGCGTGAGGAGACCGATCTCTTTCTGCCGATCAACCCGGAACAGGATGCCGGCGGGGAGCGCGTAACCAGAATGTCCGACGTGCTTTGTCGGTTGCACCGAGCAAGTGGCGTTCAGATCCATCTGCCTGCACGTTGAGCACGTGACGACGGCACTTACCATCAAGAGCCATCGCAGGTTTTCAGCTTCGTCGAGCAGCCCTGGCGTTACGTCTTCGCGGACCTAGGTTGATTAAGGTCGACATGAGATATTTTAACAGCTACTCGCACTGATGTACGCTGTAGCCCACCAGAGTCTTCGGCCGGGCACGAAAACGATCTCTAAGCGGAGATCTGAAGTGTACGGGCTGTTACGGTACGGCCTGCAAAGCCGTGCCACGGAATCACAGCCACATACAAGTTCATTTTCACCGTAAGATGGGCCACATGAAGACTGCCCATCGCTGGCCCGGCTTGTTCGCCTCTCGCGTGCTTGCCGTAGCAACTCTCTTCGTCTGCCCTCCTGCGTTCACGCAGCGCATCTCTGCGGCTGCGGACTCGCCTGTGATGCGGCAACTGCCTCGTTTCACAGCCGAAACTGTACCCGCGATGGGCTCGGAGGAAGTGCCGGCACCGCCACTGAAAGCCGCGCCACCGGCACCCTCCGGGCTGCCGGGCAACGGCCTGGCGCAGCATCCGATGCTCGTCTTCGGCGAAAACTACAACAAGCTTCTGATCGTGGATCACGGCAAGGTCGTCTGGACATACTCGACTGGTCCCGGTCTGGAGCATGACGATGCCTGGCTGCTCTCGAACGGCAACGTGCTGTTCACGCGCATGCAGTACATCGCGGAGGTTACGCCAGATAAGAAGGTTGTGTGGCGCTTTGACGCTCCGGACGGAACAGAGATTCACGGCTGCCAGCCGATCGGACTTAATAAGGTGATGTTTATCCTTAATGGCCTTCCACCAAAACTTATGGTGGTAGACATTTCTTCCAAGAAGACACTGGTCAGTCACGCTCTGCCAGCCCCAAGTACTACTGACAGGGGAACTGTGCATGGGCAGTTTCGCCACGTCCGTTACACCGCGGATGGGCACTACCTTGTTCCCTTCTTTTCCATGGGACGCGTTGTCGAATACGACAAGGACTTTAACGAAGTCTGGAGTTATGACGTGCCTACGCCCTGGGCTGCGGTGCGGCTGAAGAATGGCAATACGCTCATCACAGATGAGCGTGATGTCCGCACCTTCGAAGTCACGCGCGACAAAAAGATCGCTTGGGACCTGGTGAAGAAAGATCTTCCGGAGCAGTACTGGTACGGCAACACACAGACCGCGACACGGCTGGCAGATGGAAATACAATTCTCTGCTCGCGAGGCGGGGATCAGATGGGTCCGCAGATGGTTGAGGTGACACCGGACAAGAAAGTTGTGTGGGTGCTGCAGGACTGGCAGCACCTCGGTCCTGTCACTGCCGTGCAGGTGCTGGACGATCCCGGACTTCCGGAACATCCCGGCGACTCACAACGTTGACGCGCGGGTTCGTCACGGGTGAAGGTGCGTCTCAGACTTGGCTCTTAAGCAGTTAGAGTTACTTATCATCCGCGGTCGGCCCAAAGGTCGCTGGTACCTTCTCGCCGAGCAGCCTGAGGTAGACCCCGAGTTGGGCGCGGTGATGAACCATGTGGTCAAGAAACAACGTACGGTAGGCGTTATAGCGAGTGGTTTGAAGCACCAGATTTCCCTGCTTCAAGAGGGTGAAGCTCTCGTCAAATGTTGCATCACTGGTTGCCTTCAGCGTCTCGACGAGGCGTGCGGCCATACCTTCAAACTCATGAACGAGATCCGCCTTGAGCAACATGCGAAGAATCTTGCGTGGATCCTCCGGGGTTCCCATGTTGATGCTCGGCACAGTGAGGTGAAGGTGCGCGAACCCGGCAAGTTCGGCCGTGTGACCAGCTAATCGAGTAAGCGGCATCGACCTCTCATGGGGAGCAAAGTCGTTCCGTCCGTCTGGCACCTCGCTCAGTACCTTGTGCGTGTTGGCGAGTTGCTGTTCGAGCTCAGGTAAGAGGCGTTGGGCGAGGGTCATGGGATCCTTAAGCGAGTAGCGCTTGCATCGAGAGAAGATCTCCAGGCTTTGACGCGAGATTGTATTCGCAGGTGATCTACAGACGGCGCGCCGCTCGTTACATCGCTGACCAGTATGGAAGATCTAGGCTCACGCTGCTTCTGTAAAGGGTACTGGGCCCGGCCAGCCTAAGGTTAGCCGGGCCGCAGTGCAGACGCGTGAGTGCTACACCACGGATGCAGTTAGATCGTAGCGATCCAAATTCATCACCTTGTTCCACGCAGCAACAAAGTCCTTGACGAACTTTCCGTGCGAGTCGGAGCAGGCGTAGACCTCAGAGGTCGCGCGCAGCTGAGCGTTGGAGCCGAAGATAAGATCGGCGCGGGTAGCCTTCCACTTCACCTCACCTGTCGCCCGATCGCGGCCCTCAAACGTGTCCTTTGAATCGTTTGTGGGCTTCCAAAGGCACTTCATATCAAGCAGGTTGACAAAGAAGTCGTTGGTGAGGGTCTCCGGACGATCGGTGAAGACGCCAAATGTCGTTCCCCCGAAGTTGGTCTGGAGCATACGCAGGCCGCCGATCAAGACCGTCAGCTCCGGCGCAGTCAGGCGCAACAGCTGTGCCTTATCCAAAAGCGCGACTTCAGCGGGCTCCTGCCTCTTGTAGCCGTAAGAGCGAAAGCCGTCGACAGTCGGCTCAAGCGGCTCGAAGGACTGGACGTCCGTCTGCTCCTGCGATGCGTCTGTGCGGCCCGCGAGGAACGGCACGGTGATCTCGACACCGGCATCCTTCGCTGCTTTCTCGACGCCCGCAGCACCTGCAAGCACAATCAGATCGGCCAGTGAAATCTTCTTGCCACCAGAGGCCGAAGCGTTGAAGTCGCTCTGGATCTTCTCAAGCGTCTTCAGCACCCGTGCCAGCTGGGCCGGTTGATTGACCTCCCAGTCCTTTTGCGGAGCAAGCCGGATGCGTGCGCCATTTGCGCCGCCACGCTTGTCCGAGCCGCGGAACGACGATGCCGACGCCCAGGCGGTTGAGACCAGCTCAGAGACCGAGAGGCCCGACGCCAGCACCTTTGCCTTCAGGGCGGCAACGTCCTGGTCATCGACCAGCGGGTGGTCAACCCTGGGTAGCGGATCCTGCCAGATAAGCTCCTCGGCCGGAACTTCAGGACCAAGATAGCGGAAGCGGGGACCCATGTCGCGATGTGTGAGCTTGAACCACGCGCGGGCAAAGGCATCAGCAAACTTATCCGGGTTCTCGTAGAAGTCACGCGAGATCTTGTCATAGACCGGATCAACGCGCATCGCAAGATCGCTGGTCAACATGGCCGGCTGCTTCTTCTTGTTGGGATCGTGGGCGTCCGGCACAGTGCCGGCACCGCCGTCACCCTTCGGCTTCCACTGGTGTGCGCCGCCGGGGCTCTTGGTCAGCTCCCATTCAAACTTGTAAAGATGCTCAAAATACTCGTTGGTCCACTGCGTCGGCTTTGTCGTCCACGTGACCTCGAGGCCGCTGGTGATCGCGTCGCCGGCGATGCCGGTCTTGTAGGCGCTGCTCCAACCGAGGCCCTGGTTCTCGATCGGTGCACCTTCCGGCTCTTTGTCCAGGTGGCTGCCCGGACCGGCGCCATGGGTCTTGCCGAAGGTGTGGCCGCCTGCAACGAGCGCCACCGTCTCCGCATCGTTCATAGCCATGCGGCCAAACGTAACGCGGATATCGTGCGCAGACTTCATCGGATCAGGCACGCCTTCCGGGCCTTCGGGATTGACGTAGATCAGGCCCATCGTCGTCGCAGCCAGATTGCCCTGAAGCTCGCGTTCCCCGGAGTAGCGCTTGTCGGTTCCCATCCAGGTCGTCTCCGCACCGAAGTCCACGTCGTGATCCGGCTCCCAGGTGTCCGGACGGCCGCCAGCGAAGCCAAATGTCTTGAACCCCATCGTCTCGAGCGCGACGTTGCCAGAGAGGATCAGCAGGTCCGCCCACGAGATCTTCTTGCCGTACTTCTGCTTGACCGGCCAGAGCAGCCGCCGGGCACGATCCAGGTTCGCGTTGTCGGGCCAGCTGTTCAGAGGTGCAAACCGCTGCTGGCCGCGTCCGCCGCCACCCCGGCCGTCGTAGGTGCGGTAGGTGCCGGCCGCGTGCCACGCCAGACGAATGAAGAGCGGGCCGTAGTTGCCAAAGTCCGCCGGCCACCAGTCCTGCGAATCGGTCATCATGGCGGCGAGATCTTTCTTCAGGCCGTCGTAGTCGAGCGTCTTGAACTCCCGGGCATAGTCAAAGTCCTCCCCCATCGGGTTCGAGAGCTCCGAATGCGCATGAAGGAGATCGAGCCTCAGATGATTTGGCCACCAGTCACGAGCCGTACGCGGTCCGCTGGGTGCGCTCACCGGGCTGGCTGCAACGGCGCTTGGATTGAAGGGGCACTTAGCATCCGCTGTCGCCACGTTCGGCACCTGCGCGTTCATCTCTGTCATCGCTTCGGACGTGTACTCGCTTGCTTTGGTCGCCATCGTGTCTCTCCTGCCTTGCTGGTTATCTGTGCTTCGGTCGTAAGCCCCTGGCGCAGGCGCGGCTGGCCCAGGTCTGGTCACTGCTGACAGTAGCACCTCGATAACTATAGGTCCAATACTAAAACAACCTCCCAGGGATAGGATTACCCTATGGAGTTCCAGCAGCTTCGATACGCCTGCGCCGTGGCCGATACGGGCAGCTTCAGCCGTGCGGCAGAGCGCTGCCAGATCGCGCAGCCCTCCCTGTCCCAGCAGATCCAGAAGCTCGAGGAAGACCTGGGAGTCAGGCTCTTTGATCGCCTGGGCCGCAGCATACGACTCACCGAGGCTGGACGAGCCTTTCTGCCTCATGCGCGTTCGGTCCTCGAGCAGATTGAGGCGGCGCGGTCGAGCGTCACGGTGCAGCATGCGGATGTTCGCGGCAGCGTCTCCGTCGGGGTGATCCCCACCATCGCGCCGTACCTCATGCCGGCCTATGCAGCGGCATTTACGGAGAAGTTCCCGGAAGCGAAGATGCGGATCGTTGAGGAGATGACGCCGGTGCTGGTGGAAGGTCTGCGTGACCTGTCGATCGATCTCGCGATTCTCGCACTTCCGTTGCGCCATAAAGATCTTGAGATCGTTCCTCTTCGTACGGAACCGGTCTTTGCAGCGCTCCCGAAGAGCCATCCGCGAGCCGGGTCCGAGTCTCTGTCCTTAAAAGATCTACGCGGAGAGCCTTTCGTGATGTTGCGGGATGGCCATTGCTTTCGGGATCTCAGCGTTGCAGCCTGCAGCAGCGCAAAGATCAAGCCTACTATTGCCTTTGAGACCGGCCAGTTCAGCAGCGTGCTTGCGATGGTAGGGGCTGGTGTCGGCATCTCGATGATGCCGGAGATGGCGCTGGATCGAGGAGCTGATTGCTGCTACGTGCGCCTCACAGATGCACGAGCACGCCGCTCCATCGTGCTCGCAACGCTGCGAGGGCGCAGCTTCAATCGTGTGCAGAAGGCGTTCAGAGAGTGGGTGACCCTTGATGCACACGGCAGCGGAGTGGTCAGTCCCTCTGCTCCAGATCCTCAGACGTGACGGGATGATCGCGCAATTAACTTCCATCGTAGGCGATAGCTAGACAGAGCGTTTTCACCGCAAGGGGATGCTGGACAGCATGGACGCGAAGAGTGTGCCGCTGACCCCTTCGCTGCGCCGCAAACTGCAGCTGCTGCCAGCCATCTTTGGTCCTCAACGAAGGCCTTGAAGGCTCAGATAGGATTGATCTCGTGCTGCAAACAAAGTCTGCTTACAAGGGGTCGTCCGTTCTGATACTCGCCTGTATCTGGGCAGTCACTCAGCTGTTCGGCATCTTTTCCCCTCCCCTGCTGGATGATGTCGACGGGATCCACATGGAAGCCGCCCGCGAAATGGCGGTGCGGCATGACTACGTCACGCTCTATGTGGATGGGATCAGGTACCTGGACAAACCACCCTTGCCGTATTGGCTCGGGGCTTTCTCCATCGGCATCTTCGGTCAGCATGACTGGGCCGTCCGCCTCACCCTGGCTCTGGCTGTGTTGGTCCTCGTCCTCTACCTGTACTGGTTCATAAGCCGGCAGTTCGGAGAGAGGGCAGGGCTGTACTCCGCATGCGCCCTTGCAACAGCAATCGGTCCGTATATTTTCACTCGCTTCTTCATCCCGGATATCATCGTCGGGCTTTGGATGACGATTGCTGCAGACCTCATCCTGCTCATGATCAGCAGAGCGGAGCAGGAGGGGAGAGCGACTCTTTTCCAAGCAGGATCCTTTGCTTGCGTGACGGCAGCGGCTGTCCTGACCAAAGGATTGATCGGTATCGTCTTTCCGGTGGGGCTTCTTCTAGCCTTCCTGCTCTTCACCGGCCGTTTACGGCTCTTCTACCGGTTGCGCGTTCTCTTTGGATCGCTCGTCTTCTTCGTTGTTGCATCGCCGTGGCATGTGCTTGCCGCGATGCGGAACCCGGCGGAAGGTGCATCGCGAGGCTGGTTCTGGTTTTATTTCATCAACGAGCAAGTCAACCGATACCTGAACACGCGCATACCGCGTGATTATGACAAGGTTCCACTGCTCACTTTCTGTGTGCTGCTGATCGTCTGGATTCTTCCCTGGGGACTCTTCCTCGTCGGCACGGCACGAGAGTGGCTAGCCGGTCGGGACCTGCCTCGAAAACGAGGCGGAGCGAAACTTCTCCTGTGCCTTTGGGCGCTCATGAT
Source organism: Acidobacteriaceae bacterium (assembly GCA_903642235.1). GTDB lineage: Bacteria > Acidobacteriota > Terriglobia > Terriglobales > Acidobacteriaceae > Edaphobacter. The sequence goes on along the minus strand of CAHJWL010000004.1, from coordinate 192,812 downwards.
CGTTGGCTTCTTCAGCTTTTCGACACGCCAGGAGTACTACACACTCCCTGCCGTTCCTGCTCTTGCTGCGCTGGTGGGCGCCTACCTGGCCGAGGAAGAATCCCAGCTCCTGAAGCTGCCACGATGGGCGATGGCCTGCTCTGCCGTGCTCCTGGGTCTTGGGACATTGCTTGCAGCTTTGTGTTTGTACCTGGCTGCTGTGGCTCACACGCCTGCGCCTGGTGCAGAGCTCTATCAGGAGTTGAAGCGGCATCCTGAGGATTACGCTCTTTCGTTCGGCCATCTCTTTGACCTCACGGTGACAGCCTTCGGTTTCTTTCGCCTGCCGCTCCTCGGCATGGCTGTGAGCATCTTCTTCGCGACGGGCCTTTCCTTTCTCCTTCGTTTACGAAAGCAGTATTACTGGTCTAATCTGGCCCTCGCCTTCGGGATGTGTGCGGTGCTTACAAGCGTTCACTTCGGACTCGCCGTGTTCTACCCGATTCTCGGTTCAGAACCGCTCGCGCGCTTGTTGGAGAAGCGGTTGAGTCCATCTGACCTGGTGGTGCTTGATGGCGAGTATTCAAACGGCTCAAGCATTAACTTCTATACGCGGCAGCCGGTCTACATGCTGAACGGACGAGTCAACAATCTCTGGTACGGATCCCTGTTTTCTGACGCTCCCCATCGGTTCGAGGACAACGCCTCGTTTGAGAGGCTGTGGTCCGGCCCCAACAGGGTCTTCTTTATCACGCATGATGAGGATCGCACCCGCCTCTGGAAGGAGACACATCGGTCCTATCTCCTTGGCTCCTCCTCCGGCAAGTTCATCCTCAGTAACGAGCCGGATCGCTGACCCTGTCAGGACGTTCGAGAGATCTTTGTCGAGACGACCTCGGCAACCGTATATTGCTTCAGTTCCTTCTGGTGATGCAACCACAACAACATCTCTCCTACCAGCCCGATCATGAGGAGCTGGATTCCTGACACCACAGCCAGTCCCATAAGGAAGACCAGGGGACCATGTGTCTGCATCATGTGCTGATTGCCAAGGAGGCGATCAAGCAGGAGGCCGACTCCCGTGAGGCCACCAACACCTACGAGTGCCAGGCCCACAGAGCCAAAGAATCTCAGAGGCTGCTGCAAATAGGTCAGGAGAAAATAGATTCTGAGGAGATCGAAGAAGACCGGGATGATGCGCGAGATGCCATAGCGGGACTGTCCGAATCGTCTTGGCGTGTTCTTGATCGGTATTTGGCAGATGCGGGCTCCCTGAAGCGAGGCGAGGGCAGGGATGAAGCGCTGCATTCCACCGTAAAGGGGAACTTCCTTCAAAACCGCAGTGCGGTACGCCTTGAACCCGCCTCCGAAGTCCTCGATGTCTACATGGCTGAGCCGCTTCATAACCCAGTTCGCGCAGCGTGAAGGAATGCGCCTCATCCAGAAGTTGTCAACGCGCTTTTCTCTCCATCCACAGACAATGTCGAAACCCTCCGCCATCTTCTCGACAAAGCGAGGGATGTCTTCGGGGTTGTGCTGCAGATCACCGTCCAGAGTAAGAGTAATGTTCCCGGTCACGGCCTTGAACGCCGCCGAGAGTGCCGCCGTCTTCCCGTAGCGCTTTCGTAGCTGAATGACGCTTACCTGCGAATCGATGCTGGCGATCTCGGCCAGGAGTTTGAAGGTCTGGTCGGTACTGCCGTCATCCACGAAGATGATCTCGAACTCATCTCGAGAACTTGTCATCTTCTCAAGCTCTGTATTCAGCCGGGCGTACAACTCTGGAATAGCGTCTTCCTCATTTAAAACAGGAATGACAATGGAGTAAGACATCGACACGGAGATGACCTCAAAAAATGACAGCTAGAGTCTAGACCATCTGATGTTTGAGGATTCAGGACGCACCAGTCAGATCCAAAGGATTTCCTCGACACCCGCAAGGACGGGTGATAGCCTGTAAGTACATCAGAAACAGAAACTTACCTGCAGATTTGCCGTTTCATTTCCTTTGGCATGCATAAACGCTGAGCGCGCGGCGCCGGCCTGCTCCTCCATGGCGAAATGCCGTCAGACCATCTGGCGAAGCCTTTTGTCAGCCTCCGAATGCTCTCCGCAGGCGTTCTCACACAAACATTGTTTGCACTCGCCTTATTCGCGGCCCAGGGCGCCAGAGTAGCTGTCGCCTTCATCAGGGGATGCGACGCAACGGATTGCAGAGGGACGCTCGTAAGAGGATTGCCGTTCGCTCCTCCGTTAGCACGATGCTGCATCCCTGGAACCTAACCCTCCGGAGCAGGTATATGCCGGGCGAAGGCTCTTAACCGGCTGATACAGGCCGCATCCGCTTACTCCGTTGAGGGCATGAAGTTACCCCGTTGTTCAGAGGGGGCTTTCCTCTGCGTAGCGCATCAGATTTCATAGAACTACTCCTTCAATAGGTTCTCTTCGAAGTAAACCGAGTAAGAAAAATAGGCGTGTGTGTCGTCCCTGGAACAAGAAAGTGCTGGACATCTCTCGATCAAGCAGCTCCTCAAGGAAGCTCTTGCGGGAACGCAGGTCAACTATGCAGCCTATAACCTTAACCAGGCTATTGCGCTCTTAGCGATTCCCATGATGTTGGAGATGGCCCTTGAATCCATCTTTGGCCTCACGGACATCTTCTGGGTGAGCAAGCTTGGACCGAATGCCATCGCAACTGTGGGGCTTACCGAGTCGCTGCTGACCATCATCTTTGCAATCAGTTCGGGCCTTGCCACTGCGGTGACAGCCATGGTCGCGAGACGAATTGGAGAAAACAACGGAGACAAGGCAGCAGCCGATGCCGTGCAGGCCATTGCGGTCAGCATTGCGGTCGGCGCTGTGCTGGGAGCTCCGCTCTTCTTTCTGGCGCCGAAGCTTCTGGCGCTGATGGGGGCGACAGATCCTATCCTCCAGATAGGTTCGACCTACGCGAGAGTTGCGCTTGGAACTTCTGGCGTCATTATTCTTCTGTCATTGAACAACGCTATCTTTCGAGGCTCGGGGGACGCTGCCTTTGCAATGCGTCTGCTGTGGATCGCAAACATCATCAATCTCGTGCTGGATCCGCTTCTGGTCTTCGGGATCGGCCCCTTTCCCAAGCTCGGCGTCACTGGTCCTGCCATCGCTACTCTGATCGGAAGGGGCGCTGCAGTCGCCTACCAGTTTTACCGTCTGGGAAGGGGGAGCGAACGCCTCCGGATCAAGGCGAAACATCTGCATTTGAACGTCGCTGAAATGTGGTCGTTCCTTCGGATCTCAGGAGGTGGCGCGCTGCAGTTTGTCCTGGAGCAGGGGCGATGGTTGGCCCTTGTGCGCATCGTGAGCCTCTTTGGCGCAACAGCTATCGCCGGATACACCGTAGCCTTCCGCCTCTTAGGCTTCCTGCTCCTTCCAACATTTGGTCTCAGCAACGCGGCAGCGACGCTTGTGGGTCAGAGCGTTGGAGCGAAAGATATGGACCGGGCCAGAAGTTCGATCTGGCGCACCGGCATAGTCAATTTCGTGTTCTTGGGTGGTTCGAGCCTCGTTTTCATCCTGGCCGCTCACCCGCTTATATCCTTTTTCAGCAACGATCCCGGAGCGACGGCCACAGCGGTAAGTGCTCTGCGCGTCTTCTGTTATGGCAACTTTTTCTTCGCCTTCGCAGTCATCTTTTTGCAGGCGTTCAATGGCTCCGGTGATACCTTCACCCCGACGCTCCTTAACCTAGTAGGCTTCTGGATCATAGAGATTCCACTGGCGTGGTTTCTTTCGGTCCACACCTCTTTTAAAATCAACGGAGTGTTCTTTGCCATCCTGGTTGCACAGGTTCTTGCACTCCTTTTGAGCGGGGGATTCTTCCTCAGCGGCCGCTGGCAAAAAGCGCGAGTCTGACGCATCGAGGTATTGAGGTGATATGCCGACGATCATCCCGCTGACCTCAGAAATGACCTGGCTCTCGCACTTGAAAAATCTGCCCACGTGGGAGCCGTCGCTGCGGCCTGCGATGGTTCTGGCACCCCATCCGGATGATGAAACCCTGGGTGCGGGCGGCCTGATCGCCAGGCTGCGATTGCTGGGCGTGCCAGTCACAGCTATCGCGATCACGGATGGAGAAGGTGCATATGCAAATGTTGAAGGGCTTGCCGCCGTCCGCGTTCAGGAGCAGACCATCGCACTCGCGAGACTCGGTATCGGTGAAGAAAGTATTCACCGCCTCAAACTACCGGATCGGCGATTGATGGACGAGGAAGAGGGGATCTACCTGGCCCTGCAACGACTCACGGGACCAGATACCCACCTGATAGCACCCTGGCGAGAGGACTTCCACCCTGACCATGAAGCTGTGGGTCGTGCCGCGGAGAGGGTGGCAGGTGAAAAGAACCTTACGCTCACCTCCTATCTCTTCTGGACGTGGCATCGTGGATCTCCTGAAACTCTCCAGGGCATTTCTATGGTTTCGCTGTCGCTCAGTGCAGAGGAGCAGGAGAAGAAGCTGCATGCACTTTCCGCCCACGCATCACAGTTACAGCATCCAGACGGGCAGCCGATTCTTTCCGATGAACTGCTGGCTCCCGCTCGGAGATCCTTTGAGGTTTATATCCGTTCATGAAAACGCTTTTCAGGTTTGCTTCGACGCCAGCCTTCGATAAAGCGGAGTACAAGCTTGATCTGAACTTCAGGCTGGATCCGCCAGGTACACCTTGAGCGGCTTAGCCTGGCACGTTGCTGTCTTGATTCCAGCAAAAGATGAAGAGCAGCTTCTTCCGCGATGTTTAAGATCGGTCGCTAAAGCGCGCATGCTCTTACCGGCCGGAGTGACAAGCGACTTGGTGGTTGCCATCGATCGTTCGACAGACGCCTCATTTGGGCTGGCGAAGCACCTGGTTGGGAGGAGTGGTGTCGTAATTGAGACGGATGCAGGCTGTGTGGGCGCAGCCCGTGGGCTGGCCGCACGGACGGCACTCCACCGGTACAGTGGATCTCCGCGGTGCTGCTGGTTCGCGAACACGGACGCAGATTGCGAAGTTCCGGAGACGTGGTTGCTCGATCAGGTTTTGCTCGCCGAACAGGGATATGCAGGTGTCGCCGGAATCGTTGACGTCGATTCCTTTGAAGATCACGACGCGCTCGTTCCCGATCGCTTTCGTCTGACGTACCTTGTCCATTCAGACGGTTCACACCCCCATGTGCATGGGGCGAATCTTGGGGTCAGAGCAGACGCTTACCTTGAAGCCGGGGGGTGGAGAGAGTTGCACAACGCAGAGGATCACGACCTCTGGCATCGGCTTGACCATCCGGATCACCGACGGCTGTCGGACGCCAGGCTCAAGGTACTGACAAGTGGTCGGCGTTTCGGACGTGCTCCCCATGGCTTTGCAGATGCCTTGGCGGCACACAACGAGATGGCGCGATGACGGGTGCTCAGCTTCAATCTCGACTGATGCAAGTCATTGAGCAGCAGCTCCCGCTGCCAGGCTGTGGGAATACACGAGAGAGGCATCGTCTGCTTGCCGAGATTGGGCGTGAGGACCTTACGCTGGCCAAACTCGCAGAGGCGCACTGGGATGCTGTGGCGATTCTCGCGGAGGCTGGCCGCAGCTCTACGCCCCATGCCGTGTATGCCGTATGGGCTTCAGAGAAGCCGGGAACAGGTCTAGAGCTCCGGTCAGGTGCGATACGAGGATCAAAGGCCTTCTGCAGCGGCGCTGACCTTGTCGATCGTGCCCTGGTAACAGTCAGTATGCCGGACTCCCGCCTTGTTGAGATTGACGTGAGGCAACATGCAGAGACGATCGCGGCGGATCTTTCCGCGTGGCAGGTTGGAGCGTTTCGCGAGACGCATACCGGAGTTGTTACCTTCCGGGACACGCCAATCGTAGAGGACGGCGTCATTGGTGGATCAGGCTGGTATGCCGGGCGACCAGGCTTCTGGCATGGAGCCTGTGGTCCTGCTGCCTGCTGGGCCGGAGGCGTTGCGGGTCTGGTAGATGCTGCGACGTCCATGCGCAGAGACGATTCACATACACTGGCTCACCTTGGAGCGCTGCACGCGAATCTCTGGGGCATGCTGTCCTTGCTGGATGAAGCGGGCAGAGAGATCGACCTCTTTCCGCACGATCTCCCGGGCGCTCAGATCCGAGCGTTGAAGCTGAGGCACCTGATCGAGCAGATGGGAACGGACGTGCTCAGGCGTTTTGCGCGTGCCTACGGTCCCGCGCCGCTCTCGATGGACGAGAGTGTCTCCCGCCGCTACCAGGAAGCTGATGTGTATTTACGCCAGTCACATGGTGAGCGGGATCTAGAGGCTCTGGCACGGCTCGTACGTCAGTAGAACTGCTGGGCCTGCTACCACAACAGATTGAGAGCGATTGGGGAGGTTCTATGCAAGCTGTACTAGCAGCAACACCCGGAACGTTCGAGACCAATATTCCTCTTCGCCTGGATCGACTGCCGTGGAGCCGCTGGCACCTTCGAATGGTCATTGCTCTCGGGGTGACCTTCCTTCTTGACGGGCTTGAGGGCGGTGTGGGTGGCTCCATCTCAGGAGCGTTGAAGTCGGCCACCACCCTGCACTTCTCCGACGCGCAGTTAGGCATCGCCTCGACCGGCTATCTCGCCGGCACAGTTCTGGGTGCCTTGATCTTTGGCTACCTGGCTGACGTGTACGGACGCAAAAGCCTCTTTCTCTGGACGCTGACGCTCTATGTTTGCTCCACGGCAGCAACCGCCTTTAGCTGGAACCTGCTGACGTTTACGCTGTGCCGGGCGCTCACGGGAGCAGGCATCGGCGGCGAATATACAGCGATCACGTCGGCTATCGACGAGCTCATCCCGGCACGTGTGCGAGGGGCCGCCAATCTCATCATCGGCTCTACCTTCTGGATCGGCGTCATTCTGGGTTCGCTGGTCGCCATCAGTTTTCTTTCGCAAAGCACGTTCGGATTACGTCTTGGATGGCGGTTCGCGATGCTTTCCGGAGTTCCCATTGCGGTTATCGTTCTCTTTCTAAGACGCTACATTCCAGAGAGCCCCCGTTGGCTCCTGACCCATGGCCGTGGTCCGGAGGCTGAGGCGATCACCGAGGAGATTGAGAGGGTTGTTTCAGAAAACCATCCCTCCTTGGCTCCCGTTCACGGCACTGTCGTCCTTCATATCGGGTCAAAGGACGTATTGAGCAAGGTCGGCCTGCTCCTGAGCAAACGGCATCGAGGAAGAGCGCTTTTATGCCTTGTTCTGGTGATGGCGCAATCCTTCTTTTACAACTCCGTCTTCTTCTCGAGTACCCTCGTTCTTCTGCGCTTCTATGGTGTCTCCGCCGCGCATGCCGGTGTGCTCTTTCTGCCGATCGCCTTCACTAACTTCTTTGGTCCGATTCTTCTGAGCAGACTCTTCGACACAGTCGGCAGGCGCATCATGATCGCGGCCAACTTCTGCCTTACCGGAGTCGTCTTCGGAATGTCCAGCCTGTTATTTCTGGGCGGCCATCTGGGGGCGGGTGCTCAGGTGGCATGGTGGGCGGCCTCCTTCTTCTTCGCAGCGTCCGCAGCCGGTTCCGCCTATCTGACAACCAGCGAGCTCTTTCCGCAGCAGATACGCGCATCCGCTATCGCGATCTTCTATGCCGCCGGCACGCTGCTGGGTGGTGTTCTCGGGCCGGCCGTCTTCGGCATCCTTCTCAACCGAGGGCAGCGTCTTCCCATCTTCTACGGGTTTCTGGCAAGTGCAACAGTGATGGTGATTGCGGGAATCGCGCAGGCGATCTGGGGCGTTGCTGCTGAGCGAAAACCGCTTGAGGAGATCTGCTAAAGAGCTTTCTCAAGGCCGAACTGGTTAGCGCCGTTTGCCGGAGAGGTGTACTTCAGCTTTGCGTTAACGAAACTGCTTCCGTTTGAAGCACCTGGTGAGGAAGTGCTCCGGCTAAGGTAGCCAGACTACAACTGGCTACCTTAGCGTTCTATCGACTTCACCGCACTTCTTCCTAGAACGCATACCTCAGACTGAACTGGAACTGCCGGGCCGCGGCATACGTTTGACCTTTTGTCTTACTCTGGCCGAATGTACCGGACGTAGGATTCGTATCCGGGTTGTCGGCAGTTGGATGATTTAAGACGTTGAAGCCCTCTGCCCGGAAGACGAAGATGTGGTTCTCGAGACTCGGGATCACATGAAACGTCTTGTTGAGAGCAAAGCTATAGTTCTGAAAGCCAGTTCCTACGATCTGATTCCGCGATCCACGAGGAGCAAACGTTCCCGGGAGCGGCGCCGCAAAGACGGTTGTATTGAACCAGGTTGCGGTACCGGTCTGTCCGGCAAAAGTCTTTGACGTCTCTGGCCGTCCTGTCAGTCGATAAAGCTGTGTTCCAGAGCCGGTTCCTACCCCAGCGAAGTCATTTCCCAACTGAACGTTGAGTGGCTCGCCAGTCTGAGCCTGAAGCGTTCCTGAGAACTGCCAGTTGCCGAGAGCTGCACGACTCACGAGATGAGACGAGTGATCGAACTGATCAATGTTGTAGACGAAGTTCGAGACAAAGACGTGGCGAATGTTGAAGTCACTCGGCCCATAGTAAATCGACTTATCAAAGGCATTTGGAAGTTGAGTGCCGTTCGAAGACCCGAAATCGGTACTGTTCGACCAGGTATACGCGATGCCGAAGAGCAGTCCTTTACTCAAGCGGCGGCGAAGGTTTAACTGCAGAGCGTTATACAGGGACGCGCCCCCGTTTGTAGCCTGGTTGATATTGGAGAAGCCCTTATAGGTCCGGAGAGCGTCTGTTGCAACGCCCTTGCTCGATGGCAGCAACGTCGTGCCGATGGGCAGTTGGTTGACGTTAAGGAGCTCCTCTAGATGGAGGCCGCGACGTCCGGCATAGGACATCGAAAACACCCCAAGAGCTTTGATGTCCTGTTCCAGAGTCAGGTTCCAGTTGTACGACTCGGGGCTCGGATAGTTCAGAGCCTGAGACGAGTAGTTGAAAGGAAAGTTGTTTGCTCCAACACCGCCCGGACTATCCGCTTGCCCCAGACTGACAGTGGATGATGGCTGGAAGGGAGCATTGCCGCCCGTAAAAACGTTGTCCGTTACGCCCAGCCGTTGCACATAACGTCCACCGCCACCACGGAGGACAGTCTCCGGAGCAACCTGGTACGTGAACCCAAAACGGGGCTGAAAATCAGTCTTTACAGTAGAAGAGTACACATTGCTGAAGCCGTGGAAGAGCCCCTGAAAGCCTGCGAGGATCGCCGGATCGACATGACCCGCCGCGCTTGATGGAAATCTGCTGCCTGGAATCACCACGCCGTTATAGCGATCGCCGCCTGTAACAACATCCGACAGGGGATCAACTGCGACAGCGTTAGCGGGGTTGTAGAGAGATGCGTTAAAGACCGATTGGTTCCCCCACTTCGCGTAGTACGGATTGTACAAGCTGTAGCGCAGGCCGGCCTCAAGCACCAGCTTAGGCGTAGCGCGCCACTGATCCTGCAGGAAGCCCTCATACATTGTGCTTCGATACAGGGTGTAAGATCGCTGGCCGATCTCACCATAGCTGTCGAACAGACCCTCGGCGGCGTTGGCAACACCAATATTCGTGGTGGTACCGCCAGTACGACTGTCGGTAAAAGTGAACTTCCCATTCTGATTATTCGTTGATCCGGGAGTGTTCGACACAGTGATCTGGTCGAAATTATTCTCGCCGGAATATTCAAAATTGAACCCAGCCTTCAAGGTGTGATTTCCGATCACCTTGGTGATATTGTCGGCCGCGTTATACACGATGCCGCCGGAGTGGGAGGGGTATGGTCCGCCATCCAGAAGATCAAAATTTGGCAGACTGATTGTAGGAACTTTATTCGGTATGGTCTTGGTTGCTGCGGAGTACAGATAGGGGTAATCGATCCCGTATTTTGTGCGGTCGTAGCGGCCACTGGATTGATCGATGTCAATCGTCACGTGGTCAGCCGCGGCCGACACCACCAGTTCGTTGACGAGCGAAGGTGAGGCTGTCCACTCGTAGTGCAGGACAGCAATCTGATTTGGACGCTTGAAGATGCGTGGATTAAGATTGAAGTTTCCATAATGCGGCGAGAAGTCGTAGTAGTTGTAATTCAGCAAGGAAAAACGGATGCGATGCGCGTCATACGGAATGAAATCTATGACGATCGAGTCCTTTCGCTGTGTCTGCTTCTCGGTTGCGGCATCCACAAAGTTGTAGTTCGAGCCGGGCGCATTCGGTGCAGGAAAGGCACGAAGCAGGGCAAGGCCGTTGGCGCTTAAATCCGCTGCGGGGATGACATTACCGGCATACTCCGCGCCAGTCTTCGGGCTCACAATGTGATTCGACCCGCCATAGAAGATGTTGGGAGTGAGCAACTCGCTGAAATCACCGGTTCGCATCAGGGTTGTAGGAACTCTACGGAAGATCGTGTCGTCGTTGTTGTACTTCAGGTATTCCTGACCGACCAGAAAGAAAAGCTTGTTTCTGTTCTGGTTGAAGACATGTGGAATCGTCACCGGACCATTGAGATTCCAACCGTACTGGTTGTAACGAAACCCTGGTGGCTTACTGCGAACGTTTGCGGGATTTGTGGGTAGTTTGCGCTGCCAGTCATTCGCATTCAGAATCGTGTTTCGAAAGAACTCAAAGGCGGATCCATGGAAGGTCGTGGTTCCACTCTTGGGAACAATCCGAATCTGCCCTCCCGAACTTCGGCCGTATTCGGCCTGATAGCTGTTTGTCAGGATTTGAACCTGAGAGGTAGAGTCAACATCGGCAACACCGACGCTGGTTCCATTAGAACGGGTGCGGACCGCGGGAGCTCCGTCGATGGTGATGAGGCTTTCCTGACTACGGGCCCCGCCAATATTCACTCCATTGTCCAGACCAAACGAGAACGATGCCATTGACGCATTGCGCACCACCCCTGGTTCCATCTGAGAAAGATAGAGCGGATTTCTCCCATTCAATTGAATACTCTTGACCTGTTCCTGCGTCACGAGTTGCCCAAGTACTGCGCTCTCGGTCTGCACCGAGTTTGCATTTGCATCCACAGTGACGGTGGAGGACGATTCTCCGACCTTCAACGCGAAGTCCACACGCTTGCCAACGCTTGGATCAGCGTGGACATCGTTCAACAGTGATGATTGGAAGCCTTTTGCTTCGACCCGCACCGTGTAAACACCGGTTTGCACGTTCGGAAAGGTGAAGTTGCCGCTCTCGTTCGTTGTAGCTGTCTGTTCAGCGCCGGTTGCGTTGTTCTTTGCTGTGACCTTTGCGTTGGGGAGGAGAGCGCCAGACGTGTCTGCAACTGAACCGGAGAGCGACGAGTTATCGGATTGCGCGGAGAGAAGGTTAGTTCCCGAAACGACTATGAGCGGGATGGTGAGGAGTAGGGATTGCTTACGCACGGAACGCCTCCAACTGAGGTTCGAAGTAACGATTGGGTCGTGCTTGTCTGAGCCTGTCTTCTTGCAGGCACCCCTTGTAGTAGGGGATGCGGAGGAAAGTCAAGAGATTTCTCACGCGTTGTGTGTGTCAGGAGATATCGCAACTTCTGGAGAAGCTTGCTTCAAAATCGTCAGCTTCTGACTGTCGATGGATGCTTGCGGTTCTGCGGCTAAGATCTATGCACCGGAGCTTGTAAAAAGATAATGAATGCGTTAGGGCATCCGCAGAGCTACTTTCAAATGCAACTCGGAATGAGTATTGTTGCAAGTTGAAGAAGCGTGATCGATGTTATGCCAGAAAGTCAACCTGCAAGCGGAGGACGAGATTAACCGGAGCACGCGCCGTCTCGCCTGAGGTCGCCTGCTATCCATTCACGCCTATGAAATCCATGTCAGAAGCTCCCAACTACCTCACGTACAGCCCGGAGGTCGAAACAATTGCTCCGGACGAGCACGTCACCTTTGACGAGCTTTCCCGTACCATGCAGCACATCACGCGGCACATGGCGACCCGGTATCGCCATGCCTACCGACCCGTGCACGCCAAGTCGCATGGCGTTCTGGTGGGAACGCTTGAGGCGCTGCCAAATCTGCCGGAACCGTTCGCGCAGGGTCTCTTCGCGCAGGCCACGCCATACCCGGTCATCATGCGCTTTTCAACAAACCCGGGAGACATGCTGGCGGACAACGTCTCGAGCCCACGCGGTCTAGCGTTGAAGGTGCTTAATGTCGAGGGTCCGAAGGTCGAGAGTCACCTCGGCAAAACAACCCAGGACTTCGTCTGCGTCAACGCGGCGGCCTTCGCTGCACCCGATCCAAAGGGCTTCCTCGAACAACTTAAAACTTTCGACAAGAACCTCGACACACCCGAAGGCGTGAAGCACGCGGTCTCTCTCGGTGCCCGCGCGGCCAATGCGGTGCTCAAGGCCGTTCACCTGCCTTCCGCGACGCTCGAAGGCATTGGAGCATCCGCTACGCACATCCTCGGTGAAAGCTTCTCCACGGTGGCTCCGCTGCGCTACGGACGGTACGTTGCGAAGGTGGGGTTTGCGCCCGGTTCAGAAAACCTGAAGAAGCTGACCGGCACTGCCGTCGATCTCGGAGCGGATTACAACGCGCTTGAGGAGATGATTAAGAAGTTCTTTCGTCACGAGACTGCTATATGGGAAGTGAAGGTGCAGCTCGCGCTCGCCCCGAAGGCTTCGGACCTCGAGGAAAAGGACAAGGACTTCCCTATTGAGTTGGCCAATAAGGAATGGCCAGAAGATAAAAGTCCATGGCAGACCGTGGCACACATCACCGTGACACCGCAGGACACGTACTCGGATGCGCGGCAGCTGTTTGTCGATGAACGACTCTCTTTCAATCCATGGCATGCGCTCGAGGTACACCGGCCGTTGGGTGGGGTCATGCGCTCCAGGCTCAAGGCGTATGAAGAGGCGATTAAATACCGGGTGCAACGCAATGAGCGACAGCGCGCAGAGCCTGCGACCATCGACGAGGTTCCGGCTTGAACCAGCGTGCGTATCGCCTTCCAACCGCAGACGCGAGTAGGGCGATGCGCTCTGTGGAGCATCGGGGTTGGGCGGACCAGTTAAAGCACCACCTATGGGAAGGTCGGGCTTACCGGCCGCTCTCTTCTGTCGCATCGGCTTGATAGATCGACAGCAGGGCGTGCACCACTGCAAGATGACTGAGGCCCTGCGGTAAGTTGCCCAGGAAGTCTCCCGTCTTTACATCCACCATCTCACTCAGGATGCCCACTCCGGCCGGAAGCTGAGCAAAGGCTTGGTCCATCAAACGCGTAGCTTCCTCCTGTCGATCCAGCTTGGCGAGCGCCGTGGCAAGCCAGAAGGTGCAGGCCAGAAACGCACCTTCCTGCTTCTCCGCTCCTGAGAAGCGATACACCCATGGCCCGTGCTGCAGTTCTTTTTGCAGCGCAGTGCAGGTCAGGGAGAGCCGCTCCTTCTGCGGAAATCCGAAGTAGGCTGCGAGAGTCATGGACGCATCGAGCGCGTCGGAACCGGCGTAGAAGGTGTATGCCTGCTTCTTGTCAGACCAGCAATGCTCGTTGACCCAGGATTCGATGCGATCGCGTTCTCGCAACCAGCGCGGAACGCAGGTGCTCGGCAGATGACCTTTCTCGGCCAACTGCACTGCGCGGAAGAGCGCCTGCCAGCAGCTGACCTTCGACATCGTGTAATGCTCGAGCTCTTCAAGCTCCCAGATCCCTGAGTCCTTCTGCCGCCAGCGGTCGGCGCACTGGTCGGCGATACACGAGAGGGTTGACGCGGTCCCCTGGTCCAGAACGCTGCCGCCTTCCACAAAGAGCGAGGCTGCCTGAAAGATATCTCCGTAAACGCCATGCTGGTGTTGCGCGCCGGCGGCATTGCCCGTGACCACTGGCAAAGACCCTTCATAGCCGGGAAGGCCGAGAGGCTCAACCGGCGGCACCGGACTGCCATCGAGCCGGTAGCAGACTGTGACACCTTGCTCTTCCAGGCGCGAAACCAGCCAGGCCAGTGCGGCTTGCGCTTCGGGAATCTGATTGAGCCGCAGAAAAGCATCGAGCGTGTAGGCGGCGTCCCGCACCCAGGCATAGCGGTAGTCGTAGTTCCGCTCACCTCCTATACGCTCCGGAAGCGAGGTGGTTCCAGCCGCAGCGATCGCACCTGAAGGAGAAAAGAGCAGCAGCTTCAGCGCCAGTGCGCTGCGCACCATATGCTCCCGGTATGGACCGTCGTAGCGTAGACCTTTGGTCCAGGTCTGCCAGGCCTCATCGCCCAGCTGAATGCGCGTGTCGATGTCTTCAATGCTGGGCACGCCCAGCGGCTGCGACTCGCCGGCTACGATCGCGACGAGCCCACTCTCCCCGGCGCGCAGTGTTCCTTCGAGCGTGATAGCACGATCGCTTTCCTCTATCACGCGAAGGTTTGGGCTGGCCCGCAACATGCCCAGCACCGGGCCCACATGGAAGATCGTGCCGTTCTCATTCTGCTGAATCCAGGGCGAGACGGTCTCTGCCCTCGTTCCAAACACCAGCCGTACCCGCATGCGCACAGTGCCTGACTCAACCTCCAACCGGCGCGCCAACTCGCACCATGGCAGACGCCCCGCCAGCGTACTGTTCAGGGCCTCTGTGACCCGAATAACTCCACCCATTGTCGTGAAGGTGGTCTCTAACACATTGCTGTTTTCGCGGTAGTGCCGAGTAACGCGGAAGCCATCAACCGGTTGCACCGTGAAGAAGCCTCCATTGGAGGGGTCAAGCAGGCTGTCGAACAAAGGCGGCGAATCCAGGTTCGGCACGCACCACCACACCACCGCGCCATCTGGAGCCAGAAGGGCGAGTGATTTGCCATCGCCTATGGCAGCATAGTCCTGCAGAGGAAAAGCTCGCCGGGCAACGTCAGCCTGCAATTTCGTTTGGCTATCCAGTTTGTCCTCGAGAGCTCATCGTAGAAGCTCCGCTTTGCCGGGAGCTTTACTTTTCAACAGAAAACGTAGACGAGGGAGGGCTCCTCACGAGCAGAGGAGCAGCCTCCCTCTCTATGACTCAGGCAATTCCTAAGCCGCCAGTAACGCCGTAGATTTCACCAGTCGTATAGCTGCTCTCCTGCGACGCAAGATGCACGTAGACGGACGCCAGTTCGACAGGTTGTCCAGGGCGTTGGTACGGGGTCTCGCCACCAAGCTTCTTCAGCTTCTCCTTGCTGCCCTCCGCCTCCTGAAGGGGAGTCCAGACGGGACCGGGAGCCACGCCGTTGATGCGTACACCGTGCTCTTCCATAAAGGGTTTGCTCAGACCTTTGGTGAAGTTCGCAATGGCAGCCTTGGTGATGGCGTAATCAAAGATAGACGGCGTTGGATCGTAGCCCTGAACGCTGGTGGTATTGATAATGGAGCCGCCAGGTTTCAGGTGCGGCAGTGCAGCCTTTGTGATCCAGAAGAGGGAATAGACGTTGGTCTTCATGAGGGAGTCGAAGCGCTCAGTCGAAGTCTGAAGAAGGCCTTCGGTCTTGCCCATCTTGCTGGCGTTGTTAACCAAAATGTCGAGTGAACCGAGCTGCTCAAGCGCGTCGTTCACCAGACGCTGGCAGAAGCCCTCGTGCGACACATCCCCGGGCAGGAGCACTGCTGTACGGCCGGCTTGTCGGATGTAGCTGGCGACTTCCTCCGCGTCCTCCTGTTCATCCGGGAGGTAACCGATCGCAACATCGGCACCCTCTCGCGCAAACGCAATTGCCGCAGCGCGGCCGATCCCGGAGTCGCCACCAGTGATCAGGGCTTTGCGGCCTGCAAGGCGGCCGGAGCCTTTGTACGAGAGTTCACCGCAGTCCGGCTTTTCACTCATCGCCTCCTGTGTACCCGGGGCGGACTGCACTTCAGGGCTGGAGGGTGGACCGGGGTACTGCGAACGGGGATCCTGTGGGGTGATCAGATCGGTTGGCATACTGCTCCTTCATGTGTCTTTGTGGGCGTACTCGCTACGTCTCAGGGTAGGATGCGAGATTTCCCGTGTCGACAGCCGCCTTCAGGCAAACTTAGCAGGCTCTACCTGGTGTGCCGCCCTGCAGCCTCACAGGATCAGGCGACCCGGCGGACACCGCGCAACCGGAGAGGTACAGACCATCAACGACTCAGTCTAAGAGCAAACTGCACGACGCGGGGGTCCGTCGTGGTTGCCGTGATCGTTCCAAAAGCTGCTGAGCCGACGGAGCCATTTGGTTGCGCAAAGGCTGGAGTATTCGTGACGTCAAAGACCTCGGCGCGGAACTCCAGGTCCGTCCTCTCGGACAAGGCGGTATGTTTCACGAGTGCCAGGTCGAGATCACGATAGGGTGCGCCTCTGACCGGATTTCTGCTGGCGTTGCCAAAGGTGAACTGGGGAGCGGCAGAGAAGGCTGCGGTGTTGAACCAGTGGGCCGCGCTCCGCTGCGACGATGGAAGCTGCGGGTTGCCGCTAACGTTCGGCCGTTGCAGAGGCACTCCGGCAAAGGCGTTGTTGTTGGTGGCGTCGGTGATGGTCACCGGCATGCCGCTCTGCATCGTGCCGATTGCATTCACAGCCCAGCCTCCCAAGATGGGCGTTCGAAAGCTGTGGCCTTTGAACGCTGTAAGCCGGTAGACGGCACTGACAGAGAGGACATTCGTCATGTCGCCGTTGGAGAGGTCTCGTTCAAGGCGCGGGCGATAGGTGTCAGCGTCAGTGAGCGACGAAGTGTTCGGCGATGACAGCACGGTCGAAGAGAAGACGGAAGATGCAGGGTCGATCAGCTTGGACCATGTATAGCTCGTAAGGAATGTAAGGTCATGCGTGAGACGTTCTTCAAGCTTCGCTTCAAGCGCATGGTAGACGGAACTTCCCCTGTTGTTGCGATAGATGGCAACGTTCTGGAACTCCGGAAAAGGTTTGAGAAGCTGCGCGGCTGCAATCGTCCTCGAGGCCCCCAGCTGGCTATTCGGGGAGATCACACCGAAGTACGGGTTCGTCACGCTGCCCGTGAGTGCCTTGGCGGCCGCAGGACCTGCAAGGCCGGAGGCGATCTGGCCATCCGTAAGTTGATTCAGGTTCTGATCCGGTATTCCGAGATGAACAACGTGAGATCCGACATACGCTAGGTCAAAGGAGAGATTCGAGGTAAAGGCGTGCTGGACGGCAAGGTTCCACTGCTGGACGTAGCCGGACCCCGCGGACCGGGTTGCGGTGTACACGCTTTGGCCCAACCCCGCATCCGGTGTCAGTGGGATCGGGGCGATGGCGGTGGGTCCACCTGCCAAAGCAAACGCCTGGACATAGCCGTCGGTCGTCTTCTGCTGCACATTCTGGATGAAAGGATATTGCGGCGTTGTAAATGGCGTCGTGATACCGGATTGATCGATGAAGACAATGCCGTAGCCGCTGCGAAGGACGGTTGCGGGATCCAGTTGGAAGACGAAGCCGACGCGAGGCGCAACGTTGCCGTAGTGCAGGTCACGCGCGGTACGCGGACTCCCGTTCACACCCAGATAGTCGAGCTTCTGCGTGGCTAGGTTGAAGATCGCACCTTGATTATGAGTCTCCGTGGAGGGAAGGTGAAGCGTCCATCGCGCCCCGATGTTCAACGTGAGGCGATTGTTGACTCGCCAGTCGTCCTGGGCAAAGAACTCGTGGATGTAGTCGCGGGGCCGTATGGTGCGTTGCTGGAGGTCGATATTGAACGTATCCACCTGGCCGAGCAGAAAGCTCGCAAAGGAGTTCCCTCCCGTAGCCGCGCCGGTAGCGGAGAGAGTGTCCGTGCCGGTTGTTGTGAACTGAAAGCTGCCAGTCGGATTGGGCGGAGCAAAGGCATTCAGTTCGTAACGGCGCAGATCGGCTCCGAGCTTGATCGAGTGCGGGCCGCGAGCCAGAGTCAGTGCATCAACAAGCTCACCCACTGCCGTCTGATATCGTCCGGTCGCACTTGAGGTCGAACCAAGCTGCTGAAATCCCGTAAAGGTGAACTGCGGAAAGGTGTTGCCGTATCCCGAGCCGACCGGAATGTTTGGAATGCCCAGCGCCGCTCCGGCAGGACCGGGAAGCTGCTGCCCCAGCTGCGAGTTGCCGCGGCGCGTATACCCAATCCGCACGTCGTTGAGCAGCGAAGTTGTAAATGTGTGCGTCTCGTTGATCACGATCTGCTGGCCAAGAACGTTCGTCAGGCCGGTCACGTTGCCCGTTCCAATGACAGAACCGGAGATCAGACCACCGCCACCCGGAAAAGGAGTGGCAGGCTGCTCCACCTCGGCGTAGTAACTGTATCGAACGAACCCTCGATCGTGAGACCCAAAGGCTCCATCTACCCGGGTGTCGAACTGATTCTGATGATCATCATCATCGCTGACATACGAAAAGTTGTTAGCCGCACCCGATCCTGTATTCGGCTGAGGAATCAAAGCCAGGACTTGTAACGCCTTTGGATCAAATGGGCAAAGCGCGGGATCGATCGTGTCATTCGCGAACTCGGTCCGCCTGGTTGTGGTGCTTGAGCATGGATTGTAGATCTTGGAAACGCCGGTAAAGATTCCCTTGCGTTCGTTCACGGTGGGCACGGTCGAAATGCGTGTCACACCAAGGCGCTGCTTGATGCCCTGGTAGTCAGCAAAGACGAAGAGTCTGTCGCGCAGAACAGGAGCGCCGAGAGTCCCCCCGTAGACGTTCCGGCGGTACTCCGGCTTGCGTCCCGTACCGGCAAAGTAGTTCCGTGCATTTAGATCCTCATTCCGAAAGAAATCGTAGACAGAACCGTGGAGGTCATTTGAGCCCGAACGAGTCGCAACGTTGACGACGCCGCCATTAAACCGGCCGAAGTCGGCGGGAACGTTGTTACTCTCCACGGTGAACTCTGCGATGTCGTCGATGATGGGAAAGAAGGCGACCTGGCCCGGCTCCGGCTGAAGCGCGGAGATCCCGTCGAAGAGGTACTCGTTCGTGCGCGGGCGACCGCCGTTGATCCGGGGCAGCACCGTGCCGGGCGGCAGCGCAACTCCAGGAGCAAGTTGCGCAAGCTGGATAAAGTTACGTGAGTTCAGCGGCAGCGCGAGCACAGCACGACCCGGGATGTTGGTCTGAATGTCAGACTCGCCTGCCTGAAGGAGCGGAGCGTCAGCTGTAACCGTCACCACATCGCGCGCCGCGCCGGCATGGAGGGTCAGATCGAGTGTGGTCGTCGTTCCGACTTCAACGGTAACGCCGGAGCGGAGCATCTGCTCGAAGCCCGTCGCGGTGATCGACAGGGCGTACGTACCAGGTACAAGGTGCGAGAAGTCATAGTCTCCGGCGGAGGTCACGACAGTGTGAAGATGGACGCCCGTCGCCGTCTGCGTGAGGTCCGCCGCAGCACCGGAGATAGCCGCCCCGGTTGCATCAAGAATGCGGCCTCGAAGGTCACCCGCAACCTGTGCGGAAGCCGGCAGACCGGCGGAGAGAGCAAACGCGACTGCGGGAAGAACTCCTCTGAGACAAAGGCGACACATCCTGCGATAGTATATGAATCAAATCGTTTGGAGCAGCCGGCACCTCAAACGTCCATGCGCTCGATCATCACGTCAGTCGACTTGATAAGAGCAGCGACAGTGTCACCCTTCTTCAAGCCGAGCTCTCGCGCCGCGGCTGCAGTGATAATCGACGTAATCTGAGCGTCGCCCATGGCAAGAACCACCTCCGCCATCAAGCCCTCGATGCGCAGACTTACCACTTTACCCGCAAGCTGATTCCTCCCGCTAACCCTGCGGAACCGCATACGGGAGTCTGCGACCGGCTTCAACTGGTCGTCTGCCAGAAACGGTTTGAGGGCCGCTGGCGAGATCCGGTGATGGCCACCTGGAGTCGACGTGGTCCTAAGCTTGCCGGCCAGTATCCACTGCTTGATGGTTGGATAACTGATGCCGAGCATTCTGGCGGCTTCGCGCGGAGTAAAGAGCGGCGTTACAGGCATGTGAAGTAGGTGACCTGACGCACATCCTACACCTGCCGCAGCCGCTGCTTACGCGCGCGCCGAAGCGGGGAAAGAGCACAGCCCGCACAGAAGCTCTCACGCCTCTGTCCGCCCATCTGCAACAATAGGCTCTCCGTACCTCATTCTTCCTTTCACTCAAGGATCCCGTGCCGCATCTCCTGCCCCGCGCCCTCGTTTCCGCCCTTGCCGTTGCGGCTCTCACCGCCTCCGCGACCGCTGCGACCATTACCTACGTTAAAGCCGGCAACCTCTTCGACAGCCGCTCCGGCCACTACCGCCCCCACGTCGTTCTCGTCATCGATGGCGATCGCATCCGCTCGATCGAAGAAGCCGCCTTCCGTATCCCTGCAGGCGCGGCTGTCATCGACCTCTCCGATGACTTTGTTCTGCCTGGCCTGATCGACTGCCATACCCACCTCACCGCGCGCGCCGATCGCTACGACCCCATTCACTCCTTTGACACCTCGCCCTTCGACGCAGCCATCGCCGGCGTCGTCAACGCAAAGAAGACCCTCGATGCCGGGTTCACCTCCGTCCGCGACGTCGGCTCGCTGCCCTTCCTCGCCGTCGATCTCCGCAAGAACATCGATGCCGGGTTTATTCCCGGCCCGCGCATGGTCGCCTCCGGCCCCGGCATCTCCATCACCGGCGGCCACGGCGACCTCAACAATTACTCGCCTCAAACCACGGTCACGATGTTTCCCGAGAAGCGGAACTTCCAAATTGCCGATGGCGAGCAGCAGGTTCAGCAGACCGTTCGCGAGCAGGTGAAGTACGGCGTCGACGTCGTCAAGATCCTCGCCTCGGGCGGCGTCCTCTCGAAGGGCGACCAGCCCGGCGCCCCGCAGTACACCCTTGCCGAACTCAAGATGGCCGCAGACACCGCGCACCAGGCCGGCCGCAAGATCGCCGCCCACGCCCACGGCGCGCAAAGCATCAAGTGGTCGATCGAAGCCGGCATCGACTCCATCGAACACGCCTCGCTCGTCGACGACGAAGGCATCCGCCTCGCCAAACAGCACGGCACCTACTTCGTCATGGACATCTATGACGACACCTACATCCTCGGCGAAGCGAAACAGTTCGGTATCCCCGAAGAGCTCACCACCAAGGAGCGCGCCCTCGGCCAGACCCAGCGCGACAACTTCCGCAAAGCCTTTCAGGCCGGCGTCAAAATGGCCTTCGGCACCGACGCCGGCGTCTACCCGCACGGCGATAACGCCAAACAATTCCACTACATGGTCCAGTACGGTATGAGCCCCGCGCAGGCCATCCAGGCCGCGACGGTCAGTGCCGCCGATCTCATCGGCCGCTCCGCCGACGTCGGCGAACTAACCCCAAACCACTTTGCCGACCTCATCGCCCTCCACGAAGATCCCCTCCAACACGTCGAGGCCCTCGAACACATCCCCTTCGTCATGAAGGGCGGCGCCATCGCCAAAGACGAACTCACCACAGCGAAGCAGGCCTCACGATGATCCCCCACATATTCGCACGCGCCCTCTCCCTCGCTCTCCTCTGCACCGGCATCGCCGGCGCGCAGTCAGCCCCGGCAAAAGATCCCGAGCCAACCTCGCATGACTTTCTCCTCCACAACGTCCACACCGAAAGCGGCACGGTCCTGCCGGAAGCTCACATCCTCTACGGCACCTACGGCCACCTCAACGCCGCCGGCGACAACGCCGTGCTTCTTCCCTCGCACTACATGGCCGAGCAGCACGGCTACGGCTTCCTCATAGGCCCCGGCAAAGCCCTCGACCCCGGCAAGCTCTTCCTCATCACCACCGAGCTATTCGGCAACGGCCGCTCCTCCTCTCCCAGCAACACCCCCGAGCCCCTCCACGGCCCGCGCTTTCCCGTCATGACCATCCGCGATAACGTCACCGCCGTCCATCAGCTCCTCACCGACGAGCTCCATGTCAAACATCTCCAGGCCGTCATCGGCTTCTCCATGGGCGCCCAGCAGGCCTTCCAGTGGGCCGTCAGCTATCCCGAGTTCATGGACCGCATCGTCGCCACCTCCGGCACGGCCAAGACCTACGGCCACGGCATCGTCCGGCTCGAAAGCGAGATCGCCGCCATCGCCGCTGATCAGACCTTCAACGGCGGCGACTACACCACACAGCCAAAGAAAGGCATCGAGGCCTTCTCGCTCGTCTGGACCGCGTGGCTCTTCTCGCAGGAGTGGTGGCGCCGTGAGCTCTGGCGCGAAGACGATCCCAAGCTCACCACCCTAGGCGAGGTCATCGCCTCCTACCGCGACAACTTCATTCCCAACCCCGACGCCAACAACCTCATCCTGCAGATGCGCACCTGGGAGTCGAACGACGTCGGCCACACCCCCGGGCAGCACGACAACGTCGAGGCCGCCCTGCGCTCCATCCGCGTCCCCGTGCTCTACATGCCCTCCGCCACCGATCTCTACTTTCCTGTCGAAGACGCGCGCTACGAGGCACAGTTTATCCCGCACTGCACCCTTCTGCCCATCCCGTCTCTCTGGGGCCATCCCGCCGGCGCGGGTGCCTCTCCCGCCGATGGCCTCTTCCTCAATCAGCACATCGCCGCCTTCCTCGCCCACTAGCCCGCCAACACCGCGCAGCCTTTTACTCCGCACAAATCTTTTCGTTGTCTCTACCCTCGTCTCGTGTTTACATGCTGGAACGTGCCAGCACCACTCTGCGACCCTAGAGCAGAACCGGCGAAGACCGGGCGGCACAGGAGCTTCCATGCACTACCACGTCGCACGTAACGGCCAGGTCTACGGCCCGTACACCCTTGAAGATCTTCGCCGTTATGTCGCGTCAGGCCACGTCCTGCCCTCAGACTCCGTCAAGAGCGACGAGAGGCCCGACTGGATTTCCGTGTCGACACTCCTCGGGGACTCGACCTTCTCGTCTGCCGCCGCCCAGCCCGGCATGCCGTCAACCGCCGGCCCAGCTCCCTACAGCGGCCCCGTTCCTCCCGCGTACTCACCGTCGGGCTTCACTCCGCAACCCTTCGGCGGCTATGGGCCGAACCCAAATCTTCCTGGCCCGCCCAATCTCTCCTGGGGCCTGGTTCTGCTCTTTGACGTTCTCACCTTCAGCCTCTTCCAGCTCATCTGGAACCTGGTGCTCGCCGCGTGGTTCCGCCGCGTTTACCCGCCAACCCGGGTCCTCCTGCTCTATGCCGCTGCCGCAGTCCTGATCTTCGCGCAGGGAGTCATGGGTCAGACGATCGGCTTTATGGCCGGAACTCATCGCGGTGTCGCGATCCAGCACTCCGCGGGCTTCGCCGGCTACGGCCTGGTGGCCATCACGTGCTGGGTCGTGCGTCTGATCGCACGCTTCACCTTCCGGGCTGACCTGGAGCGCCACTACAACACCGTGGAACCTATCGGCCTGTCCATTAATCCCGTCCTGACCTTCTTCTTCGGCGGCATCTACCTGCAGTCCGTCATGAACCGCATCAACATCATCAAACGAGCGGCGGCCTTCGGCGGCTATCCCCGCTGAAAGCCGTGCCGGCAACCCGCCTCGCATCCGCTTCCCTCGCTGGACGTCGCGCTCTGGAGAAGTCTCTGTCCTCCGCAAGGAGCCTCACCGGTGCCGGTGCACTTGCCGCCGCAGCGGCCACCCTTGCCTACGCCGTAGTCGCCCCCTCCTCCCAGCTCTTCGGCCCCACTCTCCTCGCACCTGCAACACCGGACGAGATCGCCCTTACCTTCGACGACGGCCCCAACCCCACCGCCACACCGCGCCTGCTCGATCTCCTCGCCGAGCACCAGGTCAGAGCCACCTTCTTCCTCATCGGCCGTTACACCCTCGCGCAACCCGCCCTCGCCCGCCGCATCCTCGCCGAGGGCCACACAGTCGGCAACCACTCCATGTCTCACCCCAGACTTCCTCTCTGCTCCCACACCCGCATTACGGCCGAGCTCACCGACGCCAACCACGCCATCGAAGACACTATTGCCGCGCCCGTCCTGCTCTTCCGCCCACCGCACGGCTTCCGCACCCCCTTTGTCCTCCGCACCGCGCGCGCACTCGGCCTCACTCCCACCACCTGGAACCTCATCGCGAACGACTGGTCCCTTCCCACCGCCGACGCCATTACCACCCGCGTCCTGGCCGGCATCGCCCGCAATCAGCGTCGTGGCTATGCCTCAAACATCGTTCTCCACGATGGCAGCCAGACCACACCGACGGCCGACCGCACCCGCACCGTAGCCGCCACCGCGGCCATCCTCACGCTGCAGTCACTTGCGCCATTCGTCACCCTGGACACGTGGTTGTAAGCCGCTGATAAGCGCAGCTTATGGGTCATCAGAACTTCCACTTGGACACCCGCTCCGCGCCCTTCCACACTTGAGATCAGAACCCCCCGAACGTGGACTGCAGGCCACGGGTGCCGGTGTTCTCTGCTCGCAAAGAGAACGGCCATTCACTGCCCGAAAGCAGCGGCAACACATCAGGAACGTGCTCGAGAGGCACTATGGACCCTAAAAAGATCTTCTTCGTCGGCATCATCCTTGCGGCCAGCGGCTTCATCTCGCCGCCGCTCGCCCTTCTCGGCGGCCTCGTCTTCGGCTTCACCGTCGCGCATCCCTTCCGTGCCGAAAGCCACTCCCTCGCTCACTTGCTCTTGCAGGCCTCAGTTGTCGGCCTGGGATTCGGCATGAATCTGCAGGAGGTCCTGCATGCCGGCAGGTCAGGCTTCCTGTACACCGCCCTCAGCATCACCTTCGCCATGGGCCTCGGCTTACTCCTCGGCCGCGTCATGCGCATCCAGCCAAAGGCCTCCTTCCTTATCACCTGCGGCACCGCTATCTGCGGCGGCTCCGCCATAGCCGCTATCGCGCCTGTGCTTGAGGCCGGCGAAGAAGATATGGCCATCTCGCTCGGCACCGTCTTCTCCCTCAACGCCGTCGCTCTGCTCGCCTTTCCCGCAATTGGCTGGGCCCTCCACCTCTCCCAATCGCAGTTCGGCCTCTGGGCGGCCCTCGCCATTCACGACACCAGCTCGGTCGTCGGCGCCGCCGCCCGCTACGGCCCGCAGGCTCTCTCCATCGGCACCACCGTCAAACTCGCCCGCGCCCTCTGGATCGTTCCCCTTACCTTCCTCGTCGCCTCCTTCACCCGACGCCAGGCTGCCAAAGCCAGCGCCGAAACCGCCCTGCAGACCTCCGCGACAGACCAGCCAGCCGGAACCGCGGCCAGGGCCAGCTCCGCGATCACCTTTCCCTGGTTCATCCTTCTCTTCCTGCTCGCCGCCGTAGCCAGCACCTACGCCGTCCGCTTCGCTCCCGCATACGCCGTCTTCAATCACCTCGGTAAAATCGGCCTCACCGTCACTCTCTTCCTGATCGGAACCGGTCTCTCCAGGCAGACACTCCAGCGCGTCGGCATCCGGCCTCTCATTCAGGGCGTCGTCCTCTGGATCGTCATCGCGTCACTTTCGCTGGCCGCGATCCGCTCCGGCCTTATCGCCATCTAGTCGCCCTTCTCCGCGCAAGATTGCTCGTCGATCCACCCTGAGCGCGGCCAAGCCGAGAGAACTCCCACACTTCGCCCCAAGCCGAAGGAGCGAAGCGAGGACCATCTTGCCGTTTTGCTTACCATCGGAGCTTTCACCCGCCGTACTCCGCCCTATACTTCCTCTGCATGCCCCCGCGCTTCCTGCTCGCCGCCCTTGCCCTCGCGCAAACCGCCACAGCCCTCGGGCAAACGCCGGCACCGGCCCTTACCTTCGAAGTCACCTCCGTCAAGCGCAGCCACGTCGGAACCTCCAGCTCTCACTCCGGCATGGACAACAGCCGCTTCATCGCTTTAAACGTCACCGTCAAAAACCTCATGCAGTACACCGCCTTCGACCTCCCCGAGCCCCGCATCCTCGGCGGCCCTAGATGGCTCACTTCCGCGCGCTTCGACATTGAAGCCAAGCTCGACGCCACCACCTTTGCAGAGTGGAACCGCCTCGACCGCCACCAACACGCCCTCGCCGGCCGAGCCATGTTCCAGCAGCTCCTTGCCGACCGCTTCCACCTCCGCTACCACTGGGAGACCCACACCCTTCCCCTCTACGCCCTCGTCGTCGCGAAAAGCGGCCCGCACCTCCGCCCCTCCAACCAAATCGACGCCGATACCGACACCAACGACGGCCAGATCGACGCCAAAGGCGTCACCCTCGCCCAGTTCGCCCAGACCCTCACCCAGGAGCTCTCCCACGACCTCGGCCGCATCGTCATCGACCAGACCAGCCTCCCTGGCCTCTTCGATCTAACCCTCAAGTGGACCCCCGACACCGAAAGCCAACCCACTTCCGCCACCGACGCCGCCCCCAATGCCGCCCCACCCCTCTTCACCGCCCTTCAGGAACAGCTCGGCCTCAAGCTCATTCCCACCAAAGGCCCCGTCCAGGTCCTCGTCATCGATCAACTCGACCCGCCAGCCGAAAACTAACGCCCAAGCTCCGTCCTTCTGATCGAACTGCAGAGACCTGCTTTCCCGACCCATCCCGCCCCCATTCACCCCTCATCGCCGCTCTGCCACCAGCGCCGCCACCGATTCCTCGATCCTCACATCCTGAAACACAAACCCGCTCTCCAGCAACCGCCGCGGCACCGCCTGCACACTTCCCAACGCCGTCTCCTCGGCAAACCCGCCCAGCACCAGCCGCGCCGCCCATGCCGGCACCGTCAACACCGCCGGCCGCCTTACCGCCTCCGCCACCGCCTCCGTGAGCCGCCGTCCCGTCACCGGCTCCGGCGCCACCGCGTTCACCGGCCCCCGCAGCATATCGGCTTCGAGCAGGTACTCCATCGCCCGCACCAGATCCCCGATCGTAATCCAGCTCACATATCCCTTCCCCGGACCAACCGATCCACCCACCCCCAGCCGAAAGATCGGCAGCATCGCCCCCAACGTCCCACCCTCCCGCGCCAGCACCACCCCGATCCGCAGATTCACCACCCGCGCCACCGTCCGCAGCGGATCACATGCCGCCTCCCACGCCTCGCACACCCCCGCCAGAAACCCGCTCCCCGCCGCCGAGTGCTCATCCACCTCGCCCGCCCGCGTCCCACCATAGAAGTTGATGCCCGAAGCACACAGAAACACCCGCGGCGGCCGCTCCGCCCGCGTCAGCGCGTGCACCAGCGTCTCCGTTCCCCTCACCCGGCTCTCCAGAATCCTGCGCTTCTTCGCTGCCGTCCACAGCCCCACCACCGGCTCCCCCGCCAGATGCACCACCGCATCGAACCCGCTCACCAACGCCGGATCCAGCTCCTCCACGCCAGGGCTCCACCGAATCTCCTGCTCGCCGGCCTTCCGCCGCACCAGCGCCACCACGGTGTCCCCCGCCGCGCGCCGCGCCGCCACAAACTGCCGCCCAATCAACCCCGTCGCCCCACTCACCAGAACCCGCGATGGTCTCTTCACCGCCCTGTTCATCGCTCCGCCTCCCCTGGTACAAGCCACTCCTGCCCATATCTCCGGGCTATCGGCCTCTGCCCTATACTTCCCCTGTCATGCTCCGCTCTCGCCGCCTGCTCACCATACTCATCATCACTCTCAGCCTCTCTACCGCCGCCCAGGCTCCTCCCAACAACCCCAACGCCGACTGGCAAACCGTCACCCCAGAGTCCGCCGGCTTCTCCTCCGCGCGCTTCGAGGTTCTTCGTGCCTGGCTCCGCACCGGCCCCACCACCGCCATGATGGTCGTTAAGGATGGCAATGTCATCTTCTCCTTCGGCGATGTCACCCGCGTCAGCAAAGTCGCCTCCGTACGCAAGAGCATCCTGTCCATGCTTATGGGCAAATACGTCGTCACCGGCAAGATCGACATGGATAAAACGGTGAAGCAGCTCGGGCTCGACGACACCATTCCCTTCTCCGATCTCGAAGGGAAAGCAACACTCGAACAGCTGATGACAGGTCGATCCGGCATCTACCGCGATCCGCCAGATGACATCCTCACCAGCCAGCAGCCCGGCCGCGGTTCTGTCTATCCGGGTACCGTGTTCTCCTACAACAACTGGGAGTTCGATGCCGCCGGCACCGCCTTCGAAAAGATCACCAGCCAAAGCATCTACGACGCCCTCGAGAACGATCTCGCCCTTCCCCTCGGTATGCAGGACTTTCACCGCGAGCTCCAGCACAAAGATCCCTCATCCGGTTCCATCCATCCCGTCTACCACATGTATCTCTCCACCCGCGACATGGCCCGCATCGGCCTGCTCATGTACAACATGGGCGTCTGGAACGGCAAGTCTGTGGTCAATACCGACTGGGTCCGCTACATGGTCACGCCATTCACCCCCTGGGACGAGATGGAGCCACCGATCCTCCGACTTCGCGGCAACCCGGATCGCTGGGGCTTCGGTGTCGCCTGGTGGGTCTGGGATGCCGCCATCTATCCCGGCCATGTCAACGCTACGCCCTTTCAGGGAGCATATGAGGCTCGCGGCACCGGCGGCCAGTACATCACAGTCCTTCCCACGCGCGGTCTCGTTCTCGTTCACAAGACCGACATCGATGTGAACCCTAAGGCAAATCTCCCCGATTGGCCCACCATTACCTCCATGGTTCTCGCCGCAGCCTGCCCCGAAACGCCCTGTCGCGCATCGGCAAAGCCACCGTCGCATTAACCCTCTCGATCTTCCCGGGAAAACGATCGAGAGGAGCCGTTGCTCGTCACCCCCGCAGCGCTCCCCGCGCCGCCTCGAGCGTAAACGCCACCTCCGTCTCGCCATGCGCCGCCGACACAAACGCCGCCTCAAACTGGCTCGGCGGCAGCCATACACCCGCCTCCATCATCGCCCGATGAAACCCCCCAAATCGCGCCGTATCACTCATCAATGCCTCCGCAAAGTTCCGCACCGGCCGGTCCGTGAAGAACCACGTAAACATCGACCCCACCCGGTTGGTCGTCACCGCCACACCGGCCTCGCGCGCCAGCTCCGCGACCCCCTCCGCCACCGCCGCCGTTACCTGCTCTAACCGCGCATAGATCGTGTCGCGACCCTCGATCAGCGCCCCAAGTGTCGCGATCCCAGCCGCCATCGCCAGCGGATTCCCGCTCAGCGTCCCTGCCTGGTACACCGGTCCCAGCGGCGCCAGGTACGCCATCACGTCCTCGCGCCCGCCAAACGCCCCACACGGCAGCCCGCCGCCCAGGATCTTGCCCAGCGTCGTCAGGTCGGGCCTGATCCCGTAGATCTCCTGCGCTCCCCCGAGCGACAATCGGAACCCCGTCATCACCTCATCCACGATTAGCAGCGCCCCATGCTCCCGCGTGATCGCCTGCAGACCCTGCAGGTATCCCTCGACCGGGATCAGCGTTCCCGCATTCCCCACCACCGGCTCGACGATCACCGCCGCAATCCCCTCCGGAAATTTGGCGAACGCCTCCCGCACAGCCGCCAGATCGTTGTACGGCAGCGCCAGCGTCTCCATCGCGACCGCCTCCGGCACCCCCGCCGACCCCGGAATGCCCAGCGTCGCCATCCCCGAGCCCGCCTTCACGAGCATTGCGTCCGAGTGCCCGTGGTAGCACCCCTCGAACTTCACAACGAGGTTCCGCCCGGTAAACCCGCGCGCCAGCCGCACCGCACTCATGCAGGCCTCCGTCCCTGAGCTCGTAAACCGCAGCCGCTCGACCGACGGAAAACACCGCATCACCAGCTCCGCCAAGTCGCCCTCCGCCTCGGTCGATGCGCCAAAGCTGGCACTCCGCTCCGCCGCCCGCCCAATCGCCTCAACTGCCGCGGGATAGGCATGCCCCAGGATCATCGGCCCCCACGACCCAAAGAAGTCCACGTACCGGTTTCCATCCACGTCCCACAGCGTCGCCCCCTTCGCCCGGTCCATAAACGGCGGTTCTCCCCCCACAGCCCGGAATGCCCGCACCGGCGAATCTACCCCGCCCGGCAATAGCCGCTCCGCCCGCCGCTGCAGCTCGCCCGACCGCGTCATCACCCGTGATGCCTGCCCCTCGATTGCCTGTGCCATTCCAGAAGTATAGGAGGCCGGCAACGGCCGGCTCCACCCGGCGATTCACATGGTCGAAGAATCTCCCCTGCTAGACTTGAGGCTCCCAAACGTGAAGGACGGTATGCCCGCTTGCCCGAAGAGACCCAAAGCCCCCAAGAGCTCACCTCTGACCCTGCCGCCGACACCTCGTCCGAGAACCGTCTCCCACCCGCCGCCAGGAAGCCCTCCGCACCGCGAAGAGCCGCCGCAAACCTCTCCAACGGCGCACGCAAAGCGCTGACCTACGCCGATGCCGGTGTCGATATCACCTCCGGAGACCGCACCAAGCAGCGCATCAAGATGCTCGCCCGCAAGACCTTTAACAAGCA
The DNA here is from genome assembly GCA_903642235.1 of Acidobacteriaceae bacterium. GTDB lineage: Bacteria > Acidobacteriota > Terriglobia > Terriglobales > Acidobacteriaceae > Edaphobacter. The sequence goes on along the minus strand of CAHJWL010000004.1, from coordinate 162,571 downwards.
CGTTCTAAGTGAAATCGGCGGCTTCGGCGGCCTCTTTGCCCTCGATCTCGAGAAGTATCCCGCCCCCGTCCTCGTCTCCTCGGCCGACGGCGTCGGCACCAAGCTCAAAGTCGCCTTCGATCTCAACATCCATCACACCGTGGGCCAGGACCTCGTCAACCATTGCGTCAACGACATCGCCGTCCAGGGTGCGACGCCGCTCTTCTTTCTTGACTACCTCGCGACCGGCAAACTCGACGACTCCACCGCGGAAACCGTCGTGCAGGGCCTCTCGGAGGCCTGCCGCGCCAACGGCTGCGCCCTCATCGGCGGCGAAACCGCCCAGATGCCCGGCTTCTATGCCGATGGTGAGTACGATCTCGCCGGCACTATCGTCGGCGTCGTCAACCGCGACCGCATCATCACCGGCGAACGCATCGAGATCGGTGATGTTCTCATCGGTCTGCCGTCAAACGGCCTGCACACCAACGGCTACTCGCTTGCCCGCAAGCTGCTCTTCGAGGTCGCGAAGTATGGAGCGGACCAGTACGTCAACGAGCTCAAGGACAAGACCGGCGCGGCCTTGATGCGGACCCACCGCTCCTATCTCAGCATCGTCAAAAAGCTCTGCGCCGCCGAGCTGGTCAGCGGCATGGCGCACATCACCGGCGGCGGCATCACCGACAATCTCCCACGCATCCTCGCCAAAGGCCTGGGCGCGGTCGTTGACCCCGCTTCCTGGCAAGCACCGCCGCTCTTTGAGCACCTGCAGCAGCTCGGCTCGGTCGAGCCAGACGAGATGTTTCACACCTTCAATATGGGCATCGGCCTGATCTGCGTTGTACCCGCCGAAAAGGTGAAGAAGGCCAAAGCTGTCCTCAACCGCGCCAATGAGCGGCACCATATCATCGGCCGCATCGTTCGCGGCGATCGCAAAGTAACCTATAGCTAAATGGATCCCGGCGTACGCCGCGGAATCATTGCGAAGACACAGGCACTCTGTCACATTAATCACATGGAAAGAGACCGCATTCTCGGCATCCTGCGCGCGCACGCCCCGGAACTGCAAGCCGCCGGCCTCCTCCATCTACGCCTCTTCGGCTCCGTCGCGCGCGGCGACAATACGCCCGAGTCCGACGTGGATCTGCTCGTTGACTACGATGAGACGAATAAGCTCAATCTCTTCGACGTTGTGGCGCTCCAGGATCGTTTGACAGATCTCGTGGGAGCACCGGTCCACCTCTCCTCAGCACACCTGATGCGGCCACGCATCCACACGCGTGTGACGCTGGAGGCGGTACGTGCCTTTTAGGGACCTCCGTACATACCTGGAAGACATTGTCGAGAGTAGTGAGAGCATCATGGAATTTACCGCAGGTATGGACTATGCGGCTTACGCGTCCGACCTGAAAACGAAGAGAGCCGTCGAGCGACTGCTACAGATCGTCTCAGAGGCCGCATATCGCCTCGGCGGGGATGCCGAGCGGCTTTGCCCAACGATCGATTGGCGAGGTGTGCGCGGCCTGGGAAATGTTCTTCGCCACGAGTACCACGCCGTGGATGACGAACGCGTCTGGCGAACCTTGAAAGAGAAGCTTCCTGAGCTGTACAGAGCAGCGGCGGTAGCACTGACTGACCTGCAGCCTCCCGGGGCTCCGGATCCCGCATGACGCGTCTCGGCATCCTCCTCTCCGGCCGCGGCTCGAACTTCCTCGCCATCGCTCACGCCATCCACGACGGCCGCCTGCCTGACGTCGAAATCGCCGTCGTCCTCTCAAACTTCGCCGACGCTCCCGGCCTGGCAGCCGCCCGCGATCTCGGCCTCCCGGCCATCGCCGTTCCCGCCAACGGCCGCAAGCGCGCCGAGCACGATGCAGAGTTCATTGCGCATCTCCTGGAGCACCAGGTCGACCTGGTCTGCCTCGCCGGCTACATGCGCCTTATCTCCCCGGCCTTCGTCCGCGCCTTTCCGCAGCGCATCCTCAACATCCATCCCTCGCTGCTGCCCGCATTTCCCGGCCTCGACGCGCAAGGGCAGGCACTCGACTACGGCGTCGCCATCTCCGGCTGCACCGTGCACTTCGTCGATGAACAACTCGACCACGGCGCCATCATCCTGCAGCGCAGCGTCCCCGTGCTCGCGGACGATACCCCCGAGACCCTCTCCGCACGCATCCTCGAGCAGGAGCATCTCGCCTACGCCGAAGGCATCGCCCGCGTCCTCAGCGGTCGCTACATCTTCGAAGGCCGTCGCTACCGCCCAAAACACGCCGACTAATAACAGGCCCGGCGTCCAGAGCCGTCCCAGGCTGTACCCCGTCTTGTCTGCTTTCTGCTCTTTACTTCGCTTTTCTGTCGTCGCTTCCCTGCTCTTGCCCGTTGCTCCGCTCTTCGCCCCTACCGAACGATCGTTCCCGGCGGCACTATCCGCAGAAACGCTCCCAGCGCAAACAGCAGCAGCAGGTAGTACACCATTGTCCGATTACTCGCCTCGGCCGGCTCATCCTTGGTAAACAGACGCCACGCCAGACCGGCTGCCAGGAAAAGGAAGATACCCTCATGCATCACCGCAAATAACACCACCGCCGAGCCAAGCAGCAGACCCCGCTGCAGCTTAGTCAGCGCATACATCGCCTGCGCGCCATCGAGCCCCAGTACCGGGATCAGATTCAGCAGATTGATAAAGGCACCTGTATGCGCCAGCGCGACATATACCTGCTGGTGCGTCCACGCAAATAGTCCGAGACACGCGAGTGCTGCCCCTAGCCCGAACAGCGGCCCCGCCAGAGCAATCGACGCCAGCCCATCAAGCGGTATGCCCATGGTGTACCACCGTACATACGCACCCAGACCCGGCAGAAACACCGGCAGATCTGCCTTCAACCCACGCCGCTTCACCGCCCAGAAATGCCCCATTTCGTGCACCAGGATGGACAGCGTGAAACCCAGCCCGAACTTCCATCCGAACAGCGCCCAGTACAGGCCAAAAAACGTCAGAAAGCTGAACAAAAATTTGAACTTGAAGAGCAGGAACAGCAGGCCTTTCAGCTTCCCAAGAAATACCAGCACTAGTGCCAGCGGACCGAGACGTTTGGCCCATCGCGCCGACTTCTCCTTCTCCGCCTGGCCGCGTCCGTCGATCGCGGCTATGCGCTGCTCAAGCGCCTGTGCCTGCGCGGCACCAGCAGGCATCCACTCGAGCGCGCTGACCCACAAAGCGCGCGCCTCCGGCCATCGTCGCTCTCCCTCCATCCGTTGTGCTGCCGTGGCCAGTTCCGCGATGTGATTGGCATACACCAGCGATCCGCACTCCGGGCACGCAAGCGTTCCCTCAGGGAGCCAGTGGCTGCAGCGTGGACAGTTAAAGAGCGGTGCCGGAGTCGGCGTCGGGGATAGTTCGGCTACTTCCATACATCTCTATTCTATCGCCGCACGACCGTCGAAGAGATCGTATACCGCCCCATCGACGCGCCTCCACAACGTTCCTAAGAGAGGATTTCCGCCCCGCGCAAACGCCCACCTTCCAAGCGGATTTGCCCCTCTCACGCCTGCTGACTATTGCCTTTCGCATCGCCAAGCTGCACCTTCAGATCCATCTTCCGCTTGCCGCGAAACACTGTAATCGTCACCGTATCGCCGGCACGATGGCGATTCATTACGCCCGAGAGATCCTGCGGCGTCGCAATGTCCTGGCCATCTATCGCTACGATCAGATCGCCGCCCAGCATCACCGGCGTGTTGCCCTGGTACATGCGCTGCGTCCCCCCGCGCAGTCCCGCCCGCTCCGCGGCACCGCCCGGCAGTACGCGCTCGATCAGAATGCCGTAGTCGACCGGCAGACCGATCTGTTCGGCGATATCCGGACTGACCGGCAGCGTCTGCACGTCAAGCGACGGCCGTCTCGCGTGGCCGAACTTCTGGAAGTCATCGAGCACGGCCTTTGCCGTGTTGATCGGAATAGCGAAGCCGATACCGGAGCTCTGATCCGCGCCGTTGCTCGCAATCAGCGTCGTGATGCCGATCACCTCGCCGCGTGAGTTTAAGAGCGGTCCGCCGGAGTTGCCAGGATTTACCGCCGCATCCGTCTGGATCGCATCTTCAATCGGATTGTTGTTCGGCCCGCGGATCGATCGGATTGACGAGATGATGCCTCGCGTCATCGTGCCGTTCAGCCCGAACGGGTTCCCGATCGCATACACGCGCTGGCCCACCACCAGACCGTTTGAGTCCGACAGCACCGCCGGAATCAGATTCGGCGCAGTGATCTTGATCAGCGCCAGATCGTGGTTCACATCCACGCCGATCCTCTCCGCCTTGTACTTGTGCTTGTCCGAGAGCGTAACCTCAATGCGCTGGCCGCCTTCAATCACATGGTTATTCGTCAGAATCAGACCCTGCTTATCGAGGATGAAGCCCGACCCCTGCCCCTGCTGCGGAACCGGCCCATAGAAAAAGTCGAACTGTACCGTCGTCGAGGTGATGTTGACGACGCTCGACAGCGCCTTTTTGTACACCGCGATGTTCTGTTGTTCTTCGCCGTCAAACGCCGGAGCGGCGGCAGCCTCTGTCAGATCAAAGCTTCCAGTGGCGCCGCGCAGGGCGGATGTCGTGACGGAAGAGGTCGCCGTAATCGCAGAGGCAGGATCGGCTGCCAGCTGCCGTGCCCAGGGCATGGCGCCGGTGGCAGCCAGGTGCGTCGTTACGTAATAGAAACCTGCCAGCAGCAGCAGAACCAGAACAACCGGGCGCAGCTTCATCCATCACTCCAGCATGTGTCGAGGCTCTTGCTCTCCGCCCCGGACTTGATCTCCAGACCTCCTTGATTGTAGCGACAGCCGGCCTGACATGTGAGCGCGCCGGCAGCCGGCGTGACCACCGCGCCAGCCATCCAGCCGTCCGCGTCACCGGCCATGCCGAGCCTCCGCGCGCAGCCGGGGCCACAGCTGATCCACCTGCGCCTGCAACTGTTCGATCGAGCCGCCATTCTCGAGCACGAAGTCCGCCCAGGCAGCCTTTTGCGCGTCACCAATCTGCCGTGCGAGGCGTCCTCGGGCATCCGCCGCTCGTGCCTCCGGAGAGGCGCCGCGTGCGGAGCTAAAGCTCCGCGCGACAAACCGCTCCACCTTCACCGCATCCGGCGCCGTCACCAGCACAACCCGGTCAAAGCGGGATCGCCATCCCTCCGCACCGCCGTGCTCGGTCTCAAACAGCAGCGCCGATTCCACGATCAGGACCGCCTCCGGTTCGCGCCGCTGAAGCTCCTCGGCCATCGCACGCTGCCGGGCGATCACCGGAGGATGTACCAAGGCATTCAGCTCCGCCACCCGTCCCTCTACAAACGAGAGCCGTGCCAGCACAGCCCGATCCAGCCTCCCCTCCGGCGTCAGCACCTCCGGCCCGAAGTGCGCCACAATCGCCGCGAACACCGGCTCCCCCGGCTCCATGCTCTGCCGGCCGAGCTCGTCCGCGGAGATCATATGCGCGCCATGCGCCCGGAACATCGCCGCGGCAGTCGACTTGCCGCTCCCCAGCCCCCCGGTCAACCCGACGCGCAGCATCACAGTCAGCCCATCACAAGGCCGCGGCGCAGCTTCGCCGCCGTCACCGTATTCTGCATCAGCATGGCGATCGTCAGAGCGCCGACTCCGCCTGGCACCGGCGTATACGCGCTCGCCAGCCGGAAGGCCTCCGGTGCAATATCCCCCACTACCGTCGATCCACGCTTTTGGAATCCTTCTGCCCGCGCCGCATCCCCTGGAAACAGACGCTCCACCTCCGCCGCGTCCGTAATCCGGTTGATCCCAACATCGATCAGCACCGCCCCCGGCTTCACCATCTCCGGCGTGATCAGCTCCGGCCTGCCGACCGCCACCACCAGGATGTCCGCCTCGCGCGTGTAGCGAGCCAGGTCCGGCGTGAACCGATGGCAGACCGTCACCGTCGCCGACGCGTTCACCAGCATCACCGCAGCCGGCTTTCCAACAATGTTGCTGCGGCCGACGACCACCGCATACTTCCCATGAACCTCAATCTCCGATCGCCGCAGAATCTCGAGGATGCCCGCCGGCGTGCACGGAGCCAGGGCCGGCCGGCCCGTCTGCAGCCGCCCCGCATTTACCGGATGAAAGCCGTCCACATCCTTTTCGGGCAGCACCGCCTCCAGCAGCCGCCGCGTATCCACATGCCGCGGCAGCGGCAATTGGATCAGAATGCCATCGATCTCGTCGCGCGCGTTCAGACCGGCGATAAGCGCAAGCATCTCCTCCGTCGTCACGCTCTCGTCCGGCGTAAGCAGCTCGCTGTAGATGCCCAGCTCGGCACATGTCTTTCGCTTGCTGCGAACATATATTCCGGACGCTGCCAGATCTCCCACCAGCACAACGGCCAGCCCCGGCTGAATACCTTGAGCCTTCAAAGCCGCAACCTCGAGCCCTGCCTCCGCCTTGATCTCCGCTGCAACGGCAACCCCATCGAGAACGCGAGCGGCCTGCATCTCCTGAACAGTCATATCGCTCATGCTATCGCGCCAGCCTGCCTGCTTTGACGGAGCATCACCCCCTCCGACCTTTTCCGGAGGTCTCCCCCATTCGTTGCAAACCGTTCCGGCTGTCCTTCCGTACTGTCTGTACAGGCGGCTCTGTTCACCACCCACAGGCGATCTTTGATTGTGGGGTCTTACGGCAGAGCACCCGGCATCCGATTCTGTATCACGCACAAGAGAGACTGTCTGCGAACGAGGGAGCTGCCATGGCTATCGAACTCGAGATCTTTACAGTGGCTGACCTGAAGACGTTGCGCGATGAACTCCGCGGATCAGGCCTGGACCAGTTTCAGGCAGCGGAGTTGATTGGTTCCTTCCTCACGCAGCGCGGCTACGGCGTGTCCAATCAGGATGCTCGGCTGGCAGCCTCCCGGATGGAGCAGGTCGGCGGCGATCTAGCCGCAATGCGGCTCGAACTGAATCAGATTGCCTGGATGATGTAGGTCAGCTGACCTCCAGGGGATTTGCCAGGCAGCCGCGGCAGCCTAGACTTGACCCATGCGCCGTCTCCCCTCCCTGTTCACAGGTTTCCTTCTGCTGTGCGCGCCGTTCGCCGCCGCGCAGGCCGCGCCAGATCCACAGGGCCAGGTCGGAGCCGGTGTCGCAGGCTCGATCACCAAAGACAGCAAGACAGGAACCCTGCCGGGTGCAGGCGACGCCACAACATCGCGGGAAGAGTCCGCGACCGGCGCTGTCATTGGACTCACGGCCATCGCGCCCGCACCTGCGCCCCCGGGCCCTCAGGGTCGCCCGCGCATCGGCCTGGCACTCGGCGGCGGCGGCGCCCTCGCCATGAGCGAGATCGGCGTGCTCCAGTGGTTCGAAGAACATCACATCCCCGTTGACGTCGTCGCCGGAACCAGCATGGGCTGCATGGTCGGCGCGCTGTACTCCACTGGCAACAACATCGATCAACTCAAGGTCGTCATGAACGATGACGTCTTCAGCTCCGTCTTCGCCTTCAACTCGTCCTACCGGAGCCGCAACTTCCGTCGTCGCGAAGACTCCCGCGATCTGCCAAACGGCATTCCAATCGGACTGAAGCACGGCGTCAGCTTTCGCAACTCGGTGCTGACCGATCAGGGCCTCAACCAGTTCCTCGATCGCCAGTTCTTCCGCTACGACGACCGCACTGACTTCAACACGCTGCCCATTCCGCTGCGCTGCATCTCGACCGATCTCACCGATGCAAAGGTCGTCACCTTCGCGCGCGGCTCCCTGCCTGATGCCGTCCGGGCCTCAGTCTCGCTACCCGCCGTGTACTCGCCCTTCCGCCTCAACGGGCACGATCTCGTCGACGGCGGCGTGCTCAACAACCTGCCCACAACCACCGTTCAGGATATGAAGGCGGATGTCATCCTCGCCGTCAGCCTGCCGCTCAGTCCGCTGAAGCAGGGTGACCTTGGCTCCATCCTCGGCGTGCTCCAGCGCAGCTTTTCGGTTGCCATTGAAGGCGAGGAGCGGCGCGAGCGCAAACTCGCAAACGTCGTGATGACACCCGACATTCAGGGGTTTTCGCAGGCCGACTACCTCAAAACGGCCGATCTCGCCACGCGGGGCTACGCCGCGGCCGAGGCGCAGAAGGAGGGTCTGCTGCGGTACGCCGTCTCGAACGAGCAATGGCAGACCTATCTCGCCGCTCGCGCCGGACGCCGTCGCGGGCCCGCCGGCACCATCCTGCGGATCCGCGTCAAGGCGCCCACGGAAAGTGCGCAGCGCGCCATCGAACGCAAGTTCGTGCCGCTGGTCAACCAGCCTGTCGATACCAGGCAGCTTGACCGCGTGCTGGCGGAGGTACGCTCCGATGGTCGCTACAACGCGGACTACACCGTCGGCTATGAGACCGGCAACACCGACCGTCCTGTTATCCTCGTCACCGTCCTCGACAAAGCCTTCGGCCCGCCCTTCCTCACCGTAGGCGCGAACGTGGAGGCCCTCGCCGGTGGCATCTCCCGCGCCACCATCGAAGGCATCTTCCTCGATCAGGACCTCGGTAACTATGGCTCGGAGCTTCGTGCCACCATCAAGGCCGGGTGGGAGACCGAGCTCAGCGGAGAGTATGCGCGGCGCATCCGCAATACGGGCCTCTCCGGCGGCTTCTTTCTCGCGCCGGCAGGCAGCTTTACCCGCAAGCCCTACAACATCTTCCTCGACCAGCGCCGGCTCGCCGAACGCAATCTCCAGACCGGCAGCGGCGGCGTGGATCTGGGATGGACGAACTCGCGCACACGGGAGCTGCGGCTCGGCTATCAGATCGGCCACGTCGCCTGGACCCGCGACGTCGGCGACGACGGCGCGCCGGACATCCACGGCAACTACCAGCGCGCCCGCGCCCGCGCCGCCTACGACACACAGGATCGCGCCCTCATCCCGCAGTTCGGTGTTCGCGCCATCACAGAGGTGGCCTTCCTCCACTCCGCCGTGCGCAGCCCGGACGCACCCCAGCTCACCACGGAGCTCTCACTCGCGCATGCCCGTGGCAAGAATGATTTCGTCCTCGCGGCCGAGGGCGGCACCATGTTCAACCGCGACGTCGCCCAGCCCTTCCGCTTTACCCTCGGCGGGCCGCTGCGCCTCACCGCCAGCAACATCGACGAGTACCGCGGCACAGACTATTTCCTGCTCGAGCCCGCCTACCTGCGCCGTATCGCGAAGCTGCCCGCACCTCTCGGCCAGAGCATCTATCTCGGCGGCGCGTATGAGATCGGACAGATGCGCGCACCCAACCAGCGCACCACTACCCGGCAGGACGTCTTCTTTGGCGTTGTCGCCGAGACTCCGCTCGGCGTTATCACGCTCGCACCTGCCATCGGCGACGACGGCCACCGCAAGTTCGTCTTCACCCTCGGCAAACTCTTCTAGTCACAAAAGTGCTCTTTCCTCGGCCGCAAAGTGACTTCATGGGCCGTAAAAGCGACCATTTGTTGTCATCCTGCATGCATTTACTTCTGCCCTTGCCCTTGTCTATCACCTTGCCATCCTGAGCAAAGCAAAGGACCTGCTTCTGTCTTCGGCCCACCGCCGTCAACCTGGACCAGACCCCGCATAGCATAATGACCCCATGCCCTCCTTGTGGACGCCTCTCAGCTGGACGGATCGACTCGCAGAGCTCCAGGCCACCACGCCCGAGCTGAAGACGGCGCCCCTCCGCCGTGATGTGCGCTCGCTCGGCGCGCTCCTCGGAGAGGTCCTTCGCGAGCAGGCCGGCGACGCCCTCTTCGACGCTGTCGAGAGCCTGCGCCGGACCGCCATCGCCCGCCGCGAGGCCGACGCCGCTCCACCCACCGACGAGTCCCTGGCCCTCTCACGCTCACACATGCAGCAGGCCCTGCTCAGCGTCCACACCCTTACCGGAAATCTCACCACCTCGTACCAGCTCGCCCGCGCCTTCTCCTTCTACTTCGAACTCATTAATCTGGCGGAGACCAATCATCGCAAGCGCCGCCGCCTCGCTACCCAGCTCTCACCGGATGCAGCCCCGCAGCGCGGCAGCCTGCGCGGAACCCTGCGCGCCCTCAAGCAGGCCGGCCTCTCGCGCCCGGAGGTCTGTGCTCTGCTCACGCGCGTCTGTGTCTCGCCCGTCTTCACCGCGCACCCCACCGAGGTCGCCCGCCGCTCGGTCATCTTCAAGCGCCGCCGCATCTCCGAGCTCCTCGAGAAACTCGATCGCATCCCCGTCGCCGCCACCGCGCTCGACGCGCTCGAGCACGACATGATCGCCGAGATCACCGCTCTCTGGCAGACCGACGATGTCCGCATTGCGCGGCCCACCGTGCGCGACGAAATCCGCCTGGCGCTCGACTACTACGACGTCAGCCTCTTCGACACCCTGCCCGTCCTCTACACCGAAGTCGCCTCGGCGCTCAACGAGCAGTTCCCTGCCGATTCCGCCGCCAGTGTCCCAGACGCCCTCCCCTCGCTCGCCACACTGCCGCAGCTCGTCAGCTTCGGCTCCTGGATCGGCGGCGACCGCGACGGCAATCCGTTCGTCAACGCGGACACCACCTGCGACGCCCTCACCACTGCCCGCAACCTGCTCTTCCGTCACTACCGCGAGCGTCTGCAGGTGCTCTTCGACCAGCTTGGCAGCTCCACCCAGCAGATTCCTGTGACATCCGCAGTGGAAGCCCGGATCACCAGATCTCTGTCGCAACTGGAAGGCGACGCCAGCGCTGCCGGCAGCCTTGCCGCAACCCTCAGCGAGCGCTTTCAGTTCGAGCGTCTGCGCCTGCTCATCGTCTTCATCATGGCCCGGCTCGGCTTCACCACGGCTCTCTCGCTTCCTTTCGCCAACCCGCGCCTGCCGCACTACAGCCGCGCCTCCGATCTGCTCGCGGACCTCACCCTCCTGCGAGACTCGCTCCTGGCCAACAAGGGCGGCCGGCTCTCCGCGCTGCTGATTGACCCGCTCCTGCTCGAAGTCCGCACCTACGGCCTGCATCTGCAGACCCTCGACATCCGCCAGCACGCCCGCGTCCACACCGCCGCGCTCAAAGAGCTCGCCAGCCTTGAGCAGGGCTCGGATGCGCTTCCGCCGGCGCTCTCCCCAGCTACCGCGGAGGTTCTGTCCACCTTTCGTACCATCGCGTACCTCAAGCGCACCTTCCCCCCGGAGGCTATCCGGCACTACGTCATCTCCGGCGCCTCGACCGCCGAGGACGCCCGCGATGTCATTCGCCTCGCCCGCCTCGGCGGCGTGCAGATGGAGGCGAGCGAAGCCACCGCAGACACGCCAGGCGATCCCGGCCTGCAGCCCGTTCCGCTCTTTGAGTCCATCGAAGATCTTCAGAACGCACCAGCGATCTGCCGCGAGCTCTGGACCTCATCCGGCTACCAGCCTCTGCTCGAAAGCTGGAGCCGCCGCCAGGAGGTCATGCTCGGCTACTCCGACTCCAATAAGGATGGCGGCATGATCGCGAGCACCTGGGAGATCTGGAAGGCGCATCGCGCGCTCCATCAGGTCGCCCGCGAATGCAACGTCCACCTCCGCCTCTTCCACGGCCGCGGCGGCACCGTCGGTCGTGGCGGCGGCCCTACCCACCGCAGCCTCTTCGCGCAGCCGGTCGACGCCTTCACCGGCGAGCTCCGCCTCACCGAGCAGGGCGAAGTCCTCAACTGGAAGTACTCGGACGTCGTCCTCGCCGAGCGCACACTCGAGCTCATGATTGCCGCTTCGCTCGATGCCCTGGCTCGCCCGGACGCGGCACTTCGCCCCGCCGACACACCGCCCCACCTCACCGGCGAGATCCTGCCCCCCTGGGAGGCCGCCCTCGATCAGCTCTCCGCCACCTCCTTCGCCTTCTACCAGCAGCACATCGTCCGCAACCCCGAGACCTTCACCTACTTCGAGCAGGCAACGCCCGTCGCCGAGCTCGAACACGCCCGCATCGGCTCCCGCCCTGCCAAGCGCAAGGACGCCAGCGCCTCCCGCCAGCGCACCATGGCCGATCTCCGCGCCATCCCCTGGGTCTTCGGCTGGATGCAGTCCCGCCATCTCGTACCGGCCTGGTTCGGCGTCGGCCACGCCCTCGATGCTTTCGTCCGCGAATCCCCCGTTCATCTTGATCTGCTTCGGACCATGGCCCGCGACTTCCCCCTTTTTCTCGACATCCTCCGCAACGTCGAGCTCGCCCTTGCCAAAGCCGATTTCGGCATCGCGCGCCTGTACGCGGCGTTAGTCGAGGATCCTGCCCTCCGCGATCGCGTCTTCTCCGTCCTTGAGCTCGAGTTCCTCCTTACCCGCACCATGATCCTGCAGGTCACCGGCCAGACCGACCTGCTCGAGACAAATCCCGTCCTTCTGCAGTCCATCCGCCTTCGCAACCCTTATGTGGATCCCATGAGCCTGCTGCAGGTCGATCTCCTGCGGCGCAAGCGCGCCCTCGACGCCGAGCAGCCCGCGGACGCCGTTCTCGACCGTGCCATCACCGCAACCATCAACGGAATCGCCGCCGGTTTGCGCAATACCGGCTGACCGCACCCGCACGCACCCGCTTTTCTATATCCTCACCCTTATGGTGATCGCGCCAAGATCTTCAGTGCCGCACAGCGCTCCCCGGCTGGATACCGGAATGACAGGCCTCAATGAGATTCTTCTCGGGGGTCTGCCGCCGGGGCAGATGTATCTGCTCGAGGGTGATCCAGGCACGGGGAAGAGCACCATCGCCATGCAGTTCATCCTGGCCGGCATCGCCCGTGGCGAGAAAGCCTTGTACATCACACTCTCCGAGCCGCGCTCCGAGCTCGAGGCGTCCGCACGCTCCCATGGCTGGGATGCGGCTCTGCTTCCTATCGCGGAGTTCGTTCCCGAAGAGGCTTCACTCGCGCCCGACCAGCAATACACGGTCTTTCATCCGAGTGAGGTCGAGCTCGCCAGCACCATCCAGAAGCTGACCAACATCATCGATCGCGAACGGCCCGACCGCCTCGTGATTGACTCCCTCTCCGAGCTTCGTTTGCTGGCCGACAATGTCATGCGCTACCGCCGGCAGCTGCTGGCTCTCAGGCAGTTCTTCGTCGGTCGCAACACCACAGTTCTTCTGCTGGACGACCGCACCAGCGACGGCAACGATCTGCAGCTGCAAAGCATCGCCCACGGCGTCTTCCGTCTGGACAAGATCCAGCGCTCCTACGGTGTCACCCGTCGACAGATCGAGATCGTCAAGCTGCGCGGCTCGGCCTACCGTGAGGGCTTTCACGACTACACCATCAAGCAGGGCGGCGTAATGATCTACCCCCGGCTGATCGCAGCCGAACACGATAAACCCTTCCCGAAGGATCCGGTTCCGAGCGGCGTCGCCGAGCTGGATGCCATGTTCGGCGGTGGTCTTCGGCGCGGCTCCTCCACCCTCATTATCGGTCCGAGCGGCGTTGGCAAATCTACCATAGCGTTGCAGTACGCCATTGCCGCCGCTCGCCGCGAGAACTGCGCCATCGTCTATGCCTTTGACGAGGTGAGGCGCACCTCGATCGAGCGTGCCGAGGCGCTCGGTATGGATGTGCATCGCGAGCTCGAACGCGGCATGCTCTCCATCCAGCAGGTCGACCCGGCGGAGCTCTCGCCGGGCGAGTTCATCGCACAGATTCGTCGCGATGTCGAAGAGCGGGATACACGCGTCATCGTCATCGATTCGCTCAACGGCTTCCTGAACGCCATGCCCGGCGAACGCGATCTTATCCTGCACCTCCATGAGCTCCTCGCCTTTCTCAATCAGCAGGGTGTTCTCACCATCCTGGTGCTCACACAGCATGGCCTGGTCGGCTCGACGCACGCGGATCTCGACGTCAGCTATCTCGCAGACGCAGTTGTTCTCCTGCGTTATTTCGAGACCGAGGGCGAGATCCGCCAGGTCATCTCCGTCCTTAAGCAGCGCACCGGCCACCATGAACGCGCTCTTCGCGAGCTTCGCTTCACAAGCAAAGGAATCCACATCAGCAAACAACTCAGCAACTTTCGCGGAATCCTTAGCGGTCTGCCCAATCTCGCCAAGGATCATGAGTAGTCCGCCGGTACAGGAAGTTCCTGATCGCAGCGAGCTGGTCGTACACGTCGTCGCTCCCAGCGGCCGGGACGCCGAGCTGATCATCTCCACTCTTCGTCAGGGGGCCGTGGATGCGGAGCCATGCCTGGACTTCGCCTTCTGTCTCGCGGACACGGATGCCCGCTTCATCGGCGCTTTGCTGCTGACCGAAGAAGCTCTCGGTCTCGACCACATCGGGCAGCTCACCGCCTTTCTTCACCGGCAGGAGCCGTGGTCCGATCTGCCCATCATCCTTCTGACCACCGGCGGCCGGGAGAGTCTTCGCAGCCGCCGCTCTCAGCAGGAGCGCGCCGCTTTCAGTGAGCCCATCCTGCTGGAGCGGCCTATCCGTACCGAAACCCTTCTCGCCACCGTCCGCGCCGCCCTGCGGTCCCGCCAGAAGCAATACCAGATCCGCGACGCACTCCGGGCCCGCGACATCGCTCTCGACGAGCTGCGCGTCGAGCGTGAGACCCTGCGATCCATTCTTGAAAGTCTGCCCGTCGGCGTCCTGATGGCCACTCCGGATGGCCGCATCGTGCGCAGCAACCGCACCTCCGAAAAGATCTTCCGCCATCCCCTGCTGCCCACATCTGACATCGAGGCGCAGGGCCAGTGGATCGGCTTCCGCGCGGACGGCAGCAGGATCAGGGCTGAGGAGTATCCGCTTCCCCGCGCCATGCGGGAAAGAAAGCCCGTTCCCGCGGAAGACGTCCTCTACCAGCGCGGCGACAACACGCTTGCCTGGATCTCACTCAGCGCTGCTCCCATCCTCGACGAGCACGGACGCCTGCTCGGCGGCGTCGCCGCCGTCTCCGACGTGGACAGCCAGAGACAAGCCTCCGAACAGCTGCGCAAGAGCGAGGAACGCTTTCGCCGGCTCATTGAATCCTCCACCGTTGGTCTGCTCATTGGCGACCTCGATGGCGGGATCTCCTACATCAACCCGTCTCTGCTCCGGCTGCTTGGTTACTCCGCGGCCGACGTTGAGAACGAAATGGTCCGCTGGTCCGAGCTTACCCCGCCCGAGTTTGCCGAGAGTGATGCCCTTGCCGCCAAACAGCTGCTCGAAAAAGGCACCGCGGACCCCTACGAAAAGGTCTATCTCAGCAAGAGTGGCCGCCGTATTCCTCTGCTCGTCGGAGCCACCCGCCTCCCCTCGCAGGATGGACCCTCGGACGCCACCGTCGCCGTCTTCCTGACGGATCTCTCGCAGCAGAAACAGGCAGAGGCCGCTCTGGTGCAGAGCGAAAAACTTGCCGCCGTCGGCCGGCTCGCCGCCTCCATCTCGCACGAGATCAATAACCCGCTCGAGGCCGTCACCAACCTCCTGTTTCTCCTAAGGCAGGAGGATCTGTCGCAGACCGCCGCCAGCTATCTGCAGCTCGCCGAGCAGGAACTGGCACGCGTCTCGCAGATCGCCGGCCAGACCCTGCGCTTTCACCGTCAGGCCACCCGCGCTCGCGCCATCTCGCCCACCGAGTTGCTCGAGCCCGTTCTTGCTCTCTACCGCGGCCGCTTGAATAATTCCAACATTCAGGTTCGCTTCGAAGGTTCGGACGCCCAGCCCATCGTCTGCTTCGAAGGTGACATCCGCCAGGTTCTGAACAACCTTGTCTCTAACGCCATCGACGCCATGCGCACCGGCGGCATCCTCACTCTTCGCATCCGCGATACCCATGCCGCCAAAGTCAGCGCCGCCGGAGTCCGCATCACCATCGCCGACACCGGTCACGGCATGCCCGAGAGCACGCGCCGCCGCATCTTCGAACCCTTCTACACCACCAAGGGCATCAACGGCACCGGCCTAGGCCTCTGGATCTCGCACGGCATCGTCGAGAAACACCAGGGCTTGCTCGCCGTCCGCTCAAGCGTCAACCCCGAGCGCCACGGGACCACCTTCTCCCTCTTTCTCCCCACCGCCAGAACGGCCTAGCGACCTCACCGACGGCCTGCCCGCCCACCGATCTACTGGTGCGGCATAACCGCCGTCGCCTTATCCTTCACAAAGATCACATCCATCGGGTGCCCCAGGTTGCTGTACATCACACGCCGATTGCCGTACTCCTGGCTCACACTGTCGCTCACCTGCCCCAGCGCCATCTGCACCTGCGACTCACTCATACCCAGCGTCGCCCGATGAGCATCGATCGCATTCCACACCGCCGTGCCCCAATGCTTATAGAGGCCGTGCGGATCGTCATAGAAGAAGATCTCATCCGTCGAGAACGTGTACTGTCCACTCTCGCGATACCCCACCGGCACCGCAAACTCCTTTGCACCATCTCCCGGTCCCTGCAGACTCGGCGGCCGCCTGAACCGCAGCAGCACCTGCCGGTCTCCACCCGGAACGCGAAACGTTGCCGCCTTGGGCGCCACCTGCTCGAGAGCCCCCTCAACCACGATCGGCTCTGCACCCAGCAGCGTGCCTGCCTTCCTGCCGTAGTCCGCATGCCCGCCGCTCACAGGGTAGAAGTCCATCTGGCCGCCCGCGCTCACCCACACCGTCGTTCCGTTCAGCTCCTTCAGATCCGCCATGGAGGAGGGCCGCTTCTTCTTCAGGAACACAAACGCGTCGTCCGGCAGCTTTGCCTGCTGCGCCACCGTCACCGGGGCCTCCGGCGCGTGGCGCTCCCGGTAGATCAGACCGACCCGCACCCCAACCGCCAGCAGCGCGACCGCCGTCGCACCCAGCGCCGCCTTCTTGCCGTTCTCCATACGCCTCCTCAGCTCCAGTCGATCATCGCTGCTTTAAGTCGTTCGTCGCTTTTTGTTGTCATCCCGTAGGGATCTGCTGTTTGCTTTTCTGTCTTCACCTCGAAGGGACTGTCTTGCCTCTCCATCCTCATCCCGAGGGGATTGCCTGCTTCGACTGTCTTCGGACCTAATCCACCGGCTCCGCCTCACTCTGCTCCTCATCCGCTGCCCGCAGACTCTCCGTCGTCAGGGTGTCAGCCTTGCGCAGTGCCGGAAACAGTCCGGCCGCGCTCGCCGTCACCAGCAGACTGCCGATGCCGCCCACGACAACGGCCCGTACCGCGCCGAACCAGTGCGCCGTGAGACCACTCTCAAACTCGCCAAACTCATTCGATGCCCCGATAAAGAGCCAGTTCACCGCACTCACCCGGCCCCGCATCGCCGGCGGCGTCGCCAACTGCAGAATACTCGACCGGATCACCACACTCACCATATCGCTCGCACCCACGAGCGTCAGCGCCACCAGGCTCACAACAATGTTCCTGGACACGCCAAAGAGCACCGTCGCCGCGCCAAACACCGCTACCGCCAGCAGCATCTTTCTGCCCGCGCCCTGCCGGATCGGCCGCACCGTCATCAGCAGACTCATCACCAGCGCCCCGACACTCGGCATCGCGCGCAAGAGACCCAGCCCCCGCGGACCGGCGTGCAGAACATCCTGCGCGAAGATCGGCAGCAGCGCCACCGCCCCACCCAGCAGCACCGCAAACAGATCGAGCGAAATCGATCCCAGCAACAGCTTCGTGCGGTACACATACTCCAGGCCCGCCAGCACCGTACGCATGCTGAAGCCCTTCTTTGCCACCTCAGCATCCACCACCGGCTTCGCGCGCATACTTGCAACCAGCGCAAGGAACGCCAGCAGCATCAGCAGCGTGAAAACGTAGACGAGACCCGCGCCGTTCCATCGCCGCAGATCGCCATGCAGCTGCAGCGTAAACAGCAGCCCGCCCACCGCCGGCCCTGCCATATTCGCGATCTGATAGATTGTCGCGCCCCACGTGATCGCATTGACGAACTGCCCTTTGGCAACCAGGCTGGGCAGAAGCGCGCTCGCCGCCGGTCCGCTGAACGCCCGCCCAAGCCCTATGCCCACCAGCACGGCATAGATCGGCCAGATCGGCACCCGGCCATTCACCCCCGGTGCGCCCGTGCCATGGAGCGCGAACCACAACAGCGCCGCAGTGCACACCGCCTGCACCGTATAGCAGATCAAAATGATGCGGCGGCGATCAAACCGGTCCGCCACATGCCCCGCCGCCAGCATAAAGAAGAGACCCGGCAGGAACAGCGCCAGGCCCGTGTACCCAAGATCAAGCGGCGAATGAGTAATCTGATAAACCTGCCACGCCACCGCAACCGACTGCGCCTCGGAGCCTAGGATGCCAAGCAACCTGGCCGTCTGATACAGGCGAAAGTCCCGCGATCGAAACGCCCCCGCCCGATCCGTGCCGCTCGGCCTCTGTGCCCCTTGCTCCGCGACCGCTGTGCCACTCTCCGCCATACCCTATGCTTTCACACATCCGCCGCCGCGAGCCCCCAACCCTGCCATGCCTCGGACCGGCTATTCCGCAGGATACGCGTCACCTCTGTTTGTCATCCCGCAGGGATCTGCTGTGCCGTTCGTTCCGCTCATCCCGCAGAACGCGCCCTCTCTTTGTTGTCATCCCGTAGGGATCTGCTGTGCCGTCTGCTTGTCAACCCTGCGGGGACATGCCTGAAGTTCCCGCCAGTGGCAGCCACCACACTACTTGCCCAGATAGCTCTTGTACTCGCTCTCCGTCACACCCACGCTGCGCGCCAGTTGCAGCTTCGCGGTGTTGTACCGGAAGAGCTGCTGCACCAGTTGGCTCTGCGCGCTCGCCAGCGTCGCCTGTGCCACCACCGACGGCAGATTGTCCGAGACGCCCGCCTCGGCACGCTCCAGGCTGTCCGCCAGCTCCTGCTTCGCCAGCTCCACGTTGCTGCGGGCCACCGCCACCAAACCATTTGAGCTCTGAACATCCAGCATGTTCGACCGCACTTGCTGATCAATGGTCGCGCGCAGGCTGTCGATCTGCTGCCGTAGTGCCAGTAACTGAGCCTGCGCTACCTCCGTCTCACCCCGGAACTGCGCCTCCTTAAAGATCGGGAAGTTCACGCTGCCCTGCGCTGTAAACACCCCGTGATACAGCCCGTGCGTCTCTCCCAGCACACCATAATAGCCGCCCATCGCGACCGTTGGCAGCCGCTCAAAGCGCACCGCGCGTGCCGCCTCGCGGGCTACCTCCAGCTGCGCCTCCAGGCTGAGCAGGTCCTTCCGCTTGGTAAAGGCGTACTCGAGCGTAATGTTCTGCGGAAGCATCGCCAAATCCGCAAACGGAGTCGTGTCGCTCAGTACGAAGACCTGCTCCACCGGGGCACCCATCAGCCGGTTCAGCTGAATCTTGTCCTTCGCGTAGGTGTTCTCCTCGCTGATCAGCGTCTGCTGCTCGGTCTGCAGCTGCACCTGAGCGCGCAGGGTGTCCAGATGAACGCCAACCCCCGCCTGCTGCCGATCCCGTGCCTGCTGGTATGCCGCCTGATCGCTTTGCACCTGCGCTTCAAGATTAGCAATCTGCGCCGCATCCGCCAGAACTGTCAGGTACTGCTGGCCCACCTGCAAGACCACGCCGCCACGTGTATTCAGCGTCTGCAGGGTCGCCACCGACCGCGCCTTCTGTGACGCACGATATAGATAGAAAGCCGGAACATTGAACAGCTGCTGATTCAGATTCAGCTGCGCGCTCGTGACGTCCACCTTCACGATCGAGGAGAAGGTGGTGGCGGCCGACGGGCCCAGCAGCGCCCCCAGCGACGATGGCTTGAAGCCCATCGCGGCCAGATTGATCTCCTGTGTGTTGGTGTACGCCTGCACCTTAAGCGTTGGCAGCAACGCGTTTACCGCGGTCGACTGCCCCCCGCGCACACGCTCCTCGTTCTGCCGGCTCAGCGCGATCTGCAGGTTCTGCCGCAGACCGCGTGCAATCGCTTCATCCAGGCTCAGCGGCAGCGGAGCTCCGCTGGCATGCGCAACTGTTACCGTCGCCGGCAGGGCCTGCTCATACGCGCGGATCGCCTCGGCAGTGGGCGCCGGCGCAGCCGGTAACGCCGTCGCACTTCCCGCAGTCACGGGCGCGGTTGCCTGCGCGGCAACATGGCTTGTGCAGCAGCCCAGTGCCAGCAGCCCCAGGGCCGCGACCTTCCCCGTACTTGGTCTTGTTTGAGTCACGAACACCCCCTTTAGAGTGCCACACTGCCATTCCGGTTGCGGAAAAAGCAGACCAGCCCCCGATTCTGTCTCCGGCATCCGCTTCAAACTCGGGGCACGGTAGTGCCAAAGCGTCATATCGCTTCCGCAGGAAACCGGTAGAATGACAGCGATGCAAGTTCTCCGTCTAACCTCTATGCGCTTCTTTGCTGCCACCTCCCTCCTTGCCGCCGCCCTCTTCGGTTCGTCCTTCACCGCCCTAGCGCAGGCTCAGGCCACCGCCGTCAAAGATCCCGCACTGCTTCGTGCCCCGGCCGGCAAGCCCCTGGCCATCATTGATTTCGAAGATCTTGAGTGCCCCGCCTGCTCGCATGCCTTTCCCCTCGTCCACCAGGCGGCCGATCACTACAAGATCCCGCTGGTCCGCCATGATTGGCCCCTTCAGATGCACGTCTGGAGCCGCGATGCCGCCGTGACCGCTCGCTACATCCAGGATAAAATCTCGGCCCAAGCCGGCGAAGAGTTCCGCGGCGCCGTCTTCCAGAATCAGGTCTCCATCTCCTCAAAGGACGATCTGCAGGCCTTTACCCAGAAGTACTTTGAGCAGCATGGCCGCACCATGCCCTTCGTCGTCGATCCGACCGGGCAGTTCAGCAAAGAAGTTCAGGCAGACGCGGATCTCGCCATGCGCATCGGCCTCAATCACACGCCCAGCATCTTCGTCGTCACGCAGAAGGGGTACACCGAGGTCCTCGACGTAAGCCAGCTCTATCAGACGATCGATACTACTCAGGCCTCGCTCCCCGCGCAGACAGACGCACACGCCGTCAACTCCAAGCTGCGCCGCCCCGCGACACCGCAGCGTTAGAGCTGCCGGGGCCTACTCCGCCACAAAGACCACGAAGTAATCCTCTCCATCGGCCTTGGTGAAGTCATACCGTTCCTTCACCTTGAAGCCTGCTTCACGCATCTCGCGCTCAAGCACCGCGCGCTCCAGCCCATGGTCCGTTCCATCTCCGTTCCGGTCGATGATTCCCACCCGTCCGCCCGGCTTCAGTGCCGCGCGCAGCTCCCGCATCACGGGCACCGGATGCGCGATCTCGTGGTAGACCTTCAGCAGAAGCGCTGCATCCACACTGTCGGGAGCGAGCTTTAGGTCATCCGGCGTTCCCAGCACCGCCCGCACATTTCCCAGCCGCTCCTTCTTTGCCCGCGTCTCGATCGTCGTCACAGCGTCCGGGTTGATATCCTCCGCGACCACCGCGCCGCCCGCTCCCACCCGCCGCGCCGCCCGCACTGTAAACCAGCCCGAGCCCGCGCCGATGTCCGCAACCGATTTTCCCGGCACGATAGCCAGCAGATCCATCACCCGGTCGATCTGCAGCCGCTTGTCCCGGCCCGGAGTCTCAAAGATCGAAAGATCCCCCGCATAGGGTGTGCTCGTGGCCCGCGTGCCGGCCGTCTGGGCAGCCGCGCTCGTCTGGCCGGCAGCCTTCACCATGGCCGGTCTGCTGCAGCCCCACGTCGCCGCCAGACTCAGACACAGAGCCACTCTCCACATCACCGAATCCTGCCTTACCCGCTTGTCCTCGCGCACGCTCTGCCTCCCCTCTTGCATCCCTCCATGCTCTCACTCGGCAGCAGACCCGTCTTCTCGCCGCGTAGCCCTATCGAAAAGATCGTTGACCTGTTCCGCACTCGGCGGAGTAGAATCCTCGCCGTTACACCAGGGCCTCCGGTCGCTACGCGTGTAAACAGCCGTCCGGCAGCCTTCTACTCGGCACGTACCGGAGGAATGCCATGTTCACCCCTCGATCTTGCGTTATCGCCGCTACCCTCAGCGCGTCGCTTCTCGCCCTCAGCGCCTGCAGCAACCGCGACGAAACCTACGTTCTCATCTCGAACAACCTCAAACTTCCCTACTGGCAGACCGTCGACAGCGGCTTTGAACGCGCCGCCGCCGACTACGGCGTGCATGCGCGGCTCGTCGGTCCTGACACCTACGACTCCGCAGCCGAGCTCGACGCCTTCCGCAAGACGGTCGCCTCGCACCCCGCCGGCATCCTCATCTCCGCTGCCGATGCCTCCAGCTTCCGCACCGACATCAACAGCGCCATTCAGGCCGGCATTCCCATCATCACCGTCGACTCCGATGCCCCCGTCAGCCAACGCCTCTACTTCATCGGCACCGATAACCTCGCTGCCGGCCGTCTCGGCGCCGATCGCCTCGCCCAGAAACTGAACGGCAAAGGCAACATCGTCTTTTTCTCCATCCCCGGACAGCCCAATCTCGACGAGCGCCTCCGCGGCTACTCGGACATCATCAACGATCATCCCGGCATGAAGATCGTCGACGTCCTCAACGTCAAGGGCGATCCCTCCATCGCCTTTGATCAGACCCGCCAGTACCTGGCCCGCACAGGCCCCGCCAGGGTCGATGCCTTCGTCTCGCTCGAATCTTCCTCAGGCCCCGCGATCGCCGAAGTGCTCAAGCGATCCAACGTTACCGACCGTACCCTCATCGCCATGGACGTCGGCCCCGAAACCCTCAGCCTCATCAAGAGCGGCACCATCGACTCCACCGTCTCGCAAAAGCCCTGGACGATGGGATATGTCGGCCTCAAACAACTCAACGAAGTTCACCACCACAAACCCGAGGCCTTCCAGAACAACTACACCGTCGACTCTTTCTCGCGGTACCCGCAGTTCATCAACACCGGAACCTCGCTGGTTACAAAAGATAACGTCGACATCTACATCGAAAGCGCAAACAAAGCGACGGCCCACTAAAGCACGTTGTTCCGCTCTTTGGTTGTCAATCCGTAAGGATCTGCTGTCGCCCTGTGTTGTCACCCCGTAGGGATCTGCTGCCGCCTTTTGTTGTCATCCCGTAGGGATCTGCTGTCGCTTTGCTCTTGACCTACAGGGACCTACTGCAGCCCTCAACTTGGCCATTCCTTGGAATGGCAGAAGGACCAACCCGCAGTCCGCCTACTGGATCTGCACCAGCTCCGCGCCGCCGCTATGCCCGCGCGTCACCGCCATTCCGCCGCCCGTCGCATCCGGCCTCTGCCGCGATCGCCAGTGATCGATATAGCTCACCTGGTGCACACAGGAGATCGTGCAGTTCGGCGCGCACCCCTTCTCCGTCAGAAACTCGCGCTTCACGTCCGCCGTCGTGTACCCCGCCAGCGGCACCCCCGGATACCCGCGCTGCTGCGAGCAGTAATGCACCAGCCCGTTCTCGCATATGTAGAGGTATCGCCCACCCGCGCGGCATCGCCAGTCATTCGGCTCGCCGTTCGCAATCGCCTCCTGAAAGTGATTGAACCGCGAGTAGCTCCGCCGTGTCAGCGTCCGCACCCGGTCCCACACCGCCCGCTCTTCCGCTCCCAGCGGCTTCAGCTGCCCACTGCCATCGTGAATGATCCCGATCGTCGATGAAAACCCCAGCCCCAGCGCCCGCTCGGAGATTGTGTACGCATCCTCCGGGTGCGCGATACCCCCGCCCACCACGGAGTTGATATTCACATGGAACTCCGCATGCTCCGCCAGCATCCTCAGCTTCGCATCCAGCACCTTCAAACTCTTCTTTGACACCGCATCCGGCATTACATTGTCGATCGAGATCTGCATATGATCGAGCCCCGCCCGGTTCAGCCGCTCGATCCGGTCCGGCATCAATAAGTAACCGTTCGTGATCATCCCCGCAATCGCGCCCGTCTTCCGAATGCGCGCAATCACCCGGTCCAGCTCCGGATGCAAGAGCGGCTCGCCGCCGGAGATCGTAATCACGCTCGTCCCCAGCCGCCCCAGAGCGTCGATCCGCCGCTCCATCTCTTCAATGTCCACCGGCTTCGACACATCATCGAACTCATTGCAGTACGTACATGCCAGATTGCATCGCCGCATCGGCACAATGTGCGCCATGTACGGGTGCCCGGTTGAGGCCAGCGCCGACCCGATCGAGCCCAGCTCCCGCAGCCGCCGCAGGATCCGCTTCCGCCGTCCCGCCGCCGTCGCCCTTCGCCCCCCCGCGATCGTTCCCTTCACCGCCGCTGCTGTCTCACTCGCCATATCACGTTCCAGTATAAAGAATCGCCAACCCAGCACCCAGACATCGCCGCAGGCCACACGCCGGGGAAGGCTCGGCCGCCACCAGATCTGTCCTCCTCCGCCACCCCTCACGCACCGGCAACGATCACTCTTCGCCACAGAACCTGTCATCCTGAGGCAACGCCGAAAGACCTGCTTCTCTGCCGCGAGCCGCCCCTTCCCTGTAAACCCTCATCTCAAGTACCTAAGCTCCCTTTCCCGGAAGCCGGCACCTCGACCAAGTACCCGGGCACCCAACGAGCGTCTCGCTCGTTGGGGTGGACGCGAGCGGAGAGATCCCCGCATCCCCGCCACTCCCTGCTATAACCCAAAGCATCGCCCTCGCAGAAAGTGAGACCCGTCCGCATGCCCGTCCGCCCCTGGCTCCTCGCCGCAACCCTCCTCGTCATCCCCTACAGCCTGCGGAGCCAGACCACCATCCTCACCAACAACCTCATGCCGGAGCCCAGCTCCCTCACCGCCGGCGACGGCGCCTTCCCCCTCACCTCCTCCCTCACCGTCGGCCTCTCCGGCACCCGCAGCCCCCGCCTCGACGCCGCCGTCCTCCGCACCCTCAAGCGCCTCGAAGATAAAACCGGCCAGCCCCTGCCTCGCTCCCTCGGCACCGCTGCCACCGGCGCCCTCACCCTCAGCGTCGCCGCCGACCCACCCGTCCAGACCATTGACGAAGACGAGTCCTACACCCTCACCGTCACCGCCTCCGCTATCACGATCAAAGCCCCCACCACCACCGGCGCCCTCCATGCCCTCGAGACCTTACTGCAGTTGGTCCAACCAGCCCAGCCCTCCGGCTCGGCCTACATCCTTCCTGCCGTCACCATCACAGATAGCCCCCGCTTCCGTTGGCGCGGCCTCATGATCGACTGCGGCCGCCATTTCGAGCCCCTCGACGTCCTCAAGCGCAACCTCGACGCCATGGCCGCCGTCAAGCTCAACGTCTTTCATTGGCACCTCACCGAGGACCAGGGCTTTCGCATCGAGTCCAGGCTTTACCCCAAACTCACCGCCCTCGGCTCGGACGGCCTCTTCTACACCCAGGACGACGCCCGCGAGCTCGTCCGCTACGCGCGCGACCGCGGCATCCGCGTCATTCCCGAGTTCGAGATGCCCGGCCACTCCGCCGCCTGGCTCGTCGCCTACCCCGAACTCGCCTCCGGCACCGTCCCCACCGGCATCCGCCGCGAGTTCGGCATCTCCGACTTCGCCATCGATCCCACCCGCGAAGAGACTTACACGTTCCTACGGAAGTTCCTTACCGAGATGTCTACCCTCTTCCCCGACCAGTACATCCACATCGGCGGCGACGAAGCACCCGCACCGGACTGGAAGCGGAATCCGAAGATCCTCGACTTCATGAGGAAGCACGATCTTAAGGACAACGACGCCCTTCAGGCCTACTTCAACACCCGCGTCCTCAAAATCCTCACCAGCCTGCATCGCCGCATGGTCGGCTGGGATGAGATCTTCAACCCCGCCCTCCCGAAAGACGTTGTCGTCCAGTCCTGGCGCGGCGAGGCCTCGCTCGCCAAAGGCGCGCAGCAGGGGTATCAAGGCGTTCTCTCCGCACCCTACTATCTCGACGCTATGAAGCCCGCCGGCGTCCATTACCTCGCCGATCCCGTTCCCGCCGGCACTACCCTCACCCCCGAGCAGCAGAAGCTCATCCTCGGCGGCGAGATCACCATGTGGGCCGAGCAGCTCGATGCCCGCTCCATCGACTCGCGCATCTGGCCGCGCAGCGCTGCCATCGCGGAACGCTTCTGGTCACCGCAATCGATCACCAACACAGACGACCTCTATCGCCGCCTCGATCCCGTCTCGCTCGAGCTCGACACTCTCGGCCTTCATCACATCTCCGCTGAAGCCGCCGGCCTGCGCGATCTCGCCGGCCCCAGCCACGCAAGCCTCACCGATCAAGCCGCGCTCGGGAACTTCGCCGAAGCCTTCGAGCCGGTCAGCTTCCACGACCGCTACGAAGAGCAGCACACCTCGCAGCTCACACCCCTCACCAGCTTCGTTGACGCCGTCCGCCCCGACCCGCCGATCCGCCACCGCCTCGAGCTCGCCGCCCGTACCTTCCTCGCAGACCCGCACGGCAGCTCCGCGCAGGTCATCGCGGCGCGCCAGCAGCTTACTGCCTTCTTTCAGTCCGTCGGCAACGCCGTTCCTGAGGTGCGTCAGCAGATGCTCGCCTCTCCGCGTCTCCAGGCCATTCAGCCGCGCATCGACCAGCTCCCCGCCCTCACCCTCGCCGGCATCGAAGCCACACTCTATCTCAGCTCCAACGCCCCGGCCTCTACGGGCTGGAAGGCAAGGAATCTAGCCCTCCTCGAAGCCGCAAAGAAGCCCGGAGCCATCGTCCGCTTCACCTTTCTCGAACCCCTTACGGACCTCATCAACGCCACCCCCGAAGCAAAGTAGCGTCAAGACGCAGCAAGAGGACCGGATTCCTCTCCGGTCCTCTGCTTCTTGCCTCGTATTCGCCTTCTTGTCTTGCCTTATTGTTGTCATCCCGTAGAGATCTGCTCCTCTACGGGACACCCTGCCGCTACGAGTTGATGATCGGAAACGCCACCGCCTCGACCTTCTTTACTGGTCTCGGCCGCAGCGCCTGCTTGGCCTTCTGCCATGTCCGCCCCACCCGATCGGACGCCAGAAAGATCTGCCCTGCCGTCAAACTTCCAACCACCGGGAAGTGCCCGACCGCCGCCAGTCCCATGGATGCGATGCAGCCGCACTGCGAGCAGTCCGGATCCCCGCCAAACTGGCACGGCGTGATCTGCGTCGTCAGGTCGGCCGAGATCGTCTGCGTCGTCCGTGCGAAGATGCACTCCTTTGGGTTCCTGGGCGGCGTCGCAATCTCCTTAATCACGCGCTCCTGCATGTCCAGCTTGGGGTAGAGCACGCGCAGACGGAACAGCTCTTCCATCACCTCCAGCCGTTGCTCCGGCGAGAGAATCTCCACGTCCGTCGCGCCCCGCTGCGGCGTAAACAGGCTGAACCACACCTTGTTGACCTGCGGTCGCGCACACCAGAACTCCAGAAATTCCTGGAGATACCCTGGCCGCGACGCTATCTGACTCGTAATCGTGCTGTGAATCGTGATCTTCGCGTCAACGATATTCTTGAGGATCCGCTCATACGTCGCCGGCGCTCGCCGCACATCATGCTCCGGCTGCAGCCCGTCGATCGAGACCACCACACTCACCAGCGGCATCTGCGCCCACGCAGGCGGAATCACCCGGAAGGCGCTCGTCACCACCTGCGTGTGCACGCCGCGCGAAACCATCTGCGGCAGCAGCTGCTCGAGCTCGCGATACCGCACCAGCGGATCGCCGCCAACAATCGACACATGCAAGGGCTTCTGCTCGTCCACCACCCGCAGTACGTTCTTTACCAGGTCATCGCCGCGGAAGTCCGAGAGCTCCTTCAGCTTTGTCCCGCCCCCCAGGTGCCCTGCCTCAAACGCGTAGCAGCCCGGGCACCGCAACGGGCATTCCTTCGTAATCTCAATAGAGAGAGATGGCGGCCGTCCTGCCAGAATGCTCCCCCACGCCTTCACTACCTCTGATTTCTTCATTCAATCCTTTGGTCCTTCTGGTACGGTCATGGTGAGTGGACGTCAGATGGTCGAGCTTTCCCATTATAGGCAGTCGCCTCGGGAGCTGCCCGTCTAAAACCTGTAATCCCGGCCGGAGCGCAGGTATTCGCTACGGCAGTTCCCTGAGGCGAACAGGCCCGCCCTTAGCGGGAATGCTCTAGAATCGCACCCACCATGCCCGAGCCGCAGACGCCCACCTTCCGCTCCCCCAGCGAGCCCACCCAGCGCACCTTTCCGGTAGCCGCCGTCGGCATCTCCGCAGGCGTTATCGCGATCATCATCAGCTTCCTGGTGGCGCTCAACACGCATCACCATAGCGCACGGCCCAATCAGCCCCAGCCGCTCGATCCCTACGCCGCCAGCCTCACTCTCTCCGGGATCGCCATGAGCGAGTCCACCAGCCTCTCCGGCGGCAAGAGCACCTTTCTTGACGGTCACATCACCAATCGAGGATCGCAGACCGTCTCCGGCGTCACAGTACAGGTCTTCTTCAGAAACGACGAGGGCATGCCGCCCCACCTCGAAACCCTCCCCGTAGCCGTCATCCGAACCCGCGAGCCTTACGTCGACACGCAGCCCATCGCCGCCGCTCCACTCGGACCTGGCGACGAACGCGAGTTCCGGCTCATCTTTGAATCCATCCCCGACAACTGGAACACCCAGCTCCCCGAAGTACACATCACCCACGTCAACACCCGCTAGCTTCTCGTCCTCTCGATAGAGCGAAAACGTGCCGTCATCCCGACCGAGCAACGCAAGTGGAGAGATCTCCCGCGTTTGCTTCACCCCGCACACACCCGTTGCCGCGCCCGGGCACAATACACCTTCTCCGCCCCGCAACCTCCTGAACCGACAAACGCCAGGCTTGCATACCCTGCTCGGCCGGCACGGGCAAATTTTCCCTACTCCCGAAAAAACTGCGTACCCTGGACCGTTTCGTCCATTGCTCCCGATTTCCGGCAAAACTCTGTATCCCCTTTTCTCTGAATCATCTACACACACTTTCGAGTTTGGCTGTCCATGTGCTCTCGTCTCTTCCGGAACAGCACGCGGCTCGTGTTGCCTTCCGCCCCGGCAAGG
Organism: Acidobacteriaceae bacterium; assembly: GCA_903642235.1. Taxonomy (GTDB): domain Bacteria; phylum Acidobacteriota; class Terriglobia; order Terriglobales; family Acidobacteriaceae; genus Edaphobacter. Next base: position 133,748 of record CAHJWL010000004.1, on the reverse strand, counting down.
AATGACTCCGGGGAAACACAAGAGTCGAAGAGAACTTCTCGGGAGTAGCTCGACCATGATGAAGTCACGACATCACATTGCACTTTCGGCGATCGTCCTTGGCGGCGCCCTTTCTATGCCTGCACTGGCTCAGACATCCTCTCCCCAGCAGACGCAGACAGCCCCCCCATCCGATCCCGCAGCAGCTTCCACCACACAGCAGAGCGCAACCGACAGCAGCACCTACGCCACCGGCAAGCCACTTGAGCAGCAATCAAAGGAAGGCTTCTGGGGTCACGTCAATCCGCTCGCCCGTAAAAAGTGGGTCAAGCGGCAGCTCGACCCGATCCGTGATCGCACCAACGAGCTCGACCAGCTTCAATCCAAGAATCGTAACGACATCCGGGACGTCGATACCCGCGCCACAGCGGGCATCGGCAAGGCAAATGCTGCTGCCGCTCTCGCCGACCAGCACGCGCAGGATGCTGCTTCGCGGGCCAACTCGGCAAACGGCGTCGCTACCGATGCAAGCAACCGGACCACCACCCTGAACGGCACCGTGCAGAACCTGGACCAGTACCAGCAGGTCAGTGCCGTCACCGTTCCCTTCGCCCCCGGCCATATTACCCTCGGCAAGGAAGCCAAATCTGACCTCGACGATGTCGCCACGAAGCTCGCCGCCGAGAAGGGCTACATCCTTGAAGTCCAGGGTTACAGCCGCTCCGGCGTCAAAGCCTCGCAGGATATGGCTGATGCCGTTGTCCGCTACCTTGTTACCGAGCATCAGGTACCGATCTTCCGTATCTATAAGAGCGGTCTCGGCAAGCAAACCGCAACCGCGGCGACGGCGACCGATCCGGATGCAAAACCGATTCGCAACGGTGTCCGTGTCACCCTGCTCCATAACAGTCTTGCCAGCATGAATGGTGGCACAACCGCCTCAAACAGCACGCCAGTCGCGACCGGGACGAGCAACCCGCCCGCGAACCAGTAACCCCGAGGGCGCGCGAGATCATCCGCCGCCCGCAAGTTTGCCGGGACCCCGCCTTAGAGCAGGCCCGACAATACACTCTCCTAACCAGAGAGAACCAAGGCAGATTGGCCCCTCACGCGAGGGGCCGCTTTTTTGCAGACCACAACGCCCGCTCCCTTACCTTCCTTGCCTCTCCTCCCCCTCATTTGTCATCATATGCAACGCCGAAGGACCCGATTTTCCCTCCCCATACGGCTCTGGCCGATAAGCTCGCCCCCAGCCTCCGCCGACAGATCGCCCTTTCCCACACGCCTTCGGCATGTATGCTATGGCGAAGAGAACGCGAAATGCTGACAGCCCTCCTCCTCCTCGCATCCCTCACCCTGCTCGCCGTCGTCGCCCTCTTTCTCCGCGGACCTGGCACGCCGGCAACGCCTCAGTCAGACCCTCGTCTCCTCGCCCTCGCGGACGCCCTCCCCACCCATCTCGCACGTCTCGAAGCCATGACCTCCACCCGCTTTGACACGCTCCATGCTGAACTCGCCCTTACCCGCCGCGATGCCGCCACCGACGCCCAGGCTCATCGCGACGCCATCAATCAGTCCGCCCTCAATCTCCGCGACGAGGTCACCCGTATCCTCTCGCATCTCGGCGGCACCCTCACTGGCCATCTCACCAACTTCCACACCCACTCCGCTGAAACGCTCGGCGCGCATCGCTCTGACACCACCGCCGCCGCTGATTCTCTCCGCTACGCCGTCAAGCAGGACCTCGACGCCATCTCCCAGCGCCTCGCCCACTTCATCGCTGAAGCCAACCGCAATCACATCGACGCCCGCGAGTCCCTCCACACCCGCCTCACCGAGCTCGGCACCGCGCAGGCCGTCCATCAGGAAAGCCTTCGCTTCTCTGTGGAAAATCGCCTCGACGCCCTCAACGCCACCAACTCTGAACGCCTCGAAGCCATGCGCACGACCGTCGACGAAAAACTCCAGTCCACCCTGCACACCCGCCTCACCGAGAGCTTCGGCCAGGTCACCGACCAGCTCTCCAAAGTCCACTCCGGCCTCGGGGAAATGTCGAAACTCTCCGAAGGCGTCGACGGCCTCTCGCGCATCTTCACCAACGTGAAATCCCGCGGCGGCTTCGCCGAAGTCCAACTCGGCATGCTGCTCGAGCAGATGCTCGCGCCGTCGCAGTTCGTCCGCAACGCCCGCATCAAGCCCCGCACCAACGAGGTCGTCGAGTTCGCCGTCCGCTTTCCCGGTCACTCGGGCGAGACCACCCTGCTCCCGATCGACGCCAAGTTTCCTCGCGAAGACTTTGAGCGCCTGGAATCTGCCTACGACGCCGGGTCCCCTGTCGAGATCGCCGCCGCCGGCCGTGCCTTTGAGGCCGCCATCCGCACCGAAGGCAAGCGCATCTGCGAAAAATACATCGAGCAGCCGGTCACCACCCCCTACGCCATCATGTTCCTCCCCACCGAAGGCCTCTACGCCGAGGTCATGCGTCGCGAAGGTCTCCAGGCCGAGCTGCAGTCCAAGTGCCACGTCACCATCGCCGGCCCATCCACCCTCTCCGCCATCCTCTCCTCCTTTCAGATGGGCTTTCACATGCTCGCCATCCAGCAGAAAGGCGACGAGGTCTGGAAGGTCCTCGGCCAGACCCGCTCCGAGTTCAACAAGTTCGAGACCCTCATGAGCAAGATGGAAAAGCAGGTCGGCACCGTCCAGAACACCATCCAGGACCTCGGCACCCGCACCCGCGCCATCAACCGAACCCTCCGCGACGTTGGCGAACTCGACGCCCCCACCGCTACGGCCGCACTGCACCTCGAAGAAGGCCCCACAACTCTGCTTCCTCGCCTCGCCGCCGAAGCAGACCTGTAAGCTCCCCAAAACAAGACAAGACATCCACCCCCTTCACCCCTGTCATCCTGAGGCAACGCCAAAGGGCCAGCTTACGCACTCACAATCCCATAGAGACACCCCGCCAACCCCCATCAGCGGATCGCGTTCATCGCCGCCCGGAACAGCACCTCAAACTCCCGCCCACTCGCCGCGTCCCTTTCAAGCGCCGCCTCCACCGCCCGCTGTGCTGACACCCTCGGGTATCCAAGGTTCACCAGCGCCGAGACCGCATCCTCTCCATGCGCCCCCAGGTTTCCCGTTACTGCCGGCCGCCCACCCATCTCCGGTATCGCCACTGCCAGATCATCCAGCTTGTCCTTCAACTCCAGAACCACCCGCTCTGCCGTCTTCTTCCCAATCCCCGGAATCTTCGTCAGCGTGCCATGATCCTGCCCGCGGATCGCGCCAATCAGCCGATCCGCGGAGATCCCGCTGAGGACCGTAATCGCCAGCTTCGGTCCAATCCCCGAGATCGTTAGGAGCTTTTCAAACAGCCGCTTCTCCCGCACCTCGGCAAACCCGAACAGCGCAATCTGGTCTTCGCGAACATGCGTGTGGACGAACAGCGAAGCCTCGGCGCCTTCAACCGGAAGCGCCGCAAACGTCTCCACCGAGATCGCCACGTCATACCCCACCCCCGCGCACTCCACCGTGGCCTGGTTCGGAGACTTCAGCAGCAAACGCCCGCGCAGGTGAGCAATCATCGTGCTCGGATTGTATCTGGCCGACCTGGACCGAGTGGAGCTGCACCCGCCCGGAAGTTTTCTCTTTTGCCCTCGACAAGGTAACTGCTTTCCCCTCGCATGGGTAAACTTTCGTCCTTCTCTGGTTACTTGCAGTGCAGAAGTTTGCAGATCTCACGGTAAATCCGTAACCGCCGCCTTCATTGACTTTGGCCCTGCGCTTGCTTTCCTCCTCTGCGTAGAGAGGCTGGTCGCTCAGGTCAGCCTCAACATCTGGCGAACTCCGCCGATCTACATCTTGCAGTCCTCTCCCGCAAGGGAATGCACCACATTCGCAGTTCAGGAGCGTTCTTCCAAATGAGCACACACTCCACGGCCCCGGCACCTCAAGTAACTTCAACCCAAAACTCTCGTCGCCGCCGTTTGTTCCTCCTGGTCAGCACTGTCATCATTATGTTGGCCCTGCTTTCCTGCCCGCTTACGCAGAACGCTCTCTCGAAGACTCCCTCCAGAACAGCGGTGGGTGCTTTCAGCCTGCCGGTTCGCACCTTCGGTCGCACCGTTCTCGCACACTCGGCCGAGATCTCCTTTGGCCGGGTGAATACCGGTTTTTGGCACGCTGAGGGCAGCCGCATCCTCACCGCGAGCGGCGCTCCCGTCCGCCTCAGCGGCGTCAACTGGAGCGGCTTTGAGACCACCAATATGGTTCCCGGCGGCCTCACCGTGAAGGACTACCGCAGCATCCTCCAGGGCATCCACGCTGCCGGCTACAACACCGTTCGCATCCCCTTCTCGAATCAGATGGTCGAGTCGCCGATCGTTCCGCCGAACATCCGCTTCGAAGATGCCGCCGGCCGGGAGATCAATGGGGATCTCACCGGCCTCGACTCCATGCAGATCCTTGACCGCATCATCGGTGCCGCCGGTCAGGCCGGCCTCAAAGTTATCCTTGATAACCACCGTTCAGAGGCCGGCTCCAGCGCGGAGCAGAACGGCCTTTGGTACACCGCTCAGTACCCTGAGTCCGCCTGGATCGCCGATTGGACCTCTCTCGCTGCCCGCTATAAGAGCAACACCACCGTTATCGGCTTCGATCTTCGCAATGAGCCTCATAACGCCAACCAGGGCGGCGCCTGCTGGAGCTGCGGCGGTGCCACGGACTGGCATCTCGCCGCGCAGCGCGCCGGCAACGCCGTCCTCCGCGTCAATCCTAGCCTCCTGATCTTCGTCGAAGGCACAGACGTTGTCGGCTCCGAATCCGACTTCTGGGGCGGCAACCTGGCCGGCGTCCGCACCGCACCCGTCCGCCTCTCCATCTCCGGCCATCTGGTCTACTCGGTCCACGTCTACGGCCCCACCGAGTACCAGCAGAGCTGGTTCAACGCAGCCACCACCCCCGCTTCGCTCGCCGCCCTCTACCACCGCCATTGGGGCTTCATCAGTGAGGCAGGCATCGCCCCGGTCTGGATCGGGGAGTTCGGCACCCCCAACACCGACGCTGATGTCTCGAGCACCGAGCCCGGCTCCGAAGGCCAGTGGTTCCAGGCGCTGGTCGCTTACCTCCAGAGCCATCCCGCCATCGGCTGGAGCTACTGGGGCATCAATGGCGAAGACCGCTACGGTCTGCTCGACGCCTCCTACGATGCGGCTCCGTCGAACGCCCTCAAGGCCCGGGCCCTCGCCAGCATCCGTCGCCCCGCGGCTGCGGCCGCCTTCGAGACCGCCTCCGCCGATCTCCAGCCCGCCGGGATCCGCACCGCCTTCGCCGCCGTCCCGCAACCCATCTACCGGCAACCGGCCTACCAGGCATTCTCTGGTCAAAGCTCTGCCGGCCAAAGCTCCGCCGACCAGAGCTCCGCTGACCGGATCTCGCTCAGCCGCGCTGCCATCTCCGCTACCACACGCGTTGCCGCCCCAGCCGCCGCCCACCGCTCTGCCGCCACCTCCATCACCGCCGACGCTGCCGTCGAAAGCTCGGTCGCCGAAAGCATTCGCCTGGCCACCACCCGCGCTCTCCACACCCTGCCAGGCCAGGCTGAGTAAGTGGACACAGTGTCACCACAAAGCCTGGTATCCGAGCTTCATCGCTGATCGGAGCTTTGTACTTCCTCCTAAACGCGCAGCTTTCTCGGTGAGTCACTCCAAGCGCACCATTCCTTTGTTTGCGATCCTGAGCGTAGTGAAGGATCTGCTTTTCGCCTTCGCAACGGAGCGAAGCGACGTGCTCTTACCAGGCAAAGGGAGCCTGCGTTTTACGAGGCAAGTACCGGAGGGGGAGGCCACCTGATCGTTCCAGTAGTCCCCGCCGCCGCGCACCGCGCCGGTCGCTTACAGTGAGAGCATGGGTCTCTTCCTCGCCGTCGACGCAGGCGGCACACGCACCACCTTCCTGCTGGCCGATGACCACCGCGAACTCGCTCGCACCGTTACCGGCACCATCAAGCGCATGCGCGCCGACGCCGCTACCACCACCGGCAATCTCGACACCGCCCTTAACGACCTCACCCTCGCCTCCGGGAAGTCCATGTCCGCCGTCACCGCGACCTGCGTTGGCGCCGCCGGCTACACCGTCCCCCTCGTCGTGGACTGGATGCACGAGGCCTTTGCCGCCCGCATCGGTGGCACCTTCCACCTCGCCGGCGACGTTGAGATCGCTCTTGATGCCGGCTTCGAGGGCCGACCCGGCGTCCTTCTACTCTCCGGCACCGGCTCAAACGTAGCCGGCCGCCTCGCCACGGGCGAGATCGTCACCGCCGGCGGCTGGGGCCCTGCCCTCTCCGACCAGGCCTCCGGCTATGGCATCGGCCGCGCCGGTCTCCGCGCCGCCGTCGTCGAGCACGACGAGCGCGGCTCGAGCCCGCTCCTTCAGGCCATCCTTGATGTATGGCAGCTTCCCGACTTCCAGGCGCTTGTCGACGTCGCCAACCGCCAGCCCCCGCCCGACCTCTCCCGCCTCGCCCCGCTCGTCGTCGCCCAGGCCAGTGAAGGAGATCCCGTCGCCAGCCGTGTTCTCCAGTCTGAGTCCGCCAATCTGGCCTCTATCGCCCGCATCATCCTCCAGCGTGTCGTCGCCTCCACCGGACCGGACACCCCGCCCCGTCTCGCCCTCGCCGGCTCCATCCTCGAGCACGTCCCGCTCGTTCGGGACCACATTCTCGACCTCCTGCGGCGCGACTTCCCCACTCTCCAGCCGCTCCCCGGCGTGGTTGATCCCGTCCTCGGCGCTCTCTGGCGCGCCCGCCAGCTTCCCTGACCACCAGATTCATCAGACGAGCCGTTCTTCGACTGCCGCCGCCGCCGCGCTGGCCAAGCGCTATTCGCGAGTGAAAGCTGTTCCGCATACCAGCCGCACCGAAGCGTCGCTTTACCCCACCAACCCCGGCCGCTTCAGCGCAACCTCACCCACCAGCTCTCCAAAGAGTGTGTTTGCCCAGGCAAACCACGCCCGCGTGAACTTCTTTCCGTCATCCTTGTTGTAGCTCTCATGCATGAAGCCGAACCCGCGCGCGGAGTCCTTCAGCATCCCGAGCGCCCTGCCGATCTCCGCATCCGAGTCGCTCGTCAGCGCGTAGACCATCTGCGACATCGGCCAGATCATTCCCAGGCCCACATGCGGTCCGCCGATTCCCTCACCCGCCGTTCCTCGGAAGAAGTACGGATTCTGTTCACTCCAGGCGAAAGCCCGCGTCCGTGTGTAGAGCGCCCTGTCTGCAGCGCTGGCACCTTCCGCACCCAGATACGGAAGTCCCAGGAGACTTGGCACATTCGCATCGTCCATCAGCAGCTGCGAGCCAAATCCATCGACTTCATACGCCCAAATAGTTCCGGTGGGAGTCTGCGCCACCGCGTGTTGCCGCAGCGCCGCCTCCACCTCCGCCGCCAGCGATGTCGCCTCGTTCGCTAGCGTGGCATCGTGAAGGATCGCCTGCGCCATCGTGGCGATCTGCCGCAGGCTCACCACGGCAAACAGGTTTGACGGCACGAGGAACGGAAAGACGCACGCATCGTCCGACGGTCGAAAGCCGGAGGCTACTAACCCGACGGGTTTGACTGGATTGCCGAATCCACCAAGCGGCAGCATCTCGGTTGAAACGGTCGACGCTCGCAGAAAGCTGTAGGGCCCCGGCCCATGTTTCCGCTGCTGCACGCGGAAGGTCGCCACAATCGTCCTCATCGCGTCGTGCCATTGCGCGTCGAAGGGTCCCGTATCGCCGGTTGCCTTCCAGTAGCCATGCGAGAGCCGCACGGGATAGCACAATGAATCGACCTCCCACTTGCGCTCGCCTACACCCTGCTTCAGCTCCGTTTTGTCGGAGCGGCTCCAAACCAGGGGCGGCTGACTCAGATCCGCCATAAATGCATTTGCATATGGATCGATCAGGATGCACCGCGTCTGTCGCCGGATGACACCTTCCAGCAGATCGCGCAGGGGGCGGTCCTGGCCCGCTAGCGGAACATACGGCCACACCTGTGCGGAGGAGTCGCGCAGCCACATGGCCTGAATATCTCCGGTGAGCACCGCGGTGTCCGGTTTGCCCTCGAAGCTGCCGGGCTCCACTGTCGTGTCCAGCGTATTCGGGTAGCAGTTGAGGAACAGCTGCCGCAGCTCCGGGTTGCCGATCTTCGCCGCTCGCGCCACCAGAAACTGTTCCACGGCTTCGCTGCGGAATCTGCGCTCTGCCGGCTTCGGGCGGCCGGCACGCATGTCCCACGGCGCATTCACGTAGCCGTCCTCCGGCGCGGCGAGGCTGGCCTCAGCCAGGGCCTCCGGCAGCCCCAGTCCGCTCACGCTTGCGAGGGATGCGGCTGCGCCTGTCCAGCGCAGCATGCGCCGTCGCGAGATGCTCTCTTCCTGCTTTCTCATCTGTTTTCGTTCTCCTGCGGGCCGTTGGAAGGCTACTCGCTTCGATCGTGCCGCCTGCTTTGGATGGTACAGAACCATCTTTCTTACAGCCTCACTAAGGCAATGTGATCCACATTTCTCCTATGAATCCGCCATCGGAAATCATCCATTTCGTCAACAACGGTGTTTGCGTAACTAGGTATTCGCCTAGTTAACCTGCCGGCCAATCACGTTTTACACTCACAGTACTTCATCGCTCATGTCTCCCATGAGCTCTACGGACAGGAGTTGCAAATGGCTCAATATAAAGGTGAGATCAAGTGGTTCAACAACGCCAAAGGCTACGGTTTTGTTGGGCATGACAATGGCCCGGATGTCTTCGTCCACTACACCTCCATCCAGGCGGAGGGCTACAAGAGCCTGAACGCCGGCGACAAAGTTGAGTTCGACATTATTCAGGGTGAGAAGGGGCCGCAGGCAGACGGCGTCAATCGTGTTCCGCAAACAGCTTAGAACCACAGATCCTCTGAACCGACCGGACAGTACTGCCGGTACCCTCTTCCAGCGAAGAGGGTGTTCTTTTTGATCCGGACAACGCCGCCGGCTACGGACGCCGGATGCGTCTACTTACGCGAGCAACCGACGTCCATGCTCCACGCCAGCCAGTTCATCGAGCGTTTGAAGAAGGGCATCGCGGTTCACCGGCTTCGCCATAAAGTGCCACTGACGAGCTTCAATCGCCGAGAGTGGAAGCTCGTCACTCGATGCACCTGAGACCAGAACGACCGGCAGGCGCGGCGTCCCACAGGTCAGCGCCTCCGCCAGAGCATACCCGGTCATCTCTGGCATCTGAAAGTCGGTCAGGAGCACGTCAATATTGGGCCGCAATGAGAAGAGGCTGATTGCCGTCGGGCCATCCTCACAGGCCACCACGTTATAGCCTGCATAGCAGAGCATAGCCCGCATGGCGCTGCGTAGCAGAGAGTCGTCATCCACTAAAAGGATCGTCGTCGTCGACCGGGAGGCCATCAGGGACGGGCTCATGCGGACAGACTGGAGGCCAGCGATCTCAGGCATACACACCTTCATGGGAAGATTTCGGATCATCGAAAACGAAACTATTGCACTAAAGTAATTAGAGAAAGCCTCTCTCGATACTAGGCAGAGTCCTAGCTTATGGTGTAGGCAGTTCTCGTACGCCCTCCTCATTCCCACATGAACGTACGAGCAATCCGCTAGAGGTAAGAACCAGAAGCACGTCTAGGATGGACAGCATGCATCGATCATCACCGGGATCAAACGGCAGTGAGGCAGATCTGGGCGGACCTTCCTCGGGCGGAGGCGCCGCGGACGCGTCGTCCGGTCCGGGCGTAACAGAATCTGGGTCGGCGGAGGTTGCAGAGCGGGGAGTCGCCGAGAACGAGGCCGCGCTCTCCGCCATCCCGGCAGAACCTCAGGACAGCGTTGCGGCAAGCGAAAGCACCGATGTTGAACGCCAGAGTCCCAGCCTGCCCTACCTCGTGGTAGCTTTCGGCGCCTCTGCCGGCGGTCTGCAGGCTGTGCGCGACATCCTGGCCGCTCTGCCCGCCGATACCGGAATGAGCTTCGTCCTGATTACCCATCTCTCGCCCGACCACAAGAGCTATATGGCCGAGATCCTCTCCAAAGCCACCGCCATGCCCGTCGTTCCTATCGAAGATGGCGAACAGCCGCTACCGAACCAGCTTCACGTACTCACGCCGAACTTCGACGCTTCGCTCGAGAATGGCTGCTTCCGTCTTCACGCCCGCGCCCGCGGTCACGCACACCATCTGCCGATTGATGTCTTCTTTCGCTCGCTTGCTGCCGATCAGAAAAATTTCTCCATCGGTGTTGTTCTCTCTGGCGGCGACTCCGATGGTGCTCTTGGCCTGAAGACCATTAAAGGTGAGGGCGGTATTGCTCTTGTGCAGGCCCCGGATACCGCGCAGCACAGCAGCATGCCGCGTAACTCCATCGCTGCCGATCATGTCGATCTGGTGCTTGCGCCTGCGGAGATCTCCGGCGAACTCCAACGTCTGGCTGAGCAGTTCAGCCGCCCCGGCGTTCGCCATCTGGAGGAGAGCGACGGTTCTGACCAGAGCGGCACGGCTGAGCTTGAGGCCCAGTATTTCGCTCGCATTCTGCAAATGCTGCGCACTGTCTCCGGCCTGCAGTTCCGGCTCTACAAGGAACAGACTCTGCGACGCCGTGTCGCTCGCCGCATGGTTCTGCTGCGGCTTGACACTCTGGCCGACTACCTGCGTTTCCTGCAGGGGCACTCCGAGGAGCTGCGTACCCTGCAGGAAGAGGCTCTCATCAACGTAACCCGCTTCTTCCGCGATCCGGAGTTCTGGGAGGCCGTTAAGACCGCCGTGCTCCCTGTCTTCTGCTACGGCCGCCCCCCGGATAAACCCATCCGCATCTGGTCCGCTGGCTGCTCCACTGGTGAAGAAGCTTTTTCGTTCGCCATCATCGTTCTGGAGTACCTCGCCGCCAACGACCTCGACTTCCCTGTGCAGATCTTTGGCACCGACGCCAGCGATCGTGCCATCGACTTTGCCCGCCTGGGTCTCTATCCAGAGAGCATCGCCGCCGACGTCTCGCCCGAGCGACTTCGCCGCTACTTCATCAAGCGGGAGAATGGCTACCAGATCTCCCGCCGCGTTCGCGATACCTGCATCTTCGCCCGCCAAAACCTCTCCGGAGACCCGCCCTTCTCACACATTGATCTGCTGAGCTGCCGCAACGTCATGATCTATTTTCAGCAGGTTCTGCAGCATCGTGTGATTGGCACCTTCCACTATGCACTCGAGTCCGGCGGCTATCTTCTGCTCGGCATGTCTGAGAGCCTGCGTGAGTTTCCCGAACTGTTCGACACCTTCGATCGTAAAAACAAGATCTACAGCAAGATCGGCGGCAGCCCGAGCACTCCAACCTTTTTGGACTCAACAGATCTGATGACCCGCAGCCAGCCGACCCTGATCAAACAGGAAGATCTGCTGCCCCCGCGAACCTGGCCCGATCTCGACCTGCAGCACGCCGCCGACCGCATCGTGCTCACTCGGTTTGCGCCTGCCGGCCTCGTCATCGACGAGCAACTGAAGGTGCTGCAGGTACGCGGACAGGCAGCTCCCTTTATTGAGCTTCCGAGCGGCGTCGTCGATCTCAACATGCTTCATCTTCTTCGCCCTGAGGTCGTCAGTCAGGTCAGAGAGCGTGTCGAGCAGGCCGTTCGCGAAAACATTCCGATCAGCATCGCGTCCATTACTCTGCGCGACTCACTCGGTGTTCGCCAGCTTCAGGTGGATGTGCTTCCGATCGGCAGCGTCACACCTCGCCCGCGTTGTTTTCTCGTTCTCTTCCAGCCATCGATAGAGACCCCGGCGCTCTCGGTCGCCGAGCTTCTGCCGCCAGATTTCTCCGACTCCGCCAAGCCTCACGGCGAGACGGGCGGCATGCAGCTGCGCACCGATCTCGATGCAACCCGACTGCGGCTGCATCTGCTGCTTGAAGAGCGCGACGCCCACAATCAGGAGCTGGTCAGCGCCAACAATGAGATCCAGTCCGCGAACGAAGAGCTGCAGAGCTCGAACGAAGAGCTGGAGACCACCAAGGAAGAGCTGCAAAGCTCGAATGAAGAGCTCCAGACCGTCAACGAAGAGCTGCAGCAACGCAACTTTGTTCTCCTACAGACCGGCAACGACCTTACAAACCTGCTGAACAGCGTGAATATTCCGCTGCTCATGCTCACGAGCGACCTGAAGATTCGGCAGTTCACGCCGCCCATGCAGCGCCTTATGAACATCCGGCCGGCCGATGTGGGCCGTTCGATCTCGGAGATCCGGCTGCAGCTCAGCATTGAAGATATTGAGCCGCTGCTGGTCGACGTTCTTGAGACCCTCAACGCCTGCGAACTCGAGGTGACGGATCGGGACGGCCGCTGGCATATGCTTCGCATCCGTCCGTATCGAACAGCCGAGAACCGTATCGAAGGTCTCGTCGTTGTTCTTGTTGATATTCACCAGCTCCGCAGCAGCCAACAGGAACTCTCGGACGCGCGTGACTTCTCCAGCACCGTCGTAGAAAGTGTCCCCGTTGCTCTTGTCGTTCTCAATAGCGACTGCACGATTCGCACCGTGAACACTGCTTTCCGCGATCTGACGCGCCTGCCCTCCCGTGATCTCATCGGGCGCTCTCTGCCGGACCTCGCCGAGACGATCTGGGGTATGGAGGATGTCTTCGGCCGCCTGCTTGAGTTGATGAAGGCAGAAGAAGGCCGCGTTCTTGAGTTTGAACACATCTCCACCACCGCCCGCAAGACCACGCTGCTGGTGAAGGGTCAGGCGATGCTTGCAGAGAAGAATCAGGTCATCCTCTTAACGATTGAGGACATCACCGCCCGCCGAGCGGTCGAGCTACTTCTCAGCGAGCAGCAAAGGAGCCTCGAGGCTCGCATCGAGATCGCCGGCCGCACGCTGGTGCAGACCAAGGAAGAACTTCGCGGTCTGACGGCTCATCTCTTCAATGCGCAGGAGGAGGAGCGCCAGCGCGTCGCTCGCGAGCTGCACGATGATGTCAGCCAGCGCCTCAGCCTGCTGGCGCAAGGTCTTGAAGACGCCGAGGCCGCCAGCACCACCGCGGAGCGCCACCAGGGTATCGACACGTTGCGTGCGCAGCTGCAATCGCTCAACTCTGACGTGCGTCAGATCTCGCACCGTCTTCATCCCTCCATCCTCAACGATCTCGGACTCACTGCGGCGCTCCGTTCGCTGGTCGACGAGTTTGGCAAACGCGAGACCATGCCTGTTACCTTCGTCAGCCTGAACGTGCCGAAGCTTGCCCCTCAGCTGGCGGTCACAGCGCTTTACCGCATCACGCAGGAAGCGCTGCGCAACGTCGTGAAGCATGCCGGCAAGACGCATGTAAAGGTCATGCTCGAAGGCACCCCGTCGGGAATTCACCTCGAAGTGCTCGACCTCGGGCAGGGCTTTGATCTCGAGACTGACTTTCCGCGCGAGGGTCTCGGTCTCGTCAGCATGAAGGAGCGCGCCCGTCTGGCTGGTGGTCAGCTTAGAATCACCTCCGCTCTTGGCCGCGGCACCACGGTCACGGTGGATGTTCCGCTCGAAGGCCCGGTAAGTGGTGCAGAGACCGGGCCGTCGCCTCGCTCTGGTCAGGGAGCGGAAGCAGATGCGTAAGCGGCTCATGATCGCCGACGACCATGCTCTCGTACTCGACGGACTTACACGCCTGCTCTCCTCCCAGTTTGAGATTGTGGGGACTGCGGCGAACGGTCGAACGCTGATCGAAAGCGCCCTGAGACTCCGGCCCGACCTCATCGTGCTGGACATCGGCATGCCCGAGCTCAATGGCATCGAGGCCGCCCGGCAGCTCACCAGCCAGCTTCCCGGAACGCATCTGGTGGTTGTCACCCAGCAGCTCGACCGCGATTACCTGCGCGCCGCCTTCGGGGCCGGCGTGCGCGCCTATGTTGCCAAGCAGACGGCCTCGAATGAGCTTCTGCTCGCCATCAATGCCGTCCTGCGCGGCAGCTACTACATCACACCGCTCATCCCGGCCGCGGAGGTCAGCGGCCGTATGAAGTTTAGCCCCGGAGCCGATCCTTCGGATCTCTTCGGCGTCGAACTGACCAGCCGTCAGCGCGAAGTCCTGCAGCTTATTGCCGAGGGCCGCTCCACCAAGGAGATCTCCGCTGCGCTGCGCATCTCTCCCAAGACTGTCGAGTTCCACAAGAGCGGACTCATGGACGAACTCGGCGTTCGCACCACCGCCGAGCTCACCCGCTACGCTCTCAGCAAAGGCATCGTCAGCTCCTGATCCAGGCGCTCCGGTATCGAGAAAGGCCGTTCGTCCCTTCGATCCGTCATACGATTGCCCCGCGCCTCTCTCGGCGTTTGCTTGTTGCTTCGCCGAAAGAGCAGAATGGTGGCGATACGAGCACTCTTTGGCTCGTCCGCAAATCTTCTTCGTACGAGGTCCTATGCTCTCTCGCCGCCGCTTTCTCGAACACGCCTCCGCCGCTGCCCTCACCACGACGGCTCTTCCGGGGGTATCGACCGTAGCCCATGCCGCAGCTCCGACGGCCGCAAAGACCTCCGCTGAAGACCCGCTGCTCTGGGTTGATCCGCGCATCGGAACCGGCGGCCATGGCCATACCTATCCCGGCGCGACCGTTCCCTTCGGCATGGTCCAGCTCTCGCCCGACACCTACAACGAAGGCTGGGACTGGTGCTCCGGCTACCACCTCTCGGACACCTCCATCATGGGCTTCTCGCACACCCATCTGTCCGGTACGGGTGCCGCAGATCTGCTGGACTTCCTCGTCATGCCCGGAATCGGTGAGGTAAAGCTTGACGCCGGTCCACGCGATAACCCGACCGCCGGCTATCGCTCACGCTTCGATCACGCCGATGAAGTCATGGAGCCCGGCTACTACTCTGTCATGCTCAAGGATCCGAAGGTGCGCGCCGAGCTCACCGCGACCGAGCGAACCGGCCTCCATCGGTACACCTTCCCACAAAGCGATCAGGCCTGGATCATTCTCGACCTGCATCATGCCAATGCCGGCGCCAACAACTCACGCACGAAGTCCGCACAGATCGCGCTGAAGGGCCCCGCACTCCTCGCCGGCGGCCGCGTAACCTCCGCCTGGGCGCCAGACCGGAAGAGCTTCTTCACCCTGGAAATCTCGCGCACCCCAGACCGCATCGTCTTTTATTCGGATGACAAGGAGGTCGCGCAGCCTGCTGCCGGTCAGGACCTCACCGGCAAGAACCTGAAGGCCGTTCTCCACTTCAAGACCAAAGCCAACGAGATCATCCTCATCCGTACCGGCATCTCTGCCGTCAGCTCCGAAGGTGCCGCAAAGAACTTGAAGGCCGAGTGCAGCACATGGGACTTCGACAGGATCCGCACCGCATCGCATGCTGCCTGGCGGCGTGAGCTCTCGAAGATCCAGATTCAGACCCAGAACGAAGCTCATCGAAAGGTCTTCTACACCGCCCTCTACCATCTCAACCTCGGCCCCACGCTCTTCGACGACGTAGACGGTCAGTACCGCGGCATGGACAACCAGGTCCACACCCTGCCCGCGGGCCAGCATAACTATTCGAGCTTTTCGCTGTGGGACACTTATCGCGCCGCGCACCCGGCATTCACGCTCCTGAGCGCTGACAGGGTTCCTCTCTTTGTTAACTGCCTCGTTCGCATGGCCGAAGAGAGCCCCGAAGGCATGCCTGTCTGGCCGCTGGGCGGCCGCGAAACCGGCACCATGACCGGCTACCACTCCGCCTCGGTTATAGCCGAGGCCTGCAACAAGGGATTCACCGGCGTCGACTGGAACCGCGCCTATGCCGTCATGATGAAGCGCGCCATGGTTGACGATTGGCGCGGTCTCGGCGCCTATCGCGCCAAGGGATATATCCCTGCGGACAAGGAAGACGAGTCCGTCTCGAAGGCTTTCGAGTACTGCTACAACGACTTTGCCATTGCGCATGTCGCGAAGAAGCTTGGCAAGTCCGACGATGCCGCCATGCTGACCAAGCGCTCCACCAACTATAAGAACTACTTCGATCCTGGTACCGGCTTCATGCGCGCCAAGCTCGATAACGGTCAGTTCACGGCGCCCTTTGACCCCATAGACATGGGTCACACCGAAGAGTATCGCGACTATACGGAGTCAAACGCCTGGCAGACCACCTTTGGCATCCAGCACGATCCTGCCGGCCTGATCGCGCTCTTTGGCGGCCGCGAGCCCTTCCTCACCAAGCTTGACGCGCTGTTCACCGTTCCCTCCACCCTTCCAAAGAATGCTCCACCGGACATTGCCGGTCTCGTCGGGCAGTATGCACACGGCAACGAGCCGTCGCACCACATTGCATACCTGTACGTCTACGCCGGTGCGCCCGCCAAGACCCAGGCCCGCGCCCGCATGTTGCTCGAAACCATGTACTCCCCCAACCCGGACGGGATGCAGGGCAACGAGGACGTTGGGCAGATGTCTGCCTGGTACCTGCTCAGCGCGCTTGGCTTTTACCCCTGCAACGCCGTCAGCGGCGACTACATCCTCGGTTCGCCGCTGTTCGAGCATGCCACCGTACAACTGGCCGGCGGCAAGACACTCGAGATCAAGGTTAACCGGAAGGACCCGGCGCACCAGTACATCCAGGCCTTCACCCTGAACGGCAAGCTGCAGCAGCGTGTCTGGTTCAATCACAGCGAGATTGCTCATGGCGGCACGCTTGTCCTGGAGATGGGTCCGGAACCAAACACCACCTTGGGTACGGAACCGGCTTCTTTCCCGCCATCGCTTACCTTGTAACCCGCTCGTTCGGATGTCAGCAGCCTGCTACCAATGTGGCAGGCTGCCTTCCGTTTACATTGCGTTATCTTCTGCGATAATTCGATCATTCGATCAGGTCTCGATCAGATTCCGTTTACACAATGAGATGAATCGCTCATGCGACGCTCTGGACTCTGGCGTGGCCACCTCTGCAAAGGAACGTCGTGTTCTCTTCCGTTCAGGAAATCGTCTTTGAACTCTGCGCCGAAAGCCTTGAGGCCTGCTTGATCGCGAAGGCCGGCGGCGCCGCACGCATTGAGCTCTGTGCGGATCTGCGGGTCGACGGTCTTACGCCCGGCCACGCCCTGGTTCAAGAGGCCGTCAGGCGCAGCGGCCTGCCCATCTTCATGCTTCTGCGCCCCCGCGCCGGAGACTTCGTCTACACCGACCTCGAGTTCAAGCAGATTAAGGACGACCTGCTCTGTGGCAAAGCACTCGGCGTCACTGGATTTGCGCTCGGCGTTCTGCGGCGGGATGGATCAGTCGACGAGGATAGGACGCGTGATCTGGTCGCCTTGGCCGCGCCGCTTGAGGTCACCTTTCATCGCGCCTTTGACGTCACGCCCTCGCTTCCGGAGGCGCTTGAAGCGGTGATCCGCACCGGGTGTCAGCGCATTCTGACCTCAGGCGGCGGTGCCGACGTGTTCAAGGGTGCGGCCTCCCTCGCGAACCTTGTACATCTGGCGCGCGGCCGCGTTGAGATCGCTGCCGGCGGCGGCCTGCGCGCGGACGGTGCTGCCAACCTGGTAATTGCGACAGGAGCGCGGCACTATCACGGCTCCGCACGACACGGCAGAGCTTCCGGACCTGACCTGCTGACGGTCACTCCCCTCGACGTGCAGAATCTAATTGCCAGTCTGCACACCGGGATACTTAACTAGTTTTCTTGGGCGAGCCTGATTTCACTCCAAGTCGAGTGTGCGAAGAGTAGCCTGAAAATAAAAAGGAGCTGGAATGTATCCAGCTCCTTTTGTGCTGCCGTTGAGAGCTCACCTCTCGATGCATTCTGACGACGTCAGAACGTGTAATGAGCCTGGAGCTGTATGGTACGCGGTGCATTTCGTACATCTGTTATCTGGCCGAAGTTAGAGCTATTTACGCTGTTATTTGGATTTTTATAGCTGACGAAGTTGAACACGTTGTACCCATCGGCCCGAAATCCAATCACATGATTCTCTGTGATGTGGACGTCCTTGAAGAGGGACGCATCGATCTGCTCGAAACCAGGTGAGCGCTCCGTACCGGTAGCCGACGTACCAAAGGTGTTCGGCAGTTGTGGCCCGTAGGCGCAAACACCGTCATCCGTTGACGAGCAAGCGGTAGCAGATGGATCAGTGCCGAACCAGTGCGCGACACTGCGATTTACAACTTTGAGCTTACGATAGTGGTTTGCGCGTGCTCCTCCACCATAGCTATTGGTGTTGCTGTTGTTGTTCGAGAAAATGGTGACTGGCAGCCCTGAGAATGCGATCACGGTGGAAGACAATGTCCAGCCGCCGGCAACAAGATCTACTGCCCTATTCACGTGGCTGCCATAGGCTTGGCCTCGGCCAAATGGAATTGAATACGCTCCATTGGCTGAAAGGTTGTGACGTACATCGAGCTCCGAAGGCCCGTAGTCACCGGCAAGATTAAAGCCGTCCTGGATTCCGTTCGCACCGGGGGAGCCCGAGGCACCATAGTTTCCGTTTGTATTTGTCAGGGACTTGGCATACGTGTAGTTGACGGTAGCCTGGAATCCCTTGCTGACGCGGTGGCGCAATGTCATCTGCAGGGCGTTGTAGCTTGAGAATCCTTCGGTGTCGAAGGTCTCAACAGTACCGTTTTCCCCGACAAGATTCGCAAGCGGAGATCGATCCTGGACAGGAATGCTTGCCAGGGGTGAGCCCGTCGTGAGACCTAGGGCTGTGAGCGACGCGGCCTGAGTGGGAGTCAGTTGATTGCCATTTCGGTAGTCGATCAAGCGCTGTCCAAGTTCCCCGACAAAGCCGATCTGTGCTGAGGTTGTGTTGTTAATCTGGTACTCGGTATTTATGTTGAATTCCTGCACGTACGCCTGGCGATATTTCTGGTTGAAGGCAGTAAAACCTGCGTTCGTTGCGCCGCCAGCAGCACCCACCTGAAAACCATCCGTCTCTACAAAGAAATTACCGGCATTGGTAGCGGATGACGGTGCCGTGGAGTTCAGTGAGAAAGCTGTAATGAAGGGCGTATTTGCGGCAAGAGCACTGTTGCCTTCAAGAAAGCTTGTGGTCCCATATCCGCCGCGAAGAACGAAGCGTGGGGTCGCCTGATACGCGAAGCCGAAACGCGGCTGGAACTCGGTATAGGTGGCCTGGTAGCAGGCCCGATTCGGGCAGACCAGAGAGCCCGCCGGTGCGCCCGCCGGAACCTTACCGGCGTACTCCACCAGACCCTGCTGCGGCCCATCCAGGATCACGTTAGCAATCTGGTTGTGCACTTCAACATAGGGCGAGTCAAACTCATACCGTAGACCAAGATTCAGGGTCAGTTTGTCGCTTACCTTCCAGTCATCCTGGACGAAGCCCGCGACGCGGTACTGGCGCTCGCCGAAGAAACCATTGGAAAGACTGATGGACTGATTGTTCGCTCGATCCAGAAGCCAGTCCGCGGGCCCGTACTGGAAGTTAGAGCCGAGTGGAGAGCTGTACTGACCGCCAAAGCCGTAGCTGCCGAGCTGACCACCGCCGCCGTACTGCGTAAAGTTTTGCTGGTAGCGGAGAAACTGCCCACCTACGGTGAAGAGGTGCTTGCCGCGCTGCAGGGTGAGGTCGTCGTGAAAGCTGAAGGTGTTGTCGCGGAGTTGTTGCGGTGACGCACCGTCCCCCACGCCAGTCACCTCGCCAACACCCTGATAGGTGAAGCCGACAAACTGTTGCGGAGCGGGAGTCGGTAAGCCGACGATAGAGTCGCCGTTCAGGCCAAAGTTGCCGGTCGAGTCCGTTGGAACGTTGCTGTCCCAACGAATACGCGAGAAGCCAAAGCGAGCTTCGTTCACGATTGATGGGGAAAGCGTGTGGACCCAGGTGACTCCGCCAATCTTGTCCGGGTAGCTATTGACGATAGGAAAGGTGATGGGGAGCTGAGATGTGCTTCCGCCGGTGGCAATGCCCTGGCTGTAAAAGGCCGTGACCTTATCTGCCGGCCGGGGGTCGTATTCGATCTTGATGTCGCCCTGATCATTGGTCACGAAGGAGTTCGTCGGCCCCTGGAAGTTGTTCTGATCCAGACCATCCGTCGCAACATGATTGGGGAGCGGGTAGTACTTCGGATTAGCGTTCAGATACTTTACGACGGGGTTATTGATCGGAACTATGTTGCCCGCGAAGGGGGCATACCCGTTCTGCGTGTCCGTGAACTGGTAGGGCGCAACCGTCTTATCGTTCTTCTGGAGTTGTGCTGTAAAGACGGCTGCCGCGTTCGAAAAGTCACCCTGTCTTTCAGCCGCTGATAGCACACTGGACGAGGCAAAGCCTCCAGAGTGGCTGCGCACACCCTCGTAATCCACGAAAAAGAACAGCTTGTTCCGCAGGATCGGTCCACCCAGGGTCGCGCCGAACTGGTTCTGCGTAAAGGGTGTCTTCGCAACACCGGCGAAGTTGTTCCCCCAGGAGTTGGCTGTCAGATCCTGGTCTTCAACGTAGTAAAAGACGCTGCCGTGCAGGTGATTGGTACCGCTCTTTAGAACGGAAACAACGTCGCCACCATTCACATTGCCGTATTGCGCAGGAGCATTCGCCGTGATAACCCGCACTTCTGCGAGCGCATCCGGCGACGGTGCATAGCCGATCAGGTTATTTTGCGTTTCGTCGATCGGAACGCCGTCGAGCGTGTAGGTATTATCCTGCGCGCGATTGCCATTCTGGGTTACGACACCGCTGTTATAGGTATTGCGCTGAATCGCATTGTTGCTGGTCAAGCCGGTTGGATCTGTATCGACCGCTCCAGGCTGAAACAGCGTAAGCGAGGAGAAGTTCCTTCCATTCAACGGGAATGTGGCGATCGCGCTCGCGTCGAGTGAAAGACCCAGAGTGCCGTCGGTCGTGTCGAGAATGGGCGCCAGGTTTGCATCAACCTTCACCGTCTCTGTATCGCCAATCGTCACATGCGCGTCGATCTTTGCCGTCTGGTTGATCTCGAGGGCAAAGGGAGGAACGGTCAGCTTGGCAAAACCCTTCGCCGTGACCTCGACCTGATAGGTACCAATCGGCAGAAAGCGCAGGGAGTATTCGCCAGATCCGTTGCTTGTGGCCGGCGTACGGACGCCAGTTCCTGTGTTAATTGCTACGACCGCAGCGTCCGGAATGACATCCCCACTCGGATCGGAAACGATTCCGGTCACAGATCCGGTCACGGTTTGCGCCAGCATGGGCGAGGCGCCCAGCATCACAACCGAAGAGGAAAGAAGAAGGGCAAGACGACGAGTACGCGAGTTCATGGGCGGGGGTCCTTTGCACACTGGCCAGAAACCTAGATACCCCTCGGCTTCGTCATGCGCCTGAAACAGCGCCGACAAGAAAGGTCGTAGGCAGTGGACAATCTTGGGGATGAGCATAGGGTTATCTGTTGAACAATGTCAACGGTCTTCTTTCACCGTTTTGCTCGTACTGTAAGCAAATGTGCAGAATAGCCCGAATGTCTACGAGAAGGTACACTGGCTTGCACTCACAGCGTCGCTTGCTGTCGTAGGGCAATTTCGTCCGGTACCTACCGCCAGGGGGCAGCATTGGCACAGAAGACGCAGGATCGCGCCAATCAGATTCTCCACCTGCTCCTGCAGCGGGGAAAGTGCAGCGTTGACGATCTTGCGGCGCAGGTGGATACCTCGGCCGCAAGCGTCCGGCGGGATCTCACCAAGCTGGAACAGCGGGGCCTGGTGCATCGCACTCACGGTGCCGTGGAACTCGCCGGCAAAATGACCTACGAACCTTTCCGGTTTGATGCCGCTTTTCCGTTGCGTGAAGAGCGCTTCGCTGACGAGAAACGTCGGATCGCCATCGCTGCGGCGCAGCTGGCGGTAGAGGGACAGACCATCGTTCTCGCGCCCGGAACTACAACCACGCAGGTTGCCCGCAGTCTGCGTCATCGCAGCAATATCCATATCGTTACCAGTGCCGTGAACATTGGCATGGAGCTCTCGAGCCTGCCTTCGCTTCAGGTCACCTTGACGGGTGGGTCCGTGCGCTGGCCGGGCGCCTTCTCGATGGTCGGCAAGACCGCCTACGAGGCGATCGAACGCCTCTTCTTCGATATCGCCTTTCTCGGCGTCTGCGGCGTCGATGCCGAGCACGGCGTAACCGTCATCGAGCCCGACGAGGCCTTCCTGCTGCGCGCCATGGTGCTCCACGCCAAGCGGGTCGTCATCGTCGCGGACTCAAGCAAACTCGGCACCTTCAGCGCCGCAGGCATCTGCTCCCTTCAAGAGGTGCACACGGTTGTTACGGATGGCGCAGTCGAACCCGAGACAGTCAAAAGCTTCGAGCAGCACGGAGTGGAGGTTCTTGTCGTCTAGGAAGTGCTTCCGAGGCGTTCCGCATACACGTATCGGCTGCGGTCTGCGTAGCAGGCAGTGGCGAGAGAGCAGGAAGTGACTTCTCAGCACATCTCTTCGTCCGGCGCTGGCGTTGGGCGTAGCCTGTGCATAGATACGAACGGCATGCGGCAGCGATCAGATCGACCCACAACACGACGCAGGGCTTCCGCCTCTCTGCAGCGTCGTGATCTCTTGCTCCTGCTGTTTCTACTGCTCCCTGGGTCTTGCACGGCAAGCACGCAAGCTCCGCGGCATCTCGGTCATCAGGCATGGACCACGGAAGATGGTCTCCCGCAGAACAGCGTTCACCAGGTGCTCCAGACGCA
The DNA here is from genome assembly GCA_903642235.1 of Acidobacteriaceae bacterium. GTDB lineage: Bacteria > Acidobacteriota > Terriglobia > Terriglobales > Acidobacteriaceae > Edaphobacter. Next base: position 111,097 of record CAHJWL010000004.1, on the reverse strand, counting down.
CGACGGCTATCTCTGGGTCGCGACCGAGGGCGGTCTCGCCCGCTTTGATGGGATCAGCTTTACCGTCTTCCGCCATGAGGAGCAGCCAACGCTCCCCAGCGATGACATCGCCTGTCTCGCGGAGGATACGCAAGGCACTCTCTGGATCGGCACAACGGACGGTCTCGCGCGTTTCGCGGCGGGTCAGTTCTCAGCCGTCGCGCTCGGCAGTCTTGCCGGGCCACCCTCTGTGCTGGCGCTGGCCGCAGGCGATGACGGATCGATGCTCGCCCTCACAGCCAGTGGTCTTGTTCGCCTGCAGGGAGGGCATGCAGACCCGATGCCCGGGGCACCGGCTACGGTCGAGACCCTGACTGCGGCTCCCGATGGTACAGCCTGGCTCACCTCCGGAAGTCACCTCCTGCGTTACACGAACGGTCGGCTGCTCGCTTACGGCGATCTCGCTCCGGGCCCACCTCCGCTCGAGTTGCAGATCGTCTCCAGCAACGCCATCTGGCTGCGCTCGGCGGATGGTATCTTGACGCAAACATCCGATCGCCGCCGCCTCTCGCCATCAGGCCTGGCCGCCATCTCGCTCCCGAATACCTTCCTCGTCGACACACAGGGCGATCTCTGGGTTGGCACCAAACACGGCTTGTTCGTCACCAGCCTGCCCGCCGGTAAACCCGTCCGGATCGAGGCCATCGGGGATCGCTCGGTTCTCTCGCTCAAGGAGGACCGTGAAGGCGATCTCTGGGTCGGAACCGAGGCGGATGGCCTGCACATCCTGCGTCCGCAAAAAATAGGGCAGATCACGGGTCTCGGCGACAGTCTTCTAACGGCTCTCACGCAAACCAGCGATGGAACGGTTTGGATCGGCACGCGCGATGATGGTTTGCGCGTCGTACAGCCGAGGCCGACCGAGAGCCCCGCGACCGCTCGCGCGCAGCTCCCCCACCTGACAACACCGCTCACCAGCCAGGTTGTGCTCTCGCTTGCCGCCGGCCGAAAAGGCGATCTCTGGGTCGGAACACTCGATGGTCTTGACCATATCGAGCATGGGAGCGTGGAGCGATACTCCTCCGCCGACGGTCTCCCGGATGACGGCATTCGGTCTCTGCTGGTCGACGATGATGACACGCTCTGGATCGGCACTCGCCGCGGACTCGTACATTGGCGAGGTGTTCGTGGGGCTCCCTTCGATCGCGTCAGTGGTCTGCCCAGCGATCTTATCGGCGCCATGCTCCGCAGCCGAACTCCTGCTGCACCGAGTGCTTCCGATCATGCTCTCTGGGTTGCAACGCTGGATGGTCTTACACGCATGGACGGCGACGTCCACCACCCAACTCTTCACAGTGACAAACTCGATCCCGGAACTCCGGACGATGTCATCACGTCGATTGCAGAAGATGCCGCAGGCACGCTGTGGGTAGGAACACGCCGCAACGGCCTCGCCGCCCTGACAGCTTCTGGTCTGCACTCTCTGTCGTACGCCGCTCTGCCACGATCGATCAGCTCCCTTCTTGTGGATCGGCACTCGCAGCTCTGGATGGGCACATCCCAGGGCATCTTCCGTGTAGCAACAGACCAGATCAAGCGCTGCATTGTGGATCAAAGCTGCGCACCATCGATAGCGCGCTTCGGCTATGCCGACGGTATGCCGACTGAAGAGACTACCGCCAGCGGACATCCTGCAGCTCTGCTTGCGGCCGATGGCACGCTGTGGTTTGCAACGACGAAGGGCGCCGTCACAATCAATCCGGCAACCCTTCGCGCCGGTGCCGCTCCGCCGCCGATTGTCATTGAACGCTTCCTACTCGATAACCAAAGTGAACCCCTCTCGGCCAGTCCCATTCGGCTCCCCTTCGGTCATCGCAGCGTTGCCATCGACTATGCCGGCCTCAGCTTCGCCGCTCCCTCGCGTGTTCGCTACCGCTATCTCCTCGACGGGTTTGAAAAGCAGTGGACCGAGGCCGGCTCTCGTCGCACTGCGTTTTACACGAACCTTCCACCCGGCCGCTATCTCTTCAAGGTCCAGGCAGCGGGAAGCGACGGTCTCTGGAACGGCACTGGCGCCGATCTTGCGTTCACCATCCTGCCCCCCTTCTACCGGCGTGTGTGGTTCTATCTGCTCCTTATCCTTGCTCTCGCATCCCTTGCCTACGCGATCTACTACCTGCGCATCCGGCATCTGCGCTCGCAGTTCGACGCCGTCCTGGCCGAACGCAGCCGCATCGCACGTGAGATCCACGACACGCTCGCACAGAACTTTGTCGGCATCTCGATTCAGCTACAAATTGCCGAGCAGCTTCTCTCCCTCAACGACACAGCCGCCATCGGCGAGCAGCTTCGCCAGACACGCACCCTTGTTCAGGAAGGCCTCAACGATGCGCGCCAAAGCATCTGGGAGCTGCGTGCCAGCGTCGCGCAGGATAGTCTTCCAACGCGCATCTCCCGCGCTGTAGAGCGATCCGCACACACGGGAACCACTCAGCGCGTCCACATCGGCGGCATCTATCGCCCACTCGATGCCGCCCTCGAGAAAGAGGTCCTGCGTATCACGCAGGAGGCGCTTGCCAACGTCTCTCGTCATGCCCATGCCACTGATGTTAACGTCGAGCTGCGCTACGAAGCCGATCGCCTGCATCTTGCCATCGTGGATAATGGCACTGGCTTTGATCCCGACACTATCTCAGCGAACGGCGATCACTTCGGCCTGCAGGGAATGCGCGAGCGAGCCGCCAGCCTTCGCGCGACTCTCTCCCTTACCAGCTCTCCTGGAGCCGGCACAGCCGTCCACCTGGCCGTGCCGCTGCCCAAACCAGAAAGGCGACCATGACTGACCGCATTCGCATTCTTATCGTCGAAGATCATCACGTCGTCCGCAAAGGCCTGATCGCTCTCTTGCAGGCCAGTCCAGAGGTCGAAATCATCGGCGAAGCCAGCGACGGCCTTGAAGCTATCGAGCGCTTTCATGCACTTCGACCGGACATCACGTTGATGGATCTGCGACTTCCAAAACTTGGCGGCGCAGACGTCATCTCGCAGCTGCGCGCCAGTGATCCCGCTGCCCGCTTTATCGTTCTCACCACCTTTGATGGCGACGAAGACATCTATCGCGCGCTGCAGGCAGGCGCCAAGGCCTACCTGCTGAAAGGCATGACCGTCGAAGAGCTGCTCACCACCATCCGCGTTGTACACAGCGGCAAAGCGCGCATTCCGGCCGCGATCGCAGAGAAGCTGGCCGAACGAGTCAGCGGGCAGGAGCTCACACCGCGAGAGCTTGGTGTGCTCGAACGCATCGTCGCCGGCCGCGCCAACAAGGAGATTGCCAGCGACCTTAGTATCTCGGAGACCACCGTCAAATCGCACGTCAACAGCCTTCTAAGCAAGCTGGGCGTCGCCGATCGCACGCATGCCGCAACTCTCGCCTTGCAGCGCGGCCTGGTTCACTTACCCTGACCTTGCCCGATACCTTGCTTTCTGGTTGTCATCCTTCGCGTCGCGGAGGATCTGCTTTAGCTTTTTCTTCTTGCCTCAACACCCGTGCCGTAAGGACCCGTATGACGCGCCGCTCTCTCCTTCTCGCTTTCGCTCTTGTCTCCTTGCCCTTCGCTCTGCACGCGCAAACTAGATCTACCTGGCGTGCCGCAACACCGCGCGAGCTTGAGGCAGCGCTGCCTCTCCGCGCACCCGTAGAGAAAGAGCATATCGAGACCGAGATGCGCACAGCCTCCGGCATCGTTGACCCGCAAGGCGACATCATCGCCGGCGTCGTCATGATCACCGCCGGCTACTCCGCAGACGGCAAGTACTCTCACTACCTTCTCGTCGGCAAGGCTGTCGAGATCAGTGGTGTCGCCTTACCGCGCGGTCGCTATGTCTTCGGCTGGAGACGCGGCGACGACGGCCTGCGCGTCACCTTTTACGACGCGCTCAGCGGAACCGAGCGCGGCTCTGCCATGGCCCGTTCAATGCCCACCGGCATTCGTGTGGAGTCCTTCCACATCTGGCCGCCCGCGGATCGCTCGGTATTGCAGATTGGCCGCTTCCAACTTCCCTACACGATCTCCTCCAGCGAAACGCGCTAGCCTCAATCCTGTTGAGACATAAGCCGCAAACGCACAGAGCCGGAGAATCGATGCAGATAGAAACGCCCTGCTATCCGTGATCAGAACCTGGCCTCGATTGCAGCACTGAACGAGCGCCCTGCACACCTCTCGGCGTTAGAAAGTAAATCCGCCCTGAAACGTGATCTGCCGCGCCTGCGCCCGCTCGAGGGAATCAAATACGCCAAACTGACTCGTAAACTGATTACCGCCCGGGTTTGTCACGTCGCCGCTCGGCGTCAAAAACTGCGCATGATTGAACAGGTTTGAGATCTGCGTCGTGAAGTCGAAGCGCACCCGCTCCGTGATCGGCGTCGACTTGATGATCGACAGATGCGTCACGTACAGGTTCTGGCTCTCCAGACTATTCGGCAGCGCCGTGCCAAAGCGGTTCGCCTGCGGCACCGCAAAGGCTGCCGTGTTGAACCAGTTCGTCTTGCTCTTGCCGCCCGGCACCTTGTTCGGATCACCGATCAGGTCCGGCAGACCTCCAATCGTTCCCGTATTGGACGCATCAACCCCACTGTACGAGGGCGAGAAGTAAAGCCCCGACGCCGCATACGTGATCCCGTTTGCAGACCAACCCCCGACTATGCGGTTCGTGAAATCGCCCGCAAGATTCAAAAAGCGCTGTCCCTGCCCGAACGGCAGCGCCCAGATCACGCTTGCTACCCCATAGTGCCGCCGCGTCAGGCCATCGTTTGCCCAGTGGCTCAGCACGTCATAGGGGTTCTCCGTATCCAGATAGTTCGCCTTACTCCGCGAAAGCGAGTAGCTACCATTGAACGTCACCTGGCCCACGCGCCGCTTCACCTCCGCCTGAAAGCTGTCGTACGTCGCACTGCCGTCAAAACGTAGAAGCGTGGTCGTCACGAACTGGGGATACGGCCGCTTTGTCGGATCAAAGGATCCGGATGCAAGCGACGAGTCGAGCGGCGCGATGTTTGTGTTCACCTGGTAGTTCAAGCCGGAGCTGTGCGAGCCGACATACGACGTGCGCAGGCCAATCTTTGCAAGCTCTGTTTCAAACGTCGCGCTGTACTGCTGAATGTGGCCATGGCTAATGTCGCGCGGATACCCGATCACGCTCTGATTTGGGATCACGGCTCCAGTCGTCGTCGTGGGGTACGGGTTCGGGAACGAGACTGGCGTAATCTGCTGCTGGTATGTCTCCGTCAGAGAGAACGGTCCGGTCTGTCCGAGCTGAGGATTGATCGGCAGGAAGTTAGCAAACGTGCCGCTCGGGCTGCCAAAGCGCGAGACGTAGATGCCATATCCACCCCGCAGTACTGAGTGATCGTTCAACTGGTACGCCGCTCCCAGCCGCGGAACGAAGTTGCTCTTCTGCGCGTTCGCCTGCACATCACCCGCACGCACCGTGATGTTTGTCGGATAGAGCGGACTCACACTCGCGATCGCCTTGGGATCCACAACCACGTCTCCGGTCGCCGGATCGAAGTTGTACTGCAGGTGGTCCGACGCGCCTGGCGTTCCATACAGATCCCAGCGCAGTCCATAGTCCAGGTTAAGCCGGCGCGTAATCCTGAAAGAATCTTCGGCATAGAGCCCGTACTCTGTCAGCGACTGGTTTCTGCCGCTCAGCGGATCCGTTCTCTGGCTCTGCTGTGGCAAGCCCAGCAGGAAATCCGCATAGGGATTGCCCGTAACAGATCCGTCGAAGTTGAAGGTGCCGTAATCCGGCACAGATCCGCGGTAGATACTGAAGCGCTGGATCGCCCCGCCCACCTTGACAACGTGCCGCCCAAACTGCCAGTTCAGAGAGTCGTTGATGTCGATGATGTGGTTGTCTGACTTTACCCCGCCTGGAACGTTTGAGAGTGATGTGAGCCCGGCGATATCGATCTCCGGAAACCCCTCCCCCTTGGAATTGCTCGGATTTGATCCTTCGAGCCCTGTCGTCGCCAGCACCGCGCTTCCGTCTGGCGGCGTCCGTCCTCCCTCCGTCTGCCCATCCACGATGTAGTCCGACGAGTACCCGAAACGGAAGTTGTTAATCAGCTGCGGCGTGAAGATGTGCGTATCGCCCGCCGCCCATTGCTGGTGCTTCCGCTTGCGCGTCCAGACCAGCTCCGGCAGCCCATTGTTCAGCACGTACGGTGTCTCGCGCATCAGCCAGCGAACAAACAGGGAGTTCTTGCTGGTCAGCTGGTGATCCACCCGCACCATCGGCCAGTCGCCGCGATACAGATCGCTGTTGAACGGAAAGTGAAATGAATAGTTGTCGACTGGCTGTGTCGGATCCCCAACATTCGGGGCCGGCAGGTAGCTGTTCTGGAAGGCCAGCGCCACCGGGCTGATCCGACTCTGTGGGATCGTATTGTTCAGAAATGGCTGCTTTGTCGTCGGGTCGATGATCGTCGTTGGGAACACGCCGTTGCGATAGTCCGTCGTCGGCACGTTTGCGATGATCGCTGTTCCAAGCGGGATCCGTTGCGCGAACCACTGCCCGTAGAAGAAGGTGTGATCCTTCCAGATCGGACCGCCACCCTCCAGGTTCCATTCGTGCTGCAGGTACGACGTCTTACCCGGATCAAAATATCCGCGCGCATCGAACACGGAATCGTAAATGCGATACCGCGCGCTTCCATGGAACGAATTCGTTCCGCGCTTGGTCGTATCGTTCAGCTGGACCGGCACCGGGCTCTCTGCAGGCGCGTTGAACAGCGTCGCCGAGAACTCCTCGAAGAAGTTTGCGTTGTTGCTCTGTTCCCCGCCAAGATCGTTCGGAATGCCGTCGAACGTCTGCGTCTGCTGCGCCTGTGTCTGCCCATTCGCTACGGGAGATCCGAATCCACCCTGAAAGCCAGCCAGTGTGGTCAGAAGGGAGTACGCCGTCGGATAGATCAGCACCAGCGGGCTCTTGTCGAACTGCTTTGCCGTTACCACATCTGCAATCGTCGCCGACTCCGTCGAGATTACCGCCGCGCCCGACAGCACCGTCACCTCCTGCGCCTGCTCGCCCACCGCCAGCGGCGCATCCACCCGGCGAACCTGACCGCTATCCAGTACCACATTTTGCGCTACAAACTGCTTGAAACCCGTCGCCGTACACCGCAGCTCATAGCTGCCCGGCTTGAGTTCATCGAACTCGAAATCCCCGCTGCTGTTGGTAGTCGCCTGTCCGAGAGTTCTCCCAGTCGACGGCTCGCGTACCTCCACCTGCGCAAACGGAACCACGCCACCACCCGGATCTGTCACCGTTCCGCGCAAGGTGGCATTCACTGTCTGTGCCTGCAGCAGTGCGCTCGGCAGGAGCAGTGCCAGACTCCACGCCGCCCGAGCAGAGCCAGGCTGCAACTGCCGTCCGAGAGAAAGGGAAAAGAGACCAGAGCGTAGCCGGTGCATGGGATCCTCCAAGGAGCCATTCCGCAGCAATTTCGTCAGCAATGGAAAACGAATGACGCAAGTATCACCTATCTTTTCCTTTCGAACAAGCTTTTTCACACTCTTCTAAAGAGAATGCTTACTGATCTTTACTAACTCTTCCTCACGCTGAGCATCCGGTCTGCCGCGACTCTGTACGTGTCGGGTCAGGGCGGGAGTGTTCTCTTTTGGTTGTCAGCTTCTCCCCGCGGCAGCAGTCATGAACGCGCTATAGGAGCTTCTCTTCATGAACCGTCAACCACCAGCAAACGAAACGCAATGGAGGCGTCAGGCGACCGTCCGAGCTCGCGGACATGCCGGGGAGGAGGTCTCCCCTACCGGAAAGGCGCAGAGGTCTACTCGCTAGCCGGCAGACAGCTTTCCACGCCGCCGCTTCTCCACCCACGATAGACCGCATCCAGCAGGCGCATGTTCGCCACACCGTCCTCGGCCGAAGCCGCAAACGTCTTCCCTCGCATAGCCTGTGCAAAGCTGTCGAGCATGGCGCTGTAGCTCATGCTGTTGTCGAAAGTTCGCGTTTCTAACAACTCTCCACCGGCCCACGTTTCCACCCGGACTGCGTCATCGACCGAGAGCCCGTTCTCCGCCACCAGAACGCCTTTACTGCCGACCACCTCGATCTGGGTCCTGTAGGGTGCCAGAGCGGAGACGCTCACACTGGCAAAACAGCCACCGCTCATCTCCGCCTGGATAGTCGCCACTGCCTCGAGATCGCCGAAGCTCTCGTCCTTCCGCGCCAGCGTCTGGGCCCGCAGCACCTCACGGTCACACACAAAGCGCAGCGCGTCCAGGCAATGCACGCCCACATCTCCGATAGGTCCGCCACATGCCAGCCCACCATCCGTGATCCATCGCCGCGGCGTGCTCAGCGCCTGGTAGCAGAACTGCGCTCGCGCCAACTGCGGCGCGCCAATTCGTCCGGCCGCCACCTGCTCACGCATCCAGACCACGCTCGGGCTCCATCGCAGATTCTGCGCCACGCCCAGCAGCACCCCGTGTTGCCTTGCCTTGGCTTGCATCTGCAGAGCCTCCCCGGCCGTCATCGCCAGCGGTTTCTCGCAGAGCACTGCCTTGCCGTGTTGCACCGCGAGCAGTGTGTCCTCGAGATGCATGGCGTCCGGGGATGTGATGAAGACTGCATCGACCTCGGGCGAGGCACACAACTCCTCCCGGCTGCTAAAGTTCAGCCGCACCCCGGAGTCCGTGCAGTTCTTCTGCGCCTCGATCCCGTTCCGCCGCCAGAGCCCCACCAACTCGGTCTCCTCGGACGCAGCAAATGCCGAGACCAGCCGATTGGTCGCGTGATGCCCGAAACCAAGAACCGCAAATCGTACCGCACCGGTCTTCTTCGCAGATTCTGCCATGTACTCCTCCGCCAGGACGCGGTCCTAGCGCGCGTCGGTCTTTAGAACCCCTTCGGCAAAGAAGTTCTCCACCTTCGCCTGATCCCGCAGGACCTGAAGATACGCATTTTTCAGCAATTGCGATCGCCCGTCACGAAGCTGCTGCCGGATCGTCTGCTGCACTCGCGGGTCGTTCAGGTCGCGCTGCCCCGCCGGCTCTCGCGAGATCAGCTTGTAGATCGCATATCCCATCGACTTCTTCGTTCCCTCATCGAGGATCGGCAGGATGTCGGTGATACCGCCCGCCTTCAACGCCGTGACTGCACTATAGATCGCCGGGTCCGCATGCATCTGCGACTCAGCGACAAACCCCATATCGCCGCCGTTGGTCGCTGTCTCTGGACGCTCGGAGAAATTCAACGCGATCGTGCCGAAGTCCGCACCGGAGTCCAACTGATTTTTGAGGGCCTGGATCTTCTTCTTCGCCTCCGCGTCGTTTGTTGCCTTCGACCCCTGGAGATTGCTTGGCTGTGTGGAGGGCACATCCGTCACCTGAATCTGCGCCAGATGGTACTGCGTCTCGATGAAGTTGAACTCCGCCTTATGCGAGTTGTAGTAATTTGCGATATCCGCGTCCGTCACGGTGATCTTTGAGTTGATCTCTTTGTTCAGCAGCTTCTCAATCGTCAGGCTGCGGCGGATCTCATGCTTCAGGTTGTCGAGTGTCTGCTTGCTGTCCTGCAGTTTCTGCTGAAACTGCTCCTCGGTATACGGCGCCTTCATCTCCGCGACCTTCGCATCCACCTCTTCATTCGTGGCCGTCAGGTTCATCTTAGCCGCGCGCTGCTCCACAATCTCCTCATCAATCAGCCCGCGCAACACATTCAACCGCAGCGCCTGCTCCTGGTCGTGGGAAGGCTGCTGACCCTGGGTATCGCCGATCTGCGCCAGATACGCCCGCTCCACCTCCGGCTGCATGATCGCGTGGCCGTTCACCGTGGCGAGTACATCCGCCCCGTGACCGCCATGGCACCCTGCTGCTGCAAGCAGCAGCAGCGCCGGCAAGCGAAACAACGCCGGAAGACGCGGCACAGAAGAGCTTGAGGCTCCAGTTTTCGGACTGCCAGTCCAGCGCGTTCGGTTCTGTAGGCGCTCCACCCTGGCCTGCATAGAAAGAGTGTTCAAAACCGTACCTTTCAACTTGCGGGCTTGCTCGATGCCGGTGCTGCCGCGACAGGCGCCAACGGCGCCGGCGCCTTCTTGCCCTGCGCGACGAGCGCCTCATCAATCATTCGAAACAGATCGGCATTCGGGTACGCGCCCTCAAACTTTTCACCATTCACATAGAGCACCGGTGTTGAATTCAAGCCCAAAGCATCCCCTTCCTTGATCGAAGTCTGGATTGCGGTGTCATCCTGCTTCGCAAGGCAGGCGTTTAGCTTGGCTGCGTCTACCTTTTGCGTCGTGCCCTCATCACGCACGATCGTGTCGAGGGCTTTGTTGGCTGTCGCGAGACTCTTCTCGGCACCGCCCAGTTCGCCCGCATGCTCGTGGATGTGATCGATCACATTCCAGTACCCGGTCACGCTCTGCGCGCCAAGGCAGTTCACATCGATCGCCGCCCGCATCGCCCAGGGATGCATAGGCAGAGGAAAATCCTTATACACAAAGTGCACCTGGTCGCCGTACCGCGCCAGCAGCGCCGGAAAGATCTGCGCATGCAGCTTGGCACAGAACGGGCATTCCAGATCATCAAAGCCGACGATTGTCACAGGCGCCGAGACTGGACCACCGCGTGCCGGTCGGCCCGCGTCACTAATGGATGACCTTGGGTCCTGGCTGATGTCGTACCTGCTGAACTGCGCGAGTGTCTTCCCGTCGTCTGATACCAGGAAGTTCACCGGCTTACTCTCCTTGCCGTCTGCCGCAGTGAACGAGATACTGACCTGCTGGAAGCCCGGTACGTCGCTCTTCACCTCCGGACCGACTGCAATCGTGTAGTTCGGCGGCACACTCGAGCGAGAACGAATCAGAATTTCGATACGCCGCACCAGCTCCGGCGAAAGCTTAACCGGTGTACCCGGCAACGCCGCCGTCGAGACACCCTGTCCGTGACATCCGAGCGGAGCCAGCGGCAGAGCCAACGCAAGCGAAAAGAAGCATTTTGGGCCGAAATTCACTTCGGCGATTATCTCACGCGTAGGCTCGCCAGAGCTCGCCCGGGCTCCCCTCCACCTGCCCTCCGCCAGCCACCTGTGAGTCGTCATTCCGCATGGATCCGCTGTTGCCTTTCACTCTTTTCCTTCTCGAAGAGCCAAGGGCTCGCCCTAGAACAAACGCTCCGCCCGCTTCAGATTTCCCGCCGTCCCGATGTTCGCCAGCGTGAGATTGAATCGGTATGCATTCTCATTGCGCACCGCCCCCAGCTCGTACTTCCGGTACTCCACACTGAAACCACAGCAGTCCCAGTTGTACGAGGTCTGGATAGCGCCATACTGCAGCTGCGTCCGGTCCAGATCGAGACCCGCGTTGGCCGCCATACTCAGTCCCGCCTTCGTCGGCTTGCCATACCCCACCAGCAGGCGCATCTGGTCAAAGTCACTTGTGAGAGAGCTCACACCTTCCACATACGATCGGCCGGGAGCATTCAGCCGCGCATAGCTGACCCCTGCAAAGCTGTTCCCCCGATGCAGATCCAGAAGCACGTTGTTCGCAGTAAATTTCTTCGCGCCCGTGTCCAGATCCGCGTCCCACTCGATGTCCAGTGTGTCTGACGTCCTCACCCGCAGGCGCGAGATCACCGGCGAAATCTGACGTGGCTCCGTCAAGAACGCCACCCCGGCAAAATCCAGCGTCGTCGAGAAGATATTCCGTCGTCCCGCCACCACGGCATTACCAAACGTCTGGTTGAAGAAGGTCTTCTGCGCCACCCGCCAGCTCACCCATTCGCGCGTTGTACATCTCGGTGCAGCCGCCGCCGGTAGCTCGCTATCGACCTCACTGACCGGCGCCGGTGTATCCAGATCCACCGGCGAGGCACCGCATCGACTGTCCTTTGCCGCCACCCGCGTAAACAGCCTCTGCGTGACTCCGTACTCCACCTCGTTCGTATCGCTCACCACATCCCGGTCGTCAAAACGCAGCAGGCTGCGGAAGTTGTCGACACCAGTGGCATAGCGATACGCCACGACGGGCTCGATCGCATGCCGCACGGACCCCCCAGCCAGCCGTTTCAACCATGGCGCTTCAAACGTACGCTCGAGCACCGGTGCCCGCAGCTCCGCACCCGCCTCGAAGTCCAGGCGGTTAATCGATGCGCTCCGCTCCGACGGTGTCGGTCCTACTCCCGCAGTCAACTGCCCCGGCTCCGTCTGCCTGCTCCGACTATAGAAGGTCTCTCTTGCTCCGAGCACAGGCCGCAGCACCCATCCACCCGCCGAGAGCGGATACGCGATCGACGGATGCAGATCCACCCGTTCAGTAACTCCATTTGTTACAAAGTTCGGCTGCACCCGCTTCAGCCCCGCCGCCGACCCGTCAAAGTTCCACGTCAGCCCCGTCCCCGCCACACGATGGTCAGTCGCTGAAAGACTAAAGGAGGGCACATGAAAGATACGCACCTGCTGTCCTGACCCCGACGTCACCGTTCCCAGCGCCGATGTCACCTGCTTGAGTCCCTGGTAGCGATCCGCCTCCACCGATTCCGTATAGCCGTTCGCCGCATGCACTCCGTAGCCGTACGACACGATGTCCGTCGACACCGCCTGATTGAAGCTCTCTGAGAACGCCTCCCGATACACATACGAACTCAGATATTCGATATTCGCGGCCAGCCGCGTCTCCGGCGAGACGTCGTGCCGCCCCAGAAACGTCAGGTCTTCACCGCCCTGATTGGTATAGGTCGACCCGAACCCGATCCCTCGATCGAAGAGCTGGTTATACCGTGCCTGGATCATGTCGTCGCCGCGCCCACGATGCCGAAACGCCACATCATCCATCCATCCACGGCGCGAAAAGTACTCCGTCCCGACCGTCAGGTCCGTGCTTCGGCTCAGCGCAAAATAAATCTGCTCGCCCAGCACCAGCCCCTTTGTCGACGACTGCCCGATGATCGGGATCAGCACTCCCGTCTGCCGTGTCTCGGAGTCGATCGGGTGCGACACATACGGCAGGTAAAACACCGGCACGTTCAGCAGCTTGAACACACTGTTCTTCGCCTTTGCCCGCTCATCATCCATGCTGAAGAGCCCTGCAGAGAACAGCCAGTCCGGACGGGGCAGACGGCAGGAGGTCACAGTCCCGTCATGCACCTCGTAGGTCGCGTCACCCGTCTTCACCACCTCCCGGCCGCTGAACAGGAATGGATTGCCGTTCACATATGTCAGCCGCTTTCCGTTGGTCTTCACCCCCACGGATCCCGTCACGTCATAGAAGCGCCCAAGCTGCGTCTTCAGGTTCACCGATCCATGGCTCGCCCGCATCTCCTCGTGGTTCTTCCCGCCCGAAACGTGCAGGTGTCCGGTCGCCGTCAGCTCGTTCGTGTCCTGGTCGAACTCGATGTGATCGGCCTCGACAACGCGATCGAGGTAGTGAATCACCACACCGCCATCGAGCGTGAACACACTCCCAACCTTCGACTGCGTGTCCGAAACGATGTCCACCGGCACCGTTCCCGTCTCATCCGGCACCACCTTTGCCACCGGCAGATCAGGGGCATCCGGAAGCCCCTCGCGCGGCACCTGCAAAGCTTCCTCCGGCTGCTCTGGTAGCAAGGCCTCGGAAGGTGCCTTCTTTGTCACCTGCTGCGCCTCCGCAGACGTGGAAGTTGCACCCGGCAGCATGGTAGTTATCAGAAGGATAACGGTCACCCACCAGGTTGCCGGACACCATCGAAATCGAAAGGACACAGGCCCATGATCGCAGAGCGAGCTGCCACCCGCTGTTTCATCCTTGGTGCAGACTCCGCTTCGGCATCGAGACTGATCGACCGTCCAACCCCCACGTCGCGCCACCCTCTGTTCCGGCATCTGTTCTCGCCCGACGCTCTCGTCTAACCATCCCACTGCTCTCAGGCTAACTGATTCCCGAACCTCTCCCCGATTCACCGTAAGGACCGTACCTTCCATGACGAACGCAGCCCAGATCGATCGGCATCCCGAACCCGACATAAACGCCGAAGTCTCTGAGCCGTTTGCCCTTAAGCAGCAGGTCGTAGAACGCCTCGCCGCCCATCGCGCCCGCCGCGTTGCCGCCGCCACACCCGCTCTTCCAGCCTCCCGACCAGATGTTCCACGTCCCGCCCGCCCCCGCTCCGCCGCGATCGCGGCTGCCGTCGCCGAGCGCTACGCCGCCTCGCCCAGCTATCGTGCCGTCCTCGCCGAGGAGTCCGCCCGCGCGCTCCAGCAGGCAGAGGCCGCCGCCGAGGTTGCCAGCATCAACGCCCGCGCTATCGCACGCGCACAGCAGCAGCTGCTCGCCGATCTCGGCGACTGGGACCAGCCCCAGCAGCCCGTCACCTCCATCCCCATCAGATCCGCGCTTCCGCCCGCGCAGCCCGCCGCCGTTGCCGCCGCCATCCTCGCCCAACAGCAGGCCTCCAACCGCGCCATCCTCATGCCGGAGCCGCCTCCCGCACGGCTGCCCGCAGCGGAGCTCGCCACTCCCGCCTACACCGTCCGCATGTATGAGGACACGGGACGCCCGGCCGCGCCACCGCCCGTTGCCTACAGCATCGCCATCACCGCCGCGCCCGACGAAGAGGAGGCTATGCTCCTCGACGAAGAGATCGCCTTTCGCCACGATCCCACCTTCCTTGAGAGCTCCGCGCCCGAACCCATCCCCGCTAACCTCATCGAATTCCCACGGCAGCTCATTGCGGCTCGGAAGGCTCGACCCCGCTTGGCAGAAGGCCCGCTCCGCGACGAGCTCCACGCCGACCCCGCCCAGCTCCGCATCTTTGAGGTTGAGGCCGACCACATCTCTGTCGCCCCCACGCAAGAGGACGCCGCACCGGAGTGGACCTCCATCCTGCTCTCCGCACAGCCTGCCACCACCTTCTTTGAACCCCTTAATTCCGATTACATCCCCACCCTCGTCCCGCAGACCGCACCGCTTAGCCGGCGTCTCATGTCAGGCCTGGTCGATCTGTGTCTGGTTACAGTCTGTGTGCTCGCCGCGATCGCCGTCTTTGTCTCAACCGCCGTCCGCGTCAGCCACACCCCGCTCGCCATGCCACTTTCGCTCGCTCTTGGCTGCTCCGCCTTCAGCCTGCTCGTCTTCGGTCTCGTCTATCACCAGCTCTTCTTTCTCTTCTCAGACGCCACCCCGGGCATGCGCTACGCCCGCCTCGCCCTCTGTACCATGTCGGACGAAAACCCCAGCCGCTCCGCCATGCGCCGCCGTCTGCTTGCCATGGCTCTCTCTGCCCTGCCCCTCGGCCTCGGATACGTCTGGGCGCTGCTTGATGAAGATGGCCTGGGCTGGCACGACCGCATCTCGCGCATGTATCAACGTACGTACTAGAAACAGGTAGCCGTCGCTGTTCTTCTGGCCGTCATCCGCAGGAACTACGTCTCTAGCTCCTCCTTCCTCAACCGCTGCCGCCTTTGATTGTCTTTCCGTAGGAATCTGCTTCTCTGTATCCTCCAGCCCCACCTCCCACCTCGCTCTCCAGGGACAGCCTTTGCCCTGTCGCTGTCCCTACTCGGCCACGCTCTCAGCGAGCGCCTTCGGTTTCATCACTTTCATCCGCATGAGAATCTTGCGCGCGAGTCCGGTCAGCGGTTTATCCGCCAGCCGCTTGACTGGCACCCAGTGCAGCACCCGGGTCTTTGTCGGAACGGCCATTCGCAACGTCTCATCCTCGCGTGTCTCCGGCTGAAACACTCTCACGTAGTAGTTCGTATTCGTGATTCCATGCCGCACCCGCAGCGCCGGCTCACGTCCCTCAACGGCATCCTCCGGCAGCGGCGGCAGTTCAAACATGCCCGGCATCAGACTTGCCGTGTGGTCCCGCTCTTCAAGCAGCACCTCGGTAATCGTCCCCCGCTTTCGTAGATCCAGAAGATAGGCAATCGGCTTGCTGCGCACCTCGCCACGCGGCATGGTCTTATGCTCCCCACGCGTCTTGCACAGGGCAAAAACCGGGCAGTGTAAGCACAAGGGTGCCCGGGGCAGGCAGATCGTCGCGCCCAGTTCCATCATCGCCTGGTTATGATCTCCCGGAGGGTTCACCAGTCCGCCCATTCCCGGTCCGCTGCCCTCCTTGCCTCGCACCTGCGACGCCGGTACCAGGGCCGCCGCCTGCCGTTTCACGAACGTCCGCCCTGCTGCCGTCTTCTCCTCCGCCCGGCCAGTCACCCGCAGCAGCACTCGTTCCACGTTGCCGTCCACTACCGCGACGCTCTCCCCAAACGCTATGCTCGCGATGGCCGCGCACGTATAGTCGCCAACACCCGGCAGCGTCCGCAACTCGACCGCCGTCGACGGCAGCACACCGCCACGCTCCTGAGTAATGAATTTGGCCGCCTTGTGCAGCATCCGCGCGCGCCGGTAGTAGCCCAGCCCGGACCACGCCGCCAGCACCTCTGTCTCATTCGCCAGGGCCAGTGCAAGGAGTGTCGGGAAGCGCCTCAAAAACGCGGCATAGTGCTCCAGCACAGCCGCCACCCGCGTCTGTTGCAGCATCACCTCCGAAACCCATGTGTGATACGGGTCGCCGATGCCTCGCCAGGGAAGCGCCCGGGCATGCTCCCGGTACCAACTCATCAGATGATCCCGAAACTCGATCGTTCTTCGCGCAGTCAGCATCGCTGTTCAGAGGATTCTATCTGCCGTCCCAAAAACAGGTCTCCCTGCCCGGTCTATCCGGATATGACGAGCAGATCAGAACGCAGATCCGCACGCCAACTCTCCATGGATCTCGAGATTGGGCAATCGTGCGCTGCCATCACCGGGTGCTTAGCCTTCAGTACCGCCTTCGCTCCGCCGCTGTGCAGCGTTGGCAGCCTCAGCGGCGACGAGCGCGACCGGAATCTGCCTCGGTGAGGCTCCGGTCGTGCCGCTTGCCGGAAGGCTTCCATTACGCTGCGCAGTCTGGAAGCATTGACGGCAGAGCACTGGCCGGCCCTGCGTCGGCTTGAACGGAACTGTCGTCTCAACCTCGCATGCAGAGCATGTTGTGCGTGTCTCCGTTCGCGAGATCCCCGCCGCCGCAGGCTTCGCACCCGGCGCGGTGACCGCCCCCGACCGCCGGCTCTTACACGGCTTGCATCGCTTCGGATCGTTCTTGAATTGTTTATCGAAGAAGAAAAGCTGCTCACCGGCAGTAAAGATGAACTGCCCGCCACAATCCGCACAAAGCAAAATGCGATCGACGAACTCCATGGATAGACCTCCCCAAATCGGAAGAACCAGGGCCCAACTACTTGGAAACAGAAGTGAAAGTAGGACAGGAGTCGTACCGGCTGACCGGCCACAAACGCGCGGGCTGGCGCTGACACTCGCAGGGGAGGAGAAACGAGGTGACAGCATCTTCGGGTTCAAACGACCGCCCGGCATCTCGCCAGGGCGGCCCTTCGGAACGAAACAGAATCGTTAGTCCTGTTCCTTGCGGATCTTCTTGCGGTTGCGCTTACGGGCTAATGCTTCTTTGACACGCTTCTTCTCACCAGGCTTCAGATAAAAAGAGTGACGCTTGACTTCCTTAATAATGTCTTCGGTCTGTACCTTGCGCTTAAAGCGCCGTAAAGCATTCTCAAGGGGTTCGCCTTCCTGTACTCGAACCTCTGCCAAAAGAAAAACACCTCCAGACGACCCAAAGCAGGGCAAACATAAGAATACGCCGTCCTTCTCACTTTCAAGAAGAAAATCGCATTTATCCCGTGGACCACCCAGGACACTCAACGCCATGTTCCGCACCTTTCAGGGCCACCATCCCGTCGTTCACGAAACCTGCTACGTCGACCCTTCCGCCCAACTCATCGGCGACGTCACTCTCGGCCAGCAGTCCAGCGTCTGGATGAATGCCGTGCTTCGCGGCGACGTGAACAGCATCTGCATCGGCGCTCAATCCAACATCCAGGACTGCGCCGTCCTTCATGGCCAGCGCCATCTCTACTCCGTCACCATCGGCGATCTCTGTACGATCGGCCACAACGCTACCGTGCACGGCTGCGTCCTTGAAGACGCCGTCCTGATCGGCATCGGCGCCACCGTCTTGAACAACGCCCGCATCGGCACCGGCTCCATCATCGCCGCCGGCGCGGTCGTACCGGAGCACACCCTCATCCCGCCTCGATCGCTCGTCGCCGGCGTCCCCGCCCGCATCAAGCGTCAGGTGACCGATACCGATCTCAACCTCATTCTCGAGTACGCCCACAACTACACCGACTACACCGCCCTCTATCGTTCTGAGACGGGAGGCTCTTCGAGCGCATCGAGTCCTCAACCCTGATCTTCCCTGCAGACTTCGTCTACTTGCGTTTACTTTCTCTCCAGGCGGTTCCTTCGCATGAACTTGCAGTCTGTCCGTTAGACTGAAGCTCATGGCTGTAATCCTGAAAGTCCGAGGCACGCGGGATCTCCTCCCGCCCGAAACAGAACTGTGGAACCGCGTGGAAGCAACCACGCGCGCGCTCTTTGCCCGTTACGGCTTCGGCGAGATCCGCACCCCGATCTTTGAGGACACCCAACTCTTCGCCCGCGGCGTCGGCGAAGAGACCGATATCGTCTCGAAGGAAATGTACACCTTCACCCCCGCTGATGATGTCGGCCGCAGTGCCGGCCGCGTTACCGGCGAATCCGCCGGTCTTCCGTCACGCGACGAAAAAGCCCAGAGTCTTACGCTCCGCCCGGAGAACACCGCCGGTGTAGTGCGCGCCTACATCGAACACAAACTGAATGACATCGGCACCCTTCAGAAGCTCTTCTATATCGGCCCCCAGTTCCGCCGCGAGCGTCCACAGCGCGGCCGCTACCGCCAGTTCTGGCAGATCGGCGCGGAGGTCCTCGGCCCCGCCTGGTCCGGCGCCGAGAGTCCGCTGCGCGACGCCGAAGTTCTTGAGATGCTCGCCACCCTGCTCGACGAGCTTGGCGTTCGTGGCTGGCAGCTGGATCTCAACTCCATCGGCTCCACTACCGATCGCCCCCGCTACCTTGCTGCTCTCCGCGCCGCTCTGGCTCCTATTAAGCACCAGCTCACTCCCGACAACCAACGCCGCGCCGAGACAAATCCTCTACGTGTTCTCGACTCTAAAGACCCCCGCGATCAAGCACTCATCGAAGCCCTGCCGTGTATCGCGGACTTCCTCGACGAAGACTCGCGCAGCCACTTCGACCAGGTAAAAGCCGCCCTCACCGCCTGCGGCGTTCCCTTCCGCGATAACCCCCGCCTCGTCCGCGGACTCGATTACTACACCCGCACGACGTTTGAATTCACCATTCCCGATGGCAGCGGCCTCGGCACCCAGAACGCGCTGCTCGGCGGCGGTCGCTACGACGGTCTGAGCGAGATGCTTGGCGGTCCCAAGGCTCCCGGCATCGGCTTCGCCATCGGGGAAGATCGCCTCATTCTCGCTCTTGAAGCCCAGGCCGAGCAGGAAAGTCCTGTCGAACGCAAGCTCGATGCGTTTATTGCTCCCATGGGCATCTCGCAAAACTCTGCCGCTCTGGTACTAGCCCGTGAACTCCGCGCCGCCGGCCTGTCCATCGAAGTCGGCGAAGGCGCTTTTCGATTAAAGCGATCCTTTGAAACTGCTGACAAGCTGGCTCATCGTATGGTCATCGTCGGAGAAGATGAGGTGGCGAGCGATCTATTTACAGTTAAGCACTTCAGCCGCGGCGAGCAGGAAAAAGTAACCCGCGTTGGTCTGGCAGAAGCCCTTCGTCGCTAATGCAATTTCTAGCGGACGTCGGCTTCTACCAGTAGCACCCGGCTTGGGACCCTCGCAGATGCCCCTGTCAGGTGCTGAGACCAAGACTCGCAACGCAGGTCTTACGGCTGGAGCGCAACAACCTGTTCGTCACTCGCCCGTAACTCATCTGAAGCTGTGGCTAACTTCTCCCAGCCTGGAAGATCCTGGCTGCCCGTAATGAGGCGCGCTCCATCGTTCAGCGTTAGGTACGTCCATGCCCACTGCCGAAAAACAGCAAACCGGTTCCGGAAGCCGATTAGAAAGAAGATATGCACCATTAGCCAAGTCACCCAGGCCATAAATCCGCTCCAGTGTGCATGAAACGGCCATTTGATATTGGCAACCGCCTTCGATCGTCCGATCGTTGCCATGTCCCCCTTATCGAAGTAATGGAAGGCCTTGTCCTTGCTTTTGCCGCCGTTGCCGTTCGCTGCGTTCAGCTTGGCAATACGCTTTGCCGCATAGGTTCCCATCTGCATGGCCGGTTGCGCAACTCCCGGAACCTGCTTCCCATCCTGATCAACATGCGCCAGATCTCCACAGACAAAGATCTCCGGATATCCGGGCGGGTTCAGGTGCGCATCGACCAGAACACACCCCTTTTTGTCGGTTGGGACGCCCAGCAGCTTACCGAGCGGGGAGGCCTGAACCCCTGCACCCCATAGCGTCACGACTGCGTCGATCCGCTCTGCGCCGACCATCACGTAGCCCGGCTGAATGTCAGTCACGTGCGCGCCCGTTCGAACCGTTACGTCCAGCCCACGCAACTGCTTAATTGCACTTTCCTGCAGGTCCTCCGGGTAGGCTCCCAGCACCTTCGGCGAGCCTTCCAGAATCAGCACCTTTGCCAGGCGCGGGTCAATATGCCGGAAGTCCCTCGCGAGATAAAGCTTTGCAATGTCTGAGATGGCGCCAGCTAATTCCACGCCTGTCGGGCCTCCACCAATCACCACAAAATTGAGGGGTGGGTGCGAGCCGGTCTCGAGCATCTGCCGCTCCGCAAGCTCAAATGCAAGCAGCACGCGTCGACGAATCTCCGTTGCATCCTCAACCGTCTTCAAGCCCGGCGCCAGCTTGGACCATTCATCATGCCCGAAGTACGAGTGTGTCGATCCGGTTGCGAGAATCAGGTAGTCATACTCAAGCACGGCCCCGGACTTCAGGCACACTCGCCTTTTGTCCAGGCCGAAACCTACCACCTCATCCATCAGCACTTCTACATTTTGCTGCTTCTGCAGAATCGACCGGATCGGCTGCGCGATGTCCGCCGGGGAAAGCACCGCTAACGCTACCTGATAGAGCAGGGGTTGAAAGGTATAGTGATTCTTCCGATCAATAAGCGTTACATCCACTGGAAGCTTGGCCATTCCCTTCGCCGCATTGATCCCGGCGAAGCCTCCGCCGATGACCACCACCCTCTTACGGCTGTTTCCTTGCACCAAACCGGCCATTGCCATTGAGAAATCCTCCACCAAGCGTCGTATTCATCAGATGCAAAACCTTCAAGGATCGACCCAGGATTCAAGGCTGATCCAAGGCTGCACTTTGATCTCCCGACAACGCCGCGGTTCTCTTCTCTCCAGTCGCAAGGGTCTTGCATCCTTGTCGAAACACGCCCACATCTCCCCTGCTTTTCACGCCTTCGCCACGTCCTGGAAGCGAGCAGACCGCTCTGTTGCAGACTTGTTTAGGGTAGCCGTGTCACAGTCACAGTTGCCGTCCCTTGTGTACCGGCAGATGCCGTCATCTGCAGCACGTCTCCCTGCCCACGACCGGCTCCAGCTGCATCACCAGCTGCTATCGTGACCAGCCCGCCAGCATCACTGACCATCCGCGTCATTGCAGACCCAAGCACCTCCGCCGCCGGGCATCGTCCGTGATCGCCGCACGTCTGCTGCCACGCCGTCAAAGCCTGGTAGACCGCCACGCTCGCTCCCACGACTGCGTTCCCTGCCGCATCTGTAACCTGAAAGACCACCGGCTGCAGAGTCGCTCCGCCACGCACCTGCTGGCCTGCTCCGCTTACGACCCGCACCTGCCACTCCGCCGCACTCACGCCCTTCGCCATAAAGCTTCCGCAGACGCCGCCCCACGCACATGCCGATCCCTGCACCTGGACTCCAGCGCCCAATCCGTCAACCTCGACCAGCGTTCCCGCCACGCTGCCCACCGCTGCAGAGCTCCCCGCCGCAAATCTCATTCCCGCGCCCGTCCAGAGCACTGGCACTCCGTCCGTTGCTGCCGCGTTATCACTGAGCGCCACCTGCGCCGTCCACTTCGCCGCAATGCCCTCCGCCAGGTACACCACTGGCTGCGTTGCAGCAACAGCCCGTTGCCGCGCCAGCACTGTCACAGCAGTCGTCTGCGCCAAGGTTCCTGCGAGCCCGGCTGCTTGCGCCTGCAGGACTAAGGCCCCCGCCGCCATCGGTGTCACCGCGGTGCTCGCCAAGCCACTCGCATCCGTTATCACCGTGCAGCTGGCCGCGCCACACGCTCCCATCACCGCCGCGCCCGCACTCACCGAGAACGTCACCGCCTGTCCCGCTACCGGCGTCGTTCCATCCGCCAGCACCAGCCGCACTGCAAAGCTCGTCGCCGTCGCGTCGCCCGCATACACTGTGCCCGCCGGCATCTGCACGACCTGCAACACATCCGGCAGAGCCTGGCCCGTCACCGTCATCATCGCGCTGCCCGCCGCCGAGCTCGCCACCACCGTTACCGGGGCCGCCGCCATCGGCGTTACGGTCACCTGCGCCACACCCTGCACATCCGTCTTCACCGTGCATCCTGCCGCGCCGCATCCGCCCAGCATCGCCGATCCCGCCGTCGTGTTGAACTGCACGGCCTCCCCCACGACCGGGCTTACTCCGTCCGCCGCCAGCACTCGCACCGCGAAGCTCGTCGCCGACGCCGTCCCGACCGTCACCAGCCCGGTCGGCGCACTCACCACCTGCATCGTCTCCACACCCGCTGCAAACCCGGCCGTCACCGATCCGCTCGCCGCCGCCGCCGAGAGCACCACCGCGCCGCCCGCGGTCACTGTCACCGCACTCGCCGCCACGCCCTGTGTCGTTGTCATCACCGTGCACGTCCTTCCGCCGCACGCCGTGAAGTGAACGCCGCCGCCCATCGCGCTCAGCACCACCGCCTCTCCTGCCACCGGTGCTCCGTCCCCACCCACTACCTTCACCGCGAAGATCGTCGTCGGAGTCGATTGCACCGTCACCACACCCGCCGGCGCACTCACGAGTGACATCGTCTCCGCCGCCGCTCGGAAGCCCGCCGAGATCGTTCCCGCCGCGCTCGTCGCCGTCAGCGAAACCGTCCCGCTCACCAGCGGCGTTACCATCGTCGTCACCATTCCCGTCGCATCCGTCTTCAAGCTGCACGTCGCCGCGCCACATGCCTCGAGCCGCGCGCCAGCCGCAGTTACCGTCACCGTCTGCCCCGGCCGCGCCGTCACGCCGTCTCCCGCCATCACTCGAACCGCAAAGACCGTGCTGGCCGGAGCTCCCACTGTCGCCACACCGGCCGGCGCACTCACCAACGTCATCACATCCGGGGCCGCCACCACCGCGAAGCTCGCCGGCACCGACAGCTGGCTCGTACTCGCCTGTACTGCAACCGTTCCCAGCGTCGTCGGCGTCACCGTCGTCGACGCCACACCCTGCGCATTCGTCCTCACCGCGCAGCTTACCGTGCCGCACGCGCCAAACGTGGCATACCCGGTCGTCACCGCAAACGTCACCGTCTCATTCACCACCGGCGTCACGCCATCCGCCGACAGCACCTGCACCGCAAAGGCCGTCGCCGCCACCTTGCCCTGCATCACAGTTCCTACCGGTGCGCTCACCACCTGCAGCCGCTCCTGCACCGACCCATAGCCCAGCGCCGACGTCATCGTCGTCACGCCATTCGTCGTCACATCCCGCACCGTCACCGTCGCTAGCAGCGCCTTCGTCGATCCCAGCGAGCGCAGGCTTGGCGCCACTGCCGTAATCGAGTTCGCCGTCACACTGGTCACCGTCGCCGCCACGCCGTTCACCGTCACCACATTGCCCGCGCGAAAGCCCGTGCCCGTAATCACCACCGTCCCGCCGTTCGCCCCCACATTCGCCGGCTGAATTGTATCCGCATAAAGCACCCGCGCCTGGTAAGCAAAGTCCGGCCGCCCTGCGCCACGCTGGTCCGTAATCCCAACCCGCAAACTGCCCGCGCCGGACCCCGTACCCTGCACCGTCACCGTGCTCAGCCCCACGCCAAAGCTGTTGAACGCAACCGGCGTCACCGCCACTGTTGGCGCGATTCCTGTCCCATCCGTAGACCGCCAGACCCCAACCATCGGCATCGCCTTCACCATCGTTGCCGACCCGGTCTCATCCGTCGCCGTCACCTCCATCGTCAGGCTCCGGTTCGCTTTCACCGCAACGTTGGTCCACGAGCTGTGCGCATACCCGCACAGCACACCCTTCCACCAGCCGGTCTGCGCCATCGTCGCCGGCGCAGTCTCAAATCCGTCGGCACCCGCCGCGCAGCCGCTCACCGCATCGTTTGCTGTCAGGGAGGTCCGCACTTGGTAGTACCGCGACGTGATGTCTGTTTCCACCTGCATCGCCGATCCCGATGGCGCGATCGTCAGCGATCCCGCTGCCATGGTCGACAGCGCATATGGTCCCGTGTACAGCGGATTCACCGGCTCCGTCGTGATCACGACCGTCTGCCACGGATCCGCGACCGGCAGCGGCACCTGGCTCATCAGCCAGTAGCCCTCGCGCCAGCCCTCATATGTCCCGATGCTCTCGAGCGGTGATCCGTCCTGCCCGGACAGCGCCGTTCCCGTCTCTCGCCGGAAGGAGAAGCCGCTGACCGCCGAAACCGTCTGCCACTCCTCGATCGTCGCCGAGAAGTAGGGCCGACGACGGACTGTCACGTTCACGCCCTCCATACCTTGCCCGTTCGGAAACGTCACATAGCCGTCCAGCGTAGAGGCATTCGCCAGCGAATCCTGCTTGCCTGCCTGCCCGGACCCCTGTCCCTGCCAAAGAAAATAGAGTTGCGACAACGCCGAGATATCATCCGCGCGCAGCGTAAACGGCTGCGGCAGGCACTGGTACGTATACGGCCCACAGATGATGTCGATCGGGTGCATAATCGGCCAGTTCGCGGCATCGTTCTTCGTCGGTATCGGTGTGCTTGTAAAGACGTTGTCGTTCGTCTGCGACCAGCCCAGCCCGAGCACCCGCCCGAACGCCCGCTCCAGCTGGTACTGCATCTGCAGCTGCTTCTCCGGCTCCGGTCCGGTGCATCGTCCGTTCAGCACCAGCAGCGCATGCTGAATCGTTGAGTGCACGCCAAAAGAGTCCACGCTCTCCACCACACCCGTCTGCAGGCATCCGCTTGGGTCGCTTCCGCCCGCCCCCAGCAGTGCGTCGATCACCGATCCGTCCGTGTCATAGATCACCGCGATGTTCTTTGCCTGCCAGTTCGCGCTCCGCACATCCGCCGGCAGCACCGGCGCCGTCGATCCAGCCGCCGCAATCTCTGCGCCCGTCACATGCTCATCAAGCGATCCACCCTGCGCCAGCACCAGCGAAGCCGTCGGCACATTCCATACCGCCGCCGCCCGCGCCACCATGGCATCCGCCGCCGCATGGTTGACCGACGCACTCAGATCGCCCGGATCTGTAAAGTACTGCGGATGATTTGTGTACCACGCAATCGCAAACCCGCTCGGATAGAAGTACGGCGGTCCACTCACCCACCGCGGACCCGCCGCATGGGCCGCCGCACACGCCAGCAGCACTGCACCCCACACCGCACATCGCACCACTAGCATCTTCAGGCTCTTAGCGCGCATCGACTGTCTCCTTCTGCCATCCCGCCATCATCTGCAGCACCGTCGCCACGGAGGCCTGGGCTGCCGGCACCGTTACGTCCTGCATCCCTGCGATCTCTGTCTCAGCCGTGGTCTCCTGCGAACTCGCCAGGCGCAGCGTTGATCCCGTCCGTGCCGTCTGTTCCATGGCAAACGCATGAGGCGTTGCAGCCGGGTAAGGCGTCGCTGCGGCATGAACCGATCGCTCCTGAGCCATCACCTGCCCCGCCGCCCGGCTGCTGTATCGCACCGGCCGGGCCAGCTTGGCTGCCAGCCAGCGCAGATCTGCTACCGGCGCATTCGCCGCCGTTGTGCCATCTTCGGCCGCAATCAGAGGGCTCGTTCCCTTCACCGGAATCGCTCCATCCAACCCGCCTACCGGTGAGCTCAACCCCGTCGCTCCCGGCGCATGCAGCAGCATCAGCAGCCGGCTACCGGCCGCATAGCGCTTCTCCGTCCCTGACCACAGACCGCCCTACTCCCGCAGCACGTAGCTCTCGCCATCCCCCACCCCGCGAAGGCCGCGCTCCACTGCAAACGTCACCTCCATCAAACCCGCGGCGGCGGCGAATCCATCTCCGCCCACCCGCCGCACCCCCGTCACCGTCCCCACAAACATCACCGCCGCCTGCGCCGACATCCCCCGCAGCGCCGCCTCGACCGTCACCGCGTTGCCCGCCGCATCGACCCCGGCATACGCGCCCGGCCGTGCCTGCACCTGCCCCCACATCCCCCACGGCGCGGCCACTGCCAGCACCGCCACAGCCTTCAAACCCAATCGCAGACCCAGACGCATCCGAAAACCTCCAGCCACATCCGCTCTATCGGCAGATCGCGCCAGAAGTTAAATCGCTTTTTCCACGCTTTTCGTCAGGTCTCGTCTTCGAGCGGCAGCCGAAGACGCACCGCCTCGGTCCCCAAATTGAAGGGAAGCCACGGTAACCCACACATCCTTGAGCGCCATCGCTCGTTTCAAGCTGGTTCTTTTTGCTTGTCATCCCGTAGGGATCTGCTTTTCTCACCCAGAACTCCCACATCTCCTGGACAGTTCGCCCGAAAGCAAGCCACCACCGCCCATACACGTAGCACCCATCGCCACCCGGCACAAGTTCACCCTATGCGCAGGAGCACGGCGACGCGGTGCAATGCGCCGCTAGATCTCCGGGTAGAAATCAAAGAAAGCATCCAGGCTCAGCTTCAACTGCGCCTCAATGACCTCCCGCGATCCCTCCAGCACATGCATTGTCACCCGCGCCTCATTGCCATTCTTTAGCTTCAAGGGCGCATCCCCAACCTCCGCCACCTCGTCTGCCGGCAGCAGCCGCATCCCGTACACCAACGTCAAATTCGCCATAGCCCTCATTCTGCCACCTGCGTGCAATGTAGCCACTTTCTCCACCCTGCCATTCAGGTGAAGTACAGCGATCCGCTTGGCCGACTGCCCTCCTTCTGATCGGTTCAGAGATGCTTGAGCAAGATGTCTCCTCTCCGCCGCATTAACCGGCGTTGGAACAGCCGCCCTCCTTTTCACACTGAAGTTCGCTGTCATGGTCACCGTGGACGTGAACTTCCAGAAGTTCTAGCCTGTGCGTCTTCAAGGGCACGCGCCTGAAGAAGCGTTCTCGCATTTCAACAGGGGCACAGCGATCGCCGGATCACTGGCCCCGTTGCATCGCTCACCCAGGCCGCGCATTTACACTGGTTAAAGCCTTATGCCAGATACACTGACAGAATCTCCGATCCGCGACATAGTCATCCTCGGCTCCGGCTGCGCTGGTCTCACCGCCGCCATCTACGCTGCTCGCTCCAATCTCAAGCCCCTGGTCCTCGAAGGCCATGAGCCCGGTGGTCAGCTCTCCATCACCACCCTGGTCGAGAACTTCCCCGGCTGGCCCGACGGCATTCAAGGCCCCGAGCTCATCGAGAACATGAAGAAGCAGGCGACGCGCTTTGGCGCCGAGCTCCGCATGGGTCACCTCGACGGCATCGATCTCTCCGAGCGACCCATTAAGGTGCAGATCGGCAAAGACACCGTCCGTACACGCACCCTCGTCATCGCCTCCGGCGCCAGCGCCCGCTGGCTCAATCTACCCTCCGAGCAGGCCCTCATCGGCCACGGCGTCTCATCCTGCGCTACCTGCGACGGCTTCTTCACCCGCGAGAAGGAGATTGCCGTCATCGGCGGCGGTGACTCCGCCATGGAGGAAGCACTTTTCCTCACTCGCTTCGCCAAAAAAGTCACCCTCATCAACCGCACCGAAAAGTTCCGCGCCTCGCCGATCATGCTCGAGCGCGCCGTCGCCCATCCCAATATTGAGTTCCTCTCCAACACCACCGTTGAAGAGGTCCTCGGCGTCGAAGAGCAGGACGTCAAAGGTCTTCGCCTCAAGAACCGCGGCACCGGCGAGGAGTTCGTTCTTCCCGTGTCCTTCATGTTCCTCGGCATCGGCCACATCCCGAATGCCAGGGCCTTCACCGGCCTGCTCGACCTCGACGAAGACGGCTACATTCTCGCCAAAGACGATGTCTACACCACCCTGCACGGTGAGATCATCCCCGGCGTCTTTGCCTGCGGCGACATCAAGGATCGCAAGTACCGGCAGGCTATCACCGCCGCCGGCTCCGGCTGCATGGCCGCCCTTGAAGTAGAGAAGTACCTGGAAGATCACGGTCAGTAGCCCGCGCAGAAGACTGCACCACGTTTGAGAAACAAGAAGAGGCGACCGCCTGGACGGTCTCCTCTTTCTGTTGTCTTCTCACCGAGGTCTGCTTCTCTGTCGATGCGGTCTCGCAAAGGCTGCTGAAATGATGCAAAACACCACCTGAACCTGAGCGAAATCCCGCCGCAACGCGACAAAAACGCGCATTTTTGCGCGCTTACATTACGCCCGTCCAAAGTGCCCGCTCGGCCGCGTTCGCATCGTTTTCGATGCGGCTGGTGCGGTCGAGGATCATGGTGGAGCGGGTTTTCAGGTCGAACTGCGGCCAGGCTGGCAGGCCTTCGGCGGACGGGGTCTTGCCCTCAATGAAGGCGATCCAGGCGGTGTGCATTTGGGCCGCAAGTGCTTTCGCTTGTTCATTTTGCCGCTCCGCGGCAGAGAGCTTGTCCCACACAAAGCCGAGATCTTCAGAGTGGTAGGCTTCGCCTTCCATGCGGCCGCCGGAGCTTGAGAAATCGAGCCGGTACATCCAGGTATCCCCTTTGTTTTGAACGTGAGACTCGGCTACCCGAACGCTCGGGATCCAGTACTCCTCTGCCGTCACCGCGCGTATCTCCCGCTGGTCCGATGGCATGTTCGGGTACACAAAAGCGTACTGTTTCAACACGCTATTGACGCTATCCAGCCCTAAATTGCCCAGATCTGACGCCTTAATGGGCGGTTTGGGATGAGGTCCGAGAAAGAGCGCGCTCTCATCCCGGTTCGACCCGAGCAGCAGCCGTTTTCCGCGCGACGACCCGGCGGCAATCATGTCCACCGGCCGCGATGGAAGCAGAGCTCCGCCGATCTGCCCGCGAAACGGAAAGTGCAGGGCCGAGGTGCCGATCAGGGTCTCCTGGGTGTCGATCAGCGCGGCGGCGGGAGCCAGCAGCAGATCCTGCGGGGTGATGGCCGCCTGCTTCCAGAGCGCGGCGAAGTTCTCGGCGACACCGGTGGCCTGGGCGTGCGTCAGAACGCGCTCGCCACCGCCGCTTTCGGAGATAGCGGAGTGGAAGAGCGCGGCGCTCTCCGGAACGGCCAGAAGAGCGGCGGCGACCTTGGCACCGGCGGATTCGCCGCCGACTGTGACCTGGGTGGGATCTCCGCCGAAGGCGGCGATATTCTCATGCACCCAATGGAGCGCGGTGATGAGGTCGCGGGTGCCGTTGTTGGCGCTATCCGCATAGCTGGCCCCGAGCAGCGGCTCAAGATCCATGAAGCCAAAGACGCCGAGCCGGTAGGCGAGCGTGACGACAACAATGCCGGCCTGAGCGAAGCCGGCTCCATTGAAGATGGGCGCGAACGCACTGCCGCCGGTATAGCCGCCACCGTGGATCCAGACAAAGACCGGGAAGGGGCCTTTGCCGGCGGGTGCCCAGATGTTGAGGTAGAGACAATCCTCGCTGCGGGCGGTGCCGGTATCGGTATCAGCTTTCTGCATGGCTTCGGAGGCGAACTTTGTGGCGTCGTGGACGCCTGATGAGGATCTGAGCGCGACGGGCGGACGGAAGCGGAGCTTGCCGACGGGGGGCTCGGCGAAGGGAACGCCGCGGAAGACGCGGACGCCCTGATCAGTTGTGCCCCGGAAGGTGCCAACGGGTGCGGTGACGATGGAGCTGTCGGGAGCGCTCTGAGCGAAGAGGTGCAGAGGATGGGCAAAGCCCGTCGCTGCGGCAACGGCGGCGGAGTTGCGGAGCAGGGTGCGGCGGCTCAGGGTGCGGGGCATGGCCCTTATCGTAGACGGTTGTCCGGAGCGGAGACGGACCCGGAGCAAATATTCCGCTCCGGGTGACCCGGTGGGAACGTCGGAGCAAAGCAGATCCCTACGGGATGACAACAGGAAGAAGCGGCCGCGCTCCGGGGGGAGCGGGGCCGCTTCGGTTTCAGGATCGTTCCAAGCTGGACCGAAGCTTTAGAAGCGGACCGAGAAGGTGCCGGTGATCGTGCGTGGGGCGCCGGGCTGCAGGGTGTTGTTGGCAATCGAGGTCGGGTCGCTGGCGATGAAGCCGTTGGTGCCGACCGTGGCCCAGTACTTAGCGCTGACGATGTTGTACATGTTGAACTGCAGCTTGAGCTGATCGAAAGGGCCGACCTCATCGACGTGGTAGCTGGTGCCGAAGTCCGCGAGGAAGCGGCCGTCGACGCTGTTGTCGTTGTTGTAGGTGAAGTAGCGCCTGCCCATGTAGTCGGCGCCGATGTGGCCGTCAAAGCCTTTATGCGTGTAGGCGAGCTCGGTTTTGTAGAGGAACTCGGGTGAGTCGACGGTGATCTTGCCGCCGGTGAGGATGGCCGTGGGAACGCCGCTTGAGCTGGTGACGTTGTAGTTGGAGTCGTAGGTCGACTTCGAGA
Source organism: Acidobacteriaceae bacterium (assembly GCA_903642235.1). Taxonomy (GTDB): domain Bacteria; phylum Acidobacteriota; class Terriglobia; order Terriglobales; family Acidobacteriaceae; genus Edaphobacter. The sequence goes on along the minus strand of CAHJWL010000004.1, from coordinate 80,425 downwards.
AGGTAAGCGCGTTGTAGAGCGACCAGCCGTTGTTGAGCCGATAGGTGACGGCACCGTCGACGCCGTTGGTGGTGACGCCGCCGACGTTCGAGAGCAGAGCGGCGTTGCCGGCGATGCCGGGGCCCTGCTGGATGGCCAGAAGGCGGTTGGAGAAGTTGACGTGAAAGAAGTTCGCCTGCCCTTCGAGGTGATTGGCGGTGTGGCGGAAGCCGGCCTCTTCGCTCCAGGAGCTTTCAGACTTTAGATTGTGGGTAAGGGCGTTGAAGCCAGCCTGCGACGTTCCCCAGGGCGAGGTGCCGAAGCCGTTGCCGCCGGCCTGGAAGGCGCGCACGTTTTGGGCGACGTCGGCGAAGAACTCATTGCCATGGCCGAACTTCACGTTGACGCCGACCTGCGGAAGGAAGGGCTTGCCGGAGGTGAGCTTGCCCTGGGCGTAGCTGGCAGCGGTGCTGGTCGGAGCGAGGTTCAGGCCCTGATTGAAGGCGACCAGAGTGCCGGTGGTGTAGGTCTCGCTGGTTTTGAAGCCGGCGGCAAGGGTGATGGCGTTGGTGATCTTGAACTGATCCTGCAGATGGACCTGGAAGAGGTTAGTGGGAAAGTTATAGGCCCACTGTGTATAGAAGGGGTTCTTCGGTGTGTCGTAGATGGAGAAGGTCGGCCCCTGGAGCGTGGTGCCGTAGTAGCGCCGGGCGAGATCGAAGCTCTCTTTCTCGAACCAGATACCGCCTTCGAGGGTGTTGCGACTGGTCTCGTAGGAGAGCGAGGAGATGAAGCCGCCGCGGGCGATGCGGTACTCCGAGGTGCGCTCGGAGATGGGCGAGACGACGGTGAAGCTGGAGGGATCGACGGTGGGGACGTAGGGCGTGTACCAGAGACCGGCGCCGTTGTTGTGGTGACCGTAGAGGGTGGTCTTTGAGGTGAGATGGCTGGTGAGGGCGGTGTTGTATTTGACGTAGCCGAGGAAGTCTTTACGAAGACCGCCGGCGGCGTAGTAGCCGACGTCTTCCGGGTCGTTGGAGAGGTCACCGGAGCCGCCTGGCTGGATGGACGGGATCGAGCCGGGAAAGACGGTGGGAATGCTGGCGAAGACTTTTCCGCCGCCGCCCTGAAAGTTGTAGGCGTTGGCTGCCTGGAGCGCGACGCCCCAATCGCCAAAGTTATCCGTTTTGTAACCGAACTGGTGCACCCAGAGTCTGTTCTCGTCCTGGTAGTCTACTTCCTGGCGGTTGGAGTAATCGGCGTAGACGGTGAGCAGGCCTTTGGTGCCGACGAACTGCTGAAACTTGGTGTTGAACTGGAAGTAGCTCTGGCGGATCGGACCGAGGCCGCGCCACTTATCGGAGGTCTGATAGACGCCGTCGACGAAGAGCTTGGTGTGCGTGGAGAGCAGACCGCTGTCGTAGCGGGCGAAGGTGCGCGAGCCGGCGAAGCTGCCGAAGGATTGCTGGGCCTGGAAGCCGCGCTTGTCCAGAGGATCGTTCGAGAAGAACTGGACGGCGCCGCCGAGATTGCTGGTGGAGGCGGTCTCGAGCGCGCCGGTGCCCTGCGAGAGCGTGGCTTTGCCCAGGTTCTCGTCGATGAGGGCGCGGCTGATGTGGAGGCCGTTGAGGTTGCCGTAGGACATGTCGCCGAGCGGCACGTCATCGAGGGTGAAGCCGAGCTGGTTCTGGTTGAAGCCGCGGACGGAGATGCGAAGCGCCCACTCGTAGGAGCCGTAGGGATCAGCAGCGGTGATGCTGACGCTGGGCAGATGCGCGAGGGCGGCGATCGGGCTGGTGCCGGGGGTGGACTCGAGAAGAAGTTTCGAGTCGATGGACTGCTCGTCGCGGGTGGCGCTGGGTGCGGTAACGGTGACGGACTCTGTGGTCGAGAGCTTCTGCGCGGCGTCGGGAGCCGGGGTGGCGGCGGCTCCTGTTGCCTGCGCCGGATCGCTGCTCGAGGATGGCCCGGGCACGGCCGCAGAGGTGGAGGATGCGGTCTGCTGCGGGGTGGATGGGGTCTGTTGTGCTCGGGCGCTCTCTGCGGAGAGGACTGCGAGCGCGACGAAACCTGCTGCGGCGACGGTCTGGTTCACTGCTTCCTCCTAGGCGGACACGAGGTCCGGGTCTCATCAGGCGTCGATGCGCAGGATGACGACAGCTCCGCGGGAACGAGAAACGGCCTGGAATCTCTGGCGGACGAACGCCTCATAGATCTGGGAGGTGGCAGTCGCCGTACGGAGGCCTGCTCTGCCAATCGTGAACCGCATAGACGTGGTGCGCGACTGGGCTGTGTTCCGGCGGGGATAGGACGACGGTAGAGGGATCGCACGGCGAGGATGTTGCAGGCCGCTTAAGATCTGATGAAAACTCCGCGAGGGCGTGGCTGCGGGAGATGTGCCGCAGCCGCTCCAGGCCCGGCTTGCCCCGGTTACCGGAAGGCGGGTGGAGCTGCGGTCTGCATGCTGAGGGCGTAGGATGGAGGCGCTTTGCAGGCAAGGAGGACGCCCGGGGATGTGCATGTTGACGACGCGTCGAGGCAGACTGATCCGCGGGGCCGGTGGAGTGCTGTGGGGGATAGCCGCTCTGTGTGGAGCGCAGACAGCGGGGCCGGCGATCCGGGTGACGACGCGGCTAGTCTCGGTCGATGTGGTGGTCCAGGATGCGACGGGGCACAGTGTCGCGGGGCTGACCGCGAAGGATTTCATCGTGAAGGAGAATGGACGCGAGCAGCGGATAGCGGCCTTTACAGACCAGACGGGATCATGGACGACGGCTGCTTCCGGCGCGACGGGCGCGGCGCAACGCTACCAGTTCTCGAATGTGCCGGAGGTTGCGCGGACAGGTCCGGTGACGCTGATTCTCTCGACCTGCTCAACACACCGACCGAGGAGCAGCCGTTTGCACGCAAGGAGCTGATCCGCTTTTTCACACGCCTGCCCGTGGGCAGCCGGTGCGGGCTGTTTGTGCTGACCAGCAGGGTGCGGATGGTGCAGACCGTGACGGCAGACCGGGACGCGCTGATCGCAGCCGTGGACCGGCTGACGGCGCAGCCGGCGAATCTGGTTGAGAGCGAGAGCGACCGTGAGATGGCGGCGGACCAGACGGTGCGGGAGCAGACGGCGCGGGGACGATCGCCTGCCCCGGGGAGCCGCGCGCCCGAGCGGGAGGAGATGAACTCGTACCGGGAGCGCGCGGGCGACACCCAGGAGGCGCTGGCGGAGTTGACGCAGGCTGCCGCCGGGTATCCGGGCCGGAAGAATCTGATCTGGCTGGCGGGCAGCTTCCCGGTAGGGATCGGGCCGTCGCTCCAGAGCGATGCGGTGAGCTCGCTGCCGCGGACGCTCGATCTGCCCGGGATACGGGACAACACGGTGGCAATGGCGGGGTCAGGGATTGCGGTTTATCCGGTGAGTACGCACGGCATGACGTCGACCTCAGCGGGGGCGGAGGTCTCGGGTGAGGCGGAGGCGGACCCGAGCGGACGCAACGGTCTTCGACTGATTGAGGGGCAGGTGAGCCGGCAGTACGATCTTCAGGTCTCGATGGAGCACCTGGCGATGTTGACGGGCGGCCATGCCTTTTACAACACGAACGATCTGGCGGGAGCGCTCGAGCGCAGTGTGGAGGAGGGCGGTCACTCGTACCGGCTGGACTACTCGCCGGAGAACAGGACGTGGGATGGAAGGTACCGGCGGCTGGCAGTTTCGGTGCGCGGACAGAGCTACCACCTGGCGTACCGGCAGGGCTACTTTGCGACGGCGGAGACTCAGCCCGGGGCAGGTGGGGGCGCTCCGGAACTCAGCGCGATCGTGCGGAAGGACGCGCTGGCGAGAAGCGGCATTGCGCTGCGGGCCAACGTGGCGAAGCCTCGTCTGCCCGGAGGCGAGATGGCGATCGATGTGCTGATCGATCCGGCGAGTGTCGCGTTTGCAGCCGCGCCGGACGGGCTGTGGCACGCAAAGCTGCTGGTGATGCTGACGGCGGCTGCGGGGAGCGCGGGAGCGGTTCCGACGGAGAAGAAGGCTGTGCTCAAGATCGGCTTGGAGCCTGCGGACTTCCAGGTGCTGCTGGCGAAGGGAATTCCGGTGCGGCAGACGATTGCAGGGGTGACCGCCGGAACGATGCTCTGGCTGGGGGTTCGCGATCTTGAAACGGGGCAGACGGGGACGCTGCGGCTGCAGTGACTCGGTCGTGAATCAAAGATAAAGGTACGACATCGAACTATCGACAACTCCCTGAAAGATGCGGGCGCAGGAGATTGTATGCAGATTGGGATCGATAGTTTTGCGGCGGTGTATCCGGATCCACGGACGGGCAAGGCGCCGACGGCGGTTGAGCGGCTGCGGGATCTGCTCGAAGAGATCGAGTTGGCGGATCAGGTGGGGCTCGATGCGTTTGGTGTGGGGGAGCACCATCGGCCGGAGTTTGTGGATGAGGCGCCGCACATGATTCTGGCGGCGGCGGCGGCGCGCACGAAGACAATCCGGCTGAACTCCGCGGTGACGGTGCTCAGTGCGGCAGACCCGGTGCGGGTGTTTCAGGAGTTTGCCACGCTCGATCTGCTGTCGAACGGGCGGGCGGAGATTGTGGCGGGACGGGGATCGTTTGTTGAGGCGTATCCGCTGTTCGGCCTGGAGCTGAAGGACTATGACTCGCTGTTTGCGGAGAAGCTGGAGCTGTTGCTGCAGCTGCGCGAGGAGACGGAGGTGCACTGGTCGGGCAAGCACCGGGCGCCGCTGACGGGGCAGAGCGTATACCCACGGCCGCTGCAGACGCCGCTGCCGGTGTGGCTGGGTGTGGGCGGAACGCCGGCGTCGTTTGCGCGGGCGGGAGTGCTGGGACTGCCGCTGATGGTGGCGATCATTGGCGGGGAGCCGCATCGCTTTCGGCCGCTGATCGATCTCTACCGTGAGGCAGGACGGCGGGCGGGGCATGCGGCGGAGAGCCTGAAGGTAGGGCTGCACATGCTGGGGTATGTCGCGGAGACGAACCAAGGCGCGGCGGACGCGTTCTTCCCGGGCTATGCACATGCGTTTACCGCGATCGGCAAGGAACGGGGATGGCCGCCGGTGACGCGCCGCCAGTTCGACGCACTGCTGCGGCCGACGGGAGCGCTTCTGGTGGGCGATGCAGAGACAGTGGCCGAGAAGATCGCAGGCGTGAACGAGGCGCTGGGCGGGGTGGCACGGCTGAGCTTCCAGATGAGCGCAGCGACGCTGACGCACAGCGAACTGATGCGTGCGACGGAGCTGCTGGGCACCGCCGTTGCGCCACGGGTGCGGAAGCGGCTTGGTCCCGGGTTTGCACCTGGACGTTTGACGGCGTGAAGTGTCTTTGCCTCGGCGGGTGAGGCGGTCGGTAGACTCGGGATATGTCGATTGCAGAGAATCTGGCGAAGGTACGGGCGGAGATCGGCGAGGCATGCCGGGCGGCGGGACGTGCGGAGTCGACCGTTACGCTGATCGCGGTCAGCAAGGTGCATCCGGCCGAGCGACTGATTGAGGCATACGAGGCCGGGCAACGCGTCTTCGGCGAAAACCGGGTGCAGGAGCTGCAGGCCAAGGCAGAACGTGTGCGCGGGCTCCCTGGAGCGGAGTTTCACCTGATCGGGCCGCTGCAAAGCAACAAGACGGCAAAGGCAGCGGAGCTGTTCGATACGGTCGACACTGTGGCAGAGAGAAAGACGGCGCAGCGGCTGGCGACGACGGCCATGGCTCTAGGCAAACAGCTGCCGGTGCTGATCGAGGTGAAGCTGTCGCCCGAGGAGTCGAAGCATGGTGTGTCACCGGCAGAGCTTCCCGGGCTGCTCTCGGCGATAGCCGGTCTCGAAGGGCTGGAGGTCCGCGGGCTGATGACGGTGCCGCCATGGGATGAGGACGCGGAGACGGCGCGGCCCTACTTCCGGCAGTTGCGGGAGCTCCGGGATGAGTTGGCGGGCACCTACCCGACGCTGCGGGAGCTTTCGATGGGAATGTCCAACGACTTCCGGGTAGCCATTGAGGAAGGATCAACGGCGGTCCGGGTGGGGACGGCGATCTTTGGAGCACGGCCAAAGCCGGCGATCAACGAAGACGGCACCGCCGTTGAGGACGGCACAACGGTTGGCGGCTAGTTACTTTCGCGTACCGCAAGGGAGGAAGCCCTTCAAAGAGTTTCGTCATCTGAACATAGAGACCGAGATGGCAGCAGGAACGCTCGCGGCGTTAGCACTGGTGGATAAAGGGCGGGTCTCCGATGGCAAAGGTGATGGAAGTGACAGCAGAGAACGAAATCGATGTAGTGGAAACTGCGAAGGTCGAGCAGACGATTGACGACAAGGGGATCGGTGACCGGATACGGCGGCTCCGCCTGAAACGGTCCATGGGTCTGGTGGAACTCGGGCAGCGAACGGGTCTCTCTGCGAGCTTCCTTTCGCAGCTGGAGACAGGGCGGGTTATTCCTACCATTCGCAACCTGGCGAAGATCGCGCTGGTCTTTGAGAAGGATCTTGCCTATTTCTTCCGGCAGGATCGCAGCGTGAGCTTTCGCTCCTTGAAGAAGAGCGACCGGGTGCGGCTCACGCGAAGCCTGAAGGACGGCTCACGCTTCATCTCGGAGAGCTTGAGTTCACTCATTCCCGACAGCCGTCTGGTACCCTGCCTCGCGGAGTTTCGGCCAGGCGAAGAGAGTTGTGAGTTCACGCCCAAGATCTTTCCGGGGTTCGAATTTATCTACATCATGGAAGGCTCCCTGTGCCTGACGACTCCGACGGAACGGCAGCAGCTAACCCTTGGGGATGTGGGCTGGATTGATGGGCGTACGCGACGACAGTACGTGAGCACGGGCGATGACGGCGCGAAGGCCATGATCGTAACCTTTCCGCAGGAGTAAAGCTCCGGCGTACGGGCTCCTAAAGCGACGCTTACCGGCGTGGCTGGGAGCCCGCACGTGCGAGGATCAGGATAGCGAGTAGACCGACCAGGCCGGCGGTGAAGAGGCCTCCCATGGCAGCCGCCATTGCGAGTTGAGCGGAGGCGGCTTGGTGCTCCAGAGCCATCTTGAGAACCAGACGATCCGCGCCGTAGCCGCTGAGAGCTGCGGCTACCAGAACGATCACGGCTGCACCGAGAATGCGAAGACGGGATGACACGTTATTCCTCTTGACGGCAAAGACGGCCGGTCTTAAACAAAATTCCAGCGGAACGTAGGCCTGAACGTCTCTTGCAGCGGAAAAAGCGACCGGGATGTTCCACTGCACGATGCCCTGTCCCGAAGAACGGCACTCTTTGCTGCTCTGGAAACAGCAAAGCAGCCTTAGTCGGGAACCTGCCAGCCGACACCGGTCTGCGCCATGGTGATAGTGGCGGTGCCATTAGCAGAGACGGCCCTGGCTTCATCCGGATAGGCGGCCATGACGCTGGGCGACTTAGCCCATACTGGCGCATCTTCCAGGCTGTAGGTGTAGATCACCCTGGACTCATTGAAACCGCTGGCGCCCTTGGCAGGTGCCGTTGAACTTTGGATGCCGGTGACGTGACGAAAGCCGTAACAGAAACGCGGCGCGGACTTCTGCCCATAGTCCGACACACTGTAGCGGGTGATGTGGATGGCGGGCTCGGTTCCCTTCTCGAGCAACTTGTTGGTGACAAGAGTATCCAGCTGGCGGATCTCTTCCTTGTCGGAGGTCTCATAGGGAAAGCGGAGAGCGGTCTTGTAGAGACAGTCCGGGTGGTCCGCAAGAAACTTTGTGAGGCCTTTGGTGAAGTTTTCGGGCGTGGGATCTGACGGAGAATGGCAGCCGCTTACCGGAAGAGTGACGAGAGCACAGCCGAGCAGGGTCGAGAAGAGCTTTGGGCTGATTTGCATACGCGTGAGATGCCTTTCTTGAAGAGGGGTGGGATGGTTTCGGCTGGCCAAAGCGGATTGGTGCTGCAACGGACGAAGAGAAAACAACAGCAGATCCCTCCAAGATGACAAACCTGAAGTGCTTCGCTACTCCCACAGCCAGGCTGCTCCGCGAACGCCGCTGGCATCGCCATGGAGCGGCTGCACAATCCGGACGTCTGGTGCGGGGCCGAAGGTGTAGCTCTGGATGAGCAGGGGCAGATTGCGGTAGAGGCGTGGGACCTTGGAGAGACCGCCGCCCAGCACGATGATGTCCGGGTCGAGCACGTTTACGATGGTAGCGAGGGCGCGGGCCATGCGGTTTTCCAGGCGATCCATCGCGGCGACGGCCTGCTCGTCTCCGGCCTCGCTGGCAGCGACGATAGCGGGACCGTCGAGCGGCCGCTCCGTCTGCTGGAAGAAGTCGCGCATCAGCCCGGTGCCGGAGATCCAGGTTTCGAGGCAGCCGTTTTTGCCGCAGTAGCAGGGTGGCCCGGGCGCCTCGTCGACAGTAGGCCAAGGCAGCGGGTTGTGGCCCCACTCGCCGGCAAGGCCGTGCGGCCCGTTGTGCGGGCGTCCGTGGAAGACCACGCCGCCGCCACAGCCGGTGCCAACGATAACGCCGAAGACGACATCCGCGCCGGCGGCAGCGCCGTCGGTGGCCTCGGAGACAGCGAAGCAGTTTGCATCGTTGGCACAGCGGACCGGGCGGCCGAGTGTCTGGGTCAGATCCCGTTCGAGCGGCCGGCCGTTGAGCCATACGGAATTTGCATTCTTGACCAGGCCTGTCGAAGCCACGATGCTGCCGGGGATGCCGATCCCTACTGAGGGAGTGGTGCTGCCGGCGTCACGTTCCAGATGGTGCACGATGCCCACAAGCGCGCGAACGGTGCCGTCATAGTCATGCTTCGGAGTCGCAATGCGCTGCCGGTTGGTGACGGAGCCATCCGCATCCAGAAGAACGCCTTCGATTTTTGTGCCGCCGAGATCGATGCCGATACGCTTGTGGGCGGAGGAGGAAGGTTGTTGCATACGAGTCAAGAGTGCTCCGAATCGATCAGGTGATGAAGAGAGGTGCTCACACGGCTGCCGCTTCTGGCAGGCCGAGAAAACCCGGTGCAGGCAGAATACAGGCAGGCGCCGCGTCTGGCGACGTAACCAGCAGGAAGTGTCCCGGTGATGGCAGACGGGTATGCAGGAAGGCGAGGTTTCCCGCATACTGGTGGCCGGTTTCGGCGAGCCGACACTGCGTTTATCAGAAGGGCTTGAGGTGAGAGAGTGCGGATAGAGACACGATGGAGTGGAGCACCGGCCGTGCTTCTGGCGGCCTCATCCTTGGCAATGCAGGCAGTGGCGCAAGCGCTGCCGCCCGCGACACTTACAATCGCGCTCGACAAGCCTGCTCTGCACGCTGTAAGCCCGACGCTTTACGGGCTGATGACCGAGGAGATCAACTACTCCTTCGATGGCGGTCTGTATGCCGAGATGGTGCGAAACCGCACCATGCAGGACCACGACTGGGCGGGACTGGCGCGGTGGGACGTGGTGCACTCGGGTGATGCCGCAGCGACTTTTGCTCTGGACCGCAACGAGGGACCGAGCGCTGCGCTGCAGCGAAGTCTGGCGCTGACTGTGACGAAGGCGGACGCAACGAACCAGGCCGGTGTTCGCAATGAAGGCTTCTGGGGCATGGCGGTTCGGCCGAGCACCACGTACAAGGGCTCGTTCTACGCGAAGGCTGATTCGTCCGCGGTGGGTCCGGTGAACGTTGCCCTAGTGAGCAACAACTCTGGCAAACCACTGGCAACCGCGAGCTCGCAGCCGTTGACGACCGAGTGGAAGCGCTACGAGGTCAGCCTGACAACCGGGGCAAAGGTGGAGACTTCGGCCGAGAACCATCTGCAGCTCACCGTTGGGCACACGGGCAAGGTTTGGATGACGCTGGTGAGCCTGTTTCCGCCGACCTACAAGGGTCGCGAGAACGGCAACCGGCCCGACCTGATGGAGAAGATGGCGGCGATGCACCCGACGTTTCTGCGCGAGCCGGGCGGCAACTACCTGGAAGGCGATACGGTCGAGGAACGATTCAACTGGAAGACAACCATCGGCCCGCTGGTGGATCGGCCGACGCATCGCAGCCCATGGAACTATCAGTCGTCGGACGGCATGGGTCTGCTCGAGTTTCTGGAGTGGACCGAAGACCTGAAGATTCAGCCCGTACTTGCGGTATACGCAGGGTACTCGCTAAAGCGTATTCACATCGAGCCTGGTCCGGCTTTGCAGCCGTTTCTGGACGATGCGATGGACGAGCTTGAATTTGTAACCGGGAATGATTCGACGAAGTGGGGCGCGGTGCGCGCGAAGCTCGGCCATCCGGCGCCGTTTCCGCTCACGTATGTGGAGATCGGCAACGAGGACTGGTTTGACACGTCGGGCAGCTACGAAGGGCGCTATGCGCAGTTCTACAAGGCGATCAAGGCGAAGTACCCGCAACTGCAGCTGATCGCAACAGCGCCGCTGACGCGTATGAAGCCGGATGTGCTCGACGACCACTACTACAAGCGAGCGGACGAGTTCTTCGACATGGTGAAGAAGTACGACGACGCCGATCGCAACGGGCCAAAGATCTTCGTCGGCGAATGGGCGACGCGCGAAGGGAGCCCTACAACGAACATGGGCGCGGCGCTTGGGGATGCGGCGTGGATGACGGGCATGGAGCGTAACAGCGATCTGATCGTTCTGTCGTCCTACGCTCCGATGCTGGTGAACGTGAACCCGGGCGGTATGCAGTGGGAGTCTGACCTGATCGGCTATGACGCGCTGACGAGCTATGGCTCGCCGGGCTACTACGCGCAGGCGATGTTTGCCGGGTACCTCGGCACGGAGGTGCCGGCCACGTCGGTGACGGGTGGCGGCACGCGCTTCTTCACCTCGGTGACGCGGGATAGGGCGAAGGGCATGACGTACCTCAAGCTGGTGAATGCCTCGAATGAACCGCAAGCGGTGCAGATCAACCTGAGCGGCGCAGGCACGGTCGTACGAGAGGCAACACTTGTAACCCTGAGCGGCACAAACCCGGCGGAGACAAATACGATCACGGCGCCGACGCGCATTGTGCCGGTCACGTCGACGATCAAGACTGCTGCGGCCAGCTTTACGCACACCATGCCGCCATACGCGGTGCAGGTGCTGGCGCTCTCGACGAAGTGAAAGCTCTGCACGAGAGGACAGGCCACGAGTGCGGCGACGCTGGTGCGCTCTCTCCGTGCGGGGCTACGGAAGCTTGGTCGCTCCCTTGCCCTCAGTAAGGACGTAGAAGGTATTGAGGGTGGAGGGTGGCACAACACTCTCTTTGAGACCGCTTGGCCAGTGGACTTCGATCTTGTCGATCGTGGTGGCGGTGCCGAGACCAAAGTGCGGGCGCTGGTCCGGGCTCGAGGAAAAGGAGCCGCCGGCGATGCTGTCGGCACGCTGACGGAAGCCGTTTGCCGTGACGTACACCGTGGCGCCAACGCCGTCGCGCGGGCTCTTTAAGCCGCCAATAACTTTGAAGGCGATCCAGTGGTTGCTGTCTTTGGTGACATTGCGAAGAAGGGTAGGTGTGGCATCGAGATTGTTGATCACAACGTCGATGCGGCCATCGTTGAAGAGGTCACCAAATGCCATGCCACGGCCGGTTGCGAGCTTGGCCAGGCCAGTGTTTTCGACGGGTGGAACGAACTCGAGCTTGCCCTTCACATTGTGGAGAAGGAGGGGGCGCTGCTTCCAGCTGGTGCCCCACGGCTGCTGGTCGACGATGGGATAGATGTGGCCGTTTGCGGTGAAGAGATCGAGCCAGCCGTCGTTGTCGTAGTCGAAGAAGGCGGTGCCCCAGCCCAGGAACGGAACTGTAGGTTCAGCGATGCCGGCTTCGAAGCTGATGTCGGTGAAGTTGGCGTCGCCATCGTTGCGGTAGAGCGGCTTGTAGTCGTCGGAGAAGGTTGTGTTGAAGAGATCGATGAGACCATTGTGGGTGAAGTCCCCTTCGGCGATGCCCATGCTGGCGGTCTCGCGGCCGCCCTCGTTGAGCGCGTAGCCTGAGGCGAAGGAGACGTCTTCGAAGGTGCCGTCGCCCTTGTTGAGGTAGAGGTAGTTCGGTGTGGAGTCATTGGCGACGAGGAGGTCAGGTCTGCCATCGCCGTTGACATCGACGAAGAGTGAGGCGAGTCCGTAGTAGGCGTGTTGGTCGGCAACGCCGGCGTGCTCGCTCACGTCGGTGAAGGTGCCGTCGCCATTGTTATGGAAGAGGTGATCCGGCTCTCCCTTCAAACCGTGCGGCCCGCACATAACGCTGACGCCGCGGAAGGTGCAGAACGAGAACGCGACGCCGCCGTCGCCTTGCAGCGGCTGGCTGGCGAGGTCCCAATGCACGTAGCCCGGGACGAAGAGATCGAGCCGGCCGTCACCGTCGAAGTCTCCCCATGTGGCGCCTGTGGACCAGTTGCCGAGCGCCACGCCGGCCTTGGCGGCGACATCGGTGAACGTGCCGTTGTGATTGTTGCGATAGAGGCGATTCTTGCCGAAGTTGGTGACGTAGATATCGGGCCAGCCATCGTTGTCGAAGTCTCCAACGACAGCGCCAAAGCCCCAGCGATCGTTGGCCACGCCGGCTTGCCCTGTCACATCGGTGAAGGTGCCGTCGTGATTGTTGTGGAAGAGCGCGGCGTGCGGAGCGGGCGCCTTGCCGGTCTCGGCGGCGACGTTTGACCCGTTGACGAGATACACGTCGAGCCAGCCATCGTTGTCAAAGTCGAGCAGTGCGGCGCCGGAGCCGATGCTTTCGAGGATGTACGCCTTCTTCGGCGTTCCCATCTGATGATGCCAGGTTGCGAGGCCTGCTTTGGCAGCGATGTCCTCAAAGACGATGGGACCGGACTTCACGAAACCGCCTGCCGTCATGGGGCGACGCTGGCTGTCGAGCATGGCCGGATGTGCGCCGCCGGTATTGACACCCGAGGTCGACGCGGGTTGCGAGCCTTCTGTGGCCTTTGGCGTCTGCTGCTCAAGCGGATTGGCAGGCAGCGGACTCTGTGCCCGAAGAGGAACGCTTCGTGCGGCAAGAGCGAGTGCCAGAGCAAGAAGCATCCGCAGCGGGCGTGGGCCAGAGAAAGATCCTGCCTGGAGTGACACTGCATCGTGGGTGGAAAAGTAACTATTCTCGTTACTGATCATCCGAGCCGCCGGAATCTGATTTGGGGGCGGGCGCGGCCGGCGCGACAGGAGTGTTTGTCTTCACAGGTTTCTTCTTTGCGGCAAGGTAGTCGACCAGCAGTTTGACGTCATCGGGCGCGAGCACATCGGCGAACGGAGGCATTGCGTTGCCTCCCTGAAGGATCTGTGTCGTGATCTCTTCGGGCTTGCGCTTGCGGCCGACACCTGAAAGATCCGGGCCCTTTTCTCCACCCAAGCCGTCAGCGCCGTGACAGTGTTCGCACCCTTTCTCTGCAAAGAGGGCGCGACCTGCGGCACGGTTAGTCGCAGAGGATGCATGGACAGTGTGTACCTGCTGAGCGGGACCCGAGGAGACGGCCAGAAATGTGCCGAGCGCCGCGAAGGCACAGACGCTTGCGAGGCGAACGATGGAACGAAGCATGACAGGTCTGATTGTAGTTGCGCGGATGTGTGCAGCTTTGCTCATAAAGGCCCGTGCTTACTGATTCGCCGAAAAGCTGCTGGGCATCGCAGCGGTGCCCGTGCTTCCCGGCATCGGGCCGTCGAGATCATGTGTGTGCCAGACGACGCTTTCGCTTGCAATCTCGGTGTGTTTGCGCAGGTACTGCAGGGCGTAGATGCTGGCCGTGGGATCGTCCTTCTGATCGGCGAAGGCGGCAGATTCGATAGCGGCTTTGTCCTTCATCCCGAGGCGGCGATAGAGGATGGCGAGGTTGTAGTGCGCGGCCAAGTCATCCGGATCAATGCCCTGGACGGTCTCGTATTCGGCGCGGGCGTCCGCGTATTTGTGCTGCTGGTAGAAGGAGAAGCCGAGTTCGCGATGGGCGTCACGCGAGCGGGGGAAGTCCTTGGCAACACGCTCGAGATCATCGATCGCGCCATCCAGATCGCCGGCATTTCGCTTGACCAGAGCACGGTAGTAGAGCGCGCGCGCATTGTCCGGGACGAGCGAGAGTGCCTTTTCAAGATGCGGCTTGGCCGCGTCGTATTGCTCCCACTGGATCTCTACCAGAGCCATGTTGGTGTAAGCGTCGGCGTAGTCCGGCCGCAGCTTGGCGACATGCTCAAAGGCTCCCACTGAGGCCGCATACTGCTGCGCATCGAGCAGGGCGATACCGTAGTTGTTCCAGCGCATCCACTCCTTGTTCTCGTTGGCCATGGGAGCGGATGGCTTGTTTTCGCCGACGCTGATCGTACGGCTCTCGGAGACCATGTCAACAACCGGCTGCACGTAGTGCTTGTTCATGCCGAAGTCGACGAAGTGCTGATTGAAGCGGCGGTACTTGACGGTCGCTGTGAGCGTTACCTGACCCGTTGCCGCCTGCGGCATGCGGAAGCTGTAGCGAACCAGCTGCGAGCGGCCGGACTGGATGGTGTTGTTGTAGGCGACGACGCGATTATCCCAGACCTGGTGAACATCATTCAGGGTGCCGTTGACGTTGATGAGACGATTGGTGAAGCTGTGCGCGCTCTCATCAAGGTTGCCGTCCGGCTTGAGAAAGCCGCTCTCGTGCAGGATCTTGCCCGTGGCATCCTTCACGGTGAAGTCCACCCAGGACTCGTACATATCGCGCTGCTCGGGAACGTGGGAGTGGCCGGCGCCCTTGTTTTGGATGATGACATCGGTCGTGAGGCGCTCGCCGGGCTGCACGGTAAAGGCGACAAGGCCGAGCGGCGCGTTGACGACAACTGGCGAGGATGGAAGCGAGGCGTCGCCGTGCTCGATGGCAAAGAGATCGACGTTGAAGACGGAGTTCTGCAGAAATTTGACGACGCGCGCGGCCTGCTCGTCAAAGCCATACAACTTCGGGATGAGCGTATTCGCGCCCAGCCAGCGATGGCTGGCGAGTTCGCCCTTCTTCATGCCGGGGTCTGGAAGGTTGAGCGCGCCCTCGCGCTGCATGTGGCAGGTCTGGCAGGTAGAGACTGAGTCCTTGACGTAGAACGGCAGCGGCGACTGCTTGGCAAAGGAGCTGTTCTGCCACTCGTCATAAGGCGACATAGCTCGCTGCCACTTGTAGTCATTCAGCGCATGCGGGAGCGCGGCCTTGTGGCAGGAGGAGCAGTACTCGCTGGTCTTGTAGAAGGGCTTCATGACGGCCGCGGAGTGACGATCAAGGTGCTCGAGGATCTCGGCGTCCGAGACCTGCCGGGTGATCGGCTGGCCAGCTTCATCGACGAGGACCGCCGGCGTGCCCATAACGTAGCTGCCGGTGCCGCGTGCATCGATCTTCGCGATGGAGTGGCACACGGAGCAGGTCACACCATCCTGATCGTAGGGCCGCTTCTTCGGCGCGCCCTGCGTAAGGACGCCGGCAAAGACCGCAACCGGATCATGGCAGCCCTCGCAATGGCGGGAGAACTCGACACCCTTCTCCGTATTCAGCAGCTCCACGTTGCGTAGATAATATGGCACGCGGTTGGAGTTTGAATGCGCAGACTCGCGCCACTGCTTGTGCGACTCCTGATGACAGTGCCCGCAGTACTGCGCGGTCGGAAAGAGCTTGGGATCGATGAACTGCCCGTCCGTCGATGTCGCGTTTGAAGGCAGAAAGTGCAGATCCTTGCCGAAGCGATCATTAAATTTTGCCGACATCCTGTCGTTGTAGGCCTTATGTTCATCTGCAGCGACGACAGCCTCTGAACCGGCGCGAACTGTAGCCGGGCGGTTCAGCCTCCAGGCGAGTCCTGCCAGCAACAGCAACGTTGCCAGAGCAAGCGAACCCCGGAGTAGCTCTGTCCTCTGTCTGCCTGCACCCATGCTGCTCCCGACCTGCTCTCAAACCCACATGCCCTCCAGGATCAGACCCGTGCAGGCCCGAAAACGCGAGGACATCCGACTGAGAATCATAGCGTGCAGCAGCGAACGAAGACCATCCATCAAAAGGAGGAGGCTCCGTCGGTGACGGAGCCTCCTGAACCCTCGCAGGGAGCAGGTCTACTTCGCAACCAGTGCGAGCTGCTGCTGGTACTCCTCATAAGGGCCCTTGTGGTCGGTGATGTGGAAGTCTGCCGGTCCGCCTTCAAAGTGCCAGATGCGGGTGCCGGCTTCCTCAATCAGGTCCTGATCGTGGGTGACCAGAAACACAGTGCCTTCATACTTCTGAATGGCCTGATTGAGCGCGTTGATTGACTCCAGATCGAGATGGTTTGTGGGCTCGTCCAGGACCAGAATATTCGGCTTCTGCAGCATGATCTTGCAGAAGAGCAGCCGCGCGGCCTCACCGCCGGAGAGCGCCTCAGTCTTCTTGTTGCCCTCTTCGCCGCGGAAGAGCATCTGCCCGAGGATGCCGCGGATGTCTTCCTTGGTGGCCTGCGGATCGAAGCCGTGCAGCCACTCGGCGGCTGTTGTGCCATGCGGAATTGAGTTCTTGTGGTCCTGCGCGAAATAGCCGATCTGCGCCTCGTGACCCCACTTCACAGTGCCGGAGTCGATCGAAACATCGGTCTCCTCAATACCCGGCCCATTGGCCAGCAGGGCCTTCAGAAGCGTAGTTTTACCCTGCCCGTTGCGCCCCATCAGGATGACCTTGTCACCGCGCATAACCGAAGCGGAGAAGTTCTTGATGACCTGCTCGGTCTTGCCATCCGGCTGCGGGTAGGCCTTGTTGACCAGTTCGAAGTCGAGGACGTTCTTGCCGGAGGGCCGCAGCATGTCAAAACGGATAAAGGGCCGCGCGATGTTTGAGCGGGCGAGCTCTGAGGTCGCGAGACGCTCGACCTCCTTCTTACGGGAGTTCACCTGGCTGGAGCGCGTGCCGGCCGAGAAGCGGGCGATGAAGTCGTTGAGCTGCGCAATCTTCTTTTCGCGCTGCTCGTTCTGCGATTCGATGCGGGTACGGATGGACGTCTTCTGCAGCACCATGTCATCGTAGCCACCGTTGTAGGTGATGATCGTCTCGTAGTCGATATCGGCGATGTGCGTGCAGACGTTGTTTAGGAAATGGCGATCGTGCGAGATGGTGATTACGGTGCCGCTGTAGCGGTTGAGAAAGTCCTGCAGCCAGTGGATCGATTCGAGATCGAGATAGTTGGTGGGCTCGTCCAGCAGCAGCGCCTGCGGATTGCCGAAGAGCGCCTGCGCGAGCAGAACGCGCACCTTCTGACCGCCCTGCAACTCGCTCATCCTGCGCTCGTGCAGCTCGTCGGCGATATCAAGCCCTTGCAGCAGAACAGCGGCGTTGGCCTCGGCCTCATAGCCATCCTCATCGCCGACGACGCCTTCAAGCTCGCCGAGCCGGGAACCATCCTCGTCAGTGAGCTCGGCTTTTTCATAGAGCCGCTCCCGTTCTTCCAGAGCAGCCCAGAGAGCCGTGTTTCCCATAATGACGGTATCGATCACGCGATAGGCGTCAAAGGCGTACTGATCCTGCTTGAGCACGCCTAGCTTGCGTGGACGCACGACCGAGCCCTTCTGCGCATCGATCTCACCCGTCAGGACCTTCATAAAAGTGGATTTGCCAGCGCCGTTCGGCCCGGTCAGGCCGTACCGGCGATCGTCGGTAAACGAGACAGAGACATCCTCGAAGAGCAGCTTCGAGCCATAGCGCATCGTGACATTCGAAACAGAGATCATCACACTCAGTTTCTCACAAGGTGGTTAGACACTGCGAGAAATGCCTTTGTTTCCGCTATACGCAGCACTCCGGTGGCTGCTGCGCGGCTGGACGTGCGTTCGAGAAGATGAACTTGGCGGCTACCAGAGCTGTCGGAAGAAGAAGCAGAAAGAGGTTCATACAGATCTCCTTGAACATGGAACAGAATGCTTTCGAGGAAGCTGCGCGGGCCTGAACAGGGTGAGGCCCACGCACGCGATGGTTTCTAGCGGGCGCCGCCGGCCGTCTGCAGCAGCGACCCTGTGATCCATCGCGCCTCTTCGGAGACGATGAAGGTCACCACGTCGGCGACATCCTCCGGCTCACCAATGCGGCCGAGCGGTGTCTTGGCAACCTCGGCCTTTTCCATGGGCGACTCCGGTCCGCGAAAAGCCGCGTTTCCTTCCGTTGCAACCAGGCCGGGATTAACCGCATTGACGCGGATCTTGCGTGGGCCAAGCTCCTTGGCGAGCACGCGCGTGATCGCGTCCACGGCACCCTTTGTTCCGCTGTAAATGGCCGTCTGCGGCAGCGTTGTCTCCGAGATAACGGAGCCGATGTTCACGACATTGCCGCCCTCAGCAGGAAACAGACTAACCGCGGCGCGAGTGGCGAGCAGCAGGCCGGTTACATTGATGCCGAACTGCCGGTTGATCTCCTCTTCGGTGACCTGCTCGATGGGCGAGAAGCCGTAGACTCCAGCGTTGTTGATGAGGATATCGACCTTGCCGAAGGCTTTCTTGGTCTCGGCGAAGAGCGTCTCGACTTCGGCGGACTTCGCTACGCTGGCGCCGACTGCAATGGCTTTGCCACCCTGATTAGAGATCTCCGAAACAACGCGATCGGCACCTGCCTTGTCACTCGCGTAGTTCACGACCACACTCGCGCCGGCCGCTCCCAATGCCTTTGCGATGCCTGCGCCGATCCCCTTCGACGCGCCTGTAACGACTGCGACCTTACCTGCCAGATTCGCCATGCTCTTCTCCTTCGATCTCCGCCTGATAGTTCGACGTCTATCTAAGAGATGTGGGGGTAAGCCGGAGGATGCGAAGAAAGTGGTCTGGTCAGATCTGCTGTAAGTGGCGAATATATGCGTTCCAGATGGACCGGCGAAGGCGCAGACACATGCTCCGGCCCTGACGCTCTGCATCGACCAGACCGGCCTCCTGCAGTTCGCGCAGGTGATGCGAGATGGTAGCGGGGCTGATACATCCCTGCACATCCAGACTGCCGCAGAGCAGGCTCTGCTGTGAGGCAATTTGCTGCAGGATGGCAAAACGTCGCGGATCCGCCAGGGTTCGCGAGATGGCCTGAAACTGTTCCTGCGTCAGGACCTCCTGCGAGCTGTCAGCGGACGCTGTCATAGGGAGAGTAGATGGGATCCTGGAGGAAAGTGATGCAAGGGCGGCCGGGATGCCGCCCCTGCAGGGCAATGCTAGCGCCCGCGATTGCCGCGGACAGGCCGTGAGCCGGAGTTGCTGCGTGGACCGGATGGGCGACCGCCGCCGCCGGAGCCGCCTGCGCTGCGACCACCGCCCGATCCGCCAGGGCCGGAGCGACCGCTTGACGCGCCACGGAAGCCACCGCGACCGCCGGAAGGCCGGCTGGAGCGGGGTCGGTCACCGGATGGCGCGCTCGATCCGGCAGCGTCACCGGACTTCCAGGAGCGTGTCTCCATTGCGAGCAGGCCGGACATGTCACCGTTTGAGGTGGCCGTGTTCAGGTCGACGGGTTTGTTGCGCTCTTCCTTCTGCAGGTTCTTGTCGGCTTCGCGCCACTCGAACTTGATCTTCAGCTCGCGCTCGAGCTTGCGCGCATCCGACCGCTCCTGCGGCATGACGAAGGTGGTAGCGACGCCCTTTGCACCCGCGCGGCCGGTGCGGCCAATGCGATGCACGAAGTCATCCGAAGCGTTCGGCAGGTCGTAGTTGACAACGTGTGCGATGTTCTGCACGTCGATGCCGCGTGCTGCGACATCGGTCGCGACCAGAACGCGATGCTTGCCGTTGGTGAAGCCTTTGAGTGCTGCGGTCCGCTGCGACTGCGAGCGATCGCCATGGATCACGTCCGCATCGTGGCCGAGCTTCTCGAGCTTCTTGGCAATGCGATCCGCACCATGCTTGGTGCGCGAGAAGACAAGGAAGGTGCCCTCATGCTCCTTCAGCATCTGGTCGAGCAGGCCGGTCTTCTGGTCCTGCATGACCGTGTAGACGACGAGTTCGACACGATCGCTGGGCTTCGAAGTGGTGCCAATCTGGATGCGCACCGGCTTCTGCACGTAATCCTTGACGATCTCGGTGATGTTGGCATCGAGCGTGGCGGAGTAGCACATGGTCTGGCGGGTCTTCGGCAGAGCGCCGACGATGCGGCGAATGGCGGGCAGAAAGCCCATATCGAGCATGCGATCGACTTCATCCAGAACGAGCATCTCGACCGCGCCGAGGTTTACCTCGCGGCGGCGCAGGAAGTCTTCGAGACGGCCCGGCGTGGCGACGACCAGGCGTGGACCGCGATCGAGTTGATCGAGCTGATTGTTCTCAGAGAGACCACCGCAGACCAGGACAGAGTCATGCTTGGCCTGGGGGACGAGCTTGCCGTAGGCCTCGAGAACCTGCATGGCGAGCTCGCGCGTGGGCAGCAGGATGAGCGAGCGGATCGGGCCGCGCTTGCCGCGTGTCGACGGCACGGAGGTTGCATCCATGCGCTCGATCATCGGAATCAGGAAGGAGAGAGTCTTGCCGGTGCCGGTCGAGGCCGTGGCAAGAATATCCTTCTGCTCAAGCGCGGGCGGAATGGCGGCCGCCTGCACGGGCGTGGGCGTAACGAACTTCGCGGCCGCGAGACGCTGCTTGAGCGAGTCGGAGATGGCAAAGTCAGAGAACTGAACGCCTTCCGCAAGGGGAAGGTTGGATGGAGTGGAGCTCGGGACGGGCGTTTCAGGGAGGCCTTGGGCGGCCTGCGAATCAAGTGTTGCGCTGGTCAAAATATGTCCTTAGAGGAGGGTCGAGCGAGGGCATGTGCAGGAGTGCCGTGGCACCTGATGACTGAAGTTCCGTTCAGCATTGCTTGAGTAGTGCGAAGCGCTGCTGCTGCGTGGCGAGGCTGCCTCCGGTGAGGCTGCCATCTAAGCCAGAGCAACCAGCCGGACCTTCACAGACTGTGCGAAGGAGATCGGGTGGAAGAACAATCGCAGTCTCTGGCCAGACTAACTCCGCTGCGAAACCGGGGATCGTAAAACTCTAGGTCGATCCGGCCAGTCCTCTTCAGTGCAGCGGCGTGTCGTTTGCCTGCGATTGCCGTTTGCCCACAAGGAGTCGGGCTACTAGGTAGAGACTACCACGCTCGACCGGCTGCACCTGCGTGGTGCTCTCCTGTACACTACCTGCACATGATGGTCTTCAACCACATTTCGTTGCTGCACCTCATGCCCCTCTGTTGTCGCTGTCGCTAGAACTCCTTCGCGCAGACTCTCTTTCCGCCTTCCATCTGCAGTGTGCTTCGCACGTAGACCTCCGTGGCCACGCGCCAGCCATTTCTCATTCCAAGGACCTCCGCTATGTCTGATCGACCTCGTCTCTCGCTGGATGTGTGGGCGGTTGCCCTCGCACTTGCCCTGGCGCTTACAGTCCGCTTCGGTTTTATCCGCTCGGTTCCCTGGTAGTTGATCGTGAGCTGCCGGCAGTCACCCACGCTCCGTACCTTTTCTTGCGCGAGGAATCTTGATCATGCCCCCCATTGCAGGTAGCACCTCCACCGAAACACTGGCCGCCACGGCCGCCAGCCGGCTTGATCCGCGGACCACGCTGCTGGACCTGGTACCGGGCGTACTTCTGCTGGCCGCGGTCGGCTTCGCCGGAAAACTCACAGAACAGACCATCAATCGCTACGGCAAAGCGCACCACCTTACTCTGCCGAACATCGAGTACGTTCTTTGGGCGATCCTGTTTGGTGCGGCGATCGCCAATACGGTCGGGCTGCCGCGCATCTTCCGTGCCGGCGTGGCCACATACGAGTTCTGGCTGAAGGCCGGCATCATCCTGCTAGGCGCACGCTTCATTCTGGGTGACATTGCGAAGCTCGGCGGACGCTCACTCGTGCTCGTCTTCGTGGAGTTGGCGCTCTCGCTCGCGTTCATGACCTGGCTGGGCAGACGCTTCGGTCTGGGCGAAAAGCTGACGACCTTGCTGGCGGTCGGCAGCTCTGTCTGCGGTGTCTCCGCCATCATCGCCATTCAAGGCACGATCGAGGCCGACGAACGCGAGTCCTCGACGGCGATCGCGGCCATTCTCGCGCTTGGCGCGCTCTCGCTTCTGGTCTTTCCGCTCGTCGGGCACGGCCTGCATATGTCGGACCAGGCCTACGGCCTCTGGGCCGGACTGGCAGTCGACAACACGGCCGAGGCAACCGCCGCCGGCGCGCTCTACTCGGACGCGGCCGGCAAATTTGCCGTGCTGGCCAAGACCTGCCGCAACGCCATGATCGGCTTTGTTGTTCTCGGCTACGCCGTGCGATGGGCGCGCAAGGGGCTCATCAGCGCAGCCGCTACGGCGCAGTTGAGCAACAAGGCCGCATTCCTCTGGGCCAAGTTTCCAAAGTTTGTGCTCGGCTTCCTGCTCATCTCGCTGCTGGCGACGCTCGGCAGCTCAAAGAATCCAGCGCTGGCGACCCTGGGATTCACCAAGCCGCAGCTGCTGGTGCTGGGCAATCTGAGCCGATGGGCGTTTCTGCTCACGTTTGCCGGCGTGGGCCTGCGAACCAACCTGCGGGATCTGGGAAAGCAGGGAGCGCGTCCCTTCATCGTGAGCGCGCTGGGTGAGATCGTGATTGCGGTGATCACGCTCGGGCTGGTGCTTGGCACGGACAGGCTCTTTCATTTGTAACCAGATCTGTGCCGGCCACGCGCAACAGGGCGATGGCCGGCACAGATCTGGCCTTAGTCGTCTGTCATCATGTCGAGTACGATCTCGTCGAGCGGCTCGCCAAGCGGACGATCCCGCTGCAGCAGAGTAAGCCGGTCTTCAAACTCGTCGACAATCTCCGGCCGAATGCGGCGCAACGCCACGGCCATGGCCGCAAGCAGAGCGCGAACCGCGGGACTCTGCGGCTGCTGCAACGCGAGGAAGAGCGTTCCCTCAAGGATGTCGCGTTCGCCCGCGATCGCCGGTGTTTCGTCGCCCATGCCAAGCGCGGAGCGCACCGCGAGAAGCTGTTCCAGCCGGATCATGTAGTTGGCCAGCGCGGGGCCTTCGGGCAGTAGATAGAGCGGCGCCGGTGTCTCCGCGGCGAGACCATTGGCTGCGAGCATCTGCGCCAGATCGCGCGCAAGCGCTCCGACTCCAACCTCCGGCTGTCCCTGTGGACAGGTTGCCTGCACACGGCCGAGCACGACCGCATCGGACGCCCGCAGCACAGTCGCCTGCACGATCCATGCCGCGCCGGTGGCGTTCAGGTGCGCCTTGACGATGAAGTCCGGCGTGAGCTCGGCTTCAAAGGCTGCCTCGGCCGCCTCGGTGTCCGTCCATTCCCCACCGCGCAGCACAAAACCGGCGCCGCCCTGCGTGACGCGTGGTATGAGCGTGCGGACGCGCGCCGCCGTGTGGAACTCCAGCTGCTCCGCGAGAAAGAGCGGCAGCGCGCGGCTGAGCCGGCCAAGAGCATCCGCCATCTGCATACCTTGGGGGCCTTCAGGCGGGGTGAACTCCGCGGTGCCGCCTAGAATGGTGACCACGGGGGCAGACTCAGGCTTATCGCCGAAGACCTCCGTCAGCGGACCGCCGGCACGCTTCCACACCGGCCCGATCATCTCCAGCATGCCAATCTCGAGCGGCAGCTGCGGATCGCGCGGTGTGCCGGTCTGACGCAGGCGTGCGATGGTGTTCTCCCAGAAGCCGAGCGTCTCGCGCCAGTCCGGCCGCTTCTGCGCGAAGAGGCGATTCACAATCTCTGCCGCCGGCTCCAGCTCGCCCAGGTCCACATGCGCCTTGATCAGATTGTTGCCGACCATCAGGCCGTGGATCTCCGGCAGGAACAGCGGTCCTGTCATGTCGATCAGTTCGCGCAACGCGCCGCTCATACCAAGATCACCACTCATTGGATAGAGGAACTCCGTTGGCACGGGTCCGGGAAAGCTGGCAAGGCCTTCGCGATAGAGCGTAAGCGCTTGTGGAAGATCGCTGGCATCCAGTCTGTTTTTTGCCTGCCAGAGCCGCACCCTCCAGCTGTTCGGCAGTGCCGCAACGCGGTCCATCGCCCGCTGCCGCGCCTCTTCTCCGCCGCGCTCAAACTCGGTCGCGAGATACCAACCAACGCCGTTTTCGATGTTTGGGTCGAGCTCGATGGCGCGCCACAGGGTCTCCTCGGCGCGCTGCGGCTCATTCTTTGCGGCGTAAACCTTCGCCAGATTGGTCAGCACGGCGCCTTCCTCGCCGAAGCGTGCGGTGTAGTCGTTCAGCACGCGCTCTGCCTCGTCGATCCGGCCGAGTTGCAGCAGCACAATGGCGTACACACAGGCACCGCGTATCGGATTGTCATCGATCGCATGCAACCGGGCAGCAGCCGGCTCGATCTCGGCAAACATGCCGTCGTTCATGGCGTTGAGCAGGATCGCGTAGAGCTCATCGGGCGCGTCCCAGTTCGCCTGCAGGCTCCCGGGCAGGATCTCATCGCGCCACTGCTGCCGTGTGAGGAAGACCTCCTGGCCGTACTGGTCGTAGACGCGCACGAAGTTCGGGTCGTTGCGCATCTGCTCGATCGTAGGCTGGGCGGACGGCTGCACGGGCTGCGGTGGTGCAGCCTGGGCGGCAGACTCGCGGTGTGGAGTCGGCACCAGCATCGGTCCTGTTCCCGTCGGCATAGGCTCATCGAGAGACTCCCCGACAACCTTCCCGAGAGCCTCCGGCGGTGCCGGGGGAGGCATTGATGTTGCGACGGGCGTCGGCAGCGCCGAGGCAAGCAGCGGTGCCGTCACCGGGGCTGCGTCGATGGCCGGCATAGGCTCAAGCGGAGCCTCCGGCGTGACGGACTCGGCGCTCCTGCTCTTGTCGTCCTGCCCGTCGCTTGATGCTGCAGCGTCTTTCTTTCCGAACAACCTGTCCATCAGACCCATACGTCTCCCCTGCTCTTCCTGCGGTGATGCATCGCCTTGCGCGGCCTGGCCGGCTTGGCTACTGTGCGGTTGATTGCTGTAACTTCCTCTGTTGCTCGACGGCGGCAGCGACCCGCAGCATGGTTGCCTCGTCAAAGTGCCGGCCCATGATCTGCACACCGATCGGCAGGCCGGCGGCGGTCTCGCTGCATGGCACGCTGATCGCCGGCAGCCCTGCGAGACTTGCGGCGACAGAATAGATGTCCGCCAGATACATGGCGACCGGATCGTCCGTCTTCTCTCCCAGCTTGAAGGGCGGCGTCGGCGTCATTGGGCCGACCAGAACGTCGACCTCCGCAAAAGCTTTGAGGAAGTCCTGTGTCAACAGCGTTCGCACCTGCTGCGCCTTGCGATAGTAGGCGTCGTAGTAGCCCGAGCTGAGCGCGTAGGTGCCGAGCAGAATGCGCCGTTTGACCTCCGGGCCGAAGCCCTCGTCGCGAGTCTCGCGAAACATGCTGCTGAGCGTCGTGGCGGACTCCGCGCGCAGGCCGAAGCGAACGCCGTCAAAGCGCGACAGGTTCGATGAGGCCTCGGCGGTCGCAAGCACGTAGTAGGTCGGGATCGCGTACCGCGTGTGCGGCAGCGTGACCGGGTGGATCGCACAGCCCGCCGCACGGAGGCCCTCGATCGCACGCTCAACGGCAGCGCGGATCTCAGGGTCGAGGCCGTCGCCGAAGTACTCTGCGGGAACACCGACCCGCAGACCGGCGATCGATTGGTTCAGGCCAGAGAGGTAGCTGCCGACCGGGCGATCCGAGCTGGTTGCATCGCACGGGTCCTCGCCCGCCAGCACCTCCAGCAGGATCGCCGCATCTTCGACTGTCTTGGTGAGCGGGCCGACGCGATCAAGCGAAGAAGCAAACGCGATCAGGCCGTAGCGGCTGACGCGGCCGTAGGTCGGCAGAACACCCACAACGCCGCAGAAGGCGGCCGGCTGCCGAACCGATCCGCCGGTGTCAGTCCCGAGGCTCGCGACGCAGAGATCGGCGGCAACGGCGGCGGCTGACCCACCACTTGATCCGCCCGGGACCCGGTCCAGAGCGCGCGGATTGCGCACCGGCCCGTAGGCCGAGTTCTCATTCGAGGAGCCCATGGCGAACTCGTCGCAGTTCAGCTTGCCCAGCAGCACGGCGCCCGCGGCCTCAAGCTTGCGAACGGCGGTCGCGTCGTACGGCGGCCGGTACCCGGCGAGGATCTTCGATCCGGCGGTCGCGGGCGCACCCTGCATGGCGAGGACATCCTTAATCGCGACAGGAACGCCGGCGAGCGGCGGCAGAGTCTCTCCGGCAGCAACCATGCTATCGATGCGGGCAGCCTGCGCCAGCGCCCGCTCCCGGCTCAGCGCGAGATAGCTGTTGATGCCCTGCCCGGATGGGCCATCGACGGCGGTGATTCGCTCATAGTGCTGTTCTACCAGAGCGGTCGCCGAAATACGTCCGTCCGCCACGGCAGAGCGTGCCTCGGCGATCGTGAGGCCTTCCAGATTCGTTCCGTCCAACCCAGTCTCCATGTGTCTAAGCATTTTCCTGATGCTATGCCGCTGCTGAAGTGTAGTGGAGGCCATGTTCCTTGAAAGAAAATGGCACGGGTAGAAGCGGCTTCCTGCGCACCTTCAGTAAAAATGTCTAACGCTCGATAACCTTGGGAACCTTGAAGAAGCGGCCGTCCGTCTCCGGCGCGACGGCCATCACGGCGGCGCGGTCGATTGAGGCACGCACGGCATCCTGCCGCAGATCCTCTCCACTCTCCTCGGGTGCAAGCGCCAGCATCTCGCCGACCTGCGCCATTGCCGGCACACCGGCGGTATCGAGTTCATTCATCTGCGCGATGTACGCCAGAATGGCATTCAGATCGCGTTCGATCGCCGGCTCTTCATCCGGCGTCAGCTGGAGATGGGCGAGCTCCGCGACGCGACGCACCTCATCCCGCGTGACCGTTCTCGCTTGTACATCTGCCTCGTTCACTTTTTACTCCGATGTAGTCTGGAGGAGCGTGCTCTGGGCGGTGCGGTCGGAACGCGATTGCCGCCCGGGCGTGTCTCCCCGGTCCTCTGAAAGTGTATCTCGCGAAGCTCGACCGAGGCGATGCGACGCAGCTCGGCGGTCAGCTGCTGGCGCATGGCGAGCATCTGCTCAAGCCAGGTGCTGTCACTCACCTCGATGGTCACGCAGCCATTGGCGAAGGCAGTGACGACTCCGTGCTCGGCCATGGAGCGGCCGCACGCGACCGGCCACGCCGCTGCCAGCCTGTCGGCCGGCTCTAGCCCGCTCAGGCTTTTGCCCAGCGAGGACCGCAACAGCTCGCGCATACCCTGCATGGTCGTCCCGCCTCTGCTCTATTGTGCGGCAGAGGCGGCGAAGGTGTCTGGCGGGGGCGACATGGCAGCAGCAGCAGCTGGCAGGACCGTGAGGATGTGGGCCCGCATGCGGGCGAGAAAGACCTCCGTCCGGAAGCTCTCCGCCCAGGCATGGGCCACACCGGGATCAAAGCCTGACTCCGCGGCCTCAAACGCCAGGATGCCCTCAGCGAGCGATGCGGCCGTCTGTTGCTTGAAGTACACCCCCGTGGCCGCAGGGCCGGAGCCGCGCACTGTCTCGAGCGATCCTCCCGCACCATAGGCGACGACGGGCCGGCCGCAGGCCTGCGCCTCGAGCGGCACCATGCCGAAGTCCTCGTCGGCGGCAAAGAGCAGCGCGCGGCAGCGGGCGTACTCGTTCCATAAGGCGTCGGTCGTCAGCTCGCCGAGAAAGGCCGTCTCCGGGCCGGCAAGCCGCCTGAGCCGCGCCAGCTCGGGTCCCGCGCCGGCGACGCGCAGCCTTCGCCCCAGCCGCTGGCAGGCGACGATCATCAGCTCCGTATGTTTGTAGGGCACCAGCCGCCCGGCGGCGAGATAGTGCTCTCCGGGTATAGCCTGCCGAGCCTGCGTGAGATCGATTGGCGGCGCAATGACCGTGCTCTCCCGGCCATACCAACGAGCGATCCGGGCAGCGACGTAGTCCGAGTTGGCGACGAAGTTCGTGACCCGGCCGGCAGCGGCGACATCCCAGCGGCGAACCCGCGCGGCTGTCGCCGTGAAGATGCCCCGGGTAAGACCACCCATGCCGGCGCGATAGGCCTCATAGCCGTCGTAGAGGTAGCGCATGGGCGAGTGGCAGTAGCAGATGTGCGTCGCCCCGGCGTCCACGCGCACGCCTTTGACGGGACCGCTATCGGACGAGAGCACCAGATCAAAGCCGCGCAGGTCCAGGCTCTCCGTGGCTGCCGGGTAGAGCGGCATCATGTGGCGATGGAAGCGGCGGGCGAGCGGAAGTCGTTGCAGAAATGAGGTATGCAGGGCTCTGCCGGCCAGACCGGGTGGGATGGCATGCGGCTCGGCGACGAGGGTGAAGAGCTCAGCCTGCGGAAAGAGGGAGCCCAGACATGCGGCAACGCGCTCGCCGCCGCCGCGCGTCACAAACCAGTGATGAACCAGGGCCACCCGCACACACACAGCCTAGAGCATCCGCGCCGCAGCTGCGGTCAGTAGGCGCCGTCCTGGTTCACAACGGAGAGAAACGTCCGCAGCAGAATGATGAAGTCGCGCCGCATGGACCATCGCTCCACGTAGTCACAGTCCAGCTGCACGCGTTGCGGATAGGAGAGCTGGCTTCGTCCGGAGACCTGCCAGAGCCCGGTCAGTCCCGGCTTGACCCGGCGATAGAAGCGGAAACCATCCCCATACTTTTCCACCTCCGCCGCGACAATTGGCCGCGGTCCGACCAGCGTCATCTTGCCCGTCATCACATTCCACAGCTGCGGCAGCTCATCCAGGCTGTAGCGTCGCAGAAAGCGGCCGATGCGTGTCACTCGCGGGTCGAAGCGCAGCTTATGCGTACGGCTCCACTCCGCACGCGCCTGCGGGTGCCGCGCCAGATACTCCTCGAGCACCTGTGCCGAGTTCTCGCACATAGTGCGAAACTTCCACATGGAGAAGAAGGCTCCATTGCGGCCGATACGACGGTGCGAGTAGAAGACCGGACCCGGCGTACTCAGAAGGACAATCAAAGACAGCACGCCCAGGATCGGCAGGGTGACTGGCAGGGAAAGCACGATCAGGACGATGTCGATCAACCGTTTCGAGCGGTAGAGAAGCAACCGGTATGGCAGGTCGTCGACCGACTTCGGGCGGCGCTTGGAACCTGATTCCGCCTCCGCGGTCGCGGTGTAGGAGAAGGAGCCGGGAAGCGCAACGGCACGCGATGCCGGGTACTGCTCCTCATGCTGCATGCGAATCCTGTCTGTGCACGAGTTCGGCGGCCCCCAAGCTGGTGATCTGCTGCGTGCGGTTTTACAGGAGGCGCGGCAGATGCGCTGCCGAATCACGTTCCTGCTCTGTCCTCGGTCTGGATCCATACAGCAGATCAGACCGCGTCGAGCGTTGCGCGTTTCTCGAGCCGGATCGTCTGGAGAGGTTCGATCCAGTCTTCAGGCCGCGTCAAAGGCCGGACAAAGAGGCATAGCCGGGAGAAGGAAGGGTCAGTGCTGCAGAAGTTCCGCTTCAGTCTATCCTGCATGGCAGAAAGAGGCTGATAGAAAATGACGCTTTCAGAGGGAGGTCGCTCCTCCCTAACGAGTGCCGACCTCTCTATAGAATGAGTTGGATGCAGATCCTGGATACACCCCTGTCTGGCGTCAAACGCCTTCGGCCACAGAGGTTCGGCGACGAGCGCGGGTGGTTTGCCGAAGTCTTCAACACGGAGCGCTTCGCCGTCGCCGGTCTGCCGTCCCGCTTCGCGCAGGACAATCAGTCGCTTTCCCGCAAAGGCGTTCTGCGCGGTCTGCATTACCAGCTTGGACGACCGCAGGGAAAGCTGGTCCGGGTGCTCTCGGGCCATATCTGGGATGTCGCCGTCGATCTTCGGCGCGAGTCGCCCGGCTTCGGTCGATGGGCCGGCTTTGATCTGAAGCAATTCAGCGAGGGCGGCGACCTGGACCTGCTCTGGATTCCCGAGGGCTTCGCGCATGGCTTTCTGGTTGTCTCGGAGACAGCCGAGGTGCTTTACAAGACAACCGATCTCTACTACCCGGCCGGAGAACGATCCATACTGTGGAGTGACGCGGAGCTGAATATCGCGTGGCCGCTGCACCTTCTCGCGGGCGAGCCGCCCCAGGTAAGCGGCAAGGATGCGGCGGGCGTTCGCTTCAGGGATGCCGAGCTGCCGTAAGCTCCGGCCCGGTCACGCACCCTCGTGCGCCAGCAGCCATCGTTCCATCTGCTCGAGAGACTCGACAGAGATGCACTCTCCCGGGCAGGCCTGCGTCTCCGTTCCTCTCAGAAGAAACGCCTGTCGCAGACCCGCCGCATTTGCCGCGGCAATATCGCTGCAGCGGTCCCCCACCATGACGGACGCCGGCAGCTCCAGCCCAAGATCGGCCGCAGCCCGCCGGAGCATGCCCGGCGCGGGCTTTCGATCCTCATGCTCCCGGCGATACACGCCGACGCCATGCTCCGGATGGTATGGACAGTGGTACACAGCATCGAGGCGGACACCCTCGCGGCCGAGCGCCTCGCGCATCCACTGCATAAGAGCTTCGAAGTCGGCTTCGGTATAGAAGCCGCGCGCGATCCCGGACTGGTTGGTTACGACGACCAGCCGGTAGCCAAGTCGCTGCGCCGTTCGGCAGAGCGACACGATGCCGGGAACAAAGCGCACATCGGCCGGCCGGATCAGATAGCCGACCTCCTCGTTGATGATGCCGTCGCGATCGAGAAACAAGGCGCGGTCAGCCACGCGGCGCCTCCGCTCTCTCGTTCTCCAGCGGACGATGCGCAGAGCGGATGGTGCTCTGCGGCACCACGATGCGCGGCTCCGGCAGCGTTCCCGCCCGGCGAGCCAGGAGCGACTCGTTCACAGCCGCGAGCACCATCGCCGGCGACACCTGCTGCACACAGGCGTTCTCCCGGCAGGGGGCGTAGTTCTTCCCGTCATAACACGGCCGGCAGGCAAAGCCCTCGCCGCCCCAGAGCGCTATGACACCTGCCCGCCTCGGCAGAAAGAAGTGCGGGCTCGTCGGGCCGAAGATCGCGACGATGGAGACAGGGGTGATGCCCGCCAGGTGCAGCGGTCCTGTATCGGGCGTGAGCACGATGTCGCTCGAGGCGAAGAGCCCGACAGTTTCAACCAGCGTTTGCCGGCCGATGCAATCCTGCACCGGCAGACCGGCAAAGGCGGCGGAGGCCCAGCCGTCGCCAGGACCGCCGCTCAGCAGAACCTCATAGCCCTGGGCCAGAAGCTCTCGTGCCACCGCGACGAAAGATTCGACGGGCCATCGCCGCAAGGCATCCTCGCGCACCAGATTCTTTGCGCCCGCCGGCACCAGCACGATCCGTGGAGCCGCTTGCGTTCGCGGGACCGGCGACGCAGGCAGGATGGGGGGCGGAACGGGTGCCATCGCGGTCGGTCGCACGTCATCCTTCCATCCCAGCAGAAGGCGTGCGACCTCGTCGCTGTGGTGCCGTCCGGGCAGAATGCGGCGAGCGCGATCTTCGG
This sequence comes from Acidobacteriaceae bacterium, assembly GCA_903642235.1. Classification (GTDB taxonomy): domain Bacteria; phylum Acidobacteriota; class Terriglobia; order Terriglobales; family Acidobacteriaceae; genus Edaphobacter. The sequence continues at coordinate 49,101 of CAHJWL010000004.1, read as the reverse complement.
TTGAAAGCCAGAGCCGGCGACCGGTTCGGGCTGTTCTCGTAAGCAGCCGGTAGCGGCTGTCGTAGTACATGGTGGCGATCAGCTCATAGCGCCGGCCGGCAAAGTGCTTCCAGAGAGCAGCGACCGCCCGCAGCCGGGCCGCAGTGCTGCCGCGCAGCAGCACGGCTTCCTCAGCGGCAATCGTCGTGATCCAGGGGTAGAGCCCCAGCAGGGGCGCGATCTGTTCCCCGCAAAGCCACTCGATCGTGTGGCCCTGGGCATGGAGCGCCTGCGCGGCAGGCAGGAGCATGATCGCGTCCCCGATAGCGCCCAGTTTGACCAGCAGAATGCGTCCCATTCGGCCTGCCTAGCTCTCGTCCAGAAAGACAGACTGATTGCGCAGCACAGAGATGAACGCGAGGTAACGCATCAGCAGCTCATAGCGGTGCGGACCCAGAACCCGCAGCGCCAGCTTCAAAGCTCGATGCACCGCCTGCACACGCCGGTCACGGGGATCGAACTCCTTCCACGTCGACTTTGCCGGCGCAGACTTTCCCGCCACCAGCCGCTGCCGCCGCGCAAAGCCGGCAAACTTGCCGTGTGCCTCGAAAGGATCCTGCCCGCGCCAACGCGGCTGGTGTTTGGCATAGATCCGGCGCGCGAGGCGGGTGATCGCGGTGCCGTCTGAGAGCCGGTCGAACCCGTACGGAAGCGCCTGCAGACGCTCGTCCGTGTGCTGCCGTAGCAGCTGCCGATAGTCCGAGAAAAGCTGGTGGAGATCCGGGCGGGCAGCCAGAGTGAAGCGGTTCGTGTGCCGCGAAAGACCGCTCTCGTCGGCCGGATCGATACCGCTGAAGTGAAAAAAGCGCAGCGGCACGGCGGGCCCGTTCGCGTTGGCGACCATCGGCGATGTTTCCACCGCCAGGAGCGATCGCTCATGCAGATTCCAGTACGCCATGTTGCAGCCGGCCTCTCGCAGGATTGCCACGCCCTCAAACAGGCCCGGCGCCAGGTTCATCCACTTCTGATCCACGAAGAGGCCGGTGCGGCCTTCACTGAAGCCCAGTGCCAGGCAGCGCTCGCTCCACCAGGCCAGCATACGGTCGGTCTCGGGGCAGCGGCGAAAGGCGACGAAGCCCAGGTTGTAGGTGCCGTTATAGAGATGATCCTGCTCGCTTGGCAGGAAGTCGTCGGCGAGAGGCGTCGTCAGATGCGGGGTGAGCACGGCAGCCGCTCCGTTCGTAAGAGCGGCGAAGACTGGTTCGAGCGGGCTGTAGACGCAGATGTCCGGATCGAGATACACCACCTGCTCGAGGCCCTGCGTGCTGAAGAGGAACCGCAGGAAGGCAGGCTTCACGTTTGTGTTGAGCTCGAGAATGTCGTACTTCATGGCTTCGCCGCGCAGATCGGCCAGCCCGATCTCGGAGAGCAGCACGGGCTCAAACGCCTCGCCTGCAAAGAGAGTCCGATCGGCGAGATCCGCCACGATCAGGACGAAGAAGCGGTTGCCGGGATGGTGCTCCAGATAGGAGGCCGCAAGCACGCGTGCAAACGCCAGGTAGTTGGGCGAGATGACCGTACAGGCAGCGATCAAACCTTCGGCTCCAGTTTGCCCATAAACATCAGAATACGCGAGCCGCTGCGCGGTTCGGAAACCGGTACCGCGATCTCCGGCCTGTCCCCGCGTCTGGCCTAGAAGACCCGCTCTTCGAGCAGCCGCAGCAGATACTGGCCGTAGCTGCTCTTGCCCACCCGCGTCGCCAGAGCGCGCAGATCCTCGGCCGAGATGTAGCCCAGCCGAAAAGCGATCTCCTCCGGGCACGAAACCTTTAGCCCCTGGCGCTGCTCAATGGTGTGGATGAAGGTGGAGGCCTCGAGCAAGGAATCGTGTGTGCCGGTATCGAGCCACGCCATGCCGCGGCCGAGCACCTGCGTCCGCAGCTGACCGCGCTCCATGTACCAGCGGTTGACGTCCGTAATCTCGAGCTCGCCGCGCGGGGAGGGCTTCAGTCCCTCAGCCACGGCGACGACCTGCGCGTCGTAGAAGTAAATCCCGGTGACGGCGTAGCGGCTCTTCGGTTTCAGCGGCTTCTCTTCGAGGCCGATCGCTCTGCCCTGCGCGTCAAACTCCACCACGCCATACCGTTCCGGGTCGAGCACAGGGTACGCAAAAACGGTTGCACCGGCTGCCTGCATCGCGGCCTCCCGCAGTGTCTTCTGGAAGTCGTGGCCGTAGAAGATGTTGTCGCCGAGAACCAGGCAGCAGCCCTCGCCGGCAAGAAACTCCCTGCCGATCAGAAAAGCCTGCGCCAGGCCGTCCGGACTAGGCTGTACCGCATACTGCAGATGCAGGCCCCACTGTGTGCCATCGCCCAGCAGCTGCTCGAAGCGAGGTGTATCGACCGGCGTCGAGATGATGAGGATCTCGCGGATGCCAGCCAGCATCAGCGCCGAGAGTGGATAGTAGATCATCGGCTTGTCATACACCGGCAGCAGCTGTTTGCTGATCGCCTGCGTGACCGGGTGCAGCCGCGTTCCCGAGCCTCCGGCCAGAACTATCCCCTTCACCGAGTGACCTCTGGGTCCGCCTTCATCTGATCTCTAGCGGAGCCGCGCGCGCCGCCGCGATCTGTGTAGTTTGTCTGCTCCCAGTCGCGATAGGCGCCGCTGGTGACGCGCTCGACCCACTCTGTGTTGTCGAGGTACCACTGCACGGTCTTACGCAGGCCAGTCTCAAAGCTCTCGGCCGGCCGCCACCCCAGCTCGCGCTCGATCTTGCGCGCGTTGATGGCGTAGCGGCGGTCGTGGCCAGGCCGATCCTGCACATACGTCAGCAGCTGCCGGTGCGGCCTGTAGGCGGACTTCGGCACGAGTTCATCGAGCAGCGCGCAGATCGCCAGTACCACCTCAAGGTTGCTGCGCTGATTGTTGCCGCCAATGTTGTACGTTTCGCCCAGCCGGCCGCGGTCGAGCACGGCGCGGATCGCACTGGCGTGATCCCCGACGTAAAGCCAGTCGCGCACCTGCTGACCGTCGCCATAGATCGGCAGCGACTTCCCCCGGAGCGCGTAGGTCAGCACGAGCGGAATTAGCTTCTCCGGAAATTGGTGCGGTCCATAGTTGTTTGAACAGTTCGTAATGAGCGCCGGCAAGCCGTAGGTGTGCGCCCATGCCCGGACCAGATGATCGCTTGCCGCCTTGCTCGCCGCGTAGGGCGATTTTGGCGAGTACGGCGTTGTCTCGCAGAAGGCTGGATCATTCGCTTCGAGCGAGCCAAAGACTTCATCGGTTGAGACATGCAGAAAGCGAAACTGCTTGCGTTTGTCGCCTTCGAGGCCCTGGAAGTAGGCTCGTGCCGCCTGCAGCAGCGTGAACGTTCCATCGATGTTGGTGCGCAGAAAGGCATCCGGCCCGACAATCGACCGATCCACGTGACTCTCCGCAGCGAAGTGTACGATCGCGCGCGGCTGATGACGCGCCAGCAGCGATCGAACCAGATCCGCATCGCAGATATCGCCATGAGCAAACGTGTAGAGCGGCGACGTCTCTATCGACGCGAGCGTCTCCGGATTGCCGGCGTAGGTCAGCTTATCGAGATTGACTATGGGGCTGCGTTCCGCACCTGGCCGTAGCCAGTCAAGGATGAAGGTTGAGCCGATAAAGCCGGCGCCGCCGGTCACAAGAATGCTCGATGGGGAGTTCAAAAGCTTGCCTCTTCGCTATCCTACGAGGGTGCGTTCGCACTCAGGCTACAACCATGGAGGGTACCCTGCATCCGCACACGCTTTGCGGTCAGAGCCTGCTCCTAGCGAAGCAGGTTAATGGCGGCGATCCCGATGCCGAACTGCCCAACCAGCGACGAGATATCCACCAGGTCCCGCAGGATGGCACGCTTGTTGATCATCGGCGGCACCACAATCGTATCGCCGGGGTAGATCAGCGCATGCTCGAAGTTGCCGTACTGCCGGCTGAGCACCGAGCCATCGGCGCGCAGAATGAAGGCGCGCGTTCGATCCGCCTCGCGATCCGGTCCGCCCGCCAGCTTCAGGTAGTTTGCTGTACGGCTGCCAGGTGTGAAGACAAAGGCATTTGCGCTGTAGACCTGGCCCTCCACGTAAATATTGGCCGGGATCTTGGGCACGATAAAGCGATCGCCATCTTCAAGCGCGAGCTCGGGCAGGCTGTTCACGCCTTCACTGTCGGGCTGGAGCTTGAGCACGATCCGCCCGATCGGCTGCAGCTGCCGCAATCGGCTGATGGAGGCGCGCGCGCCTGAAGCCGCACTCTCTGACGCCGCTGCATCGCGATCGTTCAGCGCCCGCGAGCTGTTGCCGGCAGTCACGGTTGCGACCTGCGCCTCAAGCTGGTCTGCATAGTCGTTCAGGCGCTGACGCTCCACACGCAGCGTTGACTGCCGGGTGAACTCAGAGGCATACAGGTACGCATCGTCCGTAAATCCGCCTGCACGCTGCACCAGCTGGCGCAGCGTCTCACCCGGCTTTACGCTGTACACCCCAGCTCCTACAAACTCTCCTTCGAGACGCACAAAGCGGGTCTGCTGAGAGGTCGGAACGCGAATATCCGCGGTCGAGAAGATGGTGACAATGTCGTTCGTCAGCAGCTCAGGATTCTGCGTGGCATCGCCGTCGAGCACAGCGCGTCCCAAGTTGAACGGGACCAGCGAGGTCTTCAGATCAACCGGGTTCTGCCGTTCAATGACCGCATAGCTCCAGTCGATATCGGGTGCGCTTAGCAGCACATCGGTTCGCGGGGCGAACAGCGATTCACCGGCAGAGAGCGCCGCCGCGACCGAGCTGCCGCCGCCGCTCGCCGAGGTCGTCCCGCGTGCCGCCGTCGACGCCGCTCCGGTAGATCCAGTCCCCGCCGCGGGGCTCGAAGAGACCTGCAGCGAACCTTCCGAGCCGGCAGGCGTCGGTGTCAACTCCACAGGCTGGGGCAAGGCCAGACGGTTACGCTTCTGCCAGTAGTCCCGCGTGATTAACATCTCCTTGTCGGGAATCAGGTCCGTCACGCGCATTCCGGCGTGCCACATATAGCGGCCGGGGTTTGCCACGTTGCCGCGGAGGGTCACAGCATTCCTGAAGCGATCGACAATCGTTGTGACAGTGAGGATGTCGCCGTTCTGCAGGGGCGTTTCCGCCATCTGCTTCTGATCAAGCTGCACCACGCTGCGCAACGCGTGCCGGTAGATCCGTTCCAGCCGCGCCTGCCCACCCTCCGCGAGGGTTGAGGCTCCGCCCGTGACATGGAGCAGCTGGTCGACCCGGGTCTCTCCCCGCAGCTCGTAGATGGCCGCGTTGTTGACGCTCCCAAGCAGTGCGACCTGTGGCCCGACCGCGGGAACAAAGATGACGTCCCCCGGCAGCAGCCGGAGATCCTTGCTCTTGTCACCCTTCAGGAGCAGATCGTAGAGATCAAAATGAACGACTGTGTTGTTACCCCGGCGCACCTGGATATCGCGCAGCGATCCCTGCGGCGATGGTCCGCCGGATGCAAACAGCGCGTTGAGCAGCGTGCTCAACGAACTAATGGTGTAGCTCCCCGGCCGTCGAGCCTGCCCCACTACAAACACCTGGATGGATCGGAGCTGCCCAAGATTTACGTTGATTTCAAAGTTCCGGTACACACGGCTCAGCTGGGATCGCAGAAAAGCGCCAAGGTTGGCGTACTGCACACCAGCAACCTGGACTGTTCCAACCTGCGGAATGGCGATCTCCCCATTCCGATCAACCAGGTAGGATCCCTGCTGGTTCACCTGGCCGTAGACCTGGAGGCGAATCTGGTCTCCGGGGCCGATCACATAGTCTGGTGTGACCGGGATGTTCTCAACCGGGGCGAAGGTGGAGGGAACATCCTGGAAGAGGGTGGCTCCGTAGGTCGGCACCTGTTGCCCGGTGGTCTCCTCGATCAGCCGCTGAAACTCGGTCTGCCGCGCCGGAGGAATGGCCGGCTGGCTTCGCGTGGTCTGCTGGAGGCTGCCCGGTGTTCGTCCCGGAGCGTTCCGGTCCCCGGTGTCCGCGGCCGGGTTCGAGCCTGGCGCTCCGCTCTCGACCGTCGGCGCTGCCGTGGTCTGCCTCTGGCTGTTCGTTGTCGGCTGCTGAGCAGCCTGTGCCGGAGGTGCATTCGGAGTCGTCTGGACCGCGCCCGGAGAGGCCGTTGGCGGCGAAAAGAGGTCTGGCAGCTGAGCCTGCGCCTTCGCTCTGCCGGAAACCGAAGCGATAACCAGGGCTGCGATCGGCAGGAGCAGTGTGTTACAGGCGGAACGCATCGCAGACCGCTTCGTAAAAGAACGATCTGCTCCCGACACCATCTCCTCCCATCGCGCCGCCCGCTGCGTCATATGCTGCTGCCTGTTGCCTTCCATCGCATCATCTCTGGGTGTAAGGGCAGCGCATCCTGACTGCATCTGGGCTGCCCCGCCTCAAGTCTAGCGAAGTTTGTCTTGCGGGAAGCGAAACAAGGCAACTGCCGGTGACTATGTATGGTCAAACTGCCCTGAACCCCACACGACAGGAGATCCACAGCATGGCAACCGAGGATCACAAGCAGACTCCCACACAGCCCATTCCGCCAACACCGGAGCAGGCAAAGGCCGAACCCTCCGGCTACGCCGGTGGCAATCCCTCGACCGCCGGTCCCGGACAGACTGCGGTCCGCTCAGAGACTCCAGAGAATCGCCTCGGACACCTCAACCCCTCTTCTCCAGAAGACACAAACGCAACGCCGGGCAGCCTCACGGACAAATAGCTGCTGATCGAGGGTGGAAAGCGCCACATGCTCGCCGCGTCCCAGATCGGGAGCGCTCCGGAACAGGGGAGAAGGGCAAAGCTCGAGGCGCGTTCACCCGGTACAATCATCAGATTGGCCGGTGTCACGATCTCTCGTGACGTGACGCGGACAGCCGACGGGCCTATAGCTCAATTGGTTAGAGCAGCGGACTCATAATCCGTTGGTTCCAGGTTCAAGTCCTGGTGGGCCCACACTCCATGCCCAATCTGCACCGTCACCTCTCAGCACACGTGCGCTGATCCCTCTTCGACCAAGCCTGTGCAGGTCTTGAAGGGCTACCCAAATACAAGGGAGATTAGGTTCTTCACCGTGAGGGGTGAATCTGACTTTGTGCCGCGCGGCAGAGCCGGACCAATTGCGACTGCCTGGCTGTGACCTTCAAACCAGGCCAGGAAGGAGGACTGCTCCGCTCCGGGCAGTCGATTCTGATTAATCCAGTGGTAGTACGCCGCCATGTCTGCATCGATCAGGGATCCCTTCGGATCCAGATCGAGAGTGCCTCCATCGCTCGAGAGCAGATCACTCATGGGTCTTTGTCGCTGGCGCGGCGCGAAGCGAACCAGAACGGTGAGGGGATCGGCGCGCCGGAGCACCTCACGCGCGGCCCACTGCGCGAAGGTGGTGCTGAAGATCTGTGTCCCTGATCCCTCCGTAAGCAGTTTGACCTGAAAGCGATCAAGCACCACATCGCCCTGGAGACCGAGTTGGGCGGGTGAGAGTTTTGTGAGATAAGAGCGCAGTGCTTCCGGACCCATGCCCGGCTTACTCACCTGATCCTGAATCTGGCCAAGCAGGGCTTCCCGCGTCGCCCGCAGTCTCTCGTAGCTCACACAGGTGAGCGGGGAAGGATGATCCGCGGGGCTGCCCCCTTCGATATACCAGTGGCCGTAAGGAGAGGGATGCGCCTGCGCGCGGGATCCAGCCGCCGCAAGGAGTTCCGCAAGCCCACCCTCTGGACGTATGTTGCTGAAGTACGTTCCGTGCGCGCGCAGCTTCTCAAACAGCTGACCCTCATGCGTCGTGACGCCCTGGCCGATGACGGCAACGCCTACTCTCCGGGCTGGATGCGTCTCAGGCGCCGTTGCGGCACGCATGCGGTCGCCGTACACGGTCGCCGCTGTACGGAAGGCATCCATCTGGTTCGTACTCCAGAGATAGGCCGACAGCTGCTCGGTGAACTGCAGCGGAAGATTAACCCAATCGAACTGGTCCAGAGCAGCCGAAAGATGAAGCCGCGAAAACCCGGAGAACCACTCGGCACGCTCCTTCGGCGAAAGCACCTCAAGCTGCCCAAGGTCGCGCTCCATAGCCGCGCGCTCTGCGGGGAACGCGTAGTCGTACTCGATCATCTCCCGCAGCACAGCAGGCAGGAAGGAGAGTGGCGCCTCCTGAAGAACGGAAAGGTGCTGAAGAGCAAGCCCCCTTGCCTGCGGGGGATAGTGCACGAAGTGGGAGGCGTTGAGTTGAGCTGGCAGCATAGGCTAGAGCAGTTCACGAATAAGCTGGCCCTGCGAAAGCTTTGCAGAGAAACCCATCATCGCGCCGAGTGTGGGAACGAGATCAATCGACTGCACGGGCCGGTCATAGATGACGCCTTCGCGAATGCCTGCTCCGAGGGCCATCATCCAGGTCGTGCGTGATGCCGTGTCGCCCGTGCGATGGTGCTGGAAACCATTCCCTCCGGCCTCCATGTCGGCATCCCGGCCAAAGTCCGGCAAGATAAAGAGAGTTGTGTTACCGGCGTACTCCGGATCGCTCTCAATCGCGCGCCAGAGATCCGCGCAGAGCCGGTCGGTTCGCTGAATGGCTTCGACATAGAGGGAGTAGGCACCGGAGTGCGCAATATCGATGTCGTGCATGGTGATCCACAGCAAACTCGGCGATTGCTCGCGCATCAGGCGCTTCGCAATGTACATGGAGAGCTCATCCGGGCTGGAGACGGAGCGCGCATGCGACATGAAGTCGGCAACGGAGAGCTTTAGAATCGCGTCCAGCTGCTGCAATTCGATCTCGCCGCCCCCGAGATGCGGCGTGTACAGCGGCGTTTCATAGCTGTCGAGTAAGAGATGCTTCAAGTCAGCAGAACTCCCGGAGCTGGCCGCTTTCAACAGGTGCTTGGGAAGAATGACACGTGCGCCGCTGCCCGGTCCGTATCCCCGCTCCTCACTCTCGCCGATGCGATTGAAGCCGTTGCTCGGAGCAATCACCCATGTATTCGAGAGCGGACGTTTGAGGTCCTTTCGGAAATACTCAAAAACAGTAGGATGCCCGGGTGGAACCGCCGAAAAATTATTCAGGGTCTCATACACACCCGTCGCGAGGCTCGCCGTCGCCACATAGTGGCCCAGTATGCCCTTGTTCATCATCTGGGTGAAGAAAGTAGATCGAGGCGCAAGCTCGTGGAGCATATGCGAAATATTCACCTGCCCCTCCGGCGCAAATGTCTCCTGATCGCGAGCGCCACCGCCAAAGGTGACGACCACGACCTTCCGCTTCTTCTGTTGCGTCTGCCCCTGCAGAAAAGCGCTTGATCCCCCCAGCGAAGAACCCAGAACCAGCCCCGAGGCATCACGCAAAAAGTCGCGCCGACTCCGTCCGAGAGACCCGGCGATTTCCATGCTCGAAAGCTTCAGTTGAGTCAGTCCAGATACAAGGCTCATAGGCAGAACACCATCTTATCGAAGTTCTTGAGGAACAAGCCCCACAGCAGTTGCACGCGCGTTACCGTTCGATCGGTGGCGCAGCCTTGTCTGCGACAACAAACTGCTGCACGTCCGCTCTCTCCTTATCCAGCTCGGCCTGATGCTGGGCCTGTAATGTCTTGAAAAGATCGAGTTCGCGCTCCGCTTTGGCCTTTTCTCCTCCACGAAGATACGAACGACCCAGGCGGAAATGCGCATCCGCGAGACCCGGGTCTAGTTGGACCGCTCGTTCGTACTCCGGCAATGCCCGCTCATAGGCGTGCTCGTCGTTGTAAAGGATTCCAAGCTGCAGGTGCGTCTCTGCTATTGCGCCATTCAGCGCAATGGATCGCTGCAGGATGGCCTCTACTTTCGGGTAGTCGATGGCCGGACCTTCAACCCGGCGACCCTTCCACACAGCGATCGCATAGTAGAACTGCGCCAACGCATTGTTTGGCTCGATGGCAGCGTAGTTCTGGAAGTGATCGATGACACTTTGCGCCTGATTCGGCGAGCTCAAAAACGCCTTCGAGAGGAAAAGATAGCAGCGAGGATCGGATGGATTCAGATCAGCCGCCGTCGTCAGAGAATGGATCGCTTCGTCGTACTCCCCGCGCGAATACTGACTCATACCAAGCCCGATCCACAGCCGCGCAGATTTTGGATATCGCTGGGTAGAACTCTTGAACACCTCGATTGCAGCCTCGTACGCGCGATGGAGCAGCAACTCACTCGCCCACACAAAGAGGTTGTCCTCGCTCGCGTCCAACCGCGACGCTGCCGCAAATTCATGAGCCGCCTCAAGGAACTTGCCTTCTTTTTCGTCGAGACGTCCCAGCAAGGTATGCAGTTCTCCGGAATCCTGCAAGCTCAGAAGGGTAGTGACTACTTGCCGTGAGGTCCTAAGATCTCCCACCAGAAGGTAGGCGAGGGCGAGATCATACCCGTTGTTATAGGCTGCGGGACGGGTCCGTTGCGCCGCCTCTAGCAGCGGGATCGCGTCAGAAATCTTGTTCTGCTGCAGATACGACTCGGCAAGATTGTGATTTGCTTCGTAGTCGGATGCGTCGATCTGCAACGCCCTTCTGCATTCCATCTCGGCCTCTTGCAACGCACCAAGATGGGTAAGGCCGGTCGCCAGATTGGTTCGAGCCGCCGCCGAGTCCGGTTTGAGAAGGACTGCCAGTCTTAGCTGTTCGACGGCCCTTGTATTGTCCGCTTTGGCTGCGTAGGTCAAGCCAAGCAGCTCCCGCACCTCAAAGCTGCGTGGTGCCTGCAACGCAAGTCGCTCAAGCTGGGCAGCGGCACCGCTGAAATCTCCCGAATCATACGCGGCCGTAGCCGCTCGAAAACTTTGTTCGAGTGCACTGTTCCGCGCGGCATTCTTCCCTGGCGACTGCGCGACCGAGAAGGGCACAGCGACGACAAGGCATAGAACAAGCCAGGAAGGTCGCACACTGTCCCCCTTACTCTAAGTTGATTGACCTGCTGTCGTGGGCAACCTGAGACGTTGCTGTCCAAAGAACACTGAGGGAACTCGGCAAAAGCAAACAACCTGAAACACCGTGGAAGGCGCTTCAGGTTGCCGGCTCTGTAAAGACCTCTTTAGTAATAAAGCTTCAAAGCGAACTGAATCTGACGCGCGTCATACGGAGCATCACGCGTCGACCCGATCTCACCGAAGGTAGAGTTGTTGCCGGGCGTGAACCGAAGTGAGTTTGAGACGGAGACAACACCGTTACCACCGAAACCGGGAGCATTGAAGTTCGGGTGATTCAGGATATTGAAGAACTCCGCCCGGAACTGTGCATTCACCCGTTCATTGAACTTGATCCCCTTGAAGAGGGAGAAGTCAAACCGGTGGAATCCAGGTCCGAAGGTTGTTGAGGGGCCACCACCCAGCAGCAGGGCTCCAGTGACTGGCAAGCATCCCGTCGCCTTGCTCGGGTCAGGGAGTCCATTCGCTCCGAGCGGGCAGGGCTGCTGGAATGCTGCAGGATTTCCAAACCAGTTAAGCTTCCCGTTTGCGTCTGTGTGTAAACCAAGCTTGAAATCCTGACCAGGTACATGGAAAGCGTTGCAACCAGTGCCGGACGTCGTAGCAACAGGGCACCCGATGCCGATTGGTTGGCCACCTTGCAGTGTCGCAAGGTAGTTCAAGCTCCAGCCACCGAGGGTATTATCTACCAGCTTGTTCGCGTTGCCCAGGAAGAACTTACCCTTGCCAACTGGGAGGTCGTAGCCACCGCTGAAATGGAAGACGTTTCGGATATCAAAGGCTGCGAGGCCCCAGTCGATCCGAGGTCCGAGACCCGGAACATAGGGTGCACGGAAGCCGTTTACGCTACCGCCGTTGAGCAGATCCCCTGCATTTGTAAGGCTCTTCGAGTAAGTATAAGTGAGCAGGTAGAACAGCCCGTGAGAGAGGCGCTGTTCCAGCTTGGTTTGAAGGCCGTTGTAAATGCTCGCGCCAAGAGTCTGCTGGTAGTTGCCGCCTTGACTAAAATCCGGAAAGGGAACGAATGGCGTGGTGCTGATGTTTGCCGGAAGGATCTGAGAGACCTCATTGTCTCCGATCCCAACCTGCAGGTGGCTCGCATGCGTATAGACGTAGGCCACAGTTGCAGACATGTTCTGGGTGACAGCATACTGCGCACTCACGTTCGAGCTGATTGTATTCGGCGTCTTGAAGTTGAACTGTAAGCCCTGCAGACCGAGGCCGGCAGCATTGACGGCAAGTGGTGTAAAGGCTGCACAGGAGAGTCCCGATTCAATCGTCGCACTACCGCCGGGGCCCGCCGATGCACAGGTTCCGTAAGGGTTGGGACCAGCCGCGAAGGGCGCTGCATCCGAGCCCGTACCCTGGAAGTTAAAGCTGTAAGCGAAAGGATAGTTTCTGCCGATATTAGGACCGAAGCCTGCGTTCTCAAAGGCGTTGAAGAATAGACCTACACCGCCGCGGGTCACGAGCTTTGGGGTGGCCTCAAAGGCGAAGCCGAACCGGGGAGCGAAGTTATTCTTCTGTACCTGGCCCAGACCTTTGCCGTACCGGTCGGTAGAGAGAAGCGTGATGCCGTCCTTCGCAAGCAGATCCAGGAAGCCCTGTCCCGCCAGCGTCGGGTTGTTAGCAGTGGAAGATAGTCTGCGGTCGGCTTTCCCAGTGGCAGGAATCAGGAAGGTCGGTTTGCCCAAAGGACCGCCGCTCTGGATGAAGTTCGCCTGTGCGCCATTTGTTTCACTGATTGGACTGAAGTAGTCCCATCGCAGACCGACATTCAGGGTCAATCGCGGGTTGACCTTGATATCGTCTTGAAAGTAACCGGCAAAGTACTTTCTTTGGTCGTAGGTCTTGCTGATGTTCGAGGCCTGTACCTGGTTCGCACCACCGATAAAGCCGATCCCGTTCGGGACAGTCGCTGCGGTCGGCGTAAGAAGTAGTTGTGCCCGGCCAGTCAAGCCGTCGGACTGTCCTGGGAGCCCGGCGAAGTTGCCGGTGAAGTTGATCTCACCGCGGGAAAATGCGGGCTGCAGGGTATTGAAGTGAACGTCCTGATACTCAAAGCCGGTCTTGAAACTGTTCTTTCCGTAGACCTTCGTGAAGTCATCCACCAGCTGAAGGGTCTGGCTGACTTCGTCCGAAGGCAGGAAGTCATTGCTGCCAAGGTTGTTGAGCCCCGAGATACCGATGTTCGGTAGACCTCCGTTGCCATTCCCCTGGGGCACGCCCTGTATGCCGAACTGTGCGGGGACGCCATCTACGCTACCTGACGGGCCGAAGCGAGTCGTGTGAAGGTGATTGAAACCAGCCCGCCCAACGTTGATCGTGCTGGGTGTAAATACATGCGTGTAGGCGACTACGGCTTGCTGGGATTTGGCCGTCTGCAGACCCTGCTGAAAGCCGCCACCATCCGCTACGCCACCGAAGATACCGGGGATAAAGTTTGGATCATCCACATAGCTGAAGCGACCGAAGACCTGGTCCTTCTGAGTTGGGTTTACATCGACTCTGGTATCGAAAGCATTGCGGTGCTCGTACAGAGCGGGACTTGCAGAGAAGTTCTGGACGGAGGCCTTTGTCGTCGGATTGGTTGCGACGGGGTACAGGTTCAACAACTTGATCGCGTTGGCGCTCAAGCGGCTCGCGGGAAGGATGTTGCCCACAAAAGGATCGCGAACATAGCCACTCGCGCTTGCCACTTGCCCTGTGACTGGATCAACCGCACCCTGGGTCACCGCACGTGTTGTCGCCGGATCGAAAACCTGTCCACTGCGGAATGAACGACCAATATTGTCGGTACGAGGTGTTCCGTCGGCCAGCAGATCAGACAGGTCGGTGAAGCCACTGTTTCGCTCGACGGAAGTCGGAACTGTTCCGGTAAGCACCGTACCCTGTACGCGCCGGAGGCCTTCATAATCGCCGAAGAAGAAGATCTTGTCGCGCCAGATCGGGCCGCCAACGGAGCCGCCAAACTGATTCTGCCGCAGCTTGCCCTTCTTGATGCCACCATTGTTCTCAAACCAGTCCGCTGCATCCAGCTTGTCGTTGCGGAAGAACTCCCAGATGGCACCGTGAAAGTCGTTTGTCCCGGACTTGATGGTTGCGTTCAACACCGCACCGGCCGAACGGCCGAGTTCCGCGCTGAAGTCCGCGGTCTGCACGTTGAACTCCGAAATTGCGTCGACTGGCGGCAGAATGACAAAGTTGGTGCCGTTGAGAAAGTCAGCAGCGTTCGAATTGTTGTCAATTCCATCGAGAAGGTAGTTGTTCTGCGAGGGCTGCAAACCATTTGCCGTGAAGGCGCCCGATGCCGCATTCCCGCGAGTATCCGCCTGCGCTACGTTGACGCCGGCGCTGAGCTGCGCAAGAAAGGTGAAGTTACGGCCATTCAGGGGCAGCGTAACAATCGTGTGCTCGTCGACAACCTGACCAACGGAGGACTCGTCGGTCTGCAGCTGCGGAGGAGCGGTCGAAACTGTGACCGTCTCCGACGCGGAACCGGTCTGCAGAGAGATATTTGCCTGGAGATCCTGCCCGATAGCGACCGTGAGGTTCTCCTGCGCCGTGGTGGAGAAACCAGGAGCCGTCACAGTGACGGTGTAGTGACCGATCCTGACCGGAGAAAAGGTGTAGCTGCCATTTGAACCGGACTGCGTCTCAAGCTTGAGGCCCTGATCGGTGTTCTCCAGGGTCACCTTGGCACCTGAGACAACGGCTCCAGTTGAATCCTGCACCGTTCCCGTGATCGACCCCTGATCGACCTGCGCGAAGGCGCGCCCTGCGGAGAACTGAAGAAGAGAAAACGCAACGGCAAGCATGAAAGTGAGCTGCCGAAGCCGTGTGTACACTGTGCACCTACTGACCATCCGAGAATCCCCTACTCTCCTGTCGCCGGCGTCGCGATGCCCTGATTCGGTCGCGACCCTCGAGTTCGACAGTGAAAGAAATCAATGTATCTTTGCGACGGAAAGAGTAGGGCACGGAACTAACAGGTGTCAATCGAAAGATTGAGCCGCAAGCCCTCCGGATTGCGGTACAGGAACTTCGCGCCGGAAATCTGCGGAATCTTCCGCCAGTGCGTCTTGCAGTCGGGCGATATGGAATCGTAGAAAAGGGCTCGGGTATAGTAGGGCAAGATGATTGCGCGCGTACCCGAGAGAAGTCTGTAGAAGCCTCATGGCGCAAGACAGTGACAGCAAGCTGAGCCTGAGTCGACGCGTCCTTCTAAAACAACTGGGTCTCGCCCCGCTTGTTCTCCGGCCCTCACCCCTGTCCGGCCTGTTCCCAGTCTCTGCTGCAATCGCGGGGCCATCCGACTCGGACCTTCTCTTTACCGACGTTCGTTTCTCCCCGCGCTACCCGGTTCGATCGCCCCTCGAAGATGTATTACGGCTGGTTCCCGCCGGCTTTGATGAATACGAGACCGAGAGACTCGCGTACGAAATCGAATTTGTTCTTGATCAATGGAAGCAACGCTTCAGAACCGGCAACCTGCAGGACTTGAAGCTCTGGCTCGCTCCGGCCTTCCAGGCATGTTCACTACAGCCGGTGAAGCAGACCTCTCTGCGCCAGCAAAGCGGTCTCAGCTGTACCCGGCGCGAGTTCTCGCAGGAACTTCTACCCGGCGTCGATCGGTTCCTCACGGATCTCGTTCTATGGACCGGAGCAGGGATCCATGTCGAAGAGATCTCTTTCGCGATCACAGCCATCAGCGATCTCAAACAGTCCGCACGTACTGTGCGATCGACCCTTACTTACAGTCTGGTTGCCATGAGTGACGCGGGACACCGCGAGCAGCGCACCGGCTCATGGCAGATCGATTGGGCTCGCGCCGAGCGAGCAGACCAGACCGACTCCTGGAAAGCGCAGCGCTGGCTGGCGGCTCCAGAGACACGCAGTGTGACGAAGAGTCCGGCATTCGTCGACGTCACGCACCGGGCACTCGGCGGAGCCGCGTCCTACACCTCGCAGATGCTGCATGGCTCAGACCATTGGAGGACTGTCCTCGATGGAGCCTGCGGGATTGATGTGTACGGCAACAACGGAGTCGCGGCGGGCGACTTCGACAACGACGGCTTCGATGACCTCTATGTCTCACAGCCTGCCGGGCTGCCAAACCGCCTGTATCGCAACCGCGGCGATGGAACCTTTGAGGATGCCAGCGAGCATGCGGGTGTGGGTGTGCTCGACAACACGGCCTGCGCCCTCTTTGCTGACCTGCGCAACTGCGGTCTGCAGGATCTCCTCGTCGTCTGCGGCAGCGGCCCGCTGCTCTTTATCAATCAGGGTGACGGCACCTTCAAGCTGAAGCGAGATGCCTTTCAGTTCGCGCATCCGCCGCAGGGAACGTTCACGCATGCAGCTATCGCCGATTACGATCGCGATGGTCGGCTCGATATCTATCTCTGCGTGTACAGCTACTATCTCGGCCTTGACCAGTATCACTATCCCGCCCCGTACTTCGACGCGCGCAACGGGCCGCCCAACTTTCTGCTCCACAACGAAGGCGACGGCACCTTCATCGACCGCACGGAGGCGGCTGGGCTGAACGTTGAGAACGATCGATACAGCTTCGCCTGCGCGTGGGGTGAGTCCACGGCAAGAAACGCGCCCGATCTTTACGTGGTGAATGACTTCGGCCGCAGCAACTTCTACCGCAACAATGGAGACGGTACGTTTCAGGCCGCTTCCACGAAGTCCCAGGTAGAAGACGTCGGAGCCGGGATGAGCGCATGCTGGGCCGACATCAACAACGACGGACACTCCGACCTCTACGCGGCCAATATGTGGTCGGCCGCGGGCCAGCGAGTCTCGCAGCAGAGCGTGTTTCACGCAAACACTCCGGACCCTGTTCGCGAGCTTTACAGACGCCATGCGCGCGGCAACTCTCTCTACCGGAACCGAGGCGACGGGACCTTCACCAATGTCAGCGAGCGGGCTGGTGTGGAACGAGGCGGCTGGGCGTGGTGCTCTGACTCCTGGGACTTCGATCACGACGGCTACTCGGACCTCTACATCACGAACGGCTACATCACCGCGCCCGAAACGGGGCGTGCAACGCAGCGCGTCAAGGATCTGGACAGCTTCTTCTGGCGCCAGGTCGTGGGCAAATCACCTGACGACGCCTCCCCTTCCCTTGCCTATGAACACGGATGGAATGCACTCAATGAGCTGATCCGATCCGATTCGTCCTGGAACGGCCGCGAGCGCAATGTCATGCTGGCCAACAATCGCGACGGCACCTTCTCTGAGGTCTCGGGTGCCATCGGCCTGGACTTTCTCGAAGACGGCCGCTCGTTCGCTCTCGCCGATCTTGATGGCGACGGTCGGCTGGAGTTGATCCTCAAGAATCGCAACGGACCTCAGCTGCGCATCCTTCATAATGCCGCCGAGCAACTCGGTGCGTCCATCGCCTTTCGCCTTCGCGGAACGAAGAGCAACCGTGATGCAATCGGCACGGCGGTAACGCTGGAAGCAGGCGAGCTTCGGCAGACGAAGTACCTGCAGGCAGGCTCAGGATTTCTGGCGCAACACTCAAAGGAGCTCTTCTTCGGTCTGGGCTCGGCGACGGTCGCACTACGCGCGAGTGTCCGCTGGCCAAGCGGGCTCACGCAGCGCTTTGACGATCTCCCACGAAACAGTCGTATCGAGCTTGTAGAGGGTTCGGCCAGCTTCCACGCGACACCCTTCCGTCCGCCGGCCGCCGCCTACCAGGCAGCGGAGACCGCTACGCCCGCTGCTCTCCAGGAGTCTTCACCTGCCTCCGTCGAGACCTGGCTCCTCGAGCCGCTCAAGGCACCAGCCTTTTCCCTTCCGGATCTCTCCGGCGTCTCCCACACGCTCGCCTCCACACAGGGCCGGGTTACGCTGCTCTATCTCTGGGCGGCGGCCTCGCCGCTCTGCCGCATTCAACTAGGGCAGCTGGAGCAGCATCGCACGGCCTTTGCCGCACAGCAGCTCAGCGTCATGGCACTCAACCTAGACGACGCGAAAGGTGTCACTCAGGCACGTGGCCTTGCGGCAGAGCTGCGGCTCTCCTTTCCCGTCCTCTTCGCCACCGAAGAGATCGCCGGAATCTACAACATCATCTACCGCTACATGTTCGACCGCCGCCGAGATCTCGCAATCCCTACCTCTTTTCTGCTGGATCGCGAAGGCATGATCGTCAAAGTTTTTCAGGGAGAGTTCGCGATCAATCGCCTCCTTGAGGACGCACGGGATCTTCCTGCCACACCCGCTGACCGGGTACGCAAGGCTCTGCCGTTTGCCGGCACGCTCTACCAGGGAGATTTTCATCGCAATGACTTTACCTACGGCGTTGCCATGTTTCAGCACGGCTATCTGGAACAGGCCGCCGCGTCATTTCAGCAGGTCGTTGCCGCCAGACCGGACGACGCCGAAGGCTATTACAACCTGGGCACGTTGAGTCTTCGCCGTAACAACTTCGCCCAGGCGCGAGAGTATCTCCAGCAGACCCTCAAGCTCAAGCCGAACTACCCGGAGGCCTGGAACAATCTCGGCATGATGGCCGCGCAGGAGGGACAGGCGGACGAGGCGATCCAAAGCTTCAAGCAGTCTCTGCAGCTGCGGCCAACCTACGCCACGGCGCTGCTCAATCTCGGCAATGTGTACCGACGCCAGCACGCCTTCGCCGAAGCCCGGGACTGCCTGACGCGTGCGCTTCTCTTGCAGCCGGACGACCCTGAAGTCAACTACAGCCTTGGCATGTTCTACGCGCAGCAGAACCAGCCACAGCCTGCCGCAGAGTACCTGCAAAAGGCCGTCTCTCTCCGTCCCGAGTATCCGGAGGCCCTGAACAACCTGGGTGTTCTGTTTGTGCGCGGGCAGGAGTACGCGCAGGCAGAGCAGCAGTTCCAAACCTGTATCCGCGTGGCCCCTGCCTTTGACGACTCGTACCTCAATCTCGCTCGTCTGTATGTGGTCGAGGGAGACAAAGCAAAGGCAAGAACAGCCCTCGACGCTCTGCTTCGCCTGCGACCTGACAGTGCGGCCGGCAAACAGGCCGTGCAGGCACTTGACTCACTCCCCTGAAGTGGAGCACTCCCCGCGTCCGGTCTCCTATAATCGCGCAGTATGCATCTTCCCCGGCGGCACTTTCTTGGATCGTCCTCCTTCCTGCTCGGCAATGCTCTGCTTGAAGCCGTCGCGACTCCGCTCTGGCAGTGGAAGGATCGAACGCTGCTCCAGGCGGCAAAGGCTGGCTCACCCGCAGGCGCGCCTCCGTCTCCGGTGCAGTTCGTCAATGTCGCGCAGCATGCGGGCCTGATCTCTCCGAACGTCTGGGGCGGTGTCGACCATAAGCACTCCATCATTGAAGCCAAAGGCAGCGGCCTTGCCTTCTTCGACTTCGATCACGATGGCTGGCTCGACATCTATCTGACCAACGGCAATCGCCTCGACGCGCACTGGGATTCGGGCAAGGCGCCTACCTCCCATCTCTACAAGAACAATCGCGACGGAACCTTCACAGATGTGACGGAAAAGTCGGGACTTGGCATCACTGGCTGGCAGACCGGCGTGTGCATCGGCGATTACAACAACGATGGCTGGGACGATCTGTTCTGCTGCTTCTGGGGGCACAACCGGCTCTTCCACAATAACGGCGATGGCAGCTTCACCGATGTCACACGCAAGGCCGGCCTCTCCCAGGAGCAGGTTCGCTGGGGAGCGGGTTGCACCTTTCTCGACTACGATCGCGACGGCTTTCTTGATCTCTTCGTCTGTAACTACCTTAAGCTCGATCCAGAAAAGATTCCTGCTGCAAGCGATACGCACTTCTGCCAATGGAAAGGCGTGCCCATCATGTGCGGGCCGCGCGGTCTGCCTGGCGATACAAACCTTCTCTTCCACAACAACGGCGACGGAACCTTCACCGATGTCAGCGCAAAGTCCGGCATCCTGAAGCCCGGTCCCCGCTACTCGATCACCGCCGTCTCCTACGACTTCGACAACGATGGCTGGCCCGATATCTATGTTGCCGTTGACTCGCAGCCCAGCATTCTCTTTCAGAACAACCATGACGGAACCTTTACCGACATCGCCGTCGGTGCAGGCTGTGCGTACAGCGATGGCGGCCATGAGCAGGCCGGCATGGGCGTTGCGGTCGCGGATTACGACTGCGATGGATGGTTCGACATCTTCAAGACAAACTTCGCCGACGACACCTCAAACCTCTATCACAACAATGGGGACGGAACCTTCAGCGATGTTGCCTTCCCCGCCGGCTTCGGTGCGAATCAGCAGTATGTAGCCTGGGGCTGCGGCTTCATCGACTACGACAATGACGGCTGGCAGGACCTGCTGCAGATCAACGGACACGTCTATCCCGAGATCGACAGCTACCACTTCGGCCAGAGCTTTAAGAATCCCCGCCTTGTCTATCGCAACCTCGGCAACGGTCGCTTCAAGGATGTTTCAGCAGAGATGGGACCGGGCATCAGCGAGCACTTCTCCAGCCGTGGCGCGGCCTTCGGCGACTACGACAACGACGGCGGCATGGATGCACTCATCCTCAACATGAACGACCCGCCATCGCTGCTGCAGAACGTTGCCGGCAGCAGCAGGGGAAACTGGATCAAGCTCAAACTGATCGGCACACACTGCAATCGCACCGCGATCGGCGCCCGCGTGCGTGTCACGACAGGCAAGCACACGCAGATGGACGAGGTACACAGCGGCACCAGCGTGATGTCGCAAAGCGATCTGCGGCTGCACTTCGGGCTCGGTTCGGCGCAGTCCGTGGATGTCCTTGAGGTGAAGTGGCCCACCACGCAGAAGATTGAACGATTCACACAGGTCAAGGCAAACCAGATCCTCACCCTCCGTGAAGGAAGCGGCACCCTCTCCGCGAACCCGCCCAGACCGTAGCTACTCTTCTACGGTGCCGTACTCGGCTTAGTCGGTGTCTGCGCTTCTAGCACAACGAGAAACTGCTTCACCTGCCGCCTTTGCTGCTCAATCGCTGCTGCCTGCTCCGTCTCCAAACGGTCGTGCGCCTCAAACTCTCTCTTCGCCCGCTCTGCCTCGCCTGTGCGGTCGTAAGCGACGCCGAGCCGGAAGTGCGCTTCCGCCTGCTGAGAGTCCGCCTCAAGCGCCTTCTTGTACAGCTCAATCGCATCCGCAGAGCGGCGTTGCGCAAAGGCGAAAATGCCGAGTTGCAAGTAGGCGGCAGAGTACTTCGGGTCGAGCACGGTCGTCCTGTGCAGCAACTCCCCCACACGCTGACGATCCGCGGCCGTACCCTGCTTCTCGAGCACCATCGCGTTGAAGTACGTCGCGTCCGCGCTCTCGGGCCGGAGCTGCAGAAAGCGGCCCAGCCGCTGCTGCACACAGGGCAGCGGCTTCGCACTCGCCAGCGCGAGCTTTCCCATGAAGATGTAGGGATCGAGCGTAGACGGGTTCAGGTCAGAGGCCTCGCAGAGCCGCTGCGCCGCCTCCTCGTCCAGCGCGCTCGCAAACAGCGCCGCGCCCCATCCCGTCCGCATGCGTGCCGACGCTGGATCGAGCGCCGCGCCCCTGGCAAAGACCTCCGCTGCCTGCCAGATCGCACGATGCAGCAAGAGCTCTGAGCCCCAGGCAAAGTAGTTGGCCTCACTCGGATCCATCCGCGCCGCATGTTCCTCCTGCTGTACAGCGTGGAGAGGGTCGCCCAGTGCCTCCTCCAACTCGCCGACCAGGCGATGGAACTTCGCCGCATCCTTTCGCGCGAGCGCCCGCTGCACATGCTGCCGGGCCCGTGCAAGGTCGCCGACGCCCCGGCAGGCAAGGGCAAGCTCGTACTCATCCTCCGCTCTCTCCGGGCGAAGGGCCGCTGCTGCAGATAAGGGCGGAACCGCCAGCCCGTACTGCGCGGTATGCAGGTAGTACTCTCCCAGCGCCCGGTTCGCCGCGTCACTGTGCGGCGACGCCGCAAGAGCAGCACGGAGACCAGCCTCCGTCTTCGCATCGGCTGGAGTTCGCACCTCGTCCAAGGATGTGCCATTCACCGCCGGCTTAAGCGTGAGCGTCTGCCGCGTCAGGTCCTCGCTCGTCCGCAGCGTGGCATCGGAACCGTGACCGCCCACCGCCGTCCAGTCCGTCACCGCCGCGACACTGAAATCCGGCTTGTCCGAGAACTCCATCGCTTTCGCAGCCGGAGGAGCAGCCGCTTGTCTGTGCGGATCCTGGGCCTCTGCAGACCATGCGGCGACGCTGCCGCACGCTGCAAACAGCAGCAGGCTGGGCCGCATATGTCGGCGAAGTGTGTCGGCGATCCTGACCCTGTATCTCTTCATTTCCCTTGTGCTCGCACACCTTGGAACGCACCCTGACTATACCTCCGCACGGCATTCCTAATACAGCACCTTGAGTGAGAGCTGAATCTGTCGCGATGTTCCGGCTGTGCGGCTGATCAGGCCGAAGCCCGAACCAGTCAGAATGTTTGCAGGCAGACCGAGGTTGGCAATGTTGAAGACGTTAAAGAACTCCGAACGGCATTGCAGCACCGCAAGCTCTCCGTGGCCGCGGTGGCCCAGCGGCGTGTCTTTGAGCAGTGAGAGATCAAAGTCATAGTAGGCCGGACCCCGGAAAGAATTACGGCCAAGCGTGCCGAAGCGGCCCAGGTTAGGACCACTGCCCTCCGGCAAACCAACCGGGATGGAGAAGAAGGCGGAGGCATTCTCCGCACCCCGGCCAAAGTAGTCTTCTCGGCGAGGTCTTCGGGCGGAGGAAAGGGCCGGGATGGCGATCGCGTCCGGCCGGTCCACGCCGCCTGCGCCTACGCCTGTCTGCTGCACACCGGAGTACACCGTAAAGGGCGAGCCGCTTGTGATCGTCGAGATGCTGATCGCCTGCCAGCCCCCGGTCAGCTTTCTTGAAACAGGGCGCAGGCTGCTCAAGCCGTCCAGATGCAGCTCCTGAGCAGCGCTCAGCGTGAAAACGTGCGTTGTGTCAAAGGTTGAAGGGCCGCGTTCCGCATGCGTATCGAACGGGTTCTGCGGGCTGGGGAAGGTGACTGAGCCGACAGCGCCGGGGTTCAGACTGGCCGTCGCCGAGCTGGTATCGTCAATCGATTTCGAAAAGGTGTAGCTGGCCTGAAGACCGGGGCCGCCATGGCCCACCGCACCGCCGAGCGATGCCTGCAGCGCGTGATACGTAGAGTGGGACGATGCGGTTATGAACTGCTCTGTACCAAAGCCGCCTGTGACCGTGCCTGCAGCGTCGAAGCGTGTGTAACGGGCAAATGCGGGAGCCGCACCGGGGTACGCATTTGGAAAGCTGACGCGGGGCAGCCGCCATGCTGTCGTCCCGATGTAGTTCAGACTGCCAGTCAGGCCGCCCGCGGAACGCTCCACGCCAAGGTTCCACGTGCTCAGAAATGCATTGCCAAAATGCACATCCACGCCGCTGACGTTAAGCGGAGCAAGCTGGTTGGCCGGGGTCAGCGCGGCAAGATCGCGCTCATAACGATCCTGGTCAAAGACCGTGTTCGCAGCGACCGGCGCCGTCTTGTTGTTCGGAAAGATATCCGCACCAGCGGGCGTAAAGGCCCGCGGCAGCTCGGCCGAGGTAATCTGCAGCGTAAGTGGAATGGGAACAGCAGCCGTGGAGGTGATGCGCGGATAAATCACGAACGGTGTGCCGCCCGTCAGCAGATTGTCCTGCCAGATGTTCGGCGGAATCGTGGTGAGCGCGCCACCGGCGTGCAGCAACAGCTTCGGCGTGACATGTGTATCGAGCTGCGCGCGAGGTGCCCAGTTGAAGCGATTGCCGTATGGCGGCTGTGGATTGACAACAAAGCTTTGTCCCAACTGGTTTCCGCTGAAGCGAAGGCTGGACGTCCGATGCGCGCGCTCCTCGATCGGACTGTAGCGTTCATAACGAAGGCCGTAGTTGAGCGTAAAGCGGTCGGAGATCTTCCAGGTATCTTCGATCCAAAGGCCGCCCGCAGTGCGGCTTGTAGCAGCAGGACCAATATGATCGCCGCCAGACGCAATGGCCGGAGCAACAGCAACCGTGTAGGTAAAGGCACTTCCGCTGAGCAGACTTGAAAGAGTATCCGGAAGCGGATCTCCGCGATGAATGACGTGCGCTCCACTCTGGGAGCGAAGCTCGACAGGAGAGAAAGCCGTGCCCCCGCCGAAGTCAAACTCGCCGTTAGGACTCGTACCAAAGTAGCTGGTGTCGCGATTCAATCGCAGTTCACCGCCAGCCTTCAGCACATGACTGTGAGTCGTAAAGGTCACAGAGTGGCGCAGCGCGAAGAGGTTGTTAAACGCAGCTGTCACAGTTCCGGCGGCCGAGTTGAAGGACTCGAACAGGCCGTCGTTGAACTTGAGCGCAGGGTCCGCGCTGTTGTTGGTGTGAAAGGTCGGCGTCGTTCGCATGATGTCCAACTGCGTCTCGAACAGCAGGCGCGGTGACGCCGTGAAGGCGAAATCAAAGACAGCGTTTCGCTGATGATCGCGGTACTGAACACCGAAACTCGCGTCAAGCAGCGTCTGATCTGGGTTGGTCACCGGACCGATCAGGTTATCCAGTGAGACGCGGGTGAACAGATGCGCGCGTGCGCCCGCCTGATGATCAAGTCGCACTGAAAGCTGGTCGGCATTGGTGACCACCTTGGCCGATGCCGCGTAGGTATGCAGTCCGTACGCACCCGCAGCGTAGTTCGGCAACGGGTACCGGCCGAGCGCGCGAGCAATTACCGGATCGACAGAGATCACAAGCGGGTCGCCGGGAAAGGCGCTAGCGTCAATGCCGGCGCGCTCTTCCGCCGTCGGTACCGGAAAGACCTGCGTCGTGCCAAGAACCTGCCGAAGAGCCTGCATCTCCAGGAAAAAGAAGGTTCGGCTTCGTCCGTCATAGATGTGCGGAATCAAGACAGGGCCGCCGCTCGTAAGCCCGAACTCATTCCGGCGAAAGGGTGGAATGCGGCCGGGATCAATCGGCGTAGCGTGGTCGAAGTAGTTGCGCGCATCCAGCGATGAATTCCGCAGAAACTCGAAGAGCGAGCCGTGCAAAGCGCCACTCCCGGATCGGGTCGTGATGTCTGTGTAGCCCGAAGCGCCCCGGCCAATCGTAGCCGGCAGATAGCCAGAGCGGGAATCAATGGCTTCGATCGCGTCCACGTTAAAGTTCGAGAAAGTGGAGCCGCCCATCTCAGGATCGCTGGTCTCGGCCCCGTCTATGGCGAATGTCGCCTCTACGCCACGCTGGCCATTTATCGCGAACTGCGGGGTCAGATTGGTGCCGTTCGCATCCGTACTGGTTCCTACAGCGAGCAAAAGCAGCGCACTGAAGTCTCGCTTGTTGAGCGGGATCTCACTGATAGAGGCACTCGATAACTGTTCGCCGCCGCCGCGAGAAGCAGGCTCCGCATCGGCAAACGTCACCAGCAGGATATTGCCCTCGGCGATCGTCAGCACAACGCTTCGAGGTTGCGCCGTCAAAGTAAGCTCTCCGACAGCATGCAGGCTCCGTCCCGCATAGCTTGCTGTCAGCGTGTAGCTCTGCGGGAGGACCGCGAGAAAGCGAAAGCGTCCGTCACTGCCTGTACGTGCCGTCTGCTCCGCCGCGCCTGTATGCAGCTCAATCGTCGCCCCGTGAACGGATTCACCGGCTGCATTCAGCAGTGCTCCCGTCCACGGTGCGGTTGTCGGTGAGGCACTCCCCTGCGACCAGAGCCGCTCGTCTCCGATGACCCCGACAAGCAAGGCAATCCGCAGGAAACGCAGTAATGAGTGCTTCCTACGCACCATGGAACGCAGCCTTGTTCCCATGCGGTCTACTGCAGCTCGCCTATATACGAGCCGTACGCCGGCATTGTGACATCTTTTACGGAATGTACAGGCGTAAGTGTCGCGTCATTCGTCAGCAGCGTCCTGATCTCGACTCCCTTCACAGCAGCGGCGGAGAGATCAAGATGAAGCGTCTTTGGCGACGCGCTCATGTTCAGACAAACCAGCACCGGCTTCGCACCGGCTGGCGCGGTCCTTACAAAAGAGAGAACATCCGGGTTGTCCGTGTCGACCATCACCAGGCCGCCGTCATGGAGTGCAGGCAGCGACCGGCGCATGCTGATCAGCTTCTTATGCCAGTTGAGCAAGGACTGCGGATCGCTCTGCTCCGCCTTTACGTTGATCGTGGCGTAGCTCGCAGGCACGGGCAGCCACGTCTTCGCGTTCGTGCTGAAGCCGGCTTGCGGCGTCGTGGCGTCCCACTGCATCGGAGTCCGCTCACCATCGCGGCCCTTCTCCTTCGGCCATCCCGTAATGCCGATCGGATCCTTCACATCCTCAACCCGCGTCGGGATCGTCGTCGGCATCCCCAGCTCCTCGCCGTAGTACATCAGGGCTGTCGCGCGCGAGGTTAGCAGCAGGGCCGCAATCAATCGATCGATGGCAGCATCATGCTCGCCGTCACCATACCTGTCGTGGCTTCGCACGTTATCGTGATTATCAAAGACGAGCAGCGGCTGCGATCCGTGCACCTGTGTCTCAACCTCTACCAGGTACTGCCGCAGCTTGGTCGCATCCAGCTTTGCATGATTCCCCTGAAAGCCGACCAGCATGTCCATCGGCAGCTGCAGTTCGTTCTTGTCCGCGCTCCCGTACCACTTATCGAGCTCAAGCGTGTTTGGCAGATACGTCTCGCCAATCAGCACGCGATCCCCCGGATACTTGCTCACCATCGTGCGCATCCGGCGGATGACTCCGTGAACCTCCGGCAGATTGGAGGTGTAGACGTCCTTCAGGTTCGGATCTCCCTGCGCATTCACACCGCCCGCCTCGGGCTCGTCGCGCAGCTGCGGATCTTCAAACAGCGTTGGAATTGCATCCAGTCGAAATCCCGCAACGCCGCGATCCAGCCAGAACTGCATGGAGGCGAACATGGCCTTCTCAACCGCCGGGTTCCGCCAGTTCAGGTCCGGCTGCTCCCTGTAAAACTTGTGATAGTAAAACTGCTCCGTCGCCGGAGTCCACTGCCACGCCGACCCGCCAAAGCCCGACTCCCAATCATTGATCGGAACCTTCCCGTCATGCGCAAAACGCTTCTCATAAGGCGTTGCACCGGGACCCGTCGCGAGCTTGCCCTCATTCCAGACGTACCAATCATGCTTCGGATCGGTACGCGAACTCGCCGACTGCTGAAACCATGCGTGCTTGTCCGAGGTATGGTTCAGCACCATATCCAGACAGACACGTATGTTCCGTTTCTTTGCCTCGGCAATTAACCGATCCATGTCGGCCAGTGTGCCGTACTGCGGATCAACGTTCTCGTAGTCCGAGATGTCATAGCCGAAGTCCACCTGCGGCGACGGATACATCGGCGCAATCCAGATGGCATCAACGCCAAGATCCTTCAGGTAGTCCAGCCGCTGCGTGATCCCATTCAGATCCCCAACGCCATCCCCGTTCGAATCCTGAAACGATCGCGGGTAGATCTCGTACACCACAGCATGCTTCCACCACGTGCTGTCGCTCGACGGCTTCTCGGCCGCTTTAAGATCGGCCGGACTGACCGCGCCGCTCTGCGCAAAGCAACTCGCCGCTGACAACACCGTCACGCAGACCAGCTGAACAGGAGATGGACGCTTCATAAGAAACCTTTCCGTGTCTTTCTTCTTGCAGCCACTATAGCGTCCGGGCGTCAGACCGTCGTTTCTACCCGCAGAAACCGACGGCAAAGGAGGCCCGAAGGCCTCCTTTGCCGCACCTTCTCAACAGCTAGAACTGCACCCGGCCAGAGAACTGCAGCTGCCGTGGGTTCGCCTCCCCATTCGGAAACGCGCCTCCTGTGATCGTGCCACCCTGGTCGATGTTGCCGTTTGGCGTGCCCCAGTTGATATGGTTGAACGCGTTGAAACCGTCTGCCCGAAGCTGCAGCGACGTTCTCTCGCGGATGGTGAAGTTCTTCTGAAGCGAAATGTCCCCGTTGAAGAAGCGCGGCCCGAAGACAGTGTTTCTTCCAACATTTCCAATCTGATCCAGCCCCGGTCGTGTAAACGTGCTGCTGTTGTCGATGTTGACAGGTTGATAGAACGTAAGTCCGTTGCCGGGGCTCCCCGTAACCTGGGAATGGAACTGGTGGGTGTCGCCATTCACGCGGCACGGAGCGCTTGTTGGGACCTGCTGGCTGCACGTCGAGTACCCCAGCGTGAACGGCAGGCCGCTCGAGTAGGTGATCACCGGACTGATCTGGATCCCACCAACAATCTGCTGAATGAATCCAGGCGCCCTGCCCAGAAGTACTTTGTTCTTGCCGAACGGCAGCTCAAACAGCCCATACACAATCACCTGCTGCTCACGGAGAGCGGTCTCCCGTCCAGCAACAATGTGCTTGTCCCAAGAGGAATACCCTGAGTTGTCACTGAGCGCTTGTTGCCAGGCGTAGTTCGCGTTGAAGCTTACTCCATGCGCAAACTGCTTGGTGAGTGTTGCCTGCAGCGCGTTGTAATGTGTATCAAGGTTGTCGCTGAAGTCTGTAATATCGTTCGTCCAGCCGCAGGGACCGCCGCACGCCGGCAAAGATCCACCATAGTAGCGGCGCAGCAGGTTCTGATTCGCTGTTCCTCCATCCGGGGCGACACCGTTCACTGCCAGCGGGTTCTTCCCGGCTGCCGGATCCCAGTGCAGACCGTTCGTCGCGATAGCCGCCTCATTCGGGTTGGTCGTGTTGGAGGAGTTATCCCCGAAGGTGTGTGTTCCCTTGTTCCCGACGTATGCAACCGTTGCTGAAAGCGTAGGGGAGAAGGACTGCTGCACCGAAAGATTCCAGGCATCCAGCGTTGGCAAGCGCAAGGTAGTCGGCCGCGTGCGGGACGTTACCGACGATCCCGGATTCACAAGTAAACCATTCGCTGGAATTGCGATCTGCGTCGGCGCGACGGGCCCATCACTCAGGACAAAAGCGCTATCCGTACCACTCGCTGTAATTGCCTGGTTCTGCAGCACCGGCAGATTCTGTGTTGCGGCATGCCCGAAGATCGACCCGAAGACGCCGATGTCGAAGCTGCGTCCATATCCTCCTCGAATCACCGTCTGCGGGCTCGACTGGTACGCGAAACCGAGCCGTGGGTTCCATGTGTTCTGCGGCAGCTTGTAGCCCATATTCGTGCCGAAAGCACCGTAACCCGCAACCTGCAGATAGCCGGTTTCAAGATTCAACAGCGCTCCATTCCCTTTGCCGTTCACCTTCTCCGGGAAGTAAAACTCATAGCGCGCCCCGTAGTTGATCGTCAGCTTCGAACTTGCACGCCACGTGTCCTGCACATAGAAGAAGTCGCGCTTCTGGAACTCTTTTGCATTTGTCGAGCTGCTCGCATAGCGATTGAACTGCGTTACCTGCCCTGTCAGGAACGATGCAAAGCCAAGCCCGGTGACTCCATCATTTCCGTTTGATGTTGGACCAGTTCCGAAGTTGAGCACTCCCGTGCGGTCGGAGTCACTCGGAACTCGCAGGTTGCGGGCGTACCGGAGGTCTGCCCCGAACTTCACGCTATGGTTGCCGATCGTCTTGGTCCAGTTATTTGCGATCTGATACTGATCTTCTCTCTCGATGAGCGGGCAGTTGCATCGGTCCACGTTGAGACCTGCACCATACTGCGGACCTTTACCCGACCCATTGCTCGGACCGCCAAAACTTCCGACCTCCGTCAAGGTGAACTCCGGCGATCCACTTGTCAGGGGATCAGCCGTGTTCAGACCGGGAATCCCAAGCTGCGTTGCAAGGTTCGTTCCCGCATCGTACTTGGAAGTCACAATGTCGTACCGGAAATACCCGAGCCGAACATCCGTTACGAGCTTCGAGTTAACCGCTACGTCCACGCCCGCCGCCGCACTGTCATTTGCCCCCTGCGACGTTCCGCCGTAGCCGCCCAGACCGAATCCGGCGCCACCGGCAGGCCCGAAGATCGTGGTTCCCGTCAGTGTGTCTGTGAATCGGCTGAAGCGCCCAAACACATGCGTCCGGCTGTTCGCCGTCCAGTCTCCACGCGCATCCCACTGGTCGCTGTTAAAACCACCGATGCCACTGGCGATGTAGTTGTCCTTGAGTCCGTTTACTCCTCCCACGGCCGACCCCGCGGTGTTCGGAGCATAGTTCTTGAGATAGCCGAGAAGGGCGAGCGCCGGGGCTGAAAGATTCGCGTGGGGAATGACATTGCCGGCATACGGAACGGAGCCGGCAGCGGTCTGCTGGTACACCAGGGGATAGTTGGCAGCCGCCGCGCCAGAGAGGTGGTTCTGCTGTCCAATAGCCTGTGCGTACTCGCTGAAGTCGCATCCCAGAGCTCCGGTGGCCGTTGGTGCTTGGTCGAGGCAGGTCTGAACCAGCTTGGACGTCGGCACCGTCATCGTGTTCCCGATGCCGACCTTTTGTCGAGTTCCCTGATAGTCCGCAAAGAAGAACACTCTGTCCTTCAAGATGGGACCGCCAATCGATCCGCCAAACTGGTTCTTGAGCCCGTCCGGAAATCCGGCATCGGAGTGCTGCGTAAACGGATTCTTTGCCAGGTTTGCATTGCTCTCGCGGTAATCAAACGCCGACCCGTGGAAGCTGTTCGATCCCGACTTCGTCTGCGCCGTCACGACCGACGACACCGCCTTGCCGAACTCGGCGTCATAGTTCTGCGTCGTGATCTTTGTCTCGGAGAGCGAATCCGCATTCGGATTCACGACAATGATTCCTAGGATCGGGTCCTGGTTATCCGTTCCATCCAGCTGAAAGGCCGTTCCCGCAAACGCCTGGCCGTCCACCTCAATCTGCTTGGATCCCTGTGGATTTTCACTCGCGGCATGGCTGAAGCCCAGTTGCTGCGCACCCGGCAGCAGCAGCTGCAGGTTGGTAAAGTTCCGATCCGGAATCGGCAGGTCGATGATCTCTTTCGAGTTGAAGGTCGTGGACACATCCGCGCGGTCCGTCTTCAACTGCGGCACCTGATCTGCCGCTACCTCAATGGTCTGGTCGCTGCCGCCAACCTGCAGTGCCGCCGCGACCTTCAGTGAGGTGTCAGCAAAAATTTGAACGTCACTCTGCTGAAATCCCTTGAACCCGTCCGCGCTCACCTTCACCGTGTAAATATCCGGAATTAAGTGGTCCGCGGTGAAGTCACCGCTCCCATTTGCGGTCACGGTGACAGACGTTCCCTTCGCCACATCGGTGACGATGATGGTCGCATTCGGGATCACGGCGCCGCTGACGTCCGTCACCGTTCCAAAGATGGATCCATAGACCGCCTGTCCAAAGCTGTGGGGCGTCGCTGCCACCAGCAGCATCGCCAGTCCTGAACCTGCCAAACTCTTTCTTGCTCTCATATCGACCTCACAGAAGCTCTGCAAATCTGGATTGCCGGCAACGTGCTTCTGCTGCCGGGCGGGGATTGCTGGAAGGAAGTTCTGTCTCTCGCCTGTACCGTCGCCGGGGCGATCCTGTACAGCATGCAAAAATCTGCCTCCAACGAAGCCCGGCCAAACTACGCGCGTCCTGAAACAGGTGTCAACGGGGATCTTTAAGATTTCGTAACATTGTGCGTCCTGTACATCATCGGGAACCCGCCTGCTCGGTACAGCGAGATCCCTCCTCCGGACAAATGCCCTAAAATCAGGTTCCGCATGGGAATTGTCTCCGCCACGGCACTCGGCCTCCTTCTCCTGCAGGCTCCCGCGCAGACGCCCAACCCAGGCAGCGCGACGCCATCTGTCCCGATCCGGCAGGCGACCGACGCCTTCAAAGCCGGGTCAGACGCCTACGCCAAAGGCGATCTAAGAGCCGCCCGCCTTCATTTCGAGCAGGCCGTTCGTCTCGCTCCAGGTGTCTCCGCCGCCCATAGTGCCCTTGGCTCCGTTCTGCTCGCCACCGGAGAGAACGCCGCCGCCATACGCGAGCTTGACCGCGCCCTCCATCTCTCGCCCGACAACCAGACCGCGCTGCTCAGCCTTTCGCTGGCCTTTGCAGTCACCCGCCAGGATCGCCTCGCGGCCGGCACGCTGCATCACCTTCTGACGCTCACTCCCTCTCTCGACGCGGTAACGCCCCGCGATATCGCCCTTCCCCTTGCCACCTCCCTCGACGCCGCGGGCGATCTCCCCGGCGCCGAAGCTCTGCTCGCCCACGCCACAGCCGCGGCGCCCAACGATGCAACCCTCCTTGACGCCCTCGGCACCGTGCAGGCGCACCAGAAAAACTTCAGTCTGGCAGAAGAAACGCTCACGCGCGCACTCCAGGTCGATAGCACTCTCGCCTCCGCCGCATTCCATCTCGGCTCCGTACAGCTTGAGACCCACCGGCCGGCCCAGGCCGCCGCCGCGCTTGGGCGTGCCTGCGCCCTTGACCCAACCAGGACCGCATACACCCTCCAGTTCGCCCGCGCTCTGGTCGAGAGCCACCGCGAACCGGAGGCCATCACCGCTCTCGAGAACAGCCTCGCAACCTTGTCTCCTTCGGCCTCAAGCGCCGTCGATCTTCGATACCGGCTCGCCCTTACCTATCAGGCCGCCGAGGATCCGGCGCACGCTCTCCCTCTCTTTGCCGAGGTCCTGCGCCTCCGGCCCAACGACCCTGAGCTCCTGATCAACACTGGTCTGGCGCATGTTCAGACCGGCGACGCCGTGGGCGGCATTCCGTTCTATCTCCGCGCTCTCAAACTCAGTCCGGCAGACCCCACCCTGCATGAGAACCTCGGCGTCGCTTACCTGCAGCAAAGCAACCTCGACCAGGCACTGGCTCAGTTCCGCGCCGGCCTTGCGCTCGACCCCGATAGCCCGCAGTTGCACTACGATCTTGCTCTCGCCCTCAAGCTCAAGGACGACCTCGTGGCCGCCATTCCGGAGTTCAATCGCGCCGCCGCACTCGATCCCTCGCTGCCGGATCCGCCCTATACCCTCGGCATCCTCTACATGCAGCAGAGC
Organism: Acidobacteriaceae bacterium; assembly: GCA_903642235.1. Taxonomy (GTDB): domain Bacteria; phylum Acidobacteriota; class Terriglobia; order Terriglobales; family Acidobacteriaceae; genus Edaphobacter. The sequence continues at coordinate 16,225 of CAHJWL010000004.1, read as the reverse complement.
CGCCTCCCAGAGGCCGCCGCCAGCTTCGAACGCGCGCTCACCCTGCGGCCCGACAATGGCGAGGGCTGGGCCACCCTCGGCAGCGTCTACCGCCAGCTGAACGAGCCCGAAAAAGCCATCACCGCGCTGGAACGCGCCATCGCGCTCACCCCGGAGCAGCCCAGCCCGCACATCACCATGGCCGCAATCCTTGCCGCGCAAGGAAAGAAGGAGGAAGCCGCCGCGGAACGCCGGATCGCCGCCGGCCTCACCCGAGTCGCCATCAACCGGCAGAAGGCAAACTTCGGCCTGGACAGCGGCTCCGTCCTCCTCAAACGCGGGCAAGTGAAGGAAGCCATCCTCCAGTTCGAGAGCGCTATCTCCGCCGATCCCGGCTCCGCGCCGGCACACACCGCGCTCGCCGCCGCGCTTGAACAGGCCGGCCGCAAAGCCGAGGCCGCCGAAGAGCGCCGGAAAGCCGCCTCCCTCACGTCGGGACCTCCCGCCACCGCTCCCCAAAGCTCTCCCCCGGCAACTCCGTAACACGCCCTCTGGCTCTTCACCAATAGCCTTTCACCTCTAGCCCTTCACCGCCAATAGCCCTTCACCTCCTCTAACCTTTCACCTCTAAGCCCTCATCTCTAAGCCCTCACCTCTAGCCCTACACCCTGGCCCCGTCGCCTCTGCCTTCCGCGGCTCTCTCTTGTTGTCATCCCGTAGGGATCTGCTTCTCTACCCACTCCATCTCGGCGACAACACCGGCGTCGCCAACAAGCAAATCGGTACGCTGGCGTGCGGCGGAGGTCGGCCTCAAGAGCCGGAACTCTCCCCGCTCCGTGCACCCAGCAACGCCTCCACCTCCGCCCCTGTAGGCATCGAGGGCAGCGCCCCCGCCCGCGTCGTCGAGAGCCCCGCCGCCGCCACCGCATACCTCGCCGCCTCCATCACCTCCAAACCTCTCAGCAGCGCCACCGCAAACGCTCCATTGAAGCAGTCCCCCGCCGCCGTCGTATCCACCACCTCCACCGCAAACGCCGGCACCAGCCCCCGCGTCTCCGCCGTCATCACATACACCCCACGCCCGCCCAGCTTTAGCGCCACATTCCCTACACCCATCGCCATCAGCTGCTCCGCCCCTCGTTCCACCCCCGCATCGTCTTCCATGGAGTTCCCGCACAGCACCCGCGCCTCCGTCTCGTTCGGCGTCAGCCACGTCACGGCCCGCAGCAGCTCCTCCGGCAGCTCTCGTGCCGGCGCCGGATCGAGCATCACCGGCACCCCCGCCGCCGCACAGCGCCGCGCCACTTCCACCACCGTCTCAAGCGGGACCTCCAGCTGCAGCAGCACCATCCCCGCACCCGCAATCACCGGCCATGCCGCCTCCACCGCCTCTCCATCCATTGCCTCATTCGCCCCAGCCGCCAGCACAATCGTGTTCTCCCCGCCCGCTACCGTCGTGATCACCGCGACACCCGTACTTCCTTCAACCTCCTTCACCTCAGCGCATCCCGCCCCCGTCGCCTCGAGATCCCGCCGCACCTGCTCCGCGAACTGATCCCTCCCCACGCGCCCCACCATCTCGGTGGGCCAGCCCAGCCGCGCCGCCGCCCCCGCCTGGTTCGCGCCCTTGCCGCCCGTCAAAACGGCAAAGCTCTCGCCACAGAGCGTCTCGCCCGGCGCCGGAAACCGCTCCGCCCGCACCACCAGGTCCGCATTCAAACTTCCCACCACCACCACGGGCTTCCGCACCATCTTCGACTCTCCCCCTCCGCAACCGCGCTTGGTAGCATCAAGCGATGGACAGCTTTCCCCGCCTCCAGCGCCTTCCGCCCTACGTCTTCAACATAACCGGCGAGCTCAAGGCCGCCGCCCGCAAGCGCGGCGAAGACATCATCGACTTCGGCATGGGAAATCCCGACGGCGCCACCCCCGCTCACATCGTCGACAAGATGATCGAGGCCGCGCGCAAGCAGCGCACCCACCGCTACTCCCTTTCGAAAGGCATTCCCCGCCTCCGCAAGGCGATTTGTAACTGGTACGGTTCGCGTTACAACATCGACCTCGACCCAGCCACCGAGGCCATCGTCACCATCGGCTCGAAAGAAGGCATCGCCCACCTCTGCCTCGCCGTCCTCGATCGCGGCGACACCGTCCTCGTCCCCAACCCCAGCTACCCCATCCACATCTACGGCCCCGTCATCGCCGGCGCTGACATCCTCTCGCTGCCCGTCCACTCCACCACCGAGTTCCTCGCCGAGATCGAGGAGACCATTCCGCGCATGACCCCGCGGCCCAAGCTCCTCATCGTCAACTTCCCCGCAAACCCGACCGCCCAATGTGTCGACCTGCCCTTCCTCGAGCGCCTCGTCGCGCTCTGCAAGGAGTTCGGCGTCTGGCTCGTCCACGACTTCGCCTACGCCGACATCGCCTTTGATGGTTACAAACCGCCGTCCATCATGCAGGTCCCCGGCGCCAAAGACATCGCCGCGGAATTCTTCACGCTGTCGAAGTCCTACAACATGCCCGGCTGGCGCGTCGGCTTCATGGTCGGCAACCCCACCCTCGTCGCCGCTCTCAGCCGCATCAAGAGCTACTTCGACTACGGCACCTTCACCCCGCTTCAGGTCGCCAGCATCTGCGCCCTTGAGGGCCCACAGCAATGCGTCACAGACATCACCGAGATCTACCGCAGCCGCCGCGACGCCCTCGTGGGTGGCCTCAACCGCCTCGGCTGGCAGACCGACTCGCCCCGCGCCACCATGTTTGCCTGGACCCGCATTCCCGAGCCCTTCCGCCACCTCCGCTCGCTCGAGTTCTCAAAACACCTGCTTCACCACGCCAAGGTCGCCGTCAGCCCCGGCATCGGCTTCGGCGAGCACGGCGACGACTTCATCCGCTTCTCCCTCATCGAAAACGAAGAACGCACCCGCCAGGCCCTCCGCGGCATCCGCCACGCCCTGTCGCTCACCCCACCCGATCTCTCCTGAGCAAATTACCTGGTGATGTGCAGTAGCCCTCGTCCTTGCCGCTGTTTTTTGTTGTCATCCCGTAGGGATCTGCTTCTCTACCGTGAACGTCAGCCGTACTCCGTCAGCGCATCTTGGGCCTCATTCCGAGGCGTAGCCGAGGAACCCCGCATTTCGCTTCAACCACGGAGCGCAGCGACGCGAGCATCAACACCTCTACTAGAAAACCATCGCCAGGAGACCCTAAGCCTCTTAGTACTCGACTGGTGACGTGCAGTAGCCCTCGTCCTTGCCGCTGTTTTTTGTTGTCATCCCGTAGGGATCTGCTTCTCTACCGTGAACGTCAGCCGTACTCCGTCAGCGCATCTTGGGCCTCATTCCGAGGCGTAGCCGAGGAACCCCCCGCATTTCACTTCGACCACGGAGCGCAGCGACGCGAGCATCCAATATTGCTATTAGAAAGCCTCTAGTACTCGAGCTGATGCGGTGCCGGATACGTCAGCGTGCCATCGCTCTTCTGGTACCACATAAACGCCTTCTTCTCCCCATTCACCCGCACCGCCACAATGATGCCCGTCCCGAAGTTCCCCGTCCCATCTGTCTTTGAAATATCCACGTGGTGCGACGTGATCGGCCCAAAGTCACTCGCCGTCGTCCAATCCTCGGTAAACCGCTTCAGCTTGTAGTCGTATTTGTCCGGATGCTCCTGCCACTTTGCGTCATGCATCCAGATCCCGTATGCAGTCGCATAGTCCTTGTTTTGCAGCGCGTCAAAGAAGTTGTTCACCACGTGCTCGGCCTTCAGGTTTGAAAAGAACCACCCATGGCCCAGCAGAAACCCGCCAATCCCGCCCAAAAAAGCGAGTGCAAGGATCACGCCACCCGCGATCAGGAGCCCCAGCTTCCGCTTCTCGCTTGTCTCGTTGTAGATCGGTGCATTCAGCAGCGTCATCGTTTCAGCTCCCCATCCTGCTCGATCTCAGTCGCGTGCGCAGCACAACTGTATGAGAGCAATCTACTCCTGCGACACAGCTCGAATACACCGGAACACCGGCAGAACACACTCCCGTTGCAACCAGATGAAGCCGTCATCTCGATCAAAGCCGAAGCGGAGCGGAGTCGAAGCGCAGAGACCCCGCATTTTGCATCGGGAGCCCCTATGCCAGGCCTCACTCCCGCCGCCCGAACGCCCCCCGGAACAACTCGAACTCGGCTCCCCTGGCTCCCCTCGCCGCCGTTCCCGCCAGATACACCGCCAGCACATCGAATCGCACCACCACCCGCCCACGCTCCTCTTCCGGAAACCCGCGCAGGTACGCGTCCGCCATCCTCCGCAGCATGCGCCGCTTGTCCTCACCGACGGCCGCCTCTGCCGGATCCATCACCTTTCGCTCCGCCCGCGTCTTCACCTCGACAAAGCACAGGGCATCCTCGTCCCACGCAATCACGTCGGCATCCCCGCGCAGCCGCCCCGTCCGCCATCGCCGCGCCACCACCGTGTATCCCTGCGCCCGCAGGTAGAACACCGCCTCCCGCTCCCCGCGCTCACCTACCAGCAGATGCCTGGGCCGCCCGCGCAGCCGGCCCGTCCGCTCCGCCATCATTTCCATCTGCTGCAACGCCCACCGCTGCGCCACCATCCCGATCCCCACGCCTGTCCTCTCGTGCCGAGAACTCGCTTTCACATTCTCTGGCAACTTTCTGCAGTCCGTGTAGAATAGAGACTGATCGTGAACTTGGATCTGGTTTTTCTTGTGTGTTCTGCTAAACGCGACTCGCAAATAAAACTCCAAATTGCATTCGCGGTACATAAGCCCCACAAGGACAATCATCATGGAAACAGGCACAGTAAAGTGGTTCAACGACGCTAAAGGTTTTGGTTTTCTCAGCCGCGCAAATGGCGAAGATGTCTTCGTTCATCACACCGCCATCCAGAGCAACGGCTTCCGTTCGCTTCAGGAAGGCCAGAGCGTTCAGTTCAATGTCGTCAAGGGCCCCAAGGGCTGGCAGGCAGAGAACGTTCAGGTTGCATAAGCGCTGAGCTTCAGCAGTCTCGAGAAAGGCAGCCCAACCAGGCTGCCTTTTCTCTTGCCTCTTCCCCCCATGCCCTATCCTCCCGACCGAAGTGGACGGACCTGCTTCTCCAGCCACAGTCCTCCCCTTTGTTGTCATCCCGTAGGGATCTGCTTCTCTACCGCGAACCCCTTCATCCATCTACGCCCCACCCTCTCCCTCTCATTCTGAGCAAAGCGGAAGAACCCCCGGCATTTCGCTCTTCGCTGCCGGAGCGAAGCGGCGTACTCCCTCTCCCCGCATCGGCCCCCGAGAAACATTCCCACCACCGCACCCGAATCCGGCCTACAATCCCGCACATGCCCTTCTCCCCGGCCAATCTCGCTGCCCTCGTCATCGCCGCCAGCTTCGCCGCCGGGCTCAACGTCTACGCCACCGTCTTCACCCTCGGCCTGCTCAGCCGCCTCCATTGGGTCGCCCTCCCCTCCGGCCTCGACACGCTCGCGCACACCTGGGTCCTCGTCGCCGCCGGCCTGCTCTTCGCCGCCGAGTTCATCGTCGACAAGATCCCCGCGCTCGATCTCGTCTGGAACGCCCTCCACACCTTCATCCGCATCCCTATCGCCGCCCTCGTTGCCTACCAGGCCACCAGCCATCTCTCGCCCGGCATGCAGCTGCTCGCCACCTCCGCCGGCGCCGGCATTGCGCTCCTCACCCACGGTTCCAAAAACGCCGTCCGCGCCGCCGTCACCCCCAGCCCCGAGCCCCTCTCGAACATCGCCCTCTCCACCACCGAGGACGCCGTCGCCATCGGCGTCACCTGGCTCGCCACCCACCATCCCGTAGCCGCTGCCGCCACCGCTCTCCTCCTGCTCGCCGCCGCTGTCCTCGCCGCCCGCGCCCTCTTCCGCGCCCTTCGCCGCCTGCTCGCCCGCTTCGGCAGCGGCCCCGAGGCCGCCCTCCAGCTTCCCGGCGACTAACCCGCCCTCGCCCCTGCAGTTCTCTCGCTTCCCGTTCTCGCTCTTCTGTTTCGCCTCTCTGTTTCGCTCTTCTGTTCTGGTTTTTCTCTTTCGCCTCTCTGTTCCTAAGCCCTTTGCCCTGCCACCATGCAAGTCCACCTCATCGACGGCACCTACGAGCTCTTCCGCCACTTCCACGCCCTCCCGTCCATGAAGGACAAGGCCGGCATGGAGGTCGCCGCCGTTCGTGGCGTCCTTACCTCCGTCCTCAAGATGATCGAAGAGGGCGCCACCCACCTCGGCGTCGCCACCGACCACGTCATCGAGAGCTTCCGCAACAATCTCTACCCCGGTTATAAAACCGGCGAAGGCACCCCGCCCGAGCTCCTCGCGCAGTTCCCTCTCCTCGAAGAAGCTCTCACCGCCCTCGGCGTCGTCGTCTGGCCCATGGTCGAGTGGGAAGCCGACGACGCCTTAGCATCCGCAGCTGCCTTCTGCAGCGACGACAAGCGCGTCGAGCAGGTCCTCATCTGCACCCCCGACAAAGATCTCGCCCAGTGCGTCCGCGGCGCCCACGTCGTCCAGCTCGACCGCCGCAAACGCGTCACCCGCGATGAAGCGGGCGTCGTCGCCAAATTCGGTGTCCCACCCGCCTCCATCCCCGACTACCTCGCTCTCGTCGGCGACACCGCCGACGGCTTCCCCGGCCTCCCCGGCTGGGGCGCGAAATCCGCCGCAGCCGTCCTCGCCCGCTTCGGCCACCTCGAAGGCATCCCCGCCGACTCCCGCGACTGGCACGTCCCCGTCACCAGCCCCCGCGCCCTCGCCGAAAACCTCGTCCGCGACCAGAAACTCGCCCACCTCTTTCGCGACCTAGCCACCCTTCGCACCAACATCCCTCTCATCTCCTCCGTCGACGACCTCCGCTTTACCGGCGCGACCGAAGCCTTCCCCGCCGTCGCCGCCCGCCTCGACTCCACCCTCCTCGGCAAGAAGTTCCCCCGCTAACTCTCACGCACCCGCGTCGGCAGCGAAGTCTTGCCTCCCCCACCATCCCCTGCGATACTTGATCGTGCACCCCACGTGCGACCAATCCAGACAATCAAATCACCGGAGGCGGAGATGTCAGCCAAATACATCTTTGTAACGGGCGGCGTTGTGTCCTCGCTCGGAAAAGGTCTCGCCGCAGCCTCCATCGGCTGTCTGCTCGAAGCGCGCGGACTGCGCGTCAACCTGATGAAGTTCGACCCCTACCTCAACGTCGATCCCGGCACCATGTCGCCCTTCCAGCACGGCGAAGTCTTCGTCACCGACGACGGCGCCGAGACCGACCTCGACCTCGGCCACTACGAGCGCTTCACCCACGCCCATCTCACCCGCGATAACAACCTCACCACCGGCCGCATCTACGAAGGCATCATCACCAAAGAGCGGCGCGGCGACTACCTCGGCAAGACCGTCCAGGTCATCCCGCACGTCACCAACGAGATCAAAGCCGCCATGCGCAAGATCGGCGGGGACTGCGACGTCGCCATCGTCGAGATCGGCGGCACCGTCGGCGACATCGAATCGCTTCCTTTCCTCGAAGCGATACGCCAGATGCGCCAGGACCTCGGCCGCGATAATACCGTCTTCGTCCACGTCACGCTCATTCCCTGGATCGCCGCCGCCCAGGAGCTCAAGACCAAGCCCACCCAGCACTCCGTCAAAGAGATGCTCTCGATCGGCATCCAGCCCGACATCCTCCTTTGCCGCACCGACCGCGCCGTCCCCCGCGAGATGCTCTCGAAGATCGCCGCCTTCTGCAACGTCGAAGAACCCGCCGTCATCGCCGCCCTCGACGTCCCCTCCATCTACGGCGTGCCGCTCAACTTCTCCGAAGAAGGCGTCGACACCCTCATCCTCAAGTACCTCCGCATCGAAGCGCCCACGCCCGATCTCTCCCGCTGGGAAGATATCGTCCATCGCGCCACCCATCCGGAAGACGAGGTCTCGATCGGTATCGTCGGCAAGTACGTCGAGTACGAAGACAGTTACAAATCCCTCAAGGAAGCCCTCGTCCACGGCGCCCTCGCCCACAACCTCAAGCTGCGTGTCACCTGGATCGAAGCCGAAGCGCTTGAGACCACCGACGCCGACGGCACCCCCAACCGCGACTACATGGAGTTCCTCCAGCCGCACGACGGCATCCTCGTCCCCGGCGGCTTCGGCAAGCGCGGCATCGAAGGCATGCTCAACGCCATCCGCTACGCCCGCGAATCCGGCACGCCCTACTTCGGCATCTGCCTCGGCATGCAGACTGCCTGCATCGAGTACGCCCGCAACGTCTGCGGCCTCGCCCGCGCCAACTCCGGCGAGTTCGACCCCAACACCCCGTATCGCATCATCTATAAGCTCCGCGAGCTCACCGGCGTCGAAGAGATGGGCGGCACCATGCGCCTCGGCGCGTGGGACTGCGTCATGGAGCCCGGCTCGCTCGCCGCCGACGCCTACGGCACCACCGCCATCTCAGAACGTCACCGCCACCGTTACGAATTCAATCGCGAGTTCGAACCCATCCTCACTGCCGCCGGCCTCCGCCTCACCGGAACCACGCCCGATCGCACCTATGTCGAGATCGTCGAAATCCCCACCCACCCCTTCTTTCTCGGCTGCCAGTTCCACCCGGAGTTCAAATCGAAGCCCCTCGAGCCGCATCCGCTCTTCCGCGAGTTCATCGCCGCCAGCTACCGCCACCGCACCGCCTCCGTCGAAGAAGGCAAGCGACTGCAGACCTACAAGCCTGTTCCTGCATAGATTGCCGTTCCCCTGCTTCTAGGTAGCCGCGAGCAGGAGCGAACCTCGCGCACGCCCGTGCAGCGCTTTATCGAAGGTGACGAGGCGCAGAGACGCCTGCTTTGCGAAGGCAGCTAGGTACGAGTCCGCCCAGTCCTGCGGTGTTGCCTGCGAAGATCGGGCAAGCTGGCGGAATGGTTCATCGAGACCGGGAGGCTCTTCCAGAAAGCGGATAGCCGACCCAACAAACATCGAGTCATAGATCCGCCATGCCTCAATCTGCGACTTGACGTCTTCGCCCATAATGGCGCTCCGTGTCAGAAGACGAAGTAACCCCATCTGCGTGTGTCGGCAAAAAACAAGCTCTTCGCTGCTCGACAAAGACTCGTACCAGCGCCGGGCGTTTCGATGATGCCCATGGTGTGAGTACGCGAGTGCGAGCCAAACATTGATGTCAGGGAAAATCGATAAGATCATAAATTGTCTTGTTGTCGAGCTCCAGAGAGCCAGGTCGCTTTGAGGTAATAAGAGGAAACTTCAGACGGCGCACCTTCGGTGGCTTTCTCACCTCCAGAGTCACCTTGACTCCGCGCAGGATCAACTCCTTCACCGTCTTCGACTCCAGCGCCGCCCGGCTCTTCAGCGCGCGATACATCTCGTCCGGAATATCAATCGTCGTCCGCATGCGCGAATGCTACCATATTTATGGCAGCCAGCCGGCCGAGGATCATTACATCCATGACCACCCAGTACAACTCCGGCCGCTCCTCCTCCTCTGGCCCCTTCTTCGCCGTCCTGCTCTCTATCCTGCTCGGAGCCGCCGCCGTCATCGTCTTCATGCGCCACGCTACCACCGGCCTTCCCGCCCGCCTCGCCGCGCTCGTCACCGGCCGCACCACCACTATTCATACCAGCGTCCCCACCGTCGTCGGGAGGATCCAGCGCCTCCAGCGCCTTGAGACCGTCGTCTACTCGCTCGACACCGTCGTCGAAGGCAACAGGTCCAGCCTCGTCCTGCCGGATCTTCTCGCTGGCGATCGCCTCCTGCTCATCGTCCACGGCCAGTCCGTCGCCGGCATCGATCTCGCGAAGCTCCGCCCCGAAGACGTTCGCATCGACTCCGCCGCGCACTCCATTCACGTCTCACTCCCACCCTCCGAGCTCTTCTCAACTGCCCTCGACAACCAGCACACCCGCGTCTACGCCCGCTCCACCGGCCTCCTCGTCCCCGCCGATCAGAACCTCGAAACCGATACACGCGCGCGCGCCCAGGCCCAGTTACAAAAAGCCGCCCTCGATGACGGCATCCTTGATGCCGCAACAAAAAACGCACGCGCCACTGTCGCCAGCATTCTCTACGGCCTCGGCTTTCAGCAGGTCGATATCACCTGAGTTCCGTCCCTCCCCACGGTTGCCATCTCCGCCTCTGTCTGCGCTATCATCCTCCTCATGAGGTCCGTTCGAACGCTCCGAATCCTCGGCACCAGACTCGAAGACATCCCGGCCCTTCTCGCGAAGTCGCTCCCTACCCGCGAGTCGCAGTCGAACGCCTTCTTCGTCACCCTCGGTTGGATCTCCGCCGGCGCCGGTGCTTTAGGTCTGGGCCTCATCGCCGGCCGTGAGCTTCGCCGCCGCTATAAGTTCAAACGCCGCACCCCATACGATCTCTACGCCCATGCCGGCGACTACAACAGCGACGTGGAGTTCGGCGTCGGCATCTAGCAACCCGTTGCGCCGGGCACCAGCGACCCCCGCAACACCAGTCCTCTGACCTGCGTTTGTTCCGCCCTGTGATCCTGCCTTTCTGCTTTGCCCTGCCTTTCTGCTTTGCCTTGCCCGTCTGTTTGCATTCTGTCTCGCCTTCTGTTTGCCTCACGCACGAACGACCTCCCTGCCGGTCCCCTCAGCCCTGCTTCCCTGATTTACCCTAGACCCAGATGAAACCAGCCTTCCTCTTCCCCGGTCAGGGCTCGCAATCGGTTGGCATGGGCCGCGATCTCTTCACTACCTTCCCCGCCGCTCGCGCCGTCTTCGAAGAGGCCGATGACGCCCTCGGCTTCCCCCTCTCCAAAGTCATCTTTGACGGCCCCGACGAGACCCTCAGACTCACTGAAAATACCCAACCCGCCATCCTCACCGTCTCGGTCGCCGCCGCCCGCGTTCTCGAGCAAAAGCTCGGCGAGTTGAAGCCCTCCTTCGCCGCCGGCCACTCCCTCGGGGAGTACTCCGCCTACGTCATCGCCGGCACCCTTCCCTTCGGCGACGCCGTCCGCATCGTTCGAAACCGCGGCCGCTACATGCAGGAGGCCGTCCCCTCGGGCGAGGGAGCCATGGCCGCCATCCTCGGCCTCCCCTCCGATCAGATCAACGACCTCTGCGGCCAGGCCATGGACGAGCTCGCCGACCAGATCGGTGATCAGATCAAGTCCGACACCGCCACTGACTCCGCTGCCGAAGCCCACGCCGATGCACCCCTCGCCGACTCCGCCAGCGCGCAGTCCGTCACCTCCGATGCCACCGTCAATCCCGTCAGCATGGCCCACGCCGCCACCTCCACCGGCTCCATCGTCTCTCCTGCCAATCTCAACTCGCCCGACCAGACCGTCATCTCCGGCGCCTTCGCCGCTGTCACCCGCGCCGCCGAGCTCTGCAAGGCCGCCGGTGCCAAGCGCACCGTCATGCTCCAGGTCTCCGCGCCCTTCCACTGCTCCCTCATGAAGCCCGCGCAGGAGCGCCTTTCTACCGACCTCGAGTCCATCGCCTTCCAGGACCCCGCCTACCCCGTCATTGCCAACGTCGACGCCCGCTGCATCACCCGCTCGGCCGACGCCCGCGACTGCCTTATCCGTCAGGTCACCGCCCCCGTCCGCTGGGTCGACTGCATCGGCCTGCTGCTTCGCGAAGCCGCCACTCCCTTCATCGAGATCGGCCCCGGTCGCGTCCTCTCCGGCCTCCTCCGTCAAATCGACCGCACCCAAACCGCCCTCAACGTCGAAGACGCAGCCTCCCTCGAAAAAACTCTCGCCGCCCTCGCCGCCATGTAACGTTGCCGGCCTCTATGCTTTGGTACTCAATGACGTCTGAGTACTCAGTGCCTGCAGCTTTTTGTTGTCATCCCGTAGGGATCTGCTTTCCTGACGCAAAACAGCATCCCGACCGAAGTGAAGGGACCCGCTTCTCCCTCCCACGACCCAGAAAGGCGCACCCATGTCCGCACCCCGCAACCCCGGCGACCTCGTCAAAAACTTCACCCTCCCCGACCAGAACGGAACGTCGCGCTCTCTCGCCGACTACAAGAACACCCCGGTCGTCCTCTTCTTCTACCCGCGCGCCGACACCCCCGGCTGCACCATAGAATCCTGCGGCTTTCGCGATGCCTTCGAGCTCTTCCAATCGAAAGGCATCACCGTCCTCGGCATCTCCCGCGACACCGTCAAGGCTCAGAAGAAGTTTGAGGAGAAGTACAACCTCCCCTACCCGCTCCTCGCCGATGCCGACGAGACGGTCTGCAACGCCTTCGACCTCATCAAGCCCAAAAACATGTACGGCAAGCTCGTCAAAGGCGTCGCCCGCACAACCTTCCTCATCGCCGCTGCCGACGCCCAGGGCGAGCAGCGCCTGCTTCACACCTTCGAGAACGTAAAACCCGAAGGCCACGCCCAGCAGGTGCTTACTCTGCTCGAAAGCTCGCCGGCTGGAAACTTGTAACCAAGCCTGTAACACATCCGGAGACATCGGAAATCCCATCGACAGTCGGCGATCGTGGCACGAGATCCTATCCCCATCCGACGCCACGACGCACAGCGGAAAGCCCCGGCATAAACCGGGGCTTTCCGCTGGAAAGACAACGAAAGTTACAAACTAAACGGTGGTCGCAACCGGCTCTGGCGTGCTCACCGGGGAACCAGTCTTTGCCGCATCCGCACCCTTGCTGTCCATCGAGCCCGGCTTGCGAATATCGATACCGCCCTTGAAGAACGCGCCGTCCTCGATCGAGATGCGCGCCGCGATCACGTCTCCGGTCAGCGAGCCTTCGCTGCGAATATCCACACGATCGCTCGCCTGGCAGTTGCCGCGCACCTTCCCGAGAACCACAACCTCACGCGCCACGATGTTTGCCGCAACCTGGCCATTGCGGCCGACCGTTACCCGGTTGCCCGGCAGATTGATCGCGCCTTCGACCTTGCCGTCAATGTAGAGCGACTCCGAGCCGGTCAGCTCGCCCTTCACAATCAGGCTCTTGCCGATCGTCGCCTGCTCGCCGGTCGCTGCCGCCGCGCTTGGGGATGTGGGGCCAGTTGGTGCTGGCGTAGCCGGTCGTGCTGCATTTGCTTCAAACGTGCTCGGCGACGCCGCGGGGCGCACCGGCTCCGGTGTCGATGGGGTCGTCGGAGTTCCGCTGCCGGGCTGATTCGGTTTCCACATAGCTCTTTGTATCCTTCCTGTCTTCTTCGAAAATAGTTCGCGCTCATTGTGGCCGTGCGCGCGGGGCGCACAGGCCGCACACTCATTGCTTCCACCATACTACCGGCGGGGGATTGCGCCACTTCCGCCGAGAACTATCTGGGGAGGAATCGAGATGGGCTCCCGTCCCGCGCGCAATCCTTTCATCCCACCCGGAAACTTCCACCCACCTCACAGCAGGAACTTCCATCTTCCCCCGGCCTTGCTCGTTGTACCGTCCGCGCACCAAATTGCCAAGGGCAGTTTCCTCCTGCCGCCAAAGTCGTATCGCTCCTCGTCCTCGCTCTGCCTACTCTGACCACAGCCACTTCCGCATCTTGAGGATCTCCGTGCGCCAGCTCCGCTCCGTCACGTTCGCTCTCCCGCTCCTCGCAGCAGCCAGCGGAGTCGCCGCCGCACCCAAAGCCCCCAAGGTCCACACCGTCACCCTCGGCCCCATGCACAAGGTCCCGTACACTCCCGCCTTCAGCACGCCCGACAGCAAAGACGACGACAGCTCCACCCTCAAAATCCGCCCCCTCTTCGTCGACAGCAAACAGAAAGAGTGGACCGTCGGCGAGCTCCACAACATCTCCGACCGTTCTTTCGCCATCCGCCGCGCTCTCCACATCAACGACGCCCTCCCCAACGACCCCGGCGAGCGCTGGGTTTGGCAGCCCGCCTCCTGGATCGTCGTCGATCGCACCACCGGCCACATCACCGCCCTGCATCTGCCCGACTTCGACGCCGCCGTCTCGGACGCCATCTGGTTCCGCGACTACGCCGCCTACTGCGGCACCACCGCCGCCACTAGCCGCTCCAGCAAGTCTGAGGGCGCCGGCAACACCGCCAGCACCAGCCGCTCCGCAAAATCCGAAGGCGTCGGCACCCTCGTCGCCGTCGTCGCCCAGGCCGGCACCCGCAAAGCCGTCGCCCAGCGCGCCATCGGCCGCTGGCCCCAGCCCGATCACGCCGGCCCCGTCTGCACCCCCGCTAAATGGCAGCGACTCCCCATGCGCGCCACGGTCCAGCCAACCGCCGGCGACCCCGTCACCTTCGACGTCGTCGGCGCCACCTCCCTCATCGAAGAGGGCGACAACGACGACGACTAAGCCCACAGCAGAGACTCCAAAGACTCCACAGCACCAACCTCAACCACCACTCCACAGCACCAGCCTTTTGTTGTCATCCCGTAGGGATCTGCTTCTCTACCGGGAACGCCCGCATGACCAAGAACACTCGGTTGAGCAGCACCAGCCTGAACCTCCACTCCACAGCACCAGCCTTTTGTTGTCATCCCGTAGGGATCTGCTTCTCTACCGGGAACGCCTCGCATGACCAAGAACACTCGGTTGAGCAGCACCAGCCTCAGCCACCACTCCACAGCACCAGCCTTTTGTTGTCATCCCGTAGGGATCTGCTTTTCTACCGGAAACGCCTGCATGACCAAGAACACTCGGTTGAGCAGATGCAACCCGCTACTCCGCCGTCATCTCGACCGAAGGCCGCAGCGGAGAGCCCCCGCATCTCGCCTTTCTCTCCACATCTCCCGCAAACCCACTCCGCTACACTTTCCACGGAGCTCCTCCTTGCGCGAACTCAACAAGCAAAATCTCGCCCTTAACGAAGACTGGTACGGCGACACCGCCGCCATCCCCTGCTTCGCCTGCGGCAAAGTCTTCCTCGTCTCGAAGATCCTCCATCGCAAGGGCCGCGCCTGCCCCGCCTGCGGCCGCACCCGCGCCCTTCTCGCAAGATCTCGCTGCCTTGTCACAGAATCCTGCGACGGATCCGACCTCAACCTCGTCAAAGCTGCAGGAGAGTAGCCCGCATGCGCCTGCTGATCGCCTTTCTTCTTCCCTGGCTCACCTTCTTCACCATCGGCCGCCCCATCGCCGGCGTCATCTGCCTCATCCTCCAGCTCACCCTCCTCGGCTGGATCCCCGCCACTATCTGGGCCGTCTACGCCATCAGTCAGTACAAAACCGACCAGAAGATCCGCCGCATAGTCACCCGCACCAGCTAACTACCGCCAGCAGCCCCATACCCTTCCGCAGCCCCGGCCGCCGGCCGCAGGACCCTACGCGGCGGCGTTCCCGAGCGCAGCCAACCGCCCCCCTACCATTCCCATTCGCAGCCAGCGCAGTCCGCCCGCCCCCTACCGTTCCGTCGCAGCCAGCGCAGTCCGCCCGCCCCTTTGGTTGTCATCCCGTAGGGATCTGCTTTTCTAACCCCAGGCCTCGCGGCCCAGCCCCGCACGCGCCACATCCTTCCGTTCCCGCCTATCATCCCATCCCCCCTCACCGGCGTACCATCACCCCATGCCCACCGCCGAGCTCGACACCCTCCTCCACGACGCCGAGCTCGCCCACGGCCATCTCTGCGCCGGCCAAATCCTTGGCGTCCGCATGGCCGTCCTCGCCTGCCGCATCCTTGACATTCACGACCCTCGCTCCAAACAAAGCCCCGACCGCAAACGCCTCGTCACCTTCGTCGAGATCGATCGCTGCGCCACCGACGCTATCGCCGTCGTCACTGGCTGCCGCGTCGGCAAGCGCGCCCTTAAACTCCGCGACTGGGGCAAGATGGCCGCCACCTTCCTCGACCTCGCCCGCCCCATCCCGCCCGCCGAGATGGGCGGGGCACCCGACCACTTCCGCGCCCTCCGCCTCGTCGCCCTTGAGTCCTCCAAAGACCGCGCCCGCGAGCTCTTCCCCACGGACGCCGACGGCGCCCCATTCACCGACAAAAATCAGCAGCAGATGCGCGCCTACCGCGATCTCCCCGACCGCGACCTCTTCGCCGCCCAGTGGGTCTCGGTCCATCTCCCACCCTCCGAGTTCCCCGGCTTCCGCGGCGCCCGCGTCACCTGCTCGGTCTGCGGCGAAGGCATCAACTTCGACCGCTTCACCCTCACGCCTGACTCCGACGCCCCCGCCCGAGCTCTCTGCCGCGGCTGTGCCGACCCCGCCAGCCGCTCCATGTGCCGGCCGGTGCGGGCCGAGACGTTGACCCGCGGCGCCCACTGCACCTGCACCAGGTCCTTCTCGATCTCGCGCTCCAGGTAATAGCGCCGCTCCTCGTCCAGCA